>NZ_SRZC01000001.1 GCF_004792655.1 Palleniella muris | reverse complement strand
CGGTTGTAGGATACGGCGGAAGGGAAATCCTTGGCAAGATGCCCCTTGATGAAGAGCATGTAGTAGTGCTTGAAATTGGCGAATGTTCCGAAATGGCAGCATACAAGGATTGTCATTATCTCGCTCTCAGACATCATGCATTCACGCTTCCTGCGCTTGCGCCCGTCCATGTCAGAAAGGCGCAAATACATGTTTTTTTCAAGTTCTGCGTGCAATTTCTTGGAAAACTCGTCGATAATACAGAAAATTTCCGTAACTTTGCAAGTGGTAATCATCGCTTGTATTTTTAGTATGTTATTGATTTTCACTTACAAATATACAAAATATTTGCGAGATTACCAACTTTTTCGGAGACTTTCTTATCCCGAACTCGCGTAAAACTATGTGACAAACTGTTGTGTTAGGTTCTTACATGGCATAAACAAAAAAGCACTTACGGAATTCCGTAAGTGCTTTTTCGTCGTGTGGACCAGCCTGGGCTTGAACCAGGGACCTCCAGATTATGAGAACGATAAGATGATATTCTGTGATAGTCCTTTTTATTAATCTTTGTTGAATATCAGTTAGTTGCAAAATTCGCTATCCTCTATGAAATTCACTAAATCCCCCTAACTGAAATAGTTTGTTTACGCATTGTTTACGCAAAAACAAGCAGGAGCGAAGACTGTACTAAGCCCATTTAACAAATACAAGTACCATCTATTGACATAAGGCATGATGTTGTCGCAATTATTTTTGAGGTTTGCGACAAGAATGTATTAGCACTATAGACATAGATAGTAAGGACACTCTGACACTTTTAATATCAACTCTAACACCAACTTAGACACTAACTCCGACACTACGTGTATTGATAACATATAAATAGAACTTCTATAGCAACTGTGTTTATTATAATGATTCAAATCAGTATTTCTGGTTATTTTTATCATAAACTAATCCATTTCTTTTGTCGAGTGAAATGAAATCACTATTTTTGTGAGCAAATAACAAATTTTGTCAAAATGGAAACAGATATAAATCGTCTGAAAGTTGTTTTAGCGGAGAAGAAGAGAACAAATAAGTGGTTGTGTGAGCAATTAAATGTCAACCCATCCACCGTTTCAAAATGGTGTACAAATAGTTCTCAGCCAGATATTGAAACCCTAATTAAAATATCACACCTATTAGATGTCGAATTGACCGATTTAGTGAATAAAGACTTTAAAACTTTTTAACCTATAAATCAAATGTCTGATTTATGATAAAAATCCGAAATGAGGAATAAACGTATTGAATATATAATAGATGAAATTCTTGACCAGTATGCGTATGCTGATGAATCAACCCGACCATGGATTATAGGATTCAGTGGAGGAAAAGATTCAACAGTATTATTAATGCTTGTATGGATTGCGCTCGAAAAATTAAAAGAACTACCGGGGCCATTTCAACTTCGTAGACCAATATATGTAGTATGTAATGATACAATGGTTGAAAATCCTATAATTGCATCGTATGTTGATCAAGTTCTTGAACAGATAGAAAAAAAAGCGAGAGAAGAAGATTTGCCTATTTTTGTCCGGAAGACTACGCCTCGATTGGAAGATTCATTTTGGGTGAATGTTATCGGGAAAGGTTATCCTGTCCCGAACACAGCATTTAGATGGTGTACAGAGAAAATGAAAATTAAACCTACTGCTCGTTTTATAATTGAACAAGTTGACGAGTGTGGGGAAGCTATAATTTTAATAGGAACAAGAAAGGCTGAAAGTGCAACTCGCGCTCGTTCCATCAAGAAACATGAAATTCATGGCAAGCGACTTACCAATCATACTCTGTTGACAAATACATATGTCTATGCACCAATCAAAGAATTGATGTTAGAAGAAGTCTGGTACATAATAAATACCATTCCATCTCCTTGGGGATTTGATAACAAAATCCTGTTTAACATTTATGTTGATGCGAGTGCGGACGATTACGAATGTCCAACCGTTGTAACAGACAAAAGTCATGGCTCTTGTGGTCAAAGTCGTTTCGGTTGTTGGACTTGTACTGTTGTAAAGGATGATAAGTCCATGCGTTCGCTTATAAAAAATGGGCGAGAATGGATGCAACCGCTTTATGATTTTAGGTTAAAACTGGATCAAGAACGGAATATCATTGAGAATCGGTTCCCGTTGCGACGGGATGGAAGAAGAGCCGTGAACGATATGGGATCCTACACTTTCACATATAGAGCGAAAATGTTGGAAGGGCTGTTAAATGTTCAACATGAATTGCAACAATATAATCCTGAAATAAAACTCATTACAGATCAAGAATTGATTGCAATTCAAGTGAATTGGTATCGAGATTTTAACTTTGCACATCAAGTATCAGAAATATATAACAAAATCTATAATTCCTCATTAAATATGGAAGAGGGCAAGATAAAAAACAAATTGGAAGCAGATTTGATGAAAGAAATTTGCCAAGAGAACCTTGAAGAAGGTGAATTGATAGAGCAACTTCTTATGCTTCAGAAAAGCAAGTCACTCATGCAGCGACGCCGTGGCTTGAAAACAGAAATTGAGTCTCGTTTAGAGGAATTTGTAAATAAAAAGAAATCATGACGATACGCGAAATAGAACTTAATAATTTCCGAATTTATAAAGGGAAGAATAAGATTGAACTTTTTCCCGATGGGAATAGGAATCTGATTATCGTCAGTGGTAATAATGGTTTCGGCAAAACAACTTTTCTCATGTCATTAGTTTGGTGCCTATATGGTAAGAACATGGGGAAGGTTGATGAACTATATCGTAAAGAAATTGACGAAAAAGGAGGTTATAGTAAATACATTGGTAATAGTCTCAACTTTGCTGCACAGAAAGAAGGCGAAACTCGGTTCTCTGTGTCCGTTACATTTACGGACGTAGAAATTCCTGATACGCCTTGCACCGAGATAACAATTGTTCGTTCCTATGATAGTGCAACAAATTATGATGACGAGTTAGAAATTCTGATTGATGGCCGGAAGAACGATTTGTTCACGGGATCAAAAGAGGAAATTGCAAAAGAAGAGGAAATATTTATTCGGGATTACATACTTCCAATAGAGATTGCAAAATTCTTTTTCTTTGATGCAGAAAAGATAGTTTCATTTGCTCAAATAAATACTCCAGAACAACGAAAAGATTTAAGTCTTGCATATTCTCAAGTTCTTGGCATACAGAAATACGAAGATCTCAAAAATGAGTTGGTTAGAATTCAGGATGATTATAGGAAATCATCTGCTAAACCTCAAGAGAAGCGCGAGTTTAATGGGCTAATCGCAGATATTGATTTTAAAGAAGGAGAAATTGGCAGATTGATCGAAGAAATATCTAATTTGGAAGAAGACAGAGTGTTTAAACGTCATAATTCTGCCGAACTTCAATCAAAATTGATTCGTGAAGGCGATATGATGTCAGCCGATGAATTGCAAAAATTGAATAATCGAAAGGAGGAACTTGGCATAGTGTTAAGGGAAGCAGATGACAGTCTTAAAGATTTATACAGTCTTATTCCATTTGGCTTGGCTGGAGGTATTATGGCTGAACTTTCAACCCAATTAGAAACAGAAAAAGCGTATAAGCAGAACAAGCTTCAGTTGGAAGGAGTTAATGATAAAACTGATGTCATACTTGGCGATATTGAAGAAGCAAAGAAGGAACTTCATTTCTCAATAGATATAAAGACTAGAGACTTCTACGAGCTTCAAATCAGACAACTCATCAAAAAGCATTTTTACAATGTTTCTGATGAAAGTAAGTTTGAGCACTTCAGTACGTTGCATGACTTTAGCCAAGGACAGATTGATGAATTTACGCATATTATTGCGAAAATCAAAGATAGTAAGTCCTCTTTTGAAAATCTAATTAACAAATACACCAAGGCTAAATCAGAATTATACACAATCGAAAAGAACATTCGAGAGGCTGAGAAAAAGGCAGAGAGCGATTATGTTCAAGATTTGAGAACCCGAAAAGAGAATATCGACCGTCAGATAGATTCTATAGGTATTGAGATCGGGAAAAGACAAAGTGAAATAGAATCACTTCAAGAACAAGTGATTGCTCACAAAAAGCAAAAGGAGATTCTCTCTAAAAAAATAAATGTGTCTGATCAGAACCGCGCAGTTGACAATGAGGCTACGCGTCTGATTAATACGATACAAAAATTCCTTATTCGCTTCAAAGATGAAAAGAAAAAGGCTCTTGCGAAGAAATTAGAGACAAAACTTCAATCATATTTGCACAAGACCAATCTTGTTAAAAAGGTAATTGTTGACATCAATGGCAATGGCGATGATGTTGACATCTGCCTATTTGGATATGATGACAAGAAAATTGACAATAGCATTCTTTCCATGGGTGAACGCCAGATGTTTGCGTCTGCGCTGTTAAGTGCTTTGGTTGATGAAACAGAAATTGATTTTCCTGTTTTCATAGATAGTCCTATGCAGAAATTTGACCCACAACATACAAAGAATGTACTCACGAAGTTCTATCCAAATGTTTCAAAACAAGTGATTCTCTTTCCCCTTCTTAAAAAAGAATTGACGGAAGAAGAATATCAATATATTCAACCGATTGTGAATAAATCCTATTTAATAAATAATGAGAAGAATGGTTCACACTTTGTTGAAGTGAAACCAGAAAATCTTTTCGAAGAATACAACAATAGCGGATATGCAAATTAACATCAAAACATCTGGCGAAAATCAAGCCATTGTAACCCAATTAACAAAAAAACTTACTGGGGGTACAAAAGAAAATGTGATAGCTCGTATTGCATTAGGCTATTCTTTGTCTACGGGAAAACGCTTTACCCAACAGGAATTTTCTACCTACGATTCACAAGGAAAAGAATACAAAGACCATATTCTGTTTGATGGACAGTATAGAGATTTCTATATTGCCTTAATTTGTCAGGCATATGGAATAACTAAAAATGATGAGCTTATTCCCAAATATATAAAGTTGCATATTGACCATGGATTAGAAAAGATAAATTATCTGTTTGAAAACAATCCACAATATACTTTCTTCGATTTCTTAACTGAATACTTCAGAAAAGGAATTGATTTGATTGAGGATACTCCTGAAAGATTTGATTGTGTTGAAAATCGAAATCAACATATCACAAAAACTACCTTTTCAGGACCAATCCAAATAAAAGTGGGCTATAATATTTCGACAGGTGAGAATATATATTGCTGTTTCAACGATTCCACTCGTTACAATAATCAGCATATTGCTGTTGCCGGAAAGTCAGGTTCCGGTAAGACTCAATTCGCACTTGAGTTTCTTCGTCAACTATATAAGCAGACGCAAGGGCAAGTCAACTTCTTGTTCCTTGATTTTAAGGGATTGAGTGAGGATGACAAAAACAAAATGAGTGACTTTTTTACAGAAACTCATACAGAATGTATAAATGCGCCTCATACACCATTCCCTTTGAATCCCGTTTCATTCATTGACAATGTTAACGAAAAGAACAAACTGGTAGGTATAAATAAGTTTGTTGACATTATTGCTAAATACTCCAATATCGGCAAGAGGCAGCAACAAACACTAAAAGATGCTACCAAAGAAGCGTTTATTCAACATAAAGACGGTAAGCATCCTTCATTGAAGGAAATCTATGATTTGGTAATTGAATCGGTTGGCGATAACCGTGACACTCTTACTGAAATTATGGAACGTCTTAGTGAATATGAACTCTTTGCGTCAAGAGTTAATGATCCAAGTATCTTCCTAAATAACAATTATTATTTTTCTCTATCAGGTGAGCTGGATAGTACGGTTCGATTCACGTCAATCTTCCTCATCATTAACTACATCTTTAATGTGTTCACAAATATGGGTGGCACAGAAGTCATTGATGGTAACCGAAGCATGCGTTATGTGTTAATGATTGATGAAGCTCACGATTTATTCCGAGAAAAAAAGTCTTTGGAGATTTTGGAAGTTTTACTTAGAAAAATCCGGTCATATGGAGTCTCTATAGTTCTTCTCTCTCAAGGCATATCGGAGTATAACCAAGGCAATTTCGATTTCTCGCAAGAATGTGAAACAGCATTCCTTTTACCGATAAACGACCTTAATAATACAAAAGCAATAAACAAATTCTTAGGTCTGAGTGAAAAGGATGGATCTCGAACTCTGCGAAATCTTGAAAAATTAGATAACGGACAATGTGTATCTAATATTAAAGAATTGCAAAAAGGCGACTTGTTTGAAGTTGTTCAGTATTGGAAAGAAAAATAATATAAGAAAAAATTATGGACTGGATAAAATCACATAGGCGCAAATTGATGTTCTTCATATTATTTTTCTTAATATGTGGATCTAGCAGTATATGGATGTCTATTCTGTTTCTGGATATAGGATGTAAAGACGTGGCAATTGGATTAATTACAATTGCTATTGCTTCTGTATGTGCTTCTGCAGAAAGAATCTTAGAAATGATAGACAACAAGTCAGAAACTAGAGATGACAACGATGACTTTTACGGTATTGCATGGTTAGTTGTACCATTATTGGCATCAATTATAGTAGTTGGTATTCTTAAACGATCTGAGATTGCTGCTCTAATTATATCTATACTTGTTTATTTCTTATATTGCTGGTTGTGGTGGTATCAGAATAGAAATAGAAATATTTTCAAAAATCCGACAAGTCCACTTGGAGGAGATATATAGAATTATATTATCGTATGAAAAAAATATATGGAATAAGAGTTAGCCAACCTCTTGGAGACTTCTTTATTGCAAAAATCAAAGCAAAAGATTTACTTGAGATTTCAACATCTTCTGTTGCTCGTTATAATAAAGAGGGGAAATTGGTCGGAAATCAAAGACCTCTTAAATTGCCGAGATTAAAGGCAATCGCGAATTTTATAAAATCTGCCGAGATGTGCTTTCCTACTTCTATTTTAGTTGCCGCAAACGTTGACAATGAAGGAAATATTATAGAAGAGCAGTCTAAAAGATGGAGTATACATCCAACTTCTATTTCTGATTGCTTTGAAATAAAAATTCCGTCAGAAGTTTCATCACTAATAATTGACGGTCAACATAGGCTTAATGCGTTTTCTTATACAGAAGAACAATTTAAGGATATAGAATTAGTCTGCTCCATATTTTTGGATTTACCCAATCCTTATCAAGCATATCTTTTCGCTACAATAAACGGTAATCAAAAAAGAGTTGATAAAAGCTTGGCTTTAGAACTTTTTGGATATGATGTTGAAGACAAACCTTCAAATACCTGGTCGCCAGAAAAATTAGCTGTTTATCTTACTCGAAAATTTAATTTTAGAAAAGATTCTCCGCTTTATCAAAAGATAAAGTTAGCCCCGCTTTTCTCGTCAATAGAAGAAATTACGGATAGAACAAAATGGCTATTGTCAACGGCAGCTATGGTAGAAGGCACCATGCACCTCATATCTTCTAATCCTCAGAAAGATAGAGATTTCCTTGCCATGAAACGTTCTTTGTGGTCTGGAACTGCTACTCGTTCTGATTTGGGAAAAATGGAAAGTAATGGCAAACGAGATACTTCTGTATTAAGGAACTTGTATATAGAAAACAAAGACGAAGAAATATATGAAATTATATTTAGGTATTTTGATGCAGTGAATGAAATTCTATGGAAAAATGCGTCAGCAGATAGTGTCATTACTAAGACAATAGGCATATCTGTGTTGTTTGATATATTGAAAGCTATCATTGAGAATGAAGGCATTCAAGATTCATTTGAAAAATATATTTCATTAATTTCAGACGTTGATTATACTAGTGATTATTTTTCTTTGTCAGGAGGAGGGAAAGTGAAACTTAGACGTATCCTAAAATATAAATTAGGTTTTTTGACAGACGCAGATTTAATAGAGTCTGACATTAAATTTCTACAGGAACCATAAAGTATCCGAGTTAAAGCTGAAACATATAATAAGCAAAAATTATTATCAAAGAATATGACAGAGCAAGAACTACTACAAATGCGTGACTTGGCAGAGGATGGAAAGTTACAGTTTAAGGAGCGTGCGAATGATCGATATGACATAAGTTGCGAGATAGTGGCGTTTTGCAATTCTCGTGGTGGACAACTTGTCATAGGCATAAATGATAAGACGGGGGTAATCAATGCTCTGTCATATCAAGAATTGCAGGAAGTGACAAATCTACTGACAAATATTGCATCAGAAAATGTTATTCCCAATATACTAATAGAAGTGGAGAATGTTCCAGTGAAAGGTGGTGGAGTTGTTATCGCCACAATTCCAGAAGGTAAGAACAAGCCATATCATGACAACAAGGGGATTATATGGGTGAAGAATGGTGCAGACAAACGTAAGGTGTTCGACAATTCAGAGCTTGCGGAGATGATGAGTGAATGCGGTAGTTTTGCCCCTGACGAGGCTGCTGTACCTAATGCTACTATTGATGATTTGGATGCAGATACTATCAAACTTTATCTAATGAGCCGTTTTGCACCGGTATTTAAAGGGAAAAACATCGACGAGTTGAATATGAAAGATTATTCGCTTGATGCAATGGCCGAAACCATTATAAAAGGAACAACCATCGAAAAATTGCTCAGAAATCTACATTTCATCCGTCCGGATGGCAAAATTAATGTTGCGGCAATGCTGCTATTCGGCAAATATACGCAACGTTGGCTACCTGTCATGACAGCAAAATGTATCAGCTATATCGGTAACTCTGTTGGTGGTACACAATTCCGAGATAAAATGCATGATATGGAAATTGAGGGTAACTTGCTCCATCAATTCCGTACCATTATGAATTTCTTTACTCGCAATCTGCGTAAGGTTCAGGTTGAAAAGGAATTCAATTCTATAGGTGAACTGGAGATACCTTACGAAAGTCTTACCGAGTATGTCGTTAATGCACTTGTACACCGCTCGCTGAATATTAAGTCTCCGATTCGTATTTTCATATTTGACAATCGTGTAGAAATTCACAGTCCGGGAACCTTGCCAAATGGATTAACTATTGAGGATGTTAAGAATGGTACATCAATGCCTCGAAATATGTTTTTGTTCACGAATGCAAATTACTTGTTGCCCTATACCGGAGCAGGAAGTGGGGTGCGCCGTGCGCTTGAATACAATCCAAATGCCGCTTTTTCAAATGGGGTAGAAGACAAAGAAATCACTCATGCCGCCAACGAGTTTGTTATTACCATACCTCGCGAAAGTAACCAAGTTCAAGCAGAAAGTAATCAAGTTATGATTGCTAATGAGCGTAAAAGTAACCAAGCTAATAAAAAAAACAACCAAGTTCAAGCAGAAAGTAACCAAGTTATGACTGCTAATGAGCATAAAAGTAACCAAGCTGACAAGAAAAGTAACCAACCTCGCGTAAACTTGGTTACTCGTAAACTGACAAAGAAAGAAGAGGATATTAGGAACTTTTGTTCCGTACCGAGGACTGCGCAGGAGATTATGGATAGGTTGAAAATTTCCAATCAATCTAAAAATCGGCAAAAGTATATTACTTCCTTAATAGAGCTCGGTGTTCTTGAACGTACTATTCCCGAAAAACCCAACGACCCAAATCAGAAATATCGTCGCAAAAAATAACTACATAACAAGAATTTAACTTGCCGGTAATTTGCTGGCAAGTTAAAAACAGCGCAAACCTTGACTATTATATGTGATACTTCAAGTGGCGCAATATACAATTAATCCCACCCCCACTGTATAGACGAGCAAGAATATCACCAAGACTTTCATCCAAAAATCTGAGTACCAAACACCCTCATTACATCTGAGGATTTTGCGCATATTGGATTCATGCTCGGTAATAAGTTTCGATTGTTCGGCGCGGTGATTAGCCAATACCGAACCCCAACTTTCTATAGAATAGTTTATAAGTTGCCTAAGCTTTGCAAGTTGTTCTGGAGTGATAGTTGTTTTGAATTTAGTGTCTCGTTCTGCTTTCACAATGGCATTGCAGATGCCGTTGACAATATTCTCACAACTACCAGCTGCTGCTTTGAGCGCACCTTCAATGTGACATTCGGCAGCGATGGCTTTCTCCAAATCCTCATTGAACTTTATCAACGTTTTTTTTGCTTCTCTTATTTCTATGAGAAGTTTATCAATTTCTTGTTTTTCTGACTCAATTTGCTGGTTGATTTCAACTTTCTCCAGCATATCATTGACATTTATAGGTGAAGTGCCCCTTGATTTTCCTATACCCATTTTCTTATATTTATAGAAGGTAAATTATCTGTGAAGTCCTTTTCTGCGTTTGCACATAGTATTTGCCATTCTTGCACAGCGGCGTGCCCATTCAAGTTCATCCTCGTCCTTGTCTCTTCCCCAGTCACCTGTGTCAGAGCCGCCACCACCACTTGAAACCGCCATGCTTGTGGCAGCATCCAAATACCCGGCAAAGAGTAAAAGAGCCGTGTGTTGTATCTCTTCAATCTTAGCCAACGGATGAGCTTCCACCAAAGAACATTCCTGCCTGATGATATTGTCAGCAACCTCGGGTATCTCCACATGGTAGCTGTGATATTCGTCTGTTGCTATATCATAGTGCCTTATAGCAGGCTGTGGAGCCATCTTGGGTTGTACAACAGAATCAACGTTGGCTGTCCGTGTTTGTTGGAGAATAGAATTTGTTGGCTCGGATTTCCTTTCCTGCTGATGCAGTTTTGCCCAAGTAGCCTCTATCTTTGATGGAGTCAGATTTCTCCCGATACCCAACACGGATGATTTATAATTTGAGTTACCCCGTTTGACTGAATAACCATAAACTTTTCCCTTATCATTTTCTTGTATGTGTACTTTGTAACCTCGTTTTGTCAGTTCCATTTTGTATTGTCGCCAACTGAATTTGTCCATCGTACGAAGTATCTCCATACAACAGTTTGAGATTTCCTGCCTGTGCCGTATGCCGATTTCTTTGGACTGTACCCATCCTCGTTTTTCGTTGATGATATTCGCAGCCATGACTGCCCTCTCACCAATCTTATGGCTATCATTTATTTTTCCATTCATATCCACACGGTTGGCATCAATATGCAGGTGGAGAATGCCACTTTTGGAATCACGATGCAAGGCAACGATGTACTGCGAACCTTTGAGGTTTGTCTGCTTTGAGGATGCTCGTTTGGTCTTCTCGGAAAGGTCTATGGAATCAAACACATGGATGAACTCGTTTGCTAAATGTACCCAATCATCCATCATCCAGTTCCTGCTTTCTTCCTCGGCTGGGGAAATCTCAATTCTTATCACGTTCCTGCCAAGAGGCCTGCCCTTGTTGATTTTCTCGGCAAACATCTTCTGCACGAGCATTATCCGACCGTACATTGCTTCCGGTGAAATATCATCGGGCAACAAGTTGGCTTTGACTATATCCGCCCTGTCTTTATTGACGGAATATCTTATGGCATTTGCGCCATGCGGTATGGTACTGGCTTTTGCTATCATAACAAGTGGGGGCTTTTATTCGGTAAGGTAATTCTCTATCTGGTTCCAGCGGTTGATTAGTTGCGTGGCAGCTCTCATCCATTGTTCCACAAACCTAGTATCGCTGAAATACATTGCCCGTCTGTCTGCTTGAATGGACTTTACTGCTGCCGCAATACGGATAAGGTCGCCCCTTGCATCCGTCAGACTGCATAAGGCTTCTACCTCACGCTCAGACAGCCGTTGCCGGGGATGTTGCCCCAAAGCGGTACGCCGCACATAGTTGCTCATGGACAAACCGCAGGTTTTGGCAAGTTCTGCCGCCTTTGCATATTCCTGTTCCGTAGCTCTGGCTTCAAGCCGCAGGGTGCGTCTGATAACTTTCTTGTCGTTTTCATCATCAACTTCGTTGTCGGTATTATTTTTCTTCTTCATGTTTTGTTATGTTATGGGTGAGACATCAATCTAAAAAGGGATAGCACGGTGGGAGCTTGCGACTGGCGGAATACGCCTATGTAGTACGGATGAGCGTAGCGAATTTGTGCGACATAGGAACTTCTTGCAAGACCCCACACAAAAACATAGGCTCCACTGCCATATCCAATATGACTACGTTTGACTATCTGCTGAAATATCCTCATTAGATTCTTCCCCTGCCGTAGGCTGTGGAGGAGCCGAAACAGTAGGGAAAGAAGAGGGGAAAAGCGGTCCGCCCTCATTTGATATAACAGGCATTTTGCCTGCGAAGGAAAAATCTGAATCGGAAACACACTCCTCATTCATTGCTTCTGTTTGCCTGCAATCATCCTCTCCTTCTTCTTGCCGGTCTTTTATTCGGACATAAAAAGGGTTGTCTATTCGGTTGCCGTCCAACATCCATGCCGATACACATTTCAGCGTGTGAACGCTTGTTCGGTTGCTCTGTGTGGATGCGACAATTCCCAACTGGTTCATCTTGTCAAGTACGCGGGATATGGTCTTTTTGTCATAGCCTAACTTGCAGGAAAAATCCACTTCCGAAAGGATGGCTTGTCCCACTTGTAAGGTCGTGGAAAAACCTTTTATGGCATAGTCGGTTCCTTTCAACACAGCCGCTTCAATAAGTCGGTGCAATATCTTCATACGGTCAATGCCGTATTTGCTTCCTGCCAGATACGCAAGTTGCTCTGACGAAAGCACTATACAATAGTTCAAATCTGTTTTCATCGTCTGTATAATTTGAGATGGTTTATAAATGGTGCAGCCAAAAGAGAAAATCAGCGGTGCATACCGTAACCTCTCTCCGGCATATAATATTCCTTGTCGTATGCGATGTGGTCAAGTACGTTTTGTAGCCTGTCCAGTTGTTGGCCGTCCAATACATGGATGGCGGCAATGGTAATGTTCTGTGACGCAATACGCCGATGTTCACAATTCCGTTCTGATATACTTCCGTCTCCATCGGCATGGACACTTCGCAGGTAATTGTTCACCGCTTCGGTCTGCTCCTTACTTGGAAAGGTGGAAGGGTAACGGTCTTGAACATACGTAACCATGTGGCTGACCGCATTTGCCAGCAAAGGGTCACGTTCTTGTAGCTGTTTGATAAGTTCTTCTTTCCTCATATTGTTGGTTTATATTGTCCCGTGTCCCAAGCGTTTTTAATAACTTTCTATTTTGCTTACTTCCTGTTTTTATTCTTTTTTGAGGGCAAAAGGGACAAGGGGACATAAGAACATTAGTTCTTTCTTTTTCCCTTATTTTAAAATTAGAATGGCAATTCCTGTTCACTTGGTAGTGTCGCGCAGGACTCTTCACTTGGAGCGTCCACTCTCACCCATGGGTATTTCGTCCGTCCTGTCTTGTCGCAATAGGCAGGATGCAGCCCCTTAACCTTCTCCTGTTCACTCCGTTTCCAATTTGGAATCATGGACATCAGGCGATTGATGTATTGCGAAGTGTATTTGGACGAATTTCGTCTGACTAAATCATTGGGCAGTTCCTCTATAATCTGTCGGGCACAAACCATATTGAGTGAGGTCATTGTGGAATTTGGTTCTGAGTATGCTCCTTTCTGATAAGCCAGTCGTGTCGGAATCATCCAATTTGCATATTGAATGGGAATCTCACGCTCCAGATACATTTCTATGTCCTCCATAATTGGATCAACAAGAATGTTAGAATGTTGCATCTGCACTTCGTTGGCCTCATTCTCCATGTCCGGTGACAAATAGAGTTTCATTCCTTGTCGATAATAGGCGTATGCCTCTGCCCAAAGCTGAGGAACGGAACACTGTAGTTTATCCAGCCAATCCGACACATGACCGTTGCCTTTGACCGGGATAATCCACCATCGGCGGTTTCCATTGTCTCCTTGCAGAAAGTTCATTTCATTAGTAGTCGCTGCAAAGACATTGTGCCGCATGAACTCCACCACCTTATGCCCATAAGCCGGACGCATATAATCACTGCAACGGCTTAGAAAAGCCTTGGCTGCCTCTGCATCGTTCGCCCGTTTCAAACCATTCAACTCACTGATTTCAATAATCCAGCCATTGGTTATGGTTTCAACTTTCTCCTTGTCACCACTGGCAAAAGAGAATGAATCGTTGAACCATCTCCCACTGATGGCTTTGAAGAAGGTGCTTTTACCAATACCTTGGGGACCGGGCAAGGTCAGTACGTTGTCAAACTTACAACCTGGATTGAATACTCTGGTTACAGCCGCCACAAACCAAAGTTTTGTCTGTTCCCTGACAAGCGGATTGTCCTCGGCTCCAAGATAATCTATGATGGTTGTGGCTATGCGAGGTTGTCCGTCCCATGTCTTTTGTGTGATAAATTCCTGTACAGGATTGAAACTCCGTTCAGAAGAAGTGGTCTTCAGTATCTCAAATACCTTATTCTGCGTAAGACATATTCTGTATGTCCTTTCCAGATAGTCCTGTATCTTTCCTGCTGATTCTTCATCAATTTTGTTACCATTGACATTGCGGAACAAAGGGCAGAAACACACATCGTCCTGACAGAAGGTATCGTACCTTATCTGACTAAGATTCTCATCCAGTGTGAAAATAAGCCGGAGATTACTGATGGAACGAACCGGATTCCCGTAACTGTCTGTTGCCAGGTTATTTTTCCAATTCTCTTCCATACCGCTATTCTTTGATATGGATGTCACCAGATTCCTTTGCCAAAGCCAATGCAAGGTCTGCATCCACTACGATTTTTCGTCCTATCTGTGTGATAGCCTTATCTATGATACCGCTTTTCTTAATGCGGTTTGCCGTGGGTACACTGCATCCGAACACGCGGGCGATACCCTCTATGCCATAGTAGTTGCCTTTGGATGCCACTTGGGGAGTAACCGTTTCTGTGTTTTCCACGCTCTTGGTGATGAGAAAGCAAAGTTCTTCGCCCGTCATCATGACGATAGGCTTTTGGAGTAATTGGTTGAGATTGAGTTTTTCTTCCATATCTTTACTTGTTTGATGATTAAATACTTTAAGCCTCGGTTCAACTCTGTGAAACCGATTTCACAAGCAAAGGTAGTGTATGAAACTCTGTGTGTTGGTCGGTTTATTTATACCTTAATTTAACCGACCGTATTACAACAGTTGTTTGCAAAGTAAATACGGATAGCTGGATTTCCCAACTACCCGTTATTGGCAAAATAGTCCGTCCATCGGTCTATTATCCGTTTTGCTTTGGTGTAACTGCTTTCTCTTTGGGGTGAGTTCAAGGTAAGTTCCTTGATTTCCCCGTATCGCTTTTGCGGTATATCGTGCCCATAATGCCGTTGAAAGAACTGTTCTATGGCACGGTGGAATGTCATGTATCTTGTGGACGCTTTTATTTTGCCGGACTTTACCAATGATTTCAACAAGTAAGCAAGGCTTATATCTTCCGTATTCTCTTCAAGAAACAAGTGGATGCCCTGCTTGATACATTCCTTGTTTCCCATAAGGATATCATCCAATGATTGTATCACCTTTCTATTGCCTCGTCTGCCTTTTACTTTGCGTAAGGCGAACATCACTTCTTTCCAGATTTCCGGGTTACACCTCTCAACGGTGTTTTCCCAATCCGCTTTGGTTTCTGCGCCCATCTCTATACTTCTATTGACAAGCAGGGTAACGCATGACTTTACAAGAAGCATATCGCCATGGTCAACCTCTTCACAGTTCAACAGGCGGTTGAGTGACTTGGCCATACGTGAAAGACCGTGGTCAAATACCACGAAATAATACATGCAATAAGCCAAATCCTCTTTCTTTTCCATTACACGGTCATACAGGTTAGCCATGAATCCGCCAATGAATACCGCATGAGAGAGGAAAATGATTTGAAAGATATACATCAGGCACTGGTAAACCATTTTCCTTTCCAGCTTACTCAACAGATAACATCCTTTGCTGTTTCTCATGAGCTTATCTAATTGTTCAGACAAATAGGATTTCAACTCTTGTGACAGATGATTCCAGATTTCAATATGCGTTTCAGAATGCACCATCAGCAGCCCTGATTTCGGAGAAGTAAGCAGTTCTACCGTGCCTGTTTTCACATTGATGCCTATCCACAAACACTTGTTGGTGATACATCTGGCGATGGTCTCGGTATATTGGCCAGCCCATTGTTGATTGGCTATATTTTGTACGTCTTTACCATTTGCCAAATTAGAAAGCCAGTCATACATCATCAAGGCTTCGGGAGGTGTGCATTTCTGCATCATCAGATACATGTCCATCAGGACAGACACATCACCTTTCGACACAGCATCCATGCGCTTACAAAAATCGGCATACACTTCTTCATGGGCTGATTTCCATGCTCGCATAGTCATATCAGCCGTTTCCTTTTTGGGGGAGTAGGATTTTATCCTTTCTATGAAGTTTATCATCAGCATTACGGATTAAGGTTGTCTGAACAGTTTGAGCAATTCTTCTGTGGACATGCTTGCCAGCTTCGCCAACAAAGCATCTCTCTCAGAAGTGTTCTTCAAGTTTAGCAACTTTGAATTGTTTTGCATTTGTATATCGAGAGGATAATGTTCAATGTAGATTTGAGTGATGGCATGGTCTGAAGAAGCGTGTCCCATGCTCTCCGAAATATAATCCATATCCACTCCGGCATTATGTAAGTTGGTGGCAAATGAGTGTCGGCACCATGTCCCGGACGGGCAGATAGACTTGTCCCAATTCAATGCCTCATGACAAATCTTGATAACTCGGTCCTTCACGTTTGAGTTTTCTTGTACCGTGTATTTGCGGCGCAGTTCTTCTGTCTCCGCTCCCTTTAATATGTCGGGGAACACCAAGCCATCACGAGTCGGAGGCGCAGCAATCTCATCCAAGATATATTGTAAGGGAGGGATAAGAACTATCACCTCGGAACCATCGGGGCATCTTCGGGAAGTCTTTTTGCGATTGAAGCGGAACGCCTTACCTTCTGTCTGGTAATAATAACTGTTGTAAGTCAGCCGTCCGGCATCAGCCATGTTGAAACCATTACACAGGTATTGCGCAAGGAACAGCCCTAATGAATAATGGGCACGTTTCATATAATCTTCCGCCCAATGTTCGGGTTATTGCTTTGAAACGAAAAGGTTATAAAGCTCTGTCATCTGGTTTACGTTCAGGAAACTCTGCTTGCGCTTTGCGCTCTTGGGAATGCTTACCAAGCCTTTCTCTTTCTTGTTAGAAAAGGGATAAGGAATATCTTTGAGGTAGCCCTCATGCACACCCCTGTTCCATACAGCACGGCAACAACGCAAATAGATGCCAGCGGTAGTGTCGCTGATTTTCCCGACAATCACACCATTCTCGTCTTTTACCCCATTGTGCATTCCGCCCTTCCATTTCTGAAGTTCTGCCGCACTGATACAAAAGCCTTTTATGGCATTCTCTCCAAGAATCTTTCTGAATGATTTGAGAGAACACTCGTAACTTTCGGCTGTGGTAAAGCGTACTCCGCCATCTTCTGTTCGGAGGTCATAGATGACTTGCTCCCAAATGCCAACAAAAGATTGAGAGACAGTAGCGTTATCATCTATGGATGTTGCTTCTTCACCGTCTATTATACATCGACGTACCATTTCGTATGTGAGGATGCCTCCCTTGTTCAGATTCATCAAGATTTCCTTGTACTTGGGAATAAACGTGTCCTTCCATTCCTTTTGCAACTTGTAATTCTCGCTCCTACATTTTACAGCACTACAAATGTCCGAAAACTCTTTTGCAGTATAAGACCCACCAACGGGATAATAAAAAGCTCTACGTTCTAATGTAAAACGCACAGATAAAGGGTACTCACTTGATTTTCTCCTGTTGGTTCGAACATCAAGGGCAAGTGATACAGTACAACCACGCTCTTTGAAAAGAGACAATGACTTGGTTAATTTTTCCATTGCATTCATTGTTTATGTTCAACATAACCTCTGAATACAGCCGCTTTGCAATGTGAGGCGTACATATACAAAACGCTGCATATAACCACTGAGTCCCTATCCTTTGACAGATAAAAACATTGTCGTTATATGCAGCGGTGCAATCTCGTTGTCTTCTGTCGCTGACTGGTAACCGGGCTTCTGCTAATCGGTCTCAACCCCTGAAGCAACTCTCACGTATTGTTTGAAATAGAGTATTCTCCGACTAATACTCCCTCTACGCTTCGATTCATCGGAATGGGATGACCCTCCCACGAAAGTTAGACAAACCCACTTTTCCTTATTAGGGAAGAGCACCTCTTGGTCATGGCTCGCCATAAATGCATTGCATTTGCAAAGTTACAACATTATTCTGTAAATCAATATACAAATGGAGTATATTTGAGTTTATTTAATCGTAAAGTGTCGTCACACTAACAAAACTTCGAGTAAAGGTATTACAGGATAACATGGAGCATCATAGAAATTCTATGTGTTAAACACGGCCAACTCAAACAGTTTGTTTACGCATTGTTTACGCAAGGGTAAGAAAAAAGGAGTTACGAAATTCGTAATTCCTTGATTTTGAAAGTGGACCAGCCTGGGCTTGAACCAGGGACCTCCAGATTATGAGTCTGTTGCTCTAACCAACTGAGCTACAAGTCCAACGAAAGCCATCGTGTAAAACGCATCTGAGCAGTGCAGTAAAAAACATCGTCACAGTGGGTGGGATGGAATGGCTGCTGCCTGATTGCGGGTGCAAAGGTAGTAAGAATAATTGGAAAATACAAGAAATGTTTCCTTAAAAAAACATAATAATGGGTGGAAAACATCATTATGGTTCGTTTGTTTGGCATAATTTAGGTAAATTTGCAAGGATTTTTATAAAGGACTTGCTTTAGGAAGCGATGCGGCGGTGCCACGGGTGTGGATTCGGCATGTGTTGTTTCCCAAGGTTTTTCCGAGATGTTTTATTTGGGCGTAATGCCCGTTAGATGTTTTTTTACAAAAGAAATGAACGTAATTACAAAGACAGTCTCATTGCCTGACGGACGTCAGATCACTATTGAGACAGGAAAGTTGGCAAAGCAGGCGGACGGCAGCTGTACGCTCCGTATGGGCAACACGGTCCTCCTTGCCACAGTATGCGCTGCGAAGGATGCAGTGCCCGGAACAGACTTCATGCCTCTTCAGGTGGAATACCGTGAGCAGTATGCTGCTGCGGGTCGTTTCCCGGGAGGTTTCACAAAGCGTGAGGGTAAGGCGAGTGACGACGAGATTCTGACTTGCCGTCTTGTCGACCGCGCTCTCCGTCCACTTTTCCCAAGCGACTACCATGCCGAGGTGTTCGTGAATGTGATTCTCTTCTCCGCTGACGGCGTAGACCAGCCGGACGCACTTGCGGGTTTCGCGGCATCATGCGCACTGGCTTGCTCAGACATTCCGTTTGAGTTCCCTATCTCCGAGGTGCGCGTTGCGCGCATCAACGGCGAGTATGTCATCAACCCAACCTTCGCCCAGATGTCAGAGGCAGACATGGACCTCATGGTCGGTGCGACAGCTGACAACATCATGATGGTGGAGGGTGAGATGAAAGAAGTGCAGGAGGCAGACCTCCTTAACGCACTCAAGGCTGCCCATGCGGCTATCAAGCCTATGTGCGAGATGCAGTACGAGCTGATGAAGGAGCTTGGCACAGACGTCAAGCGCGAGTACTGTCACGAGGTCAACGACGACGAACTGAAGGAGCAGGTGAAGACAGACTGCTACCAGAAGGCTTATGACGTTGTCAAGCAGGCTCTCGAGAAGCACGCACGTGCTGAGGCTTTCGAACAGATAAAGGAAGAATTCAAGGAGACATACGCTGCCGCTCATGCAGAGCTTACAGAGGACGAGATGGAAGAGAAGTTCGCTCTCGTTGACAAGTACTACCACGATGTCGAGAAAGATGCCATGCGCCGCTGCATCCTTGACGAGGGTGTGCGTCTCGACGGTCGTAAGACAACGGACATCCGCCCTATATGGTGCGAGGTTTCTCCGCTGCCAATGCCTCACGGCTCATCTATCTTCACACGTGGCGAGACACAGTCACTGACAACAGTAACCCTCGGCAACAAGATGGACGAGAAGCTCGTTGACAACGTTCTCGACAAGAGCTACATGCGCTTCCTCCTCCACTACAACTTCCCTCCTTTCTGTACAGGCGAGGCAAAGCCACAGCGTGGCGTAGGCCGTCGCGAGATTGGTCACGGTCATCTCGCATGGCGCGGACTGAAGGGGCAGATACCTTCTGATTTCCCTTACACAGTGCGTGTCGTTTCACAGATACTCGAGTCAAACGGCTCTTCTTCAATGGCTACAGTCTGCGCAGGCACACTCGCACTGATGGATGCCGGTGTTCCGATGAAGAAGCCTGTGTCAGGCATCGCAATGGGACTTATCAAGAACCCTGGCGAGGACAAGTATGCAGTGCTCTCTGACATCCTCGGTGATGAGGATCACCTTGGCGACATGGACTTCAAGACCACAGGTACAAAGGACGGTCTGACAGCCACACAGATGGACATCAAGTGCGACGGACTCTCTTACGAGATTCTCGAGAAGGCTCTTGCACAGGCAAAGGCTGGTCGCGAGCATATCCTCAACTGCATCACAGACACAATTGCAGAGCCACGTGCAGAGATGAAGCCACAGGTTCCGCGTATCGTTTCCATCGATATTCCTAAGGAGTTCATCGGTGCTGTGATAGGTCCCGGCGGCAAGATTATCCAGCAGATGCAGGAAGAGACCAACACAACAATCACCATCGATGAGGCTGACGGCGTAGGTCACGTACAGGTTAGTGCGCCTAACAAGGACTCTATCGATGCGGCACTCGCAAAGATTAAGGCCATCGTTGCCATTCCTGAGATTGGAGAGGTGTACGACGGTACAGTGCGTTCTATCATGCCTTACGGTTGCTTCGTAGAGATTATGCCAGGCAAGGACGGACTGCTCCACATCTCAGAGATAGACTGGAAGCGCCTTGAGACTGTCGAAGAGGCAGGAATCAAGGAGGGCGACCACATCCAGGTGAAGCTGATTGACATCGACCAGAAGACCGGCAAGTACAAGCTCTCCCACCGTGTGCTCATCGAAAAGCCTGAGGGATACGTCGAGCGTGAGCGCCGTCCGCGTCCTGAGCGTGGCGAACGCCGCGAGCGTCCACAGCGCGGAGACCGCCCACAGCGTGGTGAGCGCCGTCCGCGTCCTTCATTCAACAACAGCGAGGCTGACCGGGAAGCTCCTGCACAGCCGGCAGTGGAAACTCCAAAGGACTTCACTGATGCGCTTGACAAGTTTGACTTCTAAGAAGGAAAACCATAGATAAAGATTCCCACCGCTCCACCGCAACAAGTGGAGTGGTGGGAATTATTGTTTTAAAAATGTTGAGTCAGTATTGACATTATTGACAGAACTGACAATAATGACATTGGTTCTGACAATATTGGCAACACCACCAATTGCAGCCAACACAGACAAAAAACAACCTCCTGCCATTCTGCAATGCTATCCCGGCTATCTTGTCCTCGGGCACTACATCCGCCACCACCTTGACTGGAGCATGGCGAAGCGCAGGGCAATAGGACTTGTATGCCTTATCCTCGGCACAAGCGTCACTCTCGCATCGTTCTACGTGCAAGCCATTCCCGGAGCAGTGCAGGACATCGTGGATTTGGAGATAGCATGGTGCTTCTGCACCGTCAACTGCGCCATAGCAACCTTTGGAGCATTCATCCTCTTCACCACGCTGCGGCAGCCCGGCAAGTGCTATCCGCTGGTCAGAAGCATATCAACCGACAGCTACGGTATGTACCTCATACATCTCATCTGGCTTCCCGTGATGTTCTCATTGCTGTCGCCGCTCCTGCCAATCGGGTGGGCCATCCCTGCAATAACCATGGCGACATACGCGGCATGCTATCTTTCTGTCCACCTGCTGTCCTATCTGCCTAAAGCACAATGGTTCGTCGGGTGCGCACGGTGACAATCATGCCATGATGCAACAATGTCCTGCGGCACATTGATGTCGCACATTAACATTCGAGAATTCACAACTTTTGCTATAAACAACAAAACCACCGGTAACTGTGCCGGTGTCATTCAGACAACTGACAATATGATTTCAGGACTTACCGACCAAGAGGTTGCGGACTCGCGCCGCGAGCATGGATGGAACATCCTCACACCTCCAAAGAAGCAGTCCCTTTGGGTGCTCTATCTTGAAAAATACAAAGACCCGATAATAAAGATACTCCTTGTCGCCGCCTGCGTGTCACTCATCCTGGCGGTGATAGAGGACGAGTATATAGAGACCATAGGCATCTTCTTTGCCATCTTCCTTGCCACCACCGTGGGCTTTATCTTTGAAATGGATGCCGCACGGAAATTCGACGTGCTCACACAGTTGAACGAGGAGCAGCAGGTCAAGGTCATACGTAACGGACAAGTGATGCTCATCCCACGCAAGGACATAGTTGTGGGCGACACAGTACTTGTCGAGACAGGCGACGAGATACCTGCCGACGGCGTTCTTGCCGACAGCAACTCGCTCCAGATTGACGAATCGATGCTCACAGGTGAGCCTATCGCCACAAAAAGCGTGGCTGAAACCTCCAATCCACAGTCCACAACCTCCAACCCACAACCCTCAACCGAGGCGGCTTACGCTGCCAACTACGTCATGCGTTCCACAATGGTGATGAACGGCAGGGGGCGGTTTGTCGTAACCGCTGTGGGCGATGCCACCGAAATAGGCAAGGTTGCACGCTCTTCAAGTGAGAAATCCGCCGTGAAGACTCCGTTGACCCTGCAGCTCGACCGCCTCGGAAAACTCATCAACAAGTTCGGTTTCTCACTCTCTATCCTCTCCGCCGTGCTCTTCCTCGGTCACGACATCCTTGTCAATCCGCTTTGGCAGACCATCGGCACAGACGGTGCGGACTACCTCGCCATGGCACATATCGTGCTGAAATACTTCATGATGGCCGTCACACTCATCGTCATGGCGGTGCCCGAAGGCCTGCCTATGGCTGTCACCTTGTCCCTCGCGCTGAACATGCGGCGCATGCTAAAGAGCAACAACCTTGTCCGCACGCTCCACGCCTGTGAGACAATGGGCGCGGTGACCGTCATCTGCACCGACAAGACCGGCACACTTACCGAGAACCGCATGACGGTGCAGGAATGCTCCGTGCCTGTCTCCGGCAAGGAAAAGATGGATGACAGTGTGGTGCAGGAGATATACAAAGGCATATCCGTCAACACCACCGCTCATCTCGACGGTGCCAAGGGTATCGGCAATCCTACAGAGGTCGCCCTCCTCCTGTGGCTCAATGAGCACGGCGTGGACTACCTTGCGCTGCGCCAAGAGACAGAGATTGTGGAGCAGAAACCGTTCTCCACGGAGACAAAGCAGATGTCTACCACCGTCCGCAATGCCGACGGAACGACACATACCTACGTGAAAGGTGCTCCGGAGATAGTCCTTGCACAATGCATCATCACTCCCGAAGCCCTCGCAGAGATAAGGAAGACGCTCCTCGGCTACCAGCAGAAGGCGATGCGCACCCTTGCCCTTGCCCGCGACGGCAGGCTGCAGGCGGTGGTGGGCATCTCCGACCCTGTGCGCAAGGATGTCCCGGAGGCTGTCAGCCGTTGTCATGGCGCAGGCATAGAGGTGAAGATTGTCACCGGAGATGTCGATGCCACGGCGTGCGAGATAGCACGCCAGATAGGTATTCTTGACGCCGACGGTAATGCCGTCCGTGGCAGTTCACCGTCCATAGCGGTAGGAAACGAGCGGCTGAGCATCAGCGGTGCGGAGTTTGCTGCCCTCTCTGACGGCGAGGCGGCAAAGGTGGCTAAGAGTCTTTGCGTCATGTCCCGTGCGCGTCCTCAGGACAAGCAGCGCCTTGTCAACCTGCTCCAGAAGCAGGGACAGGTGGTTGCGGTGACAGGCGACGGAACCAACGACGCTCCGGCACTCAACCATGCGCATGTCGGACTGTCGCTCGGTTCGGGTACAAACGTGGCGAAGGAGGCATCTGACATGACCCTTCTCGACGACTCTTTCGGCAGCATTGCCAACGCTGTCATGTGGGGACGCTCGCTGTACCGTAACATCCAGCGTTTCCTTTACTTCCAGCTTGTGGTCAATGTGGCGGCACTGCTGCTTGTCATCGCAGGCTCTCTCGTAGGCACGGAGATGCCGCTGACGGTGACGCAGATACTGTGGGTGAACATCATCATGGACACTTTCGCCGCCCTCGCCCTCGCATCGCTTCCTCCTTCGCGTGAGGTGATGAAGGACAAGCCGCGCCGTCAGACGGATTTTATCCTCAATGCGCAGATAATCAAAGGAATAATCACCACGGGACTGATGATGTTTGCCGTGATGTTCGTCTACCTTCTCTATTGCGAATATGGGTTTGACCTCTTCGGAGGTGACACGAACCATGCAGGCGTAGACCCTCGCGAGCTGACCCGCTTCTTCACATTCTTCGTCATGCTCCAATGGTGGAACCTCTTCAACGCCCGCTGCATAGGTTCCAATCAGAGTGCTTTCCGCCGTCTGTGGGCAGCACGCGGCTTCTTGTCCGTGCTCCTCGGCATCCTCGCAGGTCAGTGGCTCATCGTGCAGTATGGTGGCGCAATGTTCCGTTGTGTGCCGCTCTCTATGACCGATTGGCTGATACTCATAGCCGTCACCTCTCCGGTGCTTTGGGCAGGTGAGGCATATCGCAGGATGAAAGGTAACCCTTCGATTATCAAAAAGTAACGGTTGACATTGTAAAAGGTTACCTTTCACAATGCAAAAGCCAACCTTTTGTTTTGTGGAGATTAACCATTTGAAAAACAGTGTGTTATGTTATAATGAGGAAACAAATGCCATACGCTGCGACAATAGGGTTCTTTGACGGTGTGCACCGTGGCCACCGCCATGTCATTGCCCGTCTGAAGGCGTTTGCCGAGGACAGGGGCTTGCAGACACTCCTCGTCACTTTCAGCAACCATCCCATGGAACTTGTGCGCCCGGGAAGTGCGCCGGAGCTGCTCCTGCCTTACGATGAGAAGATGAGGCGGTTGCGTGCGACGGGCGTGGACAAGGTCATTGCATACCCTTTCGACCGGGAAATGATGAATATGCCGGCACGGGATTTCATGGAGCGTGTGCTCCATGACGAGCTTGGTGTGCGCCTTCTGATGATAGGTTATGACAACCGCTTCGGCAGGCGCGACGCCTCCGAGACCTTCGAGACTTATGTCCGCTATGGCAAAGAGCTGGGCATCGAGGTCGTGGAAGGTCCGCGTCCCGAGCAGAGCGGACTGTTTGAGGGGCGTCCTGTCTCGTCCTCGCTTCTCCGCGGGCTGATTAAGGAGGGCAGGGAAGAGGATGCCCACAGCCTGATGAGGTGACTTTCCGGTGATAATTATTCAGCATCATGTTGCATCATGTGACATCATGTCGCATCATGCTGTCTATCTTACATCATGATACATCATGTTACACCATGATGCAACCCAAATAAAAATCCACAACAATGAAAAAAATCCTTACTTATTTTCTCGCCTACGTCCTCCTGCAGCTTGCTGTGGGCTATGTCGCGATTAATGTCATTGCGGACGGTGCCATGCAACTTATCGTAGCGAGTGTGGTGAGCAATGTCCTTGCCATTGCCCTTTTCTTTCTCGCACGGTGGTGTCCCGTCTCTGTGGAGTTCATGCACAGGAAGCCCGTAACGGTGGCTTACTGGTGCGTGATGCTTGCATTGGGCATGATAATCCCTTTGCAGAGCCTTGAGGAACTCATACCCGAGGCGTGGCGTACGGACATCGCCGCCGATGCGTTCAAGATGATTATGAGCAACGGATGGGGCTATCTCGCCATCGGTATCCTTGCCCCGATAGGCGAGGAGGTCGTGTTCCGTGGCGCGATACAGCGCGAGGCGGTGGATTATTTCCGCTCACGCGGCATGTCGGTGTGGGTCGGTCTGATGTTCACGGCTGTCCTTTTTGCCGCCGTCCACGGCAATCCGGCGCAGATGCCCCATGCCTTCATCGTCGGTCTGCTTATCGGTTGGCTGTGCCATCGCTCGGGAAGCATCATTCCGGGAATCATCGTCCATTGGGTGAACAACAGTGTTTCTTTTGGTTTGCAGACAATCTATCCGCAGTCGTACGACATGGAAATCATCGAATTCTTCGGCGATTCCTATCTCCGTCTCTCTATGGCGGTGCTGCTGTCCCTCCTGCTTTTCTTCCCCGCCCTGCTGCAGCTGCATAGGGTTTTGAAGGAAAACTGATGCTCATTTTTGCCGATGAAATGGCATAAAAACAGCACCGGCTGATACCTTGGTACGGACAGTTTAATCCGCATTATGGTATCAGCCGGTGCTGTTTTTGTTGTTTGTGGTATTTATCCCATATTTATTTCACCAACCTTACATGGAACACGCCGCCGGCAGTGCTGCCTTTCTGTGCCTTGAAGGTCACGGTGACGGTCTGTTTTCCTGCAAGGAGATTCGATGGAATCGGGTATTCTGCATTGACAAACTCCTTTTTGCGCCATTTGTTCGAGATGTTTTCATGGGCAAGAAGCTGACCGTCGATAAGGATGTCAAAGTCGCGTCGGCCGTTCTCGTCACCCCAGTAGCGCACCATGAGAGTGAGGTTCTGCTCGCCCTTCGTGTCGAGTGTGTATTGGAAATAACCGTTGTCGCGTGCGTCGCGCCAACCCTCGCCGTGCGTATGTCCTGTGTTTGACCTCTCATATTTCATCTCGTGGTCAACCTCCGGCTGCTGCTCGGCGGTGTTCACAGCGTCCACTGTGCGCTTGTCAAGCAACAGTTTGCGCTCCTCCTCAGCCTTAACGCGCTTCTGATAGTCGGCATATTCTGCGTTGGTCATTGACAGCCAGTACATCATATAACGGCTGTCGTGGATGCGGAAGAACGGCTCCAGTTCGAGGTTCTTGTACTTGTCGGAGAACAATCCCGGTACGGTGAACGTGAAAGGTTTGCCCGCAACAGACTTCATATTCTCAAGTTTTGCGAGGATTTCCTTACGGTCGCCGATGATAAGCGGTGTGTCGAAGACAGAGACAAGCGGTCCGTGGGCGATATGTCCCCAACGGCTGTTGTCGGCAACAAGACCATAAAGGTTTTCATTGCCCATGCGTGCACCGAGAAGTATAGGACCGCGCATGATTGCTATGTAGTTCGGGACATTCGGAAGTTCCTCCACTGTCACGTGCATAGGCATGGAAAGCTCGATGAAATCGCCGTTTTTCCACTTTCTGTCGATGACGATGTACCCTCCCGGTGTTGCCGTTTGGGCATAGTCTTTGCCACGGCATACGGCTTTCATCTCGCCCTTTCTGCACCATGAAGGATAGCGCACGAGGAGACGGAAGCGTGTAGGTCGCTTGACGTTTATGGTCAGCCGTGATGTCTCCGAGTCAGGAAACTGTGTGTCCTGAGTGACTTTCACGCCCTTTTCCTTCCACTCCAACTGCGATGCGATGAAGAGATTGACATAGAGACTGTCACCACGGTGTTGGTAGATGAACTCGCCGTATTTGCCGTGGTTCTCCATTCCTGTGCCCACGCAGCACCACATGGCACTGTTCGGGGCAGAGTAGACGCGGTAATGCGCAGGGCGCGCCGATGTGAAATAGACATATCCGCCATGCTCCGGGTGCTGTGTGGAGAGGATATGGTTGTACAAAGCCCTCTCGTAGAAGTCAGCATACTTTGCCTCAGGGTGCATGCGGAAGAGACCTTCTGTGAGCTTCAGCATATTGTTTGTGTTGCAAGACTCCGGTCCTTCGCGGTCATCGACATAGCTCTGGCAGTCCTCCTTTGATGCGAAATGCTCTCGTCGGCTGTTGCCACCGAGGGCAAGTGAGCGAGTGTCCGCCACGGTATGCCAGAAGAATTGTGCCGCACGGTCGTAGAGTTCCTTGTCAGCCGTGCGTCCGGCAAGTGCGCTCAGTTCCGCGATACGCTGATAACCGACAACCTTAGGTACCTGAGTGTTGGCGTGCTTGTTGTCAAGATTGTCCTTCTCCGCTGCCATACTGTCGAGCAGCCAGTGGTGGGAGAAGCGTTTGGCGGCGTCAAGATACTTTGTGTCGCCTGTCATCTGATAAGCGTCGGCATACACCTCGTCCATGCCACCGAACTCGTTTCCGAGCATCTGCTCCATCTGTTCGTCGTTGAGAGGAGCAATGACGGTTATGCCCCAGTCGCACAAGTCGAGGAACATCCGTCGTGCATCCTCGTTGCCGCCGTATGACCATGCGTCGCGCAGTCCGGCGTACGTCTTGTGGATATTGTACCATGGCACCCAGTATTTCCATACGATGCCCGGGTTGCCCTTCTTTATCTCGTTCCAGCAACGCTTTCCGTTAGGCACTCCGCCGACATATCCGTCGCCGTTAGCCGTCTGGCATCGCTTCAGTTCCGCCACCATATAGTCCATACGCCTTTTAAGTTCGGCGTTGCCCGTGGCAGCATAATGGATTGCCAAGGCAGAGAGATAATGACCTCCGACGTGTCCGTCAAGGTCAGCCCAGTTCTCGAAACTCTCGCCTTTCGGTGTCAGTCCCGCCTCTTTCAGGAACGGCGCAAGCAGGCGGTCGGTGTCATATTGCAGGAGCGTGCTTACATTAACGTCGCACGCATGCTTGAAAGGGCTGTCAAGCAGCGTCACCTGTCCCAATGGGAAAAGGTCATAATAGAGTTTGTCCTGCGCTTGAACGCCGGTGGCAGCAAGGAGGAGAAGAGGTAGGAAAAGTCGTTTCATTTGTTTGTGTTCAATTATATATAGTTTGGATAATTGCTGCAAATATACAAAAAATCTTTGAGAAAGCAGTACCGTTTTATTTCAAGAATGTTGTGATGATATGAAAAGAAAAGAATTTGTAACGTGGGATATGTTTTTCCCGGCGGACAAGGATAAGGGGATTAATGGCTTCAACACCATTAATCCCCTCTGTGGAACGTTGTGCCCTCCCAAGGTCCACAACGTTTTCGGAGTCCTATTTTATCTCCTCGATAAAGTCAACTTCGACAATCGGGAGAGTGCGAGAACTGTGCTTTTTGTTGTCAAGTTCGCCGGTGTTTCCTCCTGCCAGCTCACCTATTTGGTTGGAGGTGTCGGCAGTGTCGGCAGTGCCTTTGAGGCGGATTGTGAACTTGTCAGCTTCGACAGGGTCAGAGATTTTGAGGTGGACATAACCGAGAGACTTGTCGGTGTTGCCTTCCCAAACCACCTTTCCGCCGGCAAGAATCTCCAGCGGATAGTTCTTGTTGCGCCAGCTTGTCAGCTTCAGACTAACTTCTGAGACACGAGCCTTGCGCTCAAGGGTGTAGGTTACCCATGCGGAGTTCATGCCGCCGTCGCTGCTCCACTCACTGAGTTCGTTGTCGTCCCATGAGTTGCGCACATTCTCCTGATTGCTTCCTGCCTGTGCAGAAACAATGTTGATGCCGCGCTTCGTGTCCTTGTAAGACGGAGTTGACGGTGTCTCGCCACGTGTAAGCCAACCTTTCAAGGTCTCGGAAGGCAGATAGTCGCTCTTGCCGTCTGTCACTTTCACAGGGATTGTCTGCAAAGTGAGGCTTGCTTTAGGCAAGTCTGTAGCCTGAGCGGTCACCTTTATCTTGCCCGCCTTTGTCGTGCTGCGGATGAGAGCGCGGTTTATGCCGCACTCGACAGGGAGGACAGTGTTCAGGATATAGTTGTTTTCGCCCTGTGCAATGCCACCGCGCCATTCGGCGGGACCGCTGATTGAGAACCTTACGCTACGGTTGTCAAGCGGGCAACGGTTGCCGTCCTTGTCCACAACCTCAAATTCTATGAGCGCAAGGTCCGCGCCGTCGGCATGGAATCCCTCAGGGTTCTGTATGGTTCTCATTACAAGTCTTGCCGGTTTGCCTGCCGTTTTCAGTTCATGGCGGCTCACCTCCTTGCCGTTCGCGTCACGGCTTATGGCAGTCAGAGTGCCCTCTTCAAACGCCACATTGTCGAAGGTGAAGAGGAAATTGTATGACCTTTTGCCCTTGCCAAGTGACTTTCCGTTGAGGAGAAGCTCCACACTCTCGCCGTTGCTCACTACATAAACAGGCTTCTTTGTGCCGTCATCGTAGCTCCAATGTCCTATGATGTGTGTGCGGCTGTTCTCAGGGTCAACCCATCCGTCCCACATTACCTGATGAGCGAAGAATCCGTCCTTAGGTATGCGCATAGGGTCGGTGGCACCGCTGAGACGGTAGTTTGCCTCGCTGCGGAAGTGCGTGTTGGTGTCCGAGAATACAATTTTCACGCCGCCCGAGCTAACCCTTGTGCCGGTTCCCGGACGCACCTGCCAATAGTCGTACCAACGACGCACCCATTCAACCGCCAGCATGTCGGAGTTGTGGTTATAGTCGTTGGCAGGTTTTCCACGATAGAGAGGACCGTCGCCCTCCTTATGGAACGGATAAGAATACTCGTCCCAATACTTGCGCATGCCCTCGTCACGGCAATATTCCGTTGCCCACATCGGATGCTTCTTGCTCTTGTTGATGTACAGCATCTCACCACCGTACTCCGCTTCGTTGATGTCAAGCATCTCGCGTGAACCTATTGCGCGTCCTCCGAACGGGTCATAAAGGTCGCGAATCGCCTTCATCTCAATCATGTGCTCACGTGAAATGGACTCGTTTCCACTCTCATAGAAAAGTATGGAAGGGTTGTTGCGGTTGTAGATTATGGCGTCGCGCATAAGTTCCGTGCGCTGTTCCCACTGGCGGCCCTGACGGTCTTTCTCCGCATCGCCCGCCGGCATCGCCTGAATCAAGCCCACACGGTCACAGCTCTCTATGTCCTGCTTCCACGGAGTGACGTGCATCCAGCGCACAACGTTGCCACATCCTTCGACAATCAGTCCGTTGCTGTAGTCGCTGAGCCATGCCGGAACCGACAGACCGACGGCAGGCCATTCGTTGCTTGTGCGCTGTGCGTAGCCGTGAACCATGAGCACACGGTCGTTAAGCCATATCTTTCCCTCACCGAACTGGGTCTTGCGGAAGCCTGTGCGTGTGCTGACCTTGTCAAAAGCTGTGCCGTTCTCGTCAACAAGCTCCGTCTCCACGGTGTAGAGATAGCCATAGCCCCAGCTCCAGAAATGCAGGTCTGCCACGCGCGCCTCGGCTTTCAGGGTGACGGTCTCTCCCGCATTGAGCTTGCGAGGAGTGCCGGAGAAGGTCTTGACGACCTTTCCGTCCATGTCCTTCAGTGTGGCGCGGTAGGTCAGGACGCGTGCCTCAGTGCTCTCGTTCCTCACCTCACTCTCGGCGTGGACTGTCGCTTTTTTGCCCTTTATGTCAAAGTCTGTGGCGTAGGTGTAGACACCTGTCGTCTTGAGGTTGCTGTACAGAGGCAGCGTCTGGTAGACATCGTCCATGACATGCAGGTAGACATTCTTCGGGATGCCTCCGTAGTTGGCGTTGAAATTGCTGTTGTTCCACTGGTAGGTGGTGTTTGTCGCCTGCTCGCGGTACTTCCAGTTGTTGTCGATGCGCACGGCGATGACGTTGTCGCCCTCCTTGATGTATTTGCTTATGTCGAAGCCAACCGCCATCACACCGTTCTCGTGCATGCCGAGATATTCGCCGTTTATGTAGAACCATCCTGCCTGTCGGATGCCCTCAAACTCGATGAGCACCTTCCTGCCTTTCAGTCCTTTGCCGTGGAAGTGCTTGCGGTACCACATGACGGTGTCCGTGTGTTGGTCGATGGCCACGCGGAAAGCCTCGTCCTCGTTGAATGCCCTCGGCAGTGTGACGGTCTTCCAACGGCTGTCGTTGTGGTTGGATTGCATGGCATTCTTGTCATCGCCGACGGAGAGTTTCCACGCACTGTTGAAGTTGTACCTGTGTCGCTCGGCAGCCTGCAACCCCGTGATTGCAAGCATGAGCGCAAGGATTAGTGAGATGGTTTTGTTCATGTGTAGTTTGTTAGTGTTATGATACAGTTTGTGTATTGTTATCATGGGCAAAACAAAAGGTAACCTTTCATGGTGTAAAAGGTTACCTCTCGCAGGGTAAAGTGTCACCTTTTGCAAGGTGAAAGGTTACCTTTTGTCTTGTGGTTCGTTATCTGCTTGTTGTTCAAAGTGTTGCGACTTTATTTAGGGTTGACAGTGTTCAGCTTAGTGAGTCGTGGCGCACCGTTCAGTCCTGACTCCATAAGCTGCCAGTGGGCGTAACCGGTCTTTTTGTAGTTCAGGTCGACAAGATTGATTTCCTTGAACTTCCGCCACTGCACACCCTTGCGGTCGAGTGCCGCAATGCGGTTGGCAGGGAGGTTGGTGACCTCAAGTTCGATGGTGTTCTTGCCCTCTTTGAGGTACTTGCCCACGTTGATTTTGTAAGGCACAGCCCACAAAGTGCCGACATATTCGCCGTTGATTTTCACGCGTGCACTTTCGCGGACGTCGCCAAGGTCAAGCTGCCATTCGCCCGTAGCATCGGCAACTTCGAACTCTGTGGTGTAGACGCCCGAGCCCGCAAGACTGTCAACCTGGGCATCGCCGAGGGTTGTCCATGAGGAAGGAGTGTCGATTTTGAACTCCTTGTTAAGGGAAGGGAATGCCACTGTCCAGCCTTTGTCGAGGGAAACGGTCGTTGCGGACGGTGCGTAAACGACATCATTCTTCAAATCGGAAGGCATGTCCGCCTTTGCGTTGTACGTTTGGAGGATGCATGATTCGCCCGATTCGAGGTGGAGAAGCACCTCTGTGGCGTTGCCGTTCTTGCGTGTTATGGCTTTCTTCACCTCACCATTCATAGGGTTGAACAGTGCGATGCCGTCGGCAGGCACAGCAAGGCGCACCCAGTCGCTGACACCCTTAGGTTGCAGGGACGAGATGAAATAATGGTGGCCTGTGGCGTTCTTGCGGCGTATTGCGCTGAGTCCGTAACGGCTTTTCATCTCCTCAGGGATGACATTGGCAGCGTCAAGTGATGTAAGGCAATGGTTTGGCAGTTCTTTTGCGATGCTGCCAAACAGTTTGCGGCGTGCCTTGAGTTTGCCATAGCCCGGAACATCCTCCGGGAATTGGTCAAGGAAGATGATTTTCGCGCCCTGCTTTGCGAGTGCGAGGAGCTTCGCCGCGGTCTCGTGAGGCATGAGTTTCACGCCCGGAACAACCAGCGCGGAGTATTCCACGCCTGCCTCTGTGCGGAGCTTGCCGTCATGGAGCGATAGTTTGCTGACGAAGTTGTCGCTGATGTAATCGCAGTCATAGCCTTTGGAAACGATGCTGTTGATAGAGGCGATGAACTTCGGTGCGAGGCGGTCCATCTTGTGTATGTCGAAGAGCAGCAACCCTCCGCCGTTCTCCTGCCACATGTCGTAGATAGGAAGATAGACAAGGAAATCATTGTCCGGCTGTCCCCACTGCATGAAACTCTGGCAGCGGGTGATGTAGCGGAACATCTCCGGTGCGTCGTGCCAAATGGAGTTTGTCGGTGACATGTCGACGGAGGCATAGAATTTCCAGCCCGGCCATGCCGCTTCCTGTGGCGAATAGGTTATGCCATGGAAGTACATGTGGTTGATGCCGGCAGTCATGAAGAGGTCAATCTCCGGCTTGCATTGTGAGAGAGAGGTGCGGAAATGCTCCGTGAGCCATGTGAACGACTCTGCCGACACAAGGTTTTTGCCCGAGATATGTGCAGCGGAGGAGGCGTATTTCAGCATGGAGAGGTCGGAGAAGTTCTTCCTTACGAGTGAGTCCCGGCGCAGTCCCTTGATGCCAAACTGGGAGAGTCCGAAGCCTTCGCACTCGGGAATGTCCACGGAAGCATAGATGTCGATGAGGTTGGCAGGAGAGCCGTGCGCCTGGTTTCTGGTCAGCGAGCCGTGCTTGTGTGCCCATGCCGTCCATGTCTGTGTGAAGTTCTCGAGGAGAAGTTCGCCGAGTGTCTGTCGGTAGTCGGAGATTATGCGTCGGTTTTCTTCGGAGTTCTCGTCGATTTTCAGGGCTTGTGCCGCTTCGTTCTTTGTGTCGAACACCTTGCGCAGCAGCTGTTCGTGCTTGCGGAGGTCATAGCCGCGACGCTTCTTGAACTCCTCTAAGAGGGCAGGAGTCCAGCTTGCGCCATAGACCTCATAGGAGTCGTTGAAGAAATTGTGAGGGTAGGCGACACCGTTCTCCTCGAATGCCTTTGTGAATCGGTCGAGATAGCGTTCCACTGCGCCACGGTCAAAATGGTCCATGACCCAGCCTTCGCCGCCCGGGGCTGCACGTTTCACCTTCTGTCCGGTGCGTCCGACGATTAGTTTGCCGTCCTTGTCGAAGGCAGCCTTGCATGCTGCGTCCTCCTTTGTGACAAGAGGACCGCCGAAAGGCCAGCCCGTTCCGGTGTTCATGTCAATCTTCACGCCCGCTCTTGCACCCACTTTGTTGCAGTGGTCGAGCATCTCCATCCAGCGTTTTGAGAGGAACGGGATGTCGTTGGCGTCATTTCCCTGCACGCCGTAGATAGGGGTGATTTCCAGTCCGCCTATGCCGGCGCGGCCGTATTCGGGGATAAGGTAGTTGAGGTTCTCTTTGTCCACTGCGCTGCCCATCCACCACCAGCGTGCGAAAGGTTTCGCTTCCGGCTTTGCTTCGGGCCAAAAAGAATCTTGCGCCATTGCCGGGAATGCCGGCAACAGTGCAAGAAGAATATTGTAGAATCGTTTGTTCATTGTTGGGTTGGTGTTAGTTTGGTCGGTTATGTCAATATTGACAGTAGTGTCAGTACTGACAATACTGACATAACTGACGTTACTGTCATTACTGACTCTGATTATTTCAATTTATACATCTCTGCGGCTGCGAGAAGGACACAGCCTGTGCCATAATCCTCGAAGTCAGGGTGAGAGTCGTAGGTCGTAGGCTGACCGTCCTTAGGCTCTTTTCCTGTGCCCTGTACGTAGCCGATGTAGCCGTTAGGGTGGATAGCGTCCTTGACTATGGCGTCCCATGCCTTCTTGACCACAGGGTAGTAGTCATTGTGGGACAGGATGCCGTTGCGTATTCCCCATGCCATGGCATAGACAAAGAGGGCTGTGCCGGAGGTCTCCTTGCCGCCGAAGTTGTTCGGGTCATGGAGAGAGCAGTTCCAGAAGCCGTCCTCACGCTGGCAAGCCTTGATGGCTTTTGCCATGGTCTGCATGTCCTTCACATAGTCCTTGTAGTGGATGTTGTCCTTTGGCAGGTCGTCAAGGACACGTGCAAGGGCAGCGATAACCCATCCGTTGCCACGGCTCCAGTAGCAGTTCTTGCCGTTAGGCTCCTTATAGTCGCCGTCGAAGTCAGCGTCGCGCCACCAGAGACCCTCTTTCTCGTTGTACATACCCTTGTCGCCGAGAGTGTTGCGAGTGTAGGAATAGAGTCCCCAAGCCTTGTCGAGAAGCCGCTCATCTTTGGTTATGGAGTAGAGTTTGGTGTAGATAGGCATAGCCATCTGCACTGCGTCAATCCACCACCAATCCTCGTTGGTAGGGTAGGCGAGCATCATGTTCATGTTAGCCTTTGCGCCCTGAATCATCTTAGGGTCACCGGCGATGCGGTAAAGGTCGATGTAAGTCTGGAGGCAGCACTGGTCATCGGCATGGTGGGTGGTGTTGCCGTTGCGCGGCTGCCACTTGTGGTAGTCCGCCCAAGTGTAGGCATAATCCCAATATTCCTGACGAGGACAGATCTCGTAGAGAGCCATCAGCCCTTCGTAGTATACGGCGCGTGTCCACAGACTGCTTGGACGCATGCGCTTGACGAAGGTCGGAAGTGCCGGGTCTGGATTCTTTTTCATGAAATAAGCGTTGACTTTCACGGCGACATCCATGATGTCCTTGTTTGTCTGACCATGATGGTTTTGTGCCTGGGAGAATAATGTCGCTGCGGCAAAGGCGATGAAGAGGAATATTTTTTTCATTGGTTGTTGGGTTGGTTGGTTATAGGTTGTTGGTTGCATCATGATGAACCATGTTGAATCGTGGCACATCATGATGCCTTTCTAATCGGTTTTCTTACAGGAACTCCTCGGGAGTGTCCGACTTGCCGGTCTTTTTCACGGTCTTTGCTGCCTTCGGTGCGGCGCCGTTTATGACAAGGTTCTTCACGCTGATGCCCTTGACATACTCCGGATGCCATGTCTCTTTGCCGCCTGTCTCCTTGGCATTGACATTCTCGAAAGAGAAGTTTTCAAGGCTGTATTTATCCGATGACTTAACGTCAAAGAACTTTTTGCACTCGACATTGATGTTCCTGAACGTGATGTCATTGACTCGTGAGAGCGGCATATCCTTGCGCTCTTCAGGCTTGAAGAACTGTGTCCACGGCAGAGTCACCACGAAAGCGTCGGCAGAACCGCTAAGGTCTTCGAAGCGTGAAAGTTCATAATGCTGCGGTGTGTCCGGGCGCATCTTGAACCATACGACACGGTTGACACCCTCGAACTTTATGCGTCGCATGATGATGTTCCAGTCGTGGAGACTCTCTGAGCCGAAAGTGATGCAGGCATGCACCTTGCCATAGTTGCAGTCCTGTACGATGATGTTATGGTTAGGACCGTTTCTTGGGTCCTTGTCGGCAAAAGTTCCCTTGCCGCCTTTGAGCACTACGGCATCGTCGTTGACACTCATGTAGCATCCGCTGATGAGTATGTCGTGGCAGAAGTCGATGTCTATCGCGTCACTTGACGGCGCACCGTTCTTCCCTATCATGCCAAGTCCCTTTGTAGGCGCATAGATGTAGCAGCCGAGATACTTCACACGCTCGCACTTATAGAGGTGGTTTGTCCAGAAAGGACTATTTATCAGGCTCACATCCTGTACAGTGATGTTCTTGCTGTTGGAGAGATAAACCAAACGAGGGCGCAAGGCTTCGAGGTTCGTGCACTGCTTGTTGAACTGCCGGCGAATCCAGAATTCCTCCCAATAGCGGTAGCCGTTGCCGTCGATTGTTCCCGGTCCGGTGATTGTGAAGCCGTCGACGCCGTCGGCATTCACGAGGGCGGAGAAATACTTCAGTGTCTGTCCCTCCATACGAGTCTCACGCATCTCGAAGTCGGCGATGCGGTCGCTGCCCTTCAGGCATCCTCCCTGCTTGACATAAAGGTGTGTGCCCTGCTTGAAAAACAGTGAGCCGGAGAGGAACGTGCCTTCAGGAATGACAATCACTCCGCCACCTTCCGCAGCGGCTTTGTCGATGACAGCCTGTATCGCTTTTGTCTGCACGAGGGCAGGATTGTGGCATACGCCATGCTCGGTGATGACATATTGCCTGCCGAGGGTGGCGATGTCTACTCTCGCCGTGTCGCTGAACCACGCCGGGATAGGCTCTCCGTTAGGGAAAAGCTCCTTGGCGGGCTGCTTCTTCTTTGCGCTTGCCGGAGAGAAAGCCAGCAAGGCGGCAAGAAAAGTTGTAAGGATTGAAGTCTTTATCATAGCGTTTTTTATTTAGTTTCCGTCAGGTTTGAGAAACTCCGTCATAGGCGACGGCACCCATTTGAATGTCTTCCAATCGTCCGGAGTGGCAGGGGAGAAGTTCTTCCACTCGGCGTTTTCGGCGTCAGTGTCACGCAGATACTTTGCCATAGGGAGGTCAAGCTGCTTCATGCCCAGCACGACCAGCTTCGCCACCTCATAAGCTCCGTAAGGATTGAAGTGGGTATTGTCGGCGAAATCCTTGGTCTGTCCTTCAAAAGTTCCCTTTGGATAATGTACAAGAGCGCGCTTGCTGTCTTCGTAGCCGAGAGTCTCGAAGAAGGTTTTGGTCATCATGTTAAGGTCGATGACCGGCACATTCTCACGCGCTGCAAGGGCTTTCATCGCCGCAGGGTAATCGCCGTGAGTGTTCTTGATGGTCTTGTTGTCGCTTTCCCATGCTCGTCGCTGTGTCGGAGTGCAGAAGACAATCTCAGCACCAGCCTTGCGCACGCGGTCGACGAAGATTTTCAGGTTGTAGGAATAGTGATACCATGCTCCGAAGCCGTCACCCTTGTATTTCTCATCGTTATGTCCGAACTCGACGATTACCCAGTCACCTTTCTTCAAGGTAGTCATGATTTTGTCGAGACGGTTCTGTGCGAGGAAGGAGAAAGCTGCCAGTCCGCTCTCCGCATGGTTGCTCACAGCCACCTCCGGGCCGAACCAGCGGGTAATCATCTGTCCCCAGCTTGCCCACGGCTCATAAGCCTGGTCGACAACGGTGGAGTTGCCACAGAGGTAGATTGTCGGCACATCGTTTGCCGGTTCGATATGGACGGCGGTGACGGCAGGGGCTTCGCCGGCGATTTCAAGTGTCAGTTTGTCGTCCCATGTGAAATAGTTCTTTTCGCGCTCCTTGATTCTCACGCGCTTGTCGTTTGTGATAAAAGGGCTGCGCTTGTTGACAACGAACTCAAGGGTCTTCATCTCCTTTTTCTTTGTCACGAGGTTATGCGCCAGCAGTCGGCGGTTCTCACAGCGCAGGGTGGTCTCACCGGCGCGCTTCTTTGAACCGAAAGTGACGCGGACGAGATAGTTCCCGTCCGGTACTTCCACGCTGAGGAAGCCGCTTTTCAATCCTTTCCCATCCTTCGCCATGTCGAAGTCAAAGGTCTGAGCGTTGAGGCTCAGGGCAGCCGAGAGTGACATGAGGAGGAACAATAAATATCTTTTTGTCATTGGTTTTTGTTGTTTTTTAGGTTGGAGGGGTAAGGTCAGTATCGTCAGTGCTGTCATTATTGTCATTACTGACAACACGGACAGTACTGACAATAGTGTCAATACTGCCCCTTAGATTTTCCCGCTTATTTTGTTGCAAGCTGCAGTTTTACAGGCTTCATGCCGTCGCAAGTTGCTGTGACAGAGACCTTGCCTGCTCCCTGTTTTGAGCGCAGGATGACGGTGCAGGTGCCGTTGTAGAGGTTGCGTGAATCGCCCACGGCAAGCTCGTCACTGGCGTTGTCGCCATTGGTGACGGCGATAATCTCGGCAGGGCCTTCCACGGAGAAGTGCACTTTGCCCTTCGCAGTCTGCACGCGGCGACCCTTAGCGTCGAGAGCGAGGACACGGATGTGCTGCAAATCCTTGCCGTCAGCCTTCCAATCGCTGTTGTCGGCTGTGGCTGTGAGACGCTTTGCCTCACCCGTTGTCTCTATCTTGTGGCGTGCCACGACCTTGCCGTCGGTATAGGCGATTGCCTCGATGTAGCCCGGTTCGTACTTCACCTTGTCCCACTTGACTCTGTTGCGAACCTTAGGATTCTTGTCGTTCTGCTTCCTGCCGAGGCTCTTTCCGTTAATGCGGAGCTCCACTTCGTCAGCGTTGGTGTATGTATATAACGTGAATTCCTTGTTATTGTTGTCTTTTCCGAAGTTCCAATGGTCAACAAGTCGTCTTTTGAGCATCTTTTCGTCGTTCCACATGAATGAGTCGCCGTCACTCGCAATGATACCGATGTGCACCAGCGGCTCATCGTCCTTGAAATAGCTCTTAAGGAAATAAGCGTTAGGTTTTGGTTCGAGGGAGATGTCAAAGACACCCTGACACCAGCCTTTCTCCGGCCATCCCTGTGACTCGCCGAGGTAGTCAATCATGCCCCAATAAGCCAATCCGAGCACTTTGTCAAGGTCCATCTCGAAGTAATTAGGACCCATTCCGGAGGTGTTCGCCTCGCTCTGGTAGAACATCATGTTAGGGAAGCGTCGGCTGTCGCTGGGGAAATACATATATCTATAATTATATGACGCGATGTCTGTCTCATGAACGAGCGGTGCAGGGAGAGAATCGGTCTCCAGACTGCGGTAGCGCGGGTGCATGGCAACTGTTATAGGGCGTGTCTTGTCGTAACGCTTGAGCAGTTCTTTCTGCAGGCGGTAGGCAGTCACTCCCCAGTCGGCATAAGGCAGGTTCCAGTACTGTTGCAGCTCATTGCCAAGGCTCCACACCACGATTGACGGGTGGTTGCGGTCGCGCTTTACAAACTCCGGCACGTCATGCTGCCAAAGGTTTGTCCATTCCTCCCTGCCTCCGGCGTACTGTGTGAGCCATTTGTCATAGAGTTCGTCAACGACAAGGAAGCCATATTCGTCGCAGAGGTCGAGGAACGACTCACTGTAAGGGTTATGAGCAGTGCGTATGTGGTTGAAACCGAAATCCTTCAGGAGTTTCATGCGCTTCTCCATGGCACGCGGATAGACGGCAGCGCCGAGGGCACCGAGTGAATGGTGGTTGGCGATTCCTTTGAGAAGAACCTTCTTGCCGTTGAGTTTCAGACCGAATTCCGGTGAGAACTCCACGTTGCGCACACCGAACCGCTTTGTTACCTGGTCAGCCACCGAACCGTCCTCGCGGTAGAGAGTCACTTCGGCGGTATAGAGATTAGGCGTCTCACAGCTCCATAGTTTCGGGTTGTCGATATTGAATTTCGCCACCCGGTGCTCGTTTGTGCGCATGCGGCGGTCGAACTTTATGGTGTTGAACTTATGGTAGACGATGTTTCCCTGTTGGTCAGTGACCTTTGTTCCGACACGAAGGTTCTCGACTTTTAGGTTGCAGGTCAGCTCTGCCTGTACGTTTACGGTAGCGTTGCGGTCAGTGACATTCTCGGTTGTGATGTACAGCGGATGGCGCACGAAATACTCGTCCTTGTCCGTAAGGGTAATGTTCACATCGCGATAAATGCCACCTCCGGTGTACCAGCGTGAGTTCAGCGGCTGCTGAGTGTTGGCTTTTACCATGAGGACATTATCCTCACCGAATTTCAAATCCTTTGTGATGTCAATCTCGAAACCAAGATAACCATAGTCCGTCTTGCCGATGTGCTTTCCGTTGAGGTACACATCGCCCACGAGCATGATGCCCTCGAAATCAAGAAGGATACGCTTTCCGCGCCATGATTCCTCAGGACGGATATCCTTGCGGTACCAACCGATGCCCATTTCCTTGAACCCGCGTGAGCTCAGTCGGCTGCGGATGTTCGCTCCGGCGTCACGGTTGTCCGCCTTCTCGTCGGCAGCGGGAGCCACCCAAGGCTGTGAAATCTGAAAATCGTGAGGGAGGTTGACAGTCTGCCAAGCCGAGATTTTTTTGATGTCCTCAAAGCTGATGTCTGTCAGTGAGCCATGGAACTGCCATCCGTTGTTAAGCGAAACGACAGAGCGCGGAGTGTTTTTCTTGTCCATAATCGCCTTGGACCAGTTCTCAAGGCGGTCATATTCCTCCTTTGTAAGGCGTAAGAAAGAGCCGTGCTGCGGTGCCTCTACGCCGATGATGTCCTGCGGAGAGTTGAAGTTGCGGAGGTACTTGTCAGCCTTACAGATGCGGTAATGCTTCGGGCGTGAGGAGTATTCGATATATCCGACGCGCCATCCCTCTTCGCCGGCAATCTGGAAAGCGGAGACGCCCTCACACTTTTTCTTGCCCTCGAAGTTGACATAATCGTCCTCGACAGGTTTGCTCCACGGGCCTGTCAGTCGCTTTGCGGTGGCTGTGAAGAGTCCCGGTTTGCCGCCTTCCTTCTTTATCATCATGTGGAAGAGCTTGTCGGACTTGAGATAGTTTATGTCCGCATCGATTGTGGCGTAACCCCAATCGAAGAGAAGGCGTGGCTTTGTGAGTGTGGTGAACGACTCATCGGCATAGGAATAGTACATGCGGTCGTACTTTTCTTCCGCGCTGTTCCACAGGGAGTAATAGACGAAATAGCCGCCTTTCTTGCCGTTTGGCCACACATAGGTAGGGTCCCACATCGCCTGTGGTGCCCATACGCGGTTGATGGTGGCATAGTTCTTATAGGTGTCCGGTGACTTAGGGTCGGAGAAGATGCTTGCTCCCTTGCGGAAATCAAAGGTCTTTGACTCCCAGTTGATAAGGTCATCGGAGGTCAGGAGATTGATTCCGTAGTTGTTCCACACCTTACTTTTCTTCACGCACATGTCGGTTGTGAGCATGAGATAGCCTTTGCCGTCATGCTTTCTGAAGATATATGCGTCGCGTGTGCCGCCTTCTATCCCCGCCACTTTCTTTGTGTCGAAGATTGGCTGTCCGCCAATCAGGTCATGGTAGTGCAGACCGTCGCGGCTGAGGGCATAGGCTGTCCATTCCCCTCTGTCACTCATGTGGCAGTAAAGGTAGCCGTAATCCCCTTTCTGCAGGTTCTGTGCGGATGCCATGGAACTTATGGCAAGTGCCGCGGACAAGATGAGTTTATGCAGTTTGTTCATTGTTTTGTTTTTTTCTTTTGACAATATTGACATAATTGTCAGTACTGGCAGTAGTGATAAAATGGTCAATACAGACAGTACTGACACGACTGGCGATGCTGATAAGGCTGTCAGAACTGTAAATGCCGGTTGGCTTTTCTTATTTCAGATAGTCCTTCAGCGGGCAGTCAGTCTTCTTCAGTCCCTCGGCGATGCTCTGTGCATTGAGGCGCGCACCCTTCTTGGAAGTGTGGGTGTGGTCACGCTTGAAATAGCTGTTGACCTCTTTTAAACCCTTCTCCCATGCCATTTTCTCGAACTTGTCGCCGGAGATTTTGTTCAGGTCGATGAAGATTGTGCCGGTCTGCTCTGCCACTTCGCGTGTCCATTTGCCAAAAGAGTTGGTGTTACGCTCTATGAGTCCGTTGTCAAACTTGTTTCTTGGTGTGTGGCTGAGCACAACAGGGATTGCGCCTTTCTCCCGGCAGTCCATGACAAACTTGCGGAGATACCAGCCAAAAGTGTAGATAACCTGGAACTTGCCGGTCTTTTCCATCTTGAAAACCTTGCTCTCCGCGCCTGCTCCCGGAAGCTCTGCGCGAGCCTTTCCGGTGTTTATCTCGCCCGCATCGTTGTGTCCGAACTGCATTATAACATAGTCGCCCGGCTGCAAAGCGTTATAGACCTTGTCCCAACGTCCCTCGTCAAGGAAGGTGCGTGCGCTGCGTCCTGCCTTCGCATGGTTCTCGACGGTGATGCGGTCAAGGTCGAAGAGATCCTGAATCACGCTTCCCCAGCCCCACATGCTGTCATCGGAATTGTCCTCGTTCTTAACGGTGCTGTCACCGATAGTGAAGAGCATAGGCTTGCCTTTCTGGCGTGTTGCGCCTGTGACATTGTCCTTCTCCACAGGCTTCAGATACTTTGCGAGAGGCAGACCCTTATAGGCGCGGATGCCTTCGATGGCAGATTCCGCATTGACACGTGCTCCGAACATGGAGGTATGTATGCGGTCGCCGTAGAACATGTACTTTGTCTTCTCCTTGCCGAACTTCTCAAACTTCTTGGCTGTTATGTCATTAAGGTCTATGAAAGGCACTTTTGCCTTCTTCGCCACCTGCTTTGCCCACAGGCCGAATGTCTTGTTGACGCGTGTGACGATAGTGCTGTCGGCGTCATCGTAAGCCAATCGCGGAGTGAGGGACATGAGGATAGGGTGGGCACCCTTAGCCTTCACGTCGGCAATGAACTTGCGCATGTACTCGCCGTAAGTGTAGACGGTCTCCTTTACGCCTGTCTCCTGTATGGTGACATCGAGAGTCTCCTTGCCGATTCCCGGTATGGAAGCACGCGCACGGCCTTTGTCATAAGGACCGTTGTCGTTATGTCCGAGTTCGATAATCACCCAGTCGCCCTTCTTTATGCCTTTCAGGACATCCTGCCAAAGGCGGTTGTAGAATGTGCGTGAGCTCATTCCGCCGAGCGCATGGTTCTCAACGGTCATCTTGTTCTCGTCAAAATACTCGTTGACAAGATAGCCCCAGCCCCACTGGCCGTTGTTGCCGTTGCCGAGTGTGCCGTTGCGCATGGTGGAGTTTCCCACAAGGAAGAGCACCGGATTGTTGCCTTTGCGTGACGAGCCTGCCACGGGGCGCGCTGTCATTGCCTTGTTGAGACTGTCAAGAGTGTTGTCAACGACATTGTTGACGTCCTTCATCGGTCCTGCCACGTTCGGCTTCTGTGCCTGTGAAGGGAGGCACATGGCGGCGCAGACCGCTAAGGAGGATAGTATCTTTTTCATTTGGTTGGGTTGTTGGTTGTTATTGTTGTTTTGGAATCATGATGCGACATGAGTTATCATGATGCATCATGTTATGTCATGTTGAAGCATGATGTGGTTGAATCTTAATCCATGTGGAACACTTCCGGCAGTGGGATTGTCACGGGCGAGTTGTCAGGGTTCACCTCCATGATGTCCGCCATGTAGTCCCACCACTTTTGCACTATCGGGTTGCTGCCCATGTCCTGTGACGACTCGTTGCCACGCGTTTTCTGGCAGGCAAAAAGGATGTTCGTATCCTTGTCCCAATAGATTGAATAGTCACAGACACCGCCGTCGGACAGCATCTTCTTCAGTTCAGGCCATATCTCTGCATGCCTTTTCTCGTATTCTTTCTCAAAGCCAGGCTTCAAGAACATTTTGAATGCTTCTCTTTTCATATTGTTGTTTTGTTTTTTTTTGTTGTCATGTTGAATCATGTTGAATCATGTTGAATCATGATGTATCATGGGACATCATGTTGCAACTCATGTTTTATCATGAGGCATCATGGGACATCTTGTTGCATCGCACGTCGCATCTTGTTGCAGCATGATGAGTCGTGATTTTATTTGAACTTCCATCCGCGGAAGATGCCCTTTTTCAAGTCCGGCCCGAAGTAGAATCCCGGCTGTGTAGGCTGGTTGTATGCCACGTTCTGTGTGGCTATGCTAATCCTGTAGACAGGGTCTTCGAGGAATGTGTGGAAGCGATAGTCCGTCGGGATGGTGGATACATAAAGCCGCAGGTGTGTGTTGTCCTTGGTGCGCATGAGCACTTCCTCGCGCCAGTCGCCCACAATGTCCCCTTGCAGGCACGGGTTAGCCTTTGTCCAGTTGTTGGACTGAGTGCCCTCAAAGGTCTGCAAAGGCTTGCATTCGCCCGTCGTCCAGTCGTATTTGGAGACAGTGGTGCGGTCGAGAAGCTCGCGCAGAAGGTCGCCGTCCCACCACACTGCCATGTTGATTGACAGACGCTTCGGCTGAGGATTGATGACCTCGCCCTTGATGTTGCGTATCCCTCCCGACGCTATTGACCACATCTCCACACCCTCGTTGGTAGGGTCGATGTCCGCAGCCATGCAGCGTCCTACGTCGGATTTGTCCTTTACCTGGAAGATAATCTTGCCTGTCCGCGCATCTCGGAATGTCGAACCGTCGCGGCGGTTCTCATGGCAGTTCCACACCTGCATGCCCTTCATATCCTTGGAGAACTGCGTCAGGTGCATCGCATCGCCATGTCCCATGTTGAGAGTGTAGAGCCCTGTGCCGTCATGGTCAAAGGCACAAGAGCCGTAGATAATCTCATCACAGCCGTCGCCGTCCACGTCTCCCACACGCAAGTTATGGTTTCCTTGTCCTGCATAGCCCTCACAGCCCGGGTTGTTGCTGTCGAACACCCACCGCTTCTTCAGTTCCTTGCCGTCCCAATCGAAGGCCGCAAGGACGGTGCGTGTGTAATAACCGCGGCACATCACCACACTTGTGCGCTTTCCGTCAAGTGAAGCCACACACGCAAGGAAGCGGTCGCTGCGGTTCGCACGTGGGTCGCCCCAGCCTTGCGGGTCACCGCGCTCGGGGATGTAAGGGACGGTGTGCATCGCCTCGCCCGTCATTCCGTTGAACACAGTGAGATACTCCTTGCCTGTAAGTATGCGCCCTTGGTGGGTTGGCGTGCGCTTTCCCTCATGCTTTATGCCCTTCTCGCGGTAGTCAGCGTCAGCGTTTCCGATGACCTTTCCCTTGCCGTCCACGGTTCCGTCGGAGGTTCTCATCACCACTTCCGCCTTTCCGTCGCCGTCAAGGTCATAGACCATGAACTGTGTGTAGTGCGCTCCGGCACGTATGTTCCTGCCGAGGTTTATCCTCCACAGACGCTCGCCGCTGAGGCGGTAGCAGTCGAAAATGACATCACCCGTGTAGCCGTCGTGCGAGTTGTCGTGAGCGTTTGTCGGTTCCCACTTGAGGATTATCTCGTAATCGCCGTCACCGTCCACATCGCCTATTGACGCGTCGTTGGCAGTGTATGTGTAATTGTCTCCGGCAGGCGTCACCCCTCCTTCGGGCATGTCCAGCGGAATGTCGATGTAGCCTGTCGGAGCGTTTGCCGGCAAGGTGTAGGAACACTTCTCTCCGGTGGCTTTCTTGCCGATGAGTTTCTCTACGGTGTAGGTCACGGCGTCGTTCCCTTTGTAGTCATCGCGGAAGAAAGTCGCGTTGTCGCTTTTCGTTGTCCCAATCTTTTTGCCGTTGCGGTAGATGTTGAACGCCGTGTTCATCGGGTCGGACGACAAGTAACGCCATGAGAGGGTGACGGCGGAAGGGTTTTCCCTGACAGCGACAAGCCCCCTCGAGAGTTTCTCTGTCTGCTGTGCAAAAGCCTGTGCCGCCATCACCATCATCATGGCAGGAATTATGAAAAAAACTTTGGTCTTCATTGGTTAATAGTTAATTTGGTCAGTTTGATGCACAAAATTAGTATTTTATATAGTGTTATGTATGCAAAAATGTGTTTAATATATGTAATTTTGTGCATACATGTGGATTTGCGACATAATCACATCTCCCGCGCACGGATGTATATATGTTGTGTGGCTCCCAAAAGGCAGCCCGGCATCGGGCATTGCCTGCCTTGCGGCGTGCCAAGGGAGTGGTTTTGTCCGCATGGTGGTTGCAAAAACCGCCTTTGGGGCATCGCTTTTCACAGGGTAACCTTTTATCATGCGAAAGGTTAGCTTTTGCCGTGTAAAGTGTTACCTTTTATGGTGTAAAGTGTTACCTTTTGCAAAGGCCTCAGAGACAGGAACTTTTTCGTTTTGTCTTTGTCTGACATGAAAACACGCCGAGACAACGTTTGAATGTTATCCCGGCGTGCTGGCTTGTAATTATATTAATGTGTGCTTTTGGCAATCTTTGAGCAGTGGCAAGCTGCCCTTACGCTGCGTCACTCCTCTTTCTTTCCGCCATCCTTGAACTGCTTCTGGTAGGCGGATGGTGCCATGCCGAACTGCGCCTTGAAGCATTTCGAGAAATAGAACGGGTCGCTGATGCCCACCTTGTAGGTAACATCGGCGATGGTCAGGTTAGTGTCCTGCAGGAGTTCCGCCGCCTTCTTCATGCGGATTTTCTTTATGTACTCCATAGGCGAGCAGCCTGTCACGCCCTTCACCTTTTTGTAGAAGATGCTGCGTCCGAGGTGCATCTCTGCCGCGAAGTCATCGGCAGAGAAGTCAGAGTTGGTCATGTTCTTCTTCACTATTGCCAGCATCTGGTCGGCGAAGTCCTTGTCCTTGTCGTTCTTGCTGATTACCGGCGCGTTGTAGGTCAGGTCGTTGGAGAACCGTTCGCGTATCTTGTTCCTCTGTTCGATGAGGTTGAAGATGCGCGCAAGGAGCAGTTTCATGGAGAACGGCTTGACGATGTATGCGTCGGCTCCCGACTCGATGCCCTCCTGATACTTGTCAGGCACGTTGAGAGCCGTAAGGAGGATGATAGGGATGTGGCACGTCTCGAAGTTCTGTTTCAGGCGTTTTGTCAGTTCGTAGCCGTTGATGCCCGGCATCATCACGTCAGAGACGATAAGGTCGTAGTGGTTCTCGAGAGCCATTTTCAGACCGGTCTCCCCGTCAGGTGCGCCGTCTGTCCTGAAATAGTAGGACAGTGTGTTCTGCAGAAGGTTGCGTATGTCAACATCATCCTCTATCACAAGTATTGCGCAAGAGGATAGGCTTTGCAGCCTATCTTTCAGATTGTCAGATAGATGTTCGTTTTTGTTTTCGGGGGGGGTGATTTTTGGATTTTCCTTCTCCGGTGCTGTGACGAGGAAATCGCCGGAGGCATAGACACTCTTGTCCGTCGGCAGTGTCACTGTGAACACCGACCCTTTTGGGCGGTTCTCCTCGAATGTCAGCGAGCCGTGGTGCGTCTTGACAAGTTCCATGGCGAGATTCAGTCCCACACCGATGGAGTCGGCGGCGAAGGAAGTCTGCATGAAGCGGCTGAAGAGTTCCTGCTGCTTGTGCTTCGGCACACCGAGTCCGTCGTCGGCGACCTTTATGCTCAGCGTGTTGTCATTGTTCAGTTGCATGTCGAGAGAGACATTTCCCCCTGCCGGAGTGTACTTTATGGCGTTGGAGATAAGGTTGTAGACCACTTTGTCGACATTGCTCTTGTCGAAGAACATCACATGTTTGTCGGTGAAGGTGTTGAATGTCATGGTTATCTTCTTGTCCTCTGCCATGAGGTTGAAGGTATAGAAAATGTCGCGGACGAAGGCAATGATGTCGTCCTCCTCGAGAGCGAGATGCAGTTTGCCGTTCATCATCTTGCGGAACTCCAGGAGCTGGTTGATGAGTCGCACCATGCGGTTTGTGCTTCGCTCCATTATGCTCAGCTGCGGATACTGCTTGACGATGTCCGTGTTGACGGTGATTGTCTCGAGGGACGACTGTATGAGTGTCAGCGGTGTGCGGAACTCGTGTGAGATGTTGGTGAAGAACTTCAGTTTGTAGTCCGTCAGTTCGCGTTCCACCTTTATCCTCTGGCGCAGGCGGTAACGCTGCTTTGTCAGGCGGTAGATGTAGTACGCCACGGCAAGTGTGAAGAGCGAGTACAGGAGGTACGCCCACCATGTGCGGTAGAATGGCGGTTTTATGGTTATTTCCAGTATGCTCTCCTTTCCTGCGACGCCCTGGCTGCTTATGGCCCTGACATGCAGGCGGTAAGTGCCCGGCTCGAGGTTCTTGTATTCGGCGAAAGCCTGTGTGTCGTAGCTGCTCCAGCGTTTGTCGTATCCTTCAAGCCGGTAGGAGTAGCGTGTCTCGCCGTTGACGGGGAACTCCATGGTGGAGAAGTTTATGCGGAAGGAGTTGTCCGTATATTCCAGTTGCAGGCGGTCGGAGTAGGCGAGGGACAGCAGGTCGCTTTTCCCGTCCTCAGCCACGGAGATGTTGGTGAAGAGTATGTCTACCACCTTCTCCTTGTTCTTGTCCAAGAGTGAAGGGTTGGCGATTATCTCCAGTCCGTCGTCCTTTCCGAATAGCAGTGCGCCGTTGGCAAGCTCCAGTGCGGCGCATTCGGAGTAGGCGTTATAGATGATGTCGTTGAAGAAGCGGTAAGTCTGGCAGCTCTTTGTGGCAGGGTTGAAGCGTGAGATGCCATATTCTGTGGTCACCCACAGGTTGCCTCTCCTGTCTTCGAGGAATCCCTGCACCATAGGGCTTGACAGTCCGTTGTTTATGCCGAAATGCTCCAGCTGTATGCTGTTGAGAGTGTATTTCCCTTTGCCGGCAGCCTTTTTCCTGTGTGCTGAGGCGTTCCACATGGCGAATCCCTTTCCCGTCTCGGCAATCCAGATGTTGCCTTTCGAGTCCTTGTAGACCATGCGCACGAGGTTGCTCCTCAGCTTGTTGTTCTCCACGCTGAGCAAGAGGTAGTCGTCAGGGTTGCCGATGATTCTGTCAGGATTGGCTATGACCACTCCGGCGTTAGTGCTGACCCACAGGTTTCCGTCGTTGTCCTCGACGATGTTGCGTGTGCAACTGATGTTGTACTCCTTGTCAAGGAAGTGGCGGAAGCGGTAAGTGCCGTCCTTTTGCTTCACGGCAAGGTTCAGTCCGCCGCCGTGTGTGGTTATCCACATGCGGTTCTTGCTGTCGCGGAGGATGCTGAACACGGCGTCGTTCGACAGGCTTTCGGCGTTGCCTGACTGCCGGTTGTAGAGCTTGTCGCCGATGATTATTCCGCCGTCGCGCAGTCCAAGCCATTGTGTCCCTTCGCTGTCGAAGGCCACGGAGTAGACGCTGTGTGGGAATTTCTCAGAGTTTTTCTGTATGGAGAACGTTGCGTCATAAGTGTCCAAGGTAGTGTTCTTTGTGCCGACATAGATGTCGCCGCCCTTTATCGGCTGGCAAATCATGCGCACCTGTTCGCCTTTGTACGTCTCGGTGGTGACATTGCGTGAGACATTTATGCAGCTTATGCCTGTGTACCAGGAGCTTACCCATACGTGGTCGTCCTTGTCAAGGAACGTGTAGAGGAGGTTGTTCTGGCCTATCGGCGATGTCCCGCTGTTGCCGGCCCTGAAGTTTGTGAGTTCGCCGGTGCGCTTGTTGTACATCAGCAGTCCGCAATGGTCAGTGCTTATCCAGATCAGTCCGCGCGAGTCCTCCACGACATTGTACCTGAAGTTTGCGCTGCTGCCGTCTCGTCCCGGTGCGTTTATGCGGATGACAGTGCCGGTGCGCTTGTCGATGCGTGTGAGTACGAAGTCCTTGTTGTAGAGCCAGCAGTTGCCTTTGTTGTCGGTGCGCAGGTCAGGCAGGTTGTCGTTCGTCCAGTCGGCAGGGACGGGAGTGAGCGTGTTTGCCTTTGTGTTGAAGTACATGAAACTGTCATTGCTGCTGCCACAGACGACAAGCCGTCCTGCAATCTCCGTGGCATTGGTGAATCTGCCATGGTGCTTCAAATGCCGGAAGCCTTTTCCGTCAAAGATGAACAGTCCTTTGTCGTTGCCTGCGATAGTCTCGTGATTGGAGGTTTCGTAGATGAACTGGAAGTTTCTTGCCATCTTGTCCTTGAAGCTCTTTGCCGACAGGCTGCCGTCATTGCCGACAGTAATCAGTACTGTGCCGTATCCATAGAGCCATATCCTCCTGCCGTCATTTGACATCGCCATCCTCTTGCACTGGAATCCTGTCCCGAGGAGTCCGTTCATGTCAAGGAACTTGTCGGTGCGCAGGTCCAGGCAGTAGCTCTTCATGTTCATGGTGAGGACCCACAGGTGCCGGTGTGCGTCTTCCATCACCCAGTCGATGCGGTCGTCGTAAATGGAATTCTGTCCGTATCCCTGCGGATTGAACACTTTCATCGTGTTCCCGTCGTACCTGCACAAGCCGTTGAGAGTGGAGAACCACATGAATCCCTTCCTGTCTTGTGCGATGGAACGGACGAAATTGCATGGCAGTCCGTTGTCGGAGGTTATCCGCTTGGAATATATGGAAAATCCTTGTGCCGTGGTCTGCGCATCCGCGAGAAGGGAGAAGGCTGCCGCAAGTAGAAGGATGATGGATTTATGTAAAGGCATATTGTATATTATAAGGTGTAGTATCAGACAGTTTTCTTGTTTTCAAGAGCAAAGTTACAATATTTTTTTAATATTTGGAAAAATATACATGCATATTGCACAAATTTGCATATAAAAATGTAAAATGAAAGTTAATTTTGCAACTAAATTTAATGAAAAGCGAAAATTCACTAATCACTACAACCTAAAAAGCAATTTACGAACCAAGAATCCGGCTCTGCAAAGGTACGCCAATGTCCTTTGTCATGGCTGCCCTGCTATGGCGTTTCCTGCTTGCACGGCAAGTCCCGGAGTTGTTTGGCTTGTAATCAGACGCGACAAAACTAACAATAAAATAATTTACAACTAAACTTATGAGCAAAATCAGACTACTGAACACGAGTGGAGCCTGCAAACTGCCGGCAATGGTGTTGTGCGCTTCCGCTTTGGTGTTTGCTCCCAATCTTGGTGTCTTGCCGGCACAGGCGGTCACAGGCGTTGCTGCCCTCCAGCCTGCGGGAGTCATCAAGGGTACTGTGCTTGACCCAACCGGCGAGCCTGTTATCGGAGCGACTGTTTATCTTGTCAGCGCATCAGGTGCCACATCGGCACAGAACGCTGCCATCACCGACTTTGAAGGAAACTTCTCCATCAAGGCAAAGGCAGGTGACAAACTCAAGATTGTGTACATCGGCTACGCTGACCAGATTGTCACTGCCAAGGACAACATGAAAGTGACTCTCAAGGAGGACGCCACCATGCTTCAGGGTGTGGAGGTCGTTGCCTACGGCACTCAGAAGAAGGTCACTGTGACAGGTGCCATCTCTTCCATAAAGAGTGAGGATCTTGTCCGCACTCCTGTCAGCTCTGTCAACAACGTGCTGGCGGGACAGCTCTCAGGCGTCACCTCTGTGCAGTTCTCAGGTGAGCCGGGTTCAGATGCTGCCGACATATTCGTGCGTGGTAAGGCTACTTTCGCCGGCTCTGATGCTGTGAAGCCACTCATCCAGGTGGATGGTGTGGAGCGTGAGATGTGGGACATCGACCCTAACGAAATCGAGAGCGTTACAGTCCTGAAGGACGCGTCAGCTACTGCCGTGTTCGGTGTGCGTGGTGCTAACGGTGTAATCCTCATAACCACAAAGCGTGGTAAGGAAGGCAAGGCACGCATCTCAGCAAATGTCAGCTTCTCAGCTCTCACTCCTACGAAGATGATTGATATGGCGGACTCTTATGAGTATGCAAATTTCTATAACAATATGTTGTCGTACGACGGTGATGCCCCAATGTTCAGTACAGACATCGTTGAGGCTTTCCGCACGAATTCCGATCCTATCCGCCTGCCAAGTATGCGTTGGACAGATTATATCATGAAGGATGTGACGCTCCAGCAGCAGCACAATGTCAACATTTCCGGCGGTAACAACAAGGTGAAGTATTTCCTCTCAGCGGGTATGTTCACTCAGGGTGGCCTGTTCGAGTCTTTCGGAAGGGATTATGACTTTGACTACAGCTACCAGCGTTTCAACTATCGTGGCAACATCGATATAGATGTCACTCCGACAACAAAGCTCAGTGTGAACCTCGCAGGTAAGGTGGATGACAGTACAAAGCCACGTACAGGTCAGGGTGCTTCAGGCATGATTAAGGCTATATATGAGGCATCACCGTTCTCAAGTGCGGGTTTCGATGAGCAGGGACGTTACATTTATACAAATACAAACCCTGCATATAACACATTCACTATCCCTGAATATGATGATGAAGGTAATGTTGTGCGTGATGCAGACGGCAATCCTGTAATTGCAAGTACTAAAACTTCTGTCCTCCCATTCACTGGCAGTGCACCTATGACATACATTATTTATCAGCCAGGTGCTTACCATTATAATAACAACCGACTGATGATGGACGTCATCCTTGACCAAAAGCTTGACTTCATCACAAAGGGCTTGTCACTGAAGCTGAAGGGCTCCTACAACTCTATCTACGGTGTCACAAAGGAACTTACTGCAAGTACGGCAAGCTATACTCCGGTAATCAGATGGAATCCTGAGACAGCGACTAACGACATGCTGTATCTGAAGTCAGGTCAGGATACAGACCCTTCTTACAAGCCAAGCACAAGCAAGGGTCGTGACTGGTATGCCGAGGGCTCTCTGAGCTACAGCCGCGCATTCGGTGAGCATACTGTCAATGCTCTCGCTCTCTACAACCAGAGCAAGACATATTATCCAAAGACTTACTCCGACATTCCCCGTACTTATGTAGGTTTTGTGGGCCGTGTCACTTATGACTACAAGAATCGCTACATGGCAGAGTTCAACATCGGCTACAACGGTTCTGAGAACTTTGCTCCTGGCAAGCGTTTCGGCTCTTTCCCTGCAGGCTCTGTGGGATGGCTCATCAGCGACGAGCCTTTCTTCAAGCCTCTCAGCAAGGTCATTTCGTTCATGAAACTGCGTGCTTCATGGGGTCTTGTAGGTAATGACAAGGTTGGCGGCAGCCGCTTCATGTATCTTGCCGACCCTTACGTTGTCAACGGTGCAGCCCTGATGGAGCGTATGGGCAAGGATGCGAACCCTTATGCTTACTATTTCGGTGTCAGCAACATTACGGGCTCCACACAGTACGGTGCCACGGAGCTGGCCAAGAACAATGCCGACGTGACATGGGAGAAGGCGTTCAAGCAGGACTATGGTGTTGATGTCTACTTCCTCAACGACAAGCTCCGCATATCATACGACTACTTCAAGGAGCACCGTACAGACATCCTGTGGAGAGACGGGACAGTGCCTTCCTTCCTCGGATTCTCTGTTCCTTACACAAACTTCGGTGTCGTGGACAGCTGGGGACATGAGGTGTCCGTCAACTGGCAGGACAAGATAGGCAACGATTTCCGCTACTGGGCGAAGTTCAATCTCTCTTACAACCAGAATGAGATTATCGAGGACCGTCAGGCTCCACAGAACGAGCAGTACATGTATACTGCAGGACGCCGCATCGGCAGCCGCTCACTCTATAAGTTCTGGAATTACTACTATGAGGGTTGCGAGGCAGACTATGAGAAGACGTTCGGTCAGCCATTCCCTGAGCAAATAGTCCAAAACGACCAGTTGAAGCCGGGTGATGCACTCTATGTTGACTTGAACAATGATGGCAAGATTGACACCAACGACATGAGCCGCGACCTCGGATACACTGACGACCCGGAGTATATGGCAGGTCTCTCTTTCGGATTCTCATACAAAGGATGGTCATTCAACACCCAGTTTACAGGTGCATGGAATGTCAGCCGTGTGATTGACGGAACATTCCGCCGTCCATTCTACAATTCTTCTGGTGACAATAAAGGAGGTCTGTTGGTTTACCATCTCGAGAACTCTTGGTCACCGGAGAATCCTAATGCGGAATATCCACGCCCGACATTCAGAAGAAAAACCCAGAACTACGACCCACAGTCAACATTATGGGAGAAGGATGCCAAGTATCTGCGCTGTAAGACCATGCAGGTGGCTTATGACTTCAGCATGCCTTGGATGAAGAAGTTCGGCATGAACCAGCTGCAGCTTGCTCTCAGTGCTTACAACCTCTTCACACTCACTCCATACAAGTGGGGCGACCCTGAGGTGAGGGCTTCAAATTCTCCTTCTTATCCGTTGCAGCGTACTTACACTCTGTCAGTTAAAGTAGGATTCTAAGCTAATCATATATGAAGAACAATAAAATGAAAATAAAGAATATATTCAACGGACTGAGTGTCGCAGTTCTTGGAGCTGCAATGCTCTCAGCCTGCACCGATGACATAAAGTTCGGCAACGCCTTCATCGAGAAGGCACCGGGTGGAGCGGTCAATGTGGACACTGTGTTCAGCAGTCCTGTCTATACCCAGCAGTTCCTGAACTCGCTCTATGCGCGTCAGTATTATGGATTGCCATACGCCAACGCCAGCGGTACTCCGAACAGTTCCAACACATATACAGGAAAGTTTGATGCCTTGACTGACTGCTACCAGCTTCACTGGGGAAGCACAAGGGTTGAAAACTCTTATTATACAGGCAGCCTTAACTCCAACACCACACCGCTCATGGGATTCAATGACGACTATGTGTGGGAGGTGGTACGCCTTGGATGGATGCTGATTGAGAACATCGGCCGCGTGCCGGGGCTCTCCGACGCTCAGAAGAAGAATATGGTTGCTCAGGCTAAATGCCTTATTGCCGAGCGCTATTTCGATCTTTTCCCGCACTATGGAGGCTTGCCGATAATCAGGAACACATACACCGGCAATGAGGGCTCCTACGAAATGTCACGCAGTACAGTCGATGAAACCGTGAAGTTCATGGTTGGGTTGCTTGATGAGGCTATAGAGGGTGATGCTCTCGTGTGGGCGTATAACGGCAACACTCCGGAGACCAACAGTACCAACGTTGGACGCTGGACAAAAGCCGGAGCAATGGCAATGAAGGCAAAGATTCTTACCTTTGCCGCTTCTCCGCTCTTCAACAATGCAAAGCCTTACTATGACGGCTCAAGCGAGGCGGAACAGCAGCATCTCGTATGGTACGGCGACTACCAGAAAAGCCGCTGGGACGATGCCCTGAAGGCATGCAGGGATTTCTTTGACGAGGTGAAGAAAAACGGCTACTATGGTCTCCGTGAGGCGACAAGCAAGACTCCTGACGGCTACCGCCACGCATACCGTATGGGATACATTCTCGATGACAGTCCGGAGGCTCTCCATACCACACGTGTGATTTCAATCTATGGTACCCAGGGTACTTACTGCTGGCTCTCATGGGGATGGCAGCAGAACGGCATCAACCGTAACAACTATACTCCTACTCAGGAATATGTGGATATGTTCCCATGGAAGGACGGCACACCGTTTGACTGGGACAAGGACTTTGCTGCCGGACGTATAGAAGGCTCTAACGGCAAGTTGTTCTTTAGCTACACACCTATCCGTGGCGGTTTCAAGAAAGAGGCTTCACGCGACCCTCGTCTCTATGAGAACGCTTTCGTAAACGGTCAGCAGGAACAGCTCGGATGGGAAACCGGCACATCAACCGGTAACGTCTTTGAGTTCTGGGTTGGCGGCTACCATGCTTCCTCCAATGTGTTGGGAGAGGCAAAGGATAAGGACGGAAAACCAAAGAAGGACGAGAACGGGAACCAAATATATGAACCTGTTGAAGCTACTCTGACGATGTGTCCTACCGGATACGGTAATGTGAAATATCTCCTTGATGAGCAGTTCCACCGTAAGGCAGACAACCACTGGAACGTGGTGACAATGCCGGAGATGTACCTAATCTATGCTGAGTGCCTCGCACAGACAGACAATCTGCCGGAAGCCATCAATCAGGCCAATGTTGTCCGCAAGCGTGTCGGTCTTGGCTCTCTCACAATGGGACACCCAGAGATTGCTACTAACAAGGATGCTCTGATTGAAGAGATTCTTCGTGAGCGTGCTTGTGAGCTCGGTCTGACCAACGCCCGCTTCATGGATATGGTTCGCTACAAGCGCACTGACTGGATGACAAAACAGCTCCATGGTCTTGGTATCTTCCGTATGCAGCAGGGCTCTGACGGAAAGTGGGTACGTGTGACACGCCCATGGCTTGGCGACGACAAGAACAGCGGTACAAAGGAGCCTAACCGCTTCGAGTATCAGAAGTTTGAGCTGAGCAAGCCTGTACGCCGCGTACTGTGGGGCATGGATCCTGATGACACCGATGTAAGGAAATGGCTCATGTCTCCATTCCCACAGACGGAAATCAACAAGGGCTATGGTCTTGTCCAGAACCCGGGATGGTGATACATTTGATTATTAATGTGCAAGAACTTAGAATTTTATGAAAAATAAGAATATATTGATGCTTTCACTGCTTGCCGGACTATCTGTTCCGGCAGCAGCACAGCAGGACAGCACAGGCATCGCCTTCGTTGACCAGACCATCGAGGTGGGAGCCAACAAGAATTTCTCACGCGAGACCTCAACGGCTGCCGTGTCTGTCATAACAAACAAAAATGTCAACAAGCGTTCGGCAAAGAACATTGGCAACTCTATCCTCGGACAGGGTAACGGCCTTATCTCATTGCAGGGCGGAGGCACATTTTTTGAGCAGAACCCTACATTCTACATCCGTGGCTTGCAGAGCCTCAGTGTCAGCAGCCCATTGGTGCTTGTCGACGGTGTGGAGCGTGACATCAGCTACATCAGTGCCGACGAGGTGGAGGAAGTGCAGATCCTCAAGGATGCTGCTGCCGTTGCCCTCTATGGTTACAAAGGCACAAACGGTGCACTGCTCATCAAGACAAAGCGTGGTGAATACAACAGCAAGACTATAAAGTTCACTTATGACCATGAGTTCCGTCAGATGCTTAACCGCCCTAAGTTCATCGATGGTGCGACTTATGCAAGCGCAATGAACGAGGCTCTGTACAATGAGGGACAGGGACAGTTCGCGAAGTATTCTGCTGACGAGATTGCCGCTTTCCAGAATGGTACACACCCTTACCAGTATCCAAGTGTCAATTGGGTGGGCGAGACATTCCGCAACCACGCTCTTGACAACCGCTTAGGGCTTGAGTTCAGCGGTGGTGGTGAGAAGTTCCGCTATTTCACAGCGGCAACCCTTATCTCTGACAAGGGCTTCATCAAGAATCCTGCAATGAATGAGGGCTATAACACTCAGGACAAGTACGTTCGTGGTAACATACGCACAAACCTCGACATCGACCTCACTCCAAACACAATGATGAGAGTCAACCTCCTCGGTATGCTGAGCGAGATGTCACGCCCGGGCAGCAATGTTGATCTTTGGGGAATGATGTACTCAGTGCCTTCAGCTGCTTTCCCTATAAAGAACGAGCACGGCACATGGGGCGGTTCCAGCACATGGGCAGGAACAAACAACCCAGTAGCTCAGTCAACAGGCGCAGCCTATTACAAGATTCATGAGCGCGCACTGAACCTCGACGCAGTCCTTGACCAGAAACTCGACTCTTGGACAAAGGGACTCAGCCTGACGGTTAAGGCAAGCTACGACATATATTCCACCCTTTACGAGGACCACTCCAAGGAGTATCTCTACGGCTACACTCCTGTGACAGGATGGGCAAACGGTGAACCAGTTCTCGGTGATTACTGGGAAGGTGGCAAGCAGGGAGAGATGGGTGCAGGCGCAGCTACTGACAAGTACGCTCGTCGTATGACCTTCGGTGCAGGTTTCAACTACAACCGCTCTTTCGGCAAGCACAGCGTCTACAGCCAGTTGATGTATGGCTACGACTTTGAGGAGACAACAGGTGTCAACACAAAGATTTACCGTCAGAACATCTCTTGGCTCGGTCATTACGCTTACAACAACAAGTATATCGGCGAATTGGCACTCATGGAGTCAGGCTCAAGCCGTCTTGCTCCGGGTACAAAGTGGGCGATGTCTCCAACAGTGTCAGCAGCATGGGTTGCTTCAAACGAGAATTTCCTGAAGGATGTCTCCTGGCTTAACTTCCTTAAGCTCCGCGCTTCTTTTGGCGTAATCAGTGCCGACTATCTGCCGGGTGACAACTTGTGGACATACTACACACAGTCTTACTCAAAAAACGGTACACAGTATCTGTGGGGTGCCGGCTACGACACCAGCGACGGTGCTACAGTGCTTGGTCAGATGGCAACCGCAAATCCTTCACACGAGAAGGCGCGCAAGTTCAACATAGGTATCGACGCCACTCTCTTCAAGGGACTGAACATCGAGTTTGACTACTTCAACCAGCATCGTTATGATATCTGGGTGAGTGGTGCAGGCGCATTCTCTTCACTCATTGGTTTCGAAGCTCCTTATGTCAATGCAGGTGTGGTTGACCAGTACGGTTTTGACCTTGCTCTTGACTATACAAAGACCATCGGCGACGTTACATTCAACATCGGCGGAAACATGACCCTCTCAAAGAACGAGATTAAGGAACAGGCAGAAGAACCAAAGGCTTACGCTAACCTCGTGACCACAGGCAATCCGCTCAATTCCAACTACGGACTTATCGCTGAAGGACTCTTCCGCAACGAAGACTTCGTGTATGATAAAGACGGCAACCCTACCGCTCTCGTTGACGGCATCCCTGCACACACCTTCTCACAGGTGCGCCCGGGTGACATCCGCTATAAGGACGTGAACGGTGACGGCAAGATTGACGCTAACGACAAGACAAAGATTGGTTACAGCTCAACATGTCCTGAACTCTACTACTCTTTCCACCTCGGAGCAGAGTACAAGGGACTGGGCTTCACAGCACTCTTCCAGGGCGCAGGTCGCTACACAGCAATGCTAAGCAACTCCGGCTACTACTGGGGACTTGTCAACAATACATCCCTTGCACAGTATGTTTATGACAACCGCTGGACAGCAGAGAGCAACGACCCTAACGCTATGTTCCCACGTCTCAGCTCATCCAGCAACGCCAACAACTATCAGGCGAGCACATTCTGGATGCGCGACCGCTCATTCCTGAAGCTCCGCAACATTGAGGTCTACTACAACCTGCCAAAGGCTGTCATGAAGAAGACCGGTTTCGTGAACGCTGCCAAAGTCTATGTCCGTGGCAACGACCTCTTCTGCGCTGACCACATCGAGGGTCGTGACGCTGAGATTCTCGGCAACGGAACTCCTGCCTCACGCAGCATTGTAGTTGGTGCACAGCTTACTTTCTAACCCTTAAAACTGAACAACAATTATGAAACTAAAGAATATAATTTTCGGTTGCGTGGCTCTCTCGCTGGGATTCACCTCATGCGACATGGACTACCACGAGTATAAGGTTGACGGCGAGGACTACATCAAGGAGAATTTTGAAAATGTCAATGGCTTGATGACAACCATCTACCGTGACCTTGACTCCGATTGGGGAAACTACAGCGGAGCAATGCTCGCATCTGCAACCGACGAGGCTGTCTATTCTCATCAGGGCAACTCTGTCGAGAGCTTCTTCAACGGCAACTGGGGACCTGCCAATGCCAATTCCTCTGTATGGGACAAGTGCTGGCACGGTATCTCTTACTGCAACCTCTTCCTTGACAAGTTCACCAATCTGACGTTCGATGACTATAAGCTTGACATCAACTATGAGGCTAAGATGGAGAAGTACAACAACTTCCAGTATGAGGCGCGTTTCATGCGTGCTTACTTCTATTTCCAGTTGGTGCGCCAGTATGGCGGTGTGCCGCTCATCGTAAACTATGTCGACGCTGAGACAGCCAACAACACTCCACGCGCGACGGCTGAGGAAATCTTCAAGTTCATCGACGACGAATGTTATGCTATAAAGGATGAAATCATCAAGGATTACTCAAAGGCTTATTCTGAACTCGGACTTGTCGAGAACGGACGCGCCAACAACCTCACTGTGATGGCTCTCCGCGCACGTGCTGCCCTGTACCACGCAAGCCCACTCTTCAATCCTGAAAACAACAAGGAACTCTGGAAAGAGGCTGCTCTCCGTGCTCAGGAATGTATCAATGCCTGCACATCACGCAACATGGGATTGGTTTCAAAATACGCCGACCTGTTCGCTGTTGACAGCTACTCAAAGTGCACAAAAGAAATCCTTTTTGGCACACGTACCGCTGCTTCCAACTCTTTCGAGAAGAACAACTTCCCAATTGGTATGGAGAACGCAGGCGGCGGCAACTGCCCTACCCAGAACCTTGTCGACGCTTATGAGACAAAGAAAGGCCTGACAATCACTGAGGATCCGGATTACGATGCGCAGAACCCATACGCCAACCGCGATGCACGCCTCGCAGCTACCATCGCTGTCAACGGCGAGCGTTGGCCTGACGGACTGGCAACAGACGCAAAGGCTGTGCTGGAGACTTACTACGGCGGTCGCAACAGCCGTTCTGTTGTTTACGGTACTCCTACAGGCTACTACCTGAAAAAGTATCTGCAGAAGACACAGGTCATCGGTGCTTCCAACGCAACTACATCCTACCATACATGGGTACTCTTCCGCCTTGGCGGCATCTATCTCGACTATGCTGAGGCTGTGCTGAACTACTTCGGTGACGGTTACACATCAGGTGAGGGACTTACACGCACCGCTGCACAGGCTATCAATATCGTGCGCAAGCGTGCCGGACAGCCTGATATAAAGACAGGACTCAGCCCAGAAGCGTTCACAAAGCGTTATGAGAACGAGCGCTTCGTGGAACTCGCATTCGAGGGACACCGCTTCTTCGATGTGCGCCGCTGGAAGAAGGGTGCAGAGTACTTCAAGGACATCAAGGTGATGGAAATCACAAAGAATGCTGATGAGTCATTCACATACAATGTAGTGACCAACCCATCATACATCACTGCCCGTAATTGGGAGGACAAGTTCAACCTTTTCCCTCTGCCACAGAGCGAAATCCTGAAGTCCGGTGCACTCACCCAGACTCCTGGATGGGAATAAAAAAATAAATTTATTATGTGGCAGGACACTCTTGCCCTGCCACATAATAAAGAAATATATCATTACTAATTTATCAATTTTATTATTAACTAAAAATCAAACGTATGAAAAAGTTTTATCTTTCTCTCGTTGCATTGACGATGCTCTGCATCTCTAATGTAAGTGCGGGTACACGCGTGCTGTTCTCGCAGAACTTTGAAGGCGTGACAAGCTCTGCGGAGACAGGCTGGACTTATGGTGGTGAGGCCATGAACATCCTGACTGATGACCAAGGCACGTACTTTGAGTTGTTTGGCGGTGCAACCAACGGCCGTAACGCTGTATTGAATTGGGGTGCCGAAGTCTATGGTGAGAATGCCTCTATCCTTGAAGATGGCAAATATACCTTGACATTCGAATTTTGCCCACAACAACCTTCAAACAACCAGTACAACAGTGCAATCACAGTTGTATCTAACCTTTCCGCTCCGGCCAATCAGCCTTATATCAACCGCTGGACTTACCTTAAGGATCAAGACGGAAATGAAATCACAGACCCAGCTGCTTATGTTGGCTTCCTCTTTGACCTTTCACAAAAGGCAGATATCGCTACAGGTGATGCATATTTCGTGAATGGTGATGAGTCTAACATTGTTAATCTTACTCAAGGTTCTTGGTACCTTGTTTCTCTCAACGTTGACGTTAATGCTCGTACCATAGAGTACAACGTTAGTGACCTTATGGGTACTACTGTTACTTCCGGTACACGTACAATCCCTGCTACAGAGTGTGACGGCACAGAAATCAGCATGTATGCAGAGGGCTTGAACGTTATGGTTGCACGTTATCAGGCAAGATACTACTTTGATAACATCAGCCTCACTTGCGAGTCTGCTCAGGATGTGGCAAACGACCCTGTTGTGGCTCTCACTGGTCTTGGAAAAGACGAAGAAGGCAATCTTAACCCGAACCTCCGTATTTACACCATCACATTCAAACCTGGTGAGACATTGAAGGTAAAGGGAACTGAGGGTGATGTTGCAGAAGTAAGATACGACGACTGCACTGGTTCTTACAAGTATTCTACTACAACAAGTGGTACATTGGTAGCTTGGACAGAGGTTGGTACTGCTAAGTCTAACGAGATTACTATGGAAGTTGACTGCTCACCTTGTGCTCTCCCTGCAGTTGCCGCTGACGTTATCTCTGTGGAAGAAGGCTTCGCTAAGACGTACAAACTTACTGTAAGCAACGCTGAAGTGCCATTGTCTCCAACATTGTTCATCTCTTACACATTCAATGGCAAGAACGGCACTACATTGAGCGGCGAGGAGCTTCCTACAGGTACCACAGTTACTGTTCCTGAGGCAGGTACTCTGACTGTGACAACATCTGCTTTCGGCTATCAGGCTACTGTAGTAACTATAGAGAACAACATCGAGTACGAGCTTAAGAATAGCTACGACTTTGCCCGTATGACTCCGGAGACAATCAAGGCTGCTGGCTTCGCTGCCATAGAGGATTTGAATTCTGCAACAACAAGTGGTGAGAACAACTGGACAGCCCGCAAGCGTCTCTTCTACTATGACGTCAACCAGCCTGTAATGGGTGAGGATGGCAGCCCTGCTGTTGACGACAAGGGCAACCCTGTTTATACAGCTGTCTATCCATTCGGCTATGTTGCTGACGATTCAGAGTGCGTCATACACCGCTGGGTTATTGCTGACACTGACATGACAGAGGAGAAGGCTGCTGCAACATTCGAGGGTGTTACTCTTTGGAACGGTCTTGCTGCTCAGGTTCTCCAGGGCATCGGTCTTACCCAGAATGCTACAAAGAACAACTACAACACTGTCAAGTTCAAAGGTATCGGTGCTAACGACATCGTGATAGTCAACACAATCAATAGCTATGGCAGCAACTCTATCCACCCTGTATGCGCAACAGCTGACGAGTATTTCGCTCAGGTAAAGGGTGAGGATGTTGCTTATCCAATCGCAAGTACAGGCCGTGAGGTTCTTGGCAGCAAGGCAGGCGGTGCTTACGTTATCGATGAGGAGGACGGCACGAAGACTCTCGGCTTCCAGCTCTATCGTATCGACACAGCCCTTGTCTACGCAAAGGTATTCGGTGTGAAGGGCGGTTCAGTAGGCATCGAGAACATCGGTACCGGTGAGAACGCTCAGAACGCAGGTGCTTACTACAACCTCGCAGGTCAGCGCATCGCGAAGCCTGCTAAGGGCTCTATCTTCATCCACAACGGAAAGAAGATGATCATGAAGTAATCCTCAACGAGGATAATTTATAAACAAAAAGGGACGCCATGAACGGCGTCCTTTTTTGTTGTCGGTAGGTTTCCCTTTGGAAATGTTTCTAATGCGGATTCTGATGATTTCCGTGGATTCTTCGAGTGATAATGTCTTTTTTTTGTTGTAATGCTTTGATAACCAAGGATATAATTGTGTAAAAATGAAAGGTATCGCTTTGCACGTCAAAGCGTTACCTTTGACCATGCAAAACGTTATCTTTCGTCATGCAAAGCGTAACCTTTTGGGAAACCATGATTTCTTCTTCGCAAAACCATGTGTTTTTATACGAAATCACATCTTATGCGCACGGATTTACATTGTTATTTCGTCTGTTTTCATTAATTTTGCGGAAGAAAACAAACATACCTGCATTTTCCTTATCAAACTAACCGTAAAAACTGTAAAAACATATACCATGCGCAAAAAGATAATCCTACTGTTCCTTTCCTGCTTCTCACTCGTGCCGGTGAATGCCGATGAGCTTGTATGGTTCGGCAATGGGAAGCCTGTGACGCTTTCCGTGCAGAAACGTACCGACCCGGTGGTCACTGTCGCACTGAGGATGTTCAATTCCGACATGCGGATGGTGACGGATGCGGAGCCGCAGCGTGCCGACATGAAGCGTGCGACAATACAAATCGTTCAGCTTGACAAGGCCGGAAAGGCGGAGAAGCAATGCCTCATGAAAGCCGGTGTTGACACGGATTTCCTGCGGAACGGCACGGATGCTTTTGTTGTCAAAGTCCATGAAGGACGCATTCTTGTGGCAGGCGGCAACGGCAGGGGCACGGCTTATGGCCTGCTCGAACTGAGCCGCATCGCCGGTGTGTCGCCATGGGTATGGTGGGGCGATGTCACTCCCGAGCGCAAGCCGCGCCTTACAATCGCCACGGACTACATGACAAAGCAGAGCGCGTCGGTGGAGAAGCGCGGCATTTTCATTAATGACGAGGACTGGTCATTGCGCCCGTGGAGCAGCAGTGACGGACGGCGCATAACGACAGACACCTATCGCCGTGTTTTTGAGCTGCTCCTGCGCCTTCGCGCCAATGCCGTATGGCCTGCGATGCACGAGGGAACGGAGGCGTTTTTCGCCAATCCCCGGAACAAGATTGTCGCCGACAGCTGCGGAATATTCATCGGCACATCCCATTGTGAGCCGCTTTTGAGGAACAATGTCGGCGAGTGGAAGGTCAAGGAGCGTGGCGCATTCAACTACCGAACGAACCGTGAGGCGGTGCAGAACTACTGGACAGACCGCCTGAAAGAGGTCAGCAAGTCCTCGACAAACATGTTCACCATCGGCATGCGAGGAATACACGACGGTTCGATGGAGGGCTACAAGACTGCCGATGAGAAGTTCCACGCCTTGCAACAAGTCATCGACGACCAGCAGCAGCTTATCGCGAAACATATCGGTGACCCACGGAAGCAGATGCAGGTCTTTGTGCCTTATAAGGAAGTCCTTGAGCTTTACACGAAAGGACTGCGCGTTCCGGAGACCGCAACCCTGATGTGGTGCGACGACAATTATGGGTACATAACCCGCCTGTCCGACCCTCGCGAGCAGCAAAGGCAGGGAGGCGCCGGTGTCTATTATCACCTCAGCTATTGGGGACGCCCTCATGACCATCTTTGGCTGACGACCACGCAGCCGGGACTCATCTTCCATCAGATGCGTCAGGCTTATGACCATAATGTGCGCAAGCTGTGGATTGCCAATGTCCATGACCCGAAAGTATCTGCTTACGACCTTGAACTGTTCCTCGATATGGCGTGGAATATCGACTGTGTAAACGGCAGCACTCTTGACAATCATCTGAAACAGTGGCTCACAACGCAGTTCGGGGCGGAGGCAGCCAATGCACTTGCCCCGGCGATGAAGGAGTTTTACAGGCTTTGCGGTATCCGTCGCCCGGAGTTTATGGGATGGTCACAGGTGGAAAGGGACAAGAAAATCTACGACCGCGGTCTCTCTCCGGTGCGCAACAGTGAGTTCTCCACCACACAGTTCGGCAATGAACTCGACCGTTATCTTGATGATTACCACCGCATTGTGGCTGTTGTCGACAGTGTAGCAAAGAGGAATATCCCGGCACGCCTTCACGATGCGTTCTTCGCAGCGGTGGAGTACCCTGTGAAATCAGCAGCCTTCAATGCCGTGAAAATGCTTGAAGCGCAGCGTGCGCGCCAGCTTTCCAACGGCAAACAGGCAGAGATGAAGGCGGCATGTGTAAGGAGTCTTGACGCTTATCGCAGGGTTATGGTGATGACCGACTATTATAATAATGATCTGGCGAACGGCAAATGGCATGATATTATGGACAACAATCCTCGCCGTCTGCCGTCGATGGGTGCGCCTGTCCTGCCTTATCTCTTCACGGATGAGGATGTCAAGGCGGCTTCTGCAACGGAAACCAACGCCCGGAAGTATCACGCCATAGACCTTGACGGTGTCGTGGCGCGCAACGCATCGTCCTTCACCACCGCTCCGGAGGGCACTGCGCCAGTCAAGATGTTAGGTCATTCGATGAACGCTGTGCCACTGCAGAAGGGCGGCACACTGACCTATGACTTCACATTTGACCACGAGGGCGAGGCGAATCTGACAGTTGCCCTTATCCCGACGCAGCCGAACGACAGCGGTGACTTGCGCTTCCAAGTGAGCATTGACGGAGCAGAGCCGACGGTGTTCTCACAGAAAGAGCCGTTCCGTTCCGAGCAATGGAAGGTGAATGTGCTGCGCGGACAGGCACGGCGCACGCTGAAAGTCAATCTCTCAAAGGGCAGTCACAGGCTTGAAATCAAGGCTCTTGACCCGAATATTGTCGTTGACCAGTGGATGATTGATCCGAACCTGAAGCGCGGAACGCATTACCTGATTCCGGTGAAATAATGGGACAATACTGACAATATTGACACTACTGTCAGTATTGTCATAAAAACAACCTAATCAAAAATGAAACATCTACTCGCATCTTTACTGATAATATCCTCCTCTCTGCCAACTTTTGCAGCCGGCAGCATGACCAATGTGCCGGAGGAAAAGGACATGAAAGCCTACCTTATGGTCTACCATAAGGACGAGGACCACGGCCTGCACATGGCAATCAGCCGTGACGGACGCCGGTTTACGGCACTCAACGATGACAATCCCGTCATCGCCGGCGACACCATTGCCATGCAGAAAGGCATCCGCGACCCACACATCTATCGCGGACCTGACGGCGCTTTCTACATGACCATGACCGACTTGCATGTCTTCGGGCAGCGTGACGGCAAGCGCACGACGGAGTGGGAACGTCCGGGCAAAGACTATGGCTGGGGCAACAACCGTGGCATCGTGATGATGAAATCATGGGATTTGCTCCATTGGAGCCACACTGTGCTGAACTTTGACACACTCTTCCCGGCATGGAAAGAGATAGGTTGCGCATGGGCTCCTGAGACTTTCTACGATGACAAGGCAGGGAAACTCATGGTGCATCTGACCATGCGCCAAAGGAAGGATGCCAACAAACTCTATTATGTCTATGTAAATCAGGATTTCAATGCCATGGAATCCGAGCCGAAAGTCCTTTTCCGCCACAACGATCCGAAGGTTTCGGTCATCGACGGTGACATCACCAAGGTTGGCGATGCTTATCATCTGATGTACGTCAGCCACGAACGGCAGGCAGGAATACGGCATGCCGTGTCCGACAGTCCCACGGGCGAGTGGACGGTCTCTGACGGTTATGTCGACGCATCGCCTGTCGGTTGTGAGGCACCTACCGTGTTCAAGCGCATCGGTGAGGATGTTTGGGTGGTGATGTATGACATCTATCGCCAGAAACCGATGACCTTCGGTTTTGTGGAGACCACGGATTTCAAGACCTATAAAGACCTTGGGGAGTTTAACAACGGCAAGATGCGCATGCTAAACTTCTATTCCCCGAAGCACGGTGCTATCGTGCAAATCACCGGAGAAGAGGCTGACCGGCTGGAGAAGCATTGGAAGGAGAATCCGAAAGGTTATAATGCCTATCGTCCTGTGACAGAGCCGAACAAGGCAAACCCTGTCATCGAAGGCTTTTTTGCCGACCCTGAGATACTTTATTCAGAGAAGACAGGCCGCTATTACCTCTATCCAACCACCGACGGTGCTGAGGAATGGCGCAACCATGATGCGGAAGTCTACTCCTCAGCCGACATGAAGACATGGCGGCATGAGGGCAAGGCACTTGACCTGAGGACAGATGTGGCGTGGGCAGACAACTGCCTTTGGGCGCCGTGCATCATAGAGCGCAAGTACGGAAAGGGAAAGAAAGCGAAGTACAAGTACTTCTACTATTTTGTCGCCAACGGCAATATCGGTGTGGCAACGGCAGACAATCCCGCAGGACCGTTCAAGGATGCGCTCGGCAAACCTATGATTCCGAATCCCGAAAGCGGACCGATGCGCGGGCATATCATCGACCCTGATGTGTTCCATGACCCTGTCAGCGGAAAGTATTACCTGTATTGGGGCAATTCGTTCCTTGTCTGTGCGGAGCTCAATGATGACATGCTGTCGGTGAAGGATGAGACTCTGACCTATGTAATCCCACGAGGCGAGCAGCGGAAGTTCCGTTACAATGAGGCAAGCTATGTCTTCTACCGCAACGGAAAGTACTACTTCATGTGGTCGGAGAACGACACTCGCAGTACGGAGTACCGTGTGCGCTACGCCATGGGTGACTCTCCGACGACAATAACGGAACCTGTCAAGGACGCTGTCGTCCTCCGCAAAGACCCTGACCGTCAGATTTACGGCACAGGTCATCATGCTGTCATCTGCAAGCCGGGCACAGATGAGTGGTACATCGTCTACCACCGTTTCCAACGTCCTGACGGCTTGAAGCGCGGATGGTCGGCAGGCTACTACCGTGAGGTGTGCATCGACAGGATGTATTTCAACTCTGACGGCACCATAAAGCCCGTAAAGCCGACATTGTAAGTTGGAAGGTATTGGGTCGTTGGCTGTGGGTTTTAGTCATCAATAATAGCAAAACAAATTCATACCAACACCCCTGAACCTATAACCAACACCCGGAAATTGATGAAAAGTTGTTTGATAATATGTATTTTTTCCACTATTGTAGATTTTCATGGTTAGCACAATAGTAAGGAGAAGGGTCGGCATCTCGTGAGAAATGCCGGCCCCTGTTTTAGTTTGTAAAAGCGTTTTTATGCAATGTTTCCACACAAAGGATGTGGTCATCCTTGTTGCTGCTTCAGCTCTTCAAGGAATCTTTCGATCTTTCTCATAAGTTTCTTTGGCATCTTGCTGTCAAGGAAATGCCTGAAATGCGTAACACTGTGCGTGTCGGTTCCTGCCAGACTGTAATAGCCCTTGTCAAGAAGCCATTGCGCGTTCTTCTCCGCTGCAGGGCCGTAGATTCCTGTCAGGGCAGGGATATTGAGCTGGAAGATTATGCCAAGGCTGTGCAGTTCCTCGTAGTCCTCTGGCTCCATGTACTGGTAACGGCATGGATGGGCAAGGACAGGGTGCAGCCCTGACACCTTGATGTCTCTCAGAGTCTCCTTCATGTTGATAGGAGGGTTGAAGTAACTTGTCTCCACCAGCAGCTTGTCCCCTTGCAGTGGCAGTTTTGATGCGCGTTCAAGGCAGAACTCTCTGTCAATCATGTGTTCCGCGGCAAGGTGCAGCTGTATCGGACCATCATAAGGAAGGCTCTCGAAACGGTGCTGCAAATCCTCGGGACTGTTGGGGTGTTCTTCCATTATATGTGGCGTAAGCCATACCTCACGGACACCATGGCGGTGCATCATGTCAAGAATCCGCAACGTGTTCTCCACAGTCTTCACACCGTCGTCTACTCCGGGGAGAAGATGGCAGTGGCAGTCGGTGAAATCGTTCAGCAGGGCGGACTCCGAAACCTTTATCTTGGATTTGAAGAAAAACATAATCTCGTATTTTCCTGCAAAGTTCAGCAAAATAATTGATATATGCAAATGTTGGGCATAGAAAAAAACTTTATGTTTTTAAAAATCTGTTTCTTGAAGAGCAAAAAAAACAGTGATGACAGAAGTTTTTGATGGCAAAAAAGCCGCTTAATGTGCCGGTTTGTTGAGGAAAATCAGTATCTTTGCAAAAGATAAGCTGCACATCAGCAAACCAAGAATCAACCACTAAGCCATACATTAATAACAAAACAATGAGAAAAAAACATAACCCCGAGTCCGCAATCCGCATTCTTACGCGTGGCAAAGCCCTTGCCTCGGGACTTTTCATGCTGCTTTTCGTTCCACTTTCTGCCCAACAGCTGTTCACTGCCAATGACGTCAGCGGCAAGGCAGCGGAACGCTCCATGCAGTATTTTCCCGAGGGTAATGACTTCGTTTGTGTGAACGGCAAGAACCGTTTCACACGACCGCTGTACGGCACGCACACCGTCTGGCGGTTGGAGACGAGCGACCGCCCCGTGTTTGCTGTCTACAACAAGCCGAAAAGCTGGCACATTGCATTCCGGATGATGCTTGACGGCAACACCATTGCCCTCGATTCCACCGACTACTGCAAGGCGCGCTACACTCCGGGGCGCAGGTATTACACGCTGAAAGACAAGCGTATGGGCAGCGGAACGCTGTCCGTCACCGCCATTCCGATGGCAGACAAAGAGGGCGCGATATGGGTTTTCCGCACGGACAAGGTGAAAATGCGCCTGCGTTCGCAGATAGGCGACATACGCGCGAAGAAACTTCAGCGCAACGGCGACCTTGGTGTGGACAAGGCGGACAGCTTTGAAGCCTCGCTGACAGCCTCGCCGACCTGTGCGGAGCATGATTTCTCGAAGAACGAATTGTATATAATATATGAGGACAATGCTCTCCGACGTGTCACCACGGCTGAGGGACGAAAGCTCTATGCAAAGGCTGAAGAGGCACGGAAAGCGTTGGTTTCGCAGTTGGAGATTGTCACTCCCGACCCTTACATGAACACACTCGGCGGTGCACTCATGGCGGCTGCCGACGGCATTTGGGACGGTGAGGTGTGGCTCCACGGTGCCAATGCGTGGCGAATGCCGCTGAGTGGCTGGCGTGCTGCCTACGCAGGTGACTGCTTGGGGTGGCATGACCGCGCACGGAAGCATTTTGACAACTATGCAAACTCGCAGGTCACAGACCGCGAACCGATATATCCGCATCCTACGCAGGACGCGAAAATGAACAACGCACGTGCCGAAAAGAAGTGGGGGACGCAGATGTACAGCAACGGATACATCTGCCGCAACCCGAACCGCAACAACCAGATGCACCATTACGACATGAACCTTTGCTACATCGATGAGCTCATGTGGCACCTCTGCTGGACAGGCGATGTCGATTATGCAAGGAAGATGTGGAATGTCATCACGCGCCATTTGGAGTGGGAAAAGCGCAATTTCGACCCGAATGATGACGCACTTTATGACGCTTATTGCTGCATTTGGGCGAGCGATGCCTTGTACTACAACAGTGGGGCGGTGACGCATTCCTCGGCTTACAACTACCGCGCGAACAGGCTGGCGGCACGGATTGCCGAACTGATTGGCGAGGACGGCAGCCGGTATGCACGCGAGGCGGAGCGCATAAAGGCGGCGATGAATGCGCGCCTGTGGATGGAGGATAAAGGCTGCTGGGCTGAGTTAGAGGACTTTATGGGACACCGTGACCTGCACACCTCGCCTGCCGTGTGGACAGTCTATCACGCCATAGACTCCGATGTGAGCGATATTTTCCAATATTACCGTGCCACGAAATATGTCGACCGTGAGATTCCGCACATCCCTGTGACGGGAAAAGGGCTGGAGGGCGACTACCATACCATCAGCACAACCAACTGGATGCCTTACGCATGGAGCATAAACAATGTGGCGTTTGCCGAGGTATGGCATACGGCACTGGCTTATTGGCAGGCCGGCAGACCGGAAGAGGCGTACCGACTGTTCAAGAGTTCGGTGATTGACGGCATGTATCTCGGGCATTGTCCTGGCAATTTCGGGCAGATAAGCCATTACGACCGCGCCCGCGGCGAGTGCTACCGTGACTTCGGCGACCCTGTCGGCATGGCGTCAAGGGTGCTGGTGCAGGGGTTGTTCGGCATAGCTCCGGACTTGCTCAATGATAAGGTGAACATCACGCCGGGCTTTCCTGCCGCATGGGATTATGCTTCCCTGCACTCCACGGACATAGACATCGACTTCCGGCGCAAGGGTTTTACAGAAACTTATACAATAAAACCGCGCTTCATGAAGTCTGCCGATGTGGTGCTTACCATACCCGCCTTGCTCGACAGTTACGACGCTGTGACGGTCAACGGGCGGCGTGTCACTCCGCAGAATGCCGTGAGTGTGGGACGCGCACGCATTGTTGTGAAATGTCCGTATGCAAAGGAAATCAAGGTGGTGGTGAAGTGGAGCGGTTCGCCGATTGACTATGACCGCAGCCAACCGTCAGAGACAAAGCAATCATTTGCCCTCGCAAGGCAGGGAAAAGTGGAGTGGTGGACATTCTCAGAGTCGCTTTCCGTTACTGCGAGGTCTAAAAAAGACTATGGCACGGTGCTGCCAAACACCGATGAAATGGCGGTTTTTCGCATGATAAACCTTGACAGTGTGGTCAATGCAAGCGTGACAGACATCTTCCGCAACACGTATGCCTCACCTCGCTCTCCTTACACTACGCTGCAGATACCGTTACAGGGTATCGGTGAGTGGTGTCACCCGAAGGACACGGCGGACATAGACGACAAAGGATTCCGTGGGAAAATCACCGACGGAGTGTTCCGCATGCCACAGGGAGTGCCGTTCCGTTCCTATAAAGAGGGTAGGAACATAGCCTTCACTTCGTTGTGGGACAACTATCCCGACTCGGTCAGTGTCGCCCTCGAAGGCAGTGGCAAAGGGATGTATCTGCTTCTTGCGGGCAGCACGAACCACATGCAGTGCCGTCACCGCAACGGACTTGTGACGGTGGAATATGCAGACGGCACAAGCCGAGAGCTGGAACTTCGCAATCCGGACAACTGGGCTCCGATAGAGCAGGAGTTCTATGTCGACGGCAAGGCGTTCCGCATCGACACTCCGCGCCCTTACCGCATTGCACTTGCATCGGGTATTGTCAGCAACGACATGGACAAGGCTCTCGGACTGAAAGGTTTCACTTCGCGCACCATTCCCGGTGGTGCGGCGACAGTGCTTTACATCCCTCTTCAGGAAAACAAGCCTTTGAAGTCCCTGCGCCTGACGACAAGTGCCAACGATGTTGTCATAGGTCTGATGGCTGCGACAATAGTTGAGTAATTCTTTTTGTCTATATGTAAGTGAAACAATAAAATCACTTACAAAACGAGAGGTGTTTTGGTGGTTTTTATAAACCGAAACACTAATGGATGTTAAAGCATAGGCGACATTACGAAAGGTAACGCTTTGCATGGTGAAGCGTTACCTTTTGCCAAACAAAGTGTTACCTTTTGCATGGCGAAAGGTAACCTTTCATTTTGTCACTCAATGCATTCTGCTCTGAGGAAGGATGCCGTGGGATTTCCAAAATGCTTTTTCCTACATGCAAAAATCTACTTTCCCAACATATATAAACACAAAAACGGCGCGCCTGCCGGTTATGGCAGACACGCCGTCTGGTGTGTTTATGTGTTTATGAGACTTTACGTTACACGATGCCCTGAGCCATCATTGCCTTGGCAACCTTCATGAAGCCGGCAACGTTTGCGCCCTTCACGTAGTTGATGTAGCCGTTCTCCTCTGTGCCATACTTCACGCAGTTCTCGTGGATGTTCTCCATAATCCAGTGGAGCTTGTTGTCAACCTCCTCGGCAGACCATGAGAGACGGCCGGAGTTCTGTGACATCTCGAGACCTGAAACTGACACGCCGCCGGCGTTTGCTGCCTTGCCCGGAGCGTAGAGAATCTGCGCATCCTGGAACACTTTGATAGCGTCAGGAGTACAAGGCATGTTGGCACCCTCTGATACAGCTATCACGCCGTTTGCCACAAGAGCCTTCGCTGCCTCCTCGTTGATTTCGTTCTGTGTTGCGGAAGGGAGCGCAATCTCGCATCCTGTCTCAAACCAAGGCTTCTTGCCGGGAACGTATTTCGCTGTAGGATATTCGTCTGCGTACTCCTTGATGCGTCCGCGCTGGATGTTCTTCAACTCCATGATGAAGTCGAGTTTCTCGCGGTCGATGCCGTCCGGGTCATAGATGTAGCCGTCGGAATCAGACATTGTCATAGGAATGCCGCCGAGCTGGAGCACCTTCTCTGCTGTGTACTGTGCCACATTGCCCGCACCGGAGATGAGCACCTTCTTGCCCTTCAGTTCGATGCCTCGTGTCTTGAGCATCTCGCAAAGGAAATATACGTTGCCGTAGCCTGTTGCCTCAGGACGGATGAGTGAACCTCCGAACTCGCGGCCCTTGCCTGTCAGCATGCCGGTGAACTGGTGAGTGAGCTTCTTGTACATGCCGAACATGTAGCCGACCTCACGTCCGCCGACGCCGATGTCGCCTGCAGGAACGTCCTCGTCAGCACCCACGTGGCGGTAAAGCTCTGTCATGAAAGCCTGGCAGAAGCGCATCACCTCGTTGGCAGACTTGCCGCGTGGTGAGAAGTCTGAACCACCCTTCGCGCCACCCATAGGGAGAGTTGTCAGAGAGTTCTTGAAAGTCTGCTCGAAAGCGAGGAATTTCAGGATGCCGAGGTTCACGGATGCGTGGAAGCGGATGCCTCCTTTGTAAGGGCCGATGACATTGTTGTGCTGCACGCGGTAGCCCATATTTGTCTGAACCTTGCCTTTGTCGTCAACCCATGACACACGGAACTGGATGATGCGGTCTGGGATGCAGAGACGCTCGATGAGGTTTGCCGCCTCGAACTCCGGATGCTTGTTGTACTCTTCCTCGATGGTTGGAAGTACCTGACTTACTGCCTGGATGTATTCCGGCTCATTTGGAAATCTCTGTTTGAGAGTTTCGACAACTTGTGCTGCGTTCATAATCTTTGCTGTTTTTATTTGTTGAATTGTTTTATCCTTTTACCTTATTACTTGTTTATAAAAGCAAAGCATCTTGTTTTGTGGTTGCAAAATTACAAAGAAAGTTTGAAATACACAACAAAATGACCGAAAAAATACACGAACAGACTACATTTTGTAAGTTATGCGCTGTTTTTTGCGCTTCCAATAGAAATACATCAATTCCATGAGCCCTTACAGTTGGTGGGACGGAGGAGGATTGCCTGTTGGTGAAATGAAACAAAAATGGCGGTTATCGCAAAACTGAATGTTTGCGATAACCGCCAAAGTGAGGTGATTTTGTCTGTAATTATAAAAAAACAACCTGCAGATTGAGTTTTTTTCTTTTTTTATTTGTACCTTTGTACCCATATAGGAATTCCTATGGTATGTTGCACACTACCGTACCGGTTTCTAAATAAAAAACACTAAAAGTGCTTATGAAACAAATTATTCTGACTGTTGAGGATAACTCGCTAATACCCAAATTGAAGGCTGCGGTTAAATTGCTTCATGGTGTGATAAACGTCAAAGTGGTCAATGTTGATAGCAAAGAGAAAGCTAACAAAGAGACTTTGGAGGCGATAAACGAACTCAGAAGGGGTGATTATGCCGGTAAACTTGACAATTCTTCGAAAGAGGAATTGTTGAAATCCTTGATGATGCTATGACGAAAGAGATACTGTATTCTTCCAAAGCAAAGAAAGATATCAGGAGAATCCGCCACGATGTGAAGAAGATGAGAGAATTGTCTGACGTGTTGTGGCGGTTGGCTAACGGTGAAACTCTTGAGGAAAGATTCAGGGTGCATGCACAGAAAGGAGAATATAAAGGCTGTTTGGAATGTCATATAGAAAGTGATTTTCTCCTTGTTTGGGTAGATGATGACAGCATCCAAGTGGTTCGTGTCGGCAGTCATTCTGAAGTCTTTTGAACTGTTAGGTAATCATGTTTATAGGATATTTGGACGAAAAACAGTTAGGATGAACAGTATTTATATAAAAAGAATTGGCTCATACAACATAAAATCAGTAGAACAGTATGTTAGAGGTAAAGAATCTGCACGCCAGAATAGGCGACAAGGAAATATTGAAGGGTATCAATCTCACGATTAATGATGGCGAGGTGCATGCCATAATGGGACCTAACGGTTCAGGAAAGTCTACTCTCTCCGCTGTACTTGTGGGCAATCCTGCCTATGAAGTGACAGAGGGCGAGGCGTGGTACAACGGCAAGAACCTGCTGGAGATGAAGCCTGAGGATCGTGCCCATGAGGGTCTGTTCCTCTCTTTCCAGTATCCGGTGGAGATACCGGGAGTGTCCATGACCAATTTCATGCGCGCTGCCATCAACGAGAAGCGCAAGTACCATGGTCAGGAACCGCTTAACGCTTCCGAATTCATGAAACTTATGCGTGAGAAGCGTAAGGTTGTGGAGCTTGACAGCAAGCTCGCCCACCGCTCAGTGAACGAAGGGTTCTCCGGAGGAGAGAAGAAGCGTAACGAGATTTTCCAGATGGCAATGCTCGAACCGACACTGTCCATCCTTGACGAGACAGACTCCGGACTGGATGTCGATGCTATGCGCATCGTTGCCGAGGGCGTCAACAAGCTCAGCAATGAGAAGACTTCGACGATTGTCATAACACATTATGACCGTCTTCTTGAGATGATACGCCCGCAGTTTGTGCATGTGCTGTACAAGGGCAGGATAGTGAAGACCGCAGGACCTGAGCTTGCGAAGGAGATACAGGAACGTGGTTTCGACTGGATAAAGCAGGAAGCTGATGGAGAATAGTGCAAGACAGTATGTCGAACTTTACGAACAGTGCCGTGAGACGATAATGTCTCACAGCTGTGAGGCAATGAACGCCGTGCGTGAGGAGGCTTTCGAGAGTTTCCGCAGCAGCGGTCTGCCCGGCAGAAAGGATGAGGAGTACCGCTACACCGACATCCGTGAGATGATGGCTCCTGACCTTGGGCTTAACCTTAACCGTCTCGAAATCCCCGTAGACCCGTACCGGGCGTTCCGATGTGACGTGCCTAACCTTTCCACACAGCTTTATTTCGTGGTCAATGATACGCTTTTCGGCAAGGCTCTCCCCAAGAAAGAGTTGCCGGAAGGTGTTGTCGTGGATTCGTTCTGCAACCGTCAGGACATCGTGGCGCGATATTACAATTCTCTGACCACAGCGGATGCGATAACCTCCCTTAACACCATGCTTGCCGAGGACGGACTTTTGATTTATGTTCCGGAGAACACTGTGGTGGAGAAGACCATTCAGGTGGTGAACATTCTGCGCTCGGATGTGGACATGATGGTCAACCGCCGTGTGCTGATTGTGGCGGAAAAGGGAAGCAAAGTGAAGGTTCTCTTCTGCGACCATGCAGCCGACGACCGCCAATTCCTTACCACTCAGGTGACGGAAATCCTTGCCGGAGAGGGTGCGGACATAGAGGTTTACGGATTGGAGGAGACTCATCAGCGCAATGCTCTTGTGGCAAACACATACATAAGGCAGGAGAGTCGCTCGCGTGTCCACCACAGTCTTATCACACTGCATAACGGAAAAACACGCCAGATGACACGCCTCACGCTTGCAGGTGAGGGTGCGGAATGTTGGCTTGACGGTGCTGTGGTGGCTGACAAGGAACAGCACGTGGACAACAACACGCTCATCGACCATGCCGTGCCTGACTGTGACAGCCACGAATTGTACAAATATGTCCTTGACGGCAATGCCGTAGGTGCTTTTGCCGGCCGTGTACTGGTGCGCAAGGATGCACAGAAGACGATGTCAGAGGAGAGAAACCAGAACCTTCTATCTACGAAAACGGCGCGGATGTACACACAGCCGATGCTCGAAATCTATGCCGATGATGTGAAATGTTCCCACGGTTCGACCGTCGGGCAGCTGAGTGAGAGCGCACTTTTTTACATGCGTCAGCGCGGCATTCCTCTCGAAGAGGCGCGCCTTCTCCTTCAGGCGGCATTCATTTATGAGGTAATCGACGAGATTCCTCTCGAACCTCTGCGCGACCGTCTGCACTATCTCATCGACAAACGCTTCCGTGGCGAGTTGTCAAAATGTGAGGGCTGCAAGCTCTGCAGATAATGGTTGGTTAGATTTTGGGTCATTATTGTCATTATTGACAGTACTGACAATATTGACCAAAATCCCTCAAAAACACACATCACCCAATGGAATACATGAAGATATGGCAGGACATAATGTCCGGCAAGAAGATACTTTACGTCCACGGCTTTGCTTCCAGCGGACAGTCGGGGACAGTGACGCTGCTGCGTACAATCTTCCCCAACGCTACTGTGGTTGCTCCCGACCTCCCTCTTCATCCGCAGGAAGCGATGGATTTGCTCCACGATGTCTGCGAGAATGAGCATCCTGACCTCATCATAGGCTCATCGATGGGCGGCATGATGACGGAGATGCTCTACGGATACGACCGCATACTGGTCAATCCGGCGTTCCAAATGGGCGACACAATGGGCAGCCATGGCATGGTGGGCAAGCTCACTTTCCACAACCCGCGGCGTGACGGCGTGCAGGAAATGATTGTCACAAAGGCGATTGTAAAGGAGTATCGTGAGCTCACGGCGCAATGCTTCAATCCCGAAAAGGTCAGGGAGGACAAGGCGAGAGTGTGGGGACTTTTCGGTGACAATGACCCCGTGGTACACACAAGGGACTTGTTTCTTGAGCATTATCCTCAGGGAATAACCTTCCATGGTGAGCACCGCCTGATAGACACCGTTGTGCATCATGCCCTCGTCCCTGTTGTCCGTTGGATAGACGACAGGCAGGAGAAACGGCAGCGTGAGACAGTCTACATCGACTTTGAATGCCTTCACAACGACCGTATGCAGGCAACGCCGTCGATGCACAAGGCGGTTGAGGCTCTCCTTGATGACTATACGCTCTGTTTTGTGGCATCTTCACCGACGAATGACACCTATTATTATAAGGTGGTCACGGACTGGATGCAGGAATATGTCACAGTGCCGGCGCACGACCACCTTATCTTCACAAACAATCCGGAATTCCTTTACGGTGATTTCTTCATATCTCCCTGCCCGCCGAAGGACGGAATGGCGACACCGATAGAGTACGGTTCGGACACGTTCAAGACATGGGAAGAGATAATAACCTATTTCAGCCGTCTGACAAACTGATGTCTCTCCTGTCCTTTCTGCCGATGAAATGGGCAAAAACATTAAACAAAACTCATTAAAACAAATACTACTATGCTTTTCGATCAGATTTCAACAGACATCAAGGAGGCTATGAAAGCACGCGACAAGGTGCGCCTCGAGACATTAAGAAACATAAAGAAAGTGTTCCTTGAGGCTAAGACTGCCCCGGGAGCAAATGACGAACTCACCGATGCGGAGGCAATGAAGATTCTCCAGAAACTTGCAAAGCAGGGCAAGGAATCTGCTGCTACCTACGTTCAGCAGGGACGTCAGGACCTCGCAGACGACGAGCTTGCGCAGGTTGCTGTCATCGAGCAGTATCTCCCGAAGCCAATGACCGAGGAGGAAATCGAGGCTGTTGTGAAGACTATCATTGCCGAGACAGGTGCTTCTTCCATAAAGGAAATGGGCAAAGTCATGGGCGTTGCCTCCAAGCAGATGGCCGGAAAGGCTGATGGCGGGCAGATTTCTGCCATCGTGAAGCGTCTGCTTGCGTAAGTGAGGCTGCTTATCTCAGGTGTTTGAACAAATACTAATACTGAAAACCGGTATACTTATGTCACAGGGCATGAGTATACCGGTTTTCTTGTTTGTCCACCGTCATAACGGTGCTACTGTTTCCCGAACCACATGACGAGGGCTTCATTTTCCGCCTTTTCCATTATCTCACGCTCTCCCGGACCTTTGTCGTTGATGCCGCAGAGGTGGAGGATGCCGTGGATAATCACGCGGTAAAGCTCCTCTTCGTAAGGCTTGTTGAAGAGTTCGGCATTGCTGCGCACGGTGTCGAGCGAGATTACAAGGTCGCCATTGACCTGATTGCCCTCATCATAATCGAATGTTATGATGTCCGTATAATAGTCATGCTGCAGATACTCGCGGTTGACCTCGAGTATCTTCTCGTCGTCACAGAAGAGATAACCTACCTCTCCGACCGTCCTGCCGTACTTTGCAGCGACATTACGTATCCATTTTGTCACCTCACGCTTCTTTATCTGAGGCATCTTAACGTTCTCCGCGTTGTAGCTAATCATAATCTTCTATGTTTTGAAAACTGTATAATTCTTACAAAAAACGCCCATTTCATCGGGAAATATATCTTGGAATGCAGGTGTTAAGGGAGGAATTTCGTGGTGTCCTTGCCGAACATCTGCAGCGTGCGCACTCCACTGCTTGACAGCGCAGAGAGTTCCGGACGTGAGAAAAACAGCACCGTCTCCAGCCCGTCCCCTAACAGACGGTTGTATTCCGCCTGATTCCTCTCATACTCATAGTCCACGACTGAGCGCACACCTTTTACTACGGCTGCCGCATCATGTCTCTTTGCAAGGTCGGCAGCCATGTCGCTGTACGCCTCCACCATGACGCGCGGCTCATGTTTGTAAACGTTTTCTATCTGTGCGAGACGCTCCTCCACACCGCTGTTGCTGTCCTTCGCAGGATTGAATCCTATGCCGATGACAACCTTGTCAAAGATAGCCAGTGCACGTTCCACAATGTCCGCATGTCCGATGGTGAACGGGTTGAAAGTCCCGGTGAATATTGCTGTTCTCATGATTCTGTCGTTTTAGCCTGTCCGACGTAAGTCTCTCAGTCGAACAGGGACGGCTGCCGCTCTCCTGAAGTGTAGATGTCCCTGCCGAGGTGGCGGTATGCCAGTTCCGTAAGTACACGTCCGCGAGGCGTGCGCTTCATGAAGCCCTCCATGATGAGGAACGGTTCGTAGACCTCCTCCACGGTTCCCGCATCCTCGCCGATGGCTGTCGCAATGGTGGAGATGCCCACAGGACCGCCACGGAATTTGTCGATGATTGTCGTAAGTATCTTATTGTCAATCTCGTCAAGACCAAAGGAGTCGATGTTAAGAGCCGTGAGCGACATCTCCGCAATTGCCGTGTCGATGCTTCCGTTGCCCTTCACCTGGGCGAAATCCCTCACCCTTCGCAGCAGAGCATTGGCTATTCGAGGCGTACCACGTGAGCGTCGCGCTATCTCCATGGCAGCCTTGTCCGAGATAGGCACACGGAGAATGCCCGCCGAGCGTCGTATGATGCGCATCAGAGTCTCAGGATTGTAGTATTCAAGGTGCATGTTTATGCCGAAACGCGCACGCAGAGGAGCCGTCAGCAGACCCGAGCGCGTCGTTGCACCGACAAGGGTGAACGGGTTCAGGTCTATCTGTATGCTTCGTGCCGAAGGACCTTTGTCAATCATGATGTCTATGCGATAGTCCTCCATGGCAGAGTAAAGATACTCCTCGACGACAGGGCTGAGGCGGTGAATCTCGTCGATGAACAGCACGTCGTTAGGCTCCAGCGATGTCAGTATGCCGGCAAGGTCGCCCGGTTTGTCGAGCACCGGACCGGAAGTGATTTTGAATCCCACGCCCAGTTCGTTGGCAATGATGTTTGAAAGTGTCGTCTTTCCCAGTCCCGGAGGCCCGTGGAGCAAAGTGTGGTCAAGAGGCTCACCGCGATATTTCGCTGCCTCCACAAAGACCTGAAGGTTCTCCACAACCTTCTTCTGTCCGGTGAAATCGCCGAATTCGAGAGGGCGGAGAGCGTTCTCAAAGTCCTTTTCCGTGCTCTTCTGCCCCTGGCTTCTTATGTCGAAATCTTCATCCATAGTCTGTAATCTGTCATCCTGCATGCCCCGCAAAACGGTACGGACATTTCTGCGAAAGTCCTTGCATACAGGCAATAGCAATATAATTTGCCACAAATTTACTAATTATTTGGCAAATTCTTTATATCTTTGCACCATAATTTTTCATTTTTCAGAGAAAAAGGCATAATGCCTTGTCAAAAAATCCATTATAACCGACCATGACAACAGAGGAGTTTATCACTATCCACCGTGACGATGATGTCCGCCGGCTGGCGTTAAAGCCGCAGCAAGGAGTGGACATGCGCTTCGCCCTCCGGCAGATTGACGGCAGGCAGAGGGCGCGCACGAAGCTGCCGATGTGGGCGGAATGTGACGGCATACTCTATCCTCCGCACATCTCCATGGAGCAATGTTCGAGCGAAAAGACCGCTGTCTACAAGCGTGACAAACTGCTTCCGGAAAGCACGGAAGTGAAGAAAAACGCCCATTTCATCGACCTAACGGGAGGTTTTGGCGTAGATTTCTCCTACATGTCGCAAGGTTTCGGGAGGGCGTGGTATGTCGAGCGTCAGGAGCATCTATGCGAGATGGCGCGCCATAACTTCTCCGTTCTCGGAATGGAGAATGCCCATGTCGCCTGCGACACCTCTGAGTCGTTCCTGCAATCCCTGCCTTTCTCGGAAGAGGAGCGCAAGAGGACGACAATCTACCTTGACCCTGCGCGCCGTGATGTGAACGGCAGGAAGACCTACGCCATAGAGGACTGCACGCCCGACATTGTCGGTCTGATGCCGTTGCTGAGGGAGAAGGCGTGGCGCGTGATAGTGAAACTATCGCCGATGCTTGACCATCGTGAGGCGTGCCGTCTTGTAGACGGTGTTTCAGAGGTACACATTGTCTCCGTGAAGAATGAGTGCAAGGAACTTATCCTTGTCATCAACGACAGCGACGAGCCGGCAAAAGTGGTGTGCGTCAATGATGATGAGGTGTTCGAGAGCATGCTCCTTCCTGACGGAGACTGTCAGCCGATGCTGCCGCCTGTCGTCACTGCCATGCCTGCCACCGGAGAAACTTTGGTTGTGCCCAATGCTTCGATAATGAAATCGGGTAATTTTGCCGATTTCACCGCACAATTCTCTTGTGCTGCCCTTGACAGGATGTCGCACCTGTTTGTTGCAAAAAACGCCGATTTTATCGGGAAAATCCCTGCCAGATGTTTTGAGATTCTTGCCGTTTCCTCCCTGAACAAGAAGGAGTTGCGCAAAGTCCTCTCCGTCATTCCCGGCGGTGTGTCGCGTGCGAACATAGCCGTGCGCAATTTCCCCATGTCCGCGGACGAGCTCCGCAAGCGTCTCCGCATGAAGGACGGCGGAGAGTTTTTCATCTTCGGGACAACCATTCTCGGCGAGCACCGTATCCTTGTCTGCCGTCGCAGGTAAGGAATGTTGTCCAACTTTGTTATTTGTTGAAAATCAGCAAGTTGATGATTGTGAAACAAAAGGTTGCCTTTTGCACTGCGAAAGGTAACACTTTACACGGTAAAAGGTAACCTTTGACTATGCAAAGTGTTACCTTTGGTTTTGCAGGTGGGGAGTAATTCGATGAATGAAAGTGTCCTTTTGCGTATTGTCACTTTGAGCATCTGCCCTTAAGAACTTATGTGATTGCTTTTTGAGTGCATAAAAACAAACCCGATAGCTTGACGAATCAGGGGCTACCGGGAGTAAACATTGCAAAGATACGATATTATACGTTATAAAGCAAAAATAATCAGAACTTTCTGTTCTTTTTTAGTTATTTTTATGAATTATGTGGAGGTGTTGAGCATATCAATCTTTTTGCAGACTTGATTCACATGGTCAAGCCCATAGAGAAGTGCTTTGCTGTCAATGTTGAGCCATGAAAAAAGACGGATTATTTTGGCATACCGGCTAATGACATAGAATGTGTCTATCTCACCTTTGCTGTTAAAGCAGATTGGTTAGTGGTGGGCGATGCGGTTTCTCATGTTGTTTATATAATCCAACTCGTTGAATATAAACGAATTGTCGATATTCTTCTCTTTTGTGGAACGAGGCTTGTTAGGGAAAATATTGAGCAATATGCGTCCCGAAACCCTGTATTCTATGCCGGAATACATGTATTTTCAAACACCGAATTCCATTTCAGCAAGCAGTTTTTCATGACTGTATTTGCGTTTGTGCATCAGTCCCTCGTAGGCTTTGTATATGATTTTGCGGGATTTCTCGATTCTTTTTTCATTGAAAAATACACCTCCCGGCATGACAAGGTCGCGCAGCCAATGGCTTCCCCAGTGATTAGCCATTTCCCGGTCTATGGCATTGCGTAGAGCTACTTCAAAGCAACTGATAACAGTGAATATCTCTTGTGATAAGCGGAGGTTGAGACGGTAGAGTGTCATGGCTTTGCGTGTGTCATTGCCACAAGCAATAACATATTTACGCATCCGTTTTGATGAAATTATATATTCGAACTTTGAGAAATCCATTAGTATGATGTTGTTTTATGAAATTATAGTGTGTGAATGTGTTTAGGATGGCGAATGACGAAACCGCTATGCAAAGATAGTTGTTTTGGCGTGGCTGTACAAGGTTTTCTCGAAATATTTTTCCAATCTGTCTAAATAATAGTCATGGAGGTTTTTCCACACTTTTCACTCCAAAGAACTAAAAAAAAATAATTTTACAAGGCAAAATGTTAAGAATACGTTTGTTTTTAGTAACTTTGTAACGTTTTATGCGCGGATGCGCCCAAACATTATATATGCGCGGGAAAGAAATGCGGATGCATTGACCCAAATTATTGAATATGAAAGATATAGAGATACGCAGGGTAGATACGAAGAAAGACCTTGGACGGTTCATTGATTTCCATTACGACCTTTATGAAGGCTCGCCTTATGATGTCCCTTCGCTTTACAGCGATGAGATGGACACACTTTCCCGTGACAGAAATGCCGCTTTTGACTTCTGTGAGGCGGAGTATTTCATGGCTTACCGTGACGGAGAGCTTGTGGGAAGGGTGGCAGCCATCATCAATCACAAGGCTAACGAGAAATGGGGCAGGAAGGATGTGCGCTTCGGCTGGATAGACTTTGTTGAGGACAAGGCGGTTGCCGAGGCGTTGCTCGATGCCGTCGCTGACTACGGGCGGAAGCATGGCATGGAGCAGATGGTCGGTCCGCTCGGCTTCACGGACATGGACAGCGAGGGCATGCTGGTGTATGGCTTTGATGAGTTGAGCACGATTGCCACGCTATACAATTACGAGTATTATCCGCGAATCATCGAGGAAATCGGCGGCTTTGAGATTGACAACCGCTATAATGAGTACAATATCCTTGTTCCGGAGAAGATGCCCGAGAAACACAGGAAGATTTCCGAGATGATCATGAAGCGTTACAATCTGCACATAAGGAAGGTGAAGCGCAGAGAGTTGTACGGCAAGGAGAAGATGGGACGCAAGGTCTTCTCTCTGATAAATGCCACGTACAAAGACCTGTATGGCTACAGCGAACTGACAGACAGGCAGATAGACCAATTGGTGGGCAAGTTCTCCATTGTGCTGGACATGAACCTTGTGACCCTTGTGGAGGACTGGAACACCCCGGGACACGACCTCATCGGCGTGGGCGTCACAGTGCCTTCGATGGCGAGAGTGCTGCAGAAGTGCCGCCGCGGCAGGCTCCTCCCTTTCGGCTGGTTCCACCTTTTGCGCTTCCTTCTCTCAAAGAAATCAAAGGGGCTCGACCTGCTCCTTATAGGTGTGCTTCCCGAATACCGCAACAAAGGTGTCAATGCCCTGTTCTTTTACGACTTGATTCCGTACTACCACAAGTACGGTGTGGAGTGGGCGGAGACGCAGCTGGAGATGGAGACGAACACCGCCGTGCAGGGGCAGTGGGACATGTTTGAGCACCGTAACCACAAGAAGCGTGTGTGCTGGAAGAAGAAAATATAGTGAAGACATGACGTTCTCATAGTGTGACATGGTTTCGTGATGCGACATGTTATCTCATGATGAAACATGTTATATCATGATGTCTCATGTTGCCTCATGATTAAATAAACAACAACAACCCGATTAACCAAGGGAATCCCTTTCCCTACAACCACATAACATAATCAGAATATGGCAGAAGACTTGGAGTTTCAGGCAGAGCAGGTGGAGTATACTGACGACAACATACGCAAGTTGTCCGACGTTGAGCATATCCGCACGCGCCCCGGTATGTACATTGGTCGCCTCGGTGACGGCAGCCATGCCGAGGACGGCATATATGTGCTTCTGAAAGAGGCTATCGACAATTCCATCGACGAGTTCCGCATGAATGCCGGAAAGCGCATCGAGGTGGATGTGGACGAGCAGTTGCGCATCTCCATCCGCGACTATGGACGCGGCATTCCTCAGGGCAAGATGATTGAGGCAGTGTCGCAACTGAACACCGGCGGCAAGTATGACTCCAAGGCTTTCAAGAAGTCTGTGGGCATGAACGGTGTCGGTGTGAAGGCCGTAAACTTCCTTTCCTCACGCTTTGAGGTGCGTTCCTACCGCGACGGAAAGGTGCGCAGCGCATGTTTTGAGCGGGGAATCCTGCAGTCGGACGAGACGAAGGACACTGAAGAGGAGAACGGAACGTTCATTTTCTTTGAGCCTGACGAAACGCTGTTCCTCAACTACAAGTTCCATGACGACATTGTTGCCGAGATGCTTCGTAACTATACGTACCTCAATTCCGGTCTGATTATCATGCACAACGGACGCCGCATAGCGTCCAGGAACGGACTTGCCGACCTGCTGAAGGACACGATGTCCACGGCTTCGCTGTATCCTATCGTGCATATAAAGGGGGAGGACATAGAGATTGCCTTCACACATGCCAACCAGTATGGTGAGGAATACCACTCTTTTGTCAACGGACAGCACACCACGCAGGGCGGCACTCACCAGTCGGCTTTTAAGGAACATATTGCCAAGACATTGAAGGACTTTTTCCAGAAATCCTTCGAGTTCACCGACATCCGTAACGGCATTGTGGCTGCGGTGGCAGTGAATGTCGAGGAACCGATGTTCGAGTCGCAGACGAAAATCAAGCTCGGTTCGCTGCTTATGGCACCGGAGGGCGTGAGCATCAACAAGTATATCGGTGATTTCGTGCATACCGAGGTGGACAATTTCCTGCACAAGAATCCCGATGTTGCCGAGGTCATTCTCGAGAAAATCACCTCTTCGGAGCGTGAACGCAAGGCAATGGCAGGCGTGACGAAGCTCGCCCGTGAGCGTGCCAAGAAGGCAAACCTCCATAATCCGAAGCTCCGCGACTGCCGTGTGCACTTCTCTGATTTCAAGAATCCTCGGAAAGAGGAGTCTTCCATATTCATCACCGAGGGCGATTCCGCTTCCGGTTCCATTACGAAGAGCCGCGATGTGAACACTCAGGCGGTGTTCTCCCTGCGCGGAAAACCGCTGAACTCCTTCGGACTTACCAAGAAGGTGGTCTATGAAAATGAGGAGTTCAACCTCCTGCAGGCGGCACTTGACATTGAGGACGGCCTTGATTCCCTGCGTTATAATAAGGTCATTGTCGCCACGGATGCCGATGTCGACGGCATGCACATACGCCTTCTGACCATCACTTTCTTCCTCCAGTTCTTCCCGGAGCTGGTCAGAAAGGGGCATGTCTATATCCTTCAGACACCGCTGTTCCGTGTGCGCAACCGCCGTACGAAAATTAAGAACAAGGCAGTCATAAAGGCAGAGGACGAGAAACTGAAGGCTCGCAACGAGAAGCAGAAGGACTTCATCACGCGCTACTGTTACAGTGACGAGGAGCGTCAGCGTGCCATCGAGGAACTTTCTCCTGACCCGGAGATTACGCGCTTTAAGGGTCTGGGCGAGATTTCCCCTGACGAATTTGCCGGTTTCATCGGTCCGGACATCCGTCTTGAGCAGGTTACGCTGCGTCAGGAGGACCAGGTGCAGAAGCTCCTTGCGTACTATATGGGCAAGAACACTCCCGACAGACAGGATTTTATCATTAACAATCTTGTCATAGAGAAGGACATTCTGGACGAGGAGGAGTAATAACCTTGGGTCTGTATTGTCAGTTTTATCATTATTGACAGTATTGACAAGAAATCAGTACTGTCAATAATGACACTATTGACACTATTGTCCGAAAAAACTTAACCAAACGAAAACAATGAAAAAACTGCTTATATTCCTTGCCCTCCTGCCACTTGCGGCTGCAGGACAGATGAAAATAAAAATCGGCGCAGACTCTCCTTTGCGCAAGCTGCAGATAGCCCAACTGGCGATAGAGAACCTCTATGTCGACACTGTTGATGCCAACAAACTCGTTGAAGATGGTATACGCGGCATGCTGGAGAAGCTGGACCCGCACTCTTCCTTCACCACTGCAAAGGAGACACAAGAACTTAACGAACCGCTGCAAGGCAACTTTGACGGCATAGGTGTGCAGTTCAATGTCATTGAGGACACACTTATCGTCCTCCAGACAGTCCACGGCGGACCGTCGGAAAAGGTCGGAATCATCGCCGGAGACCGTATTATCGCTGTCAACGACACAGCCATCGCCGGCGTGAAAATGTCAAGAACGGACATCATGAAGCGTCTCCGCGGCAAGCGAGGGACAAAGGTCAATGTCCTTGTAAAGCGCGCCGGAGAGAAGAAACCGATATCTTTCATCATAAAGCGTGACAAGATTCCGGTGCATTCCATGGATGCCGCATACATGGTAGAGCCGGGAATCGGCTACATACGCCTCGGCAATTTCGGCGCGACAACCCACAAGGAGCTGCTCCAAGCAGCGGATTCGCTGAAGCGGCAGGGCATGGTCGACCTTATCCTCGACCTTCAGGACAATGGCGGAGGCTATCTTTCGGCAGCGGAGGATGTTGCCAATGAGTTCCTGGAGAAAGGAACCCTCATCGTCTATACCACAGGAAGAAGTGTCCCACGCCATGAGTCCAAGGCGGACGGCAGAGGCAGATTGCAGACCGGAAAGGTGGTTGTGCTCGTCAATGAGTTCACCGCTTCCGCGGCAGAGATTGTCTCCGGTGCGGTGCAGGACCACGACCGCGGCATCATCATAGGACGAAGGACATTTGGAAAGGGGTTGGTGCAGCGTCCCGTGGAGCTTCCTGACGGCTCCATGATACGCCTTACCGTCGCCCATTACTATACTCCTACGGGTCGCTGCATACAGAAACCGTACAAGCCGGGTGACAGGAAAGACTATGATATGGACTTCGAGCAGCGTCTGAAACATGGCGAACTGACCTGCCGTGACTCCATACATTTCGATGATTCCCTGAAGTATGAGACGCTCCGTGAGCACCGTACCGTCTACGGCGGTGGAGGAATCATGCCGGACATCTTCGTCCCTCTCGACACACTCCAATACACCCGATTCCACCGCTCCTTGGTGGCAAAGGGCATTGTAGTGCAGGAAGTGATAAAGTACTATGACAAGAACCGCCGCCAACTGAAGAAATTCAAGATAATAAACGACTTCAAGCGGGACTTCAACATCCCCGAAACGCTCATCGCAGCGATTGTCGAAGAGGGCAGGAAACAGAAGGTTGAGCCGGCGGACGAGAAGGAGAAGCAGCGCACAATGCCTTATCTCAAAGATCAGTTGCGTGCACTCATAGCGCGCGATTTATACGGTGAATCCGCCTATTTTGAGATAATCAACCCGACAAATCCGACATTCAATGCGGGTCTGGAGGAGATAAAAAGAAAGTAATGGTCAATAAAATCAGTATTGTCAATATTGACAGTAATGTCAGTAATGTCAATATAGATTAAAAAACACCACACACCCATGCTCCGAACCCTTGCCATTCTGATTGCGACAGCGTATGCCTCAGGCGTACATTCCGCCACCTCCTGCACATTATATAATAATGATGCAGAGGACTATGGTGACGATTTGACCGTCGTCTCCACCACCGGCAAGCACGAAGTCGAGAACTATCTGCGCTTCTCTCCCTATGCCATCATTGCAGGGCTGAAGGTCGCCGGCTACGAAGGACGCTCCGGTTTGCCGCGCTTCCTGACATCGGCTGCGGTGTCAAACGTCATCATGGCAGGTGCAGTCACCGCCGCAAAACACACTTTCAAGGCACAACGCCCTGACCATTCCGATAACAAGTCGTTCCCCTCGGGTCACGCTGCGGTGGCTTTCACGGCAGCGACAATCCTTCATAAGGAATATGGTGCGACGCGCTCCCCATGGTTTTCCTTCAGCGGATACGCACTGGCTGCAGGGACAAGCATGCTCCGCGTGGCACATAACCGCCACCATGCAGGCGATGTGGCAGCAGGAGCAGGCATAGGAATCCTGTCCGTTGAGATTGGCTATTTCCTTGCCGACCTCATCTATGGCAACCGTGGATTGAACGATTTTGAGCAGGGTAAGTTTCAAAAAACCACGAATCCATCGTTCCTTGACGTGCAAATGGGCGTCGGAATACACAAAAATACACTGCATTTCCTCACCCCTGACGGCATGGAAAAGGCAATCAACCTGCGTGCAAGTTCTGTGGCAGGACTCGAAGGGGCATATTTCTTCAATGAATATGTAGGCATCGGCGGTATGGTGCGTGTCACAACGACTCCCGCGGACATACCATTCATAATGGAAAAGTACGGTGAAATGGCGTATTTTGATGACAATATATTCACCGATATGTCATTCGATGCCGGTGTTTACGGCAATATTCCTGTAGGCAACAGTGTCGCTTTCGGTGCAAAAGCACTATGCGGCATGCGCTTTTCCGACGGCATTTGCGTCAGGAATGACGACCGGTCGTCACAGGAAATGCTGAGAGTCAAAGGAGGAAATGCCTTCAATCTCGTCACCGGCATAAGTGCTTCGTGGCGTTGCAGAGACAATTTCGCATGGAAAATCTTTGTGGATGTGGATGCGTCCAAGAGCACATACACTTATCGAAGCCTGTCACCGTCACCGGTAAATAACGCACATAATCAGACGGTTACAGCCGAAAGCCGGCGTTGGATGACACACTTTGCCATAGGCGGAGCGTTCACTGTGCAGTTTTAGCCCGTTCCATCGGAATAATGAATCTTGACAAATTGCCAGATTGCCACATTGACAAGACAAAGCGAAACCATATCAAAACAAAATAAAAGCAAATGAGAAAACTATTTATCTTCGCACTCCTTGCACAGTCGTTCTTCGGTGCATCCAAGGCAAAGGCTGACGAAGGAATGTGGACACTCTCCAACCTGCCACAGGCAGTCTACGAGAAAATGCAGGAAGAAGGCTATCATCTGCCTTACGGACAGTTGTACAACGACAAGAATGCCATAATGAAGTCAGTGGTCAACTTCGGCGGCTACTGCTCCGGAGTGGTGGTCTCTTCCGACGGACTCGTGTTCACCAACCACCATTGCGGTTTCGAGGCGATACGCTCACACTCCACCGTGGAGCACGACTACATGCTCAACGGATTCGTGAGCAAGTCCTTTGAGGAGGAGCTTCCTAACGAGAACCTCTTCGTTTCGTTCATGATTTCCCAGCGCGACTACACCGCCGAGGTCATGAAGCACAACATCTACAGCCTTTCAAACGCAAAGCGCGAGGCACTCCTCGACTCTCTCGAGTCCAAGGAGCAGGAGCGTGTGCACAAGGAAGACTCCACACTGCGCGTGGAGCTGAAACCGTTCTACGAGGGCAACAAGTTCTATCTGACCACTTACCGTGACTTCGAGGATGTGCGTCTCGTCTTCGCCATTCCTAAGTCCATGGGCAAATTCGGTGGTGAGACAGACAACTGGATGTGGCCGCGCCAGACCTGTGACTTCTCCGTCTTCCGCATCTACTGTGACCCGAAGACAGGCGGTCCTGCGAAATATTCCAAGGACAATGTGCCTTATCATCCTGAAGTCTATGCCCGTGTGAGCAACGAAGGCTACAAAGAGGGCGACTTTGCCATGACAATGGGTTATCCCGGCAGCACTGAGCGTTACCTCTCCAGCTTCGGAATCCAACTTATGCGCGACGCAACCAACGCCCCACGCTATCAGGTGCGTACCGTGAGACAGCGCGAAATGCTGCGCCACATGCGTGCCGATGAGGCTGTCCGCATCAAGTATGACTCAAAGTATGCGCAGAGTGCCAACTACTGGAAGAACGCGCTCGGCATGAACAAGTGCATCGATTCCCTCGAAATCATTCAGCTGAAGCAGCGTCACGAGGCACGCATCAAGCACTATCAGGACAGCACCGGTTACCTGAAAGGACAGCTTGACATAGACAAACTCGGCGGACTGTATGCCCAACTGACGGACAAGCGCAAGGCTCTGACCTATTTCATGGAGACTTTCGGACGCACAAACGAGATTGTCACTCGTGCCATGCGCTACGCCATGGGTGCCCCAATCTACGGACCGGAGGACAACAAGAAGAAGCAGTACAACCAGTTCAAGGACAATTCCGAGACTTGGGACCTTGCAACCGAGAAGGATGTGCTTGCCGCTCTCCTCAAGAACTATAAGGATCAGGTGCCTGCAGAGTATGTACCGGAGTTCTACAAGACCATCGGCAACGACTACAAGGGTTATGTCGAGAAGCTCTACAACTCACGCCTGATGTCCTCCGAACCTATCTATTTCAACAAGAAAAAGGTGCAGAAGGAGATGCAGAACGACATCGCCGTGCAGATGGGCCAGGACCTTCTTGCCACAATGCAGCTTATCCGCAAGGGCACAGAGGAAATCTTCCAGACCATCGACGACCAGGAGCGCATGCTCTGCGATGCAAAGATTCGCATGGAGGAGGATATGCCTCACTATTCCGATGCCAACTTCACGCTCCGCATGTCCTACGGACAGGTGGGCGGATACCTCCTCAACGGCAAGAAGAGCAGCTACTACACAGAGCCTTCTTCACTCTACAAGAAGATGCTCCTCGGCGATGAGAAGACTGCCGGAAAGGACTATAATTTCGAGTACTATGCAGAGCCAATCATGCACGAACTCTTCTCTGCGAAGGATTTCGGACAGTACAATGACCCTGTGAGTGGAACAATGAACCTCTGTTTCCTCACCAGCAACGACATCACCGGCGGCAACTCCGGTTCTCCGGTGTTCGACGGTAACAACCGTTTGATAGGTCTTGCCTTCGACGGCAACTGGGATTCTCTCTCTGCAGACATATTCTTCGATGCGGAACTCGCACGCTGTATCTGTGTGGACATCCGCTACATGCTCTTCATGATGGACAAGTGGGGTAAGGCAGACCGCCTTATCAAGGAAATAAACAAGTAAGGCAAAACGAACAAAAGAGCAAGGGTTTGCGGCTGTGAGAGCAGTTGCAAACCCTTGCAATCATTATTATAAGTAAAAAGAAAGCATGGATAACAGAGCAACATTCAATTCGCGCATAGGTGCTGTTCTTGCCGCTGCAGGCAGTGCTGTGGGACTGGGAAACATCTGGCGCTTCCCCTGTGAGACGGGAGCACATGGCGGAGCGGCATTCATACTGCTTTATATCGGGTTCATAATCACCGTGGCTGTGCCGGTGCTCATCTGCGAGATGGCACTCGGAAGACGGTCGCGCACAAACTGCTACGCCACCTTCAAGCGGTTGTCCAACAGCCGTGAGGTCTCTGTCTCCAAGCCTCTCGCCCTCCTTTTCTATCTTACCGGCGCGATGTGTGTCCTTGCCGGATTCGTGTTGTTCTCCTATTACAGTGTCGTGGCAGGATGGACTCTCGGCTACACCGCCACTGCCGGAGTGGGAGGAATGATGGAAATGACGGTCGAGGAGACGGGAAGAGCCTTCGCGGAGTTCTCTTCCGACCCGGTGATGCCTGTCGTATGGCTTGTGGCATTCGTGATTATCACCGCAGGAATCACGGTGATGGGCGTGCAGAAAGGCATAGAGCGCGGCTCAAAAATCATGATGCCGGTGCTCTTCATCCTGCTCCTTGTCCTTGCCGTCTGCTCACTTTCTCTGCCCAATGCGTCAAAAGGTCTGGAGTTCCTCTTCTGTCCCGATTTCTCGAAAATCACCACCGATGTGGCTCTGAGTGCAATGGGACAGGCGTTTTTCACGCTGAGCGTGGGCATCGGCTGCCTTATGACATACGCCTCATACTTCTCAAACGAGGAGAACATCGTCAAGGATGCCTTCAACATTGCTGCCATAGACACCATGGTAGCCATAGTGGCAGGCATAATAATCTTCCCGGCTGCGATGTCCGTAGGCATCAATCCTGATGCCGGCCCGTCACTGGTGTTCATCACGCTGCCTAATGTCTTCAACCAGGCCTTTGGTGCTACGCCGTGGCTGTGCTATGTTGTCACGCTGCTTTTCTACCTTCTTCTCACCATGGCAGCCCTGACTTCGAGCATCTCGATGCTTGAGATTACTACGGCATTCGTGTCGGAGAGGTTCGGCGTGAGACGCCGTAACGCTGTTGCAGGCATAGCCATTGTGACCTGTGTTGCCGGTTTTGCCTGTTCGATGTCCTTTGGGGAATGGAGCGGAGTGACAGTGTTCGGTATGGGTTTGTTTGACCTTTTCGACTTCTTTGTGGCAAAGTTCGCGATGCCGATAGGTGGCATATTCATGTGCCTTCTGATGCGGAAGTTCGGTGAGAAGGAGGTGACACGCATGCTCACCAATGACGGACGGATTGACCTCGGATGCTTCCCGAAGGTGTTCAGTTTCCTTGTAAGTTGGGTGATTCCTGTGCTTATACTCGTCATTTTCGTAAACGAACTGCTGTAAGAAGTGGCTTGCCTGTGGCAAAAGAAATAAAAATCCAAAAACAGATGTATAATACTTTCACACTTGACAATGGTCTCCGCATCATCCATCATCCGTCCTCCGGCAACGTAATCTACTGTGGTTACGCCATAAAGGCGGGCACAAGGGATGAGCGGCAGGGAGAGGAGGGGTTGGCACACTTCTGTGAGCACGCCTCGTTCAAGGGCACTTCCGGCAGGAAGGCATGGCAGGTGATACAGTGCATCGAGAGTGTCGGCGGCGAGCTTAACGCCTATACCAACAAGCAATCGACAGTATATTACTGCGCATGCCTTAAGGAACATCTTCCGCGTGCTGTCGATTTGCTGACCGACATGGTGTTCCGCTCGGTGTTTCCCGAGGCGGAGCTGGAGAAGGAAAAGGAGGTTATATGCGATGAAATCGAGTCATACAACGACTCTCCGGCGGAACTTATCTATGATGAGTTTGAGAACCGCATCTTCCGCGGACATCCTCTCGGGCACAGCATCCTTGGCACAAAAGACACTGTGCGCGGCTTCTCCACCGCCGATGCCTTGCGCTTCACACGCCGGCTCTACCGTCCTGACAATGCCATCTTCTTCATCAACGGAGATGTTTCGTTCACAACTATTACGCGTTTGCTGGCGAAATGCCATAAGGACATACATGCCCTGCCTGCCGAACCGACACCGCCGTTCGTGCCGCCCGTGGCGAGTGAAATCTCCGTTACCGGCACTCATCAGGCTCATGTGCTTGTAGGGCGAAGGGCATACGACATAAATCATCCTCGGCGCATCACGCTTTACCTCCTCAACAATATCCTTGGCGGTCCTGCCATGTCCTCACGCCTTAACATGGCACTGAGGGAAAAGGAGGGACTTGTCTACACCGTGGAGAGCGGAATGGCAAGTTTCGCCGACACAGGTCTGTGGTCTGTCTATTTCGGTTGTGACCCTCACGATGTCAAACGGTGTCTGCGCATCGTGCGACGTGAGCTTGACCGCCTGATGAACAAGCCGCTTTCATCTCGCCAACTGCAACAGGCGAAGCGTCAGTTGAGGGGACAGATAGCCCTGGCGTGTGACTCTCGAGAGGGCTTCACGCTCGACTTCGCGAAGTCGTTCCTGCACTATGGCTGGGAGAAGGATGTCCGTGCTCTCTGCGAGGATATAGACAGAGTCACGGCAGACGACATCCTTGCTGTTGCCAACGACCTCTTCCGCCCTGAGACAATAGAGACTCTCGTGTTCGCATGACGGCTTTGCGGAATCCGTCCGGCATCGCTTCGGGCGTTTATTCCCACGACGAAGAGACGGAGAAATGTCATTGTTTGTAATGCGTTGTATAAGAGTATGTTGCAGAGGGCGGGAATATAATATGCCAAACCGTTACCTTTCATGTCGTAAAAGGTAACGGTTGACAATGTAAAAGGTAACCTTTCACACTGCGAAAGGTTACCTTTTGTTTTTTCATATATGTTGCCATGAACGGGAAAAGACAAAAAGAATACAGACAAGCATACAAGAAAGCAACAAAGAATACATGGTGTGTTTTAATGACCGGTTCGGGATTGAACCTGTTGACTGACTTATGTTGCTGATTTTCTTGAAAACTTATCAGAACTGAATATGGTTTATATTTAGCGTGAATCCGACGGAGCTATGCCGTTATTCCCAACCGGATGTGTCTTATCAGTCTGTATTCATACTTACTTGCGTCAGCCGGCGGATTACTAAGCCTCGTCTCAATAACTTTCAGTATGTATGCGGTGCCCTTTTCATAAGTGAAGCCCGATATGAGGTCGAAAGGTTCACACTCCCATACTGTGCTGCCCTCTTCGCGTATCAGCATGCCTTCGTATTCATCATTACTGAATCCATGATATGTTCCCGTTTTGTCTGAAACATAGAAGGTGACAATTCTGGAATCGTCATCATCATCACTGCTGCATGAGGACAGAATGAAGAAGGAACACAACAGAAGTAGCAATAAACTGATTTTTGTTTTCATAATTGAGAGGATTGTTTAAGTTTACTTGGATTCATTCTTTCACCGAATTTTAATTTTTAAGGAAAGAATGACTACTTTCTTGCGTTGTCTTTTTTATCAATCAACATAAAGAACATATAAGCCATCCAGAATATAGCATGTTCCCTGCTTTCAAAGAAAAAGCCGTTGAACACACCTATAAATCCAATCAGTATGTCCCAATAGTTCCTCCTGTATACTGTTGATGAATCAATCATGGCTGCTATGAAAAGAACAGCCAATAGGAGGAAGAAGACCACACTGGCGGCGGTATGCAGCATCTCACAACTTGATGCCGCAGGTACAATTGCCAATGACAACTTACAAAGTCTTGACAAGATAGGATACCATTTCATATACTCATATTTAGCTAAGTAATAAGTATGGAACTAAAAAAATTTCTGCACTTTCTATATGAATAAGGTTTTTGTACGCTATTTGTTGAATGTTTTATCCCAATAATTGAAACTATACAAAGAGGTTGCTAACCCAATCTTTATACTATTCAATTGTACCTCTGTAAGTTCTGCTGATTTTTCCAAAATATCAAGATATTTATTGATAATGAAAACTACATCTGTACAATCTGTTGAATACTGTTGAAAGACCTCACAGAACAAATCTATAACTTGCTGTTCAAGTGGTTCCCTTTCTATTTCAATTTATAGCTGTAGGATTGTTATACGAACAGGTTAATGGAATTAAACCTGACGATATTGCAGGTTCGTCGCAGAGTGTTATTTGCGAGAACCAGACCGACATGAAAATTAATAGTAGTAGTTTTTTCATTTTTGTACTTTTTGTTCAATGTCTGCAAGCCTTGTATAATGAAACTTGCTTCTGATTGCTGAGATGCCATTTGACTTTTGCAAAAGTACAACAAATTTTAGGAAAACAACAAGAAAAATGAGTACAATTAGTACACGGAGGTTACAGCGTTGTATACTAATTGTATAATAATCAGCAACTTATTGCAAAAGTACAAAAAGTACATTGTGGTGTTATAACCTGGAAATATTTTTTGTAAATGTCCTTGCTCCTATTTGGTTAAATATTTTTTATTAAGGCTGCTGCGAAGGTTTATGACGTTTTGCTTTGTCATATTCAACAGCACAGCTATCTCCGAAGGGATAAAACATATACGTGTGAGGATACAGACCCTCAGTTCGTTTTCTGTAAGAGGTACCGAGGTTGATTCCAGTGAAGCAAGAACATTAGGAATATGATAGCCGGCAACATCTATGAGTGCCGACCATTCTGCTACAGTGGGCAATGTCAATTTTGAGGCATGGCTATGCATAATCGCAACAATCTGGTAATTTTGCAGTTCTTTTTCCTGTATAAGTTTGCTTATATCAAAACCATCCTGATAAGTAGAAAGTTCTTTTTCCAAATTTTCAATATTATCGTCCTGCTTGTTTTCACTGACTGATTTTTCTGTATTGACTTTGTCATATTCTGCAACAGCATCATGGTAAGCACGTAATGTCTGCACGTACTTGCTATTAAGCTCTCGTAGTTCGGAAAACATTTTGCCTTTATATCTTTTATGGAATAAATAAGATACGCATGCTATCACCACCACAGCCACAAGACTGGAGAATAGTATACACCACAGCCGTGTCACCTTTCTGGAATTTTCCAGAGCGTCCTGCTGGTACGAGGAATAGTCGTAAAGAGCCTGCACCCTGCTTACTTCGTTTGCGGAATTTCTTATGTTCGCCGTATCATTGGCATTGGCGTAAAGCTTTGCATATTTCATTACAGAGACTGACAGTTACAGATTTCCGTATACTTCCATCAGTCCCTTATATCCGTTCTCAAGGTTCATGATGTCTTCATCATAGGATATGAGTTTCCTGTAATAATACAGGGCGGAGTCTGTATTATGGGATTTGAGATAATACTCGCCCAAATAGGAATAGAAGAACTCGCTTCCTTCCGCCATGTTGCCATGCTTGTCAGCCAGTCTTGATTTGGAGACATACTCGTCTATCTCGCGTTTTGCATCGTCCAAGTTGTTATGTTCCAGATTATAAGCTATTGTGGTCGCCAGTTCACGAGCAGCCAAGGAGTCCGCTCCCATTTTCTTGCAGAATTTATATGTCTCTCTGGAAAACTCCGCAGCCTTCCCTTTCTTGCCTTCCAGCCAGTAGACTCCGGAGATTCTCATCATGCTTTGCATTACCATCAGGGTGTCATTCGCCTTCCTTGCCATAGCGATGGCGTTGTTCCACATTTCAAGTTCTTTCTGCGGATAACGCTGCTTATGGAACAGTTCCGCCATCTGTCCGTAAATACGGCTTAGAAGCTCATGGTCACACGTCTTTTCCGTTGTGTCGGCAAGGTTCACGGCTTTCAGGTAATACTCCAGAGCCATAGGGCTGTCGCCCCGGTCACGGTAGACACATCCGTTCATGTAGTTTGCGCGGATTCTCTCTTCCGCCGTGCCGTGGGAGTCATAAAAGCGGAGGACTTCGTCCATGAAAGTCACGGTGTCCATGGGGATATAGTCAGAGTTCATCTGCTCTGCCGGGTGAGCAGCGTTGCCATGCGCTCTTTTCCGTATGGCATCAGGAACAACAGGACAACTGCCACAATAATCAGAGTGACAGTTATGTTCAACGGTGACAGTAGTTTTTTACAGGTCATCTCAGGCAAGGGAAATATGCTTTTGTCTGTTTGGGTATGCCGTGCCGATAATGGGTTGGCACGGGGTTCACACAGTCAGGCATCTTTTGTTCAGGTTGCAAAAGTACTGCTTTTCTTCCACAACTGCAACAGTTTTACATATTATTGATGATTTGCCATAGTATTGAACCGCCGGTGTGGTGGTCATATATGGTCATGCCGGAGGTCATGGAATTTCTGCACAGCCGTACCTCTTTGTTTTTTTAGGAATTGCCTGTTTCTTTCCTGCTTCTGTTCAGTCGTATAGCCCGCCATACTCCTGCAAAGAATCCGAACCTCCACTCGGCAAAAGCCTGAGCATCATGCTGGATTCCAATGACCGGTTCGGAAAAGACGAAAAAGAGGGCCGGCATCACTGCCGGTCCTCTTTTTATTAGGGTGTTATTGATGTAGTGTTTTAATAGATTGTTTTGTTTTTATTTGGAAAGCTTAGAAAATGTCTTACTTGATGATTGTCTCCGGCACGGTCTGCAATCGTGAATGCCGGTCTCCGAACTTTATGGAGTCAGACTTCACACTGTCCTTCACAGCCACAGACGGCCCTTTGTTTACAGACGGCTCTTTCGCTATCTGCGAAGGGTAAGGCGAGTCTGTCGGTTCGGTCGCTTTCTGTGCTGCAGTGCCGAGAGTGATGATTATGGCGACGACCGCTGATGCGCGATAGAGTGGGCGCAGACGCTGTGAAAGCGTGATGTTGCGTGCCTTGACAGGCTTCTCGTCATTGATGATGGACAGCATGCGCTCGTCAAAATCGTCAGAGATTCGGACTTCCTTCTTCTCCTCATTCTGTGCAATGAACAGCTGTCGGTACTGCAACAGCTCCACCGGGACACTGTCCTGAGCGAAGAATGCGCGCAGGATAGCCTCCTCTTCCAGCGTCGTCCGGCACTCCCAGTAACGCTCGAGCAACTGTTCTATGTACTTGTAGTTCATCATTGTTTTTTTGCCTTAATCTATACAGAAGACGATTGGGTTACGGAAAAGTTACAGGAAAATGTGATTTTTTTTGATTTTTCTTCAATTTTCGAGAATGTTTTGTAATTTTGCACTTGGTTATATGGCATTGAGGTCGGTCATGATGCGTGGATTATGTGCCGGTAATGCAGTTCGGATGCCGTAAACAACCGTCTGTCGGAAAAATCTTTGCGATGCCGGACTTTATCCTTAATTTTGTCCCACAAAAAAAGGATATGAGAAAAATCACTATGGCAATCCTGCTCCTCCGGGCGGTGGCAGGCATGGCGCAAGGCTACATCACTTACGAAAACCTCTCTTCAAGTGCGCTGCGCAACGAGCTTGGCGACCGTTTCGGGTCGGGCGGCATGTATATGGTATCGGCAGGCTATACCATCCCTTTGTCCTCAAAGGAGAACGAGCGAGGGCAGAGGACGGCATGGATGGCAAGCATTTCCGGCAAATATGCCGAGATGGACAACCACGGTGAAGCCCGCGAGCTGAACCCCACAAGCATCATAAACAGCGGCATCAGTCTGACGCACATCCGCCCAATCTCGGAGAAATGGAGCATCATGGCCAATGCTGGCTGCGGCATCTACGCCCCTGCCGACGAGATTTCGGCGAAAAGCATATTGGGCAGTGGCGGAGTTATCTTTGTCTACAGCCTGAACAAGAACCTCAGTCTCGGTATCGGAGGAGGAATAACAAACTCCTACGGTGCACCGATGGCAATGCCGATATTCTACCTTAACTGGCAGCGAAACGGCAAGTTCACGTTCCGGGTAGACATGGCAAACAGCATAAAAATGGCGATTTCAACGCATTTTTCTGATAGATTCGCCCTGGAACTCGTGCCGATGGAGGTGGACGGTCTTTCTGCCGTGATGTCCGTGGAAGGCCGGGAACAGGTCTACTCCATGACGATGTTGCGCAGCTACCTTTCCCCTTCGTTCCGTTTCGGCAAGCGCATGACCCTCTTCGCCACGGTCGGCGGCAACTGGCTTCGTGGCATAAAGACTACGGAACGCAGTCTGAAAGGCTTCTTCAACAGTTTCACTGACGACGATGAAGACAATCCGCATTTCCGGCCGGCGTTGCGCCTTTCGGCAGGGATGAGGTTCCGTTTGTAATGGAACGGCAGGTTTTCATGATTGCAACCCGACAAGAAATGACATCGCATCCCGTTATGCGACATCCATATTGATAGACCATAAAATAGAGGAATGGGCTAAATGAAATCGCGCATCTCGTTATGCGATATCCATACAGATAGACCTCAGAAGGTGTGGCTCCGCCACATCTTCTGAGGTGTGCTTGTCCGCACCGGTTTGTATGGGGGATGTTCATGAACATAGCTCCGCCACACTTGCTGGGGCATATTTTTGTCATAGCGACCGTACTGAGATTATTCCTGAAAATGGTTTTTTATAAGAGAAAATACACATATATATAATATCATGGTGAAATATCTTATCATAGAGGACGAGCCATTTGCCTACAAAGAACTTAAGAGAATGGTCGACGAACTGCGTCCTGACTATCTGTTGACGGGGTGGGCACAGAGTGTCGCGCAGAGCGTCGAACTGCTGAAATCGCAGGATTTCGACTTCATCCTTGCGGACATTTCGCTGGCTGACGGCTTGTGTTTCGAGATTTTCGAGCAGACAAAAGCGGACATTCCGGTGATTTTCACCACCGCCTACGATGAGTATGCGATAAAGGCATTCAAGGTCAATGGCGTGGACTATCTGCTGAAACCTTTTGAAAAAGAGGATCTTGCCCTTGCCCTCGAACGCTTGGAACGTCGCTCCACGGTGACGAGCGCGTCGGAGAAGGTGGCACTGCTGAATGGCGATTATTCCTCTTCGATGCCGAAAAACCGCTTCCTTGTCCGTACGGGTGATGCCTACACCCATGTCCCAGCGTCGGACATAGCCTTCTTTTACAGCGAGGACAAGTACACGTTCCTCCACCTTTTCACGGGCAAACGCCACATCGTTGACTACTCCCTTGACAGGCTTGAAGAGCTTCTCGACGGCGAAATGTTCTTCCGCACCTCACGCAACAGCATCGTCAACATCCGCGCTGTCGTCCGCTGCACACGCCAGTTTGGTGGCAGACTGAAGCTGTATTGCCAACCGGAAGCCGATGCCTGCGGATTCGTCAGCCGCAGCAGGGCAAAGAGTTTCCTGGATTGGATTGACGGAATAATATGAATTTCAAGAATATGAAGCAGTACAGATACATCCTTTTGTTCATTATCGTGGTTTCAGTCTCCTTTGTTCCGTTTATCGGCATCTACTGCATTATAACCGGAAGGGAAGATTACCTGTTGAAGAATATTGTCATAAACCTGCTGGTATGCCTTATGATAGGCAGTTTCGACTATCTTTTCATAAGGCTGATGTCCGGTGTTTCCTCCCTCGGCAATTCCTTGCGGCTGACGGCAGACATCGTTGTCACGACGGTGGCGTGCGTCTTCATAGTATGTTTTCTTAACTTCATCTTCTCCGATTTCGGTGTCCGCGAGCTTGTGAAGTCCGCCCTTCCCGCCGTTCCGTGGAACTGGGTTGTCACGCTCCTGATAGAGCTTTTCTTCTACAACAACCGCCAGCAGGAGATTGAGAAGGAGAAAGCAAACTACCAGCTTGCGGCTCTCAGGAACCAAATCAACCCGCATTTCCTCTTCAACAGCCTTAATGTGCTTGCCTCCTTGGCGTACATCGATGCGGAGAAGACCAACATTTTCGCCAAACGGCTGTCGGCAGTCTACCGCTACCTCCTTTCCAACGGCGAGCGGACGACGGTGAGCATCGACGAGGAACTGGAGTTCGCGCATAAGTATATCTATCTTGAACAAGTCCGTTTCGGCGATTCTCTGAAGGTGGAGATGACCGACGGGCGAGTGGAAAAGGGCGGTCGGATTATCCCGGCAAGCGTGCAGATGCTTGTGGAGAATGCCATAAAGCACAATGTCTGCACTTCGGAGTCGCCTTTGGTGATAAACATCGTTGTCACGGACGACAAAGTCACCGTCACGAACAATCTCCGTCTGCGCCGCAAAGTGGCAGCCTCCGGAGTGGGGCTGAAGAACATCAGGCGGCAGTATGCCCTGCACAATCAGGCGATTTCTGTCGAATTCACCGACAAAACCTTCACTGTCACCCTCCCTGTGATGGTGTGAAATGCGGTAGAAAAGTGAGGGGGTGTGTGACAAAAATGGAGGAAAAGTGTGTGCAAAATAAACCTCAGAAGGTGTGGTGGAGTTGTTTTTCAGCAACAATCCCTACACAAACAGTATAACCACATATACCTCAGAAAGTGTGGCTCCGCCACAGCCCTCAGAAAGGTATAGGTGTAGATGTTGTATAATGTGCTGTCATACAGTTACTTCTTGTATGTAAATAGGTGTTGGCTATATCCTTGATACCTAAATAGTTAGGAAATGTAAGACAAAAGGTTGTCTTTCATGGTGCGAAAGATAACCTTTTGCATGGTCAACCGTTACCTTTTACATGGTGGAAGGTAACCTTTTGTTTTGCCTGTGATTATGGCTGCTTTCCGAGAAGCTCAAGATAGGTGTCGAGAGCGTTGCGGAGTTCCGAGACTTTTCTATGCTCATTGGCGGATTGTGGTGTGCGAACCAGGTTATCAAATCAAAGTTCCCAATTCTCCAGCCTTATATTGGGAATCCGTGAAAAATGCTTGGTATTGGCGGTCACCATGACCATTTGCTCTTGAATGGCAGTAGCCCCTATGAGCAAATCAAAGTCTTCTATGCGTGTCCTTTTTGAGTTCAAGGTAGGCTCTGGTCTTTGCGTAAGTCGACAACTGGTTGCTGACGGGTACGACTTTGAATATTTTCATTACAAAGGAGACATCATTGAAATGCTTTTGTTTGCCGCTTTTCTCTGCGCCAACAAGCAGTTCGGCAATGGTTATGTCCGAGACATAACAGTTTTTGTAGCCTACTTTGGCGACCTGTTCCCGTACTTGTCTGTTGCCTTTTATCATTGCAATGCAGATGCAAGTGTCAATCAAATACTTATCCATATCACCAAGGCTCTATTTCCCTGCTGCTCTTAGGGTGGTTATAGCGTATCTCGTTTGCGATTTCCTGTGCAGAGGCATCACCGCCAAAGTCTGAGCTGAATTTTGCAAAAACCTCATTCAGGTCGATGCTTTCTTTCTGCACCTCGTCTGCTTTGCTGTTAGGTCGCAGTGTTGCGAGTATTTTGTTTACCAGGTCAAACTTCTGGGTTGGTGTAAGCAGCGAATTGATTATCCGTGCATACATATCTACCTGATTTAATGATATATTGTTCATGGGCGTTGGTTTTGGTGGCTGTTGAAAAGGCAATGCAGACCAGATGCAGCAAGAGTTTCCTCTTGTTGCTGAGGTGCAGCTTGCCTTATGCAAAGATACAAACTTTTATCGGAATCCACAAATATTTTGGCTGTTTTCTTAACCGTAACCTTTTGTTTTGCTGGTAATTATGGTTACTGTTTGAGAAGCTCAAGATAGGTGTCGAGAGCGTTGCGGAGTTCCGAGATTTTTATATACTCATCGGCGGAGTGGGAGCGTGCGGACTCGCCCGGTCCGAGCTTGAACGACTGCCACGGCATAAGAGCCTGGTCGGAGAGGGTCGGCGAACCGAAAGGCTTCATGCCCATGGCGATGCACCGCTTTATCAGCGGATGGTCGGTGGAGATGTGCGAAGAGCGCAGGTGAAAAGAGCGCGCTTTTATCTCGGAGCGCACATTTTTGCCGATTTCATCGAAGATTTCTTCGTTTGTATAGTGCTCATTCGAGCGCACATCGATGACCATGCGGCACTCGTCCGGCACCACATTGTGCTGCGTTCCGGCATTGATGACGGTGAGCGACATGCGTGTCGGACCGAGGAATTCCGACACTTTTTCAAACCTGTGGCTGCGAATCCACTGTATGTCGTCCAATGCCTCGTAGATGGCGTTAACGCCTTCGTTGCGTGCGGCATGTCCCGATTTCCCGCGAGCCGTCATGTCGATGACCATCAACCCTTTCTCCGCGACAGCCGGCTGCATGCCCGTCGGTTCGCCGACTATGGCGACATCCACCCTTATCCCTCCGAGCACGGACGGCAGTTCGGGGATTACGCGCCGTATGCCGTTGATGCCCGAGACCTCCTCCTCGCACGATGCGAGGTAGACAATGTTGTACGTCCGTTCGCTTTCCGCCATTATGCGGTAGACCTGCAGCAGTGTGACAAGCCCCCCTCCGCAGTCGTTGCTGCCTATGCCGTAGAGCCTGTCCCCAATGATTTCAGGCGAATAAGGGTCACGAGCCCAGCTTGCCACGGGGCGTACGGTGTCGATGTGTGCGTTGAGCATTATCGTCTCGCGGTCGGGACAGTAGTCCGGGCATACGAGCAAGAGGTTGTTTCCGGAGCGTATGGGTGACAGGTTGCGCGCTGTCATCCACTGCTCCATGATGTCCGCGGCGGCGGTTTCCTCGCGGCTTGTGCGCGGAGTGGCTATGAGCCGGCATAGAAGCTCCACGGCTTCGGTGATGGTTTTTTCCTTGTCCATTATTCGTGTTTTGGTGCAAAGTTAGTAAAAAGTTTCCTTTTTTATTCTTCATTTTCGGAAAAAGATTGTAACTTTGTAGCAACTTAAATTATAATAAGGTATGCAGACTAACAGTCACCTCTCTGTTCTTGTCCGTGACCAGGCAGAGATTTACGGCAACAGGACAGCCCTTGAGTACAAGGAGTTTGGCGGTAAGCAATGGAAGAATGTGTCGTGGAACACCTTCTCGGAGCAGGTCAGGCGTGTCTCTCTCGCGCTGCTCTCCCTTGGTGTCGGTGTGCAGGAGAAGGTGGCTATATTCTCGCAGAACACGCTGCAGTATATCTACACTGACTTCGGAGCGTGGGGAATCCGTGCCTGCACGGTGCCTTTCTATGCCACGACGAGTGAGGAGGCAGTCCGGTTCATGGTCAATGATGCGCAGATAAGGTTCATTTTCTGTGGCGAGCAGGAGCAGTACGACCGCGCCCGGAGGGTGCAGCACGTATGCCCTACGGTGGAAAAGCTCATTGTTTTTGACCGTGGAGTGAGGTTTTCGACCCATGATCCGTCATCGGTTTACTTCGATGAATTCGTCAAATTTGGCGATAACGGTGAGTTTTTGGCGGAGTATGAGGAGCGTCTGGCAGCGGCAAATTGGGACGACCTTGCCTGCATCCTTTACACTTCCGGCACGACAGGCAACCCTAAGGGAGTCATGCTCACACACGGGCAGTTCCGTGCGGCGTTTGCCGACAACCACAAGGGATTGGATTTGAAGCCAGAGGACAGGATATTGAATTTTCTGCCTTTCGCTCATATCTTTGAGAAAGGCTGGGCATTGCTGGCTCTGACGGAGGGATGCACACTGATTGTCAACACCAATCCGCATGATGTTCAGGACGCCATGCGCGAGACTCATCCCACCTGCATGTCCTCTGTGCCACGCTTCTGGGAGAAGGTCTATACGGGTGTGATAGCAGAGATTGAGGCTGCGAATCCCATGAGACAGCGTCTGTTCCTCCATGCGTTGGAGATTGGCAGGCGGCACAACATCGATTACCTCAGCAAAGGCAAGCGTCCGCCTGTCACTCTGCAAATAGAATATATGGTTATGGACAGGACGGTGTTCTCCATGGTAAGGAAACGCCTCGGCATAGAGCATCCTCATTTCTTCCCGACGGCAGGTTCTTTTGTGTCGCCTAAAGTGGAAGAATTCATCCATTCCATCGGTATTTTCATGATGGTAGGATATGGTCTGACGGAATCCCTTGCCACTGTGAGCAACGACCATTTGAACAAGCCTTATACCATAGGAAGCATAGGCAGGCCGATAGAGAGCCTTGACATAAAGTTTTCCGAGGAAGGGGAGATTCTTCTGAAAGGTCCGACAATCACGAAAGGCTACTACAACCGCCCTGACCTTAACGAGGCGGCGTTCACGGAGGACGGATATTTCAAGACGGGTGATGTGGGCTACATGAAGGACGGTGAGCTTTACATCACGGAGCGCATAAAGGATTTGTACAAGACCTCCAACGGCAAGTACATCGCCCCACAGCTTGTAGAGTCGAAAATCCTTGTCGACAAGTATGTGGAGCAGGTGGCTGTGATTGCCGACAAGCGCAAGTTTGTCTCTGCGTTGATAGTCCCGAACTACCAATTGCTGGAGAAATACGCCTATGACAACGGCATTGAGTTCGCCGACCGTGAGGCGTTGTGCGCCGACAAGCGCATCAATGCGATGTTTGCCGAGCGCATGGAGACGCTTCAGCAGTCACTTGCCGGATATGAGCAGATAAAGAAATTCACGCTTATGGCTCACCATTTCTCACTTGAAAAGGGTGAGATTACGAACACGCTGAAGATAAGGCGCAATGTATTGAACAAGAATTATTCAGAGATAATTAAAAAGATGTACGAAGAATGATAACACTCGACCAACTGAAAGACATACAGGACAGGGCTGACGCCTTGTATAAGTACCTTGACATCGACAGGAAGAAGATGGAATATGAGGAGGAAGACCTCCGCACTCAGGCACCGGACTTCTGGGAAGACCCTGTCCGTGCTCAGGAGCAGATGAAGCTTGTCAAGGGAATAAAGAAATGGATTGACGGCTATAATGAGGTGCGCACCGCTGCCGATGAGTTGCAGCTCTCCTTTGATTTCTACAAGGATGAGCTTGTGACGGAAGAGGAAGTGGATGCCGCATACGAACGTGCCGTGAAGGCTATCGACGACCTTGAGTTGCGCAACATGCTCCGTCAGGAGGAAGACCCTATGGACTGTGTGCTGAAAATCAACTCCGGCGCCGGCGGCACCGAGGCTCAGGACTGGGCTGAAATGCTTATGCGCATGTACCAGAGGTGGGCAGAGAAGGGCGGCTACAAAGTCACAATCTCCGACCTTCAGGAAGGGGATGAGGCAGGAATCAAGTCTGTCACTATGCAGATTGAGGGCGGCGAGTATGCCTATGGCTTCCTGAAATCGGAGAATGGCGTGCACCGTCTCGTGCGTGTCTCTCCTTATAACGCGCAGGGAAAGCGCATGACATCCTTCGCTTCCGTGTTCGTCTCGCCGCTTGTCGATGACACTATCGAGGTCTATGTCGACCCGTCGAAGGTCTCTTGGGACACGTTCCGTTCCTCGGGAGCCGGCGGTCAGAATGTCAACAAGGTGGAGACGGGCGTGCGATTGCGCTATATGTACACCGATCCGGATACCGGTGAGGAAGAGGAAATCCTCATCGCCAACACCGAATCGAGGAAGCAGCAGCAGAACCGCGAGAACGCCATGCGCCTCCTCAAGTCACAGCTCTACGACCGTGCCATGAAGAAACGCCTTGAGGCTCAGGCTGCCATAGAGGCGGGAAAACTGAAGATAGAGTGGGGAAGCCAGATACGTTCCTATGTGTTTGACGACCGCCGTGTGAAGGACCACCGCACAAACTATCAGACAACCGACGTGGATGCCGTGATGGACGGTAAGCTGGACGGTTTCATAAAGGCGTACCTCATGGAGTTCCCTGTGGTGGACTGATTGCGCAGGGATTACCGTTGAGGCTTGTCCTCATGCCGGTTTGCAAGCCGGAAGCAATGAATTGGAGCAATAAACCTTAATAAACTAAAATACAGAAAACTATGTCACGCAACAAAAACAAAAGAGAAGTCGGACGCGCCCGCAAGGCGGCACGCGACGAACAGCAGGGAAAGAACGTTGTCAATGCCATCTTCGGTGTGCTTGTAGCCCTTGCATTGGCGTTCCTTATCTATTTCGTCGTTGCCATAGGATAATGAGCGGACAGGAGATAGAACGTAAGTTTATGGTGAGGAAAGCCGGCGCGCCATGGCGCAGCCGGGCTTTCTCCGCCAGCCGGATACGGCAGGGCTACATGGCTGTCACCGGTGCTACGGTGCGCATAAGGGTGCGTGACGACAGGGCTTTCCTGACCATAAAAGGACCTTCTGCCGATGGCGGGATGTCCCGGTATGAGTTTGAGAAGGAGATAACCTTGGACGAGGCGCAGCATCTCCTTGACCTCTGCCGTGGGGGAATGATAGACAAGACGCGCTATCTCGTTAGGAGCGGTGCGCATACGTTTGAGGTTGACGAGTTTCATGGTGCAAATGACGGGCTTGTGTTCGCGGAGGTTGAGCTTGGGAGTGTTGACGAACCGTTTGAAAAACCTTCGTTCATCGGTCCCGAAGTGACCGACAACAGGCATTATTATAATGTATGCCTGCTTGCCAACCCCTATCCGCAATGGAAGGAAGAGGTGCCGGAAGAGTACCGCTGACGATACGTTATGGAACAAAAAATGCTCTTCTGTCCATGGTTAATGTGGACAAAAGAGCAGATGTATTGTGTCTGTCTTGCAGATTGTTTTCTGTTATTTGACGGATGAATATCTGTCGTTGAACAAAAAAGGTAAAAGGATATGTACGATATTTCAAAGGTAAGGGAGGAATTCCCGATACTTGGGCGTGAGGTTTACAACAAGCCCTTAGTGTATCTTGACAATGCGGCGACGACGCAGAAGCCGAGGGTTGTCATCGAGGCAATGACTGATGAGTACTACAATGTCAATGCCAATGTCCACCGTGGGGTGCACTATCTCTCGCAGCAGGCCACCGATTTGCATGAGCAGGCACGCGAGACAGTGCGCCGTTTCATCAATGCGCGCTCCGCCAGCGAGGTCATTTTCACGCGTGGAACGACAGAGAGCGCGAACCTTGTTGTCTCCTCTTTCTCCGACGCCTTTATGGAAGAGGGGGACGAGGTGATACTCTCCGTCATGGAACACCACTCGAACATCGTCCCCTGGCAACTGCAGGCGGCGAAGAAAGGCATAGCACTGAAGGTCATACCGATGCACGATGACGGCACGCTTGACATGGAGGCATACGAGAAACTGTTCTCCGACAGGACAAAGATTGTCAGCGTCACGCATGTCAGCAATGTGCTCGGAACAATCAATCCGGTGAAGGAAATCATACGCATCGCCCATGAACACGGTGTTCCGGTGATGATAGACGGCGCGCAGTCAACACCGCATTTCAAGGTGGACATGCAGGAACTCGACTGCGATTTCTTCACATTCTCGGGACATAAGATATACGGTCCGACGGGCATCGGTGTGCTTTACGGCAAAGAAGACTGGCTTGACCGCCTGCCACCGTACCAAGGCGGTGGTGAGATGATAGAGAGTGTGACATTCGAGAAGACAGTCTTCGAGCGGCTGCCCTTCAAGTTTGAGGCAGGCACTCCCGACTATGTCGCCACCCATGGGTTGGCAAAAGCCCTTGAATACGTCACATCCCTTGGCATGGACAACATCGCCAAGTACGAACAGGAGCTTACCCGTTACGCCATGGAGAGGATGAACGCCATAGAAGGCATGAAGATTTTCGGCGTTAAGGATGCAGCCATGAAGGATGCGGTCATCTCGTTCCAAGTTGGCGACATACATCATCTTGACATGGGAACGCTGCTTGACCGCCTCGGAATAGCCATCCGCACCGGTCACCACTGTGCCCAACCGCTTATGGAACGCCTGGGAGTCAACGGAACGGCGCGTGCATCCTTTGCACTGTACAACACTCGTGAGGAGGTCGACGCCCTTGTTACAGGCATAGAGAGAGTGGCGCGGATGTTCTGATTCCACGCTTTTCCGCTTGCCCGGCATGGCTTTCCCACCAAGATTATTCCGCCATTCGCTGCTTGCAGAGCAGCAATGAACCCGCAAAAAGAGCAATGCTTGCCGTGCGATAGACCATACCGAGGTCGGCAGGAAACACCATTGCGAAGAACGCAACCTGTGCCATGACCAGCGCTTTCGCCTGCTTTGCGGTGACGTTCTGCTCAAGAGTGGTGCTGTACCATGTGGCGATTGCAGCGAAAACCGTCTCGATTGAGTTTGCGAAATGCCGGATTTCGTTGCTTAAAGCAGTGGAGGCATTGCTCTGAAGTGTAATCTCGTTGTTCATATTCTGTGTGGTTTTAATTATGGATATGCTGTTAATAATCACGCTAATCATGATTTTCGGGTGCAAAAGTATAGCGGTTTTGTGAACGATAAGTTCACTCTTGAAAATTCTTAGTTAAATAACTCTAACATTTAAGCAAAATTAAATAAACCGATGCTCTTAAACCATTATTATGACGGTCTTGTCGAAGCTGGCTGCGATGAAGCAGGCCGCGGATGCCTTGCCGGTTCGGTTTATGCCGCCGCCGTCATCCTTCCGCCCGACTACCATAATGAGGACCTGAATGATTCCAAGCAACTTACGGAGAAAAGGCGTTACATGCTGCGCGAGCAGATAGAGCGTGATGCCGTGGCGTGGGCGGTGGGCATTGTCACGCCGGAGGAGATAGACCGCATCAATATCCTGCGCGCCTCGTTCCTTGCCATGCACCGCGCCATCGACGGTCTTGGCGTGCGACCCGAAGCACTGATAATCGACGGCAACCGTTTCACGCCCTATTGCCCTCTGCTCCCTGACGGCAGCCGTGCGGAAAAGCCGCTGCCATACACGCCTATAATAAAAGGTGACGGCAAATATCTCGCCATAGCGGCGGCAAGCATCCTTGCAAAGACATACCGCGACGACTACATGAACCGCCTTGCAGAGGAATATCCGCAATACGACTGGCTGTCAAACAAGGGCTACCCGACCAAGAAACACCGACAGGCAATCAAGGAATACGGCACGACACCTTACCACCGCCTCTCGTACAACCTGCTCGGCACGGGCGAGCTGAGCCTTGATTTCAAGTAGGTTTCTATCGTTAAATATAGAAAAATCAACCTCTGCTGCTTTATTGTATCTGCACCTGAGCAGATTTTTCCATATTTATTTTGCAGTTTCCCATAAATTAATTAATTTTGTATCAGAAAGGATGATTCATCATGAACTTTCGGATATAAGTGGTAGAGAGCTTAACAGAACTTACCCAATATTGGCTGAAAACCTAAAGTTTAATATAAAATATGTAGTTGTGGATTTCTAACATAAACCAACATGCATTGGTGCTGATAAATTCTATTATTTATAGTGTGACAGTTATAATCCCCCCCCCATTATAATTTTTATGAAAAACTGTATTTTTTTTGTTTTACTGTGCAGTGCCTTTCTGGTCATGTTATCATCATGCGAGGAAGAAGTTGAAACGGTAATTGATGATACAACTACTCATGAGACAATGGCTCTCCGAGAACAGTATTCTGATAAAATAACCGGTGGTTGGATATCAGTTATAGAAACTGAATCGTCATATTTGGAACAACACTATTCTTTTGGCGCAGACGGCAAAATGACAGGAAAAGTCTTTTTCAAGTCCCGAAAGAACATGGTTAATGGTGAAAGTGTATTTGCAGACTGGGAGATTCTTGCAGACGAGGATGTTGCCGGCACTTGGGACTTGCGTTATGTCTCATCATTACAGAAGAATGTTCTATACATGAATGTGGATTCAGAATACGCTTTTAATAATCCGATAGAATTTGTCAGTGTAGACAGCTCCGTCTTGGAGATTACATCACCGTTCTTCCTGAATGAGATAATTAAGATGCAGCGAGTCGCTGATTAGTGCGAAAGCTGTTTTGTGATGTTTTACAACAGGTTGCCTTTTACTCAGTGAAAGGCAGCCTGTTGTGTATTAGGACGCACTTCTTGTGCAGTGCCCACCATAGGATTCTTGTACAAAGGCATAGCTCTGTCTGCTAATATTTGCATTCCTGTAGCTCGCTGTTTTGCGGCGTACTGTTGCGAATGTTCTTGTCCACGGTACGGTGACCTTTAGCTGCATTTGGCGTAAGGAAATCATAAAAAATACAAAAGTATGCGGAAATACAGAAAAAATCAGTAACTTTGCCTTTCGGCAGGTTTGTCACGCTCCACTTTTGCCATACGGTGCCGGCATTGATCCGGCAGCATAGCCACTTACGGAAGGAGGTCACTGCCAGACAGCATCACTCATTACCAAAGAACAAAAAAGCAAATATGCGCCACGACAAACTTGGGCTTCAGTTAGAACTCCTTCTCATGCTCACCGAGAACAAGCAATGGACCGTTGAGCAGATGTGTGAGCGTCTGGACATCGGCAAACGCAACCTGTACTATTATCTGGAGTTCTTCAAGGGAGCCGAGTTCAACCTTGTGAAGCATGGGCGTTATTACAGCATCTCGCGGCAGTCGAAGTTCATCTCGCGCCTTTGCGACATCGTGAAGTTCACCGAGGATGAGGCGATAATGCTTAAACTCCTCCTTGACGGAGCCGATGACCGCAGTGCAGTGGTGCGCTCCGTGAAGCAGAAACTTGCACGGTTCTACGACTTTGACATCATCGAGAACGACCCCGTGCGCCGCAGGCATGCAGAGATGGCGAGCAGAATCTATGAAGCGATAAAGTACAGGAACGTCATCTTCATACGCGGTTACTCATCCTCCCATTCCCATTCTGTTACGGACAGAAAGGTGGAACCCTTCCTGCTGATGAACGGCGGAAGGGATTTGCGAGCCTATGAGCCGCAGTCTGGCATGAACAAGACATTCCGCATCGCACGAATGGCGGATGTTGAGATTCTGGATGAGGAGTGGACGTATGCCGACTGCCACCGTCAGATGTTCAGTGACTATTTTAATTTCGCCTCGGAGACGCTTACCCCTGTCCGCATAAGCATGGACAGGCTGGCGTACAATGTGCTTGTCGAGGAATATCCGCGTACGGAGAACGATGTAAGGGAAGAGGACGGCAGATGGATTCTTGCCACGGAGGTGTGCTCCATGCTCGGCATCGGAAGGTTTGTCCTCGGACTTTATGACCACATAGACATTATTGACAGCCCGGAGCTTGCCGACTATGTCAAGGATAAAATTGCCGGATACGGCGAAAAACATGAAAGACATAACCAAGAGAAATGAAGGAACTTACACTATTACCGGTGAACATAAAGCGCTTCATGCGTTATTGCGAACCGACTTGCCACATCGATGAAGACCTTGTGCTGACGGATTTCACAGAATTTCCCATTCCGGGCGAGGCACGCAAGATGCAGTGTGCACTTGCCGCAGTGTGCACGGGAGGAGAGGGAAGGTACACAGTGGATACGGTGGAGCATAAGGTGAAGCCCAATGATGTGATAATCGTTGCGGTGGGGCAGGTGCTTGGCGACATAAAGACAAGCAAGGACTTCCGGGGCAGTGCGCTGCTCATCTCCCACGACTATCTGTACTCCGTCATCCGTGAGGTGCGCGACGTCTCCAACCTTTTCGTCATGTCGCGCAAGCGCCCTGTGGTCACGTTGTCGTCGGAGACCATGGCAGCATTCCTGAATTATCTTGCCATTCTGAGGGAAAAGGTGGGCGACACGACGCACAAGTTCCGCCGCCAGATAGCTGGGACGGTGCTTGCCACAATGATTTATGACCTCAGCAACATCATCACCGACGAGCAGCCAACGACAAGCCTTAAGGCGCAGGAGACTTTCGAGACGTTCATACGTATGGTGGAGGGCAATTTCCGCCATGAGCGTCACATATCATGGTACAGCGGGCAACTGGGCATTTCGCCGAAGACTCTGCTTGAAGTGGTTAAGAGAGTGTCGTCGCGCACGCCGAGCGAGTGGCTTGACATTTACACTACGCTTGAAATAAGGCTTCTCCTCCGCCATACCGCGAAATCGATAGGGCAGATTGCCGAGGAGATGCACTTCAGCACACAGTCGGCTCTCGGTAAGTTCTTCAAGGAGCAGGTGGGCATGTCTCCGAAAGCCTACCGCCAGTTTGAGGGCTGAGGAATATCATGGTTTAATGGGGAAACTCTGTGCAGGGAACCGCGTCAGCGGTGACGAGAAAGGATCCCAAACAATTTGCTAATAAACACGACCGATTTATTGGTCGAATAAATATAAACAGTTGGTGCTGTTCGACCGATAAATCGGTCGTTTTGTGTGGCTTGACTTACATTCCGTGGGTACGACCCACGGCTACTTTCTTGTCACCGCTGACGCGGTTCCTTTGTATAGAGTTCTCACGCAGAATGCAAATGCAAAGTTAATTTATAGTCACCGCTGACGCGATTCCTTTGCAGAGTGCAGCTTTGCTTGTGCGAAAGACAAAGTGCTTTCCTGCAACTGCTAATGCGTCAGCATGAGCAGGTTGCTGCCTGCAAAACTTTAATCAGCAAAAATGCCAATACGATGCTTGTAAAGACAAATGCCATAGTGCTCCACACACTGAAGTATGGTGACCGCAAACTCATCGTTGATTTCTACACCGAGGAGCTTGGCAGGGTGACCTCAGTGGTGAAGATTCCGCAGACCCGGCGGTCACGGTTGCCGAAGCAGCTCTTCATGCCGCTGACACTGCTCGCCATGGAAATCGACTTCCGACCACGGCAGCAGATGCAGAAAATCACTGACGCACAGTTGCTTGCACCCTGGCAGTCGCTGTGCTTCGAACCGGCAAAGACCACCGTCGGCATATTCCTCGCCGAAGTCCTGACCTACGCCACGCGCACCGGACAGCCGGACCACAGCCTCTATGGCTTCGTGGCGACATCGCTGCAATGGCTTGACCTCGCAACGGAAGGGACGGCAAACTTCCACATAGCCTTCCTTGTCATGCTGACGAAATATCTCGGATGGGACATGCTCCACTCGGAAAACGCATGGAAATTCGGCGATGTCATCGGCATAACCTATGACACAATGGACTCCTGTCCGCTTTCCAGGCAGCAGCGGCAGATGTTCCTCGGCGAACTGATGCGCTACTACCGGCAGAACATCCCCTCGTTCCCGGAACCGAAATCCTTGCATATAATGCAGCAGATTTTTGACTGAAATGCTTTTCCGTTGAGCAGGTTTGATGTGGAAAGCGCACCATTACTTGTTTTGGGGACTGCAACCTGTAATTCTCTTTTGCCATTTTGCCGGCAAAAGGAAGCAATTGCTTGCAAAATGACAAGTGTTTGGTAAGTTTTTGGCAAACCAAAAACTTACCAAACGTTAAAATATCATTGGTAAAACGAAAGGTAACACTTTACCATGTGAAAGGTAACACTTTACCATGTGAAAGGTAACGCTTTGCACGGTAAAGTGTTACCTTTTGTTTTGTAAAGCGTTACCCTTCATAATGTCACTCGCCACCTTCCGGCTCCCCATGCCGGCAACCTTTTAGGCTGATTGACAGCAAAACTGGCAGAATCCGTAATCCGGGTACAACAAACCGTAATCGAGATACAGTACGAACGATTGTTTTGCCTTAACTTTGCAAACGGAAAGAAATCCGAAAAGCAATTCACTTGCCAACGACTTGTTTTTTCAGGACCAATGCAAAAGAAAATGTATTACAACAAACTCAATGTACAATGAAAAGACTTATTCTGTCCATGGCAGCCATGATCATTGTCGCTGCCATGCAAGCAAAGACCCTTGTGGCTTGCTACAGCTACACCAACAATGTGGAACGTATCGTGACAGCACTGAGGTCACAGACGGCAGTGGACGTGATAAAGATTGAGCCTGCCGAAAAGGGGCTTGACTACGCTGCGAATAATTATGCTCTCGGCACGCAACTGCTGAACGCCATACGCAGCAATCCTAACGATGCCTCGTCGTATCCGGCGACAGACCCCGTCAAGGTTAATATGAATGAGTACGATATGATTGTCATTGCCACTCCTCTGTGGTGGAGCCAAATGGCGGCACCGTTCCAGACATTCCTGTTCCATTACGGACCGCAGATGGCAGGGAAGAACATTGGGGTGATTGTGTCGAGTGCCAGCAGCGGCATCAGCGGAGTGGTGGCTGACGCAAAGCGGCTGATACCCGGAGGGAACTTCGTTGAGCCGAACCTTTGGATACGCTCCTCACAGACATCAGACGCTGCATCCATGATTTCATCGTGGCTTGAGGACATTCATTACAATGACCTCACAACAGGCATCTCGTCGATGACCACGGAGAATGGTTTCGGAATAACGGCGTCACACGGTTTCCTGAGTGCAAGCGGGGAGTTCGGCACGCTCTCCTTGTACAATCTTTCAGGTAACAAGGTGGTTGATGCCACGGAATGTCCGGTAAGCACCTCGGCACTTGTCCCCGGCATATATATTGCGGAGGCAAGCAATGGCAACAGGTCCGTAAAGCTGAAAATAAGCATCGGTGGACGTTAAAATGCCGTTTGGCAGACTTTATGGTTATACATTCTTTAACCACCTGTCATCTTTCCCTGCCTTATGTTTTACAGATAACAGCACTTTTTGTGTTAATAATATCTAAATATTCAAGGTGTGAAGGTTCCCGATTGCGGTTTTCTTAATTATAATGTGTACCTTTGCATGAGTTCAGTGGAATGAGGGACCTCAGCCGAGGTCTCTCATTCTTATTTTAGAGAAGGGAGGGACGCATACCACCCGGTAAGTATGATGTGCACTCAAAAGCATGTTTTTCAGGCACACCTTATAACACATATATATGATAAACAAAGAAACAGTAAGGACATTGGTCAACGAGTGGCTCAAGGAAAAGGAGTATTTTCTCGTTGATGTGGAAGTTACCCCGGACGACAGAATCGTGGTCGAGATTGACCACAAGGACGGAGTCTGGATTGAGGACTGTGCGCAGTTGAGCCGTTTCCTCGAAGAAAACCTCAACCGTGACGAGGAGGACTATGAGCTGGAAGTGGGCTCGGCAGGTCTCGGGCAGCCTTTCAAAGTCGTGCAGCAGTACATCAACTGCATCGGCGAGGAAGTGGAGGTGCTCCGCAAGGACGGCAAGAAGCATACGGGAATCCTTAAATCCGTCGATGAACCGAAGTTCGTTGTCACGGTGAAGGAGAAGAAACGCCTCGAAGGGCAGAAGCGTCCGCAAATGGTGGAGACAGACATTGAGTTCGACATGAACGAGGTCAAGCACACAAAGTATGTCCTGAAGTTCAAATAAACAACCATTAACCCACATCCGCCGTGTGGGTTAGTTTCTGCCACCATGCCACCCTCCGTGGCACATGAAAAGGAAGAAAAGAAAACAAAAACATAAAAATGGCAACAAAATCAACTATTCAACAGCCCTCAATGATTGAGACCTTGAAAGAGTTCAAGGAAACAAAGAACATTGACCGCACAACGCTCGTAAGCGTCCTCGAAGAGAGTTTCCGCAACGTAATAGCGAAAATCTTCGGCAGTGACGAGAATTTCGATGTCATTGTCAACCCTGACAAGGGCGACCTCGAGATTTACATGAAGCGCACTGTTGTGGAGAACGGAGCCGTACAGGACGAGAACAAGGAAATCGAACTGAAAGAGGCACAGAAGATTGACGCCGACTATGAGGTCGGCGAAGACGTGTCCGAATCTGTCGATTTCGCAAGTTTCGGACGACGCGCAATCCTCAACCTCCGCCAGACTCTTGCATCAAAGATTCTCGAACTGGAGCATGACGCTGTCTACAACCAATACAAGGACCGCATCGGAGAGCTTATCTCAGGCGAGGTTTACCAGACATGGAAGCGCGAGATCCTCATCATCGACGACCAGAACAATGAGCTTATCCTCCCTAAGGCAGAGCAGATTCCAAGCGACACCTTCCGCAAGGGTGAGACAGTGCGTGCGGTAATCCTTCGCGTTGACAATGAGAACAACAATCCGAAGATTATCCTTTCACGCACATCCCCTATGTTCCTCCAGCGTCTTCTGGAGCAGGAAGTGCCTGAAATCACAGACGGACTCATCAAAGTCCATAAGATTGCCCGCATCCCGGGTGAGCGTGCAAAGATTGCAGTGGAGACCTACGACGACCGTATCGACCCGGTTGGCGCATGTGTGGGTGTCAAAGGCGCACGTATCCATGGTATCGTGCGTGAGCTTAACAACGAGAACATCGATGTCATCAACTACTCCGCCAACACTAAAATCTTCATACAGCGCGCCCTCTCTCCGGCAAAAGTCAGCAGCATAACCCTTGACGAGGAGAACCGCAAGGCAGATGTGTTCCTCGCTCCAGAGGAAGTCAGCCTCGCCATCGGTCGCGGCGGACTCAACATCAAGCTCGCTTCTCTACTCACAGAATTCACCATCGATGTCTACCGCGACTCCGCTGACAATGAGGAGGGAGAAGAGGACATCTATCTCGAAGAGTTCAGCGATGAAATCGACGGATGGGTAATCGAAGCAATAAAGTCTATCGGCCTTGACACGGCAAAATCAGTTCTTAACGCACCACGTGAAATGCTAATTGAGAAGGCAGACCTCGAAGAAGAGACTGTCGACCACGTTCTCGAAGTACTCCGCGCTGAGTTCGAACAGTAAGAATAGGAGGTATCAATGAGCATAAGATTAAACAAAGCAATCAGAGAACTTAACATCGGAATCCAGACGGTGTCTGAATTCCTTGAAAAGAAATACGGCATAGACAGTGTCGACCCTAACCTCAAACTCACCGATGAGCAGTACTCTGCCCTGAAGACAGAGTTCAGCACCGATGCCGAAGTGCGCAGCAAGGCTGAGCAGATGATTCAGAAGAAGGACAAAAAGTCCGACAAGAAGGAGGCTGCCGCTGCCACCAAGGCTGAAAAGGCTGAGAAAAAGGAGGAGAAGCAGACATTCAACGTCCTTGGCAAGATTGACCTTGACCAGTTCAAGAAGCCTGCCAAGAGCAAGCCTGCTAAACCTGCCAAGGCTGAAAAGGTTGAGGCGAAACCTGCCAAGAAAGAGGAAAAACCTGCTCCACAGCCGGCAAAAGAGGAGCCAAAGCCTGTAAAGGAAGAGCCTGAGAAGGAAAAGGCAGAGCCACAAAAGCCACAGGAAACACCGAAACCGGAGGCTCCGAAACCTGCCGAGAAGCCTGCTCCGGCTCCTGAACCAAAGCCTGTCGAGGCTAAAGAACCGGCAAAGGAGGAGGGGATAACAGAGAACGGAGCCTTCCGTCTTGAACATAACAAGAAGCCTTCCTTCACCGTCCTTGGCAAGATTGACCTTTCCGCCATCAACCAAAGCACTCGTCCGAAGAAGAAATCCAAGGAGGAGAAGAAGAAGGAGCGTGAGGAAAAGGCCCAGCAGGCACGTGACCAGAAAAAGAAGCGTGCACGCATAGGCAAGGAGCGTGTCGACATCAACGATGTTGCCAACCAGCCTAAGAAGGGCAAGGGCGGCAATAACGGCGGTCAGAACGCTAACGCCAATGCCGGCGCTCAGGGCAACAACAAGAAGTCAAAGAAGAAGAACCGCCGCAGCAACCAGCCTCAGGAGGTCAACGAAGAGGATGTTGCACGCCAGGTAAAGGAGACTCTTGCACGCCTTACCAACAAGCAGACGCAGAACAAGAAGGGCGCAAAGTACCGTAAGGACAAGCGTGACGCAGCAGCAGAACAGCGCGATGCCGCCATGGCTGCTGAGGCTGCTGAGAGCAAGGTGCTCAAGCTGACAGAGTACGTTACTGTCTCCGAGCTTGCGACGATGATGGATGTCCCTGTGACAAAGCTGATTGGAACTCTCATGTCCATAGGTGTCATGGTGTCTATCAACCAGCGTCTTGACGCAGAAACCATCAATATGGTTGCCGAAGAGTTCGGATTCTCAACGGAATATGTCTCTGCCGAGGTGCAGAACGCTATCACCGAGGAGGCCGACGATGAGGTGGATCTTGTCGAGCGTGCGCCGATTGTCACCGTCATGGGACACGTCGACCACGGCAAGACATCACTCCTCGACTATGTCCGCAACACCAATGTCATCGCCGGAGAGGCAGGAGGCATCACGCAGCACATCGGTGCTTACAACGTGAAACTTGCTGACGGCAGACGAATAACCTTCCTCGATACACCGGGACATGAGGCGTTCACCGCCATGCGTGCCCGTGGTACACAGGTTACGGATATAGCAATCATCATCATTGCTGCCGATGACTCCGTCATGCCTACCACCAAGGAGGCTATCGCACATGCACAGGCTGCCAACGTGCCTATGGTGTTCGCTATCAACAAGATTGACAAGCCGGGCGCAAACCCTGACAAAATCCGTGAGGACCTCGCCCAGATGAACCTCCTCGTTGAGGACTGGGGCGGCAAGTACCAGTGTCAGGAAATCTCTGCAAAGAGCGGTCTTGGTGTCGACGAGCTTATGGAGAAGGTGCTCCTCGAAGCGGAAATGCTTGAACTGAAGGCCAACCCTAACCGCAAGGCAACGGGCTCAATCATCGAGGCTTCGCTTGACAAGGGACGCGGATTTGTGTCAACAGTACTTGTAAGCAACGGTACGCTGCATGTCGGCGACATAGTAATCGCTGGAACATACTACGGCCGTGTAAAGGCAATGTTCAACGAACGTAATCAGCGCGTGCAGCAGGCTGCTCCGTCAGAGCCGGTGATTATCCTCGGACTCAACGGTGCTCCGTCAGCCGGAGACTCATTCCACATCATGGAGACAGAGCAGGAAGCCCGCGAGATTGCCAACAAGCGACAGCAGTTGCAGCGTGAGCAGAGCCTGCGAACAACGAAGACCCTTTCCCTTGAGGAGATTGCCCACCGTATCGCATTAGGAGAGTTCCACATGCTCAACCTTATCGTCAAGGCGGACACACAGGGTTCTGTCGAGGCTCTTACCGACTCTTTCATCAAGCTTTCAACAGAGAAGGTGGAGGTGAAGGTCATCCAAGGTGCTGTCGGTGCTATCTCCGAGAACGATGTCATGCTGGCCTCAACAGCCGAGAACGGTATGATTGTCGGCTTCAACGTGCGTCCTTCCGTTGCTGCAAAGAAACTTGCAGAGAACGAAGGTGTGGAAATCAATACTTATTCTGTCATCTATGATGCCATCGACGACATCACTGCCGCCATGGAAGGCATGCTTGACAAAATCAAGAAAGAGGTTGCCACGGGTACTGTTGAGGTCCGCGAGGTGTTCAAAATCTCCAAGGTTGGCACCGTTGCCGGTGCCATCGTCACCGACGGCAAGGTGCATCGCTCCGACAAGGCGCGCCTTATCCGCGACGGCATAGTAATCTTTACCGGCAACATCAACGCCCTCAAGCGTTACAAGGATGACGCCAAGGAGGTTGCGACAGGCCTCGAGTGCGGTATCTCACTCGTCAACTGCAACGACATTCAGACAGGTGACATCATCGAGACCTTCACCGAAATCGAGGTCGAGCAGCACTTGTAATCCTACATTCTCCCACGGCTCACAATGCCAAGGGCGAAACATAACCACCAAGAAATGTCACGGCGCATTTGCGCGCCGTGACATTTTTTCGGTTGATAATGTGCAGAAATGCAGTTTTTTATAATAAAATTTGCCAAATTGAAAAGAAAGCATTATCTTTGCATAAAATAGGCTGCAGCTCAGCAATAAGAGCAAGCTCTTGCTGCTCTCGCCTTGCATTATCTTTGCGACAGAATAACATAAGAGTACATGAAGACACGAGAATACTACATAAGCATCTTGAAGAATTTCAAGTTACAGCATGTTGAGAAATTCGGACTTCGCAGCATCGGCATCTTCGGGTCTGTCTCCCGCAACGAGCATACGGAGGATAGTGACCTTGATGTCTTTGTGGATGTCAGCAAGCAAGATTATTTTCTAATGGACGAGATGCGTGAAGAATTGGAACGTCTTTGCGGTTGCAGGGTCGATTTGGTGCGCCTTCGTCCGACATTGCGTCCGCTTTTGCTAAAACGAATACAGGAAGATGGGATATACGCTTAGGCAGAAAGAAGAGCTGCTTGACAAACTCGAACAGATTTCGGAGTCGGTAACAGTCATTGCAGAACGGATAAAAGGCATTGACTCTTTGGATGAACTCATGGTTACGCCTTGGGGAATGACGACCTTGGATGCTTGCATCATGCGCCTGCAGGTGATAGGCGAGCTTGTGCGTGCCATAGACTGTAAGACAGAAGGGCTTTTGTTTGAGCAGTATCCGTCAATTCCTTGGAAGCGCATTGTTGGTATGAGAAACATTATTTCTCATGAGTATGCGAACATTGACTATCATTTGATTTGGGATGTGTTCACCACGCACCTACCCATTCTTGGCAAAGAAGTTGAGAAAATAAAGAAAGATTTAGGGCAATGTGATATTTCCGAAAATGCCGAGGAAAACATATAGATTATGTATTTTGTTTTCTGATTTTCAAAAAGAATTGCCGGAAGGTATGGAAGAGTGAGTGGCTCTTGTCATTGTTTGTGCTGTATTTCGCTTCAAACTCTGTGACAAGGTCTTGGAATTCGGTTGGCAGATAGCCCATAGCCTTCTCGCGGATGTCCTGCGGGATGCCGTAGTACGCCTCGGCTATTGAGCCTGTTATGCAGCCGATGGTGTCGCTGTCGCCGCCGATGCTTATGGCATTACGGATGCAGTCCTCAAAGTCTGTGCCGTCAAGGAATGCGCGTATGGCTTGTGGCACACTGCCCTGACAAGTTCCGCCATTGCCTGCGTCGTCCAGTCCGCCCCATGAATAACGGGGACGGATTTCATCGATGCTGAGTGAAAGGTCGTAATGGAACTCGCTCTCTATGGCTTTGCGTATTTCGTCTTTCGACGCTCCGTTTCTTGCCATGAAGATGCATAGTGCTGTTGCCTGTGCGCCTTTGATTCCTTCCGGATGATTGTGGGTGCATTCTGCCGACAGTTTGGCGTGATGCAGCACCTCTTCTTTTGTGTTGAACGCCCATCCCACGGGGCTTACACGCATTGCGCTGCCATTGCCACAGCTGTTGTATGGACGGTAATCTCCTGTTGTTTGTGAACGAGCAACCCATCTTATGAACATACCGCCATAGCCACCCATAGGGCAATGGTTCTTTGCAGCATAGTTGCTGTAAAGATGTGCGATGTCACCGCCATGCAGCAGCCAGTCAGCCGTGGCAAAGGTGAGAATGCTGTCGTCGGTATAGTTCGAGCCCTCCGGGAATAACGGGAACTCCTTTGTCTTGATGTTGCAGAACTCGTAGGTGCTGCCTACAATGTCGCCAATGATTGCTCCTAACATAAATGTGTGTTGATTTTAAGGTTAAAACTCTAATCTGAATCCCTTCTGCTTCAGTTCGTCATACTTCTCCTTGTTGAAACTGTAGAGATAAGCCTCACGCTTTGGTGTGGGCCATACGGTCTCTTCAAGTTGGGTAAGTATGTCGAAATGAAGCATTTTCTTTGCAAAGTTGCGGCGGTCGAAACGCACATCGAGGATAGCCTCGTAGAGCATCTGCAGCTGCTTCAAGGTGAATTTCTCAGGCATCAGTTCGAAGCCGATTGGCCGGAAATGGATGCGTTCACGCAGCTTTTGCAGAGCCATACGCAGCATTCTGTCGTGGTCGAATGCCAGTTGCGGAATCTCGTCAAGATTGAACCACCGTGCGTTGGCAGCATCATCGCCCCCGTGCACTTCCGACATTTTCACCAAAGCGAGGAACGCAACGGAGATGACCCGCTCACGAGGGTCACGCTGCGGGTCGGAGAAGCAATAGAACTGCTCTATCATGTTTGTCTCCAATCCGGTCTCCTCCTTCAGTTCGCGCCTTGCACCTTCCTCTACCGACTCATCCATTTTTACGAATCCACCGGGAAACGCCCATTTCCCTTTGTATGGTTCCAGTCCGCGTTCTATGAGCAGGACCTTCAGTTTCATGTCCTCGTAACCGAATATCACACAGTCGGTTGTGACAGACGGATGCGGATACTTGTAGCAGTAGTTTTTCTCTTCCATAACGTCTCTTGTGTATAAATTACGCTGCAAAGATACATACTTTACCTGACACTGCCAAATTTTCAGGGTACAATTTACGCAAGAGTACGAAATTTGTTCATGAAAAGACATAAAAGACAGATTCACATCTTATATTTTTATTGATAATGTGAGTTCTATAAAAAAATAATGGAAAGCAATTGAGCAGGCTTTTGCTGAATAGCTGGCACAGAGAAGATGTCAAACGATGAAAAAAAGATAATAGAGAATATGCCATACATCTCCGCTGAAAGCGGCATATTGGCCGCAGATTGACTTACAGTAGTTTATCTGCAAACCGGCGATTCATAGTATTTCGCACTTGTTAAAAATGGGAAATATTTTGACAAATGAAAATGTTGCTTTTTTGCGCCATATTGCCTTAGAAACAGAAAAAGTGCCGAAAAATGCAAATTCTCGGCACTTTTCCGGCTCGTTCAATACCTTCCGCATGTCAAAGCAGTACGTTTCATGGGACAAAGCATTACTCATTGTATCATGAAGTGATACTTTTTGCGTGGTAAAATGATACTCTTTATAACCTTTTGTGGCAATAGAAGGGTGAAGAATTTATGATGTTACAACTAACAGTTTGATATACAGTAAGTTGCGGTTTGAGTATATTTTCGCGGTTTTTCCTCCCTTGTCTTGCAAGTTCTCGCAGAAATGTTAAAAGTGGCCTGCTTTGTTTTATCTTCATCTCAGGCTGTGCCTTTTATTCGAGTTTGGTTTTCTGGTACTGTGCGGGGGACATGCCACATATTTTCTGAAAGACTCGATAAAAGGTGCTCCTGCTTGTGAAATTGGACTCTGCCGCAATGGCATCTATCGAGAGGTATGGCTTTTCGCTCATCAATTTTATGGAATATTCCACCTTAAGGCGATTGATGTAGTCGGTAACATTGTCAGCGCCGGCATATCGGCGCAGCATCGGACTGATGTCGTTCTTTGAGACATTGGCTATCCGGCACAATTCGTCGCGGCCGAATCGTGGCTCAAGAAACAGTTTTTTATCAACAATCAGAGATTCCATTTTCATGAATTTCCCATAATCAAAGCCTTCGCCGCCAGATGTGATACTCTCAGATGCTGAGTTTGATGCCAAGCTTTCGGATGCCTCCTCTGTAGCTTGGGCTTCCAAGGTTGATTCACCCACGTCGAGGACACTCTCTCCATAGGCTCTGCGATGTTCTTCATGTTCAGCGATATATTTGTCGAGTTTGTTGGCCAATGCCTTGTTTTTCTCCTTGGAAATCGAAAGATTACGCCGCGCAATCCACAGCAGGACAATCAGCAGTACGGTTATGATGGTTATTCCCGTAAGGAAGATGTTACGCTTAGTGGCATTGGCGTTAGCCATTTTTAATTCAAACTCCTTCTCCTTAAGCTGGAATTGCACGGCAAACTTTTGGGCTTCACTTGCGCTTTCACGAGCATATATGGTATCACGCAGTGTGTAGCATCGTTTCATGGTGATGCTCGCCGCCTGATAGTCCTTGAGACGGCGTTCTATGTCAGCCTTATGCTGCAAGAGTTGAAGATACTCATAGCTGACGGTGTCATTGGCAAAGGCAGCTATGCACTCCTCGTTCAGTGCCTTGGCTTCACGGAAGCGGTTGGACGAGATAAGGAATGGTATGGCATAGTTTTTGCCTTCAATCGTTTTGGAGAAGTCTGTTGAAAGAAATTTGGCATGATATCGTTCCGACTCTCTCTTTCGCCCCGCTGTGTGCAATAAGAATGCCATTTTGGTGAACAAGTATCCATATTCCCGGTCGATATATCCCGGTGGAGGGCCGGGTGCCATGCTCATCCTTCCAATGACAGCTTCCTTCTTGTATCCGGCAGAGAGAGCATCATCTATTCGGCCTTGGTCTATAAAGAACGAGATGTAATCGCCGTAGGCAGTGGACAAAACCGCCATATCACGAACATCTTTGGAATCCTTCATCAAACTTATGGTTTTGTCAAAACACCTCTCCGCCATACTGTTGTATGACATCTGCTTGTAGATGCTTGCCAAGTCACAGAAAATCTGAGCCTCGGCATTCCAGTTTCCTGTAGTGCGAGCCATACCAATCACTGAGTCACATTGATTGATGGCCTCCTCGTATCTGTTGGTACGCACCAACGCCTCTACCAGAAGTCTTGAATATGGGATGTTCCGTTCTGGCACCAAACGTATCGAATCATTGGCCAATCCCCTGCGGACGCACGCCTCCACTTGGAGATAGTCTCTCTTTACATTATAGCACCATGCACGCATCAGGTCAAGGCGCAGAGGGTCTATCCCTCCTGAAGGTGACTTCTCCTCCTTGCCTATGAGTGCCAGAGCTCTGTCCGGGTTTTTCATATAGATTGCCCGAAAAGTGTCTTCCGTAAATGATGTTCTGCAGATTCCCTCCGTATGGAAAAACCCTGCCAATAGAACAAGTAATAATATATGATTTGATCGAAGCATCAGTTTGTGGATTAAGGCTTCCGCCTATTGCTTTACAAATTTAATAATTTTATCGGAATCACACAAGGATATTCCACAATAGATTGATTCCTTCCTGCTTGATGAAGTTAGTGCATAGGTGGCATATATACGCAAAACTTGATTTGTTGTTGTTTGTAATCCATTAATTAACAGCAAAATGACATAATGAGATATTGGTTTGACAATATGGGACTACAAGGTTGTACAACAGAAAGGACAGAATGGGACTCCTCCATAGAGACAATATGTCCCGGTGACAGTATTATTGACTAAATTTGCATGAAATGACACTTTACAGCTTACGGCGGCTTAGCGGATAGCAGGGGATGCCAATGCGCCAACGCTTGGAAAGAATTTTGCAAGATATTTGAAAACATATTATTACCGATGCACAAATTTATTGATTACTCCTGGTGGAAAGATGTGACGATAGCCACCACCGGCACTATAATCGGCATTGTTGTGACCTTTGGCACAACGGCTTGGTTAGAGGATAAGACACGGAAGGAAATGGCAGACAAAACCGTCATTATGACTCTTCACAATCTTGACTCTTCGATGGACAATCTGAGCAATCTCCTTGGAGAAATGCAGAGCAACGACACGCTGTTCCACCGTGTGTTGTCGCTGATGCCTGACAGTCTCGGCGTGATGGGCAACGACTCTCTGGAGATGGTAGTCAGCAGATTCGCTTCTATGCGAACCTATACCACCGACAAGAGCACACGCCGGATTTTCTCTTCGAGCTTCGAGGTATGGCAGAATATAGACGATGCCAAGGTGATAAGCCGCATCGGCAACTGCTACAGCATGCTTGATCTATGCTACAAGGAATATGACAAGATTGAGCAACTCAGAGCGGAGGCGTTCAAGGCCTACTGGAATGAATGTCCCCCGCAGGACTACGCTGATGCCGAGGAAGCGGTCAGGGTTTTTCTGAAGCGGAATGATGTCCGTTATGCCATAGACATGCAGGCCAACATTACACCAATCCTCGTCTCTGTAAATGATATAGCGCGTCAGTTGAACGAACGCAACAAAGAGGTGCTGGGAATAACACAGGACGAGTTGGATGAAGTGGGCAATCTTCTGGACAAAAACGAATATTTCACAGATGAAGACTACAGGAATCAGAAAAAGCAAAATTAATCATAATAACAGAATGTCAATATTTCATAACAGACTTGAGGGTTTTTCGAGAAAGGCGTTGCTCATTTTTGCAGGATTGGGCATAAACATTCTCGCATTTGGAGACGCTCCTCCCGGTGACATGCAAATTGTTTTTGAAAACCGTAAGAGTGCAGACAGCATCATGGCACTGTATCCCGACATCAAATTCGAGAGGGTCATCCCCCTTGCTTCCAATCGGGAAATCGAAGCACGTCATCGCGATTCGGGCATCGACCTGTGGTATATAGTCAGAACGTCATCAAGGAAAATGACACGGTCAGCCAATATGTTTGCGAATTGCCGTGGAGTGCGTGGAGTTTTCGAGACACAGTTGATAACGATGCCGGAATCCCACCCTGTCTCAGATACAGGTTTCAAGCAACAGGCGTCACATCGCTCGCTGGTTGCGCGCAGTGCCTCGGTGATGAACGACCCGCTGTACCGGCGTCAGTGGCATTATAGCATGATAAACATGGAGAAAGCATGGGAATTGGAGCAGGGCAAACGTAATGTGACAGTTGCGGTGATGGACGGATGGATTGACCACTCTCATCCCGACCTTGCCCCTAACATGTGGGTCAACGAGGCAGAACGCAACGGACAGCCGGGCGTTGACGATGATGGCAACGGATATGTCGATGACATATATGGATACAATACATCTGCTGATCTGGACTATTATAGCCCTCATGGAACTCATGTTGCCGGCACGGTGGCTGCTGTAAACAACAACGGTATCGGTGTATGCGGTGTGGCCGGAGGCAACGGTGTGGACACCGGCGTGAGAATAATGTCTGTCGGAATCCAGAACACCGGGCAGAAAATCCCGGAATGGTTAATGGCTCGAGGATTCGTATATGCCGCAGACAATGGTGCTGTCATATCTCAAAACAGTTGGGAAGGAAGCTACACACATCAAAGTCCGGTACTTAACGAAGCTATCAGTTATTTTATGGAGAATGCGGGCAAACACCCTGACAGCCCGATGAAAGGAGGTCTTGTGCTTTTTGCCGCAGGAAACGACAATTCCAATACACCCCACTTCCCGATAAACGGCCAGTCGTTCAACCGCAACCGTTTTATCACGGTCGGAGCGGTATCGTCCGACAAGATTCGCTCTTCGTATTCTAACTATGGGTGGTGGGTTGATGTTGCAGCCCCGGGCGGTGAGCAGAATGGCGTCAGCATAATGAGCACAGCCCTCGAAGGAGGCTATATGCTCATGAACGGAACATCCATGGCTTGTCCGCATGTGTCAGGCGTGGCGGCCTTGATAGTATCCAAATTCGGGTCTGCTGGTCTGACTCCGGAATTTGTCAAGAACCGCATCCTCTCTACGGCTACTCCGATAGAGGGGTATCAGGCCGGTTATACGCATGCGACAGAGACATCACTTGGCATCGTAAACGCTTATGCTGCTCTATGTGATGAAAACAAGGAAGTTCCGGGGATTCCCGAGGATTTCTGCATTAAAACATACGATAAATCCTATGCCCTGTTCTCTTGGGCAATGCCATCCGACAGCAATGGCAATGCCCCGTCTGTCTGCAAAATATACACCGGCAAAGAGGATGTGCCGTTTGCCGTCGTAAAGACATCGGGTGCGGAAGCAGGCGCACGGTATGAGTATTTCGACCAGTCCGGATATGCTTCAGATTATTCTGAATTCACCATCGAGGCCGTAGATTGTGACGGGAACAGGTCCGGACGTTCGGCAGCATCGGCTGTTGCCGACTGCACAAATGACTTGGCTGTCATCAACCCATATAACATTGATAATTTTGTCGTATATAAACCGTCGGAATACGACTTCGCCGAGCCGTTTGATGACGTGGCACTAACATTCTTTGTAAACAGCGACGGGCCTAAAACAGTGGAAATCGAAAACTCCAACGATTTTATCAGATGCAGCCTGTTTAGGAATGAATGTGAAGTGACATTTGACTTGACAGATGAGACACCGACGGGCACATTTCCATTCACCATCAAGGCATACGAGAATAGTGATCCTGACAATGCCGTCCGTTTGCATCTTACTTGCACGGTAAAGAATGCGCTATCCGGAAACAAAGGAGTCGTCAGCACAACCGGTGGAAGCACTCTTGCCGTTGTCGAGACAAACAAGCGTAGAGGGGAGATTTCCATGGATCTGACAAAATATTTGACTCATCCGTGGGGCACCAACTTTGCCATTCCTGACAACAGCAGAACAATAAAGGATGACTTCTTCGGCTTTGAAGTAAACTATAGCATAGTAAATGGTATATTGGATGCCAAATACAATTTTGACAACGCAATCACATTTTGTTCGGCAAGTATAAAGCTGGATGCTGTGGACGAATATATGATAGAATCTTCATTTGATGTTGAGGTGAAATTCATTGACAATGGCACCGGTATTGAGGATGCAGTGTCTGACAAAGCAACAAATAATTCGGGAATCTATACAACTCAAGGGGTAAAACTTGATTGCGAGGTAGAGGACCTTCTTCCGGGCATGTATATTATCAATGGTAAAAAGGTATTAATAAACAGATAATAAATGAAAAGAATAGACTATACCATTATTAGTTTGGTTGCCATCACTGCAGTGATTCTTTCTTGTTGCGGGAACACTAAAAGCGAGACTTCGGATAATCCGGAGGAGCAGTCGTTGCCGATGCTCGGCTCATGGAGATACGCATCAATGACATATATATTTGAGGGAGACAAGCCTGACACTGCCTCTACTGTATTCGGACCGGACACAATCCAAATATATGATGTGTATCGCCATGACAGTATTTTGGAGTCGTATGTTACTTTGGGTGATACAATCCTGCGCCGGACGCAGATGCGCTATATCTTCCGCAATGATTCCATCATCGCTGAGAATGAAGTGAAAAAGGTGCAGGTGCATGTTGCAAATGCCACCGACAGCACCCTGAACTTTGACTTCACACTTGTTGATGGAGACAAGACTGCCATTTGTCATACACTAAGCGAACGTTGCGAACTTCCTGAATGGCTGAAACACAAGATTAAACGCTAACGGCACACCGGTAATCATTATTCTTGACCTCTTGCAGGCAGAGTAAGCGTGACGGGTTATAAGGAAATGCCGGTACGCAAATGAACTGAATGATAATATCAAAAAAAGAAGCACATAAAAATGAAAACGAGTAAAATTATCTATGGGCTGTTGCTTGCTCTGACTCTTTCGCTCACGGCTTGCCGTGATGAGGCGGACAATCTCATGCAGCCCGGTGCCCTTCCAGGCGAGACACTGACTTCCCAGTTTGAACAAATCTGGCAAGGAATCAACCAAAACTACGTGTTCTGGGAGATAGACCCGGTTGATTGGGATGCTGTATACACCCAATACAAGCCCAAGATTGAGGAGTTGGACAAGCAGGAAGTTGTTAAGACATCTGATTTGAATAAATTGTATGAGGAAGCCTTCGGTCAGCTGATAGACCACCACATGCTGATAAAAGCCGTCAATGTCAAGGCTGCTCCGGATGACGAACAAAATGTGTACGTCCATCCCGGTTCCTTAGCCTCGGCAAAGCGCGAAGGCTTTCATGAGGCAATTCCCATCATAGGGTTTCAAGTAATACGCAAAAAGATGAAAGAAGACGGCCGTATCACTTTTGCGCATGAATATGTGAATGAGGAAGCGTCGCCAAGGCACTTGGAAACCTGTGTCATCGACAATGACATACTATATCTCGGTTTTAGGGCGTTTAATATCATTGAAAAAATCCAGAGATACAGATTTCTTGGCGATGAAGATGCCAAGGAAATTTATGACGTATACTCCGAATATATGCGCCAACTGCTTTTTAACAAGAACATTAAGAGCATCATTGTGGATGTGCGCAGCAATAGCGGAGGCGACCTCGGCGATATGCTTACGGTGCTTTCACCGCTCTTGAAAGAGGATGTGCATCTATTTGACTCCAAAACAAAGATAGGCCTTGGGCGTCTTGATTACGGCGAATGGACTCCTTGGAACGGAAAAGCTGTCACCCAACGTCAAATGGGAGAACTGCTCGCCTGGGAGGAGGAACTGCCGAACACGGACTGCATAGGTGACCGCAAAGTGGCATTCCTCATCGACTGTCAGTCGGTAAGCATGGCTGAGATGTCTGCGACAGGGGCAAAGTCCCTGCCTTACGCCACGGTGATTGGCGAACGCTCTTTTGGAGGTCTCGGCCCTTTGACCTCTGATGTGCACAATTCCTTCTGTGGACAATTTGGAGATGAAAAACTGAAATCAAAGAGCTATTATGTGTACACAAGCACTTGGATCACACGCACTGCCGATGGTGAGTATCCGGAAGGAAAAGGCGTAGAGCCGGATATTACGGTACCATTGAATATAGAGATGCTTACAGGCCAACATATCGACAATCAACTTGAATATGCCGTTGACTACCTCCATGGTAAAAAATAATATCAGAGTATGAAAACAAACAATATCATATTATTAGCACTAATCCTTTTGTCGGCTATCTTTCCAATGCCGGTAGTCGCACAATGGAAAGTTGGCGCCACCGTCGGATACGATTATAACCATTATGCCCTTGACACACAGTATGCCTACGACCTGAACTACAGTGAGCGGAGTGGTGTCACCGTAGGCTTCCTCGGAGAGTACGGATTCAATGACTGGCTTGGCTTGCGAGCCGAGTTGGTATACCTGCAAAAAGGGTACAAAATGGACCGTCTCTACAATGAGACAAGCCGGCAACGTCGCGACCACTATCTTGAATTGCCAATAATGGCACGCTTCTCATTCGGTTCACAAAAAATCCGAGGTTTCCTGCATGCCGGCGGATATGTTGGCTACTGGATGAATAGCCGCGTGAAGGGAGCGGAACGAAGCCTTACCTACGATCCTGACAAACAGATTGAATATGAGGACGCTAATGAGCTTTACGCCTACAACAAATCTTATGTTTTCGATTCAAGGCGCGATAATCGTTTTGATGCCGGCTTGGTTGGAGGCGTTGGTGTAAGCTATCGGGTTCTGCCTCAGCTTGAAGTGGAAATGGAGGGACGCTGTTATTATGGCTTGACCTCCACTACAAAGGATTACATGGAATATATGAAACAGCCAAGATACAATACCACCTTCACCTTGCAGGCCGGGATAAAGTATTGCTTTTGACAAATGCGCGTGTATTATAGTAAGACAGAATAAATTAGCGAAAATATGCAAGCGTATTGCTCATGGTTTTCCTATTACTCAATGACTACGTTTTTGTATAATTCCCATGTTCTACAGTAAATGCCGTGCAAATTAATTTTGTGGACAAACTTAGCTTCAAATATTATCATTTAAATTATTTTTGTGGATAAACTTATGATACAGCTATTTTATCGAAACATCACAGCAATTCTACTGCTGTCATTCACTGTGATTTTCACGTCATGTGGCAATGACGATGACAACGACATCATTAATGAAGAACCTCTGCCGGAAGAGTCACAACCGGTGGAAAGAGCCATTCTCGCTTATATCTGGGGCGACATTGATGGCGAAAGCGGTCTTGAACTCAGTGATTGCCAGTTGGATTATATCAACAAAATGGAAGCAGGATGGAACGACAGTTATGCCGGAAGCCTTTATGTCTATATCGATCCGTCGCCGATGTTTGTACAGTTTGAGAATCCGGTGCTGTTGAAAATAAAGCATGATGACACACCGGCCATCGTAAGCGAGGTCGTCAAAGAATATGAGCCAATCGAGGCTCATGGGGACATCACCCGCTATCCGGAAGTGCAGAACGACGTCCGTGCCATAGCCCCTGCAAAAAGCTATGGACTTATGCTTTTCGGACATGGCAGCGGCATCATCCCATTTGGTGCAAATGATGATACTGCGGTTAAAACCAGAGGAATGGGCGGTGATGCCGTGAAATATCTTGAAAACAGAGAAATAGCAGGACTTACTCTGCCTGACTATGAATTCATAATAATGCACGCTTGCATGATGGCGAGTGTGGAGGTGGCATATGAACTGCGTCAGAAAACCAAGTATTTTGTTGCAAGCGAAGTGTCCCTTTCTTCAGTAGGATGGCCTTGGCATGAAAATCTGTCGTACCTTTACACCAAGCCTCGCGCCGACTTGTCAAAGTTTGTGATACATTCCTACGAATGGCTTTACAACAATTTGGACGATAGCGACAAGTATGCGACACTGTCCCTCATAGATGCTGCCCAACTTGACAACCTTGCCGTAAGTACAAAGAAAGCTCTGATGGACAGTGAAATCACCTTGGACAACATCAAGGACGCTTTTGTCAACAAATGTCATCTTACGGAAAACGTCTTGGACGATGGCAAAGGAGAGGAAGCATTCCAAAAGAACTTTCCTTACGCTCAGCTTGATTTTGTGGATTTCATGCGCAAGACAGGCGCGTTTACCGATGAATGGTTCTCGGCATACAATAAAGCATGCCTGATTAATGTTTGCGGATTCGGGAAAGATTTGCAGATGCATGATGTGGTTGGGAACAATATAGAGTCTTATTACAACGGACTTTCAATATATCCTATTGTGGCACTGGAAAACCACTTTGACTCCCCGTCATACAAAGATTATGTCAATTATGCCATACGCTCATACCGTTTGAACCAATGGTACACCGCCTGTGGCTTTGACTTGTTGGAGTAAGCAACTTGACATTTTTAATTACGTATTTGCGATAAACTTATATCAATCAGCACATTAACACTGCAATATCATTGCAATGTTAATGTGCTGCAGTGTTATTATTTCATTCTTTCAAAATATATAACGTGAGTTTGACGGATTTGCAATTATTCGGCAGAATGAAGAAAAACGCTATCAAATCACCGTAAAACGGTGGCTCTTCATTAACTTTACCCCTATGCCATAATACAATGCCAATTGCTCTTGGTTAACCGACTTTGCTGCACGAGCCTGACTTTGCAATATAGCGGTTTTCAATATATATACAGCATCAGTTGCTTGCAGAACTCCATTCTTTTTGATATGTTTATCCATAGTAATTGCTTTTTATGTATTGAAAACTGTGTTTCTATATTTGCCTATACTATCGGCAGGCTTATACCATTGATTTTCTGATAGATGTCGAGAGCATAGATGTCTGTCATCCCGGAGATGTAGTCTATCACTGCAAGGATGCGGGTTTCGAGGTCTTCCGCTTCAATGTCGTACTGGGATGACACACGGCGTATGAGCTGGCGGGAGTAGAAGCGGTCGGGATATACAGCGGCTTCCACCATCTGTTCCATGAGAGTTTCCATTATTTTGTAACCCGAAAGCTCAATGTCGAGGACAGGCTTGCTGCTGTAGATTTTCTTCTGTGACACCTTTTGGCAGCGTTTGTAGGCAGAGCGAGGCTGCTCAGGAATGCAGTCCATGAGGCAACCGCGGAACTCTCCGCGCAGGATATCCTGCTCGTGAGTTGTGAACACCTCGGTGCAAAGGCTTTCAAGAAGCCCGATGACACGCGCTCTCATGTAGATGATTTTCTCGTTGCTGTCCGTTATTCCCTCATCGTCGATTCGCTTGCGGATGCTTTCCTGTGTCTCATTGTCAAAGAATCCGAGGAGGAGAGAGCTTGTCTCCTCAAAGGAAAGAATCTTCAGTTTGTGGGCATCCTCGATGTCCATTATCTCATAACAAATGTCATCCGCAGCTTCCACAAGATAGACCAAAGGATGACGGAGCTTGTAACAGCCAAGGTCGGTGGCTATTTTGCGATAGATTTGCGCATCGTCATTGAAGAATCCGAATTTCCCTTTGCCACAGTAATGTGCGCCGGGAGCGTCGGAGACAGTGCCTTTCTCCGCCAGACGGCTCTCGCAAGGATACTTTATTATGGATGCGAGAGTGGTGTATGTCATCACGAAGCCACCTTCACGGCGTCCCTTGAACCTGTGGGCGAGAAGGCGGAAACCATTGGCGTTGCCCTCAAAGTGTGTGATGTCGTCCCACAGTTCGCGGCTTATCATCTCGCGGATGTACTTGCCCTTGCCCTCAGTGAAGAACGTCTGTATCGCCTTCTCTCCCGAATGTCCGAAAGGAGGGTTGCCCATGTCGTGGGCAAGGCAGGCGGTAGCCACGATTGTGCCTATCTCCTGAAACAAAGTGTCCTGCAGTTCCGGATGTATGGCTGTGAGTGCGCGTGCCACGTCGTTGCCGAGTGACATGCCCACACTTGCCACTTCGAGCGAATGCGTCAGGCGGTTATGCACGAAGATGCTTCCCGGAAGCGGAAAGACCTGTGTCTTGTTCTGCATACGGCGGAAAGGAGCGGAGAATATGAGTCTGTCATAATCGCGCTTGAATTCAGAGCGTTCGTCGTGGCGCTCAATATGTCGTGCCTCCTGACCGAGGCGTTTTGTCGAAATAAGTTGTTCCCAGTTCATCATGATGCAAAAGTAGTAAAATAAATTAAGAATTAGGTATTATGGATTGACATTTCTTGCGTTATTCGGGAAAAAACTGTAAATTTGCACTTTATATATAACATAATGCAATCAATTACAAGGATGTTAGAGGTAAAGATAATCAACAAGGGACATCACGAGCTCCCTGCTTATGCCACAGAACAGAGTGCGGGAATGGACCTGCGTGCCAATCTTGACGAGCCTGTTGTGCTCCGTCCGCTGCAGCGCGCGATAGTGAAAACGGGACTGTTCATGGCACTTCCTGCCGGTTATGAAGCACAGGTGCGCCCACGTTCGGGACTTGCACTGAAGCACGGCATAACGGTTCTGAACTCTCCCGGCACCATCGATGCCGACTACAGGGGAGAGATTGGTGTGCTGCTGGTGAACCTCAGTGACAAGGACTTTACAATCAACGACGGCGAGCGTATCGCCCAGATGGTCATAGCAAAGCACGAGACAGTGCAGTTTGTCACTGTTGACGAACTTGACGAGACAAAGCGCGGTGCAGGAGGCTACGGTCACACCGGTGTGAAGTGATTGCAAGGATTTATTCTTGATTATGATGAATGAATTGATACGTAAACATGGAGGCTTGAAAAGGGCTTTTGCCGCTGTGCTTCTCTGCATTGTGGCGATGGTCTCTTTTGCCGATGACTACCTTGAAAAAGGAGGGTTTGCCGAGGAGGAGAAGAACAGTTACAAGTACATCTTCCTCGGTGCGGTGACGCGTCTTAATGTCGGCGACACCGACTCCGCCATGGTTCTGCTGGAACGTTGCCGTGAGATGAACCCGGAGGCATCCGAGACATACTTCTTCCTTGCTGACTGCTACCGTCAGAAAGGGCAGGATTCGCTTAAGGTCGTGATGATGCGCAAGGCTGCAGAGCTTAGCCCGGGCAACATCACGTATAAGGAGGCACTGCTTCCGGTGTATCTGGAGAATGAGGAGATTGACAGCGCCATATCTGTCGCAGAGGAGATTGTGCGCGGCACTCCGGAGCGTACGGACATGCTGCAGCTGCTCCTGCAGATTTATTCCTACAAGAAGGACAACGCCAAATGTCTTGAAACGCTCAACCGCCTTGAGGTTCAGGACGGACAGACGGAGCAGATTACCATGACAAAGGTGCAGCTCTACAGTAACATGGGTGAGGACAAGAAGGCTTACAATGAACTGGAAGCCCTTGTAGACAACCACCCTCTGAATCTCAACTACCGTGTGATGATGGGCAACTGGCTGCTTGGAAAAGACAGGAAGAAAGAGGCTATGGCAGAATACAGCGCCGTTCTCCGTGAAGACCCTGACAATGAGGCTGCACAGATGTCACTGATGGATTATTACAGCAGTGAGGGACAGGGAAACATTGCTGACACTCTTCGCAACAGAATCCTTCTTAACCCGAAGACACAACAGTCCACGCGCCTCCTGCTCCTTAAGCAGTACATCCGCCGGCAGGAACAGGCATCGACGGATTCCACGGCGGTTCTCGCCCTGTTCGACAAAATCCTTGAAAGCAAGCAGACAGACACTCAGGTCATGGAGTTGAAACTTGCTTACATGACCATGAAGCGCATGCCGGAGGATTCTATAAGGACCGTGCTGCAACAGATACTTGACCTTCGCCCGGAGCATGCTCAGGCACGCTTCGAACTGATAAAGATGGCATGGGGAAAGGGTGAGCATGAGGAGATGATACGCCTCGCAAAGCCCGCCCTGCAGTACAATCCCGACGAATGGGCGTTCAGCTATTTCCTCGGTGTGGGCTATTTCCTTAACGACCAGACGAAGGAATGTGTGGAAGCTCTCATGAAGGCTTCGGAACATGTCGATGAGGCAAAGGAGAAGGATTTGGCAGTGGAGATGTACGAACTCCTTGGCGATGCGCAGCATAAGCTGGGGAACACAAAGGAGGCGTTCGAGGCTTACGAGAACTGCCTGCGCCTTGACCCGGAGAAGATTCCGTGCCTGAACAACTACGCTTACTACCTCTCCGAGGAAAACAGAGACCTTGACAAGGCGGCTGCAATGAGCCTGAAAACAATAAAGGCGGAGCCGAACAATCCGACATATCTTGACACGTATGCCTGGATTCTCTATCTTCAGGGACGCTACGAGGAGGCGAAGATATACATGGATCTTGCCGTAAAGAACCTCAAAGAGGGTGAGGAGAAGGAAGTCTACCTTGAACATCAGAAGGCAATCGACAAGAAAGTCGCCGCCTCACAGAAACAGAAATGACAACAAAACACAATCCAATGAAAATGAACATAAAGGCAACAATATTCGCCATGGTACTCGGACTGACGCTTGCCGGTTGCGGTTCTTCAAAGCAGGTGTCACAGGAGCCTATCAAGAAAACCACGGGAGGAACGACCATTGCTTCTGAAACGCGTGAGGAACTTGCACGCCAGGTCGAGGTGGAACAGAAAACCACTGTCAACAGGTTCATCGCTGACCTTGACCTCGCTGTCGGTATGGACGGCAGTTCCTATAATCTCGGCGGAAAACTCGCCATGAAACGAAGCCAGGTGGTAAGGATGAATCTCACATTCATGGGATTCATAGAGGTGGGAATCATAGAGTTCACGCCGGATTATATCCTTATCGTCAACCGCATGGGAAAGGAATACACAAAGGCACCGTACAACTCTCTTGATGTCCTTGTCAAGAATAACATCAACTTCAAGACAGTCGAGGCCATGGCATGGAAGAACCTTTATTCGCCTGACGGCAAGAAAGTCAAGGATGCAGACTTCGGAAAGATGATAGAACAACTCATAAACTCCAACATAAAAGGCAGCGGAAAAGTCACCGTGAAGGTTAATATCGGCGCACCGAACACGACACGCGACTTCGAGACCTACACCTCGGTAAAGGCTAATTACAAGGAAGTGCCGGCACAGGTGCTTATGGCAAAACTCATGAGCTTTGCACAATAGCATTAAAAAAACATATTCCACAGAAATCCACCCCGTAAGACCATACCACTGACAGTACCACAGACTGACAATGAAGAGACACATACTTATCATCCTTGCAATGCTCGTCTGCCTCGGCATTCCTGCACAGCAGCGGAACGGAACGGCAAGGAAAAAGACCACGACAACCACTGCAAAAAAGCGTCCGCAAGGAAAAAACACCAAGAAGACAGCACGGTCGAAGACAAAAAAGGCTGCACCGACAAACTCTTCCATAAAGGGACTGCAAAACAAGCGTGTGGCATTGCAGAAGCAAATCAGGGCGCAGGAGGCTGCCCTGCGACGCAACAAGGCGGACGTGAAGAAGAAGCTCCACGACCTGATGATTATCTCCGGTGACATAGAGACTCGCCGCCGCAGCATCGACAGCATCAATAACGACATCCGCAGCATACAGGGCAACATAGACATCCTTGAGAGCCAGCTCTCAACGCTCAACCTTCAACTTCAGGAGCGCCGCCACCGGTATGTCAAGGCAATGCGCTACATGAACCGCCATAATTCGGTTCAGGACCAGTTGATGTTCATCTTCTCCGCAAAATCCATGACACAGATGTACCGCCGTCTGCGTTTCCTGCGTGAATATGCCTCGTACCAGAAAGTCCAGGGTGAGCAGGTGAAACTGAAACAGCAGCAGATAAACAAGAAGCAGGAGCAGCTTGTTGCTGTCAAGAGCGAGAAGAGCAATCTGCTTTACAAAGGAAAGAAAGAACAGGCGGCACTGCAGGGTAAGCATGCCGAGCAGCAAGCCCTTGTCGGAAAGCTGCAGAAGCAGCAGAAAGTGATACAGAGCGTCATCGACGAGCAGAAGAAGAAGGATGCTGCCCTTAATGCCCAGATTGACGCTGAGATAGCCAAGGAGGTGGAACGTGCCCGCCTGCGTGCCGAGGCAGAAGCCAAGAAGCGTGCCGAAGAAGAGGCTGCGGCAAGGAAAAGGGCTGCAGAGGAACTTGCGCGCAAGCAGGCTGAGGCTGCCAGAAAGGCTGAGGAGAATGCACGGCGCATAGCCGAAGCGCGTAATCGTGAGGAGAAAGCTAAGGCTTTGGCGCGTGAGGCAGCAAAGAAAGATGCTGCTGCCAAGGCGCGTGCCGAACAGGCTGCGCGTGAGGCAGAGGCAGAGCGCGTGGCTGCAGAGCGCAAGGCGAAGGCGGAGAAAGAACGCTCTGAGAAGGCTGTGGCAGAAGCCAAGAAAGAGGCGGAGCCTGCGCTCAGGATGAGTTCTGCCGACCGTCTTGTCAGTGGTGGGTTTGAGAAGAACCGCGGGCGACTGCCGGTTCCAATCACCGGTGGTTACCGCATAGTGAGCCATTACGGGCAGTACACCGTCGAAGGTCTGCCTAATGTGCACCTTGACAATAAGGGTATAAACATCCTCGGCTCTTCTGGATGCGCCGCACGTGCCATATACGACGGCGAGGTTAGTGCCGTTTTCGGCTACGGAGGGCAGATGGTGGTCATGGTGCGCCACGGCCAGTACATCTCCGTCTACTGCAACTTGCGCAACGTAAGCGTATCGCGCGGGCAGAAAGTCTCTGCAAGGCAGCAGCTCGGTCTTGTAGGCAAGGACAATATCCTGCAGTTCCAGTTACGCCGAGGCACATCGAAACTGAATCCAGAGTCTTGGCTCGGACGGTGATAAAAGCATTTTATTGACGCCTATACAGCGGCAGCATATTCTGTTTTGGAATATGCTGCCGCTGTTTTTATGGTTGTTCGACCAAACCTCTGATGCCTGTTTTCTTCGAGAGATAAAGAATCTTTAAGAAATGTAAAAAATCATTTTCGGATTTTACTTTTGGGGACTTTGCGGGTTTATATATACAGAAACCCTCCGAAAAATTAATCAAATGGACGATAAAGACATAATCCTTGCGATGCAGGCGGCTCCCGACAGAGGCTTCAGGATGCTGATGACGAAGTACAAGGAGCCGGTCTATTGGCACATACGCCGCCTTGTCGTGGCGCATGATGATGCGCAGGACGCGGTGCAGGAGACATTTGTGAGAGTGTTCCGCTCTTTCTCGCGGTTTGAGGGAAAAGACTCGCTGAAGGCATGGATTTACAGGATTGCCACAAACGAGGCATTGCGCCTCCTTTCCCGCTGCCGCACGGAGACATTGCCGCTTGAGAATGCAGGGACTGCCGTGGCAGGGATTCCGGCCTCCGACTATGTCGACTACAGCGACCTGGAGGCGGTGATGCTGCAGAAAGCTATACTCTCCCTGCCGGAGAAGCAGCAGATAGCGTTCAACCTGCGGTACTATGACGAGATGGACTATGACGAGATTGCCGCCGTCATGGAGTCCACTCCGTCGGCAGCAAAGTCCAACTACCACCTTGCAAAAGGCAGGATAACAGAGTACATGAATAATCACGGATAAACATACATACAATGATGAAGGACAGATTTGATTTTGACAAGGTAGGCAAAAGGATGCCTTATACCGTTCCTGACGGCTTTTTCAAGGAGATGGAGGATAATGTCCTCAATAGTGTAGCGTGCCGCAGGACGGAAGAAAAACGGGGTTTCCGCCTCTCCCGGCGCGTCAAGGCTGGCATGGCAGCCACAGCCGTTGCCTCCGTGGTGCTTGCCTTCGTGCTCTCCACAGGCGGGTATGAGCCCCGGCACACGGACTTTGCGGAGGTCGAGAAGGCTTTCTGCAACCTCAGCCCCGAGGACCAGATGTACATGCTTTCGGTGTACCAGGAGGATGTGTTCATGGAGGAATAACCATTATAATAACAAATAAAAACAACCGGATTATGAAACATTTTTTCAGATTTTTCCTGCTTGCCGTTGCAGTGATAGCATGCAGTGTGGAGACAAAAGCTCAGGACAACGACAAGCAGCGCATGGCACCTGAGGAGCGTGTGGAGAGGAAGAAGCGGGCGATGAATGCCGCTAAACGTGGCGAAAGTGAAAAAAAAGAGATGCAGAAGAGGGTTGCCATGACGCGCGAGCAGCTTGCGGAGAAGCAGGCAAGGCACATAGCCGAGGCAATGGCAATGGACGATGCTACGGCAAGCCGCTTTGTGAAGACCTACGGGGAGTGCCAGAAGGAAGTATGGGCAATCAGCCCCAAACGTGAAAAGGGTGCACGCCGTAATGCTGCCGAAATGACGGAGGCGGAGGCGGAGCAGAAACTTAAGGCTGGTTTTGAGCACAGCCAGAAGATTCTTGACATACGCAGGAAATACTATGCGGAGTACAGCAAGTTCCTGACCCAGAAGCAAGTCAAGCGTGTCTACGAGCTGGAGAAGCAGACGAAGAACCGTCTGATGCACCACAAGGGCAGAGCGCAGCGCAACAAGCCAGTGAGAAACACCGGAAGATAAGCCTGCGGGAAACGCAGCTGCCAGACCCTGTCCGCCAGTTGATTCCTATTAACTTATAAATCAGCCTGTTATAAGGCGTATGACAAAAGGTCACCTTTCGCATCATGAAAGGTGACCTTTTGCCGTATAAAGTGTGGCCTTTTGTCATGCAAGCCGTAACCTTTCGCTCAGCGGCCTGTATAGTTGCGCTTTTGCTTGCTCACAAGGTTAGGTTTTGACCCTTCCGAAATATTCCTCCTGATGGAAATAACCAAGCAACGCGCCTCAAACATGCGCAGCCGCCTTAACGAAAAACTGTTCCACCAAAGTGGCTCTGCAACATTCAGGAAGAATATTTACAGATTATAGCGTGCAGTGTACAAAATGTACTTTTTGATGTAACACGCTATATAATAACACTTTGTACGCTGTGTCAAAAAAAGCAGTGTACAAATTGTACCTCAAAAAATCTTTGTTTCTGAAAAATGTTTGTACTTTTGCAAGCGGAATTCCAAAGTGAAACTAAAAAAAACAGTCAGAAACATGAAAAAACTAATTATTGCAATTTCCTGTGTTTTGTGGAGCATCGGCTCTGTTGCCCACAATGAAACGTTGGATTCCTATGAAGATGTAGTGCGGATAGATTTGACATGCTCATACGATGACATTACACGCTACACAGGGGATATCAAGCGAGCACCGGCACGCAAGCCAACGGCATATCTCGAAGGCAACACCATCTCTTTCCCCGCATTTGCAAGCGACTGCACGTTTGAAGTAGTGGACGCTGCGACGGAGGAGGTTGTTTTCAGCCGGTACGTTTCTGCCTCAGAGACAAGTTGCCAGTTGCTGGCAGACTTGATTGGGGAGTATATCATACGCTTTGTCTTTGAGCAGTATGTGCTTGAAGGGAAGGTAGAAGTATAAAAAGATAATATTTCAAGCAAAACATAACGAGAGAAGCCGGCATCTGTCGTTTGTCCGTATTCGAAAATCGGTACGGTGATAATTCTAAACAAAATTACAATTATGAAGAAGATTTTATTTGGAGCAATGTTTATTGCAATGTCCACATCTTTGTATGCGCAAGAAGTGAATACGCAGCCAAGCTTGCTGTCAAGTAATGGCAATGGCAACGAGCAAGTGACGACATTTTACGGTTCGAAAGCCAGTTCAAACGCCAACAATCCCTGCAAAGGTGCAACAATCAGGAAATGTGGCACGATTTCTACAAAGATGTTCAGTGACGACGTTGCCATGGTAGAGACAACATGGCTGGACGAGAACGGTAATGTCGCAAAGCAAGAGATGTGTGTCAAAGAGGCTGAGGACTTAAAGCTTGATTTTGATGATGTACTTCCGGAAATCAACGATTAGTATTTTACTGTTGTTCTTTTCTGTCTGTGCATCTGAGGCCCAGACCTCCAATCTGATGTATGACATGGAGAACAATTATCTGCAAATTCGGCAGAAGGCTGGCACAGACAGCCTTCTGCGCGAATTCATTTGGGATAACGGCATAGAGGAGGACACCATCTATGCGTTTATGTACAGGCCAGGCAACTGTCCGAGATGTGAAGCCGGGTTCAAGCTTTTCAGGAAGTGGCTGAATGAGCGCGGCAGGAAATTTACGCTTATAAGTGTCGGCAGGGATGCTAATGTATCCGGTTATTATAACAGGATGAAAGGGTATTTGGCTGACTATTATATAAATGACACTACTGAGGCGTACAGCAGAATATTCAGTTTCAACAATATTCCTTTGGACGGTTCCAATGTCCTGAAGATAAGCCGTGACGGCCGTCTGATAACTGGTGGTGATTTTACAGAACTCTGCCCGGAGTTTGTTGACCAGCTGATTGCACGCACGGAGCCTGTGCCCTACAAGACTTATGAGCAGTTGTCGTCCGAAGAGTATGTGGAAAATCCGGACACATCTGCTTTTGAGCGTTTCAGAGAGGAGAAGACATTTACGCTTGACGGATGTGACATTCCGTTGTGCAAGGTGGACCGCGCCCCTGTATGGAACGGCAGATGGCTCTGCATCCCTGATGACATTCTGAACGAAGTGTTTGTTTTTGAAGAGGAACAGAAAAGGTTCGTATTCCGCCAGCTTGCCGGTGTGCAGGAAGATGTGAAGAATACCTTCATAGAAGTCTCCGACTCCATGAAAGCCAATTATGAGAGAAACGGCATGCTGTTCTATCTTCTGTGCAATGCCGGTGTGGACAGGGATACACTGTACATGTCATATTCCATACCAAAAATCATTTTCACGGACAGTCTGAAAAGCAGGATAGGAATCTTCAACCAGCCTTGCATAATAGCCCGTGTTCTCGGCGGGGAACCTTCTGCGGACAGGCTCTGCCCTTTGGATTTCAATATATTCAATGAAGAGTATTTCTACAAGCATTTCCAGTTTGCCGTGGCAGGAGGTCATGTCACCCTTGGCTGCCAGCAGCTTACATGGCCTATGGAGTATGAGGCGGAAGATTACAGGGATGACGAACGCAGGAATCCTTTCCGTGACGAATATTATGACTACGGGCATCCGTATATGGCAGATTTCCGCCTGGCGGACGGCAAACTCGCAAGAAGGTACGGAAATCTCTCAGAGGAGGCACGCAGGACGAAGACGGGCTATTATTTCAATTTGCCTTTTGTCACAGCCAATGGAGATGAGACTGCATATACTGACGGATTCTCCGGCAAGGTCTGTGTGGTGGAATCCGGCAGAGAATCAGTATATGATGTCTTTGACTTCAACGCTTCAACGCTTCCGTCAGGCGATTCTGCCTTGTTCTATACGTATGAATACGCTGATGCTTTCAAGAAATATTTCAACAGGCAGATTGTTGACATGCAGATTAGCGGCAAGGAACTGTGCTGCATTGTCCTTCACGGAGGGTGGACCAGTGATGTACGGCGCAAGGTGTACACCTTCGTAAGGATAGACCGCAGGACAGGAAGCAGGCATGAATATCTGCTTCCTGCCCGTAAGAACCTTATATGCACAGGACTGAGGCGTGGCAAGTCGTCCATCACTCCTTTCCAAATCGTAAGGCATAATAACACGTATGTCGTAAAGTTGTTGGAATAGGAAGCATGAATGATATACATAAATGAATAGGGTGTGTCAAAACTCAAAACGGTGTCTTCAAAGGTTGCGATTTGTAAGCTCAGTGCCACGAACTGCCACGTAGCGGTTGAAGATTATAGTTTTACCTTTGCATTCGATTAGCAAACTCTGTGCATCTGAAATGGTATCCTGTCTTATCAAGACTCTGCAAGCTGTCATTGGCAATGTTGCCTGTGGCTCCAATTGGCAACATTGTGTATAATGCCACCATTGTGCTTTTTTCCTCCTATTGGTTGCTCTTTTCATAATATCCGTGGTTGATTATTCTGCGGAATATAAACCGAATTACCTGGATATGCTGATAGGTGGCCTTGGGGTGTTCAATGTTTTTTTTCTTTGGCGGCAAGGGGCATGCGATATTTTGGTTGGCTTATCTGTGCTTTTTGTTCATTGATAAAGTGAGAAATCGCAAGTGTGGCTAAATCATTGGTCAGTATGTTTAAGTGACATATGGATTTCAAGTTCCACAAGCAGATGGAAGTCTGCGTGTGGAACTTTGTTTTATTAATGCCAGGTATATGCCGGCTGGATTGTTGTACCCCTATTTGTATCCCCATAAGATTTGGAATCGCTTGTGAAATGTTGTACCTTTGCATTGTAATCAGAACCAAAAGAGATGTTGGATATATTGATTACAGTGTTCTTTGGCATGTTTACCATACTAAAAAATAAATCTTCTGAATCCGTATGAGAAGTCATGATGGGATGCGGATTCAGGAAGATTCGTGCTGAGCTAAATAAGTTAGGGCATAAAAAAAGACCACTTGCCGTTGTCCGGCAGTGGTCTTGCGTATTGTTGTATGTGGCTGTACGCCACGGCTGTGTCATTGCCTTCAGCAAGCAGGCTCTTAGAGAGAGTTTATGTGGAGAGCGATGCTTGACTTGATGTTGGCAGCTTTGTTCTTGTGGATGATGTTCTGCTTTGCGAGCTTGTCGAGCATCTTCTGAACCTTAGGAAGCATTTCTGTTGCCTCTGCCTTGTCTGTTGTTGCGCGGAGCTTTCGTACAGCGTTACGCATAGTCTTAGCGTAGTACTTGTTGTGGAGAGTCTTGGTCTTGGTCTGACGGATTCTCTTCTCTGATGACTTGTGATTTGCCATTGTTGTTAATGATTTTGATTGTGTGAGTAATAGCCTATGGGTCTTGCGCCGTCGTTGAGGCTGCCCTGGGCGGATTAGTTGAAACCCTCATGTACCAAAACGCCGCATCAACTGCGGCGATACATGATATTATGAGTGGTAGCGCGTAGGGGAGTCGAACCCCTCTTACAAGAATGAAAATCTTGGGTACTAACCGATATACGAACGCGCCATTGCGTAAAAGCGAGTGCAAAGGTACAACAAAAAGCTGAAAGACAGAAGACAAGATGAGGAAATCTGTTAATTGTTAAGGTTAATTAACTAAAGGTAACCTTTTATGTCCATTGCTACGGCTTTTTATTGTGCAACAGTTGTCTTCTGTCATTGTTCTCAGCAGTTGTCAGTTTGCGGATTTGCGGTCTGCATATCGCGGATGCGCTGTTCGGCTTCGTCGAGGATAGGGAGTAGCTCGTCAAGAGTGTTTGCGCGCAGCATGGCGATGCGTGTCTGCCGGAAGTCCGGTATACCTTTAAATATAGGTGTGGCAGCGAGGTGGCGGCGTGTATGTAGTATTCCGCGACGTTCGTCGATGCGTTCGATGTTTATGCGCAGCTGTTCCCGCAGGAGATGGAATTTTTCTTCGAGGGACAGTTCCTTTTTGTTGAAGAACCATGGGCAGCCGAAAGTCGCTCTGCCGACCATTACGGCGTCGACACCGTATCTGTCGAATGCTGCATCAGCTTCTGCAAGGGAAGTGATGTCACCATTGCCGATGATAGGGATGTGAATGCGAGGGTTGCTTTTCACCTCACCGATAAGAGTCCAGTCTGCCTCACCTGTGTACATCTGTGAGCGTGTCCTGCCATGGATTGTCAGTGCCTGTATGCCGCAGTCCTGCAGTTGCTCGGCAAGAGTTGTGATGATCAGGTTCTCGTGATCCCACCCGAGGCGTGTCTTGGCTGTGACGGGAGTGCTGACGGCTTTCACGACCTTGGAGGTGATGTCAAGCATCAACGGTATGTTGCGGAGCATTCCTGCGCCTGCCCCTTTGCCCGCCACCTTCTTTACAGGGCAGCCGAAGTTAAGGTCTATGACGTCAGGATGTGCCTCTGCCTCCACAATCTTTGCCGCTTCAACGACGGCATCGGCGTCTCTGCCATAGATTTGTATGCCTACGGGACGTTCATCTTCGGCGATTGTGAGTTTCTCGACCGTGGACTTGACAGAGCGTACGAGGGCTTCTGCGGCGACAAACTCCGAATAGACCATCGCTGCTCCTTGCTGCTTGCACAGGCGGCGGAAGCCGATGTCCGTGACGTCCTCCATGGGAGCAAGGAACAGAGGGCGTTCTCCTAATTCAATATTCCCTATTTTCATGTGAGTTGTGTTTTTGGGGGATGTGTCATGATTAATCATGTTGCATCAGCATCTTGTTGCGTCATGTTGAATCATGATACACCAACCTAAAGTCTCCCACTTTCGCGCAATGCGCGAAAGTGGGAACTGATTTTACTTTTTCTTGTTCTTTTTAGGTTTTCTGCGTGCCCAACCCTCTTCTGAGAAGTCAGGCTCGTCGTCATGGAACTTGAAGTTCTTGTTGTCCTGCATGAGTGAAAGCCAGTCGTCGGCCGTGAATTCCCCTGCCTGCCGGTTCTTTTTCTTTGACGGCTTCATGAACGGTTTGCCGTCATCGCGGCGGCGTCTCTTGGAACGGCTGAAGCGGTCGTCACCTCTGCTCCAACGGTTGACAGGAGCATTGAATGCCCCTTCCGGTTTGCCGTCGTCCTCAGCGTTGCAGCGTACCTGACGCCCGTGGTAGGTTGTTCCGTCAAGTGCGCCCATGACATTGTCGGCGTCCCGTTCCGGTACTTCTATGAAGCAATAGTGAGACATTAGGTCGATGTGCCCGACTTCCTGGCGTTTGCCCTGTCCTCCTTTGCCTTTTCCTGATACATGCTGGTTGACAAACTGCATGATTTCTCCCGGATAGAAGCCCTCTGCCTTGCCGAGATTGATGAAAAGGCGTGTGTAGCCCTTCTCCGCCTTGTGTTCTGGTCCGCGGTCGCGTCCGTCACGGTCACGGCGGCGTCCGTCGCGGTTCTTGCCTTTCTTTGTCTCGCTTACTTCTTCAATGTCCGGTTCGTCAGCATAGTATTCGAGGAACTTGCTGAACTCCATCATGACAATCTTCTTTATGATGTCCTCTTTGTCGAAATACTCGAAATGGCGCTGTATCTCTTCCATGAACGGGTTGATTGTCTCATCGTCGACATCAACTTTCGTTATGTGGTCCATGACGCGGAAGAGCTGTTTCTTGCAGATTTCCTGTGGGGTAGGGAGAGCACCCTTTATGAATTTCTTCTGTATGATTTTCTCTACGGCATGGATTTTGTGCTGTTCACGGCTGTGGATGATAGCTATTGAAGAACCTGTCTTTCCTGCGCGTCCTGTTCGTCCGGAGCGGTGGGTGTAGGACTCTGTGTCGTCAGGCATGCCATAGTTTATGACGTGAGTGAGGTCGTTGACGTCAAGTCCGCGTGCTGCCACATCAGTTGCGACAAGCAGCTGCACGGTATGCTGACGGAACTTCTGCATAGTCTGGTCACGTTGCGGCTGTGAGAGGTCGCCGTGGAGAGACTCTGCATTGTAGCCGTCCTTGATGAGTTTGTCGGCAATTTCCTGCGTCTCGAGTTTTGTTCGGCAGAATATTATGCCGTAGATTTTAGGATAAAAATCGACAATGCGCTTCAAGGCGAGATATTTCTGTTTTGCTGTGACCATATAGAATGTGTGGTCAACATTCTCCGCGCCTTCATTACGTGAACCGACGACAACCTCCTCATAGTCATGGAGATAGTTCTTTGCCACTTTCTCCACATCTTTTGACATTGTCGCGGAGAAGAGCAGTGTGCGGTGGTTGGCGGTGAGCTGTTCGAATATGGCATTTATGCTGTCAGCAAATCCCATGTTAAGCATTTCGTCTGCCTCGTCAAGCACGATTGTCGTGGCGGTGGATATGTCTGCCACTCCTCGCTCTATGAGGTCGACAAGGCGTCCCGGTGTGGCAACGATGACCTGTGAGCCTTTCTTCAGTTGTCGTATTTGCGAGTCGATAGGCGCACCTCCGTAGACGGCGGTGACGCGAAGCCCTTCCATGTATTTGCCGAAATCCTTGAGGTCATCACTGATTTGGAGGCACAGTTCTCTTGTTGGGGACATCACCACGGCTTGTGTCTGGCGTGTGGTGAGGTCAATGCGTTGCAGCAGAGGAAGGCCGAATGCGGCAGTCTTTCCTGTTCCTGTCTGTGCCAGTGCGATGATGTCGCTGCCTTCGTTGAGGAGCTTTGGTATTACAGCCTCCTGTACAGGCATCGGTTGGACGAAGCCAAGTTCGTCGATAGCTTTCCTGATGGTGTCGTTGACACCTAATTCTTCAAAGTTTGCCATATTGGTAGTAAGATTCTAAAAACCAAGATTTTTTTTATTATTGTGTTTTTTTAGGTTGGATTCTTTTGCCTTGCCTTTTGTTTCTTTTAAAAAAGATGACAGGCAGGTTGCGTGTTTCTTGCTGATTGTTTTTGCCTGTCATTTGTAGTTTTTTCCTGACTTTTAGAATCCGCCTAAAAAAGGAGCCCCGAAGACGAGGCTCCTCTAAATTAAGTATAGAGGGTCTCTTTACTATAAAGAAACCCTCTACACAAAAGAATTAGTTTATTTTACTTTGTTGTGTCGTTGAAGAGAGCAACACGGTTGAACTCAACTTCGTCGAAGAGTTTGTCTGTTGCGCCAAGACCTTCTGTTGCAATACGGTCAGCAGCAATCTTGTACTTCTTAACGAGGACATCCTTAACGGCAGCTGCACGCTTCTCGGAGAGCTTCTGGTTGAATTCCTTAGAGCCTTCTGGTGATGCGTAGCCAGAAATCTTTATCTTAGCGTTAGGATTGTTCTTCATGTACTTAGCAATCATCTCAACGTTAGACATCTGTGATCTCTCGACAACAGACTTGCCCTGAGCGAATACTACAGATGGCTGGAGGTTAGCAGCCTTTGTCTCTACTACAGGAGCCGGCTTGTTCTCGCAGTCAGAGAGAGCCTTCTTCAGACGAGCGATTTCAGCGTCTTTTCTTGAAGCGGCAGACTTGGCAGCGTCAGCCTCTGCACGTGCAGCGTTGATTTGTGCGTTGAGTGCGTCAATCTCAGCCTGGTCGCGAACCTGCTCTACTGCGAAGTTGTGTGTGCCGTTGGAGTTGCCGAACTTGTAGTTCACACCAAGCTTAAGAGACACGCCAGAACGGTTGATGTCATACTTGAAGTTGTTGTCAGCTGGCTCGCCCTCTGCATATCCCTGAAGGCCATAAGTGATGGCTGGCTCAAGGTAAACCTGCCATGCTTTGTCCTTGCCGAGGTTGAGAGCGAAGTCAAGGGCAACCTTGGATGTGAGGGCGTTGCTCTTGCCATAATATCCTTTGAACTGGTGTCCCCATCCGAAACCGCCGAGAGCGATTACCTCGAATGTGCGTGGCTCACCTTTGTATCCTGCGAAGAGGTTGGAGAGGTTTGCTGTACCGAGAAGGGAGATGTTTGTGTTGTCTACCCATGTTTTTGTGTTGAACTCGGATGGCATAGAAGAGAAATGCATTGTAGCATCAACTGCAACACCGAATACGGTCGTAAAGTTCTTGCCAATACGTACGCCAAGTTCCGGAGAGAGGTTTCCGAATACAGAGTGGTGTGTGGTAGGAGCTGCTACACCGGCATTAACACCTACATAGATGTTGTCAGAAGCTTTTGAAGCTGTAACCACAGTTCTCTGTGCGTTTGCTGAAGCTGCTATCGCAGCGGCAGCAACAAACATTGCGATTTTTTTCATAATTGATAATATTTAAATAAGTGGAATACTTTAATAATAAAGCACACTGCAAAGATACATACTTTTTTTTAATTACCAAGCGAAAGTGAAGAAAAATTAGGAAAAAGTTGCGAAATTGTCGGAAAATGACGAACTTTGCAGCAATACATAACACTTTTAAGTTTTTAATAATGGAAAAACTGTTGCATTATTGCTGGAAACACAGGATTTTTCCTGAGGGCAGGCTCATGACAACTGACGGCAGGGAATTGGAAATCGCGGACTCCGGGCTCCATAACTCCGGTTCCGGTCCGGACTTCTTCAATGCGAAGGTCAGGATAGGTGGGGAGTTGTGGGCAGGGAATGTTGAAATGCATATTGCAGCAAAGGATTGGTTCGCTCACAAGCACGACAAGGATGAGGCTTACAATAATGTCATCTTGCATGTTGTCTCCCGGGCTTCCAGCGACAGAAAGGCTGTTACGAGCAGCGGACGTGAACTGCCGGAGTTTATTTTAGATGTACTCGCGCACGTTCGAGAGAACTATGAAGAACTGCTGAGTGTGGACAGTTATCCTCCTTGCTATAAGAACATCCCCAATCTTACGTCTTTGAAGATACACTCATGGATGGCTTCTCTGCAGACAGAACGCCTTATGCAGAAGACTGCCGCTGTCAGTGAGTACCTCCAACAGCTTGACGGCGATTGGGAACATGCCTATTTCGTGTCCCTCGCACGCAGTTTCGGATTCGGCTCAAACACAGAAGCCCTTGAACAATGGGCCATGACACTGCCACTGAAGGCTGTCGCCCACCACCGCGATGACCTTCTTCAGGTGGAGGCACTCTTCCTCGGGCATGCCGGACTGATAAAGGATAATCCGCGCATGCAGCAGGAATACGACTACCTTTGCCGGAAGTTCTCGGTCTCACCGGTGGTGTACGACACTCTCCCTGACGGCAGCCGGCGATGCGCACCGGCATGGCGGTTCATGCGCATGCGCCCACAGAACTTCCCCGATGTGCGCATACGGCAGCTTGCACTCCTTTTCCATGAGAGCCGCACCTCACTGTCACAGCTCCTTGCCTGCGAGACAACAGAAAGTCTTGGGAAACTTCTTGGACAGGGATTGTCAAAGAACAGCGTCAACCTCCTTATGATAAACTGTGCCATACCGATGCTTTTCGCCTATGGAAAAAGTTTCGTGAAAGAACATTTGTGTGAGCGTGCGCTTAATCTGCTTGAGGAACTTCCTCCGGAGAACAACAACATCACAAGAATGTGGCGTGACGTAGGGCTTGACGTGCGCTCTGCCGGCGACTCGCAGGCACTCATACAACTCAAGAAACAATACTGTGACCGAAGGGATTGCCTTAACTGCCGCTTCGGCTACGAATACCTGAATCAAAAAACACAAGAATGAAAATAGCGGTATACTGTTCGGCAAACAACAACATTGCCGGGGAATATTACGAAGCCACACGCCGTCTTGGCGAATGGATGGCTGCCAACAACCACACGCTCGTATGGGGCGGTGGCAACTGCGGACTCATGGGATGCATCGGCGACACGGTGCACGCCCATGGCGGAAGAACTGTCGGTATGGTACCACGCGCATTGGAACAGAGTGGGCGAGTGTCGGACAACATCGATGTCTACATACCCACAAACGGTCTTGATGACCGCAAGGAACTGATGATTGCACAGTCGGACATCGCCATAGCACTGCCCGGCGGCATAGGGACCCTTGACGAAATATTCACTCAGGCGGGAGGAAACACGATTGGTTTCCACAACAAGAAGGTGGTCCTCTACAACGTTCGCGGCTTTTGGGACACGACAATCGCACTGCTTGACTTCATGCAGGACAACGGCATGGTGCGCGGTCATTGGGCTGACTACATAATTGTGGCAAACAACATGGAGGAACTTTCACACATAATAGAACAAACATCATAACATAATGAACTACCATTACGAGACAATCATGCAGGTGCGCGACTACGAATGCGACATCCAGGGCATCGTCAACAACGCCAACTATCTGCACTACACAGAGCACACGCGCCACCTTTTCCTGCAGCATTGCGGAATCTCCTTCTCCGAAATGCACAAGAAAGGTGAGGACTTTGTCGTGGCACGCATGAACCTTCAGTACAAGACCTCCCTTTGTCCTGACGACGAGTTCCGCTCTTGTGTGCGCCTGAAGAAGGAGGGATTGCGTTACATCTTCCTTCACGACATCTACCGCCTACGCACAAACGGCGAGGGCATACGGGAGAATGACACGCTCTGTTTCCGCGGACAGGTGGATGTTGTCTGCCTGGTAAACGGACGACTTGGCGAGAGTGAAGTGTGCAACAAGGCTTTTGAGAAGTATCTGAATGAATGACAATGTCCATAAATCACTTGCATTCCAGCGACTGACCTTCAACCATCCGCAGGCTGCCATGCGCCTTTGCCTTGCTGCAGGGGCAATGGCGGAGCTGTACGACAACCGCATGGACATACGCCAAGTGGACAGTGAGGCGTCGGAAACCCTATGCTCGCTGCTGCGTTCCGACTGGAAAGAGGCGTTGCAATGGGCGGAAAAGGAGGTGGAATGGTGTGCGAAAAAGGGTGTCAGCATCCATACTTTCGACGATGAGAGCTATCCGCAGCGTCTCCGTGACTGCATTGACGCGCCTGTCGTGCTGTTTTCCCTTGGCAATGCCGACCTTAATGCGTCCCATACGGTCTCCATTGTAGGCACGCGCCAAAACACTGCCTACGGGCAGGACTGTGTCAGCCGTCTTGTCCGCGACCTGAAGTCGCTGGTGCCCGATGTGGTGGTTTTCAGCGGATTGGCTTATGGCATAGATGTCTGCGCCCATAAGTCTGCATTGGCGAATGGTGCGGAAACGGTGGGCGTTGTCGCTCATGGCTTGGACACAATGTATCCCGCATCCCACCGCTCCATAGCTGCGGAGATGCTTGCCCATGGCGGTGTGGTCAGCGAATATCCTTCGGGGACGCGCTGCGACAGACCGAATTTCTTGCGCCGCAACCGCATTGTGGCAGGGTTGGGTGATTGCACTGTCGTGGCAGAGTCCAAAGCTCACGGCGGAAGTCTTGTCACTGCACGCATCGCAAACGACTACGGACGTGATGTGTTCGCGTTCCCCGGGCGTGTCGGTGATGCCTCTTCTGAGGGCTGCAACGCACTTATCCGTGACAACAAAGCGTCTCTGCTCACCTCTGCCAATGACATTGTCGAGGCCCTCGGGTGGCAGACGGCACAACGGCAGGCGGAGGAACGCAAGAAAGGTGTGCAGCTTGAGATGTTCCCGGACCTTTCTCCTGAGCAGCGGAAGCTCGTCGACATCCTGAAAGAGGGTGACTGTCAGACGGGTGCTTTGTCTGTGAAGAGCGGTTTGCCGATAAACAAGGTTATCGCCATGCTCTTTGAACTGGAGATGAAAGGCTTGGTAAGACCCTATGCCGGAGGTGTGTATCATCTGGTGATGCCATAACAAAAGGCATTGAAAAAGTTATTAACAAACAGTTTTTTTTGATATATAGTCAAACAAAATTGATTTGCGGAAACACTCATGCTTTATTGTCAACATCTCCATGCAAAGTGTGGCGGTTACTGTAGAACATGGGAATTATACAAAAACGTAGTCATTGGGTAATTGGAAAACCATGGACAATGCGCTTGCATATTTTCGCAAATCTATTCTGTCTTACTATAAAAAACAAAATAAAAACGTATGAAAAAGATTTTATTGCTTACCACTTTATTCCTCGTTTCCGCCTTTTCGGCAGTTGCACAAGACAAATTCGTGCCGACGGCGGAGGAACTTGCAAAGTATCTTCCCACACTGAAAGCCGGTGACAAGGCTCCGGAATTGTCGGGAAAGGACACGCTCGGCGTTGTCACAACCCTCGAATCGTTCAAAGGTTCGTATGTCGTCGTGGATTTCTGGGCTACATGGTGCGGCGACTGCCGTCGTGAGATTCCTGCCCTGAAGGCACTTTATGAAGAGACAAAGGGCATGAAACCGAACGGAAAACCGATGAAATGGCTCAGTTTCAGCTTTGATTTCCAGGCTGATGCATGGAAGAACATGCTGAGGAAAGAGCGTTTCCCATGGCCGCAAATCAGCAACCTGAAGAAGACGCGTGAAGACCCGACATTCAAGAATTGGCAGCTTCGTTGGATTCCCGCGTTCTTCGTCATCGCTCCCGACGGCACTATCTGTGGCACGGCAATCACTGCTGACGGCCTGCGTGAGGAAATAAAGAAAATTGTGACTCAAAACTGATTGATTGTTAGTGTGTTACGGGTTATGGTGTAATTCGTAACACTTTGTCTTGCAATTCGTAACACTTTGTCTTGCAATTCGTAACACTTTATAAGGTAAAAGGTAACGATTCGTTTGGCGAACCGTTACCTTTTGTTTTACTGTTTGTAATGGTATGTTTTCAAAAGTATTGGAAGATAGTTTTGCTTTGTTTGATCTTTCCTGCGTTATAGGTCTCTGAAACCCGGAGGGCAGGTTAGAAAGTTTGCCCAATGTTTTTCCCGGTCTGTCCAATGTTGAAAAACCGTCCTACTGCTAATTGCTGTTAAAAAAGGATAAGTAAAACAAAAATGGGGGGGTAATTGGCACTTTTCTGTTTTTATAGTAATTTTGTAATGGAAAAAGAGGGAGGATTCTTTTTTTTGTCAATTCATGCTATATTAGAGAATTATGAATATAAATTACTAACCAAAATTTACATGATTATGAAAAAAATCTTGTTTTTATGTGCATCTTTATTCCTTGTACAGAGTATTAATGCGCAAATCAGCGAGAAACCAAGCGTGTCATTGGGTGAGAAGAGTTATTTGTATCTTACTTCTCCTTCGCTGGCGGCAAATGACAACCCGATAATTTATACTTTTGTGACGAACGAGAAAGAATCTCAAACAGAAATCACTATTTTTGATAACAATTTATCTGTTATAAAGGAGTTTGTTGCCCCATATGGGCGTTTTGAGCGTACTATAACTCTATATTTTCTGGAGGATGATGGTTCTTGGAGATCTTCCGATCTTGGCGTTAGTGATATAACATCATATCCGGCAGAGCCTTATTATGATAATCCTTCAGCTGCAATAGATGATCATCCGGCACTTCTAACGCAGACATTTTTCAATGATGATGACAACTATGAATACATTGTTCCCATTGTAGAAAAAGGAAATTGGGAATATATTGAACCCACCGGTGATGAGAAGTATGCTATAGACGGATATGCCGTTGTTGGAATTAAGGTTGTCAATGATAAAGGTACTGAGGTCTGTTCTTTAAGAACGGGCGCAAGAGTGTCTGAATATGATTGGGAGGTTGATTTTTACACAATTGGGGATAACAACTATCTTACGGTGGGCAATGAATTCTACAAAGTTGACAAGTTGCGTTCAAGCCTTACCAAGGTCGCTATGCCGGAGCGTTTCTCTGTCTCTCCTAAAGTGGCAAGGCGCAACACTCTTGTTAATGTTAGTTTTGACGCAAGCGACAGCCCTCGTGCAATCAAGGTCATCGGCGGCAATGGCATGGAGTGCCAGAAGATAAATGTCGTCCCCGGCACGGAATCCGTTGGCGTTGACACATCACGCTTGTCACCGGGAGTGTATGTTGTTATGATGAGCGAAGGCGGCAAGAATGTTGAGAAATGCAAGATTGTCGTGCGCTGACCAATGGTAGTGTTATATATAATGGAAGGCTGCCATCCGAATTTCGGGTGGCAGCCTTTTCCGTCTATATTTGACTCGTTTTTTTTTGTATTCCTTGCAGGACAGCGCAGTTTCTCTGTCTCTGCTATTGGGAGAAGTGTTTTTTTTTAGTCGCCCCAGTTGGATGTGTCGCTCATGTCAGGGAAATAGTTTCCGTCTACAAACACTCCGCTGTTTGCTGAGAAAGCAGGGTATACTACAATAGGAGTTTCACACTTCTCCACCTTGCCATTGTAGTCTATTGTGCCGGTGAGCAGTATGTACCATCCGTTGACTGTGCCTACATAGTTTGTCTCGTTTGCGCGTGCGAGTCCGGTTGTGTTGGCGTATTTGGTAGTATATGTCGCCTTCACTTTGTTGCTTTTTCCTGTTTTGTCGCCGATGAACACCCATGTCTCCTCCTGTTCCCAGTTCTTTCCTTGTTTTGTCACAGTGTATCCGGCTGTCATTGCGTCGTCAACCTCTTGCTGTGTTTTCAGGATATCTGTGGCTTTGTAGACCTTTATTTCCTCCGGGCGGAGGTTGTCAAGCATAGTCGCGCTGATGTATGCCTTCTCTCCCGTAGGGCTTTTTACCTGTCTCCAGCCGTTGTTTGCCGCTTCTGCATAAAAGACCATGCCCTCTTTCGCCTTTCCCACGATTTTCCCTTGTGTGGACGGTGTGGCACGCATGTTTACATTATTCTTTGTGACGAACGCAAGTTCTTGCGCATTTTGCGCGTATGCTGCCATTCCGACTGCCAACGCTGCAAGGAAAATTGATAGTTTCTTCATGTTGAAAGGGTTATGTTTGTTATGTTTGCGCATAGTGCCTTTGTAGTGTAGTGCAAACTCTTTCTTTGCAACTGTAAGGCGGATGCTCGAGTGTATTTCTCTTGCGCTCCCTTTAGTCCACGTCCTTGAAATCCTCGGCGGAAGGCTGTGACTTGTCCTCGTAGATGACTTTGTTGGCGCCGGAAGTGATGGTGCGGCACTCAGGATGCTCCTTTATGAAAGAGTCGATGTGGCGCAAACGCTTCTGCTCGAATATCTCATCGACGGCAATGAGTATGCCCGTCTCCTCCACATCGCCGAAGCCGTAGTTGATGGCTGTGCCGAAGAGTTTCATTGTCGGCGACAGATTCATGTAGGCGTTGATAAGCGGTGGGATGTTGTAGCCCAGTGAGCGAATCTCACGGTTAAGGATTCGGTAGTTCTCCTTGAACGTCGGAGCATTGAAAAGATTCTCGAATTCCGAGTCGGGAGTGTCAATTTTTAGCGGTTTTATCGGTAAAATCAATGCTTCCTTGTCACCGAAGAACTGCTTCAGGAAGTACAGAATCATGTCCCTTCCGCGACGGATATATGACGGATACATCGTCATTTTTCCGAAATAATACTTCAGTTTGGGGTTCACAACGGTGATTGCTCCGAGTCCGTCCCACAGGTTGTCGAGTGCAAAGATGCTCTTCGCGCCCTTCTCGGAACTCTGGTAGCCGAGTGTGACAAACGACCTTCCGAGTTCCACCGTCTGGTCTTTGTACTCCTTCAGGAACTTCTCCGAGAAGTGGAACATGTGGCTTGTCGCGAGTACGGGCTGCCCGTTCTCGTCCATTTCCCAGTCCTCACCCTCCAGGAACCTGTAGCCTCCGATAATCTCCTCCTCTTCAGGGTTCCATACGATGAGCTGCTTGTAGCAGTTCTCGCAGATGTCAAATTCATCGATGTCGCATTCCTTGCCCGTTCCACCGCCGGCGGCGCGGAACGCCTCCTCACGCAAACGGCCTATCTCGCGCATCGTGTGCGGTGCGTTGTGTGCGGTGATGATGTAAATCCTGTTGTGGCTTTTGTTTGTAAGGCGCAGCTGGCGTTCCTCTGTCAGTTCGCTCTTCAACAGTTCTTTTGGCACTGGTGCGATTATTGGTTGTTCCATGTTCTTTTGTTATGGTTGTGGGTTGTTGGTCTTTGTGTGTTCTTTTTGTCGATGAAATCGTAGAAAATTGTATGTGTGATGTGTATTTTGTGTACTTTGCAAGTGTACTATGTGTACTCGGCAGTGTACAAGTGTATTTGTCTATTTCTGTAAATTGTAGACCTTGTCCTGTATCGTTTTTGCCCATTCCATCGGTGTTCTCGACTTGTCGAGTGACTGCCAGGGGATTGGCTTGCCGATTGTTATGCGGAAAGTCTTGTTGCGGTTTTTGTACATTTCATCGACAAGGAACAGCATTGCGATGTTGAATTTGATGTGCAGAGCCTTGCAAAGGTTAGCGATGCGGTAGAACTTGTCAGAGTTCTGTCCGCCGAAATGTATGGGGATGATGTCGCGGTGGGTCTCTATAGACTTCGCTACGAAAGTCTTTGTCCAAGGGATGTCGCGTATCGTGCCGTCTTTTTGCCGTCGCGAGCACAGTCCGGCAGGGAACATGAGCATATGTTTGTCCGAGGCGAAGCCCGCCTCCACCATTGCAGGGAATGCGCGGCTCTGCTTGCCGGTCTTGTTGATTGGGATGCAGAGAGGCGCGAGTCCCGGCAGGAACATCAGTTCGTCGCGGACGAGATAGGAGAAGTTCCCGTCATAGTGCTTGCCTATCAGTGCTCCAAGAGCCACTCCGTCGATGCCCCCAAGCGGATGGTTGGACACAAACGTATACTTCCGTCCGTCGTTGGCGGGCGGAAGATTCTCCATTCCTTCGACTTGCAGGTCCATGCCAAGGTATTCCACACAGCGCTGCAGCCATGGGACTCCCTTCTCGTTGCGGCTCTCCCAAAGGAATGCGTTTACCTCGTCCTCGTGGAGGATGCGTTTCAGCCAGTTGGCAAGGAAGCGTGGCACCATGTTTGCCTTGTCCCCCATTTTGCTTCTCAGCAGGCTGTCTATATCAATGGTTTTGTTTGTACACATAATGCTGTGCAAAGGTAATGATATTATTTTGTTTTTGTCTCTTTTTGAGTAAAAAAAACACATATTTTAAGAAAGAAAATATTTTTACGAAAAAGTTTGTGTAAAAATGGTGTGGAATAGAGAAAATTTCGTAACTTTGTACTCCAAAACCGCAATAGAATAACAAGACAGTTGCAGAACGATAATCAGACATATCATGTGCCGGTTCTCCTAAAGGAGAGTGTCGATGGTTTGGCCATCGGCGAAGGCGGTGTTTTCGTTGATGTCACGTTTGGTGGCGGAGGTCATTCGAGGGAGATATTCTCCCGTTTGGATGAGAGGGGCAGGCTCTTCTCTTTTGACCAGGATGCCGATGCCGAAAAAAACGCCGAAGTGACGCGTGAGGACGGTATACGGCTTGCCGGTGACGACCGCTGGACTTTCGTGCGCTCGAATTTCCGGTATTTGAAGAACTGGATGAGGTACTACGGCGTGGACGGCGTGGACGGGATTCTTGCCGACCTCGGTGTCTCAAGCCACCATTTTGACGACGAGAGCCGCGGCTTCTCGTTCCGTTTCGATGCACCGCTTGACATGCGCATGAACAAGCGTGGAGGGAAGACGGCTGCCGACATAGTCAACGAATACGACGAAAGCCGCCTTGCGGACATCATCTATCTCTACGGTGAGCTTAAGCAGTCGCGCAAGATTGCAGCAAGCATTGTCAGGGCAAGGGCTGAGAAGCCTATCCTTACGACTCAGGATTTGCTTGCCGCAACGCAGAAGTGCTTCCCTCGGGAAAGGGAAAAAAAGGATGTCACCCGACTGTTCCAGGCTCTCCGGATAGAGGTGAACCATGAGATGGACGCCTTGAAAGAGATGCTCCTCGCTGCCGGCGAGGTGCTCCGTCCGGGAGGAAGGCTGGTGGTGATCACCTACCATTCGTTGGAGGACCGTATGGTGAAGAACATCATGAAGGCGGGAAACGTCGAGGGAAAACGTGAACAGGACTTTTTCGGACGTGTCACAACGCCTTATGCCACAGTGACAAGCAAGCCAATAGTCCCTACGGAAGAAGAACAGGCAAATAACCCAAGAAGCCGCAGCGCGAAACTGCGTATTGCAGAGAAAAGATGAAAGACGACGAACTTATCATAACGAACGAGGAGGAGCTGGCAGTGTCCGATGACACTGCCGCTCCTGTCGCGCAGAAGAAAGGTCGTGCCGCGAGTGACCGTGGTACGGCAGAAAGCGATGCGGAAAAAGCCGAGCTGCAGAAGCCGCAACCTACTTTCCGGGAGGCATTGGCGAAGGAAATCCACGAGGAAGACACCAAACAGGGGCATGACATCTCCGTGATAAAGATTCTTGGCGGCGATTTCTTTACGGCGCAGATTCTCAGACGCCAGGTCTGGCTGATGCTTCTCATAGCATGCTTTGTCGTGTTCTATATCTCCAACCGTTACAGCTGCCAGAAAAGTCTGTTGGAGATAGACAAACTGAAAAAGGAACTGAAGGATGTGAAGTACAAGGCGTTGTCGACGTCAAGCCGCCTTACGGAAATCTCAAGGCAGAGCCATGTCTTTGACCGCCTGAAGGAAAACAGGGACAGCACCCTTCACATTGCAGACCAACCGCCTTTTATCATACAAGTGCCGGAGCAATGATTGGCAAGGCATGTGTAAGGCTGCGACGGATGTTGTTGCGTCGGGCAAGTCCGCATGCGATGCGGAGAATGATGCCACAAGCAGCCGGTTTGCCTGCAAGCAATGCTGTATTTTTATTTTGTCAAGTTTTATCCCAAAAGCAAATAGCAACCGGAAATGAGCAAATTCGATTATAAATCTTCGATGTTGCGTTACCGCATCCTCGCATGGATCATGTGCCTGATAGCTGTGGTGATAGTCTGCCGCGCAGGCTATATCATGACAGCGAAGCGAGACTATTGGATTCAGGTGTCCGACCGCCTGAAGGCTGACAGTGTGCCTGTCAAGCCGACACGCGGCAACATACTAAGCACTGACCGCCAGCTCCTCGCGTCAAGCCTTCCGGAATACATGCTTTTCGTGGATTTCAAGACGATGAGGGAAACGCAGACCGACACGCTTTGGGAGGAAAAGGAGGACTCTATATGCTACGGTCTGAACCAGATATTCCCGCAGGTGTCGGCGGAAGAGTTCCGCCAGCATCTCCGTGAGGGGCGTGAGAAGCAGAGCCGCTACTGGCGAATCATCAACAAGCGTGTCAGCTATGATGTCTTTTGCGAGGTGCGCCAGCTGCCGATATTCCGCCTGCCAAGGTTCCGCAGCGGTTTCAACTATGAGGAGTACAATGCCCGTACGCGTCCCAACGGACTGCTTGCGTCGAGAACCATAGGTGAGATGTATGGCTTGAAAGACTCCGCGCGTTGCGGACTGGAGCTGTATTATGACTCTGTCCTCCGCGGAGAGAAAGGGCTTATCAACCGTCGCAAGGTGCTCAACAAGTACCTGGACATCATGGTCAAGGAGCCTGTCCATGGCGCGGACATTGTCACAACGCTCGATGTCAACATTCAGGACCTTGCCGAGCATGCCATGATAGAGGAGATGAAGAAGGACAACGGTGAGCTTGGCGTGGTGATTGTCATGGAGGTCAAGACGGGAGACGTAAAGGCTCTTGTCAACATGAGCCGCCTTACGGACAGCAATGGCAACTACTATTACAGAGAGGTGAAGAATAATGCCGTTTCTGACCTTGTCGAACCGGGTTCCGTTTTCAAGACAGCATCAATCTTTGCCGCCCTTGATGACGGGCTCATAGATACCACTGCCGCATACAACATTGACACAGGCGGCGGCGTGTGGCCGATGTATGGCAGGGAGATGCGTGACCATAACTGGCGCAGAGGAGGCTACGGAGTGATGACAGTGCCACAGGTGCTGCACTACAGCAGCAACATCGGTGTCAGCCGCCTTATAGACAGAGGGTTATACCATGAACATCCTGAAAAGTTCGTGGAGAAGATTCACAGTCTCGGACTGGGCATAAACTTCGATCTTCCGTTCCCCGGAGCGCAGAAGCATGCCATCATCCGCAAGCCTGTACCGGCTAAGAAGAAAGGGCAGTACCTCAACTGGTCAAAGACAACCTTGCCATGGATGTCCATAGGCTACGAGACACAGATACCGCCGATATTCACTGTGGCGTTCTATAACTCCATAGCCAACAACGGACGCTTCATGCAGCCGCGCTTCGTCAAGGAGATTGTGAAGGACGGACAGACTATCAAGGAGTTCCCGCCGGTATGCCTTATCGAAAAGACATATAAGAACAAGGAGGCTCTCCACAAGATACAGGCGATACTCGAAGGTGTCGTTTCAAAGGGACTCGGCAAGAAGGCCGGCAGCAAATCCTTCCGTGTCGCCGGCAAGACAGGCACGGCACAGATTGCCGACCAGCACGGTTCCTATAAGTCGGGTACAGTGCGCTACTGGCTGTCGTTCTGCGGCTATTTCCCTTATGATGACCCACAGTACACATGCATCGTGTGTCTCAAGAAGACTGGTCTGCCTGCTTCCGGTGGCGGAATGTGCGGAGTGGTGTTCCATGACATAGCGGAAGGAATAATGGCTCATCAGCTGAAGCGCGACCATCTGACGGCGCGCGACTCCACTTCGGTGCTTGTCCCTGATGTCAAGAAGGGCAACATCCTTGCCGCGGACTATGTCCTGACACGCCTCGGCATGAAGACCGGCGGCGGTTGGAAAGGCTCTTATGCCACCGGAAACCCTATCTGGGGCACGGCACAGAAGAACGCCGCATCCGTAAGTCTTGTGAAAAGCGGCGCGCCGTCAAAGTATTTCGTCCCGGATGTCATCGGCATGGGAGCCCGCGATGCTGTCTATATCCTTGAGAGCAGGGGAGTGAAAGTGCAGCTGACGGGCAGAGGAAAGGTAAAGACCCAGAGCATTGCACCAAACACGAAGATAAGGAAAAACATGAAAATATCCCTTGAACTTGGTTAGAACCATAAGCAGGGACCGAACAACAGAAAAAGAAATGCACTCTGCAGATGCAGGATGTGACATACATTACATATAACATGTTATCATGAAACTATCGGAAATCATCAAGAAAGTCAGCGTACTGAAGACAGTAGGCGACACTGACAAGGATATAACAGGCATAAACATCGACAGCCGCCGGATACAGCCGGGACACATCTTCGTGGCGATGAAAGGCACACAGGTCGACGGTCATAGGTTCATTCCTAAAGCCATTGAACTCGGAGCCGTGGCGGTCATCTGTGAGGATATGCCTGAAGAACAATTCGAAAATGTGACATTCGTACAGGTGCAGTCATGCGAATCCGCTGTCGGTCCTGCCGCTACGGCATTCTACGGCGACCCTTCACGCAAACTGAAGCTCGTCGGCGTGACAGGAACAAACGGCAAGACGACAATCGCCACCTTATTATATAATATGTTCCGCCGCATGGGTCACAAGTGCGGACTGCTTTCCACAGTGTGCAACTACATAGAGGATGAGGCGATAGAGGCGTCGCACACCACTCCTGACCCTATCGAACTCAACCGTCTCCTCGCACGGATGGCGGAGGCAGGATGCGAATATGTCTTCATGGAATGCTCCAGCCACGCCATCGTACAGCAGCGCATCGGCGGCTTGCAGTTCGCCGGCGGCTTGTTCACCAACCTCACCCGCGACCACCTTGACTACCACGGGACGTTCGAGAACTATCGCAACGCAAAGAAACTCTTCTTTGACAACATGCCGAAGGGTGCTTTCGCAATCACCAATGCTGACGACAAGAACGGCATGGTCATGGTGCAGAACACAAAGGCGACAGTGAAGACCTACAGCACACGTGGCATGGCAGACTTCAAGGCACGCATCCTCGAGTGCCATTTCGAGGGCATGCTCCTCGAAATCAATAACCGCGAGGTTGCCGTCCGCTTCATCGGAAAGTTCAATGTCTCCAACCTTCTCGCTGTCTACGGTGCCGCCCTGATGCTTGGAAAGCAGGAGGAAGACGTGCTACTCGTCCTCTCTACACTGACGAGTGTTGCCGGACGACTCGAGCCCATACGCTCCAAGGAAGGCGTGACAGCCATTGTCGACTATGCCCACACCCCTGATGCAATCGACAATGTGCTGAAGGCTATCCACGAAGTCCTCAACGGCAAGGGTCAGGTAATCACCGTCTGTGGATGCGGAGGCAACCGCGACAAGGGCAAACGCCCTGTCATGGCACAGGAGGCCGTGCGCCAGAGCGACCGCGTAATCCTCACTTCCGACAACCCGAGAAAGGAAGATCCGGAGATGATTCTTGACGACATGGAAGCGGGACTCGATGCGGAACAGATGAAGAAGGTGCTCCGCATCACCGACCGCCGTCAGGCAATCAAGACCGCACTGACACTGGCTGCGCCGGGCGATGTTGTCCTCATTGCCGGCAAGGGTCACGAGGACTACCAGATAATAGGTGAGACAAAGCATCATTTTGACGACCGCGAGGAGGTTCGCAAGGTCTTCGGAATGTAGGAAAACAAACATAAGAACAGCAGAAACGCATTATGCTATACTACCTTTTCCGCTTCCTGGAGCAGTACGGCATCCAAGGAGCACACCTCTGGAGCTACATATCCTTCCGTGCCATATTGGCACTCATCACCTCACTCGTCATAAGTATATGGTTCGGTGAGTACTTCATAAAATGGCTGCGCAAGCGCAATGTCAGCGAGACACAGCGCGATGTCTCCATCGACCCTTACGGACAGCAGAAGAAAGGCGTGCCCACGATGGGCGGAGTCATCATCCTTGTCGCCATCCTTGTGCCATGCCTCCTCTTCGGAAGGTTGCGCAACATCTACATGATTATCCTCCTTGTGACAACCGTATGGCTTGGAGCGATAGGCTTCATCGATGATTATATAAAGATGAAAATCACGAAAGACGGACTGCGCCCTGTCTACAAGCTCGCCGGACAGTGCCTCCTCGGATTGTTTGTCGGCGTGACCCTCTGGCTTTCCCCTGACGCTGTCATCCACGAGAACGTATCGATGAAGAAGCAGGGCACGGAGATTGTCGTCCACAAGAGTAAGCCTGTGAAGTCCACGATAACGACAATCCCGTTCGTGAAGGACAACAACCTCGACTACAAATGGTTCGTCAGCTTCTGCGGAGAGCATAAGGAAGCCGCCGGCTGGGCAGTGTTCGTGCTGATGACAATCATCGTTGTCACAGCCGTCTCCAACGGTTCCAACCTCAATGACGGCATGGACGGCATGTGCTCCGGCAATGCCGCGATAATCGGAGTGGCACTGGGCATCCTGGCTTATGTGTCGTCGAACATGTCGTTCGCCTCATATTTCGACATCATGTACGTGCCCGGCTCGCAGGAACTCGTCATCTTCCTCTGCGCATTCATCGGCGCACTGATAGGTTTCCTGTGGTACAACGCCTATCCGGCACAGATATTCATGGGTGACACCGGTTCTCTCGCCATCGGCGGAATCATAGCCGTGACAGCCATCATCATCCACAAGGAACTGCTCATCCCTGTCCTCTGCTTCATCTTCTTCATGGAGAGCGTCTCCGTGCTGCTGCAGGTTCAGGTGGCGAAATACGGCAACAAGCGCGGCAAGAAGCTGCGACTGTTCAAGCGCGCGCCTATCCACGACACGTTCCGCATACTGCCCGGACAGCTTGCTCCGGACGTGAAAGTGCTGCTCAACTGGCCTCGCGGATGCTGGCTGGAGTCAAAAATCACGACACGATTCTGGATAACCACCGTGCTGCTGGCGGCACTTGCAATAATAACTCTTAAGATAAGATAACCGGAAGGTTGTAGGTTATGGGTTGGAGGTTGTTGGTTTTTCATGATGCAGAATGATGTAACATGATATGACACGATGCACCATGAGAAAACATGATGCACCATTATTAATCATAAAGATTCAACCAATAACCCGCAACCCATAACCCAAACAAAAAACAGACGACGATGGGAAAGATAGCAATACTCGGTGCCGGAGAGTCCGGAGCAGGCACAGCAATCCTCGCAAAGAAGCAGGGCTACGATGTGTTTGTGTCCGATATGGGCACCATTCTGGACAAATACAAGGCGTTGCTTGACGCCAACAACATAGAGTGGGAGGAAGGAAAGCACACCGCAGAGCGCATCCTCGATGCCGATGAGGTGGTGAAAAGCCCGGGCATCCCTGACACAGCACCGCTCGTAAGGCAGCTGATAGAGCAGGGGACACCTATCCTTGCCGAACTGGAGTTCGCACAGCGGTACAGCAAAGGAAAGACAATCTGCATAACAGGGTCCAACGGAAAGACAACCACAACGTCACTCATATATTACATAATGAAGAAGTCCGGCGTGGATGTAGGTCTCGCCGGAAACATCGGACGCTCCTACGCTCTTCAGGTGGCGACGGAAGACCACGACTGGTATGTCCTTGAAATCAGCTCTTTCCAGTTGGATAACATGTTCGATTTCCGTGCCGACATCGCTGTGCTCATGAACATCACGCCCGACCATCTTGACCGCTACGACTTCGATTGCCTTAAGAATGGCGCGACACCGATGCAGAACTATACAGATTCTAAGATGCGAATCATACAGAACCAGACGGAGAACGACATCTTCATCTATTGGAAAGAGGATGAGCACATCTCCGAGGAACTGCGCAAACGCATGCTCGGCTACGCTCCGCAGCCTACGCCTTCAAGCCGTCCGGCGAACGACGGAATGCCGTCACAATACGCTTTCGTCGACACGGACTTTGAGGATATGGGGCTTGAGTTCTCACAGATGGGGCAACACAACAAGCGCAATGCTCTTGCCGCCTATCTCGCTACGCGCAGCGCAGGTGCCGATGAGGCTCTCGTGCGTGAGTGTCTGAAGGATTTCCCGGGCGTGGAGCACCGTCTCGAGCGTGTCGCGGAGAAGGGTGGAGTGCTCTATGTCAACGACTCAAAGGCAACGAATGTCGATGCCTGCCATGTCGCTCTGAAAGCCATGGACAAGCCTACTGTGCTCATTGTCGGCGGAAAGGACAAGGGCAATGACTACTCCGCAATCACCGGCATAGTGAAGGAAAAGTGCCGCGCCGTGGTCTGTCTCGGAGCGGACAACGCCAAGCTCCACGGCAGTTTCGACAGTCTCGGGCTGCCGGTTGCCGACACTCATTCCATGAAGGATTGTGTCGAGGCATGCCGGAGCCTTGCACAACCGGGCGACTGCGTCCTGCTCTCGCCATGCTGCGCATCGTTCGACCTCTTCAAGAACATGGAAGACCGTGGCGAGCAGTTCAAGACTATTGTCCGTGCCATGCCATGATTCATAATGAAGAGTGGTATGCATAGGTGTTATTTGTAAAACATTGTCTTTCAGGTGTTTATAAAGTGTTAAACAAAAGGTTACGCTTGACTATGCGAAAGGTAACCTTTTACATGGTGAAAGGTTACACTGTGCACTGTCAAAGGTAACGCTTTGGAACCGCATCTGTACACCATAGATTAATATAAGGTAAAGTGAACAAGAAATTAGAGAATCTCTTCAAGGGAGACAAGGTCATCTGGATGATATTCTTCATCCTCTGTCTGGTGAGCATCATTGAGGTGTTCTCCGCCTCGTCGTTCCTTATATACAAGGGCGGAAGCTACTGGTTTCCTGTCATGAAGCACACGTTCTTCATACTGATGGGCATCGGCGCCATGCTCTGTGTGCTCAATGTGCCGTGCAAATATTTCAAGATTGTCACCTTCCCGCTGCTCATCGTCTCCGTGTTCATGCTCCTTCTGGTGCTGTTTTTCGGAGAAAGCACCAACGGAGCAAGCCGTTGGATGGGCATCGCCGGCATACAGTTCCAGCCTTCCGAGATAGCGAAAGGCGCATTGGTGCTCGCCGTTGCGCAGATTCTCAGTGCCATGCAGACCGAGAAGGGTGCCGACAAGCAAGCCTTTTGGTGGGTTCTCGGCACAAGCGCATTCATTGTGCTGCCCATATTCTTTGAGAATTTCTCCACCGCAGTGCTCATCTCCGCAGTGGTGTTCTTCATGATGTTTGTTGCCCGTGTGCCGCTTTCCCAGCTCGGAAAACTGCTCGGAGTGGTCATCATCGGTGGCGTCATAGCTGTCTCCAGCATCATGGCGTTCGGCAAATCATCATCTGACGCGAAGCCGGCAAACACGGAGCATGTGGAGTATGCAGAAGGTTCGCAGCGAGGACAGCAGGAGGATAATGCGGAAAAATCCGGCGGTCTGCTCCACCGTTTTGACACATGGAAGTCACGTATAGAGAAGTTCACGTCAAGTGGCGACATCGCCCCGAACGAGTATGACCTTGACAAGGATGCGCAGGTGGCACACGCCAACATCGCCATCGTAAAGAGCCAGGGTGTCGGTTGTGGTCCGGGCAACTCCGAGGAGCGTGATTTCATCTCGCAGGCGTTCTCGGATTTCATCTTCGCAATCATCATCGAGGAACTCGGACTGTGGGGAGCGGCAATCATTGCCAGCCTGTATGTGATAATATTCTGGCGCGCCGGACATATCGCACGCAACTGCGCCAACACCTTCCCAGCGTATCTTGCCATGGGCATCGGCATGCTCCTTGTCATCCAGGCGATGTTCAACATGCTTGTCGCCGTGGGACTTGCGCCTGTCACGGGACAGCCCCTGCCGCTCGTAAGCAAGGGAGGAACGTCGACAATCATCAACTGCGTGTACATCGGCATGCTCCTCTCTATCTCCAGGTCGGCAAAGAAACGCCTGCCGGCAGAGAAGGCGCACGTGTGAGAAACAGAACGGCATCACGATGCATAATGTTATATCATGTTGCATCATGTTACATCATGCTGCATCATGATAAAAAAAACAAAAAAATAACCCAAACAACCCATGAGAATCATAGTAAGTGGTGGAGGCACCGGAGGCCATATCTTCCCTGCCGTATCGATAGCAAACGCAATCAAGGCGCTGCGCCCTGATACAGAAATATTATTCGTCGGCGCAAACGGACGCATGGAGATGGAGCGCGTGCCGCAGGCAGGCTACAAGATTGTCGGTCTGCCCGTGCGCGGACTTATACGCCCACTCTGGAGTCCGAGGAATGTCGGTGTGATGCTCGACTTCCTCAAAAGCCGCTCACAAGTGAAGAAGGTCATCCGCGAGTTCAACCCGCAGGCAGTGGTCGGTGTGGGCGGATATGCTAGCAGCCCGACACTCAACGCCGCACATTCCATGGGAATCCCCTGCATCGTCCAGGAACAGAACTCCTATGCAGGAGTGACAAACAAGTCCCTGGCAAAGAAGGCTGTCAAGATATGTGTTGCCTACCAAGGCATGGAACGCTTCTTCCCGAAGGAGCGCATCGTCCTCACCGGCAACCCTGTCCGTCAGGCTCTGCTCGAGTGCAAGGCGTCACGCGAGGAAGCGCGCAAGGCTTTCGGACTTGAGCCCGACCGTCCTACTGTTCTCGTCATTGGCGGTTCGTTGGGTGCAAGGACAATAAACGACAGCATAGCACAGGGCATCGGCGAGTTCGAGAATGCCGGCATACAGGTGCTTTGGCAGACAGGAAAGTTCTATGCAGAGGAGTGCAGGCAGAAGGCGGAGGCTTCCGGCACCCGGCTTGTCCACCCTCAGGCGTTCATTTCTGACATGGCAATGGCGTACCGTGCCGCGGATGTCGTCATCTCACGTGCCGGAGCGTCAAGCATTTCAGAGCTTTGCCTTCTTGGAAAGGCTGCTGTCCTCGTCCCTTCCCCTAACGTTGCGGAAGACCACCAGACAAAGAACGCCTGCGCATTGTCCGACAAGCAGGCGGCAGTGTTCTGTGCTGACAAGGACGCACGCCGGGAACTTGTCAGGGAAACGATAGCACTCGTCAACAGTCCTGAGCGCATCAGCGCGCTTGAGCGTGAGGCAGCGAAGCTCGCTTTCCGTGATTCGGCGGAGGTGATAGCCAAAATCGTCATCGAACAGGCAGAGAAGAAATAAGGCATTAAAACAAGAAAGGCAATACAAGAATGAAGGCAATATACTTTATCGGCGCAGGAGGCATCGGCATGTCCGCCCTCGAACGCTATTTCAACAATAACGGATACAAGGTCGGAGGGTATGACAAGACTCCGTCCACCCTTACCGAAATTCTCATCAAGGAGGGCATCGACATACATTATGAAGACAATATAGACTCCGTTGCACCGGAGTTCAAGGACAAGGAGAACTGCGTTGTCTGCTATACTCCTGCCATTCCGGCTGACCATACAGAGCTGTGCTATTTCCAAAAGAACGGTTTCCAAGTGATGAAGCGTGCCCAAATTCTCGGCATGCTGACACGAGACAAGAAGGGGTTGTGCTTCGCCGGCACTCACGGAAAGACCACCACATCGACCATGTGCGCACACATCATGCACCAATCCCATGTCGATTGCAACGCTTTCCTTGGCGGAATATCCAAGAATTACGGCACAAACAACATCCTTTCCGATAAATCCGGGTTTGTGGTGATAGAAGCTGACGAGTTCGACCGCTCTTTCCATTGGCTCCGTCCGTGGATGACCGTCATCACATCCACTGACCCTGACCACCTTGACATCTACGGGACGGAAGAGGCTTACCTCGAATCCTTCCGCCATTACAGCACCCTTGTCCGGCCGGGCGGTGCCATTATCCTCCGCAAAGGCCTGGCAATGAAGGCTGAACCACAGCCGGGAGTGCGCGTATATGAATATTCCAAGGAAGAAGGAGACTTCCATGCGGAGAACATCCGCATAGCAAACGGTGAGATAGTCTTTGACTTCATCTCCCCGATAGAGGACGTCCGCGACATCAATCTTGGACAGCCTATACCGATAAACATCGAGAACGGCATCTGCGCCATGGCGATGGCACAGCTCAACGGATGCACGGCAGAGGAGTTGCGCCACGGCATGGAGACCTACGGAGGTGTCGACCGCCGCTTCGATTTCAAGATAAAGGACGCACGCCATGTGTTCCTCTCCGACTATGCCCACCACCCGAAGGAGATTCTGCAGTCGGCACGCTCCATGCGCGAACTGTACAAGGAGCGCAAGATTACTGCCATATTCCAGCCGCATCTCTACACCCGCACACGCGATTTCTACAAGGAATTCGCCGACGCGCTTAGCATTCTCGATGAAGTTGTGCTCACCGAAATCTATCCGGCGCGTGAGTTGCCGATAGAGGGCGTTACCTCCCGGCTCATCTATGACAACCTTGCGGAAGGCGTGGAGAAGCAGATTATCGCAAAGGCCGATGTGCTTGACTTCGTGAAATCTCGCGATTTCGATGTCCTTATCATACTTGGTGCGGGCGACCTTGACAACTATTGCGGCAAGATAGCTGAGATAATACAGGCAAAATAGTAGCCTTCGGCGCAACATATAAGGAAGTATCATAACCATTATAACAACATACTTTAAAACAATAGGACAGATAATTGAAAAAGTATATCATCATATTGATTGACATAGTCCTTGCGGTCTATCTGCTGCTTGCCGTCACTGCCTTCAACAGTCCTAAGGAACTGGTGAAGAAATGCACAAAGGTGAACATCAATATCACTGACGAGTCGACCTACGGCTTCCTTGATGCCAACGAGATAAAGGCAATTCTCACGAAGAAAGGGATATATCCTCTTGAGCAAGACCTTGACAAAATCTCGCCACGCAAGATAGAAAGTGTGTTGCGGAACTCACCGTTTGTAAACACTGCCGAATGCTGCAAGACCACTGACGGCCATGTCCTCATCTATGTCACCCAACGTTCGCCGCTCGTGCGCATCAAAAGCCGGAACGGTGATGACTACTATATCGACGAGAATGGAGGAATAATGCCAAACTCAAAGTACACCTCCGACCTCATAATCGTCACGGGCAATGTCTCAAAACAGTTCGCAAGACAGTACATCTCGGCACTTGCCAACACGATAATGAAGAGCGATTTCTGGCGCAACCAGGTTGAACAAATCAATGTCAGGCAAGACTTTGGCATAGAAATTGTGCCACGTGTAGGTGACCATATCATCTTTCTCGGCTATCTGCCTGAAGCAACAACACAGCAAAAGAGGATAGATGAGGTCACGGCATACACCAATGAGAAGCTCGACCGTCTCGAAAAGTTCTACATCTATGGATTGAAAGAGACAGGATGGAACAAGTATGAAACCATCGATGTGCAGTTCCGTAACCAGATTATCTGCAAGAAACATCCGCAGCAAACCAAAATCCAGATTGCCACACCACCGGAACAGAAGCCCGGAAGCATTCACGACATGGCGGCAGGAATCTTGGATGGACAAGAGAAGAAGCAAGAACAAAACAAGAAACAGAATAATTAACAACTGAAAATACTCCTAAAAAAATACACATTATGCCAGCAACAAAAGAATTTTATGTAGCCATAGAACTCGGCTCTTCAAAGATTATCGGCATAGCCGGACAGAAGAAGATGGACGGAAGCATCTCCGTTCTCGCCGTCGCTTCTGAGACAGCACCCTCCTGTATACGCAAAGGAACCGTCTATAATATAGAGAAAACAAACCAAAGCATACGCAACATAATACGCCGCCTGCAGGACCAGCTGCAGACAGAAATCATCCGTGTGCATGTCGGCATAGGAGGACAGGGAATACGTAGCGTGGTCAACACCATCGTAAGGGACCTTGATGAGGCAACCGTTGTCAACAATTTCATCATCGACCACATGATGGACGGCAACCGCGCCACACACTATCAGGGCAAGACAATCCTCGATGTCGTGCCACAGGAGTATAAAGTCGACTCGCAGTTCCAGCTTGACCCTGTCGGCATAGAGTGCAACCGCATAGAGGGGAACTTCCTCAACATCGTATGGCGCGACACCTTTGACCGCAACCTCTCAAAATGCTTCGAGCAGGAGAAGATGCCGGCAACAAGCTACTATTTTGCCCCTATAGCCCTCGCTGACTGCATCCTGACGGAGTCAGAGAAGCGCACCGGATGCATCCTTGTCGACCTTGGGGCTATGACAACGACAGTATCCGTGTACTACAGGAACATACTCCGCCATATCGTCACCGTACCTATGGGCGGATGGAACATAACAAAGGACATCATGTCCTTCCATGTCGATGAGATGGACGCTGAGAACATGAAACTGAAATACGCTTCCGCACTGACAAACTCCTCGGATGTAGACCCTGAGATGAAACTCAGTATCGACCCTCTGAGGTCAGTCCCTCAGCGTGAATTCATCCCTATTGTGGAGGCGCGTGCCGAGGAAATCATAAAGAACGCCATAGCGCAGATTCCTTCGGAATACGCCGACAAACTTGTCGGTGGCATAGTCCTCACCGGCGGAGGATGCAACCTGAAGAACATAGAACTGGCGTTCCGCAAATACTCCAACATCGACAAGATACGCATAGCAAAGGAAATCAATGTCAGTGTCAACACTGCCAAGAATGTCAACATTGAGGAAAATGCCACAATATGCACAGCACTCGCACTCCTTGTGAAGGCTGACGGCATCTCTTCCGGCAGACCACTGAGCGAGATTAACACCCTCTTTACCTCGGATAACGACACCAATGCCGAAACTTCCGGCACACGCACGACCAGCGAGATGAAACCGGGACAAATCCAGGGAGCAAGGGAACGCGAGGCGGCTGCCGAGGAAGCGCGCAGAAGAGCCGAAGAGGAGGAGCGCAAGAGGGCTGAGGAAGAGGCTGCAAAGAAGGCTGCCGAAGAAGAGGAACGCAAGAGAAATTCCACCTCCGGCAAGATAAAGCGCGGATTCATTGACTTCTTCAGGAAGATAACCGAGGCGGAAGAATAACACCGGAGAATAAGAACGACCAATATTGAAACGTAAAAAAAGAACAGTAATTTATGGCAGACAACAACAATACATTATCCAATCTCGTGGATTTCGGTGCTCCGGAGAAAAAGCACAGCATAATAAAAGTCATCGGTGTAGGCGGTGGCGGCGGCAATGCTGTCAACCACATGTACCGTGAAGGCATACATGACGTGTCCTTCGTGCTCTGCAACACTGACGCACAGGCTCTCAATGATTCCCCCGTACCGGTGAAGCTGCAGCTCGGCAACGAGGGACTCGGTGCCGGCAACCGCCCTGCACGTGCCCGCGAGGCGGCAGAGGAAACCATCGACGCCGTGCGCAACATGCTCTCCGACGGTACTAAAATGACATTCATCACCGCAGGAATGGGCGGCGGAACAGGCACAGGTGCCGCTCCTGTCATTGCACGCGAGTCCAAGGCACAGGGCATCCTGACCGTCGGTATCGTGACCATCCCGTTCCAGTTTGAGGGCAGGAAGAAGATTGACCAGGCTCTTAACGGTGTGGAAGAGATAGCAAACAATGTCGATGCGCTGCTTGTTATCAACAACCAGCGCCTGCTCCAAATCTATCCTGACCTGCCTATCATGCAGGCATTCGGCAAGGCTGACGACACTCTCTCTATCGCCGCGAAGTCCATTGCAGAGATTATCACCGAGCACGGCATAATCAACCTTGACTTCAACGATGTCAAGACAGTCCTCAAGGACGGCGGTGTGGCAATCATGTCCACAGGCTATGGCGAAGGCGAAGGTCGTGTCAAGAACGCCATCCGTGACGCTCTCGACTCCCCACTGCTCAACAACAAGGACATTTTCAACTCAAAGAAAATCCTCCTCGCCATCTATTCCTCTGCCGAAAAGAACGCTCAGGGACTGATGATGGACGAGATGAACGACGTCAATGACTTCATGGACGGCTTCAGCGATGAGATAGAGACCAAGTGGGGACTGTTCAGCGACCCGGAACTTGGCGACAAGGTCAAGGTCACAATCCTTGCCACAGGCTTCGGCATCTCCTCCGTTGACGGACTCTCCGAACGTGTCAAGAAGCAGGACCAGGAAGAGGCTATCGCCGAAGCCGCCAGGGCTGAGGCTGAGGCGAAGAAGGATGAACGCCGCCGCAAGTACTATGGCGACACCGACAACAAGTTCGTTCGCCGTGCCGCCAATGTCTATATCTTCAACGCAGAGGACTTGGACAACGACACAATCATCGACGCCGTGGAGAACACTCCTACCGCTAAGCGCACACGCCAGCAGCTCAGTGACCTCATCAGCCAGTCGACAGGCGCACCGCGCCGTGACGACTTGTCCGGCGGTGAACATGGAGCGGACAAAGTGAAGGTAATCAGCTTCACGTAAGACATAGGAAAACAGTCATATAACTTACGGTCTTGCAGACGCGGAGAAGCGTTTGCAGACCGTCTATGGGAACAAAGCATGATAATCGAAATACAAGGAATACTCGTCTCGACGGACATCATTACCGAGGAATTCTGTTGCGACCTCGAGGCCTGCAAAGGGCAATGCTGCATCGAGGGCGACGCCGGTGCGCCGGTCACCCTTGACGAAATAGCCAACCTCGAGGACGTTCTTGACACAGTGTGGCATGACCTTTCCGCCAATGCGCAGGCTACGATTGACAAGCAGGGCGTGGCATACACCGACCGCGAGGGTGACCTTGTGACAAGCATTGTCAACGGAAAGGACTGTGTCTTCACCTATTATGACGACCTCGACCTTGGCGGTTGCACAGTCAAAGGCTGCTGCCTCTGCGCCACGGAGAAGGCTTTCCGTGCAGGGAAAACGTCATGGTGCAAGCCCGTTTCCTGTGCGCTTTACCCCATCCGCGTGAAGGAGTTCGGCAACGGCACTGTCGGTCTGAACTACCACCGGTGGGACATCTGCAAGGCCGGCATAAAGAAAGGCAGGGAACTGCACATGCCTTTGTACAAGTTCCTTAAGGAACCGCTCATCCGACGCTTCGGGAAAGAGTGGTACGATGAGCTTTGTACCGTGGCGGACGAACTGAAAGCGCAGGGCTTTTCCTCATGATGCCAATAATGAAGGAATGGGGAGTGGAAAATGAAAGGTAACACTTTACCATACGAAAGGTTATCTTTTGACCAATAAAGTGATACCTTTTGCAGGGTAAAGTGATACCTTTTGCAGGGTAAAGTGATACCTTTCGCAAGTACTTTGTAACTCATTGAAAAACAAAAGAATAAAAGATACTCTATATAAAGATTATGGCAGAGAAGAACGAATTTGTGCGTCAGGTGGCTGAACAGAAATATGAATACGGCTTCACCACCGATGTGCATACCGAGATAATACCCGTCGGACTCAATGAGGATGTCGTGCGCCTCATTTCAGCCAAGAAGGGTGAGCCGCAATGGCTGCTCGATTTCCGTCTTGAGGCTTACCGCCACTGGGAGAAAATGGAGCAGCCGACATGGGCACACGTCACTGTGCCGGAGATAGACTATCAGGCAATCTCCTACTATGCCGACCCTATGGCGAAGAAGGAGAGCAAGGTCAAGACCCTGGACGACATCGACCCGGAGCTCATGAAGACATTCGACAAACTGGGAATCCCGTTGGAGGAACGCCTCGCACTGAGCGGTGTGGCGGTGGATGCCATAATGGACTCTGTCTCTGTGAAGACCACCTTCAAGGAGAAACTCAAGGAGAAGGGCATCATCTTCATGTCCATCGGCGAGGCTGTCAAGGAGCATCCCGACCTCGTCCGTGAGTATCTCGGCAGCGTTGTACCTTACCGCGACAACTATTTCGCCGCCCTCAACTCGGCAGTGTTCAGCGACGGCTCGTTCGTCTACATACCGAAGGGTGTGCGCTGCCCCATGGAACTCAGCTCCTATTTCCGTATCAACGCAAGAAACACGGGACAGTTTGAGCGCACACTGATTATCGCCGATGACGAGTCCTATGTCTCTTATCTTGAGGGATGTACGGCACCGATGCGTGACGAGAACCAGCTCCACGCCGCCATCGTCGAGATTATCGTGAAGGAAAAGGCAGAGGTGAAGTACTCCACCGTGCAGAACTGGTATCCCGGTGACGAGAACGGAAAGGGCGGTGTGCTCAATCTTGTGACCAAGCGCGGAGACCTCCGCGGCGCGGGCAGCAAACTTTCGTGGACTCAGGTGGAGACCGGCTCTGCCATAACGTGGAAATATCCGTCGTGCATCCTGCGCGGTGACGACTCTGTTGCGGAGTTCTATTCCGTTGCGGTGACAAACAACTACCAGGAGGCGGACACCGGGACGAAGATGATTCACATGGGAAAGAACACGAAATCGACAATCATCTCCAAGGGAATCTCCGCCGGCCATTCGCAGAACTCTTACCGCGGACTTGTCCGTGCGACATCCAAGGCGGACAATGCACGCAACTATTCTTCCTGCGACTCCCTGCTTCTCGGTTCGGAATGCGGGGCGCACACTTTCCCATACATGGATGTGCGCAACGACACCGCTATCTTTGAGCATGAGGCGACGACATCGAAGATCAGCGAGGACCAGCTCTTCTACTGCCAGCAGCGCGGCATCCCGATGGAGCAGGCGGTGGGACTTATCGTCAACGGCTATGCCAAGGAGGTGCTCAACAAGCTGCCTATGGAGTTCGCAGTGGAGGCGCAGAAGCTCCTTTCCGTGTCGCTCGAAGGTTCGGTAGGATAGGGAAGACTACTGTTGCTTTGTCATGATGAATCATGTCGTCTCATGGTTCATCATGATTAATACTGATTTCTCATGTTGCATCATGATACATCATGCCGCAACAACAACAAAACCAAAATGTCAAAACTCGCTTCTTTAGCAAAAGACACAGCCATCTACGGCTTGAGCAGCATAGTGGGCAGATTCCTCAACTACCTCCTTGTGCCGCTCTACACCCATGTCATCGCAGCGTCAAGCGGCGGATATGGCGTGGTGACAAACCTCTATGCCTACACCGCACTGATACTTGTCATCCTCACTTTCGGCATGGAGACAACCTTCTTCCGCTTCGCCAACAAGGACGGAGAGAACCCTGACACAGTGTTCTCCACCACCATGGGCATTGTCGGAGCGCTCACTGCGGTGTTCCTTCTCGGAGTGTTCGGTTTCGCAACGCCACTGTGCGAATGGCTCGGTTATGCCGACCACCACGCATACGTGCTGCTTATGGCTGCCACGGTTGCGCTCGATGCCGTTCAGGCAATACCGTTTTCGTTCCTCCGTTATAAGAAAAAGGCACTCAAGTTCGCAGCCCTGAAACTCCTGTTCATCATCATGAACATAGGACTAAACCTGCTTTATTTCGTCGTTCTCGGCAAGGATGATGTCTATTACGTCTTCTCCCTGAACCTCGTATGCACCGCCCTGATAACCTTCTTCTTCATTCCTGAACTGTTAGCGATAAAGTGGCGGTTTGACTTCTCACTGCTCAGGCGGATGCTTTCCTACTCATGGCCAATCCTTGTGTTAGGCATTGCCGGCATACTCAACCAGGCTTTCGACAAGATGATATTCCCATGGGCGTACACAAGGACCAGCATCCACACCATGGCGGAAGCGCAGGTGGAACTCGGAGTCTATGGCGCGTGTGTCAAGGTGGCTATGATTATGGCGATGATAACCCAAGCTTTCCGCTACGCTTATGAGCCGATTGTCTTTGCAAAGGCTAAGGACAAGGACTCCAAGGAGTACTATGCCGTGGCGATGAAGTATTTCCTCATCTTCACGCTCTTTGCCTTCCTCTGTGTCATGGGTTATCTGAACATCCTGAAACACATAGTGCGCAGCGACTATCATGCCGGACTTCAGACCATTCCTATTGTCATGGCGGCGGAGATAATGATGGGAATCTACTTCAATCTCTCCTTCTGGTACAAGCTCATCGACAAGACTATCTGGGGCGCATGGTTCTCATTCGCCGGCTGTGCGGTGCTTGTGGCGGTGAACATCCTCTTTGTTCCGGAGTACGGATACATGGCTTGCGCATGGGGAGGCTTTGCCGGCTATGGCACGGCGATGGTGCTTTCCTACATCGTAGGACAGAGAAAGAACCCTATCGCTTATCCTATGGGCAGCATAACGGTGTACATTCTGATAACGATACTGTTCTATCTTGCAATAGAATGGAGCAACAGCAATCTGCCGACCGTTGGCGCACTTGCTGTGAACACCAGCGTGATATTCCTTTTTGTGGCACATGTAGTGCACTATGACCTGCCACTCGGTCCGATACTTAAACGCTTACACTTGAAGAAATGAACATACTGAAGCAATACTTGTACATGGCTTTGACAGCCGTTGTGCTGCTTGCCGTGCTGTGGTTCGGCATGAAATGGATGCTGAAAGACACCGGAATCTCCACCTCACAAGAGGAGAGGGTGGAGCAGACAAAGGCGGTGATGGACTCCATACGCTCCATAGGGCAGTGGGAACTGACCTATGTTGACACTAATGTGCAGGTGGACACCGTCGTGAAGCGTTGGCTCGGATTTGTCAACGACAAGCTGCAGAGACGCTATTATGGCAGGCTTTCCGTCGGTATGGATATGCAGAAGCTGCCGGAAGACTGGTGTGTGCGCACGAAAGACACCGTCCGCTTGACGCTGCCGGACATTTGTCTGCTGGACTCAAACTTCATAGACGAGAGCCGTACGGTGCTTGTCCTGTCGGAGAATGATGACATCGAGGCGGACAAATCAATCAAGAAGGCGATGCTGGAGCGTGCGAAAAGCAAGATGATACAAACTGCCGTGACTCCCCGTGTGGTGTCCGATGCGCGCCGTCTCGCCACGGACAGGATGTCGGAACGCTTCCGTGCCATAGGCTACGAGACAGTGGTCGTGGAGTTCAGATAGGACTCCCGTGCCGTGGAAAACAGTAAACAACAGGTAAAAAAAACATGGTTCTGAATTACATATTCATCGCATTCTTCCTCATTGCCTTTGCAATAGGACTCATGAAACTGATTTTTTTCGGAGACATAACCGTATTTCCGGCAATCATAGACTCCACTTTCGAGTCGGCAAAGACGGCGTTTGAAATCTCTATAGGTCTTACAGGAGCACTCTCACTGTGGCTCGGAATAATGAAAATCGGTGAGAAAGGTGGCGTGGTGAATGTCCTCGCCTGCTTGCTTTCGCCTGTTTTCTGCCGTCTGTTCCCTGATGTTCCCAAGGGACATCCAGTCACGGGAACAATCTTTATGAACATCGCGGCGAACATGCTCGGCTTGGACAATGCCGCCACTCCTATGGGACTAAAGGCGATGGGAGAGCTTCAGGCGATGAACAAGAAGAAGGACACCGCCACGAATCCTATGATTATGTTCCTTGTGCTGAACACTTCCGGCCTGACACTCATACCGGTCAGCATCATGGTCTATCGTGCACAGCTCGGTGCGGCGAACCCTTCTGATGTGTTTATCCCCTTGCTTCTCGCCACATTCTTTTCCACATTGACCGGCATTATTGTGACTTCGATGTTCCAGAAGATAAACCTCATCAACCGCACCATGCTTTCCGCGCTCGGTATTATGTGCCTTGCTGTGTCGGCGATAATATGGGGTTTCTCGATGATGGACAGGGAAACGATGGAGATTGTGTCAAGGACGGCGGCGAACGTCATCCTCATGTCCATCATCTGCACATTCATTGTGGCAGGCATGCGGAAGCGCATCAATGTCTACGATGTGTTCATTGAGGGTGCGAAAGAAGGCTTTAAGACCGCTGTAACCATAATTCCGTACCTTGTGGCTATACTTGTAGGCATCGGTGTTTTCCGCGCTTCAGGCGGCATGGATTGGCTTATTGGCGGCATTTCATGGACGATAGAGGCTGTCGGAGGCAGCACAGAATTTGTCGGAGCTTTGCCTACCGCCATCATGAAGCCCCTCTCCGGCAGCGGTGCGCGTGGCATGATGGTCGATGCGATGACACAGTATGGCGCGGATTCCTTCGTCGGCAGGCTGGCAAGTATCTTCCAAGGTTCTACGGACACTACCTTCTACATCCTTGCAGTCTATTTCGGCAGTGTGGGAATACGCAAGACCCGCCACGCTGTCACCTGCGGTCTCGCCGCAGACCTTGCGGGAATCATTGCCGCAATCATCATCTGCTACATGTTCTTCGGATAGTTTCCTGAATGGATATTCTTGCCAACCTGCATCGGAAAGAATAGAAAGACTATGGCGTATAGGTCAAAACTGTAGCCCCAAAACCAACAACATATTACCAGAAAAGCATGAAACCGGTTACATCTTGTGACCGGTTTCATGCTTTTCCATTACAATGTATTTCTGTTTTCACCACCGTATAGGCTTCAGACCTTGCTGCTTCAGCCATTCGTTGCAACGGGAGAAATGGCGGTTTCCGAACCAACCGCCACGGTTGGCGGAGAGGGGAGAGGGGTGGACGGACTCAAGAATGAGGTGCTTCTGTTGGTCGATGAGACGCTTCTTGTTGCGCGCATAGCCGCCCCAAAGCAGGAAGACAACATGGGGACATTCACGGGAGACGGTCTCGATGACGGCATCCGTGAACTCTTCCCATCCTTTCCGCTGGTGCGAAGCGGCAACATGCTCGCGCACGGTCAGTGTGGCGTTGAGGAGCAACACTCCCTGTTCCGCCCATCGGCGGAGAGAACCGTCATAGAGTTTCCTGCCGTTGGCATCCTCTATAATCTGTGGAACGGTGCCTATGTCGTCCTTTATCTCTTTGAAAATGTTGACAAGGGACGGTGGCAACGGTATGCCTGTCTTGACAGAAAAGCACAGACCTTCCGCCTGACCTGCACCATGGTATGGGTCCTGCCCTATTATTACGACCTTCACCTTGTCAACAGGACAGAGGTTGAAGGCATTGAAAATCTCGTTCCCGGGAGGATAACATCTGTAATGGCTGTATTCCTCGCGTACAAAACGGGTGAGTCCGACAAAGTAGTCTTTGTCAAACTCACCCTGTAGTTTCTCTTGCCAAGAAGGCTCGATGTTTATGTGTTTCATCAAATAGGTTTTGGGTTGCAGGTTTTGGGTTGTCAGTTTGTCTGCTGTTGGTAATTCTACCCACAACCTGTCACCTGCAACCCATAGCCCGATTAGTCAACGATGAGGTTCTCACCCGTCATGTCTGCCGGCTTCTCCAGTCCCATGATGTGGAGGATAGAAGGAGCAACGTCAGCCAAACGGCCGTCCTTTACTGTCGCAGAGTTGTTGTCTGTGACATAGATGAAAGGAACAGGATTGAGAGAATGTGCTGTGTTTGGTGTGCCGTCAGCGTTGATTGCATTGTCCGCATTGCCGTGGTCAGCGATGATAATCGCCTCATATCCGCACGCCTTTGCTGTCTCGATGACATCCTCAACACAGTTGTCAACAGCGTGTACAGCCTTTGCAATGGCGTTGTAGATGCCTGTATGGCCCACCATATCGCCATTTGCGAAGTTCACGACGATGAAATCATACTGCTCTGTGAGTATTGCTGCGCACAGTTTATCCTTAACCTCGTAAGCTGACATCTCAGGCTTGAGGTCGTAAGTGGCAACCTTCGGGGAAGCTACAAGTATGCGGTCCTCACCCTCGTAAGGAGTCTCTCTGCCGCCGTTGAAGAAGAATGTCACGTGAGCATACTTCTCTGTCTCTGCTGTGTGGAGCTGCTTCTTGCCCTGCTGTGAGAGATATTCGCCGAGAGTGTTCATAACATTCTCCTTTGGGAAGAGAATCTTCACGCCTGTGAAACTTGCGTCGTAAGGAGTCATGCAATAGTATTGCAAGCCCGGAATAGTCTTCATGCCCTGCTCAGGGAGGTCCTGCTGTGTGAGCACCTGTGTCAGTTCTTTTGCACGGTCGTTACGGAAGTTGATGAAGATGACCACATCGCCCTCCTCAATCTTGCCGTTTACGGCAGCGTTTGTGATAGGCTTGATGAACTCGTCGGTAACGCCTTCATCGTAAGACTCCTGCATAGCCTTCACCATGTCGTCAGCCTTCTTGCCCTCAGCGTTCACGATAAGGTCGTAAGCCTCCTTAACACGCTCCCAGCGCTTGTCACGGTCCATGGCATAGAAACGTCCAACGATGGATGCTATGTTGGCATCGTTCTCCTTGCACTTTGCGTCAATCTGCTCGATGAAGCCCTTGCCTGACTTAGGGTCTGTGTCACGGCCGTCCATGAAGCAGTGTACGAAAGTCTGCTGAGAGAGTCCGAATTCCTTGCCTACCTCAATAAGTTTGAAGAGATGGTCCAGTGAAGAGTGTACGCCACCGTTTGACGCAAGCCCCATAAGGTGGAGCTTCTTGCCGTTTTCCTTGGCGTAGTTGTAAGCCTCCACAACCTGTGGATTCTGGGATATAGAGCCGTCAGCGCATGCGCGGTTGATTTTCACGAGGTCCTGATAGACTATGCGTCCGGCACCGATGTTGAGGTGACCCACCTCGGAGTTGCCCATCTGTCCGTCAGGCAGACCTACATCTTCGCCTGAAGCCTGAAGCTGTGAGTGAGCCGATACGGCTGTGAGATAGTCAAGATAAGGTGTCGGAGTGTTGAAGATAACATCACCATTGTTGTGCTTGCCGATTCCCCATCCGTCGAGAATCATCAAAAGTGCTTTCTTTGCCATCTGTTTGTTTTTTCTTTTATTGTTGTTGGTTGATTTTTGTTTTATCAAGATTTTTCACGAGAAACCATGATGAATCATGATGTCTCATGTTGCATCATGATTCATCATGGTTATTGTTTCTATTTACGCATCGATATTAGCGTATGTCGCGTTCTCCTCGATGAACTGTCGGCGTGGTTCCACATCGTCGCCCATGAGCATGGAGAAAATCTCGTCAGCCTTGGCGGCATTGTGGATTGTCACCTGCTTCAGAAGGCGTGTCTCAGGGTTCATTGTAGTGTCCCAAAGCTGTTCCGGGTTCATCTCACCCAGACCTTTGTAGCGTTGGGTGTGGAGCTTGCTGTCGTCAGCATTGCCGCCACAGTAAGTGTCGATGAATCTCTGACGGTCCTCCTCTGTGTAGCAGTACTCTTTCTTGTCCTTGTATGAACAGCGGTAGAGCGGTGGAGTGGCGATGTAGAGGTGACCTTCCTGAATGACTTTCGGCATGAAGCGGAAGAAGAGAGTCATGATAAGTGTGTCGATGTGAGAGCCATCGACGTCGGCATCGGTCATGATGATAATCTTGTCATAACGCAGTTTGTCGATGTTTGCCTCCTTGGAGTCCTCGCCGTCGATGCCGAAACGCACACCGATAGCCTGCAGGATGATGTTTACGGACTCAGCCTCGAACACCTTGTGCCACTGCACTTTCTCCACATTGAGAATCTTTCCTCGTAACGGGAGTATCGCCTGATAGTGGCGGTCGCGTCCCTGCTTTGCCGAACCGCCGGCGGAATCACCCTCGACAAGGAAGATTTCCGTCTTCTTAGGGTCACGGCTTGAGCAGTCGGCGAGCTTGCCCGGCAGACCGCCTCCCGACATAGGGTTCTTTCGCTGCACACTCTCGCGGGCCTTTCTCGCCGCCACACGCGCTGTTGCTGCAAGGACAACCTTGTTGCAAATCATGCGCGCTTCGTTAGGATGCTCCTCGAGATAGTCGTTCATTGCCTCACCGACAGCCTGCTGAACGGCACCGTTCACCTCAGAGTTTCCGAGCTTTGTCTTTGTCTGACCCTCAAACTGTGGCTCTGCAACCTTCACGGAGATGACGGCAGTAAGTCCCTCCTTGAAGTCGTCCTGTGCAATCTCTATCTTCGCTTTCTCTATCTGCTTGCGAATCTGGTCGTCATTGTCGGCATACTTCTTCAGTGAGCGCGACAAGGCGATGCGGAAGCCTGTGAGGTGCGTACCGCCCTCGATGGTGTTGATGTTGTTGACATAAGAGTGGATATGCTCAGAGTAATCGGTGTTGTACATTATAGCCGCCTCGATAGGCACACCCGCCTTTTCTGTCTTCAGATAGATGACATCATTGAAGAGATGAGAGCGGTGCTGGTCGATGTAGCGCACAAACTCCTTCAGGCCGTCCTGTGCGTGGAACACCTCCTCCTTTGGAGTCCATCCCTCTGCCACATTGCCTTCAGCGTCCAGTTGGGGGCGCATGTCGCGGAGAGTGATTTTGATTCCTGCGTTGAGGAATGCCAGTTCGCGCATACGTGTCGCCACGATGTCATATCTGTATGTCGTTGTTGTGAAGATTGTCGGGTCAGGCCAAAACTGCTGGCGAGTGCCGCGCTTCTCTGTCTCGCCAACGATTTTCACAGGATAGAGCGGTTTTCCTTGCTCATATTCCTGCTGGTAAATCTTGCCGTCGCGGAACACCTGTGAGAGCATGTGTGACGAAAGGGCGTTGACACAGGAGACACCCACGCCGTGGAGACCGCCGGAAACCTTGTAGGAACCTTTGTCAAACTTGCCGCCGGCATGCAGCACGGTCATCACGACCTCAAGGGCTGACTTGTGGAGCTTCGGATGCTCATCGACAGGGATGCCGCGTCCGTTGTCCTCTACAGTGATTGAGTTATCCTCGTTGATAGTCACTTCAATGTCTGTGCAGTAGCCTGCCATAGCCTCGTCGATGGAGTTGTCCACCGTCTCGTTGACAAGATGGTGGAGACCCTTCTCAGAGATGTCGCCGATATACATCGCAGGTCGCTTGCGCACCGCCTCGAGTCCTTCGAGGACTTGGATGCTGCTACCTGTGTAGTTCCCTTCAGTTTTCTGTATTTCTTCCATTTATCTTATAAATAATTTATTGTTCTTTTCCCTTGTTCCGCCACAGCCTTTCGGTGGAGTCTGTTGCGCTCCTCTGCGCGAAGGTCGGCGGAAGCCGTATTTCCGTGCAAAGATACTAAAAAAAAATGGAATAAGGAAATTATTTAATTATAAAATAATTAAGGTGTGAAAGAAATGTTTCCCATGTTTTTTGATGAGGAGATGTGAACTCGCCTTGGCGGCATTGTTTTGCCCTCATTGAAAGAATCATGGCACAATGGCAAAAGTTGGGAAAACGAAAGGTAACACTTTGTGTGGTGAAAGGTAATACTTTGCATGGAAAAAGGTTACCTTTCATGGTGCGAAAGGTAACCTTTTGTTATGCGGTTGCTAATGTGTTGTTTTACAGGAGAATACGTTGTTAGTTGTAGAACCTCTTGCTGCTTCTCAGGATGCGCCGTGTCGCGGCGATGAACTCCTGTGTTTCCTGGAGGATGTTGAGATAGAGGATTGTGGTGTTGATGTTCGAATCATCTTCCTGAAGGTGGTCCATCTGGCGTTTCCGCAGGGCGGATATGTGCCTCTTGAAGCCCTCTTTCTCAGCGAGGAGGGTGTCGATGGCTGCCACATCGTTGTGCTTTATGGCGGTGATGCCGCGCTGTATGAAGCCGAGAACCTGCTCCTTGACCGGCTGCAGTTCAGCTATCTGTGCATTGTTGAGCGGTGTGAAGTTGTTGTCGACATGCTCCTTGCATGGCACAGCCATACGTTTCAGACAGTAGATGACCTGCTCGTCGGCGTTCATGGCAAGGTGGAACCATGTGTTCTTCTCCAAGGACAGTGTCCTGTCTATGCTCCTCATGCCTATGAGGAGACGGTGGCGAGTCTTCTTGCGCCTTTCGTTGTCAATGTCAAGCTGCCTTATTGCCTTGCGCAACTGCTTCAGGTTCTCGTTTATCATGCCGCTGACGGTGGAGTCGAAACACGCTCCGGCATGCGCAAGCACTTCCGTCTGCACCGAGCGGAGGTGGTCGCGGAGCAGCGGCCAGCGCTCATCTTTGTCCTGAATCTGCATGATTTCCTTCAGGAACTGTCCGTCGTCGACTCTTGGCTCCTTGTCTGTCTTTGGCTTGTTGCTCTTGAAAAGCAGCACTATTGCGAGGACTATGAATCCTGCCATGGCGATGAAGCCGCCGAAATGCATCACCAGAACTACAATGCCGGCTGCAAGGAAAGCCACTCCGGCAGTAATCAGCCAGCCACCGATGACGCTGAGCATGCCTGTGATTCGGAACACCGCACTCTCTCTGCTCCATGCCCTGTCGGCGAGGGATGTACCCATGGCGACGATGAATGTCACGTAGGTTGTCGAGAGAGGCAGCTTAAGTGATGTGCCGAGGATTATGAGCAATGCCGCGAGGACTATGTTTATGGCAGCGCGGACAAGGTCAAACGCTGCGCCGTCGGCTATGACAGTCCCTTCCTTGCTGAACCTTTTGTCAATCCATTGGCGCATGTTCTTCGGCACAATCCTCACCACTGTCTCGCTGACGGTGTTGAATGACCTTACCATGCTTCTTGCCGCGCTTGACGAACCGAACATCTCTTCGCCCTGATCTTGGCGTGAAAGGTCGACGGAAGTCTTCACAACGTTGTGCGCTTTCTTTGATGTCGCAAGGGAATAAATCATGATTATTCCGGCGGCAAGAAGGAAAACAAACGGTGTGCGTGCACTGCTGTTGAGCGAGTCCATCATGAATGTGTCAGGGTTTCCCATGCTGTTGGCGGTGAAATCCGTGTATGCACTGTAGCCCGCCAATGGCACACCGATGAAGTTGACAAGGTCGTTGCTGGCGAAAGCCATGGCGAGTGCGAACGTTCCCACAAGGACTATGAGTTTGAGGACATTGCCTCCTGCGGCATGGAGCATCTGCATGAGCACGGTGAAGAGGACGAATCCGCCTGCCACAAGCAAAGGAGTCTCCTCCGCAATCCATGCCCTGAGGTCGTCGTTCATAAATGAAGACTGCCCCAGACCTTTTATAAGTATGAAATAGCCTATGGCTGTCAGTGCCATGCCTCCGAACAGTCCGATGAAATATTTCTGCCGTTTCACGTAGTTGAACGTGAAGAGCAGTCGCGCCAGCCACTGCACCACGGTGCCGAAGAAGAAGGCTATCGCCACGGAGCAGAAGATGCCGAGGATTACGGACAGTGCCTTCTCCGTGTTGAGAAGCTGTGCGAAGGTCAGTGTGCCGGTGTCGTCAGCGATTATCTTCAGCAATGCCAGCACGAATGTTCCGCCAAGAAGCTCGAAGACAAGAGACACCGTCGTCGATGTCGGCAGACCCAGATTGTTGAATGAGTCGAGCAGCACGACGTCGGTCACCATTACGGCAAGGAAGATGCACATGATGTTTTCGAAAGAATACATCTCGGGACGGAAGATGCCATGCCTCGCGATGTCCATCATTCCGTTGCTCATCAATGCTCCTGCCAGCACACCTATCGAGGCGATTATGATGACTGTGCGCAGTTTCGCCACCTTTGCTCCGACGGCGGAATTGAGGAAATTCACGGCGTCATTGCTCACGCCTACCATGAGGTCGAATATCGCAAGGACGAATACAAAGATGATAACTCCTAAGAAAATCATTTCCATGTTTCTGTCGTTTTTTCTGATGTAATTATTGCTTTTCGTTTCTAACCGGCTTGCGGTTTTTCAGGTGCAAAGTTACTTTTGCGGTGTTACAAAGCTGTTACAAACATGCTATAAAACGGTGAACTTCACGCCGGAGTACGTAATAAATCAAAATGTAACCTAATTGTAATGCCGGAAACGCTTGTTTTATAGGAAAATAATGCTAAATTTGCACCACAGAAAAACTTGACGATTATGACAGAACGTAGAATACTTGTTGTCGATGACGAGGAGGACCTGAGGGAAATCCTCAGGTTCAATCTCGAGAAAGAGGGGTTCAAGGTTGACACAGCCGCTTCCGCCGAAGAGGCTCTGACGCTTGACATCGCCTCGTACAGTCTGCTGCTCCTTGACATCATGATGGGCGAAATCAGCGGAATGGCTCTCGCACGTGTGCTGAAACGCCGCCCTGACACTGCCCATATACCTATTATATTCATTACGGCAAGGACTGCCGAGGATGACACGGTGGAGGGGCTTTCGATAGGGGCGGATGACTACATCACGAAGCCTTTCCGCCTGAAGGAGGTCGTCGCAAGGGTTGAGGCGGTGCTTCGCCGTGCGGGAAAGGATGCCAATGTGCAGCATGAACGTGACAAAGGTGTCGTTGGGTATGAGACATTGCGCATCGATACTGTATCGAAGCGTGTCACTGTCGACGGCACAGAGATTGCCCTGACAAAGAAGGAGTTCGAGATACTCCTGCTGCTTGTGGGCAACGCCGGCAGAGTGTTCTCGCGCCAGGAGATACTCTCCCGTGTGTGGGATGATGATGTTTACGTCCTCGAGCGTACCGTTGACGTGAACATAACGCGCCTGAGAAAGAAGATAGGTGCCTATGGCGACTGTATTCACACACGCCAAGGGTACGGTTATTCGTTTGAGAAATAAAAAAGAAAGGAATGATTTATGGGAAATAAAAGGTCACTGAGCAGCCAGCTGTTCCTCACCGTGCTTATGCTGTTCTCGGTGTTTGTGGCGGGCTTTGTATATTATCAGTATGAGCGGGAGAAGCAGTTCAAGATAGGAATCCTCCACACTCGCCTGAAGGACTATAACCACCAGCTTGCGGAAAGCATAGCAGAAGCCGGTGAAATGACGGACTCTTCGCTCACGGCTTATGTCAGGAGCCATCCTCTTCGCGGACTGCGTGTCACGCTGCTTGACACACGTGGCGGTGTGATCTATGACAACAGCCAGCGCTCTTATTCCTCGCTGCCTAACCACCTGGAACGCCCGGAGGTGCGGCAGGCTCTTATGTCAGGGGAAGGGTTTGAGATAAACCGCTACTCGGACACCATGAACGAGAACTATTTCTATGCCGCCACGTATTTTCCACGGCAGGGAATCATTGTGCGTACGGCATTGCCTTATGATTTCGAGCTTGCCGACCATCTGCGTGCGGACATGATTTCTATATGGATAACACTGGCGGCGAGCATCATCATCATGGTCGTCTTTTGGCTGTGCACCCACCGTCTTGGCAAGTCCATAGCACAGTTGCGCCGCTTTGCCATGCTTGTCGACAGGGGCGAGAACTATGATGCGGAGCGTGAGGCGGCGGCTTTCCCTGACACAGAGCTTGGGGAAATCTCACAGAACATTGTGCATCTCTACAAGCGTCTGCAGGAAAGTCAGGAGGACAAGCTGAGACTCAAGCGGCAGCTGACGCAGAACATCTCGCACGAACTGAAGACTCCGGTGGCGAGCATCAAGGGTTATCTGGAGACGATAATCGACAATCCGGACATCACTCCTGAGCAGCGTGACAACTTCATCATGCGCTGTCATGCGCAAAGCGAGAGACTTGCGCAGCTTGTCCAAGACATATCGTCGCTGAACCGTATGGATGAGGTGCTGCATTCGCTGAACATGCAGGTGGCGGACATTGCTGCTATCGTCCACGACATACAGCAGCAGGTGGCGCTGCAACTGGCGGAACGGCGCATGACTATCACCAACACGCTTCCGAGGACGCTGCCTATCATGGGCGACCCGTCCATGATTTACTCCATCTTCCGTAACCTTATCGACAACTCCATCGCTTATTCCGGCGAGGGGACAGCCATTGTCATCCGTTGCCGGGAGGAGAAGGACTGGTATCATTTCCGCATTTCGGACAACGGCATCGGCATACCTGAGGAGCATATCCCTCACATTTTCGAACGCTTCTACCGTGTGGACAGCGGACGGGCAAGGAAATTTGGCGGTACGGGTCTCGGGCTTGCCATAGTAAAAAATGCCGTGATGCTGCATGGCGGCAATATCACGGCGAGTGCTCTCCCCGGTGGAGGAGTGGAGTTTTCGTTCAGTCTTAAGAAGCGGGCGTAGCATTTTACTCGAATCATTCGAGCGATTCGATTAATCCGAATGAATCGGATGAACTGTTGAAATCACCTTATCAGATGCCCCTCGTCTGCAAATTCCAGGAGTTCTTTGTCACCGCGGGAATCCCCGAAAGCGGTGATGAAGAACTCTTTTCTTTGTTTTTCTATGTCGGGATACTCACAGAGGAGGCGGCAAACCTTCTCCTTCCCGTAACAGTTCTTTGACAGAAAACGCCCCGTGAAGCCTTTTTCACCAAACTCCATCTTTGTGCCCAACACCTTGAATTCCGGCACAAGGCGGCTCACCCAGTTCTCTGGGCTTGCGGTCACGAGCACCACTTCGTTGCCGTTGCGCTGCTCTTTTATCAACCGGTGGTGGAGGTCTGTGCGCAGGATGTGCCTGTGTGTATCGGCAAACTGTTGGCAGAAAGCGTTGAACTCCTCTTCACTCATCTTGCCGAAGCAGTTGTGCAGCAGCCTTTCCTTAGCCCTTTGGTTAGGGTAAAGGCGTGCAACCATGAGCAGAATCCACGGCATAATCCGCAGCATTGCCAATGCCAGACCGAGTCGTCCGCGTTGGAAAATGATGATGGACATCATGGAGTCCGTCGTTGTCAGTGTGCTGTCAAAGTCGGAGACAAATAGTTTTTTCATTTCTTTTGCTATAAAAAACAACCTATAACCTGCAACCCTCAACCCAAAACCTTATCTCCGTAAAGTATGAAGACATAGGAGAGAATCCACAGAAGGATTACAACCTGCAGGAAATGGTCCTTATACAAGAGTTTCGTTGGGTCGCCTGTGGCGTCATCAACCTCTGCAAGCTGGATGTAGCGGAGCAGTCCGAGAAGCACGAAAATGGTGGTAAGGTAGATGTATTCGGAGTTTGTTCGTGCCAAAAGTTCAGGTGAAATGGTATACATTATATAACATACGACGGTCACGGCGGCGGTTATTGTCACCGATTGGTTGATGAATGCGAGGTTGTACCGATGCGTATTATGGCGCGGAGCCTCACCGGTCTTCATCATTCTGAGGACATCATCACGCCGTTTTGCGAAGCCAAGGAGGAGTGTCAGCAGGAAAGTCATCAGCACAAGCCAATGGGACGGCACGATACCTGTGGCTGCACTGCCGGCGATTATGCGCAGTACGAACCCGAAAGAGAGGACACAGACATCTACGATGGCATAGTGTTTCAGCAGCCGGCAATACGCTATGTCGAGCACATAGTAGGCTGCGATGACGCAACCGAGGTCTGTTGCCCTGTAGCCGAGTGTGTAGACCATTGCCATTGAGAGGGAAAACATCAGCAGCATTATGGCATAGCCCTGCCCGATGGTTATCGCTCCGGAGGCGATCGGACGCTTGCACTTGACGGAATGGCGCCGGTCGTCCTCCACATCGATTATGTCATTGTAGCAATAGATTGACGATGCGGCAAAACTGTAAGCAAAGAACGCGATGACAGTGCTCACGAGACTTGTCATATTCGTTAGTGCTCCGCCGAAGAACATAGGCATGAAGATGAACGCATTCTTTATCCATTGGTGCGGACGGATGAGTAGTATCAGGTTTTTCATGTGGTTTTTGTTTTGTTAGGGGATGAGTTTCTGTACTTTGGCTATTGCCTTGTGGAGCAGCCATGCGAGAGGGATTGATATTGCCATAACTATGAGGAACGTGCGCCAATAGCCGAGATGGTATGTCTCGACACGGCGCATGACAAACTCGACATGGATGAGGTACATCTCAAGGGATATAGTCCCGATGAACGCCGCGGCACGCTTTATCCGGTGCGGTGTGTGGAGAAACACCTCGTTGAGCAGGAGAATGAAAGTCATGGTAAGGGGAATGTAGAGCATTCTCTCAAGGAACAGCGGGAAGCGTCCGTGCTTCATCTGCTCCAGCCATACGCAGGTGGCGAGGGAGAAGGTGAAGAGGAACACAATAAGCCATATCGCCGAGCCGTCGATTGTCTCCTTTTTCCTCACGCTTTCCGCTATGTTTATGCCGAGGAAGAATATCGGCACACGGCTCCAGAATATCTCGATGTGTCCCACGGCGGTGTGGATTGGCGTGACATACTGCACTGCCACGCACCACATTATCATGCCAACGACCAGCCAGCGGTAGACGGGATGCTTGCGTATGAGTTCCATGTAGGGCGGCGCAAAGACGTAGAGCATCATCGTGGCAGGGATGTACCAGAAGGTCAACTCGTCACGTGTCCAGAAGTTCCAGTTGATGGCGATGTCGAGAATGAGGTCAATCCATTGTGCCATGGTGTGTGACTCGTGAGCCATGAAGCGTGGGATGTAGTACAAAGAGGCTATCACCAGCCATGCAGGATACACCCTTACGAGCCTTCGCCAATAGAAATCCTTCCACTTTTTCCAAAAGGGCGCGGTGGAGACGGTGGTCTTCATCCATGAGAACCATAGTCCCATGCCGCTCAGGAAAAGGAAGATGTCCACTCCGAGGTTGCCCATTCTCCGCAGTCCGAAGAACGCATCGGAGCGCGGAAGGGCGACATGGAAGAGGACAACGATGACCATTGCCACTCCCATTTGCTCTGCACGGAAGCGCGAAATGTCGGCGAGGTTGAGGTTTTTGAGGTTCATAGGGTGGGAATTTTAGTCATTATTGTCAGCTCTTGTTTATGCTTTCCGTTACAATCTCTATCGCCTTCTTGAAGAGAATGGCAACGATTATCGTCGCAAGGATATAGAACAGCAGTCCGGCGTACATCTCTCCGTGGCGTGAAATTGGGATTATAACCTTTCTTGTGATAGGGTGACACACGAACATCGCCGCGGATATGCCGCCCATCCATGCCAAATGACGCAGCAGAGCGTCAGGCAGTGCGCGGACAAGCTTAATCGTTCCTATGCACACAAAGAACGGTGCGAATGTCCAAAACACGAAGTCAACACTGAAAACAGCCACCAGTGCCAGCGCAGAAATAGCCCACGGAACTTCCAAAAGACGTGATTTCTCCGTGCGTTCCATACCCCTTGCATAGATTATTCCCAACGCAAAGACCGGCAGATTGCCCATACAGTTGTAGCGGAACCAGTTGAGCTCCGCGCTCAAAGGCTCAAAACTGAGCTGCACAGCGATACATCCGACGGCAAGAACGACAGGGACAGCTGTCTGCCACCTCTCGGAAAGGAGTCCTGACAGTGACGCTTTGCCGGGATAAAGCACAAAACGGTAGACAAGATACAACTGCATCGTCAGGCCGAAATACCAGTATGGTCCGGGCCAAATGGCATGATCCGGGTCGGAATATAAGTTGCTGAACATGCCCAACTGCCCAACAACGTTCCAAAATGTGTAACGGTAATGCCCCGGAGTCATATAGTCCACGAGGACAAAGGCACTGTATCCCACCGCCATCATTATCCACAGCTTCATGAAATGCTTCTTGGCAAAAGTCCATGCGCCCTCCTCCGTGACGGCTTTCCGTGGCTTCCAGCCCTGCCGACCGCCACCTTCGTACTTCATCACCAAGCCGTATGCGCTGAGAAAAACGAACACCGGCACACCGTAATGCCCGAAAAACGAGAACAGATGTGCAATGATGTCCCATGACGGGTGTGAGATTTCTGCAAGCAGCCTTTCGACATTATGCCACGAGAAGGTGTATTCGTTCTCCTTGACCATTGGCCCGAGCCAGTGTGTGTAGTTATGGAGAACGATGGCGAGGATGGCGATTCCGCGCATCGCTGCTGCTTCCCTGCGTGTTAGGAGTTCTTTGTTCATTGGCGTATGGATGGGTTGTCACCCGGTTGAGGGTGTTGTTTCCTTTTCATGATGACGTCATAGTCCGTCTGATGCTTCAGAATACGCGGTCGTGAGGCGTTATATTCTGGAGAGAGAAGGTTAAGGTCATCACGGTAATACTTGCATTTTATTCCTGCGAGATACATCAGAAGATGCGGCAGAGCGTCCGTCATGTATGGTCTGTCAGCCGATGCCCTTATCGCCTTCCACAGCTCCGGATGCGACTTGCGGTAAGACTTTGACGCCCAAATCCAGAACGGTATCTCAAACTCCTCCCTTGCAAGCCGCTCCGTAATAGTGGTGGAGTGCATTCTTCCGCTGAAATGCGGCAGTTCGCGTGAGTGTACTTCCTCGCCGTGGTCAGGCATGTAGATGACCACAGAATTGGTGTTTTCGAAGAGCCGTACTATTTCGCGTACGATGGAATCGTTGTATAATGTGGCGTTATCATAGTCACGCACGTTCTTCTTCCATTTCGGCCGCAAGTCCTCACGGTCGCTGTAATCCTCGAGAGTGAAATGCTTTTTCGATTTCGGGCATCGCACACGGTAGTTCTGATGCTGACCTATAAGGTGGAAAATGGTGAGATTCCCTTTCTGCAGTGTGTCACCGTCATGCGCGCGTCGTTCTTGTACAGCCTTGTAATCGTCAAGAAGTCCTTCGTCAAAGATGTGCACACGGTCGTTGCGCGCGTCAAACTGCGCCGCCGACATCTCAGGGTCGTTGAGGAAAAAGCCGCCGCTGAAGTCATAGACCGCCTGCTTAGCCTTAGGCAGGAACTCGTTTGTGAGGAACGTTACGTGGTAGCCAGCCTTGCGGAATACCTCCCCGAACAACGGATAGTCGCACCATTCGCCCTTGTCGCCGACGGTGTATGTCGACATGATGTGCTTGAACACATAGCTCGTAAGGTTCCATGGAGTCACCACATCGCTATAAGCCACAAGCTCACCCCTCTTTGCCATAGCCACCTGGCGTGGCGTTGTGGGCAGATGATAGCCGTAAAGTCCGGAATGGCGCTTGCAGTATGCCTCGCCGATTATGAGCACAATGTTCGGCGAAGTGTAGTCGCAACTGTCGACGGTGACGGTCTTTGCCACATCTTTTATTATGTCTATCTGCTTCGAGGCAAGATAGTTGGCGTAAGCACTGAAGGCGAAACGGTAAAGCGGAAGATACTGTTTGCCGCAATCCTTCTCCGTAAGTCTGTGCTCGATGCCGCCCACTGTCTTCTGCGACATAAGGCTTTGAAGGTTACGGAGGTTAGGGAAACAGTGGATTCCCGACACGAGGACGCATACGGCGACAAGCACATTCCACAGCGGGCGCACTCTCTTTATGCCGTCCGCAGCCTTTCTTTCGAGACCGATAAGCCGTGAAGGCTTGCGCAGTTTGCGGTGTATTGACCAGAGGATGTGCAGGATAGGTATGAGAAGAACCCAGCCCACGTTTGTCATAAGGACATCCGGAGAGAGATAGGCGGAGAAGAATTCCCCTGCCTCGCGTGGGTCTGTCTCGTTGACAAGCATGAGGATTGACGGATTGAGCGTAGCGTCAAACTTCACGAAACAGTACATGTCCACGATTGTCACGGGATAGGCAACGGCATAAACCAAGCCCCTTGCCACCGCGCGCAGCCGTCGCGGCAGCACCGCAAGCACTGCACAGACGGCATAAAGGCAGAAGAACAGTTCCTCCCAGGCATACTCGTAGGGCTTCGCCTTGTGGGCATAGTCCACGGAAAGCAGTGCAGCCGTGATGCCGAGGGCGAACATGAAGACAAGAAACTCCGGGTTTCTCGCTATCGGGGCGGTGATTATGTCAAGCCAACGTAACCGGTTTCTCATTGGTTTTTGTAGTATAAAGGAGTGTGGCTCTGCCACACAACGGATGTTGTCTTTGTATAATCCCCATGGCTGAAGCCAGGGGTTACAATAAGGAATGTGGCTTTGCCACACTTGCGGCGGTGTGTTTATCTCAAATAAAGCCCATTCTTTTTGATGTATTCCGCCACTTTCGGGCAGACAAGGTCTGTTATTCTCTTGCCCTCCATGACACGGCGGCGGATTTCAGTGCTGCTGATGTCCAGCAGCGGTTGTGTGACAATGGAGAGGCGGAGCTCCATGTCTTGCAGAGCTTCTGGCGTGGTGAGGGCAGAGCCTGTGCGCGGATAGACAGCCACAGGGTGGTGGGTGAGAATCTCGCGGTGTTCCGCCCAGTTGTCGAACGCCGCCCAGTTGTCGCCGCCGATGAGCAGTGTGAACTCCGTGGCGGGGAACTCCGTGCGCAGACTCCTCAGTGTGCGGTAGGAGAATGACGGCTTTTCGAGGTGGAACTCATAGTCGGACGCCGTCAGCCCCTCCTCATTTTCGAGGGCGAGGCGTGCCATTTCGAGGCGGTCATGGTCAGGGGAGAGCCTTGAATCCGTCTTCCATGGGTTCTGCGGCGTGACAAGAAACCACACCTCATCGAGCCCGAGCTGCCGGCGGAAAGCCTTTGCGAGGGCAGTGTGGGCTATGTGGACAGGGTCGAAAGTTCCACCGAAGAGTCCTATTCTCCTATGTGTTCCCATGTCTTATGTTTTTGTTCCGTGAATCGCGTCCTAAGGAAGCGTTTTGCGAAAGGTTACCTTTTGAGGTGTGAAAGGTAACCTTTTGCCATGTAAACCGTTACCTTTTGCATGGCAAAGTGTTACCTTTTGTTTTGTGATTTGTAATCCTTTATGAATCAAAGTGTTGTTAAGTTATTCTGCAAGGAACTTGCGGATTTTCTCCAAAGTCTCCTGTTTCGCCTTTTCAAGGTCATCATTGACCACGACGGTGTCGAACTTCGGTGCGAAGGACAGTTCGTATTCAGCCTTTGCAAGACGCTGCTCGATGACCTCCTGAGCGTCAGTCGCACGCCCTTCCAGTCGGCGGCGGAGCTCTTCGAGAGAAGGCGGCTGGATGAATATGCTCAGAGCCTGTGCGCCATACTGCCGCTTGATGTTGCATCCGCCCTTGACATCGATGTCAAAGACCACGTTGTCGCCCTTCGCTGTCTGGCTTGTCACCTGGGATTTCAGTGTGCCGTAGAACTTGTCGGTGTACACCTCCTCGTACTCCACAAACTCGTCCTTTGCGATTTTTTCCTTGAACTCTTCAGGCGTGAGGAAGAAGTATTCCACGCCGTTCTGCTCCGTTCCGCGCGGTTGGCGCGTGGTGCATGAGACAGAGAAGTGCATGTTAAGTTCCGGATGCTCCTGCATGAGCCACTGCACGATGGTGGACTTTCCCGAACCGCTTGGTGCACTGAAAATGAGTAGTTTGCCTTGTTTCATATTGTGGTTTTGGGTTTTCGTTAAATCTGACAATTAGACAATTTGTCAATTTGTCAATTTGTCAATTTGTCAGATTGTCGGGAAAATTGCTTACAGCGCGTTGAGCACCTGCTCCTTTATCTGTTCCAGTTCGTCCTTCATCTTCACCACGATGTTCTGCATCTCTGCCTGGTTGCTCTTTGAGCCGGTGGTGTTTATCTCGCGCCCCATTTCCTGAGCGATGAAACCGAGCTTTTTGCCGATAGGCTCGTCAAGAAGCATCGTGTCGCGGAAGTACTGCAAATGGTTTGTCAGACGCTGCTTCTCCTCCGAGATGTCCAGTTTCTCGATGTAGTAGATGAGTTCCTGCTCCAGACGGTTCTTGTCATACTCCACGTCAGGGATAAGCTTCAGGTTGTCGGTGATGCGCTGGCGTATCTTCTCCACACGGCTCTGCTCATACGGCTCAAGCTCCTTCTGCAGGCCGGCGATGTTGTCCAGTTTCTCAAGGAACTTCTTTTGCAGTGCGGCACCCTCCTGGATGCGGAACTCGATGAGTTGGTCAATGGCGCAGTCAATGGCGTTCCGTGCCGCCGCCCATTCCTCTTCGCCGAGCGTCTCCACCTCGTTGCGGCTGAGGACGTCAGGGAGCCGGAGGATTGTCGACCAGTCCATGCCGAGCGAGATGTCCTTCTCGTAAGCTATCTTGTTGATTTGCTGATAGTAGAATTCCACCATTTCAGGGTTTATTGGAGTGGCAGCCGCAGTCTCGTCCTTGTCAATCCAGATGCAGAAATCCACCTTTCCGCGTGACAGTCTGTCGGAGACAATCTGGCGTATTTCCATTTCCTTCTCACGATAGAGTGGGGCGATGCGTGTCGAGAGGTCAAGAGTCTTGGAATTGAGAGCCTTGACCTCGACGTTGATTTTCTTGTTCTCAAAGGTTACGGTTGCTTTTCCGAAACCCGTCATTGATTGTATCATTTTCTTGTGTGTCTACGTTAAATTTATGCAAAAGTACAAATTATTTGCGAAAAAAATAGTAAATTTGCAGAATATTTAAGTATTTTGCGAAAAATGGCTTGTATACTCAGTATTGAAACCAGCACCGATGTGTGCTCCGTCGCCATTAGTGAGGATGGCAAGTGTATCTACTCTGACGAGGATCGCACAGGTCCGAACCACAATGAGCGGTTGGGAACGTTCGTCGATGAAGCCCTTGGCTTTGCCGACAGCCATGCCATTCCTGTCGATGCCGTTGCCGTTTCGATGGGTCCCGGCTCATACACCGGGCTGCGAATCGGCGTGTCGATGGCGAAAGGCGTGTGCTATGGTCTTGACATTCCGCTGATTGCGGTGCCTACGCTTGAGCTCCTCAGTGTGCCGGTTCTGCTGAAGCATGACGACCTTCCCGAGGACGCGCTCCTCTGCCCGATGCTTGACGCACGCCGCATGGAGGTCTATGCCGGGCTCTACGACCGTGCCCTGCGCCCTGTACGGCAGGTGCAGGCAGACATTGTCGACGGGGAGACCTACCGCGAGTATCTTGACCGCCACCCTGTCTTTTTCTTCGGCAACGGCGCAGCCAAGTGCATGGAGGCTGTCAATCATCCCAATGCGCGGCTCATTGAAGGCATAGAGCCTCTGGCGAAGAACATGTTCCCTCTCGCCGAGCGCAGGCTTATGCAGGGAAAGACAGAGGATGTGGCTTATTTCGTGCCTTTCTATCTGAAAGATTTTGTAGCATTAAAACCAAAGAAACTCCTATGAACCTTGAAGGACTGGACTACAATACCCAGCGTGAACGTATGAAGATGCCGGAGTATGGACGTTGTGTGCATACTCTGGTGAAGCATTGCCTTGCAATTGAAAACCGCAGTGCACGGCAGAAATGTGCGGAGAACATTGTGAAGACAATGGAACTCATGCACCCTGAGATACGCCAGACGCCAGACTACAAGCAGAAGCTGTGGGACCATCTCGCCATAATGTGCGACTTCAAACTTGACATCGACTATCCTTATGACATCTCCGGGGCGAAGAAAATCTTCTCGCGCCCGGCTCCAATGCCTTACCCGAAGCGGAGGATTCCGGTGCGCCATTACGGCAGTCTTGTGTTCCAGACTCTCGACTGCATAAAGGAAATGCCGCCGGGACCGGCACGTGATGAGGCGAGCCGTGTCATCGCCAACCAGATGAAGCGTGACATCATACAGCATGGTTTCGCCATTCCGGAGAACGACCGCATATTCTCGGACATCGCACAGTTCACTGACGGTGTGATACAGCTTGACCCTGAGAAAGTAAAACTGGACTTCTTCACCATCGAGAGCAACGCCACAAAGAAGGCGAAGCCTAAGAAGAAAAAGGGTAAATGAATGACTGTTCAAAATTGTTTTATGAGGGAAAGCTCTGGCAAAAAAAACAATTTTGAACAGTTAATTGATAAAAAGAAACAATTATGTCCAAGCAAATCATGGAAACTTTCATCATAGAAGGCGGTCATCCGCTAAAGGGTACTATCGTCCCACAGGGTGCGAAAAACGAGACTCTGCAAGTCATCTGCGCCTCGATTCTTACGCCGGAACCGGTGCGTATAAACAACGTTCCGGACATCCTTGACATGAACAATCTCATCCGGTTGCTCACAGACATCGGTGTGAGGGTGACGAAACATGCGCGGAACGAATACACGTTTCAGGCTGACAGTCTGAACCTTGACTACCTTGGGAGTGATGAATTTGTGAAGAAATGCTCTTCATTGCGTGGCTCGGTGCTTATGATAGGCCCGCTTCTCGGACGCTTTGGCAAGGCTACTGTGGCAAAGCCGGGCGGCGATAAGATTGGCCGCCGCCGTCTTGACACGCACTTCCTTGGCTTCAGCAAGCTTGGTGCGGAGTTCTCCCGTGTCGAGGGAAGGAATGTCTATGAGCTTCGCGGAGAGCATTTGAAAGGCTGTAAGATGCTTCTTGATGAGGCTTCCGTCACAGGAACGGCGAACATTGTCATGGCGGCTGTCATGGCTGAGGGCGAGACAACTATATATAATGCAGCCTGTGAGCCGTACATACAGCAGTTGTGCCGTATGCTTAACAATATGGGTGCTGACATTACGGGCATAGGAAGCAATTTGTTGCACATCAAGGGTGTTAAGGGGCTCCATGGATGTGAGCACCGTGTGCTGCCTGACATGATAGAGGTTGGTTCGTTTATCGGTATGGCAGCGATGATTGGCGACGGCATAAGGATAAAGGATGTGTCGATAGAGAATCTCGGAATCATACCCGAGACTTTCCGCCGTTTGGGCATTGATGTCAGGGAAGAAGGCGATGACCTGTTTATTCCGAAGCATGATACCTTCACAGTCGACTCTTTCATGGACGGCACAATCATGACTCTCTCCGATGCACCGTGGCCAGGGCTGACGCCGGACTTGCTCAGTGTGCTGCTTGTTGTCGCCACTCAGGCTAACGGTTCGGTGCTTGTCCACCAGAAGATGTTCGAGTCCCGACTGTTCTTTGTCGACAAACTCATTGACATGGGGGCAAACATTATCCTCTGTGACCCTCACCGTGCAGTGGTTGTCGGTCTTAACCACACAAAGAAACTGAGGGCGGGAGTTATGACAAGCCCGGACATCCGTGCAGGCATTGCCATGCTTATTGCAGCATTGACGGCAGACGGCACATCACGGATTGGCAACATCGCGCAGATTGACCGCGGATATGAGGACATCGAGGAGCGTCTGAACGCTCTCGGTGCGAAGATAACACGCCAGTGATTATTCCACGGAATGACCGGTGATTGCTTGGAAACAGTGCGGAAAAAATACACGAACAGAGATGATAAAGGATACTGACGTTTACAAGATTGGGCGCGTTGGAAAGCCCCACGGAGTGAAGGGCGAGGTGCAGGTGCAGATAGATGATGATGTGTTTGACCGTGTCGGAGCGGACTATCTTGTGCTGCGCATCGACGGAATCCTTGTGCCTTTCTTCATGGAAGAGTACCGTTTCAAGAGTGATGAGATAGCCCTTGTCACCTTCTGTGACATTGATTCCGCCGAGAAAGTGCGCGAACTGACCGGCTGTGAGGTGTTTTTCCCACGCTCGCTCGCCGACGAGGTGGAGCACGACCTTACTTATGCTGAGCTTGTGGGCTATGAACTTACGGATTCAAACACAGGCAAGACCATAGGAACAATAGAGGCTGTGGACGATGCGACAGAGAACATTCTCTTTGAACTCGACAACGGGCTCCTTATTCCTGCTCCCGAAGAGCTTATCGAAGAGGTGGACACGGAATGCCGCAAAGTGACCGTCGCCGTGCCGGAAGGTCTGCTTGACGGTTCGTTCTGCTGATTGTCAATCGTATCAACCTTGTCAATATTGTCAATTATGTCAGTATTGGCAATCCTGACAAAAACAAAGAAAACAATGAAAAAACAAATATGTATATTGGGCTCCACAGGCTCCATAGGCACTCAGGCGTTGGAGGTCATCGAGGAACATAGCGACCTTTACGAGGTGTATTGCCTTACTGCGTACAACCATGTGGAGATGCTTGCCGAACAGGCGCACAAGTTCAAGCCGGCAGCGGTGGTCATCGCCAATGAGGACCACTACGAACGGCTGTGCTCTCTGTTATCCGACTGCCCTGACATCAATGTATATGCCGGTGCTGAGGCTCTTGAAGAGATTGTCGAGGCAGAGCCTATCGACATGGTGCTCACCGCCATGGTGGGCTTCGCGGGTCTGAAGCCGACCATCCGTGCGATAAAGGCGCATAAGAAGATATGCCTTGCCAACAAGGAGACTCTTGTCGTTGCAGGTGAACTTATAATGGGATTGGCGCAGGAAAACCATTGCCCTATACTCCCTGTCGACTCCGAACACTCCGCCATATTCCAAAGCCTTGTGGGTGATGCCGACACGGAAATCGAGAAGATTCTCCTCACAGCTTCCGGCGGACCGTTCAGAAAGTTCACCTTGGAAGATATGAAAAGTGTCACTGCTGCTGACGCATTGAAGCATCCGACATGGGACATGGGCGCAAAAATCACCATAGATTCCGCTTCGATGATGAACAAAGGCTTTGAGGTGATAGAGGCAAAATGGCTCTTTGGTGTGGACGCTGACAGGATACAAGTCCTTGTCCATCCGCAGTCTATAGTGCATTCTGCCGTGCAATACGTTGACGGCAGCGTGAAGGCGCAGCTTGGTGTGCCGGACATGCGACTGCCTATCCAGTATGCGTTCTCCTTCCCACAGCGTCTGCATCTCTCGGGTGAGCGGCTCGATTTGTTCAGACAGCCACTGGAATTCTTTGAGCCGGACATGGAGAAGTTCCGCTGTCTCGCCATGGCTTATGAGTCTTTGCGCATGGGCGGCAACATGTCGTGCATCGTGAACGCTGCCAATGAGGTCGTCAACGAGGCGTTCCGCAAGGATAAATGCGGATTCCTGCAGATGGGCGACATCATCGCCGAGACAATGCAGCGCGCCACTTTCGTGAAGAAACCGACGCTTGACGACTATCTCATGTCCGATGCTGAGGCAAGGCGCATAGCAGCTTCGCTGTTATAAGGCAGTGTTGACAGTGCAGACAGTATTGACATTAACCTTGTCAATATTGTCAATAATGACACTACTGTCAGTACTGACCGGAAATCCCAACCCCACAACCCATAACCCAAAAACACAACCATTCAAGCAAAACTCCAATGGAAACATTCTGGATAAAGACATTACAATTCCTGCTTTCGATAACAATCCTTGTGGCTCTCCACGAGGGAGGACACTTCTTTTTCGCAAAACTGTTCAAGACACGCGTGTCACGCTTCTACATTTTCGCCAACTTCAAGTTCCACATCTGGAGCTCCTACGACAACTGGTGGCGAAAGCTGAGAGGCAAGAAACTCATCACCGAGCGTGGAGAGGACGGCAACAAGAAGTACAATGAAGAAGCCGGAACCGAGTACGGACTGGGCTGGTTGCCTATCGGCGGCTACTGCCAGATTGACGGCATGGTGGACGAGACACAGTCTGCCGACGACCTTGCCAAGAAACCTGTGCAGCCTTGGGAGTTCCGAAGCAAGAAGGCGTATCAGCGACTCCTCATCATGGCGGGCGGCGTAATGGTCAATTTCTTTCTCGCACTGATAATCTATTCTGCCGTGTTCTACACATGGGGCGAGGATTTCATTGCCCTCAAGGACATGAAAAGCGGAATGAAGTTCAACTCTTCTGCCAAAGCCCTCGGATTCAAGGACGGCGACATACTCCTCGGAACTGACCAAGGAGACTTCCGCGAGTTCTCCACTGACATGTTCCGCGACCTCACTACCGCTCGTGAGGCGTATGTCCTTCGCAATGGAAAGAAGACCGCTGTGGCTCTTCCCGGTGACCTTGACCTTCTCCAGATGCTGAAATCCGACCCTGTGTTCGTGCGCCCTCTCGTGCCATGTGACATAGACAGCGTGCTTGTCGGTACTCCTGCAGCAAAGGCAGGGATAAGAAAAGGCGACAAAATCATCGCCATCAACGGCAAACCGGTGGACTCTTGGAACGCTTTTGCCTATCAGATAGGTGTGCTCGAGGACAGACTTATGGCTGCAGAGACAGCAAAGGACAGTCTTAAAATACGTACAGTGCAGCTTGTTGTGGCACGTGACGCATCGTCAGTACTTTATCCTTCCGCAGCAAAAGCCATTCCTTTGGAGTCCGCAGTTAAGGACACAATCACACTTGTAATGACTCCAAAACTGAAAATCGGTGTGGGCGAGAGCAACATATTCTCTTATTACAAGCCGACACACGTTTCCTACGGCATTGTCGAGAGTGTCCCTGCCGGAATCAACTACGGCATTGATGTCCTGAAAGGATATGTAGGCGATTTGAAATACCTCTTCTCCGCTGACGGCGCGAAGAACCTTGGCGGCTTCGGTGCCATAGGCTCGATGTTCCCTCCGGTGTGGGATTGGAGCATGTTCTGGCGCATGACAGCGTTCCTTTCCATAATCCTCGCCTTCATGAACATCATCCCTATCCCGGGACTTGACGGCGGTCACATCCTTATCCTCCTTATGGAAGTGGTGACGGGAAAGACACCGAGCCTCCGTTTCCAGCAGATTGCGCAGAACATAGGCATGGGTCTGCTACTCCTGCTGATGCTTGTCGCCAATTTCAATGATGTTCTTAGAGTGTTAGGATTGATGTAAACTATATTGCAGAACAACGTATGAAATAATATCGGGCCGGATTCCTAATGGTGGAATTCAGCCCGATATTATTATTGTGGTTTGGAAATATGGCGCAAGAGGAATGAGTACATCCGCTGCAAATCCTCAGTGCTCTGCGGTACGGAGTGCCCTTTTCCGTAGTCTTTCAGTACCTCATGAGCAATGCCTTTCGCCTTGAAACTCCTGATAATGTTGTCCATCTGTATGCCATAGTTAGGGTCATCGTCACTGTTATAGAAGAGGAATGTCGGAGCAGCCCTGTTCGTCTTTACTGTCAACGCTCCTCCCTGACGCTTCCATGTAGCTTTCGGGTCAGCGGTGGAGTTGCAGTAAGCCGCCATATTCTTGTACTCCCGAGAGTCTTTTGGCATCAGATTGTAGTCGAAAACGCCGGGACCGAGGAACGCAGCCTGGATGTATGCCGCCTCATTCGGGCAGCGTCCGCGCTCCCTTTGTGTCCATTCCTCGAACGGTTTGTCGCCGATGGCGAGCGAGCCTGCCGTGGAACCGCGAGAGAAGCCATAGATGGCGATGTCATGCCCAAGGCCTACTGTCCTGCCAATGCCACGCACGGTGCGTATGGCGGAGCGCACTTTCCGGGCAGCATCATCGGCAATCTCTATTGAGCCGAGTGACTTGTTCGGTCCGCCTTTGTACTTTCCGTTGCCCCAGTCGCAATATTTCGGGTGGTCAGCGATAGCCCATGCGCATCCCACAGCCGGTGCTCCCTGGACGAAAGAGTCGTTGAACGCCGCCCAATGGTAGGGTAGGAACATGCGCTTGTGAGTGTTGCCGTAGTAGCTGTTGCTATAAGAGAATGAGAGGATTGTGGGCACAGGTCGCTTCGGGTTTGCCGGATAGACGATGTCCATGTAAAGGGAATCGTTGCCGGCTGCCATGTTGTAGACCTCCTTGTCGTCGAGATGATAGCTTACATCACGCAGTATGCGGTAGCCCTCAAAGAGGATATATGCACGGTCCTGTGAGATGTCGGCAATTCCGCAGAACGTTCCGTTGCGCATTTCGCTGTTTATGGCGATGATGTCCTTGTTGATTAGCGGTGAAACGGCGTTTGCATGCTTGCCGTAATCAAGCTCGATGACGCAGTAACCTTGTTTGAGAAGCCAGTTTACATCCTTCTTGTTGGAGTTTTGTCCGACCTTCTCGCAGGCGAGATTCTTGAGGTAGACGACGGTCATCCGCTTGCCTTTCTTGTCCAAGGCAGGCTTTTTTGCTTCCGTGGTGGTGTAGCGGATGTCAGTGTTCAGTGTCACGCTTTTCCATGTGCCTTTGCCTGCAAATGCAGTGAGGGGCAGAATTGCAGCGAGGAGAAGCAGTAGTTTCAGTTGTTTCATGGGTTGGTGGGTTAGTTTGGTCAGTAATGTCAATAGTGTCAATACTGACAGTATTGTCAAGATTGTCTATACTGTCGATATTGCAGGGCTATGCTTTCAGAAGCTGATTTTCAGGTTTTCTTTTGTCAGGGCGTCTTCAAGTTCTTTCGGAGTGCCATGGAGCAGGCGGCGGTCCTGTGTCATCAGCCAAACCTCATCGGCAAGGTGCAGTGCCATTTCCATGTCGTGCGTGGAGAGCAGCACCCCTTGTGCGTGGTGTCCGCCGCCGTTGTTTTCCGCTGCGATGGCTTTCATCAGGCGCATGGTCTCCACCTTTGACGGATAGTCAAGAAAGGCTGTCGGCTCGTCAAGGAGGATGATTGGCGTCTCTTGTGTCAATGCTTTTGCGATAAGAACCTTCTGGCATTCGCCGTCGGAAAGGGTCTCTATGTTCCTTTCTGACAGGTTTCCTATGCCTACTCGCTCCATTGAACTCTCAACAACCTCACGGTCACTGTCGCGAAGTGTGCCCCACATGTCCGTGTACGGCGAGCGTCCGAGTCCCACGATGTCACGTGCTGTCATCATGGAGACATCAGGACGCCCTGTAAGCACCACACTCACCCGTTTTGCCAACCGTCCGTTGTCCGTACGCCTGCCACTGTCGGGAGTTATGACGATGTCATCAGAGCCATTTGTCCCTGAGTACCTTATCTCTCCATGTATAGGGGGAAGGAACCCCGCAAGAGTCTTCAGCAGTGTGGATTTCCCCACACCGTTCCGTCCGACAAGACAGGTCAGTTTGCCGGCTGCCAGTTGGGCATTGAGGGACGATGCCACAATGTGTTTCCCATGTCCTATGGTGAGGTCAGAGATTGTCAATGTATTCATATAGCTTCTTGTAGAAAGGGTGGCGCGTCATTGTCGGAGCGTCACCGAGTATGATAAGTTTCATCCTTGCACGAGTTATCGCCACGTTCATTCTTCGCAGGTCACGGAGGAATCCTATCTGTCCTTCGTCGTTGGCACGGACAAGGGAGATAAGCACGATGTCACGCTCCTGACCTTGGAAACCGTCGACAGTGTTCACGCTGATAAGGTGGCGGTAGGGCTTGAAATATGGCTCTTTCCTCACCAGTTGGCGCAGATACTGCACCTGTGCACGGTAAGGTGAGATGATGCCGACATCGATTCTCTCGCTGAGGATGCGCTCTTTGCCAGTCTTGTCAAAGTAGAGCTGCAGGGCGGCGAGGGTCAGTTTTGCCTCCGTCTTGTTGATTCTGCCGTAGCTTTCTCCCACAAACTCCTCGTGGCAAGCCATGTCCGCCGTGTCAATCCACAGCATGGGGATGTCGAAATCAAGGACAGAACGGTGGCTTACCTCCGGTGCAGACTCCACTTTCCCTCCATAGAACCAGTCGGAAGAGAACTTCATAATCTCGTGGTTCATGCGGTACTGCACCTTCAGGAGTGTCACGACCTCCGGCTTCTGCTTGGCAATGCGCTCCATGAGTGTCACGCCCAACCCACCTTTCAGAGCCTCGTTGCTCTTCACGGTAGGAGGAAGCTGACAGTGGTCGCCTGCAAAGACGACGCGTGAAGCCTTCTGTATGGGTATCCAGCATGCCGCTTCAAGAGCCTGTGCCGCTTCATCTATGAACAAAGTGCCGAACTTCTGCCCCTCGAGAATACGGTTTGCGGAGCCGACAAGAGTGCATGCAATGACACGCGCATCGCCGAACAGCTGTTGGTTTATCCGCATTTCAATTTCCGTTGCGCGTGACCTCAGCCTGTCCATCTTCTGGTGGAACGAGCGGTCGCCACGCTTTCGGTTGGCGCGAAGCTCACGCATCGCCTTGCGCATTGCCCACAACTGCTCATAGTCGGGATGGCTCTCAAACTGCCGTTCGTAGGTGAAGGACAGCATTTTGTCGTTCACTCGCGTAGGGTTTCCTATCCTGAGCACCGGCACACCGCGGTCAACGAGTTTCTCGGAAATCCAGTCCACCGCCATATTGCTTTGTGCGCAGATGAGCACCTGGTTCTCTTTCCTCAGGCATTCGAACACAGCTTCCACAAGAGTCGTTGTCTTTCCCGTTCCCGGAGGACCGTGGACAATGGCGACATCCTTTGCCAGAAGCACCTCATTGACAGCCTTCTCCTGAGTAGGGTTGAGCCATGGAAGGCGCACAGGAGTGTCGAAGCGGTAGCGTTGGGCAGGCATGTCGGTGTAGAAAAGGTCACGCAGATAAGTCAGTCGTGTACCTTTTCCACGGATGACCCGATTGAGTGCGGCAGTCATCGTGCGGTAGCTTGTCTCGTCAAAGCTCAGTTGCACACCGAGATTCTCTTTTCCCAACAGTTCCGCAGCGTGGCTTTCATTGTTCAGGGCTATCACCATACGGTCGCCGTCGACGTATGAGACAATGGCGGTGAAAGGCAGATAGGACGGTTTGCCGTCGGCAAGAGTGAAGAAACAGACAGGTTTTCCGTACTCGAAATTATGCTCTGTCTCGTCCTCTTTCTGCTGATGCACTTCGATGCAGTACTGGTTCAGCGAATTGTAGTACGCCTTTCCCGTCTGCAAAGGGTACCACGCTTCTCCTCGCTTTATCTTCCTTCCTATGCCCTGCGCCTCTGTCTGCTGACGGAACGCCTCACGCTCCGCCTCGTATTCCAGTTGCAGAAGGCGCTTCTGCTTCTCAAGTTCAAGTATGGGGTTGGTGTAACTCACGTGCTGTTGTCTTAGGATTATGGTTGCAATCTTTTATGCAAAGCGAATGCAAACCGAACGCAATAGAGCTTGCTCTTGATTGCTGAGGTGCCGCTTCGTTTCTGCAAAGTTACAAAGAAAAATGAATAAAAGCAAGAAATCATTGTTTTTAAGTATTGTGGGTGTCGTGATTTCTGACTACCTTTGTAACGGATTTGACGAAAACATATAGACTTTTGAAACAAAAATGAAGGGAAAAAGTTGGCGAAAGTGGCATAAATGGTTAGGCATAGTATTCTCATTCTTCCTTGTGATGTTCAGCATTTCAGGGATAATCCTTAACCACAGGCATTGGTATGGGAACGTAAATGTGAGCAGAAACCTGCTGCCGGAGTCGTTCCATTATGATAATTGGAACAACGGACTGCTGCGCGGGACATTGAAATCAGGGGATTCTGTCCTTATCTACGGCACCGGAGGCGTTTTTCTTACCGACACTCGCGCATCCTGCTTCACGGAGTTTTCCGACGGAATGCCGGAAGGTGCCGATGCGCGCACCATACGTTCTGTCGTCCGTACACCGTCAGGAGAGCTTTTTGCCTTGTCGCCTTTCAATGCCTATCGCCACAATGGAGCAGAGTGGAAAGAGTTTTCCGCACCTTGGGACAAAGGAGACAAAGGCTCGGACATGATAATGAAGGGCGACACTCTCGTCATCCTCTCACGCAGCAAGGTGTACACAGCCATGCCGCCATACACGGAATTCACGGCACATGAACTCAAAGCGCCTGAGGATTATACAGGCAAGGTGTCGCTTTTCCGCACAGTCCTCATGCTCCACAGTGGCGAACTGTTCGGCGTTCCGGGCAAGGTGGTTGTGGATGTTCTTGGCATCCTTGTCATCTTCTTCTGCATTTCAGGCATTCTGCTGTGGGCGTCAGGGCGTGGAAGGATGCCTAAATTGTTCCGCATAAGCTACAAATGGCATGAATTTCTTGGGCGGAAGACGATAATGATAACCATGCTTCTCTGCCTTACAGGCTGGGCATTGCGTCCGCCGGTGCTCATAGCACTTGTGAAATGCAGCACGCCTGCCGTGCCGTATTCTGTCCTTGACACAAAGAATGCGTGGCAGGACAAGCTGCGCATGGTGCGCCATGATGCTGACAAAGGCGACTGGCTGCTCTCCACTTCCGAGGGCTTTTATTCGCTTAAGGACTTCGGTTCCGTTCCACGGCGTGTGGAGAAAACACCGCCGGTGAGCGTCATGGGGCTTAATGTCTTTGAGGAAAGGGATGGGAAATGGCTCATCGGCTCGTTTACGGGCATGTATGAGTGGGACAGAAACAGTGGCGTTGCCGTCGATGCTGTAACAGGGGAAAAGGCGCCGGAGACAGCCGGAGCACCGTTTGGAAAGCTCGCTGTCGCAGGTTATTCAAAGGACTTTGCATGCGGAAAATTCTTCACGACATGGTACGAAGGCACGGAAGCAATCCCGCAGCCACAACGTTACGAGGGACTGCCGATGTCCGTTTGGCAGTTGGCGCTGGAGGTTCACACAGGCAGGATTTACACGTTTATGTGCGGAATGGAAGTCCTGCTGTGGATTTTCGTGGCAGGGATAGTCGCCATGCTTGTCTTTTGGTCAGGGTGGAAAATAAGAAAACGCTCCTCAAAGTAGGAGCGTTTTGCGAGAAAATATCATCATGAAAGGATAATGCTCAGTACGGCAGACCAATGGGCTGCTGCTCCGAGAAGCACGAACACGTGCCAAATGGCGTGGTAGTTCGGGCGATTGTCGTGGGAGAAGAAATATGTCCCGGCAGTGTAGAAGACACCTTCCGCGCATATCAGTGACATGGCTGTGGTGGAGAGATGCCGGCAAGCCTCCGGTGCAATGACGAGGACGCTCCACCCCATGATGAGATAAATGGCGAGGGAAAGCCTTGGGAAACGGTTGATAGCTATTATTTTATAGACCGTTCCGCCAAGAACCACAAGCCATTGGAAGATGAAGAATCCCCAGCCTATCCAGCCTCCCACCACTCCGATGCAGACAGGAGTGTAGGAACAGGCTATCATGACATATATGCTTATATGGTCGCACTTGCGCATAGCATCCTTAGCCTTGCCTTTGGGCAGCAGATGATAGACAGTGCTTGACAGGAACATGAGGAACATTCCCGTTATGAAAAAGATGACACCCATTGTCATCTGCCAGCCTTTCTCCGTTGCGGGCCATACTGTCCATATACATGTCAGGGCGAACACTGCACCGAGGAGATGGGTTAATGTGTTTGCTTTTTCTTCTATTCTCATGCTTGCTTAGGGTTTATGGCTGCCGATAAAAACAACAATAATTGCCCAATAGCAGCTTATCCTATGCAAAATTACAAACAATTTTCTGTAATAACAAAAAAAACAGCAAACTTTGTATGCCCCACGTATATAAATGTTGCTTTATGAGTTTGTTCTGCTAAAACAAGTCAAAGGATATTTGTGCGACAATCTCACGCGGACGGAGCGAGTAGACGGAACAAACGTTTGTGTTCGTTGTCAGTAACATTGTCCTTCATGCAAGGAAGAAATATCCAATGAGGATGTTGTCTGCCCGATTATGCGCAATGACGCCGTACCTACGGTTTCCCATGCTCATTGCATACATAAATGATGCTTTCGCCTACGTAATTGTTAATATTTACAGATAAAGAATTGTCATTATATGCTTGTCTTGTGAACCGCGTTAGCGGCAAATATATAGTCAAGAAATTGCACTTCTATCCTGAATGTATAGTCTTGTGAACCGCTGACGCGGTTCTCTGCACAGAAAAATCCGGACGCAGCACAGGGAACTCCGTACGCTGTGTATGAGGATATGGGCGTACCACACGGAAACAGATGAATTACAATGTATCGTGTCCGTTTGACGGACAACATTAATAGATTTCAGTGACGCTTTTCAGTGATATGATGCATTATGGATTCCATTTTTGAGCATAAGATTCTGCCAAAACAAAAGGTTACCTTTCATGGAACGAAAGGTAACCTTTTAGGTGGTGAAAGGTAACACTTTGCATGGTAAAGTGTTACCTTTGGGAAATGGGGTGTAATCATGCGAGGTCGGTGCGCTCCACTTCGATTGTGTGATGCAGGAATATTTTGGCGCATTCGCGGAAGCGTTCGGGGTTTTCGGTGGTAAGGTACGCCGTCGTCCCTCCCTTTGAGCAGCGGGCGTCCATGTCGGGATGCCTGCGGAAATAGTCGGCAAGGCTTTCGACGATGATGTCCCCCTGAGGGATGATTCTGATATGCTCCGGCACGGCTTTGCGGAGGGAGCCAATCAGGAGAGGGTAGTGGGTGCATCCGAGGAGGATGGTGTCGATGAGTGAGTCTTTGGCGAGCAGTTGGCTGATGCGCTTCTTGACGAAGAAGTCTGCGCCTTCGCTGTCTGCCTCGCCTGCTTCGACGATGGCAGCCCACAGCGGGCATGCCTGCCCCGTGACCTTGATGTCTGGGAAGAATTTCGCTATCTCCAGTTCGTAGCTGTTGGAGCGTACTGTGCCTTCGGTGGCGACATAGCCGATGTGGCGTGTCTTTGTTATGCTCCCCACCTGCTCCACGGTAGGGCGTATGACGCCGAGCACGCGCCTGTTTCCCGGCGTGCCGTCAGGGGAAGGGTGAGTGCGGTTGTAGGCTATGAGGTCGTTCTGCTGTATGGTGCGCAGAGCCTTTGCCGAGGCTGTGTTGCATCCAAGGATGACAAGGTTGCATCCGAGGTCGAAGAGTTTCGTCACCGCTTGGCGTGTGAATTCATAGACAACATCAAAAGAGCGCGAGCCGTATGGGGCACGCGCATTGTCGCCTAAGTAGAGGTAGTCATATTGCGGCAGCCGTTCTTGAAGTTTCTGCAATATTGTAAGTCCTCCGTAGCCGGAATCGAATATACCTATTGGGCACATGTCGGATTAGGGTATAACGGTTATTTCTGCTTGATTTCCTCACCGGACAGTGTTGTGATGTCCTCGTTGAGCAGTGCTGTGATGTCCTCACCGAGCATAGGGTCGATGAACGGGCATGCGTTGTTGTCAGTGTTGAGGATGAGGCTGAAGCCATGCTTTTGTGCCACAAGGCGCACTCTCTCGTTGAGTTTCATGCGCAGAGCGTCCATTGCTTCCTCCTCTGTACGGCTTATGCGTCGGCGTGTCTCTTCACGGAACTTGACATTGGACTCCAGCAGTTGCTGCATCTCTGCCTGTCTTTTGCGCCGTATGGATGTCGCGAGGCGGTCATAGCTGTCAAGGAATTCCTCGTATTTTGTGTTGAACTCCTCTTCTGCACGTTGTGCCTCGCCTTCGTATTCTTTGCGTATTGCTTGCACGGAGTCGAGGGACGCTTGGTATTCAGGCATGGACTTTATGGCTGCGTCGTAGCTGAAATAGCCGATTTTCACCTGTGCCATTGCCTGTATGGACAATGTGGCGAGGAGTATTGAGAGGAACAGTAGTTTTTTCATAATGTATAATAGGAAGCACACCTGCTGCCATACGGTTTCTGAGAGCATGACAACAGGTGCGCGGAGGGTTTATTTCATTTTGTTGAGTTCAGCCTTGACGTCACTTGAGATGTCCTTGCTGAGGGTCTCGCTGATGTAAGGGATTCCTGCAGAGATGTCCATGATGTAGACGTAGTTGCCTGCCTTGCCGACAGCCTTGATGGCGTTCTGGAGCTTTGTGGAGATAGGCTGGAGCTTCTCCTGGCTTGCCTTCTGGATTTTCTGCTGGTTGTCCTGGTAAGCCTGCTGTATCTTTGTGTACATCTCCTGAAGGGACTGCTCTGTGGACTGCTGCATAGTGGCGTTCATTGTAGCCTTCTCCTTCTCGTATTTCTCTGCCTTAGCCTGAAGCTCTTTCTGCATCTCCTGGAGTTCGTTCTCGTACTGCTTCTGCTCAGCTTCGAGTTCGCCGCGAGCCTTGATGAACTCAGGCATTGACTGCATGATGGACTGTGTGTCGATGTGGCCGAACTTGGCGTTCTGTGCCATTGCTGCCATTGGCAAGAGTGCCATCAGCATGATGATAATCTTTTTCATTGTTGTTTTGTTATTTTGTTGTTATTGTTATGCTTTCTTTCGTTACGGCAGGGCTGCGGACTATTGGTAGCCGAGCTTCTGAAGCACCTCGTTGGAGATGTCCACTCGTGGCGAGCCGTAGATGATTCCGTTGTCGGCGGAGCGGTCGATGACCATGGAGTAGCCGCGGAGTTCTGCTATTTCCTTGACAGTGTTGTAGATTTCGTCCTGTATAGGGGTCATGAGTGCTTCGCGCTTCTTGAAGAGCTCGCCCTCCGGTCCGAAGTATTTCTTCTTCAGGTCGGCAGCCTGACGCTCCTTGTTCATGATAGCTTCCTGTCGGGACTTCTTCTGTTCCTGTGAGAGGAAGACTACCTCGTTCTGGTAGTTCTTGTAGAGTGTGGACGCTTCTGTGTTCACTGCCTCCACCTCTGCCTGCCATTTCTTGCTGACTTGCGCGAGCTGTTCGTTGGCGCGTTCGTATGCAGGGATGTTCTTAAGGATATATTCCATGTCGAGGAGGGCGTACTTCTGTGCTGACATTGCCAACGATGTCAGCAGGAGAGCGAGTGTGAATAGTGTCTTTTTCATAACTGTTTTTCGTTTTAGGGTTTATACTTCCGGCTGCAAAGGTACGTCATTTATCCTTCAGGGGAAAGGGGGAACCGCCTTTTTCGTGTAGGGGAACCACTATCCTGCCGAGGTGTTTCCTTCTTTCGGGGTGTTGACAGGGAGTGGCTTTTAGAACTCTTGTCCGAGGATGAAGTGGAATTGTGAGCCGCCCTTTGTGCCGTAGACTTTGTCGAAGCCATACGCCCAGTCGATGCCCATAAGACCTACCATCGGGAGGAAGATGCGGACACCTGCTCCTGCCGAGCGCTTCATGTCAAACGGATTGAGGTCTTTTGTGTCGCTCCAAGCGTTGCCGGCTTCTGCGAATGCCAGTCCGTAGATGGTGGTGTTGCCAAGGAGGAATGGGTAACGGAGCTCCACTGCGAAGCGGTCGTAAGCATATCCGGTTGCGCCGTTAGGAGTGAGTGAGCCGTTCTCGTAGCCTCGCAGTCCGATGGTCTCTTCCGCATAGGTCGTGGAATAGCCGGACATGCCGTCGCCACCCATATAGTATGTTTCGAAAGGCGATTTCTTGTACTTGTTGAAATGGCCGAGAATGCCGAACTCGACGCGTGTCATGAGGACGAGACATTTCTGTCCGCCGGTGAGCGCGGTGTAAGTCTTGGACTTGAACTTCCACTTGTGGTACTCAATCCATCTGTACTTCTCCTGCTGCTCCTTCTGGTAGGTGGCCGACTTGTAGTTGGTGGCAAGGTGCTCATAGTCCTTTCCGTCGAATGCAGACCATGGCGGAGTGATGGAGAGAGAGAGCTCAAACTCTGAACCTTTACGTGGGAACAGCTGGTTGTCGACGGAGTGACGTGTCAGTGCAACGCTAAGGTTGAGGTTGTTGCAGTTACCTGTTGTGATGAGGAAGTAGTTCCAGTTTCTCAGCATATAGCGTGTATATGCAAGGGAGAGAGACAGCTGGAAATAGTCGTCAGGCCAGTTGAGGCGCTTTCCCCATCCAAGGCTTGCGCCGAAGAGCTGGATGTATTTGTCCGGGTCGTAATAGTTCTCGTAGTTGTTATAATAACCACTGTTGCCGTATCCGTAGAGGTAGTTGTAGTAGTTATTGTAGTAACTGCTGTTGTAATAGGTTGAAGAAACGTCGGTCTGCTTGGAGAAGAACGCTCCCACATTGAGCGATACAGGACGCTTGCCGCCAAACCATCCTGTAGAATAGTTGATGTTGTAGGACTGGTAGTATGTACCGTTGGTCTGTGCGCCGAGGGACATCACCTCACCATCGCCGATAGGCATGATGCCGCGGTGCTCCTTGTTCTTGTTGAAAAGGTTAGCCATGGAGAAGTTGTTCAGCTTCAGTCCGACACGTCCGATGACACCTGTCTGTCCCCAACCGAGGGAGAGCTCCACCTGGTCGTTGGACTTTGAGACGAGGTCCCAGTTGATGTCCACGGTGCCGTCCTCATAGTTCGGCTTTACATCCGGGTTGATAGATTCCAGGTCAAAGTGACCCATTGTCGCCAGTTCTCGTGCGGTACGCTGCAGGGACTCCTTGGAGAAGAGGTCGCCCGGCTTGGTCCTGAGCTCGCGGCGGATGACCTTTTCATATACGCGGTCATTGCCGTTGATGCGCACACGGTTGATGTGAGCCTGCTGACCCTCGAAGATTCGCATCTCGAGGTCTATGGAGTCACCCTTGATGTCAACCTCTGTAGGCTGGAGATTGTAGAAGAGGTAACCGTTGTTCCAATACATGTTGCCGACGGCATCCTCATCCTCGCTGAGTCGCTTGTGGAGAAGTTTCTGGTTGTAGGTGTCTCCCCTGTTCATGCCGAGGACGCTTTGCAGCTGGTCGGTGTTGTAGACGGTGTTGCCAACCCACTTGATGTCGCGGATATAGTATTTCTGTCCTTCATCGATTTTGAGGTAGACATTGACGTGCTTGTCATCGAATTGTGAGACGCTGTCCACGGTGATGTCCGCGTCACGGTAGCCAAGCTCGTTGTACTTGTCGATGAGTGACTGCTTAGCCTCCTTGTAACGCTCCGGAGTATATTTCTTTGACTTGAAGAAAGAGTAAAACTTTCCTGCCTCGTTGATTTTCCCGAGTGCGCCTTTTGAGAACAGTCCGCCCTTGATTTTGCTGTCGGAGAGTTTCTCGTTTCCGTCAAGGATGATGCTGTGCACCTTCATTTTCGACTTCTTGTCGACATCGACGTCAAGGATGACCATGTTCTTCTGTGCCACATCGTCACGCTGGCGTATAGAGATTTCGGCGTTGTTGAAGCCCTTCTCGTCGAAGTATTTCTTGGCGAGAGTCTTTGCGCGGGCAATCATGTTAGGGGTGATCTGTGAGCCTTTCAGCAGTCCCAGTTTCTGTTCCATGTCCTCTTTCTCGGACTTTTTCAGTCCGATATAGTTGATGGTGGAGACGCGTGGGCGTGCTTTCAGGTAAATGTGCAGGTACACTTTGTCACCTACGAGCGAGTCAGCCGCTATGCTCACTTCCGAGAACAGTCCGTGGCGCCAGTAGCGTTTTACGGCATCGGTTATCTCATTGCCCGGGAGTGTTATCTGCTGTCCTTCTGCAAGACCGGAGATAGACAGGAGCATATAGTCTTCATATCCTTCTATGCCGCTTATGGCGAGTCCTCCGATGGTCACGCTGCGCGGATTTCCTGCATACGAGATTTCCGGGTTTACGATTTTATCCTGTGCGTGCATCATTGCCATGTTGCATAGGACTGTGGCGATTGCGAGTGCAAATAATCTCTTTGCGAAATTCATCTATATATCTTTTTTCTGTCTTTATATGTTCTCTTTGTTCCTGTCCCGTCTGCCCCAACGTTGTAGGTTGCGGATGCAGTGTTCGGGAAAGGTGGGGTGTTGTGAGGTGTTTGTCGTGGATTATGCTGTCTCTTCGTTCTCCACTTGCTCTTCGGTCTTTCCGAACCTGCGCTGTCTTTGTTGGTAGCTTTCTATAGCTTTGTGCAGGTTTTCTTCCGTGAAGTCCGGCCAGAAAGTGTCGCAGAAATACAGTTCCGAGTAAGCTATCTGCCACAGCAGGTAGTTGCTGATGCGCAGTTCCCCTCCGGTTCGGATAAGCAAGTCCGGGTCAGGCATGAAGGATGTCTGCAATCTCTCTGTCAGAGTGTCCTCCGTTATGCTGCCGATGTCCAGTTTTCCGTCCTTTGCTTCCTTTGCTATTCTCTTCATCGTGTCGGTGATTTCCCAGCGTGAGGAGTAGCTCAGTGCCACCACCATGGTCATGGCTGTGTATTCTGCTGTACGCTCCTCAAGTCCTTTCAGCTTCTCCTGCACGTCAGCAGGAAGCCGGTCCATGTCGCCGATGACACGGAACCGCACATTGTTCTCTTTGAACAAAGGCTCTTCGAGTGCCGAGATGACGAGAGCCATGAGTGCCGCCACCTCGTCAGCGGGGCGGTTCCAGTTCTCTGTCGAGAAAGTGTAGAGGGTCAGGTATTTCACGCCGAGTCGCGTGCATTCCGCTGTTATGCGGCGCACGGTGTCCACTCCCGCCTGATGTCCGAAGGTGCGTGGCTTGCCTTGTGCCATGGCCCAGCGTCCGTTGCCGTCCATGATTATCGCAATATGTTGTGGGATGTTGTTCCTGTCCATAGGCTCAGGGTATGTTGTTTAAGATAAATTCTGATGTTTGGTTATGTTTCTTGACCGTCTTGTCAGTCGTATTTGTTGCATGTCTTGCACTTTGCCGAGAAGCTGTAAGTCAGCGTCGCGCGCAGTGAAGAGTAGCAGTCGGTGTTCTTGAATATGCCAGAACTCTTTATGCCATAAGGGTCTTTCATTCCGTCAAGCTCATCGCTTGTGGAGACATGTATGCCCCATTCCAGACCGAGGTTCATGCGCTGCCCGATTTTGTATTTCACTCCAAGTCCGATAGGGACGTTTGCCGCCACACTGCTGTTGGCTTCGTTGCCTGAGGCGAATGTCATTCCGAGTCCCAGGAAGATATAAGGTGTCAGCCGTTGTGCTCCCCGATAGTCTCTTCCCGTTCCATAGGGCCAGAAGTTATATTCAAAGACAACGTTGAAATCCGTGACGTTGCGCTTGAACGTGTATGGCTCTTCCGCATAGTCAGGATAATAGGTTGTGACATCAGCACTGCTGCCTTTCAGTTGCGTGTGTCCCAAGTCAAAGCGCAGTCCGCAATAAGGGCTGAACAGACGCCTGTACACGATGCTTACGGAGGGTTGCATCCCCTTTGTCAGGGAGCCGTTGAAGTCGCCGAGATAGTTTGACATTCCCACACCAACGCCTATTTCCCTGCGATATTCCGGGTCATCCTGCGCCATGGCAGTCGTCAGCGATGCCATTGTGAGGATGAGTGTGAGAATGCTTGTCTTCATACCTTATAATATAACGTAGGTGTGTATATGCGGAAAATGCGGTTAGTACGGAGAGGGTTATTGCCAGCTGAACGTGGTGATATGTCCTTTCCAGATGTGTCCGGTGCCTCCGCAGATTATCCAGAAATGGCTGCCGTCATTGATTAGTGCCGCAGAGTTGGAGTATGTGGAGAAGCCTGTCGGCAGGTACATCTTTGTGTTGCCACAGTTCTCCCACCAGTTCTTGCCGTTGTCAGGCGAGAAGTATATGTTCTCGTAAGGCTTGTTGTTCTTGGCACCCTCGCTTCCTTCCTCCAAGTTAAGTCTCTTGCCTCCGATTAGCAGCGCGCCTGTCCCATAGGTTGTCATGCTTGCGTTTTCAAGCGCAGGAGTCAGGTGCTTGCTTGTGTTGTCAGGAGTTTGGTATGCCCATTTCTGGCTTCTTTCCGGGTTGCCGTTGTCGACAATCTTCACCCATGATGTCATGATAGAGTCAGTCTCGTTGTTGCCGAAGAGCGTAACTCTTTCCATTTCGGGGTTTGTGGCAATCTTTGTTGTGTAGCCCTGTATGTCCTTTGTCGGGTAGATGTTGTCAGGGTCGGCAATTTTGCCCTTGCTCTTGTCGTCAGGGTCAAGCTTCAGAGTCTCTTTCCTGACTGTCTTGTCATTGAGGTTGAAGGTGATTATCTCAGCTTTGTTGCCCATGGCATAGAGTTCGGAAGATGACGCTGTGATGAGCTGTCGCATGTCTGCGTCTGTAGTTTCTGTGGTCCAGTTCTCGCCGTCCTCGGAGGAAAGCACCGTGCCGTTGCTCATGAGAGCGAAGCCTTTCGTGCTGTTTGCTGCCATGGAGACAGGGCTTTCAGAGCCAATCAGCAGTTCCTGCCATGCCAGTCCGTTGTTGTTGTCGGTAGCGTAAGCCTTCGGGGAGCCGTTGTCGGTGCCATAAACGATGATTTTCTTGCCTATGCGTGTGCCACGGATGTTCGCCAGTTTGGATATGTTTTCATCATATCCCTTGTCTTCCCAGTAGAGAGAGTCGGCACCTTCGGTATGGACAAGGACGGTGACAGTGTAGTCCTTGTACCATGAGCCGTCGTTGGCAACGACTCTGAGGATGCGTGGCTTTGACAGGTCGACTGTGTCTGTGGATGCGAACTCCGTATAATTGTCATTGTCAAGGTTCTTCCAGCCCAGATAGCCGCCATTCTTTGCGGAGATTGACGCGAGGCTCTTTGCGATGTGTGTGTTGGAGAGCAGGGAATCAGTGTTGTAGATTCTGTTCTGCGCGTTGTCCACGTGGAAAGGGTAGTTGCTGTATGACAACGACTCGACATAGGAAGAGTCCTGTGTCGGGTCGGTTTTCTTTTTTGTGTAGACAGTGTGGCTGATGTTGCCGAGAGAGAATGCTGTCACGGCGACGTCGTTGTAGTAGTTTACCTCAATGTCGTCATTGTCCATGCATGATGACAGCAGTGTCACCGCTGCAAGTATGATTGCCGCTATGGAATGTTTGTTGCTCATATTCTGTTTGTGTGGATATGTTGTGGGGTGTCCGTAGGACTTTGTTTTTGTGAATTGTCATTTGTCGGAATGGGAGGAACTGCCCGGAAATTTTCCGGGAATCCACCTAATTCTTTGCAAAATTAATTTAAATATTCGGAAAACCGCACTTTTCACATCTTTTATTATCGAAATTATATATTATTACCACCTTTTTTAAGGTCTTTTGACTAATCGCGGCATTATTGTAACTGTTCGGCTGACAAGAAATTGGGTGACGGCGCGCCGTGGGACGGTTCTTGCTTTCCTTTGGCTTCCTTGGGCGGCGGGTGCGGTGAAAAATAAATAACGTCCGGCATAATCACTTATACCGGACGCTATCAAGACTTGATAAAATCATTGTCTTACTAATAACATAATCTTTTACCTTAAAAAATCTATCAAACTAACTAACCTAAATGAATGCATTTATCCCAAATGCGATGCAAAGGTATAAACTTTTTTTGTTTTGTGTGCGTTGCAGATGATGTTTTTTTTCGTTTGTCATGTATAAACTGACAAAAGTCAAGCAATGCCACTGTGCACGTACACAATAAGGGGTTTGGGTGTATTTTGTACAAGAAAAATGTGTGGTTGTGCTATGTCAAGGATGGCATGGGGAGGTTTGTTTGTCCCAATCAAAAATCAATGATAATGTCAGTTTGGGAAAGGATGTGCCAAGCAACATTTCCTGTTGCTTTGCCAGTCGTGAGTCAGAAGGTTATGCCTGACAAAATGAAAGGTTACCTTTTGCACTGCAAATGGTTACCCTTGGCTTGGTAAAAGGTAACCATTTGCGTGGTAAAGCGTTACCTTTTACCAAACCAAGGGTGTTTTAACGTTTGTTGGGTTTTGGGTTTGCTGAAATTGCAGTATGACCGTCAATTTGCAAATGCTTTCCCTTGTTTTGCTTGCATAATGACAATATGTTGCTGTTTGTCGCTTTGATAGCGTTTTTCTTCATTCTATCGGATGGTTGCAAATTCGTCGAACTCACGTGTTATTAGGGTGCAGGCAGCCTCCCAATCATTGTTGAAAAAGCCATATTTTATCATTGCATGGGGCTTGCAACCTGAATCGTTTTCTGCAGAGCCCTTTCTTTTTGTATCGTCAAGCAGGTAGGCGTCAGAAGGAAAAAAAAGAACGGTCCGGCTTCCATTATGGAAACCGGACCGTGGATGTATTTCAAGTGAGGCATGGCCTCAACTTTCTTTTGCAGTCGGCATGGACAGCCGTCAAGCTGCTGCCGTTAGCAAAGTGTGGTGCTTAGAGCTGTGGACCTGCAGCAACAAGAGCCTTGCCGGCCTCGTTTGTTGTGTACTTCGCGAAGTTCTTGATGAAGCGTCCTGCGAGATCCTTTGCCTTCTCTTCCCACTCAGCTGCGTCAGCGTATGTGTCGCGTGGGTCAAGGATAGCAGGGTTGACGTTAGGAAGAGCTGTCGGAACCTCGAAATCGAACATAGGGATCTTCTTGGTCTCAGCCTCGAGGATAGAGCCGTCGAGGATAGCGTCGATGATACCGCGTGTGTCAGGAATAGAGATACGCTTGCCTGTACCGTTCCAGCCTGTGTTCACGAGGTAAGCCTTGGCACCTGACTGCTGCATCTTCTTCACGAGTTCCTCAGCGTACTTTGTTGGGTGGAGCTCAAGGAATGCCTGGCCGAAGCAAGCAGAGAATGTAGGAGTTGGCTCTGTGATGCCACGCTCTGTACCTGCGAGCTTGGCTGTGAAGCCTGAGAGGAAGTAGTACTGAGTCTGCTCAGGTGTGAGGATAGATACCGGAGGGAGCACACCGAATGCGTCTGCAGAAAGGAAGATGACGTTCTTAGCTGCAGGTGCAGATGAACCCGGCTGGATGTTGTTGATGTGGTCGATTGGGTAAGAGACACGTGTGTTCTCTGTCACAGACTTGTCGTCGAAGTCGATTGTACCGTCCTCAGCAACAGTAACGTTCTCGAGGAGAGCGTTGCGCTTGATAGCACCGTAGATGTCCGGCTCGTTCTCCTTTGAGAGGTTGATGACCTTTGCGTAGCAGCCACCCTCGAAGTTGAAGACGCCGTTGTCGTCCCATCCGTGCTCGTCATCACCGATAAGGCGACGCTTAGGGTCGGTAGAAAGAGTTGTCTTGCCTGTGCCTGAGAGACCGAAGAAGATAGCTGTGTTCTCACCGTTCATGTCGCAGTTGGCAGAGCAGTGCATAGAAGCGATGCCCTTGAGTGGGAGGAAGTAGTTCATCATTGAGAACATGCCCTTCTTCATCTCACCACCGTACCATGTGTTGATGATAACCTGCTCCTTGCTTGTTGTGTTGAATGCCACGCAAGTCTCAGAGTTGAGTCCGAGTTCCTTGTAGTTCTCGACCTTAGCCTTTGATGCGTTGTAGACAACGAAATCAGGTGTGAACTCAGCAAGCTCCTCAGCTGTAGGCTTGATGAACATGTTTGTTACGAAGTGTGCCTGCCATGCCACCTCAACGATGAAGCGCACTGCCATGCGTGTGTCCTTGTTGGCACCGCAGAATGCGTCAACTACATAGAGGTTCTTGTTGCAGAGCTCCTTCTTGGCGATTTCCTTGACCTGAGCCCATACTTCCTCAGACATTGGGTGGTTGTCGTTCTTGTACTCCTCTGTTGTCCACCATACTGTGTCCTTGGAATTCTCGTCCATGACGATGTACTTGTCCTTAGGTGAACGGCCGGTGTAGATGCCTGTCATGACGTTCACTGCGCCAAGCTCTGTGTCCTTACCTACCTCGAAGCCTTCGAGACCTGCCTTTGTCTCTTCCTCGAACAGCTGCTCGTAGGAAGGGTTGTGGGCAATCACTGTTGAGCCGGTGATGCCGTACTGAGTCAAATCCAAATTTGCCATTTTCGTTTAATAATTTATTGGTTTGTAAAACTTTAACTTGTTTTTCCTGTTCACACGTACAGGCTACCATGCACTCCGTTGAAGGGCGTGGCAGAACGCGTTTATTTGAATGCAAAATTACGAAAAACTTGGAAATTATACAATACTTGGACTTTATTTTAAAATTATTTTACTAACTTTGCATTCAAACCTTTTGATTAGCTAACATAAGTCAACAATAATAGATAATGAAAGTAGTGGATTTCAGCAAGCAGAGGACTGTCATCAACAAATATGTCAGTGAACTGCGTGATGTGAACGTTCAGAAGGACCGTCTGCGCTTCCGTCAGAATGTGGTGCGTATAGGTCATGCCATGGCTTACGAAGTAAGCAAGTCGTTGGAGTATAAGGACATCACGGTGCAGACTCCTTTGGCGGAGGCTGTGGCGAGTGTCCTTGCCGAGGAGATTGTCATCGGAACGGTGTTCCGTGCCGGTCTTCCTTTGCACCAAGGCTTCCTTGATGTCTTCGACGAGGCAGGCAACGCTTTTGTCTCCGCTTACCGTTACTACAAGGACAAGGAGGGAACGGACGTGGGCATAAAGATAGAGTACATCGCCACTCCCGATCTTGAGGGCAAGACACTGATACTGGTTGACCCGATGCTTGCCACGGGCGGCTCGATGGAGCTTGCCTACGAGGCTTTCTGCACAAAGGGGACTCCGAAGAAGCTCATCATGGCGTGCGTGATTGCTGCCAAGGGTGGTGTGGATTATCTTAAGAAGTTCTTCCCGTCAAACGACATCACTCTCTACTGCGGTGCCATCGATCCGGAACTGAACAGTCATAAGTACATCGTGCCGGGCTTGGGGGATGCCGGCGACTTGATGTATGGTGACAAGCTGTAAGGTGCTTTTACAGAAGCATTGTTGCAATAATTGCTTGATGAAAAAAAATGTCTGAATGCGAGGTTTGAGCCTGCATTCAGACATTTTGTTTTTATAGATAGTCAAAACTGATTGACACCGTCAGCCGGACTGGTTAATCCTGCTTGAATCCGTACATGTTGGCAAATCCTCCGGAAAGCAGCGTGTTCGGGGTGAACGGCCATAGGTAGATAGGAGCGGATTCGTAGTCATAATCGTAGAAATAGTACTTGACATACTCGTCTTCATTGTCCACAATGCCCTTGCCCCAGTCAACTTTCTTGTAGCCGTCTGCCTCAAGTGCAGCAATCTCTGCATCGGTAAGTTGGTCGAACAAGCCCTTGATGGCAAGGTTTGTCTTGCCTTCTGCCGGAGCAGCGCATCCCATTGACTCCCAGTTGTCGTGCTGACCGCGCCAGCCCGGATAGAGCACAGGGTCGCTCTCCTTGCCTGCAGGACACTGTGTTGTAAGGCGATAGCCGTTTGTGCCCTTGGCGTCAACGAGCTTTGTCCATACGTAGTTGGAGATGACATTGCCATTCTCGAACCGGTAGTAGCCGTTGGTCTTCAGACCGTTGACCATGGCTGTCATAAGGTTCTTCATATCGCGTATTCTGTCGGCGATGACACCATTGCGAATCAATGTCCAGCGGCGGTCGCCCTCGCCGGCAAACTCAAATCCGCGTTCCTCGATGATTGCGTCAAGTAGACTGCCGCACTTTGCGATGAATCCGTCAACATCAGCCTCTGCTTCAGAGTTGAACGCACGGTTGCGGATGAGTGAGAGATAGCGCTTTGCCTCACCATTCTCACCAAGTACAGCACATACTTCGGCATAAGAAAGATAAATCTCGGACATACGCATGTATGGCCCGTTGATGCCGGACTTGCGCTGCTCTTTCCAGTTTGGAGTGGTCTGGCGGTTCTCGTCGAACTTGTTCATTGTGATGCCGCCACCCTTTGAGGTTGATGCAGGTGTGAATGGGATGAGCACCTCGTGGCTTGCTCCGTCAGAACCGGTAACGCAAGCAGACACGTCGCGACGCTTGTCCTTAGGGTCAAACTTACCATAATAGTATGCAGGGACGATACGTGCCTGACCGTAGCTCTTTGCCGGATATGCCGTCTTTGCACCACTTGACACACGGCCTGAGGAGTATGGACGCTCGTTGGACTCTGTGCCGAACTGCATAGGATACTCATAGATAGACTCGTCAGCATAGGCTGCATCGTCGTTCATCATCTGCTGGAAGAAGTACTGGTAAGGGTTGTTGTACTCACGTCCCTGTGCATCGGCGCCACGCGGGTCGGTTGTGTAGAACTTCACGTTACCCGGATTCTGCAGCAACTGTGCATAAGCCTCCTTGGCAATCCTGTAAAGGTCCTGCCAGTCTGAACGGCGGCCATAGAATGCGCCATTGTTCTCTCTGCCTTTCTTCTCGAATGTGAGTGGTTCTCCCTTGCCATTCACATACTTCATGGAGTTAGGGCGTGTCTGATAGCCTGCCGCATCAAGACACATACGGCCGATAAGTCCCTGAACGTATGTACGTGAGAAATGGTCTTTCTCTGTTGCCGGCACTCCCGGGAGCTTGCCGCTGACATACATCAGAGGCTCAACCTTCCGTAATTGTGCGATAAGAATGTCGTAGACAGAGTCGCGAGACACGATGCCGCCTGCTGCCTCGCCGAACTTTCCGTTATAAGGAACGTCACCGAAATACTTTATCAGCTCGCGGTAAGCTGTCGCACGCAACGCTATTGCCTCACCGTAAATCTGCGCTATAGAGTTTGGTTCTGTCGCATTATCCACCTTCTCGGCGAAGTTGGAAGCGTTCTCCATGGCAGTGATTATGGCGTTTGCCTTGCCGATAACGTCAAACATTGCGCCATAAAGTCCGCCGGTGTTCTCCTTCTGGTATGTCAGCAATCCATACTGTCCTGCGTATGTGCCGTTCTGATAGAATGTCTCCGGATAATGGCGTCCTGGCTGTGCGCTGAACTTCTCAGGGTGGCGCTCGATGTCAGAGCCCACGATGTCCGTCGCATAGAACAGTCCTGCACCGAACACAAGGCTGTTGGCATATCCGCGCCATTTGAAATATGCTCCGTCAAGAGCTGCTGCGGCTGTTGTGGAATTGGAAAAGACGAATTCGGAATCCACAACGGACGGCGAACTTGTGTCCAAGAAATCGCTGCAAGAGACTAACGGTGCGACCATAGCCACAGCCACCAATCCTTTTGCCAATATATTTGTTGTTTTCATATTGTTCTGTGTTTTTTAGAATGTTACGTTAAGACCGAATGTGAATGAGCGTGCCTTCGGATAAGACAGATAGTCATAGTTCGGCACAGGGAAACCATTGTTTCCGCCCGGTTTTGTGTTGATGTCCGGGTCAAGACCTGAGTATCCGGTGATGCAGAACAGGTTCGCTCCGGTGAAATAAACACGGGCATTGTGCAGACCGACGTGCTTCAGCCATGTCTTAGGGAATGTGTAACCTATTGTCAATGTGTTCAGACGCAGATAAGAAGCGTCCTCCACAAACATTGAGTTCACTATGCCATATTCATTGTAGTATGAAGGATAAGCAGTGTTGCTGTTCAGGGCAGCAAGGCTTTCCGGTGTGTCGCAAAGCACAAGTTCGCCGTTCTGCACATCGTAGTACTTCCATGCCTCGGCAACGAATGCAAGGCGCGTAGTTCCCAGCTTAGTGTCCTTGTCACCGTACATTGAGTGCATGGCGTTGCCGTTGTAGACCTTTCCGCCAATCTGGTATGTGAATCCGAGGGCGAAGTCTATCTGCTTGTAGCGTGCATTGATGTTGAAACCGCCGGTATGCTTTGCCATAGCCTCGCCGATGCAAGTCACATCGTCAGAGTTTACGACATTATCCTCATCAGGGTTCTGGTTGACAAACTTCGGCATACCCGGAATAGCTGTCTGTCCCTCAGCAGGTTTCAGTCCCGGATTGGCATAGCCTGTGTTGATTCCGAAGTCAGGAACGCCGGGTTTCAGTGTCCACACCTTTGTCGCAGGGTCGTAGTTGAAATCATCGACAGTGTACCAGCCTGCTGACTGATAGCCGTAGATAGCTCCGACAGGTTGTCCCTCGCGGATAAGATAGTCGTAGTAAGGCTGCTTCATGGTTGAGCCCCAATCGGTGTTGGTGTCAGCCAAAGCATTCTTGTTGACCTTCTCAATGTTGTTCTTGTTGTAGTTGTAAGTGGCGTTAACCCTTACAGACCAGTCCTTTGTGCGTAGGATGTCAGCACCGATAGCGAGTTCAAAACCCTTGTTGGAGGTCTCGCCAACGTTCTGATACTGATAAAAATAGCCGGTAGAAGCGTCACAAGGGACTTTCATGAGGATGTTCTTTGTGCTGTTCCAATATACATCCAAAGAACCATAAATCTTGTTGCCAAGGAATCCGAAGTCAAGACCTACGTTGCGTGAGATTGTCGTCTCCCACTTCAAATCAGGGTTAGCCATCATCTCGCCCGGATAGAACACAGGGATTGTCACGCCAAGTTTGATTTCGGTAGACTGCTTCCATGTCTCTTTCCACAGTGAGGAGTTGATGCCGTCATTGCCTGATTCTCCGTAAGAAAGGCGCAGTTTCAAGTTGTGCAGCCATTTGCTTGCGCCTTCCATGAAAGGCTCGTCGGAGATGCGCCATGCGGCGGCAGCTGCCGGGAAGTAGCCCCAGCGGTGGTTAGGAGCGAACTTTGAAGAACCGTCGGCACGGAATGTCGCGGTCAGCAAGTAGCGTCCAAGGAGAGAGTAGTTGACACGGCCGAACCAAGAAAGTGTGTGGTCAGGAGTGCCGATTTCGTATTTGTGGGAATCAGGGTACTTTGTCGTGGTCTGGTTAATCATGCCGAAAGCGTCGTCCATGCCAAACTCGACAGGGTAGTCCTGACCTGTGATGGACATGGTGTTAGACTTGCTTGCCAACACTTCGTTGCCAAGCAACATGGAAAGATTGTGCTTCTCGCTCTTGAGAATCTCCGAGAAGTCATAGTTCAAGGTCGATGTCCAACGCACGTTGTAGCCGTCGCCCTTCTCAAGAACCGCCTTGCTGTATGCCTCGAAGTTTTTGTCAGGGCCGCTCCAAGTCTTTGACTCTTTCCAGTTACGGCTGAGGGTCAGCTCGGAATTGGCTGTCAGTCCCTTGATTACCTGCCAGTTCAGACCGAAGCGTGCACGGAGACGCTGGCGTGAAGTCACGGCGTCATAGTTGTTGATTTGGCTTACAGGGTCAGTGCCTGGAACGACATTCTGCTGTCCGAGACCGAATCCTGAAGAGTCAGGGTAGCCGTCCTCCATCTTCTCGCCCAACGGATTGTCGATAGGGTGGTAGCGGTAAGCGGATGTGGATACATCGAATTTCGTGCCTTCAAACTTCATTTCTGTGTAACGAAGGTCGATGTTAGCCTTCAGAGTCTTTGTAATCTGCTGGTCAAGTTTGAAGTTTGCCGCCCAACGCGACATGCCGGTGTTGATACGGATGCCTTCGCTGTCCATGTAGTTCACGGATGTGTAGTACTTTGTTTTTGCCGTACCGCCGGACAAAGAAAGGTCATGGTTCCATGATGTGCTTGTCTGCATCACGTCCTCCATGTAGTTGTGCGCGCTTTGGTTCATGTACTCGTCAAGATGGTTTCCATACTGTGCGCCAAGTCCATAGTACTTGGCAACACCGTCACCATATTTCGAGTTGTAGGCTGTCGCGTATGCCCATGTGTTGTAAACAAAATCGTATGCGTCAAGCGTCTCCAGCACTTCCGGGATTTTCTTCATCTGATAGTACATGTTGTACTTTACGGTCGGTGTGCCTTCATGGCCGCTTTTTGTGGTTATAAGGATGACACCGTTTGCACCGCGTGCACCATAGATGGCTGTTGAAGCGGCATCCTTCAGCACGTCTATGCTCTCAATGTTGTCGGCTGCGATGTCCTCGATCGTGCTTACCTGCACACCATCGACGATGTACAGCGGTTCGTTGCTCTGCGTGATAGAGCCGCCGCCGCGAACGCGTATGGAGACTGTTCCGCCCGGACGACCGTCCTGGGATGTCACACTGACGCCCGGCAACTGTCCTGCCAATGCTTCAGCCACATTGGACACAGGGTTTGCAGCGAGCTTTTCGCCTGACACTGATGCCACGGCACCGGTGAGGTCGCGGCGTTTCACTGTGCCATAGCCGATGACAACGACCTCGTCAAGCGATTTGTTGTCCTCCGAGAGGGTCACATTAAATGTCGTTTTACCCCCCCCCAATTTTTATTTCCTGGCTTGCAAAACCAATGGATGAGAAAGTCAAGGATTGCCCTTGCTTAACGTTTGGAATGGAGTAGTTGCCGTCGATGTCAGTGATGACGCCGGTGCCTGTGCCTTTTACTATCACCGACACGCCGACAATTGGCTCTCCATTAGCATCCTTCACCGTACCCTTCACGGTACTCTGCGCATAGGACGCCATTGCAATGGCGCTGACAGCAGTCAGCATCAATGCCCTTTTGAGTCTGATCGTTAAGTTCATAAAGTTAGTTGTTGTTAAGTTAAGTATTATGGTGTTCATGCCGAATAACCGCGACAAAATTAATAAAAATTTATTAATAAAATTGATTTGTGATAGTTAAAAATTACTTAATGCTTGATATTTTTGGTAATTTGTGTGTAAAAACATTTAATATTGTATTGTAGCTTTATGCTGGTGTCCGGTAAAAAGCCATATGGCATGTTGTTATATGGTATTCTTGCAAATATGTCTCTAAAGGTATGGTGTGGCAATAGTCAATAGCTTTTTTGGGGAAGTTTGCTTGATTCATTTCTGTCTCGGAAGGTGTGGCGGAGCCACACTTTCTGAGATATTGTATAATAAGAGGAAACGGTTCAATTTGATGGTTCATTGTGGCGGAGTCACACTTCCTTAGGCAATTATTATAAACCGACGTGCCATTGAAAATCTGTCAAGAATGGTTCCGCGACACTTTAAAAGGTTTAGTGGAAAGGATGCAGCACAATAAGAAACAATACCTTTCGCTGTCGGATAAACACAGATGATTTCATGCTTTTCCCAACGTCCGGTGACACTCGGAAAAGCAAGGCATAAGGGTGGGCAAAAAGAAAGGTAACACTTTACCATGCAAAGTGTTACCTTTCGTGTGGTACAGCGTTACCTTTTACCATGCAAAGTGTTATCTTTTGTTTTGTCGCTGTTATATTGTTGAAATACAGCGTGTTATAAAATGCAAGAAAACAATCCTTTGCCTTATGCCGTAAATGCCTTTCCCTGCCACCGCTTGCTGTGCCAGCGGCGCATGAGAGTGATGCCGCGGAGGTTCTCATCGAGGGCGAAAGCCACCCAGAAACCGAGGAGACCGAAGCCCATAGGCATGCCTATCACCCATGCAAGTCCCACGGCGACAGTCCATTGGAAGATTACTCCCACGATGACGGGATAGACCACATCGCCCGCAGCGCGGAGCGTTCCGCAGGCAAAGATGTTCTTCACACGACCTATACTGAGGAACCAGTCTATTATAAATATGTAGGTGCCGGTCTCGATTATCCATGGGTTGTCGGTCAGTGCCTCAAGGATGAACCTGCCGCCTATGGCGAGCAGTGCCGCCACGATGAGCGTCAGGCGCATGGCAAAGCGTTCGATGTAGTTGCCGAGGATATACGCCGCACGGTAGCGCAGCTGCCCCACGTACTGTCCGACGAGGATGTCGCCACCCTGCACGATGCTCTGGCTGAGGAGTATGATGAACGTGATGACGGTCGAGCAGTAGATTTTTGTCGTAAGAGCCTCCGTGCTCAGTTTGTTTATGAAATAGGTGATGACTATCTGCGAGAGAGCGTAGGAGAGTTCCTCGCTCATGGCAGGTATGCCCACCTTGAAGAGGTTCTTCATCTCGTCCCAAGGGAACGGTCGGAAATTGTTCTTCACGACTGTTGTCTGCCGGCGTATGCTGTACATTGGGTGCAGGGCGATGCGCAGTGGGTTGGTGAATATTTTCCGCTTTCCGGGCCATAGGGCAGGCAGTGTGCAGAGTAGTATGAGTGTCGCCACGATGCGGCTGACAGCCGTTGCCCATGCCGCTCCCTCCACTCCCATGGCAGGGCATCCCCAGTTACCGAAGATGAGGGCGTAGTTGCCGCCTATGTTGAGGAGATTCACGGCAACAGTGGCGAGCATCGGATAGAGCGGGCGTCCCGTGGAGCGCAGTGCCCCGCTGATGGTCAGTGAGATGGCTTGGAAGAAGGAGAGTGAGCCGGTTATCTTAAGGTAGAGCACACCGTCAGCCATAAGGTTCTCACGGAGTCCGAAGGCGATGAGTATGGGCTCTGCCCACAGCCACAGCACGGTACTGGTGAGAAGGGCGAGGAGAGTGTTCACGCTGAGGGCTATTCCCACAATCTGCACGAACCTTGTCTTCATCCCTGCGCCGAAATACTGTGCGCAGAGGATTGCCGCTCCCATTGCCACGAAGTTGTAGACGAGGAAGACGAGTGACACAAGTTGGTTGTCAAGTCCCACCGCCGCCACGGCGTCATCGCTGTACTGTGAGAGCATTACGGTGTCCACCGCGCCGAGCAGCAGCACCAGTGCGATGTCAATGAATATGGGCATTGTGAGCCGGCGTAGTTCTTTCTTTACGGAAATCATGATGTATGTGTTATTCTGAAATTAATTATTGGTCCGGTAAAAAACAATGACAATCAGTAAAGTTCTTATATATCGCCATCTTATCAGGTTTTTCTTCAAAATGGGCTTGCCTTGGGAACCGCTAACGCGGTTCCCGTACACAGTCGCATCTTATCCGGTGCAAAGGTGAATCTACTATGTTTTCACCGCTGATGCGGTTCTCTGCACAGAAACATCCGGACATTGCGTACACAATCAGAGATGTGTTTGCGTTTTACCGGACACCAATAGAAATAGATCTTTTTTTCCTTGTAATGATAGTTTGTTATTGTCTTGGTGTACGACATGAACTGTTACGGTTTGTATGGCATACCCCCATTGATACCCCTATAGAATTTGGAATCGCTTGTGAAATGTTGTACCTTTGCAACGCCTTTCAATGAGGCAAGTGTTCTTTGACATGTTTACCATACCGTTTTTTGCCGGCAGCCATTCAGCGAATAATGTTCTCCTGTTGGCGCACCGCCGGGCGGTGCTTGCTCGCTTGGGTTTTCGCTCAATTGCTTGTTTTTTTTCGCAGAGTAGTTGCTTTTGCCGGACACCTATTATATATATTACTTGCCAGCACCAGCCTGTGACGGTGTTCCGGCATGTCCTCCGATGTGCACATTCTGCATGAGTACCGGCTCACAGTTGTCAAAGCTGATGGCGTTCTTGGTTTCTCCGACTTCGATGTTCCTGAGCGAGACACCTGTGACAGGCTTCCTTTCTGTGCCCTGCACCACAAGTGCCGCCGCCGTCGCACGGTTGCAGGAGAGTCCGTCGATACTGATGTTGTCGATTTCCGACGGATATGCCGAGTCCTTTCCCTCTCCGGCATACTGTGTGGTGATGAAGAAAAGGTCCTCCACCGTGTCAAACTTGCAGTTCCGTACAAAGAGGTTGCGCACGTATCCGCCACGGTCAGGGTTGGTCTTTATGTATATTCCGCGCTTGCAGTAGCCCGAATAGTCGCAGTCTTCGACAAAGACATTCCGCACTCCTGCCGACATTTCCGAGCCGAGGACTACGGCGTGCAGCCCCTTGAAATGGCAGTTGCGGATGATGATGTTCTCCGATGGCGTGGCGGAGTTCGCCCATCCGTCGTTGTCGCGTCCCGCCTTGATTGCCACATTGTCGTCACCGTTGTTGAAATGTATGTCCTCGATGAGCAGGTTGCGAGTGTATTCCGGGTCTATTCCGTCATTGTTCACGAGCTTCGCGTCGTAGCGTATGCCGCGGCAGATTATGTTCTCGGAGCGCAGAAGGTGCAGGCACCAGAAGGGAGAGTTGGTGATGAACACTCCTTCCACGGTGATGTTCTTGCAGTCGAAGAACTGAATCATCGGCGGGCGCAGGTGGTCGTCCATGGTGAAGCGACGCTCACTGACAGGCACTTCGCGGTGGTTCATGTCGCGAGACTTGTTGCGTCCCTCACGCTGCAGTGGTCTCCATGTGGCGAAAGTGCTCATGGCGTTGCCGTCGATAGTGCCTTTTCCCACGATTGCTATGTCGTGCAAGTCCTTTGCATAGATGAACGGGGAGATGTTGTAGAGCATCGTTCCCTCCCATGATGTCAGTACCTGAGGGTACAGAGCCGGGTCAGGATTGAACTTTATGGTGGCTCCCTCCTGCAGTTCCAGTGTCACATTAGACACGAAATTTATAGGTCCGTTGCTCCACCATTCGCCCTTCGGTACGATGATGCGTGCTCCGCCCATCTTCTCCGCCTTGCGCATGGCGCGGTTGAAGTTGCCTTTGAAGTCTTTCAGGTTCAGCACTTTATGCGCTTTGTCCACGGCTTCCGAGCCTGTGATTACGCTCAGGATAGAGTCGCGCAGCCGCTGTGCCTCCGGCGTATAACGCGACTGTGCCGTTGCTGTCGTGACGAGAGCCACGGCAGACAACAGCACAGTGATAAGTTTTCTGTACATTAAGTTCCTGTACATAATTATTTTTAATATAGTCTTTTGGTGTAAAAATATATTTGGTGTCAGTGAAACACAATGACAATCAGTAAAGCTCTTGTATATCATTATCTTATGAGTTTTTTCAAAGGTGGTTGTCTTGCGAACGGCGTTAGTGGTGACGAGCCTGTAGGTTTTCCTTCGTATTCCTCCGGAGAACTCTGTGCAATAGAACCGCGTTAGCGGTGATAGTAAAGTAGCTTTACCTTAGCATTCTGCGTAAGAACTCTGTGCAAAAGAACCGCGTTAGCGGTGATAGTAAAGTAGCTTTACCTTTGCATCCTGCGTAAGAACTCTGTGTAAAAGAACCGCGTTAGCGGTGACAATAAAGTAGCCGTGGGTCGTAACCCACGGATTGTATGGCAGACACCAAACAACGACCGATAAATCGGTCGCGCACAGAGTGTTACTGTATTCCGTGGGTACGACCCACGGCTACTTTATTGTCACCGCTAACGCGGTTCCTCGCACAGATACATCTTGTCAGACGTCAATGCAAAGCTACCGTATTAAACCGCTAATGCGGTTCCCTGCACAGCTAAACCTTGTCAGATGTAAGGCAAAAATACCGTATTGTCACCACAGATGCAGTTCTCCGCATAGAGGTGTCCTGGCATTTGTGTGCCACGATGATAGATACATTGTGTGTTTACCGTACGAAACCAATAATAAAAATAATTCAGAACAGTCGCTTATTTTACTGTCCAAATGTCGTTTGTTTCAAGCAATTCTGCGAAATTGTGGTATTTCTTCGCAGCCTTCACCTCCTCAATCTGTGCTGTTACGGCATCGTCATAAGTAGGAGCCTCGACATCGCGGATGACACCGAGGGCGACAGGGAATCCGTCGCCGTTGCCCATGAGGGCGAGCTTTGTGTGGAGAGTGTTATCGGCGCAGTGAGCGTCATGTACGAGGACATCGTTCTCTGTTATGCCGTTCTCGCCGATTTTCACTACCTTCAGTCCGAAGCCCTCCTGCATTATGCCGTATTCAAGGTTTTCACCGAAGAGCATAGGTTTGCCGTGCTCGAGGTAGATAGCGTTCTTTGCGCGTCCCTCCTTGTTATATACGCTTGCGTGTGTGCCGTCGTTGAAGATGACACAGTTCTGCAGAACCTCCGTCACACTCGTGCCTTTGTGAGCGTTGGCAGCCTTCAGCATCTCCACCGTGTGCGCTCCGTCGGTTGCCACGGTGCGTGCAAAGAAATGACCGCGTGCGCCGAAGCACAGTTCGGCAGGGTAGAACGGTTCTTCCACAGTGCCGTAAGGTGATGACTTGGAGACGAAGCCACGTGGCGAAGTAGGTGAGTACTGTCCCTTTGTCAGACCATAGATGCGGTTGTTGAGGAGCACGATGTTGAGGTTGATGTTGCGTCGGTTGGCATGGATGAAATGGTTGCCGCCGATAGCGAGACCGTCGCCGTCGCCGGAAATCTGCCATACTGTGAGGTCAGGGTTTGCCACTTTGCATCCTGTGGCGATGGCTGCGGCGCGTCCGTGGATGGTGTTCATGCCGTAGGTTGCCATGTAGTGAGGCAGTCGGGAAGAACATCCGATACCGGAGATTACGGCAGTGTTCCATGGCTCTGTGCCTATTTCCGCCATGGCTTTGTGGAGAGATGCGAGGAAGAAGTGGTCGCCGCATCCCGGACACCAGCGTGGTTGTCCTTTCTTATATTCTGTAGCTGTGAATGCCATAGTTATTCTTTTGTTTTTGTTTTTCTGTGTTCTGTAAACCGTTTCTTCTTTCTTTCAGCTTTGCAGTCTGTTTCCGGATCTTGTAATCAAAGTTTCTCGAAAGCCTCTACCAGTTCGTTTACGATGAAAGGTTGTCCCTTTACCTGGTTGTACTGTGCAGGAACGAAGCCGTCAACCTTCATGCGGAGGTAGCCTGCAAGCTGTCCCATGTTCTGCTCTGCAACAACCACCTTAGGGTATTTCATGAGCACCTCGGCAGTGTTCTTTGGCAGAGGATTGATGTAACGGAACTGTGCCATTGCCACTTTCTTGCCCTTTGCGCGCATCTCGTCCATTGCCGCGTGCAGATGGCCGTAAGTGGAGCCGAAGCCCACGATGAGGAGTTCTGCGTCCTCTGTGTCGCCAATCACCTCGAGGTCAGGCACATTGATGTTGTCAATCTTAGCCTGGCGTTTGATGGTCATGAGGTGGTGGTTCTCTGGGTCTGTGGAGATTGCGCCCGTCTTGTCGTCCTTCTCCAGTCCGCCGAGGATGTGTGTGAAGCCCTCGCGTCCCGGTACAGCCCAGTAGCGTGTGCCGTTCTCGGCACGCATGTACGGAGTCCACTCACCTTTCAGTCCTTCAGGAACGTAAGGAGGGTTAATGCCTTCCATGGCGTTCAGGTCAGGCAGTTTGAAAGCTCCCGAGCCGTTGGCGATGTATGCGTCGGTGAGGAGGATTACAGGAGTCATGTGCTCCAATGCCATTTTTGCCGCGTCGTAAGCTGCATAGAAGCAGTCTGTCGGTGATGTTGCCGCGATGACAGGCATCGGAGATTCGCCGTTGCGTCCGAAGAGAGCCTGCAGGAGGTCGGTCTGCTCGGACTTTGTAGGCAGTCCCGTTGCCGGTCCGCCGCGCTGGACATCAAGGATGACAAGTGGAAGTTCCATTGTCACGGCAAGGTTCATAGCCTCAGACTTAAGGCAGAGTCCGGGTCCGGAGGTGGAGGTCACGGCGAGTGCTCCTGCGAATGATGCTCCTATCGCTGACGCACAGCCTGCAATCTCGTCCTCGCACTGTACCGTTGTTACGCCAAGTGACTTGTGTTTTGCAAGTTCGTGAAGCACATCCGTTGCCGGAGTGATAGGGTAGGAGCCGAGATACAGTTTCAGTCCCGCCTTCTCTGCTGCTGCAATGAATCCGTATGCTGTGGCTTTGTTGCCTGTGATGTCCATGTATCGTCCCGGCACTTTCTCCTTTGTCTCGATGCGGTAGACGTTTGTCGCGTTGGAGTGAGTGTTGTGTCCGTAGTCGTATCCTGCCTGAATGACATTGATGTTTGCTTCTGCAATGGCAGGTTTCTTGGCGAATTTCTCCCTCAGGAAATTGGCAACGAGGTCAAGGTCGCGGCTGAAGAGCCAGCAGACCAGTCCGAGTGCGAACATGTTGCGGCACTTAAGCATAGCCTTGTTGTCCATTCCGGAGTCGGCAAGGCAGTCCTTTACCATTGTTGTTATAGGGCAGGCGATGACACGGTCAGGGTCGATGCCCATCTCTCCGAGGTAGTCCTCAGTCAGGAACTGTGCCTTGTCAAGGTCTTTTTTGCCGAAGGAGTCAGTGTCGATGATGATTGTCGCCTGTGGCTTGGCATACTTGTACTGAGTCTTCAGTGCGGCAGCGTTCATTGCCACGAGCACGTCGCAAAGGTCGCCCGGTGTGTAGACCTCTCCCTCGCCGATATGCACTTGGAAACCGGAGACACCCGTCAGTGAACCTTGCGGTGCGCGGATGTCAGCAGGATAGTCAGGGAATGTGGAAATGCCGTTGCCTACGGTTGCTGAGACCGTAGAGAAGATGTTGCCGGCAAGCTGCATGCCGTCGCCCGAGTCGCCCGAGAATCGTACCACGATGTCTGCGACTTCCTTTATCTCCAGTTTGTCTGTCATGATGTTTTGATTGTGTGTTGTATTATATATAAATAATGTCCGGCATTGGAGAATGCCATTCATTATCTTTTATGTTATTGCTTGTTTGAGCCGATGTTACTGCTTTCTTGAGTCACAGCCATTACTTTTTCGAGCCGCTTTTCCTTCCGAAGTCTGCAGGTATTTCTCCCCATTCCTTGGTGTCCCATTTGAGGATGGGCACGCGGAAGCTGTGTGTCCGCAGCCATAGCTCTGCCCTTTGGACAAGTTCATGAGCCTTTGCCGTTTGTGGAGTGCGCTCGAGTTTTGTCTTGCACTGCATCTTCTTGACCCACAGCTGTGCATTTACGGAGTCGGAATAGATGACCTTGCCGGTCATCCCTTTCTGTTCCATGAGTGCGAGAGCGTGGACAATGGCAAGGAACTCCCCGATGTTGTTTGTGCCTTGCAGCGGTCCGTAGTGAAAGATTCTGGCACCTGTCTGCAGGTCAACGCACTGGTACTCCATCGGTCCGGGATTGCCTGAGCAGCCCGCGTCGACAGCCCATGCGTTGGCTTTCACCTCCGGTGGCAGCGGAAGGACTGTGTCGTTTCGCCATGAAGGTGGATTGTAGATTTTGTCCATGTTCAGCGTTTTGCTGTTTAAGCATATCATATCGGGAGAGTCGTGATGACCCTCCCGATACAGTGTTACATGCGTTCAGGCACCTCGATGCCGAGGAGAGCCATGCCATTCTTGATAGTCTTTGCCACGTTCTGTGCGAGGAGCAGGCGGAACTGCTTCTGCTCGTCTGTGTCAGCATTGAGGATGCTGTAGTCGTGGTAGAACTGGTTGAACTGCTTTGTCAGTTCGTAGCAGTAGCTTGCTATGCCGGAAGGAGAATAGTCTGTTCCTGCCTGAGCAACCACGGCGGCATACTCGTTGATTTTCTGTATGAGGTCAACCTCCTTCTGTGCCAATGCGATGTCCGTGCATTTAGCCTCGATGCCCTGCTCGGCAGCCTTGCGGAGGATAGAGCGGATACGTGCATAGGTGTACTGGATGAAAGGACCTGTGTTGCCGTTGAAGTCGATAGACTCCTCAGGATTGAAGAGCATGTTCTTGCGAGCGTCGACCTTCAGGATGAAATACTTCAAAGCTCCGAGACCCACGATGCGTGCAATCTCCTGCTTCTCCTCTTCTGTCATGTCAGCATTCTTGCCAAGTTCGTCACTTGTACGGCGTGCATCTTCAATCATAGCAGCCATAAGTTCGTCGGCATCGACCACAGTTCCCTCACGGGACTTCATCTTTCCGTTAGGCAGCTCCACCATTCCGTAAGAGAAATGCACAAGGTCCTTGCCCCATTTGAAGCCGAGTTTGTCAAGGAGGAGTGAGAGAACCTGGAAATGATAGTTCTGCTCGTTGCCTACGACATAAATCATCTTGTCGATAGGGTAGTCCTGATAGCGCAGCTTTGCAGTGCCGATGTCCTGAGTCATGTACACCGATGTGCCGTCGCTTCTAAGCAGGAGTTTCTCGTCCAGACCGTCCTCTGTAAGGTTTGCCCATACGGAATTGTCGTCACGGCGGTAGAAGATGCCCTTCTCCAAGCCTTCCTCAACCTTCTCCTTGCCTTCGAGATAAGTCTGTGACTCATAGTAAATCTTGTCGAATCCGACACCCATCATCTTGTATGTCTCATCGAATCCGGCATAAACCCATTCGTTCATGCGAGCCCAAAGGGCACGAACCTCAGGGTCGTTGTTCTCCCATTTCACAAGCATGTCGTGCGCTTCCTTAATCAGCGGTGTCTCCTGCTTCGCCTTTTCCTCATCCATGCCCTGCGCCATGAGTTTCTTCACCTCCTCGCGATAGTGCTTGTCGAAAGCCACATAGTAGTCGCCGATGAGGTGGTCGCCCTTCTTTCCGCTTGTCTCCGGTGTCTCGCCGTTGCCGTACTTCTGCCAGGCGAGCATTGACTTGCAGATATGTATGCCACGGTCGTTGACGATGTTCGTCTTCACAACCTTATGCCCGTTAGCCTCCATGATACGGCTCAGTGACCATCCGAGGAGGTTGTTGCGCACATGTCCGAGGTGCAAAGGCTTGTTTGTGTTAGGGGAAGAGTACTCTATCATCACGAGGTCACTCTCCTCTGTTGCCTTTTTCTCGCCGAAATGCTCATCGGCGTTAATTGCTGCAAGCATCTCTCGCCATGCGTTGTCAGCAATAGAGAGGTTGAGGAAACCCTTCACAACGTTGTAGGCGGACACTATGCCGCTATGCTCAACGAGTTCTTTTCCAATCTCTTCGCCAACCTCCTCAGGCTTTTTCTTTGCGATTTTCACGAAAGGGAACACCACAAGGGTGAGGTTTCCCTCAAATTCCGCGCGTGTCTTCTGCAGTTGCACGCTCTTCTTCTCCGGCTCTACACCGTACAAAGTCTTGACAGCTTCAATGGCTGCCTGCTGTATTCTTTCTTCTATGTTCATATTCAGTGTAATATTCTTTTTGCAAGTTATTTCGGCTGTCACAGGTTGTTGTCAGTGGCATGCCATAGCCTTACATTACATGTAAGTGTGCAAATTTCGTGAAAATTTCTGATATATGCAAAAATTTCAACATTTTTTAGAAAAGTTAGCGTAAAAGCCTGTCAGTCTGTTTTGTATTGCTCGGGACATGGTAATCGGTGGTTTTACGCTGTTTTTGTTGGTTTTTCTAAGGACAAGCATGGTGTTGCCTGTCCATTTGTCAGCATTCCGTAGGTGTTTTACGTTGAAAATGAATTTGGAATGTAGTAGCAAAGTTTGTATCTTTGCATGAGGAAAACTATTTGTGAATCATTAAAAAGGCATTTGACTATGACAAAGATTGCAAAACAACTGACAGAGCTTATCGGAAGTACCCCTCTTCTCGAACTCAACAAATTTTCCATGGCGAAAGGGCTTTCCGTGCCACTTGTCGCCAAGATAGAGTATTTCAATCCGGGGGGAAGTGTGAAGGACCGTATTGCCCTCGCCATGATAGAGGATGCAGAGCGCAAAGGACTGCTGCAGCCCGGTGCAACAATCATCGAACCTACAAGCGGAAACACCGGTGTGGGGCTTGCACTTGTCGCAGCCGTGAAAGGTTACAAACTGATTCTCACCATGCCAGAGACGATGAGTGTCGAGCGCCGTAACCTTGTCAAAGCCTATGGTGCGGAAGTGTGCCTGACAGCGGGAAAGGACGGCATGTCTGGTGCTGTGCGTGCGGCGGAGGAACTTCGTGACAGCATTCCCGGCAGCATTATCCTTCAGCAGTTTGAGAATCCGGCAAATCCGGCACGCCATTATGCTACGACCGGTCCGGAGATATGGCAGCAGACGGATGGCGAAGTGGACATCTTTGTGGCAGGAGTTGGCACGGGCGGAACCATTTCCGGTGTGGCGAAATACCTGAAAGAGCGGAAGTCTTCTGTAAAGATTGTCGCTGTGGAGCCAGCATCCTCGCCTATACTTAACGGTGGCCAGAGCGGTCCGCATAAGATTCAGGGCATTGGGGCGAACTTTGTGCCGAAGATTTATGACGCTACTCTTGTCGACGAAGTGCTTGATGTGGAGAACGATGCCGCAATCCTTGCAGGGCGAGAGGTTGCCGCAAAGGAAGGACTGCTTGTCGGAATATCCTCAGGTGCAGCTCTTTATGCCGCTACGGAGGTTGCCAAGCGTCCGGAGAACAGTGGCAAGAAGATTGTTGTGTTGTTGCCTGATACAGGCGAACGCTATCTCTCCACTGAGCTTTATGACTTTGAAAACTACCCTCTTTGAAATGCTTTTGGGGTAAAGATATGTGGTCAGGCAGCACAGTCTGTTTGGGGATTGCCATGAAGAGTGTGTCGCAAGATATTTGCGCAAAAGGTTGTATTATTGCATATTTTTTTGTACTTTTGCACAGATTATAAAATAAACAAGGTGCATTGCCGTTATCGTTTATAACGGGGATGTGCCTTTTCGGGGACTGCCACAAGCGATGACGCGTGTGCCGTTGGGTGGCTTCCTGCAACCGTAATGCGAAAACAACAAAACAAAAGCAATGGAATATAACTTCAGAGAAATCGAGAAAAAATGGCAGGCGGAATGGGTGAAGAACAACACTTACAAGGTCTGCGAGGATGAGAACAAGAAGAAATTTTATGTGCTCAACATGTTCCCTTATCCTTCGGGAGCGGGACTCCATGTCGGTCATCCGCTGGGATATATCGCCAGTGACATCTATGCACGCTTCAAGCGCCTGCAGGGCTTCAATGTACTCAACCCTATGGGCTACGACGCCTACGGTCTTCCTGCAGAGCAGTATGCCATACAGACAGGGCAGCATCCTGAGAAGACAACTTTCGACAACATCGGCCGCTACCGCGAACAGCTTGACAAGATAGGCTTCTGCTTTGACTGGAGCCGTGAGATACGCACCTGCACTCCGGATTACTACCATTGGACGCAGTGGGCTTTCCAAAAGATGTTTGACAGCTACTATTGCAACGCTTCCCAGCAGGCACGTCCTATCTCTGAATTGGAGGCGGCTTTCGCTGTAAAAGGCACAGAGGGGCTGAATGTTGCTTGCAGTGAGGAAATGTCGTTCACTGCTGAGGAGTGGAACGCAAAGACAGAGAAGGAAAAGTCCGACATCCTCATGAACTACCGCATCGCCTTTATGGGTGAGACAATGGTCAACTGGTGTGCCGGTCTCGGAACTGTGCTTGCCAATGACGAGGTTGTCGACGGAGTGTCTGTCCGCGGCGGATTCCCTGTGGAGCAGAAGAAGATGCGCCAATGGTGTCTCCGTGTCTCTGCATACAGCCAAAGGCTGCTTGACGGTCTTGAGACTGTGGAGTGGAGCGAGTCAATCAAGGAGACACAGCGCAATTGGATTGGCAGAAGCGAAGGCACAGAGGTACAGATAAAGGTTGACGGAACGGAGAATGGTTTCACAATCTTCACCACACGCGCCGACACAATGTTCGGTGTGACATTCTTTGTCCTCGCTCCTGAGAGTGACCTTGTCAGTCTTGTCACCACAGAGGACAAGAAGGCAGAGGTAGAGGAGTACATAAAGTATGTGAAGAGCCGCACGGAGCGTGAGCGCATGATAGACCATACTGTGACAGGTGTGTTCTCCGGAGCATACGGAATAAACCCTATCACCGGTGACAAATGTCCGATTTACATCTCAGAATATGTGCTTGCAGGTTATGGTACAGGAGCTATTATGGCTGTCCCTGCCCATGACTCACGCGACTATGCTTTCGCTAAGCATTTCAATCTGCCTATAATCCCACTTGTCGAAGGTGCGGATGTGAGTGAGGAGTCTTATGATGCGAAAGAGGGTATCGTGATGAACTCCCCAATGCCGGGAAAGACTGCATTCGAAGGATTCTCACTTAACGGCATGACAATCAAGGAGGCTATCGCTGCCACCAAGAAGTTTGTCTCCGAGCATAACCTCGGACGTGTGAAGGTGAACTATCGTCTGCGTGACGCCATCTTCTCCCGTCAGAGATATTGGGGCGAGCCGTTCCCTGTGTATTACAAGAACGGTGTGCCGACAATGATACATGAGGAATGTCTCCCTATCGAGCTTCCGCAGGTGAAGGACTTCAAGCCTACTGCCACAGGTGAGCCGCCTTTGGGCAATGCACAGTTGTGGGCGTGGGATGAGGCGAACAAGAAGATTGTCGACAAGGCTCTTGTGGACGAGAAGACTGTGTTCCCTATCGAACTGTATACCATGCCAGGTTTTGCAGGTTCTTCTGCATATTACCTCCGCTATATGGATCCGAAGAACAGCGAGTGCCTTGTCAGCGAGAATGCTGCAAGCTACTGGCAGAATGTAGACCTCTATGTCGGCGGTTCGGAGCATGCCACAGGTCATCTCATCTATTCACGCTTCTGGAACAAGTTCCTCTTCGACCTCGGTGTGTCAAAGCAGGAGGAGCCGTTCAAGAAACTTGTCAATCAGGGCATGATTCAGGGACGCTCAAACTTTGTTTACCGCATAAAGGACACCAACACTTTTGTGTCTTTTGACAAGAAAGAAGGCTTGGATGTCACACCAATCCATGTGGATGTGAACATCGTTTCGGGCGATGTCCTTGACGTTGAGGCTTTCAAGGCATGGCGTCCGGAGTACAACGATGCGGAATTCATACTTAACGATGAAGGAAAGTATGTCTGCGGATGGGCTGTGGAGAAGATGTCAAAGTCCATGTACAATGTTGTCAACCCTGACATGATTGTCGAGAAATATGGTGCTGACACACTGCGTCTTTACGAGATGTTCCTCGGCCCTGTCGAGCAGTCCAAGCCATGGGACACCAACGGCATAGACGGATGCCACCGCTTCCTGAAGAAGTTCTGGGGACTTTTCTATGACCGTGAGGGCAATTTCATGCCTGACGCTGAGGCAAAAGCGACTGCCGAGCAGGAGAAGTCTCTGCACAAGCTCATAAAGAAAGTGACACAGGACATCGAGCAGTTCTCTTACAACACATCAATTGCTGCATTCATGATTGCTGTCGGTGAACTCTCAAAATGCCGTGACAAGGCTGTCTTGAAAGAGCTTGTCATCCTTCTTGCGCCTTTCGCTCCTCATATCGCCGAGGAATTGTGGGCTGCTCTTGGCGAGACAACCACTGTCTGTGATGCACAGTGGCCTGTATGGGACGAGAAGAAGATGGTTGATTCAGAGATAACAATGCCTGTGCAGTTCTGCGGAAAGACACGCTTCACCATCCAGCTTCCTGCGGGCATTTCCAAGGAGGACGCTGAGAAGGCGGCTCTTGCTGATGAGCGCACGGCACGATACACTGACGGCAAGCAGATTGTCAAAATCATCGTTGTGCCTGGAAGAATCATAAACATTGTGGTGAAATAGTTGTCATGATGCGCTGAGGTTGTCATGGTTTGTCATGATTAATCATGATGCATCATGTTGTAACCTGATAAAGAAACAAGAACGGAAAGGTTGCTTTGGCATCCTTTCCTCTTTTCCAAAAAGACAAAACAATAAAAACAACCGGTTATGTTGACCAAGGAAATGTTGAACAAGAAAAGAATCCTGAAGGAAGTGCACGACTACTTCATGGTTCTTGTGGGCACATTCATGTACGCTATTGGTGTTGAGCTGTTCATGCTCCCGTATCAGCTTACCACAGGCGGTGTGGCGGGTATCTCTGCTTTGATTTACTATGCCACAGGACTGCAGGTGCCGATAAGCTACGCACTGATAAACATCACTTTCTTACTTTTCGGAGCAAGGATTCTCGGACTTAATTTCTGTATCAAGTCGCTTTTCGGCTTTGGCAGTATCACGATGTGGCTGACAGTCCTTGACCCTCTTCTGAGAGACCCCGTTACTCACCAATTGCCGCAGATTCTCGGCAACGAACTGTTCATGGCGTGCGTGCTGTCGGGTATCTTGGAAGGTCTCGGACTTGCAATCTGTTTCTATAACAACGGCTCCACCGGAGGAACTGACATAATCATTGCCATTGTCAACAAGTACATGAATGTCTCCTTGGGACAGATGATGATGATTTGCGATATCATCATTGTCAGCAGCAGCTATTTCATTTTCCATGATGTGCAGCGTATTATATTCGGCTTCATACTCCTTGTGGTGGCAGCCATGACACTCGACTATTTCATGCGAAAACTCTGCCAGGCAGTGGAGTTCAAGGTCTTCTCACGCAACTATTCCGCCATAGCTGACCGCATAGCAGAAGAAGGTTTCGGAGTTACGGTGCTGTCTGGAGAAGGCTGGTACACGAAGTCTGAGCGCAATGTCGTGATGTGTGTGTGCAGTAGGCGCTATGCCGAGACTATCATGCGAGCAATACAGTCTGTCGACCCATTCTGTTTTGTCTCCGTGACAAATGCCCTCGGAGTTTATGGCGAGGGGTTTGAGACCATGAAGACAAAGGTCAAGAACCAGAAACCGATACTTGTCTTCGCCACCAACAGCAAGAACAAACTTGCTGAGGTGCGCAGCATACTTGGCGATAGGTTTGAGATACGCTCACTGAAGGAAGTGGGATGCAATGCCGAACTGCCGGAGACTCATGACACGCTTGAAGAGAATGCTTTGGAAAAAGCACGCTATGTCAATAAATACTACGGCTTTGACTGTTTCGCCGATGACACAGGTCTTGAGGTTGATGCCCTTGGCGGAGCACCGGGAGTCTACTCTGCACGCTATGCCAATATCGAGGATGCAGATTACAACGACCCTCTTGTAGGTGCTGACCACGATTCACAGGCGAACATGCGCAAACTCCTTTATAAGCTTGACGGCAAGGAGAACCGCAAGGCACGCTTCCGCACCTCTATAGCTCTTATATATAAAGGTAAGGAGTATTTCTTTGATGGAATCATCAATGGCTCAATCCTTACTGAGAAGCACGGTACGGAGGGTTTCGGCTATGACCCTGTGTTCCAACCTGAAGGCTATGACAAGTCTTTCGCAGAACTTGGGGGGGGCATTAAGAACCGCATCTCACACCGTGCCCTGGCGACAGAGAAACTCGCCGGTTTCCTACTGAAATAACAAGGCATGGTTGATGAACAGCTATGAGAACACAGAAAAGAAAAGACCGATGATTACAGCGTCAGTAGTTACTTACGACCACCATTTCCTTGACATAGAGCCGGTGTTGCGAAGTCTCTTCGCATCACCGGTGGATGTCATATATATCATTGACCATTCGGAGCACATGATGCAGCTTGAGGCGGAGCTGAAGCAGTTTGCCAAACGTGTCCTTACAGGTGAGCCGGAACTGCAGAAGCGTGTCGAGGCGGGCATGCAGCTCCTCTATTTCCGCCATGACAACAACGGCTATGGAGGCGGACATAATTTCGCTATGCGGAAAGCATTGAGCATAGGCAGCGAGTATCATCTTGTGGTGAACCCCGATATATGGTTCGGACCGAGAGTGATACCGGAACTGAAAAAGTATATGGACAAGCATAGGGATGTTGGTCAGATGATGCCTAAAGTGCTTTATCCTAACGGTGAGATACAGCGTCTTGCGAAGATGCTTCCGACACCGTTTGACATGTTCGGACGGCTATGTCTGCCGAAATTCATCATCAACAAGCGCAACCGCCGTTTTGAACTGGAGTATTCCGGCTTCAATATGGTGCTAAACGTGCCATTCCTGTCCGGCTGCTTCATGTTCTTCCGCATGTCCGCGATACAGGAGATAAACATGTTTGATGAGCATTTCTTCCTATATGGTGAGGACATCGACATCTCACGGCGCATGAATGAGAGGTACAAGACCCTCTATTATCCGAAAGTGCCGGTCTACCATAAGTTCAGCCGTGGCTCAAGGCACAGCCTGCATCTCCTCCTTGTGCATATATTCAGCATCTGCAAGTATTTCAATAAGTGGGGATGGTTCAAGGATGAACAGCGCACAGCCATAAACAACGCCCTGCAGGAACAGATAGACAAGGGCGGAATAACAGACTGACGGCTTCATTCCCTGACACCATTCCATAAAAATAAACTACCATGAGACGAATCCTCCTATCCATCCTTACCGTCCTATCGCTTACGGCGGCAGCCGAAGAGATAGGGAAGTGGACTCTCTACCAAAGCTACTACAACATCACGCAGGTGGAGTCCGCCGGCACGGATGTCTTTGCGCTTGCCTCCGGAAGCCTCTATTCCCTGCACCTTTCCGACAACTCCCTGACGACTTACTATAAGGACAATGTCTTGTCTTCACTTGACGGAGGATGCCTTTCAAGCAGTGGCATAGAGCGGATAGCATGGTGTGAAATGGCAAAAAGGCTGATAGTGGCTTACGAAAACAACAAGATAGACCTGCTGACCGCTGACAAGGATGTCAGGACATTCACAGACCTTGCCGACAAACAGATGACAGGCGACAAGACAATATATAATATATGTGTATTCGGGCAGCATGCATACATCTGCACAGGATTCGGCATTATGAAGTTCGATGTCGTCGAAGAATATGTCGTCGATACATACAACCTTGGCATAAAGGTCAATGATGCTTTTGTGAACTCTACATATATTTATGCCTTGACAGAAAAAGGAGTGAAGCGCGCACCGTTAAGCAGCAATCTGCTCAATAAGGACTCATGGACAGACAGTGGCGAGGATTGGAGCACTCTGAAACCATCCAAGAACCTTTCCAACGCTTTCGGCACACTCTTCCATGACAACAAGAACAACTGCTATTGGGGAAACGACTCCGAAGGAAAGCTCGCACGATACGAGGAGGATGAATATGGCACGATGCAACAGACAAGCAGCGGTGTGGTGCCTGACGGACCTTTGTCGAACAGGTTTTGGCGTCTCTATCTCCATGACAACAGACTCTTCGGCACATGTGGCAATTTCAGCTACGGCTTTAGCCTTAAAGATTTCCCGGGCTGTGTACAGACTTATGACGGAAACTCATGGAGTAAGCTTGCCGACCCCGGCAAGATGACGGGGTATGACTATGTCCACGCCAACTGCATGGCGTTCGACCCTTTGGACAAGAACCATTTCTGGGTGGGTGCCGGCTCTGGACTTTACGAATATAGGGATTATATTCCCGTCAAAGCCTATAACTCCGGGAACAGTGCACTGTCAGGTGTATCAGATGTAGAGCTTCACCGCTCTGCCGTCTGCTCCATGACTTACGACCGCGACAATAACCTTTGGGCAATGAACGGATGGAGCAGTATTCCGGTGGTGCGATTCTCCCGTGACGGTAACTCGCAGTCTTTCCCACAGCAGGGTATCTCCATGTCCACAGAATACAATGTCGATGCGCAGAGTGCTTTCGTCAGCCCTACCAACGGATACTTGTGGTGGAACAATAACCAGTGGGGTAAACATGTCGTTTACCGTTATGATTGGCGCAACAACAGTCTGACATGGTTCAACAATTTCGTCAATGAGGACGGCACGACAATCGCATGCAACCTGATTTTCGACCTTACGGAAGACAAAGAAGGCAACATCTGGGTGGCTTCCGATGGCGGACCTTTCTACATCACACGTGCGGATGCAGCCGGTAGTGACGGCGATATATGGTTCATACAGCATAAGGTTCCGCGCAACGACGGCACGAACTATGCCGACTATCTCCTTGCGGGCGTATCCATAAGGACTATTGCCGTTGACGCTGCCAATCGAAAATGGATGGGCTCATCGGGAGCAGGGGTCTACTTGATAAGCAGCGACAACAACACAGAAATCCATCATTTCACCACCGAGAACTCACCGATTCTTTCGGATATAATCTACGATATAATTATCGATGATGAGACAGGAACGGTATATTTTGCAACACCCAACGGACTGTGTACCTATCAAGGCGATGTCAGCAGTGCCAATGCGGAAGGAATGGCAAAAGAGACAGTGTGGGCATACCCTAACCCTGTCACACCTGAGCATACAGGCATGATTACCGTTGTTGGGCTTACTCCCGGCGCACAGGTGAAGATTCTCACTGCCTCGGGACAGCTTGTCAACGAAGGGACATGCTCCGGAGGCTCCTACCAATGGGACGGATGCGACATGAAAGGCAGGAAAGTGGCGTCGGGAATCTATATGGTCAATGCCGCAACACCGGAAGGCGAGAAGGGCATTGTCACAAAAATTGCCATAGTAAGGTAACGGAAAGAACGGCTGGCATACACAAAGAAGACTACAGATGACAGAAAGGATAAAATACTTTGACCTCGCCAAAGGGCTGTGCATCACGCTTGTCGTCCTCTATCACCTGCAAGGTGCGTACAACGTGGAACTGCCGACGGACGGCTACCTCTCACTGATAAGGATGCCGCTCTATTTTTTCCTGTCGGGATTCTTCTTCAAGGATTACGGTGGATTCATGCGGTTTGCGGTAAAGAAGACCAACAAACTGCTTGTTCCGTTCCTTTTCTTTTACCTCACTACATCCGTTCTTCTGCCGGTGATATGCACACGTTTCTTCAACATGCACTTCAGTACCGGAGGAGACCGGTCTTTGTTGTGGGCGTTCCTTATGCCGGATGCGAAATATCCTAACATCCCTTTATGGTTCCTTTGGGGACTGTTCTGGAGCAACATCCTCTTCTATGGGCTGCGGAAAGCCGTTCCAAAGGAATGGGCACAGCTGCTCCTCGCTTGCTGCATAGGCAGCCTGTTCTGCACGGACAGCCACCTCACGCTCCCGGCATCGCTTGACAGAACACTTGCATATATGCCGTTCTTCATAGCAGGGCATATATTCCGCAGCCATGACCTGCAACGGTTGCTGTCTAAGAAAGTAATGGCAACCGTGCTGCCGGTATTCCTCGCTGCAGGTTGGCATCATCCCGAAGAACCTGCTTTGCAAGCCCTGCAATGCTACATTGTAGGTTTATGTGGCATCCTATGCCTCATACGACTGTGCACACGCCTTGGAAACATGCCATATTTCTCGTATATCGGGCGATACAGCATAATGGTGCTTGTCACCCATGAACCTTTGATACGCGTGCTGCAACCACTGCACATCGGGCTTTGGCAGGAACTGTTGCTCATCATGGCACTCTATCTTGCCATAATACCACTTATGAAACGCTTCATGCCACACGTCACGGCACAGAAAGATTTATTCAAAACACAAACATAAACAACACCCTAAGATGCGAAAAACAATAATTACAATAATCCTTGCGGTAATCTCCCTCGCCGTCCACGCACAGGAGGACAGTGGGCAGTTGCAGACAACGCCGACTTTCGTCCCTACGATGAAGGTCAGCAAAATCATGCTTGACGGCGACTCGGTGCAGTACATGGAACTGAACAAGGTCTACTGCTATCCGCCGAAGCTGTTCAAGAACGCCAAGGAAAGGAAACGTTATACAAGGACGATGTACAATGTCAAGAAGGTGCTGCCTATCGCCAAGGAGGTAAGGCATGTGATGCTTGAGACCTACGAGTACTTGCAGACGCTCCCGAACAAGAAGGCGCGTGAGGCGCATCTGAAACTTGTGGAGAAGGGTGTGAAGGAACAGTATACTCCGAAGATGAGGAAACTGACACTCGCACAGGGAAAACTCCTCATAAAACTTGTTCACCGTGAGTGCAATTCCTCAGGCTATGAACTGATAAACGCCTTCATCGGCCCGTTGAAAGCCGGACTCTATCAGGTCTTTGCATGGACTTTCGGTGCGTCACTCAAGAAGACTTACGATCCGGAGAATAATCCCGAGGATGCCGAGATAGAACGTTGCGCCCGCCTTGTGGAGTCGGGGCAGATGTAGAGTCCTATGGCATGGCAGGCATAGGTATGTTGCCTTAAAAACTGCTTGCTATATGTTATGAAACCAGATGGTCGTTTTTTGTCGGGTGAAAGGTAACCTTCCACCCGACAAAAGGTTATGATTGACCATACAAAAGGCTACCTTTCGTTATGCGAAAGGTAGCCTTTTTTCGTATAATGTATTAGGCTTGTGTAAGTGACTTGTTATCAATAGGTTGTGGGGATATAACCGTTGGCTTATGAATGCTCCAAGAGTTTTCCTGCAATCAATGACAGATTATGCCACCAGAGTGTGGCGGTGAGGACAAGGATGATAACGTGGAGCAGGGGCGAAAGGCTGCGTCGGTCAATCTCTGCGGTTCTCCTGATGAGGTAAGCCACGGCTATCGGGATGACGAAAGCCCAGTGGGCGGTCATGATGTAGACATCCGAGGCGGCGAAGCGCATGCCGACATGCAGGAACATGTCGAAGAGGAAAGGCAGCAGAGCCATCCACATCAGCCGCTTGCGCATGGCGCAGAACAGCCCGAGTGCGAAGAGTGTGACGATTGTACCCTCGGCGATGTATTGCCAGCGGTTGTCGTAGCGTATGATTACAGGGCGCGGGTTCTTCGTCAGATTAGCATCTTCGAGCAGATGCTCCTCATGAAGGATAAGCCCTTCGCCGAAGATGTTCTCCACGAGCAGTGGCGTGCGCTCTACCGAATTGTCAGTCCATTGGAAGAGTTTGCTATCCGTTGTCTGCCGGCTTCGCTCCTTTGCCTGCCGCAGACTGTCGGCGCGGAGCCGTGCAAGGTAAGTGCTGTCTTTGGCGATTCTCTTGTCGCGCATCGTCACCTGCCATTGGTGCTCCTCCTTTTCGGTGGTTTCCGTTTGTATAAAGTACATCGCGCCAAGCATCGCTGCCGGTATGAGGTAGAGCAGTGAGCGGCGCATGATATTGTTAAAGGTCAGTCTTTCCCGTGTCCGTGAAGCGATGTCCATGAGCCAAATCTTTATGCCGTTTGTCAGACTCACGCCTGCACTGACGAAGCACAGCGTCAAAGCCTGCCACAGCGGAAGACCCTCTTTGCGCCTTGTGGCGATGAAAAGTGTGAGGATGAGCAGGAACTGTGTTAGAATCATGTGGTCGGGAGCTATCGCCGCCAGCATGACATGGGAGAAAGAGTAGTGAAACAGGCCCAGCAGGAGTGCACTGCCGACGGCAAGTCCGACCACGTTGCGCAGGAGTTTGTAGAGCAGTGTCCACGTTGCGGTGCTTATGATTGTCCACGCCACCGCCACGGTGTATATGGCGCAGTTTATGTGGAAGATGTCGTTCAGCTGACCGTTTATCCACGAGAGCGGCCACATGTAGAGTGCCAGCATAGGGTGGCGGTAGAGTTCGTAGAGAGGCCGCCATTTGGAGACTGTGACATAAGTGTGTGCGTCGAACCCCGAAAGGCAGAAGTATTTGCGGAAGACGCTCCAATAGCCCATCTTCGGATTTGTCCACGGTTCCTCATGCCACTGCACCATAAGGTAGTTGAGCAGGGCGAAGATGACTAGTCCGAGGAGTGTCACAAGGAGCGTCTCACGATGCTTTGCGATAAGTTTTTTCATGTTTTTACGAGTTCTCGGTAGCGTCAGTATTGTCATTTCTGACAGTACTGTCAATATTGTCAGCAATTACAAGAAATAAAGATACTGCGTTAGCAACGCCGTGTTCCATATCCACAGGTACACCGCCACTATGGCGAGTGCCACTGTGAGCCGTTTGCGCCACGCTCCCGACATCGCTTTCAGTACGAAAGCCATTGCTATCGGCAGCACAAAGAGATAGTGGGCAGACATGATGAACACCTCGTTGATGCCAAATCCGAGTCCTATGTGCAGTGCCATGTCCATGAGGAAGAACGACATCGCCGTCCACATGAAGCGCGAGCGTCTGCCGAACCATATTCCTGCAAGGAACATGGCGACAAGGAACGCTTCCACGATGTAGTTGCCCCAGTTGCGGTAATGCACTATCACGGGGCGGTTGACAAGGACATCCTTCAGCAGATAATCCTCATGCAGCATGATTCCCTCTCCGAAAAGCGACTCTATTGCGACATCCGTGCGCGAGGTGCTGATGTCCGTCCACCGCATGAACTCTCCCTGCGCCATCGGTTTGCCGGTATGCTTGTAGGCCGCGCTCATGGTCTTCCGCCGCTCTCTTTTCTTCTCTATCCCGGCCTTTACGCTGTCCATGACGACAGCCACGGCAGCACTGTCCTTGGTCTTTATTGTGTCCATGACGTGTTGGCGTATGCGGTCGAGCTGCCTTTTCTGCATCATCTCCTTCCTCGCCTTGCGCTGCACCTCCTTCGGCCAGACAAACTCCTTGTAGCTCCAGCGTGCGCTTCCCCAGATGAGAGCCGACGGCAGAAGCACCGCAACGATGAGGTAGCCCGGGCGGAAGAAGCGTCTTCCACGTGTCACAAGTGCCGCAAGGAAGATTTTCAGACCGTTGTTAAGCGATATTCCTGCCGTGAAGAAGAACATCAGAACAGTCTGCCACCAGTTCAAAGCCCTGCCCCTCTGCAGCTTGAGTCCGCAGAGATAGAGTGTCAGCACAAGGCAGAACATCGACGGACAGAAATGGTCGGGAACGAGAACCGACAGCATGATGTAGGCGAAAGAGAAGGTCAGTGCCGAGAGGACATAGCCTTCGCTGCGCCTTGTGCCGATGATTTCCCAGAAGATTCTGTTCAGGAAGATGTAGGCATAGAAGGCACAAAACACGAGTATGCACGCCGTGATGATTATGGCGAAGTTAGTGTTTGTCAGTGCCATAAGCCCTTCATTGAGCTTGCTGAACGGCCAAACGAAATAAGGTAGCAGCGGGTGGCGGTAGATGTTGTAGCCTATTGTCCATTTTGTCAGTACGGAATAGGTTATCGGGTCAAAGCCCGAGACGTGCCAACCCTTGATGAATTTCGCCCAAGTGTTGTTGTCCACGCCCGACAAGGCACTGAAATACCGTGCCACATTGAGGGCGTTCAGTGCTATGAACACAAGCAGTGCGATGATTGCCCCTGTGCGCTCCTCCTTCTGTATTCTGAATATTCCGAATAGTTTCTTAAGCATGTCTGTTGTATATGTTGATGTATTTCTTTGCCACACTTCTTTCGCTGTAGCATGATTCCACTTTTTCTCTTGCCGCTTTGCCAAGGCTTTCCGCATTGTTCTCACAGAGCACGTAGCGTATTCCCTCGGCAAGGTCGGCGGCGTTCCTGTACTCTGCCACGTAGCCGTTGACCTTGTGGTCAATCATCTCAGGTATTCCGCCAACGTTGAAGCCCACACACGGTGTGCCACAAGCCATGGCTTCCATGACGGTGTTTGGCAGATTGTCCTGCAAAGACGGGGTCACGAAGGCGTCGGCACAGGCATACAGTCGTGCCATGTTCTCTGCTCCGCTGATGTAAGGGATGTCCCTGCCCGGTGCGATGGTCACGATGCCGTCGCCGAGGAGCTGCTGCGCCTTGTCCAGATAGCGTATTCCCTTGCGCTCGTCGTTGACGTTCTGCGAGACGAAAAGCACGATTTTCTTGTCCTTTGGCAGACCGAATGCCTCTCGTTCCTTCATCCTGTCGGTGGCAGGGCGGAACAGTAGGGTGTCGATAGGGTTGGGGATGGAGATGATTTCCTGCCCTTTTCCGAGAGGTTTCTGCCGTGCTATGCGTGCCAGCCACTCACTGCAAGTGACGAAAGTGATGTTCTTTCGGGCAAGGATGTCCTGCTTTTTTGCGAACACTCTCTTGTCGAACGGTGCGCCGGGCATAACGCCTTCGGTGTAGTGCCATACACTTTCCAAGGGCCATTCGTCATGCATTGTCCATACGATGCGCTTTCCGCTCTCCGTGATTTTGCGGATTGTGTCGAGGGAAAGGAACCCTTGGTTTATCCAATGGAGGTGGATTATGTCGGCTTCCATAAACTCCCGTGTGGCTGTTATGTCCTGTCCGAAGAGTGCAGGGTCGGTAGTCCACAGGTCTTTTGCGGAGAATCCTTTGGCAATCCATATCGTCAGACGTTCGAAAATGGAACTCCATGACTGTTTCCGCAATGCTTTCGGTCCACGGGAGATGTTCTTCCGGCAGAGCATTGTGGCAGAGACACCGTTGTGGTTCAGAGCGTTGAGCAGTCTGTTGGCTGCTATCGCCGCCCCTCCGGTGTGCTCGAATGTGCTGAGGATAAGGACTTTCATTGGGTTGGGATTGTGGGTTATTGGGTTGAGGGTTGTGGGGGAATCATGATGCAACATGGTTTATCATGATACATCATGATGAAACTTATTATCTGAAACCGCCGAAATAGCCTACATTCTTGCCAGCATTTCGATGACAACACGCCGTATATTGTCCACTGTGGAGAGCTGAACTCTCTCGCTTGTGCTATGCGGTTCAAGGATGCGAGATCCTATGCTTGCAATGTGTATGCCGGGGAATTTCTGCACGAAGTAGCCCGCTTCAAGGACGAAGTGCATCGCTGTCTTCTTCAGTTCGAAGCCAAGGACATCGCGGAACGTGTCGCAAGCAAGCATGATAAGCTCGCTGTTGCTGTCTTCCTGCCATGCCGGAGCGTTCATGACGGTGTCGACTGTCGCGCCACTGATGACGAAAATGCGTCTGATTTGATCTGCAAGCTGTTCCATTTTATTATCATCGAAGCTCCGGGTGTGGGTTGTGATGTCGAAGGTCGTGGCGGTTTGCCTTACAGTGCCTATGTTGTTGCTTGTCAATGGAGTGCCTTCTATTGAAGGGTGCATCTCGATTGGTCCGACAGGAATACCGTTAAGGCAGGCGAGAAGAAGATGAGTGCCCTCCTCGCTGACGATTGTGCTGTGCCATACAGACGGCTCACAATTCACCGAAATGCCGGCATCCGTGCCTCCGAACTGCTGTTTTACAGCCTCGTGACACTGGCTTGTCAGGGTCTCGAAAGCCACGGTCTTGTCCTTCGGAAGTACGATTTTCGCCTCGGCATTGCCGGGAATAGAGGCTGCAGCTGTGCCACCGTTGAAGCTGACAAGATACAGTTTGATGTCCAGTTGGCGTATAGCCACCAGAAGAAGATTGGCAAGAACCTTGATGGCGTTTGCCCTTCCGCGAGTTATGTCCACACCACTGTGACCGCCTTTTCCGCCTTTCACTGTCACGGTGTATGTCACATAGCCGTCAGGTTTCTGTATTTTCTTGAACGGAAGATGTGCGGTCTGTATGAACGCTCCTGCCGCTCCGACAGTGATTTCGTCATACGCTTCCGAGTCAAGGTTAAGCACCCGTCTGCCACGTATGAAGTCTTGGGACAGCGAAGCCGCACCGCTCATGCCGTCCTCCTCGTTGGTTGTCGTCAGCACCTCTAACGCTGGATGTTTCAAAGAGTCGTCGGCGAGTATGGAGAGTGCTATTGCAAGTCCCATACCGTTATCTGCTCCGAGTGACGTACCTTTGGCACGCATCCATTTCTCTCCGTCGATTTCTATGGTTTCAGGTGTGATTCCGTCTTTCAGAGGGTTAAAATCTAAGCCCTCATCTGCCACGCAAACCATGTCCATGTGGTTCAGAATGATTACTGGCTCATGGTCCTCATAGCCGGGAGAGGCAGGCTTTTCGATGACAACACAGTTCTCTTTGTCCCTCCGCCAATGCAGTCCGTGGCTGTCAGCGAACGCGCATAGGAAGTCCGCCACCTTGCTTTCGTGGTGCGAAGGGCGAGGGATGGTGCATAGGGTGTTGAATATGTCGTAGTGTGAGTTCATTGGTTTTGGTTGTTTTTGTAGGCAGTACTGACAGTAATGTCAATATTGTCAATACTGACGTTATTGTCAAAATTGTCACTATTTCTCGAATTTCCTTAGCGCATTCGCCACGATATGCGCGCAGTTGGCTATGTTGTAAGTCGATTCTGCAAGGCTTCTTGCGCGCTTGCCCATGAGGGAAGCCTCCTCCGGATTGTCGGAAATGCGGCGTATGGCGTTAACCCAACACTCTGTGTCTCCGTAGTCTACGGTTATGCCGCATCCTTCTTCCTCCGCGTCGAAAGGCTGATTAGGGTTCTTGGAGATAACCACCGGCATACCGAAAGCGAGTGCTTCGACAAGTGTTGTGAGCCCCACCGTGTAGTTTGTCTCCTTGCAACAGATGCAGACACACTTATGCGGGAGAATCCTTTCCGCAAGTTCCGGAATCCACATCGTACGGTTTATGGTCACGGAAACATTCTCCGGAATGCTCGCAACACTAAGCATCTCCTCGTAATTTGTGCCGCAACAGTCGGCAGCCGTTATCAGGTCAAGGTGTTGGTCACTGCATTTCGCAAAGGCAGCAAGCAATGTCGGCATGTCACGGCGTTCCTTTCCTGTGGAGATAAAGTCCTTTCTTTCGCAGGTATGTGCTGCCATAAGCCGGTCGTAATAAACAAGGTCGGCTCCCCATGGGCATTGCTCCGCCTTGTCCCTTGTGACCTTTCCCGTTGCCAAAGATACCTCAAGAAGATGGTCACTGAAGAAGAACATGTGGTCTATACCTTTGTAAAAGAGTCGTGAAACCATGTTCTTCAGCCATCCTTTCGACAGGACAACCGGCTGATGGTGCCACAGCACAATCGGTTTGCGGTAAAGACCCAGGGCACGAAGGAATATGAGCAGTTCGAGACCATTATACTTTGTGGCATACACAGCGTCAAACCTCTCCTTGCAGAAGATGACCTTCGCGGCGTTTCTCAGTGCCGAAACGATGCGGCGGCTGCCGGGCTTCGAATGCTTGTGCATGACCACACCGATGCCTTCGTCCGGAAGATGCGTCGCACCATACAGAAGATGAGCGGGGAATCTCCCGGCTTTCCACTCGCGGTAGATGTAGTTAAGGTCCTGTGTATGATAGAAATATACGGTCACGATACTCTTTGTTTGTCTTTTTGTCTTTATTGTTTCTTATTTCTTTTTGCGCAAAAACGCCATGCACTCCCTCATGTCCTTTCTGCTGAAAAGCCATACAAAGGCGAGATAAATGACAACCGCAATCGCGATTTTCGCCACGAGAAGCATATAAATATTGCCCATTCCATCGGTAATTTTGTGGGCTAACGCCATTGCCATTCCTGCCATGGCGGCAAAAGGAAGTATGTCCCTGACAGCCTGCAAAGCACCGAATCCAATCTCACGCCATACGAAATAATGCCAGATTGCCGTCCAAATGATGATTACAGCGACATACGCCCTGACCATATCTGTCACATCTCCGCCAAGGAAATGTATGGCAAGGATTGTGGAAAGCATGACAATGCCCTGGCAGATGATGTTCCACATGTAGATGTTTGACTTTCCTCGGGAAATCACCATATTATAATATAGCGCGGAAATCGGCAGGAATGCGCCTCCGATGCACAGTGTCTGCATGAGGTAAGCCGAAGGAAGCCACTTCTCCGTGATAAGGATTGTGATGAACTCCGGTGCCACAAGGGCAAGCCCGAAGCACACCGGAAAGGACACGATGCACGTGAAACGCAACATCTTTGAGAATGCTCTGCACAACCGTTCCCTGTCGTCGCCAATCTCGACAAAGGCAGGTTGCGCCACGCCCTGCACCATTCCGGTGATGACGGATGTGCCCATGGTGTTCCATTTGTTGGCCTGATTGTAGATGCCCACCTCGCTTTTCGAGTACATTTTGCCGAGAACGACGGCGAAAATGTTGTTGTTCACCTGCTGAAAGATGTTTGTCAGGAGCATACGGCTTGAGAATCCGAACATCTCGCGGACAGGCTGCATCGTTATTTCAAGCGAAGGACGCCAGCCGGAGATTACCCAACTCATAGCGGAAACCATCAGTGTGTAGACGAAACTCTGTGTGGCAAGTCCCCAATACGCTATCCCTGCGAATGCCATCGACACTCCCACGACGCCCGAAACGAGGAGGGAGACGGTGGAGATGATTGCGAGTTCCTTCTGCCGCAACTGTTTGAAGAGCATCGCCCTTGGCACAATGGAGAACGAGGCGGCAAGGAAGCACAGGCTGTAGTACCGGAACAGCGGTGTCAGCAGCGGCTCATCGTAGAACCGTGAGAGCAAAGGAGCACCGAGGAAGAACAAGTAATAGAGTCCTATGCTCACTCCTATGTTGAACCAAAACACAGAGTTATAATCGCGGTGCGTGGCGTTCTTGCGGTTGGTCAGTGCCGTGACGAACCCGCTGTCCTGCAGAGCGGCGGCTATGGAGGTGAAAATCACCATCATGCCTATCAGTCCGTAGTCCTCTTTGGACAGGAGCCTGCCGAGCACGACGCCGAAAATCATGTTGAGAATCTGCATCGCACCGTTGTTCATCGCTCCCCAGAGGAAGCCTTTTGCGGTCTTTTCTTTAAGGGTCGCCATCGGCTTTTTCTTATCTGAAAGTCTTCTTTATGCGGTTGTTTGCTGAGGAGATTATGGTACGGAAATTGCCTTTGCAGAGGTTCAGCCATAATTCTTCGAGAGAATATTGCACCTTGCGCCATGGGTTGTCCCACGCGTTCCGCAGGTACCAACGCTGCTGATAGCCCGGATGTTCGACAACCTCGGCAGGGTGGGAGAGCGGAAACTGCAATTCGTGGCGTGCCATTGTGAACTGCCGGCGCAGGCGTTTCGGCTGCAAATCAAGCTGTGTGGCGTAGTGCGTCCCTCCTTCAAGACCGATGTTGTTGATAAGGTTCACGGACGGCATTATGGCAAGTCCGTCGTTGAGGGTCATGTACGCCCAGAAGATTGTCTCGTAGTAAGGGATGCCTGTCGTGCTGTGCTGCAGGCAGAGAGGGAGCATTTCGCTGCGCTGACGGTGGAGTTTAGCCTTTTCTTTCAGCTTCTCGAATTGCGTCTTGTCATGCACAAAACCATATTCGCCGTCAAGATTCCTTATCACTCTTGCCCACGATGCCCAGCCCCAAATGGAGAAAGCGCGTGTGAAAAAGTAGTCGGGAACGGTGCCGTTGACTGCCTTCAGATGCTTCCGTGAATCCTCGTCGGTGTTGAAACCTGCGATCATTGTCACCCGAGGGTCATCCTCGTACTTGTCAAGCATCTCCTTGCAGAACGTGAAGAATGACAGGCTCGGCACATCGTCGTCCTCAAGGACAATGCACTTGTCCGTCAGCGAGAACGCCCATTGCTGCGAAAGGAACTCGCTCGGGTCACATCCGAGGTTCTTCTCTTGATAGTTTCTGTGCACCTCACAGTCCCAGTCTATCATCGTGTCGTCCACCATACGGCGGCATTCCTCTATGCCCTGCCAATCCTTTGAAAGGCGGATGTCCGTCACAGGTGTGCCGTCCTTTGCAACAAGGCGTGTCCCGTCCTGAAAGAGGAACAGGCGTTTCGGGCGCGCTTTCCTGACCTCCGCCCACACTTTCCCGAAATGGTCGGGACGCGCATGGAAGAGCATCAGTACCGATATGTCAACGAGTGCCGGTTTCATGTTGTGGTCTTTTGGGTTTGAAATGTAGTCTTTTGTCCTCAGTTCCGCATGGTCATTTTCCGGAAAGAGTCTCGAGGAAGAACACGGCGTGTCCCTTTCTATTGTCCTCAGGCGGCAACTTCATGTAGTCCTTGTACAGGTCTTTGAGGTAAGCGTCCGGGTTTGCAGGGGCGAGAAACTCCTTTCCCTCGAAGGAAATCGTCTTCACGGGGAAGATGGAATTACGGCGGTGCATGATGCCATAGCCGTTGTCGGAGATACGGTTGCCGAAATATGTGTCATGTTTCAGCAGCATGTTTGCCGCTTTCCACATTATATTATAATAAACCCTCTTCGCTCCGAACCAAAACAACTCTGCCACGGCGCGCCATGAATAGACATGCTGTTGGCGCAGAATGCCGTTTGCGCGGCAGTAGCCACGGCACACTCGCTTGCAGAAACTGCGTGAGATGCTTGGGTAGGAGTGCATCGGGAAGATGTCCACAAACAGCCCTTTGCAGTACTGACGGCTGAAATCATCACCGTATTCCACGACGAAAGAGTCGCGGTCGCGCACCTTTATCGTAGGCAGACGGCATGACGGGTCGGTCTCCATGGTCTGGAGGAACAGTCCTTTCGGCAGCTCTTTCCGTGCCACCTCGGCAAAGCGCGGGATGTCTTCCGTGCGCATTGCGATGTCGATGTCATCATCCCAAGGTATGAATCCCTTATGGCGGACAGCACCGAGGCACGTCCCTCCGTCAAGCCAGTAGTCTATTTTGTGGCGGACGCAGATGTCGTGTATCGCGCAAAGTATGGCAAGTTCCTTCCTGTGCACTGCCGGAAGATGCCTTTTGTTGTATTCTTCGAGTTCAGTCATTCTTCAAAATGTGTATCGTCCGCGCCACGGCATCCTTCATTGTGTACATGGGAGTGAAGCCCGAATTGCGGAGCCTTTCGGTGTCAAGTATGGCGTTCATCGCCACGGAGAACCCTTTCCGCTCGCTTTCGGAAGGAAGGTCAAAGACAACCTCCCTGCCGCATAGCTCGGCACAAAGTCCTGCAAAATCCCTCAGATGGACATTGCAGTTGTCGTTGGCGATGTTGTATGCCGTGCCGTTCGTGCCGTTCAGCATGATGTGGAGCATTGCTGCGACAGCATCGGCGGTGTAAGTGTAGGAGAAAAACTGCTTGCCCTCCGATTTCAGCACAATGTCCTCACCTGCGAGAGCCTTCTTTATGAACTGCGAAGAAGCTTTGCTGTCAGACATCAGCATTGTCGGTCCGAAGACACGGCTGAGGCGCACAATCTTAACGTTCACGCCATATTCCGCGCCATACGACTGGCACAGAGCTTCGCAGGAACGCTTTGATTCCGAGTAGCCGGCACGGCTTGTGGCGAGATTCAGCACACCGGTGTAGTCCTCGGTGAACACATCGTTGCCTCGTGCGTTGCCATAAACCTCCACAGTGCTTGGGTAGAGCACCGTCGCGCCACACCTCCGTGCGAGTTCGAGAGCATGTTCCGCACCTTTAAGGTTGATGAGCATCGTCTCCACAGGGTATTGTGAGTAGGCGAGAGGGTGGGTGTTGCTCGCAAGAGGGATGACGTAATCGGCGGTGATGTCTTCCGGAAAAGGCAGCATGACGTCCTGTTCAAGGAAAGAAAAGAGTGGGGAAGAGAAATATTCTCCCAACCTTTCGGCTGCCCTTTCACGGTTTCTTCCCACGGCAATGATGCTCACATTGCCGAGAGCCATAAGCGCATCGATGAGGTGGACGCCAAGCAGTCCCGTCGCACCGGTGACGATGATGCGCTTCCCTTGCAGCCTTTCAATGCCTTTTACGCTGAGGACATTGCGGATGTCCTCCATGTATTGCGGATGTTTCTTGTTAATCATTTCAGCCAGTTGTCCTTTCCTTTTGTCAGATAACCCTTGAAAAGTTCGAGGTCATCCTTGGTTGTCAGTTTTATGTTCTTGTCAGAACCCTTTGCAAAATGCAGCCTTACGCCCAGTTCTACCATCATTGTGTTGGTGTAATGTGAGCCGTAAATGCCAATCTCCTTGGTGAAAGCCTCGCGGTATTTCTCACTGAGAAGGTCATAGTGGTACGCCTGCGGAGTGGAGACACGCCGCAAAGTCTCGCGCGGAATGAACTGTGTCGTTGTCGTTTCTTCATTGCTGTCAACGACGAAAATCTGCTCATTGTACGGCATGGAGGTGACAGCGTTGCCATAAGTGGCGGCTTTCTCTATGACATCCGTCAGCACTGTGTCGTCGATAAGCGGGCGTATGCCGTCGTGGATGACCACGATGTCGTCGGGCGAGCATGTTCCTTCGAGGTGCGCAACACCATTGCGGATGCTCTCCTGCGCACTGTTTCCGCCGGGGACAATCCATTGCAGCTTCGTGATGTTGAACTGGTTGGCGTATGCCTCGACAACCTTTTCCCAGCCGTTGATGCAGACAACGCCTATCGCGTCGATGTCCGGATGCTTCTGGAAGCCCTCGAGAGTGTAGATGAGTACAGGTTTGTCATAGACGTTTATGAACTGTTTGGGGATGTCCTGCCCCATTCTGTTGCCCGAGCCTCCTGCTATGATGATTGCTGTGTTCATTTCTTTTCGTTATGGAATATGCTTGTTCTTTTCCGCCCTCCGTTACTGTGTAACGGCATGCGTAGTGCAAAAGTACTGAAATTTTCCTGACTATGCAAATGTGGAGTGCTTTTTGCTTGAAAAACATGGTGATTTGTTGTGATTTTGTAGGAATATAATGCCACAATCAAAATCTTTGCTATCAAAGCTTGTTTGTAAAATTATTTATTACCTTTGCGGTATGCAACATTAAAACATTATATATTATGGCATTACCAATAAAAGCAATACCCACTCTGTATGGTGAGGAAGCACGTCGGTTTCGCTTGCGTGCTGAGGCTGCGGAGAGGAGGTACAAAGAGCGCGGAGGTTATGACGCGACAAAGGGCCCACGCTATATAATGATGCGTGAAATCCTAAGAAAAGCGAAGATGTGATGAGTGGAACAGGACGTATTAATGTCTTGACGGATTTAAGTGAGTGGTGTTTGTTTTGGTTTAATGTATCCTGTTGATTTTCAAGTAAATGTAAATCGTAAAACAAAAGGTAACACTTTGTGTCTCAAAAGGTTACCTTTTACCATGCGAAAGGTTACTTTCCACTCGGCAAAGTGTTACCTTTCGTTGTGTCTGGTCATGCGTGCTGTATATCCATTAGCCATTGAGAAGCAAGTTGGTGCTATTTAATGACTTCCCAGTGACCACCTCTATCACCTCCATGGCGAACGATAATGCCGTCAACCTTCATTCTGTTGATATGCTTTTGTATGGCACTTTGAGCTATACCGACTGTTTCCGGATACTCCGGATATTCAAGGCGGTTGTCAGCAGTCTTGCGCCAGCCCTTCTTCGTGTTGCGGCGGACAAAGTCCAGACCGGCTTGAAGCAAAGTCACAAGACTTCCACTGTACTCTTCATCATCCAGTGCATCCATCACTCCGTGAGCTTTGTCAAGTCCGTTCCAGCGAGTACAAAACAAACGGGAATTACGCACAGGTGAATAGTCGGCAAGGAGTGCACCGGCATTGGTCAGTTCGCCTTTTTCGTTAATGATGCCAAATGATTCGTAGTCACTGTCTTCAAAAGACCGATTGGTGCGTTTGAAGTAAGTGGCACGCAGCACCGTGAATGCCATATCCTCAAATTTCCATCGGGACACCAAACTGTCATACGACATGTTGCAGCCTTTAAGTACAAGTTGCTTGTGTTTTGACATGCTTGCCACCACACTTTCGTTACCCACACGAACGAAAGCCTGCATCTGTCCATCACCAATATAGTAATGAGGTGTCTGAGTACCAGGCATCACAGCCAGCACGATAAAATTCTTGTTGTCCACTTCTGCAAAAGACAAATCGAACTCTGGTATAGGGTCAAGGTGTGACTTGACAGTCTCGCTTATTTTCTCAGCATCACCCTTGGCGTCAGAAAGGCCTACTAACGTGTCGTCATCGGCAATGCCCCAAATGAGTCTGCCGCCTGTGCCATTGGCAAAGGCGCTAACACTCTTGCACCAGCTCTTCGGCTTCTTGACCTCCAAGGCTTGCTTTTTGTCGTATTCTGTTGTCTCGCCTATCAGCCGGCGTATATCTGACTTGCCCATATTCTTCTGATTACGTTGCTTTTTTCAGTGGCAACCATTGCCTAATACTCTTCTGTTGCTTTTGCTAAGCCTGTCACCGTGTTCTGCCAAGGATATGCTCCTCCACTGTTTTCAGGTCATCGCGGTAAGTCACTTTGATGTTCATCGGGTCGCCCTCGACTACGAAAATGGGGGTGTCGGGCAGGTAGCGGAACACCACGGAACAGTCGTCCGTCGGCATGAAGTCCGGGTCCTGCAGGGCAAGCTCAAAGGCACGGCGGATGGTTCCGCAGCGGAAGCCCTGCGGTGTCTGCACGTTGCGGAGGCTGTTGCGTGAGGGTATGCGCACTATTCTGCCGTCGGGTGCTGTCTCGATGATAGTGTCCGTCGTCGGAACTGCCACATCCACAGCCTCATACCTGTCAAGGGCGTCAAGGCAGTCGTTGATGATTCGCTGCGTCACCAGCGGGCGCACGCAGTCGTGCAAGAGCAGGCGGTCATCGTTGTTACGGCATGTGCTTATGGCAGCAAGTGACGAATGGTAACGTTCCTTGCCGCCACAGAGGACATGCTTCACCTTTGAGTAGCCGTTGTTGGAGACCATTTCCTTCACCTCTTCGAGATAATCCTCGCGTGAGACGATGGCTATCTCATCGATGCGCGGATTGATGTGGAACGCCTCGATTGTATGCTCTATAATCATTTTCCCCGCCACACGGAGGAACTGTTTCGGTTTGTCGCCGCCGACACGCGAACCGCTGCCGCCGGCAAGGATTACTGCAATATTCATAGATATATGATAAAAATATGTGCAAAATTATTGTTTTTTTTTGAAATTCTAAGATTATTATAATATTTTTGCTATCTTTGCAGTGATTTTTAGACTTAAACTATATATAGAAAGAGGTTTACAAACAAAAAGAGAATTAGGATAATGAAACTGAGAAAAGACAGCAAAATCTATGTTGCTGGCCATCGTGGTTTGGTTGGTTCCGCCATTTGGAACAATTTGAAAGCCCGTGGCTATGACAATCTTGTGGGACGTACCCACAAGGAGCTTGACCTCACTGACCAGGTTGCCGTGCGCGCTTTTTTTGACGAGGAGCGTCCCGATGCGGTAGTCCTTGCGGCTGCTTTCGTGGGCGGAATTATGGCTAACTCGCTGTATCGTGCCGACTTCATGATGATGAACATGAAGATGCAGTGCAACGTCATCAGTGAGGCGTATGCCCACGGTGTGCAGAAGCTCTTGTTCCTCGGAAGCACATGTATCTATCCGAAGAACGCTCCGCAGCCGATGAAGGAGGATTGCCTCCTCACTTCCGAACTGGAGTACACCAATGAGGAGTACGCCATTGCGAAGATTGCAGGTTTGAAGATGTGCGAATCGTACAACTTGCAGTATGGCACGGACTACATCGCCGTGATGCCTACCAACCTTTACGGTCCGAATGACAACTTCCACCTTGAGAACTCCCACGTGATGCCTGCCATGATGCGCAAGATTTACCTTGCGAAACTCATCCATGAGGGCGATTGGGATGCACTGCGCAAGGACATGGACATCCGTCCCGTGGAGGGCGTCGACGGCAAGGCAAGCAATGAGGAGATAGAGAAAGTGCTGGCGAAATACGGCATAGAGAACAACCGTGTGACACTGTGGGGCACAGGCACTCCGCTCCGCGAGTTCCTTTGGAGTGAGGACATGGCGGACGCTTCCGTGCATTGCCTGCTCAATGTGGAGTTCAAGGACATTATCGGCATAGAGAAATATTCCAGTGTTCACTATGGCGCGAGCACCGACGGAGCCGTTGACCGCAACCATTCCGCAGGGCGTGGCGGTGCCATTCCTTCACTCGGTGAGATAAGGAACTGCCACATCAATGTCGGAACGGGTAAGGAACTGACTATCCGCGAGTTGTCCGAACTTGTGGTGAAGGCAGTAGGTTTTGAGGGAGAAGTATGCTTTGACGCAAGCAAACCAGATGGAACCATGCGCAAACTCATCGATGTCTCCAAGCTCCACTCTCTCGGATGGACACATAAGGTGGAGATTGAGGACGGTGTGCAGAAGCTCTTTGAATGGTACAAGGAGTCCATTTCGTAATAAAATAAAATATTCAAAACAATAAACAACAGAAAGTATCTATGGAAAAGAAAGTAGCATTGATTACGGGTGTGACAGGTCAGGACGGAAGTTATCTTTCAGAGTTCCTCCTCGACAAGGGTTATGAGGTTCACGGTATCATCCGCCGCTCCAGTGTGGACTACCGCGAGCGTATTGCGCACCTCGAAGGAACTCCGCATTTCCACCTCCACTATGCCGACATGACAGACTCCATGTCGCTTGTGAAGCTGGTAGGACTTGTGCGCCCTGATGAAATATACAACCTTGCTGCACAGTCACATGTGCAGGTGAGCTTCGACGCTCCGGAGTTCACTGCCGATGTTGATGCGACAGGTGTGCTCCGTGTGTTGGAAGCTGTGCGCACAAACCATCTGGAGAAGACTTGCAAGATTTATCAGGCTTCCACTTCAGAGCTTTATGGAAAGGTGGAGGAAGTTCCTCAGAATGAGAAGACTCCGTTCCATCCTTACTCTCCTTACGCTGTTGCAAAGCTCTACGGTTTCTGGATTATCAAGGAGTACCGTGAGGCATACGACATGTTCTGCTGCTCAGGCATTCTCTTCAACCATGAATCAGAGCGTCGTGGCGAGACATTCGTGACAAGAAAGATTACTCTTGCTGCCGCACGCATCGCTCAGGGAAAGCAGGACTGCCTCTATCTCGGTAACCTTGACTCCCTCCGCGACTGGGGTTATGCCAAGGATTATGTTGAGTGTATGTGGCTTATCCTCCAGCACGATACACCGGAAGACTTTGTCATCGCTACCGGTGTGCAGCATACAGTCCGCGAGTTCGCTACTCTCGCATTCCACTATGCCGGCATAGAGCTGCGTTGGGAAGGCGAAGGCGTCAACGAGAAGGGTATCGATGTGAAGACAGGAAAGGTCGTTGTCGCTGTCAGCGAGGACTTCTACCGTCCTACAGACGTTGTCAACCTCTGGGGCGACCCTACAAAGGCGAAGAACGAATTGGGATGGAATCCACAGACAACTTCTTTCGAGAAGCTTGTTGAGATAATGGTTGCGCATGACATGCAGAAGGTTGCTGCCGAGCATGTTGCGAGCGTTATGCGCACAAACCTCGCCGAGTATCTTGAGAAAGGCGTTGTGAAATAAGTGTTTTTCGTGGCGATTTAATTGATAATCCGCCAATTATTGCAATAAAAAGCAGCGGCATGCCTTCATTGGAAGGTGTGCCGCTGTGGCTTAATGCGGGGTGGGGAAAATATTGCTCTGTGATTGTTTTTCTTGTTTTTATTTGCAGGATTGGTAGAAAATGTATATTTTTGCGGTTAAAATTATTATGGAAACAATTATGGAGGCATATAATACATTGACATTGAATGTCCCGGCAAGCAAGATGAAACTGTTGCGCTCCTTGGCAAAGGAGCTTGGATGTACTGTGCAGAAAAGTAAGAAGAGTAAGCTTTCTGTCAGTCCGAGTGGTGACAAATGGTTTGAGAACCAGGAGAATCTTGCTGCTATACGTCGTGGCGAGGAAGACCTTAAGAATGGTCGTTGCCATACAATGACCATGGAGGAAATAAAGGATGCTTTGGGCTTATGACGTATAAACTCGTATTTACTGACCAGGCTCTTGAGGATTTGAAATACTGGAAGCATTCAGGTCAAAAGAAATCACTTAAGAAAATATACACCATCTTTGGTGAACTTGAAAGCCATCCTTATGAAGGGATAGGGCATCCTGAACCTCTGCGTGGCAATCTTACAGGAAAATGGAGCAGGCAGATTGATAAAAAAAACCGTATTGTCTATTCCGTTTGTGATGATATTCTGAATGTTGAGGTCATTACTGCGAAAGGACATTATGGCGATAAATGAATGAAAAGCAGCGGCATGCCTTCAGGTGAAGGTGTGCCGCTGTACATTCAAGATGGAAATGCAACTTTTTGATTGTATACCTCTTTCCTTTCTGGGCAAAAAGGCAAGGAAAGGAATAGGAAATAGCAGTGTACCCCATGTGTACCCCCCCCCCATGAAATTTGGAATCGCTTGTGAAATATAGCACTTTTGCAGCGGTCTTAGTTGAAGCCAGGCATTATGTCTCTATTAAAAAAACTTATATTATAACCTTCTGTTACACATTATTTAAGGAAATGTTGTAACTTTGCGGAAAGTACGGATATTAACAAAATAACATTATAGGAACAATGATTCTCTTTTTCAAGACACCATCACAGAGCATCATCGCAACGCAGATTGACCATCAGCCTGCCGCGGATGAAGTTAAAGAACTTTGCTGGCTTTACAGCAACGCGACACTTCTTGGTGACGCGGAATTGAAGGGCTTCTATGTAGGTCCTCGCCGTGAGATGATTACTCCTTGGAGTACGAATGCCGTTGAGATAACACAGAACATGGGACTCAAGGGCATTTCGCGTATAGAGGAGTATTGGGTTGTTGATAGTGCTGACGCTGAGCATGACCCTATGCTGCAGCGTATGTATGAAGGACTTGACCAGAACATCTTCACCGTTGACATCAAGCCGGAACCAATCAAGCACGTTGAGAACCTTGAGGAATACAACGAGCAGGAAGGTCTCGCACTGTCAAAGGAGGAAATCGAGTATCTCCATAAGGTTGAGGAGGAACTCGGACGCCCTCTCACAGACTCTGAGATATTCGGTTTCGCACAGATTAACTCTGAGCACTGCCGCCACAAAATCTTCGGAGGCACATTCATCATTGATGGGGAGGAGAAGGAATCTTCACTGTTCCAGATGATTAAGAAGACTACAAAGGAGAACCCTAACAAGATTCTCTCGGCATACAAGGACAATGTGGCGTTCAGTGCAGGCCCTGAGATTGAGCAGTTTGCTCCTGCCGACCACTCTCAGCCTGACCTTTACAAGGTTAAGAAGGTGAAATCTGTCATCTCTTTGAAGGCGGAGACTCACAACTTTCCTACCACAGTGGAGCCTTTCAACGGTGCTGCGACAGGTACAGGCGGTGAAATCCGTGACCGTATGGGTGGCGGTGTAGGCTCATGGCCAATCGCAGGAACAGCTGTTTACATGACTTCTTACCCACGCAAAGAGGGCACAAGCCAGGCTTGGGAGAAGATTATGCCTGTCAGAGAATGGCTCTACCAGACACCGGAGCAGATTCTTATCAAGGCATCCAACGGTGCTTCCGACTTCGGAAACAAGTTCGGACAGCCGCTTATCTGTGGTTCTGTGCTTACTTTCGAGCATCAGGAGAATGAGGAACAGTACGCTTATGACAAGGTCATCATGCTTGCCGGCGGTGTAGGCTATGGCGTTGAGCGCGACTGTCTGAAGGGCGAGCCACAGGCAGGCAACAAGGTTGTTGTCATGGGTGGCGAGAACTACCGCATCGGTCTTGGCGGCGGTTCTGTGTCTTCCGTTGAGACTGGACGCTATTCAAGCGGTATCGAGCTTAATGCCGTGCAGCGTGCAAATCCTGAGATGCAGAAGCGTGCGTACAATGTTATCCGTGCTCTTGGTGAGGAAGAGAACAATCCTATTGTGTCTATACACGACCATGGTTCGGCAGGTCATGTCAACTGTCTGTCGGAACTTGTTGAGGAGTGTGGCGGTCTGATTCACATGGACAAGCTCCCTGTGGGCGACAAGACTCTCTCAGCAAAGGAAATCATCGCCAATGAGTCACAGGAACGTATGGGACTTCTCATTGATGAGGCTGCCATTGAGCATGTGCAGAAGATTGCCGACCGCGAGCGTGCACCGATGTACACTGTCGGTGAGACTACCGGTGACCATCGTTTTGCCTTTGAGCAGGCTGACGGCGTGCGTCCGTTCGATCTCTCTGTCGACCAGATGTTCGGCAGCTCGCCTAAGACATTCATGGTTGACAAGACAGTGGAGCGCAAGTATGATGTCGTGACTTACGACCAAACTGGCATCTCTGCACAGTCAACACTGAGTGATACTCTCACAGACTATGTCAAGAATGTACTCCAGCTTGAGGCTGTTGCATGTAAGGATTGGTTGACAAACAAGGTTGACCGCTCCGTCACAGGCCGTGTCGCACGTCAGCAGTGCCAGGGCGAATTGCAGCTTCCACTCTCCGACTGTGGTGCTGTTGCCCTTGACTATCAGGGCGATAAAGGTATAGCAACATCAATAGGTCATGCTCCACAGGCTGCACTTGCCAATCCGGAGGCAGGCTCTGTACTCTCCGTTGCTGAGGCTTTGACCAACCTTGTGTGGGCACCTATGGCAGAAGGAACAGACAGCATTTCACTTTCTGCCAACTGGATGTGGCCTTGCCGTTCACAGGAAGGTGAGGATGCACGCCTCTATAAGGCAGTGAAAGCTCTCTCAGATTTCTGTTGTGACTTGCAGATTAACGTGCCGACAGGCAAGGACTCTTTGTCAATGACACAGAAATATCCTGACGGAAAGAAGGTTATCGCTCCGGGAACGGTGATTGTTTCTGCCGGAGGTGAGGTGAGCGATGTGAGAAAAGTTGTCTCTCCGGTAATCAAGGAGACAGAAGCATCACGCCTTTACTACATAGATTTCTCTTTCGACAGTCTCCAACTTGGCGGTTCTGCCTTTGCGCAGTCACAGGGAAAGGTTGGTTCTGACGTGCCTACGGTGAAGAATCCGGAGTATTTCCGTGACGCTTTCCTCGCTGTGCAAGAGCTTGTGAAAGAAGGACTTGTGCTTGCCGGTCACGACATCTCTGCCGGTGGTCTCATCACAACATTGCTTGAGATGTGCTTCGCAAACACAAAGGGCGGTCTCAATCTTAACCTTGACAAGATTCAGGAGCAGGACATCGTTAAGGTCTTCTTTGCCGAGAATCCCGGTGTTGTCATCCAGGTCAAGGAGTCAGACGCAAACTGTGTGAAGAAAATCCTTGAGGATGCCGGTGTCGGCTATGCTAAAATCGGTGCACCGGTATGGGGCAGCGACCGCAAGATTACTATCACAAAGACCATGAGCAATGCTCAGGTGCCTAACGGAAAGATAGCCGAGCGCGAGATGACTTTCGAGTTCAACATCGATGAACTCCGCGATGTATGGTACAGCACATCATATCTCCTTGACCGTCGCCAGAGCTTTAACGGTAAGGCTGCCGAACGTTTCGTGAACTACAAGAACATTCCTGTCGAGTGGTCTGTAAGCGGTGAATCTCTCACTGTCACTCCTCGTCCGGAAGGAAAGCGCCCGGTTGCAGCCATCATCCGTGAGAAGGGAACCAACTCCGAGCGTGAGATGGCATACTCATTCTACATGGCAGGCTTCGATGTTAAGGATGTTACGATGACCGACCTCATCACAGGTCGTGAGACGCTTGAGGAGGTTAACCTCATCGCATTCTGTGGCGGATTCTCCAATTCCGATGTCCTTGGTTCTGCTAAGGGTTGGGCAGGAGCGTTCCTCTTCAATGCAAAGGCGAAAGAAGCACTGGACAAGTTCTATGCACGCAAGGACACTCTGTCCCTCGGTGTATGTAACGGCTGCCAGCTGATGGTGGAACTCGGGCTGCTGAACAATACCACAGCGTCAACCGATGCACGTGACTATGCACAGATGCTGCACAACGATTCTCACAAGTTCGAGTCTGCATTTGTCACTCTCACCATACCTCAGAACGACTCAGTTATGTTTGGCTCACTCTCAGGAGAGAAGATCGGCTGCTGGGTAGCCCACGGAGAAGGCAAGTTCAGCTTACCTCTCGCTGAGCAGGAGTACAATGTCGTGGCGAAGTACAACCGCTCAGAATATCCTGGAAATCCTAATGGCTCAGACTATAATGTGGCTGCTCTTGCAAGCAAGGACGGACGTCATCTTGCCATTATGCCGCATCCTGAGCGTACGCAGTTCCCTTGGCAGTGCGGATACTATCCTGAGGACCGTCGCCTTACGGACAAGGTGACTCCTTGGCATGAGGCATTTGTCAATGCACGCAAGTGGATTGAGAAAAACTCCTAAACACTGTTTAATGTGCCGGCAGGTTCCGGAGGCATGTCTGAACGCATGAACCGGATTCGGGAAATGCGCGCCGTTATGGCGTGAACATTTGGAGATGTGCTCTCCGGAATCTGCCTTATGATACGATGGTAGCGTAAGATTGTATTAACATACGATATGGCAGAAGGTTATAATCACAAAGAAGATGGCAGTTCGCCACACAGACTTTTCAAGATATTCTTCCGCATCGGGCTTTTTACGTTTGGCGGAGGATATACCATGATACCTGTGATAGAGAAATATGTGGTGGACAGGAACCGTTGGATAGACCGTGAGGAATTCTTGGACTTGATAGCCTTGGCGCAGTCTTGCCCGGGAGTTTTCGCCATTAATATCTCTACATTTATCGGCTATAAGCTGCATAAGACCAACGGGGCGCTATATGCCGCCTTGGGTGCCGCCTTGCCTTCGTTCCTGATAATCCTTGCCATCGCCGCCTATTTCCATCAGTTTCGCAATGTAGAATGGGTGGCTGCATGCTTCAACGGCATACGCCCGGCAGTGGTTGCCCTTATCGCTGCACCTACGTTCAGTCTTGCAAAATCAGCAGGACTGACGCTTGCCAATTGCTGGATTCCGGCAGCTTCTGCCTTGCTGATATGGTTGTTGGGAGTGAACCCGGTATATATAATCATTGCAGCCGGCGTGGGTGGATATGTCTACGGCATGCTTTCAGAAGATGATAACGGATACCAAGACGGGAAATGAGACATAGGACATTCTGCCTGACAGTGTTGCATGGCAGGATGGCAAAAACAATATTACTGTGATATATCTTACATTATTCATAACATTCTTCCAAATCGGACTCTTTGGTTTTGGCGGAGGGTACGGTATGTTGTCTCTTATCCAGAGGGAAGTGGTGATACATCATCATTGGATGAGTTCTGCGGAGTTCACCAATATCGTTGCCGTCTCACAGATGACTCCGGGACCGATAGGCATAAATTCCGCTACATATTGCGGCTACACAGCCGCTCATAACGCCGGGCTTGGTGATGCTATGGCGGTGCTTGGCAGTGTTGTGGCTACTTTTGCATTGGTGCTTCCGTCCTTCGTCCTTATGATTCTTATCTCCAGGATGTTCATGAAATACAAGGATTCCATTACGATACAGTATGTCTTCATGGGACTGCGTCCTGCGGTTGTGGGATTGCTTGCAGCTGCCACACTGATGCTGCTTAGTGCTGATAATTTCTCAACACCGGATAATCCGTGGTATTTCTATGTCTCTATAGCGATTTTCATAGCCTCGTTCATCGGCACTTTCTGGGTGAAGGTCAATCCGATAAAGATGATGCTTATGGCGGCTTTCGCCGGCTTGCTGTTGCTCTGGTAAGGCGATGGTATGTGAAAGGAGGTGGTAAAAGGCTTTGGCAATAAGACTTAACACGAAAGATTAAAGAAACAAACATAAAACAAAACTAAACAATGACAGACATAACATCTAAAATCAAGTATATCGGTGTCGATGACCTCGATATCGATTTGTTTGAAAGCCAGTACGAGGTGCCTAACGGAATGTCGTACAACTCATACGTTATTCTTGATGAGAAAGTTGCCGTCATGGACACTTGCGACGGCAGAAAGGGAGACGAGTGGAAGAAGAACCTGAAGGAGGCTCTCGCCGGGCGCACTCCTGATTATCTCGTGGTGCACCACATGGAGCCAGACCATGCCTCTCTTGTTGCCGATATGGTCGCAGAATATCCTGAGATGCAAGTTGTTGCATCGGATAAAGCATTGAAGATGCTGCCACAGTTCTTTGAGGGCATAGACATTGACGGTCGCTCAGTGGCAGTAAAAGAGGGCGATACGCTTTGCCTCGGTGAGCACACTCTGACATTCTATGCTGCTGCAATGATTCACTGGCCTGAGGTGATTGTGAGCTACGACGATGTCGACAAGGTGCTGTTCTCTGCCGATGCATTCGGCAAATTCGGAGCATTGTCTGCTGATGAAGACTGGGCTTGCGAGGCACGCCGTTACTATTTCAACATTTGCGGTAAGTACGGTGCGCAGGTAAAGCGTCTGCTTGACAAACTCTCCAAGCTGGATGTGAACATCATCTGTCCGCTTCACGGTCCTGTCCTGAGTGAGAATCTTGGCTATTACCTCGGACTCTACAACACATGGGCTGCCTATGAGGTGGAGACAGAAGGAGTCCTCGTGGCTTATGCCTCCATACATGGTGGCACAAAGGCTGCTGCAGAGCGCATGGCGGAGATACTCCGTGAGAGAGGTGCCGGCAAGGTTGCCGTGACCGACCTTTGCCGTGACGACATGGCAGAGGCTGTCGAAGACGCTTTCCGCATGGGAAAGATGGTGGTTGCCGCTGCCTCTTACGACGGGAATGTGTTCCCTCCGATGCACGATTTCCTGCACCACCTGCAGCTTAAAGGCTTCCGCAGCCGCCGTGTTGCCATTATCGAGAATGGCTCATGGGCACCTACAGCAGGCAGGGTGATGGCATGTATGCTTGACAGTATGAAGGACATTGAAATCGTTGAGCCTATGGTGACAATCATTTCTCGCATGAAAGCCGAAGACGAACCTAAGCTGCAGGAACTTGCCGATGCGCTTCTTGCGGAATAGGTCTGGCGGAACAAACGCTGAACAGGCATCTGCATGAAATAACGGGCGGAACCGGTTTTGAGGGATTGTCCCTCCTGCCGGTTTCGCCCTTTTTCTTTTTTTACGTTTGCAAAGTCACAGCCTTTTCAAGCCTTTACGGATTTTATGGTGGCGAAGTGGTGTGCACACAAAAAAGCAACAGCAGACAAGGTTTATCTTGACTGCTGTTGCTTTATGTTCAGATATGTCTGATTATCAACAAGTCCGGTTATTTGTCTTCCGGAGCCTTGTCGATAAGCTCCATGAACTGGTCAAGTTTCGGAGTGATGATAATCTGTGTGCGGCGGTTGCGTTGCTTGTTTGTCTCAGAGCTGTTAGCTACGAGCGGGTTGTACTCGCCACGACCACCGGCTGTAAGACGCTTAGGGTCAACACCGTACTTTGTCTGGAGCTCCATGACCACGCTTGCTGCGCGGAGACAAGAGAGATCCCAGTTGTTACGGATGTTCTCACGTGTGATAGGCACATCGTCAGTGTTACCCTCGATGAGCACGTCGTAGTCCTTGTAGTCAGTGATAATCTTCGCAATCTTTGACAGTGTCTGGCCTGCACGAGCGTTGATTTCGTAAGAACCGCTCTTGTAGAGCATGTTGTCAGCAAGAGAGATGTAGACAACACCCTTCAGCACCTGAACGTCAACCTCTTTCAAGTCCTCCTTGCTCAAAGAGCGTGTAAGGTTGTTTGTGAGGACAAGGTTCAGAGAGTCGCTCTTTGACTTCACCTCGACAAGGTGGCGTATGTACTGGTTTGACTCATTAATCTGGTCAACGAGCTTTGCGATGTTCACACTGTTTGCAGATGTGTTGTCAAGGCTCTTTGCGAGGTTGTCCTGCAAAGTCTTGTTGACACCCTGACACTGTGAAAGCTGGTCCTGCAGAGAGCTGATGCGCGCATTGGCAGCAGCCAAAGCCTCCTTGCTTTCCTGATAGTTAGTTGAGAGCTTGGCATTCTCCGACTTGCAGTTCTCGAGGTCCTTCTTACTTGCACAGCTACCCATGAGAAGTGTGCCGGCAACCAAGGCGATTGCCATTGTTTTCATTTTCATAATGCTTCTTTCTTTTATGTTATTAATGTATTTGGATGCGAAATTACTATTAAGACGTTGAAAAAGGCAAAAAGTTATATCCATTTTAGCATTTTTTGTGGAAAAAACACCATATTATAATTTTTATTTGTAATTTTGTACCGTTTTTTACAAAAACAGTATACAAACAAACAGAAATGAAAAAATTATTATTTTTGATTATGGCAATGATTGTCAGCGCGTCAAACGTCATGGCGCAGAAAACATGTAAGAATGACGCAAAGTGCATGAAGGGTAACAAGATGCTCCTGCTCGTTGACGTACAGTACGACTTCATCAACGGCTCTCTCGCCGTGAACGGTGCTCCGGAATCCATGCAGGCTCTCGCGGATTATATCGCGGCACAGCCGAAAGGGACATACAAGCAGATTGTGATGACAGCCGATTTCCACCCATACAACCATTCTTCATTCAAGCCAAACGGCGGTCTGTGGCCTGCCCACTGTGTGGAGCACACACATGGTGCGGCAATCTTCCAGCCTGTTATCGATGCTGTCCATGCTCATCAGGCTAATGCGCCGGTGCTTACAAAGGGCGATGACGTGAAGGTTGACGAATATTCCATTATGGCAAACAAGGCAAGTGCGGCACGTCTTCAGCAGATTATCAAGGACAACGACATCCAAGTGATAGAGGTGGCGGGGCTCTGCGGCGATTTCTGCGTGGGCAACACCATAAAGGATCTTGTGAAAGCCGGTTATGGCAAGAATATCTGTGTGCTGAAGAAGTATATCGGCAATATTGACGACGGCACCGTCCTCAATGGCATTGTCAAGGACAACAAACTTTGTGTGAAGGAGTAATTTCCTTGGTTTTCATGGAAATCACCATATAGCGTGGCATGGATGCAAAAGGCGTTCATGCCACGTTAGCTTTTGTATGGGTGGCGTGCATTGGATGTGATGCTGTTTGCGGATATGTTGTTTTTTATGGAATCTATTGCTGTTGGTGGCATATTTCCCATGTTAAGTGGTATTTTTTTCTTGTAAAACATGCTTGAGTTTTCTAATTCTGTATTTATCATAATGTGCGGACTCCGTCTTTTTCCATGCTACGTGTCATGCTCCGCCCTACCAATTTTGGCGTTACAGATACCTAAAGGTAACGTTTTCCCCTTCCTGCGGTAGTCTTTCGCACATAAAATCGTCATTGATCATGCCATGAAAGGTAACGGATGGCAGTCATTTTTCTGTGTGGAAAAGTGTTGTAAGATGCTTAACCGATTAATTGTCAGTATGATAACTAAAACGCAAATTCCTGCGTTTTTCCTTTGAATCCATTCCTTAAAAATCTGCATGCAATTCTCATGGTGCGAAAAATCCTTGAGTTTTCTTATTTCCCCTAAAGGAACAGTCTTCCCCCCTCCTTGCCCTTTTCCCCTCTTTTGTCCCGCATTTTCTTCATGCTTCCCCACATCTCCTCATGTTTTCCTCATGTTTACCCTCCATTTCTTCATGCTTTGTCATGCTTTCTCCTGTTTTCTCATGCTGTATCACGTTTTTCCAAGTTCCCCTAAAGAAATCCCCTTTATATAATATATAATAATGTGCACATCTTTATATCTGTTGATTTGAGTCAACGAAAGCGCAAAAGTTGACATTTTCTTGCAAAAAAGATTGTCAAAGTCTTGCGGGAATGCGAAAAAAGCTATACC
>NZ_SRZC01000019.1 GCF_004792655.1 Palleniella muris | reverse complement strand
AGCCTTCGGGTCTAAATATTTTTTTAGCATAAGTTGTTCTTTTTGATTGTTTTGGAAAAAGGGATGCAAGTAGAAGACAGTTGTACTTGTCCATAACTGCCGAAGTACAGCTTATCTTATGCAAAGATACTGATTTTACTGTTTAGTAAGTTACCTTTTGGTAAGATTGTTTGGCGCAAGCCTGCTTTTTTAACAGTAATTGTGAGTTTTGGACATGTTTTGCAGGTGTTTTTCATGCAACTATCTGTATAATGTTACTTGTTCTGCCGTGAGCCTTTTAGAGCTATATGATTATGCGCAAGTTTTAAAATGCTCTGTTTATCATAATGGGAAAATGGCATCGGGAAATGCGTCTTTTTACGCTTGATTATGGCTTTTGTTAGCGGAGAGAGAGTGGAAAAAGACAGTTTTTGATGCAAAAGGTTATGGATTGCCATGTTTTTCGTTACCTTTCGCTGTGTCAAAGGTTACCTTTTGCAGTGCGAAAGGTAACCTTTTGTGTAGCACATGACGGCAGAATCTTGGGAGGTTTTGTGTAAGTGCTTCATTGGTAGAGCTTTAATGAAATGGTGAAATTCTGCGATTTTTCAAGGAATTCTTTTCGGATTTGTTTTCAAGCGATTCTCATTGGGCAAAAAGGCTGTGAGTTTTCTGATTCTGAAGAAAAGTTCTTGTCCATTTTTGCGTATGCCGTGGAAAATGCAGACAAGATGAAAACAGGAAAACACATGTGCATGTAACGTTGCAGGATGTTCCCGGAATACACATAAATCAATAACTTTCCGTGGTAAAGGCGCAAATGGACAACTTTTTTCCTGAAAAGGAAGAAAAGTGTGTGTTGTTTAAAAAAAATGTAGTAACTTTGCAAAAATTTTATGGATTTTGCTGTAAATGTCATAGGATACTGCATATATTCAGATATTCAAACATATATAAACCCAAACGTATGAAGAAACAACTCAAGAAGGTACTTGTACTCGGTTCCGGTGCTCTGAAAATCGGACAGGCAGGAGAGTTTGACTATTCCGGCTCTCAGGCATTGAAGGCGCTCCGCGAAGAGGGCGTCAGTTCGGTGCTTATCAATCCTAATGTTGCTACGATACAGACAAGTGAAGGTATTGCAGACAAGGTTTATTTCCTGCCTGTTAATACCTTTTTTGTTACAGAAGTGATAAAGAAGGAACGTCCTGACGGCATCTTCCTTGCCTTTGGCGGACAGACTGCACTCAACTGCGGTACGGAGCTTTACAAGAACGGAACGCTCAAGGAGTATGGTGTGGAGGTGCTCGGCACAAGTGTCGAGGCTATCATGAACACCGAGGACCGTGACCTTTTCGTCAAGGAGTTGAACAAGATAGACATGAAGGTGCCTGTCTCCCAGGCTTGCGAGACCATGGAGGAGGCTGTGGCAACGGCACGCAGGATAGGCTATCCTATCATGATTCGTTCGGCATACGCTTTGGGCGGTCTCGGTTCCGGTGTCTGTCAGGACGAGAAGACATTCATGGAGATTGCCGAATCGGCATTCACTTTCGCCCCTCAGGTGCTTGTCGAGGAGTCGCTGAAAGGCTGGAAGGAGATTGAGTTTGAGGTCATCCGCGATGCCAACGACCACTGTTTCACGGTCGCTTCGATGGAGAACTTTGACCCGTTGGGCATCCACACCGGTGAGTCTATTGTCGTAGCACCGACCTGCTCCCTGACAGAGGAACAGGTGAAAATGCTTCAGGACATCGCCGTCAAGTGCGTTCGCCACCTGAACATTGTCGGCGAGTGTAACATACAGTACGCTTTCAACGCCGAGACCAACGACTACCGCATCATCGAGATTAACGCCCGCCTCTCACGCTCGTCAGCCCTTGCGTCCAAGGCGACAGGCTATCCGCTTGCTTTCGTGGCAGCGAAGATTGCTCTTGGCTACACTCTGGACCAGATAGGTGAGATGGGAACTCCTCATTCCGCATACAAGGCTCCGGAACTGGACTACATGATTTGCAAGATTCCACGCTGGGACCTCACCAAATTCGCAGGCGTGAGCCGCAAAATCGGCTCTTCCATGAAGTCTGTCGGTGAGATTATGTCCATCGGACGCTCATTCGAGGAGATGATTCAGAAGGGTCTCCGCATGATTGGACAGGGCATGCACGGCTTCGTGGGCAATGACCACACCAAGTTCGACAACCTCGACGAGGAGCTTGCCAACCCAACAGACCTCCGTGTCTTCGCAATCGCTCAGGCACTGGAGGAGGGCTACACAATAGAGCGCATCCATGATTTGACAAAGATAGACCCATGGTTCCTTGAGCGCATGAAGAACATTGTGGACTACAAGGCTAAACTTGAAGGCTACAACACGCTTGAGGAAATCCCTGCCGACGTTATGCGCCAGGCAAAGGTGTGGGGCTTCTCTGACTTCCAGATAGCACGCTTTGTCCTGAAGCCTCAGGCTGGCAACATGGAGAAGGAGAACCTTGCTGTCCGCGCTTACCGTAAGAAACTCGGCATCCTCCCTGCCGTGAAGCGCATCGAGACTGTCGCAAGCGAGCATCCGGAACTGACAAACTATCTCTACATGACATACGCCGTAGAGGGCAATGACATCAATTACTACAACAACGAGAAGTCTGTTGTCGTCCTCGGCTCAGGTGCTTACCGCATCGGCTCTTCCGTTGAGTTCGACTGGTGCTCTGTAAACGCCATCAACACAGCGCGCAAACTCGGTTACAAGAGTATCATGATTAACTATAATCCGGAGACCGTCTCCACGGATTATGACATGTGCGACCGTCTGTATTTTGACGAATTGTCCTTCGAGCGTGTGCTTGACGTCATCGACCTTGAGAACCCTCGCGGCGTGATTGTCTCCGTCGGCGGTCAGATTCCTAACAACCTTGCGATGAAGCTCCATCGCCAGAGTGTGCCAATCCTTGGTACAAGCCCTGTGTCCATCGACCGTGCAGAGAACAGAGGCAAGTTCTCCGCAATGCTTGACACTCTCGGCATCGACCAGCCACGTTGGTCTGCGCTGACCTCTATGGAGGATGTACAGTCGTTCATCGACGAGGTAGGTTTCCCTGTCCTTGTCCGTCCGTCCTACGTTCTGTCAGGAGCAGCGATGAATGTCTGCTACGACAATGACGAGCTGAAGCGTTTCCTTGCCGCAGCTTCCGAGGTTTCAAAGGAATATCCTGTGGTTATTTCCGAGTTCATGACCGAGACCAACGAGATAGAGTTTGACGGTGTTGCACAGAATGGTGAGGTTGTCGAGTACGGCATCTCCGAGCATATCGAGTACGCCGGTGTGCATTCCGGCGACGCGACAATGGTGTTTCCTGCCCAGCAGATTACCTTTGCGACAATGCGCCGCATAAAGAAGATTGCGCGTGCCATAGCGAAGGAGCTGAACATCTCCGGTCCTTTCAACATCCAGTTCCTTGCAAAGGGACGCGATGTGAAGGTCATCGAGTGCAACCTCCGTGCTTCACGCTCCTTCCCGTTTGTCTCAAAGGTGCTTAAGCGAAACTTCATCGAGACAGCGACACGCATCATGCTTGACGCTCCTTACAAGCAGCCTGACAAGTCAGTGTTCGACATCGACCGCATGGGTGTCAAGGCTTCACAGTTCTCTTTCGCACGTCTGCAGAACGCCGACCCAATCCTCGGTGTGGACATGTCCTCTACCGGTGAGGTGGGATGTATGGGCGACTCCTACGAGGAGGCACTACTCAACTCAATGATTGCCACAGGCTACAAGATTCCTTCCAAGGACAAGGGCATCATGCTGTCAAGCGGCGGTGCCAAGGAGAAGGCTTCTCTCCTCGACGCTGCACAGGCTTTGGACAAGGCAGGATATGCGGTTTATGCGACAGAGGGCACAGCCAAGTATCTCAGCGAGAACGGTGTGAAGGCCACTGCAGTGGGATGGCCTGACGAGGATTCACACATTGCGAATGTGATGGACATGATTCATGACCATAAGTTTGACCTTATCGTGAACATTCCTAAGAACCACAGCAAGCGTGAGCTTACCAACGGCTACAAGATTCGCCGTGGCGCAATAGACCACAACATACCGCTGATAACCAATGCGCGCCTTGCGTCTGCATTCATCGAGGCGTTCTGCGAGAAGCAGCTTGACGGCCTGCAGATAAAGAGCTGGCAGGAGTATGAGTAATCCTTCAGGTTTGCTCTGAACATAAAGACAGATGCGACAGCCATGCCGCCCACCATAGCCCTCGCGGCAAGTGTGGCTTCGTGATGACTGTTGCATCTGTCTTGTTGTTTCCTGTACATATTTATATATGCAGACTGTCACAATAACGGAAAGGTTTCTGCGTTATAATCATGAATGTTTTAAAAATTTTGTGATTATGAAGAGAATTCATCTGTCCGTTATGGCATGCTTCCTGTGCCTCTGTTCTTATTGTCAAATCTTTGACTTTGGCGTTACCGGCGGCCTGACAGTCTCCAACCCGAAGGATGCCGGCAGTCATGTCGGCTACAACATCGGAGTGAAAGGCGAGCTGGTGCTTGGCGAAGGATACAATGACTTCTTCTTCTCTCCGGAGCTTCTGCTTGTCAACAAAGGTTGGAAAGAACTGGTCTATGTTGCGGAAGATGACAGCAAGACTCTTGATTGGAACTGGAATCTCAACTATCTTGAGTTCCCTTTGCTGGTTGGAATGAGGCTTTATAAGGATCGGAAGACCCAACTCATTTGGGAAGCAGGCCCTTATCTCGCTGTCGGACTGTGGGGAGACAATAAGTTTAATGACGACCCCGGTTTAGGAACAAGCCGCATCTTCTCGGATAAAGTGTGCGAGCGTTTCGATTGCGGTGTAAAGGCTTACGCCGGACTGGAGTGGGGAAGACTGCGTTGCGGAGTGAACTTCAGCTATGGATTCATGGACACAATGAAAGACCAGTATGACGTGTTGGACAAAAGAAAAATGCTGACCTACGGCTTGCAGCTGACATATATGATTACGAAATAAAACAAACAAGAATAAAAGATTAACACATTACGATGACAAAAAAAATAACGTTGTGCCTCTGTGCACTACTGTTTTCCCTTGCTTCTGCCATCGCACAGGTGACATTCAAGCCATCTTTGAAGCAGACCGCGCCTGACGAAATCACCATAACCTTCGCAGGTTCTATCGCAGGTGGCTGGCATGTCTATGCTCCGGATGAGAAGAACGGACCGGTTCCTGCCACCTTCAATGTCGAGAAGATTGAGGGACTGAAGGCTGCCGGAGGCTTGAAAGCCGACAAGGCGCCTATGCGCAAGCATGAAGAAATGTTCGGTGCGACAGTTTCTTACTATGAGAATGCCGTGACATTCACACAGAAACTTAAAATAACAGGCCAGCATTACTCAATCCAGGGCTATCTGGAGTATGGAGCATGCAACGACCAAAGCTGCCTGCCTCCTACCAGTGTGGATTTCTCTTTCTCAGGAGATGTGAAAGGGAATGACGCGGAAAAGGTTGTGGCTGCCGATGCCAAGGAGGAAAAAACAGACGATGAGCCTGCTGCAGAGACAGCTGCGCCAACGGACACCGTCGCTGCGGACTCTCTCCCTGCTGCCGTCTCAGGCGCTGACGCACTGTGGACTCCGGTCATAAAGGAACTTGCAGCCTTCAAGGACGGTGGCAATCCTGCAGGCGAAGATGCAGGCTCGCTTTGGAAAATATTCATGCTTGGCATCCTCGGTGGCTTCATCGCACTGCTTACTCCATGTGTCTGGCCTATCATCCCGATGACTGTCAGTTTCTTCCTCAAGCGTGCGAAGGATGACAAGCGTAAGGGAATCCGTGATGCTTTCACTTACGGATTGTCAATCATCGTCATATACCTTGCCCTCGGTCTTGCCGTAACACTGCTGTTCGGTGCGTCCGCGCTAAACGCATTGTCGACAAATGCCGTGTTCAACATTTTCTTCTTCCTCCTTCTTGTTGTCTTCGGAGCATCATTCCTCGGAGGGTTCGAGATTGTGCTGCCGTCAAGATGGACAAATGCCGTGGACAGCAAGGCATCTTCGACGACAGGCCTCCTCAGCATATTCCTCATGGCGTTCACCCTCGCCCTTGTCAGTTTCTCATGCACAGGACCTATCATCGGATTCCTGCTCGTGGAGATGGGCACATCGGGTAATATCGTAGGGCCTGCCGTGGGTATGTTCGGATTCGCCCTTGCCTTGGCTCTTCCGTTCACTCTTTTTGCCATTTTCCCAACTTGGCTGAAGAGTGCGCCTAAGTCAGGCAACTGGATGAACAACGTGAAAGTCACCCTTGGCTTCATCGAACTGGCATTCTCGCTGAAGTTCCTTAGTGTCGCTGACCTCGCTTACGGCTGGCATATCCTCGACCGTGAAGTGTTCCTCTCGCTGTGGATAGTGCTGTTCTTCCTCCTCGGTTGCTACCTTATCGGTTGGATAAGGTTTCCGCATGATGAGGACGAGTGGGACGAGATGGGCGAGAAAATCATCAACCACCGCACACCGGTGACAAAGTTCTTCGTCGCACTCTGCTCATTTGCTTTCGCCATCTATATGATTCCGGGACTTTGGGGCGCACCTTGCAAGGCTGTCTCTGCCTTTGCTCCGCCGATGTCCACTCAGGACTTCAACCTTGCGGAACATGAGACAATCGAGGCGGAGTACAAGGATTACGAGGCAGGAATGGAGGCAGCGCGCCGTGAGGGCAAACCTGTGATGATTGATTTCACGGGCTTCGGCTGCGTCAACTGTCGCAAAATGGAGGCTGCTGTGTGGACAGACGAGAGTGTGAAGGCAATGATTACCGACGATTATGTCCTTATCCAGCTCTTTGTTGATGACAAGACACCGCTTCCGGAGCCAATAGAGGTGACGGAGAACGGCACACCGCGCAAGCTGCGCACAGTCGGGGACAAGTGGAGCTATTTCCAAAGGACGAAGTTTGGCAGCAACACCCAGCCGTTCTATGTCCTTCTGGACAACGACGGAAAGCCGCTCAACGCTGCCTGTTCGTATGATGAGGACATTCAGAAATATAAGGATTTCCTCTCTACAGGCTTGAGGAACTACAAGAAATGACACATAGTATGATTATATGAAGCCCGCCCGGCGGATGTGAGAGCAGTCACATTTGCCGGGCGGGCTTTTGTTTATTCCATGTTGATTTGCCGTTCCATGACAACCATATCCTTCAGGATGACTCCGGCTTCAATGATGGTGTGGTCGTAATTGTCTGTGAAGAAATCCTTTATCCGGCAGGTCTCGGTGAAGCCGCATGAATGATAGAAAGGCATTGTCAAAGGGCTGTCGCCTGTCCCGACACGCAATTTCGTATGGCTGTTGTACTGCTTTGCGATGAATTCAACCATAGCTTTGCCGTATCCTTGCCTTTGATGCTCAGGTACAACGGCGAGGTTCTTTATCTCCAGTGTTCCGTTTCCTTCGTCTGTGACCACACATGTTGCTTTCAGGCCATTATCCTCAAGCATCCACATGTCACCATGTTCAAGATAACGGTCTATCATGTCTTCTTGCTCATCGGCAAGGAGAAGCAGGTCAATATGCTTTTTCTTGTTGTCGTGTATCGGACGGAAGATAACTTTATTCATAATATCAATTGAAAGCGTTGCGTTTGTTCCCATTTTACAGACTTACGCCGATTGTTTCATAATGATGCGGTAAAATACATCAAATGTTTTTTCTGTAATTATGTGTCTGTATAAATTAATATTCCTGCATGGTATGCCGTGACTGTGGCTGAGGTGCTCCTGAAGACTGTGGCCCGGCTGCAATCATTGCCGAAACGGCCTGTGCAGTCATCGGATAATGGCATACTGTCAGATTCCGATACCTGCAATATGTGTTTTGCGGATACAAAAATAACATATTTGTGTCCGTTCAGAGCATCAGACGGCGTGCAAACTCCCATATTATAATCCCCGCAGTGACAGAGACATTGAGCGAATGCTTTGTGCCGAACTGCGGAATCTCTATGCAGCCGTCGCACAGGTCGATGACCTCCTGATGCACGCCATGCACCTCGTTGCCGAGGATAACGGCATATTTGTCGTCCTTCCCGGCAGGAGTAACGGCGCATCCGAGCCTGTCAAGCATTGTCGAACCCTCACACTGCTCCACCGCAAACACTTTGTAGCCGTCGCGCTGCAACGCCTCCACCGCTTTTGCGGCAGACCGGAAATACGTCCAGCTGACACTCTCCTCCGCACCGAGGGCTGTCTTGTGAATTTCGTTCTGCGGTGGGGTGGCTGTTATGCCGCAGAGATATACTCCCTCGGCACGGAAGGCGTCGCAGGTGCGGAACACGCTTCCTACATTGTGCATTGATCGCACGTCGTCGAGAACAACGACAAGAGGCATCTTTTCCGCCTCATGGAACTCCTCGACGGAGATGCGCTGCATCTCCATGGTCTTCAGTTTTCTTATCATTTGTATAGTATGTTTTCTTCTGATTTTGAGTTGTACTCTGCAAAGATACAAAAAAAATGTGATTCCTTATGTCAATAGATAGATATTTATGCCTTTGAATAAGATAAGCTGCATATAAAAAAAAGCGTGACGGATTTACAGGGGATATTCCACAGGACATTTGCCTCAGTGACGGATTTTTTTCATATACTCAAAGGATACCGGCATGCAAAAAGACTGACAGGAATAATGCCGTGAACGCCTGCTGCTGTGTAGACTGCCTATAGCCAGATGACAGTGCCCTGTAAACAGACAAGGTATGGATAAAAAAGTTTTTTTCTTGGAATTCTTGTCTCATGTCACATATTTGACTGTCCGGCATGTGGAAGCAATATAAAAAATCACTGTTTGACTTGCCATTATCATTAAAAATGTGTATCTTTGTGGTAAAATATAAAGAGTTCTGCCAAGAAATGAAAGTTGTACAACCGGACATCCTGACAGGAAATACATCGGCAGGATGTATGCTACAGTGGCAGTGATATAATTATAAAAACAAGAAAATCATGAGTATGGAACACAAGGCGTTTCTGTTTGACACGGACAAGTTCTACGCCGAAATCAAGCCTGTCATGGAAGACAGTGTAAAAAACACCGAAGTGGCACACGAATATATAAACAGCCACCTTGACGAATTTCAGTCACCCTACACCGGCGAGCCGCTGGAGGAGGATTGGGAAGATGAGTTCGACGAGCTCACGCTTCAGGTCTATTTCGACATTCTGCTCACCGCCTGCTATGACGTTGAGGACGACCGTGGTTTGGCCGACATGTGGGATGCCGTGAATGAAGTAATCAAATCTCTCGATATTTTCAAAGAGGGCTCGGTGCCAGTGACCGGCCGGGAAATCGAGGCCGACGGTGTGACCGTCGACCCCGGCATGGAGGGCATGGGTCTTATAGACCGCGATGAGGCGGAGGCAATACTGGAAGTATTGAAAGACAACAGAGATGCTGCGGAAGATGCCGAACCCGACCCTGAGGAGATGCTCTATGAAGCCGACCCTGAGGAATGGATGGAGGCATACGACGACCTGTGCACTCTCTATGAAGACGCCCTCGGTGAAAAGAAGGGGCTGCTTTTCACTTTTTAATTGCAAGACAAAAAATAATTGTATGGGTAAAGAATTGTACATTGCCCGATGGTGGGGCGGCTTTGTGGGAGGAAGCGACGACTCCTTGCTTCTGCTTGATTACTTCGGAATGCAGCAAGAAGAGAAATTGCCGCTTAAAGGAATAATGGCAGACCTCCACATCGACACTATCCTGAAGAACGGGGATGTGAATGACGGTGATGCATATTTTGAAACAGAAGACTCATGCGAAGCGCATTTTGACATGGCAGTGGATGTGGTGGCGGACTTGTCGGCCATCCTGTTGGAAAGCCTTGAAAGCGGGGTGGTCGAAATGTCTGCTTTGGATGATGGCGGAGAGTATGCAAACACATTTTCCATATTGGCCGACAAAGAGGACGTGAGTCTGCTTCTTGGCGGCTTGGACAGTTTCATTTCCGCTCCTCAGGAATATGGATTGGCAGAGATGATGACAGAGGAGGACTTGCAGGAACTGGTCGGCGACTGTATCGGAATCCGCGATGCATTGCGAAGGGCGATTGATTATTAACTGCACAGAGCAGGTCAATATGAAAGAACTGTCAGAGCATTTCAAAATCATAGAGCAGGGTGCCGGTGATTTTGACGCTTATGAGGTGGCCCGGCCGGCGGCCGAAGCGATAACTCTTGCAGCCGAGCAGGCAGTGCATAGGCGCAATGTATGCTTGGCATGTATTATCACACATTCGATTGCAAGGTTTCCTCCCGCCGTCTATCATGGATGGAGCGGGCTGGGGTCGGCGACAATCTGAAAGCAATCAAGTTCCTGGCGGACTATGGCCGCTTTCTCTGCGATGACATGAAGCCGGAGCAGAGAAAGCCGTTGGGGGCTGAAAATGGCTTTAACGGATGATGGCGGTTGGAATTACGAGGCTGCCGCCATTGCCAAAATATTGGGTCTGGACGATATCTGTTTGGGTGCAATTGGCTGTTGACCGGAAATGGACGCTCACACTCTGTGCTAACGTTGAGCGGCAAATGGAGCGTCCGGGATATAAGAACAGAAAAGGGGGTGTCAATGTGTCCAACTGCGATTTATACATCGACATTTCCCGTCGGCTTTGTGAGTTCGACGAGTTCGGAAGGAACTCATAGAGTCTGTTGCTTGATATCTTGGCGTAGATTGATGAAATAACAGTAAAACTTCGATATGATATAATAGCGGATTAAAGCCGGAAGCACTATGTTTGACTATGAAGAAATTGACAGAACAGTCCGAGACAATAAGCTTCCTCTTCAAAAAATAGAAGGAAGAGAAAAGGATAAACTGCTGCATAGACTGTATGCCACGTTTATAATTGGCAATCCTCGGGCATTATGGTTGAGTTTCAAGTATGTCCCGGAATTGCTTGATTGTAATATGGAGGATCCTTATTTGCATCTGCCGGACTTCATTGATAAGGATAGAGTTCTTTATTTCATAATCAATTATTGGGATACGGATTTTGTGATATTCAGAGGGAGTATGGCCGACATATATACATTCATAGGCGATTGTGATGGTCTTGACGAGTTTTATCTGATGTCGCAGGATTTTCAGAAGTTGTATAGCATTACGGATCATGATGCTCTGTATTATATTGATGTGAATGAAAGCCGTCCTGTAATCCCAAGATTTAAAGTGGACTTCAATGAACTGGTACGTGATGATTTGGTCTTGTTTTCAAAATCTGACACAAGGATGGATGTGAATGACAATCCACACACTCTGGCGGAAGGTATGAAGATTGAGATTTGTGAGATGGATTATGACAAGCATGCCCAAAGAGATGACATGTTGGCAAAGGGGCGTGTGACAGCATGTAGTCTGCCTGGCTACTCACATGTGAAATGGTGTTGTCAAATTGATTCTGACGGGATAAGCCATATAGGCAAAGCAGCATATTAATTATCGAGGTGACAAAGACCTTGACAATAATGTTCTGCCAATAGCCGGGGTGCAGGGATTGTATTATCAATGCGTTGTTTATAACAAACACGCATATATTACATGGATGTTATTCTGCTTTTCATTGCTTTTTCATCTTTAGAAACTATTCTGTCAGATTTATCCAGAATAAGCTCTTGCGGAATAAAATGGTGGAAAAACAAGCGGAAGAGGGTGGAATTACATACAATGGTTTGGCATTCTCGATTATTTTTGCGAAATTTGCAGAAATTATTCTTTGTGGAGGCAAAAGGATAGCGCACACTTTCTGCAAATATAAACCTATAATATACGAACCATGTTAAAGCAACTGTCAGTAATGGCTTTCGGCGTGGCGATTACATTCTCTGCCACAGCCCAGACAACTTATCCCTATCAAGACACATCACTCACTCCCGAACAGCGTGCCGACGACCTCATAGGCAGGCTGACGCTGGAGGAAAAGGCGCGTCTCATGATTGATGTCTCCGGTCCTGTGGAACGGCTTGGTATCAAGCCATTCCAGTGGTGGAACGAGACACTGCACGGTGTGGCAAGAAACGGTTTTGCCACAGTGTTCCCTATCACGATGGGCATGGCGGCATCATGGGACGATGCCCTGCTCTTCCGCTGTTTCGACGCTGCGAGTGACGAGGCGCGCATAAAGTACCGCCAGGCGGTACGTGCGGGACAGATGAACCGCTATCAGGGTCTGTCGTTCTGGACACCTAATATTAATATATTCCGTGACCCGCGTTGGGGACGCGGACAGGAGACTTACGGCGAAGACCCGTATCTCACGACACGCATGGGACTTGCCGTGGTGCGCGGTCTTGAGGGACCCAAGGATGCGAAGTACAAGAAACTCTTATCTTGCGCCAAGCACTATGCCGTGCATTCCGGTCCGGAATGGAACCGCCATTCGTTCAACATTGAGAACCTGCCTGAGCGCGACCTGTGGGAGACCTATCTCCCGGCGTTCAAGGCGTTGGTGCAGGAAGGTGATGTCGCTGAGGTCATGTGTGCCTATCAGCGCATCGACGGACAGCCTTGCTGCGGTCAGACACGCTATCTGCAGCAGATTCTCCGTGGCGAATGGGGCTTCAAGGGCATAGTTGTCTCTGACTGCGGAGCTATCCGCGACTTCCATACAAAGGGGCATCATGAGTACACAAAGACACCAGTGGAGTCCACTGCCAAGGCCATTCTTGCCGGAACGGACAACGAATGTGGCTCTGTCTACAAGGCTATCCCTCAGGCTGTCAGGGAGGGTGAACTCAAGGAAAGTGACCTCGATGTCTCCCTGAAACGCCTCTTTGTCGGACGTTTCCGCCTTGGTGAGATGGACCCTGACCACCTTGTGCCATGGATGCAGATACCTGAGGAGCGTCTGTGCTCCAAGGCTCACAACGATCTTGCCTACAAGATGGCGCAGGAGTCCATGGTCTTGTTGCAGAACAAGAACAACATCCTTCCGCTTGCAAAAGAGAACCTTAACATCGCTGTCATAGGTCCGAATGCCAACGACAGTGTGATGCAGTGGGGAAACTACAGCGGTTATCCTACCCACACCGTGACAATCCTTGACGGAATAAAGGCTAAGGTGGGCAAGAATGCCACCGTGAAGTACATCAACGGTGCGGGACATGTTGCCAACGCTGTGACCATCAGCCATTTCAACGAATTGACCACGCGCTCCGGTGTTCCGGGTGTTGAGGCTTTCTACTGGAACAACAAAGAGCAGGAAGGTGCTCCTGCTGCTGCCACAGTGTACACAAATTCCATACATCTTGACAACGGCGGCAACACTGTCTTTGCGCCGGGCGTGGAGTTGGAGGACTTTTCAGCTACTTACACCACTGTGTTCAAGCCGCAAAAGGACTGCACCGTGACCATCGACCTTAAGGCTGACGACGGCTATCGCCTGATAATCAACGGTGACACCGTGGCTAACCGATTCCGCTCGGCTCACGGTATGCAGACCACTCGCAGGGAACTGAAAGCCGTTGCCGGCAGGGCATACGACATACAGGTTGACTATATTCAGGTCAGCGGTATGGCACATTTTGAGTTTGATATCAATGAGAAGCACACTGTTTCCAACAATGAGCTGGTTGCTCAGGCAGCCGATGCCGATGTTGTGGTCTTTGTCGGCGGTATCTCTCCACGCCTTGAGGGCGAGGAAATGAAGGTCGACGCTTACGGATTCAAGGGTGGTGACCGCACGGACATACAGCTTCCGCAGGCTCAGCGCGAGCTCATCAAGGCGTTGAAAGCCGCCGGCAAGCGCGTTGTCTACATCAACTGCTCAGGTTCGGCGATAGCACTCGCTGACGAGTCTGAGAACTGTGAGGCGATTCTTCAGGCATGGTATCCGGGCGAACGAGGAGGTGACGCTGTCGCTGATGTGCTCTTCGGCGACTACAACCCTTCAGGAAAGCTCCCTATAACATTCTATAAGAGTGTGAACGACCTCCCTGATTTCCTTGATTATACTATGGCAGGGCGCACATACCGCTACTTCCAAGGCACACCGCTGTGGGCTTTCGGCTACGGAATGAGCTACACCGACTTTGTGTTCGGCAAGCCTCGCTACAAGAAAGGCAAACTGTCTGTTGCTTTGGAGAACATCGGCAGCTGTGACGGCGAGGAGGTTGTGCAGGTCTATGTGAAACGCATCGCTGACACAGACGGTCCTATCAAGACGCTCAAGGCTTTCCGCCGCGTCAACGTTGGGGCAGGGCAGAAGACGGAAGTCGAGATGGAACTCCCGCGCGAAGCCTTTGAGTGCTGGGACAAAGAGTCGAACACAATGCGCGTCATACCAGGCAAGTACAACGTGATGGTCGGCAACAGCTCACGCGCCGAAGACTTGCAGACGATTGTGGTGACTGTGAAATAAAAAGTCATTCCATGAATGCGCCCCACGATACATTCTGTTTGTAGTAGTTCAACAGGGAAAAGAAATGCTATGCGGTAGATGGTATATCGTAGAATAAGCGTGTAAATATTTGATGAAATATCTAAATATAAAGAATCGCACTTATGGTTTCTCAACGACAGCCATAAGTGCGGTTCTTCTGTTCGGTAAGTTGATATTGCTTTTAATCAATCAGAAAATTGCTTCGGAGTACATCAAGAATATCCTTTTTTGATACTGATGCCTGTTTGCTTTTGTCATAAATCAGGGCAAGATAAACAGTGGAGTTTTGCGTATCAATATAAAGTGTGAACGTGATAACCCTTGCTCCATTGCTTTTCCCCTTGCCTTTTGAAGCTATTGCCATTCTTATTTTGCGGATGCCATTGCCCAAATCATCACCTAAAGATGGGTTGTTTGCATAATCTGCGCAGAATTTCTTCAAATCATCTTTGAATGAATGATAGCGTTTTGAAAGAATCTTTGCCTCTCGTAGGAATTCGTCTGTGTACCTGAATTCTATATTCATAGCTGCTCCCAGAGTTCGTTTAATGGATGTGTCCGTCCTTCTTTAATATCTGTGAAGCCGGCGACAACTCTGTCAAGCATTTCCTTTTTTGTTGTCTCTACTGCCTCTTTGGACTGGGAAAGGTCTTCCATCAGTCGGTCTGAAAGCCAGCGCTTGTTCTTGATGGACAACGACTGGATTACAGTCCAAAGGCTTTCCATTGGCATGTGCATTATTGCATTCATATTGTTTTTGGTGTTATTGGATTGATGATGCAAAGTTATTCTTTTTCATTGGAATATGCAAATCATTTGGCTGAAAAACTTCTGTTTTTATGTACATAATGCTTTCTACGTATAGTTTTTTTGTTAAGAATGGTCAATAATTGAATATTTTTTATTATCTTTGCACGGAATAACGTGTAAGGATGCAATTTTGCTCACCCAAAGTTGCTTTCGGCTTGCATGGATTCTGCACAATGTAAGGAAAAACTTATACAAAAATGACAGAAATAATACAGAAAAAGCTCAATGACTCTCCGGCAATGCGCTGGACAGCACTTGTGCTCATTGCGTCCATGATGTTCTTCGGATACATGTTCGTGGACGTGATGTCTCCTATTCAGGCTCTTATGGAGAGCCAGCGTGGATGGACTCCTGATGTGTTCGGCACTTATGCGGCGTCGGAATACATCGTGAATGTCTGCGGTTTCCTTATCATCGCCGGTGTGATTCTCGACAAGACGGGCATCCGTTTCACAGGCGAGCTGTCGGCATCCATGATGCTTATCGGTGCGGTGATTAAGTTTATCGGTATCACAGAGTGGTTCCAGACAACGGCAATGGCCGACTGGCTGAACTCATGGTGGGTGAGTATGCCTGCCAGTGCGAAGATGGCTTGCTTCGGATTCATGATTTTCGGCTGTGGCTGTGAAATGGCGGGAACGACCGTCTCAAAGGCCATTGCGAAGTGGTTCAAGGGTAAGGAGATGGCTCTTGCCATGGGTCTGGAGATGGCAATAGCACGTGTCGGTGTGTTTGCGATATTCTCTATCTCGCCGATTATAGCCGACAAGATGGGCTCCGTAGTAGCCCCTGTGGCATTCTGTACGGTGCTTCTCCTCATCGGACTGATAACCTACACGGTGTTCACCTTCATGGACAAGAAACTCGACAGCCAGACAGGTGTGACTGCAGAAGAGTCTGATCCGGAGGAAGAGTTCAAGTTCAGCGACCTTGGCAAGATACTTACATCCGAGGCTTTCTGGATTGTGGCATTGCTCTGCGTACTCTATTACAGTGCGATTTTCCCGTTCCAGCGCTACGGTGCTAACATGTTGCAGTGCAATCTTGACGGCATTTCCGCCGAAGAGGCTTCCAACATCTTCCGTTGGTTCCCTATCGGTGCGGCGGTAATCACCCCGTTCCTCGGCAATTTCCTTGACCGTAAGGGCAAGGGAGCGACAATGCTCATGTGCGGTGCGCTACTGCTTATCTGCTGCCACCTTGTGTTTGCCTTTGTCCTTCCTGAGACAAAGAGTGCGGTGATAGCTTACTCCACCATCGTTCTTCTCGGCATTTCATTCGCCCTTGTGCCTGCCGCACTGTGGCCAAGTGTGCCGAAGATTGTCGACGAGAAGATTCTCGGCAGTGCCTACTGCCTTATCTTCTGGGTGCAGAACATCGGTCTTTGCTTCGTTCCGAAGCTCATCGGCAACATCCTTACGTCAACAAACGAGGACAATCCTGCCGTCATTGCGGCAAAGGAGGCAGGTGCCGATTTCATCCCATACGACTACACTGTGCCTCTCATCGTCTTCGCCGGCTTCGGTGTGCTTGCGCTCATCATCGCCATATATCTGAAGGCTGTGGACAAGAAGCGGGGCTACGGACTGGAGCTTCCTAATATAAAGTAAATCCATACAATCTAATTCATAAAAAACAACTAACCGTCTCGCGCCTCTCTCCGCATCATGACGGAGGGAGGGCGCAGGGACAACAAAAACAGAAAAATCTATGTTTGAAGGACAACCTAAAGGCTTGTGGGCTCTCGCCCTTGCCAACACCGGTGAGCGTTTCGGCTATTATACGATGCTCGCGGTATTCATTCTCTATCTGCAGGCCAACTTCCACTATGAGCCGGGTCTTGCGACGACAATTCACTCCACATTCCTGATGCTGGTTTATTTCCTCCCTGTCATCGGAGGTGTTGCCGCTGACCGCTTCGGATTCGGAAAGATGGTGACGACAGGCATCTTCATCATGTTCATCGGCTACCTTCTTCTGTCTGTGCCTTTGGGAGGAGATTTCCTCGCTGTGGCAGTGATGGCGGTGGCATTGGTTCTTGTCAGCCTTGGCACAGGACTGTTCAAAGGCAACCTCCAGGTTATGGTTGGCCGCCTTTATGATGCTCCGCAGTATGCCGACAAGCGCGACTCCGGATTCAGCTTGTTTTATATGGCAATCAACATCGGTGCTATGTTCGCGCCTACAGCTGCCATAAAGATTATGGACTATGCACAGAACAGTCTCGGTGTGTCAGAGGCAGACTCTTACCATTTCGCTTTCGCAGTGGCTTGTGTCAGCCTTATAGTTTCCATACTTATATATTATTTCTCACAATCAACCTATAAGCATGTGCTTGTAGGTGAGAAATCAAAGAGTGGCAGTGCAGAGAAAGTGCAGACAAACGTGCCGGAGCTTTCCGCTTCCGAGACACGTGAGCGTATCGTATGCCTTTGTCTTGTCTTCGCTGTCGTTATCTTCTTCTGGATGGCATTCCACCAGAACGGTGCTACTCTGACACTCTTCGCACGAGACTATACACAGACAACATCCGAAGGATTGCAGAGCATGGCATTTGATGTGACAAACCTCGTGGCTTGTATCTTCATCGTTTACGGTCTCTTCGGCATCTTCCAGAGCAAGACAATGAACGGACGCGGCATCAGTGTGGCTATCATCGTCGCTGCCGGAGCGTTCCTTTCCTACAAGTACAACTCACTCGAAGGCATTGTTGACGTCAAGGCTCCTATCTTCCAGCAGTTCAATCCATGCTATGTTGTGATGCTCACACCGGTCAGCGTAGCACTCTTCTCATGGCTCAACCGTAAGGGCAAAGAGCCTACAAGTCCGCAGAAGATTGGACTTGGCATGCTTGTCGCAGCCTCTGCGTTCTTCCTTATGATAGCCGGAACTACCGGACTTCTTACTCCGATGGACCAGGCTGCAGCGATAGAGGCAGGCACTTCTCCTGAGCGTGTGAGTGCAAACCTGCTCATATCCACATACCTTGTGCTCACTTTCGCAGAGCTTCTCCTCTCGCCAATCGGCATCAGCTTTGTCAGCAAGGTTGCTCCTCCTAAGTACGCAGGACTCATGATGGGTCTGTGGTTCGCAGCCACAGCCATAGGCAACCAGCTTGTGATGATTCCTGGACTTATGTGGGGATGGAACTTCTCTCTCCCTGTAATCTGGGGCGTTCTTGCAGGAATCTGCCTCATCAGCGCACTGTTCATCTTCTCTATCATCAAGAAGCTCAACAAGGTAGCATAAAGAAAAGAAGGTTGTAGGTTGTTGCAGTATGTTTGAACATGGTACAACATGTTGCAACAACCCATCCCCCACAATATAACATCTACAACTATGTCTATATTCTCTAAAATTGCTTGTGGAGAGATTCCAAGCTACAAGTGTGCGGAAAGCGAGAAGTTCTATGCTTTCCTCGACATCAATCCTTTGCAGAAGGGACACACACTCGTCATTCCACGCCGTGAGGTGGACTACATCTTTGACATGGAGGATGACGATATAGCAGAGTTCCAAGTGTTCGCAAAACGTGTGGCAAAGGCGATAAAGAAAGCTTTCCCTTGCATCAAGGTTGGGCAGGCGGTGCTCGGACTGGAGGTGCCTCATGCACATATCCATCTCATTCCGATGCAGTCGGAGAAGGACATGATATTCTCCAATCCGAAACTCTCCCTTTCACAGGAAGAGTTTGAGGAGATTGCAAGAAAGATTCGTGAGAACTTTGAATAAGGATAAGGAAAGTGCGGTGTCATCTACATACGGGTGATGCCGCACTTTTTGTTTTTATATGGCAATAAACTAATAACATAATTTTCTACCAACATGACACAAGGTTATATCCAGAAAGACCATGGGAAGCGCATAAAGCGATATGTCCAGACCATGGAACTGAAAGACAACGAGGAACTTATTCACCGTTATTGTGAAGCACACGACGAGCAGCATGTCCGTCCTGAGGTGCTTGCCGGCATGCGCGAGGTGGGAATCCTTGAGATGGAACTCTACCGTCTCGGCACACAAGTCGTTATGATTGTCGACGCTCCGGAGGATTTCGATTGGGACACAGCAATGGCAAAGCTCGCGCAACTCCCAGGACAGAGTGACTGGGAAGCCTACGTGGCACAGTTCCAGCAGTGCAATCCCACGGACACAAGTGACCAGAAATGGAAGATGATGGAAAGAATCTTCCGTATTTATGACAAATAAGTGATTTGGCGTAAATACGGAATCGGTATGATGCTTACATTAAAATAATGTGGGACTGTGCCGTGATTAACGACATAGTCCCACATGTTCTTTGCATATATACCCACTAAATGCACGGAAAATATGCTTGCAGAGCTTCCCCGGCGTGGCAAACACGGATGTTTACTCGATAGTGATGCTGTCGATACGCAGCTTCAGGATGCCGCGAGGAATCTTGATTTCCACCTCATCGCCAACCTTTTTGTTGAGAAGTCCCTGTGCGATAGGAGTCTCTATTGAGATTTTTCCTGCGCGGAGGTCAGCCTCCTGCTCACTTACGATAGTGTAAGTCATCTTTGTGTTTGTGGCAAGATTTGTCATCTCAACCTTTGACAGAAGCTGCACGGCGTCAGTGCTGAGACGGCTCTTGTCGATGATTTTCGCGTTTGCGATGGTCATCTTCATCTGATTGATTCTATCTTCGAGATGCGCCTGTGCCTCTTTTGCCGCATCGTACTCTGCATTCTCTGACAAATCACCCTTGTCGCGAGCCTCTGCGATAGCCGCCGAGGCCTTCGGACGCTCTATTGACTCCAAACGCTGGAGTTCGGCCACGAGATTCTCGTAGCCTTCCTTTGACATGTATCCCATATCTTTTAGAATTTAAAATTAGCTGTTAATAATATTGTTTTTCAAGCAGACAGCAAAAATATAAGAATCCTGACGCAAGCTGTTGCACCAGAATTCCCCACAATCTTTACCGTCAAAATAAGCGAGCATCACGCTGCTCGCCATATCTTAGTTTCGTAGTACCCAGAACCGGGATCGAACCGGCACGCCTTGCGGCATTGGTGTTTGAGACCAACGCGTCTACCTATTCCGCCATCTGGGTGGACAGTTGTTTCTGTGATGCAAAGGTACTAATAAAAGTTGAAAGTAGGAAGCCTTAGGTTAAAAGTTGTGCGTAATTAAGAATTATTTAACAATTTTCTTCCCATTTATCCTTGGAATATCTTATCTTTGCAGAAGATAAGCTATACCTCAGCAATTAAGAGCAAGCTCTATTGCATTCGGTTTGCATTATCTTTGCATGTAGAATTAATATGAGAAGCACGACTGCGGCACCTGTTATGCAAATGCTTTGTTGTTGGCATTGATGTGTCGGACATTAGGGCGGATAGGGCGGAAGTGCTGTCTCTTAACCCTGAGAATCTATGAATATTACTGATAAAGACAAGCGTTTTATGCAGACTGCCATAGACATCTCTGTTGAGAATGTCAGGAATGGCGGCGGACCTTTCGGTGCTGTTGTTGTCAAGGATGGCGAGATTGTAGCCACCGGAGCCAACAGGGTCACTGCCAACAATGACCCTACGGCGCACGCGGAAGTGTCAGCCATAAGGGAAGCGTGCCGGAAACTTGGGACGTTCAGGCTTTCCGACTGTATCATCTACACATCGTGCGAGCCGTGTCCGATGTGCCTCAGTGCGATATACTGGAGCGGTATAAACACAATATATTATGGCAACACAGCCACGGATGCCGCAGACATAGACTTCAGTGACCAATTCATTTATGACGAGATAGGACGCCCGATGGCGGAACGTAAAGTCCCATGCATCAATGTCATGCGCAATGAGGCACTTGCAGCGTTCCGTGCGTGGCGAGAGAAGAGTGACAGGATAGAGTATTAAGTTCAGGCGGCTATGGCAGGAAAGCCTTGCGTGCTTGCAGAAAGCACAGCCGTGAAACACCTTTTAATCCCATGGACAACCAGAAAGACACATTGTGGGAGAAGTCGGAAAGGACAGCCCACTACTATTGCTTGATTCTTGCCGGCGGCAAAGGACGTCGCTTGTGGCCCGTGAGCCGTGAGGAACGCCCTAAGCAGTTCATTGACCTTTTCGGCACCGGCAAGTCATTGTTGCAGCAGACATACGAGCGTTTCTGCAAGATAATTCCTGAGGAGAACATATATGTCTCTACATATATAGATTATGAAGACATTGTACGCGAGCAGTTGCCGCAGCTCTCTGACGAGCGTCTCCTTTGCGAGCCTATACGCCGCAATACAGCCCCCGTGGTGGCGTGGGCGACACATCGCATCAACGCAAGGGACATTGACGCCACCATTGTAGTCACGCCGGCGGACCAGCTGATACAGGACGATGAGGCTTTCCGTGACGATGTCCTCGAGAGTCTTGAATATGCCAGCCGCCATGATTGCCTGCTTACTATGGGAATACACCCCACACGCCCGGAGCCGGGGTATGGATACCTTCAGAAAGGGGAACCGCTTGAGGACAACCGGGGCAGGCATGGATATTTCCATACTGTGCAGTCGTTCACGGAAAAGCCGGAACGCGAGTTTGCCGAGATGTTCATGAAGAGTGGCGAATTCCTGTGGAACACGGGACTGTATGTCATCTCAACCAAGATGATACGTGACCATCTTGCAACGGTGATGCCCTCAGTGGCACGACTCTTCGGCAATCAGGAAGGGGCGACCCCATTGAGGGAGGAGGCGTGGATAGCCGACTATTACTCCATGTGCCCTAACCTTTCCATAGAGACGGGAGTGCTGGAGAAATGCAAGAACATCTGCCTTCGCGAATGCCATTTCGGTTGGGCGGACATCGGAGCGTGGCATGGCATCTACGAGGCAGTGTCCACAGACAGTGCTGCCAATGTCACTCTTGCCACGGAAGCTGTGCTTTCCGATACGGAAGGATGCCTTGTCATTCTGCCTTCGGGCAGGAAAGCCGTCATAAACGGTCTGAAGGATTTCATCGTTGCAGAGCATGGTGACATACTTCTCATTACCCCAAGACAGGACACTTCCGACCAGATAGTGAAGACCATGACACGCTATAATGGGAAATAGCCGTGGCATCTCTGCCGGCATAGTTGCGGCGGATATTGGGTAAAATGTTACATAAATAGGGGCAAAATGTTACATAAACCTGTTTCGCCGTCGTTTTTGCTTGGTTGTTACACGTTTTTTTCGTAACTTTGCCTTACTTTCAACGAAGGAAGACATTACATATAATCATCAACAATAACTAAAACGAAAAAGAAAATGGCAAAAGAGTATTTTCCAGAGATTGGTAAGATTCAGTACGAGGGTCCGGAGTCAAAGAACCCTATGGCGTTCCATTACTATGACGCTGAGCGCGTAGTTGCAGGCAAGCCTATGAAGGAGTGGATGCGCTTCGCTATGGCATGGTGGCACACTCTCTGCGCTGAGGGCGGCGACCAGTTTGGCGGCACAACAAAGTCCTTCCCTTGGAACCAGGGCACTGACGCTGTCGAGATTGCCAAGCAGAAGGCTGACGCAGGCTTCGAGATTATGCAGAAGCTGGGCTTCCCTTACTATTGCTTCCACGATGTTGACCTCGTGAGCGAGGGCAACTCTATCGAGGAGTATGAGGCAAACCTCACTGCAATCACTGACTACCTAAAGGAGAAGATGGACGAGACAGGCATCAAGCTCCTTTGGTCGACAGCCAACGTGTTCGGACATGCACGCTACATGAACGGTGCGTCCACAAACCCTGACTTCGATGTTGTCGCTCGCGCTATCGTTCAGATTAAGAACGCTATCGATGCAGGCATCAAACTCGGTGCAGAGAACTACGTGTTCTGGGGCGGACGTGAGGGCTATATGTCTCTCCTTAACACTGACCAGAAGCGCGAGAAGGAGCACATGGCTACTATGCTCCGCATGGCACGCGACTATGCACGCTCAAAGGGCTTCAAGGGCAACTTCCTCATCGAGCCAAAGCCAATGGAGCCATCAAAGCACCAGTATGATGTTGACACAGAGACCGTTATCGGTTTCCTCAAGGCTCACGGTCTTGAGAAGGATTTCAAGGTGAACATCGAGGTCAACCACGCAACACTCGCAGGCCACACATTCGAGCATGAGCTGGCTTGCGCTGTCGACGAGGGCATGCTGGGCTCTATCGACGCTAACCGCGGTGACGCTCAGAACGGATGGGACACTGACCAGTTCCCTATCGACAATTTTGAACTGACACAGGCTTGGATGCACATCGTGCGCAATGGCGGTATCGCTCCGGGCGGCACAAACTTCGATGCTAAGACACGCCGCAACTCTACTGACCTCGAGGACATCTTCATCGCACACATCTCAGGTATGGACGCATGCGCTCGCGCACTGCTCAATGCTGTGGAGATCATGGAGAACTCTGAAATCCCAGCTATGGTCAAGGCACGCTACGCTTCTTTCGACAGCGGCATGGGCAAGGACTTCGAGGACGGCAAGCTCACACTGGAGCAGGTTTACGAGTACGGAAAGAAGAACGGTGAGCCTAAGCAGACTTCCGGCAAGCAGGAGCTCTACGAGGCTATCGTTGCTCTCTACACAAAGTAATAGGTATTGTTTCTGTTCCGGTTTCTAATCTGTTCCACAGTGATTCTGACGGAATAATTGCCGGAACGGGATAATTGCAGTCTACATAAAAGGGGACACTCCATCTTCGGAGTGTCCCCTTTTGTGTAGACTTTTTTCACGCTCGGCATAATCAAGGGCAACAAGTGGCAAAGTGAAAGGTAACGCTTGACAAAACGAAAGGTGACGCTTGACCATGCAAAGTGTTATCTTTTGCCAAGTCAAGTGTCACCTTTCGTTATGTTAATGCTGTTTTAATATTTGTTAAGTTTTTGGTTTGTAAAAAATATAGATATATCTGTCATTTTGCAAGCGATAGTGCTTGTTTTGCAGAAAAATGTCAAAACAATCTGTTTGGTATAATCCCCAAAAATATAGGCTCTCCGACAGCACCGTAAGACGATAGCTCACAGTATAAAAAAAAACATGCCAACAGCGATTCTTCACGGTGAGGAGGGTGTGTCAAAACTCAAACCGATGTTTTCAAAGGTTACAATTTGTAAGTTTAGTACTACTTTCTTAAACCGCTACGCGGTAGAGGCTGAATGTTCGATTGTTTGAGAATTGTTTCTTTTCTATATTGCAGAGGCTGTACTTACAAATTGAAAGTTGGATTTTTGAAAATGGTCATTTTGACACACCCTCAGAATCACTTGCGAGTGACAGCCCCGTATGGAGGCGTAGCCGAACATGCGGGGTTAGCAAAGAGTCACCGTCTCACGGTGCTTTGGTAACATTCTCCTGTTTCAACAGATAGTTGCAAATTCGTCGAACTCACGTTAATTATGGTTTGCTTTTAATCTGTCAATCATGCACATGCATCCGGCGATGATTTTATCGGCGGCTTGTCTATAGGCAGCCTTGTCAGGTTGGTAGTACGGATCAGGCACTTCTGTGTCATCTTCAAAACAATATTTATTGAAAAGTTTTATCTTGCCCCAACACTCCTTCGGAAGAATCTCGGTCAGTTTGTCATAATGCTTTGGACTCATGATAAGAATAAGGTCTGATTTGGAGATATCTTCCTCGGATATATGGCGTGTCACTCCGTTGAGCGTATAACCAAGTTCCTTTGCAACCGCAACCATTTCCGGGTTGCGAGGTTCGTTATGAAGGTTTTTTGTGCCCACACTATTGATTTCAAAACCACTCAGTTTGTTTTCTGCTAAAAGTTTCTTCATTACCGCCTCTGCAAACGGGGAGCGTGAGGCATTGCCTGTGCACACAAATGTGATTGTCATCTTTTCGCTATTGTTATATTTATATAATCACACTCTAATAAAATATCCTCAAAAATACAGAATGGGATGTTTTTGTGATAAACACTATCTCGCTTTCTCCAGCGAAGAACGCTTGTCGCGGTGGTAGGAACGGTAGTCGTCAAGTTCTATTTCCACATCCGGCTCAGTGAGTTCTGCGGTGCGTGGCAGGCGGAACTTCTGGTATTTGATGTTCAGTCCGCGCGCTATCCACATCGACTCGTAGTAAGTCTGTATGGAGAGGATGCGCTGCGTCTCCTCGTCCAGCCCCTCATGATGATAGAGGTCAGTGGTGCGGAAGAGCAGAGGCAGGGCGTTTGTGTCCACCATGTATGACGTGTAGGTGAAGAGGAAATTAGAATCCGTCTTCAGATGCACTATGCCTCCGTCGACAAGGAAACGGCGGTAACGCTCCATGAAGTATGTGGAAGTCAGGCGTTTGCGTGGGTTTTTCATCTGTGGGTCGGAGAATGTCAGCCAGATTTCCTGCACCTCGTCCTCTGCAAAGAAGCGGTCGATAATCTCGATGCTCGTGCGCAGGAACGCCACATTCTTCAGTCCGTCTTTCAAAGCCTGTGTCGCGCCTGTCCACATCCTTGCGCCCTTGATGTCCACACCGATGAAGTTGCAGTCCGGATAAAGGCGTGCAAGTTCCACTGTGTATTCGCCCTTGCCGCAGCCAAGCTCAAGGACTATCGGGTTATCGTTCTTAAAGAACTGCTCTCGCCAATGCCCCTTCATCTCGAAAGGCACATTGTCGACAACAGAATATGGATATTGGAACACATTCTCATAGCGTTCCATGTCAGCGAATTTTGCTAATTTCCCTTTTCCCATTTATGTTTTTGAGAGTTGTTTATATAACTTCTTCATATTTATTGTCAACCATTCCGCGCTCAGCCTTCAACTCTTCGTAGAACACGGCGCGTGCTGAGTACATATAAGGCTCAAGGAGGATGAGTCCGAGACCGAGGGTCAGCAATGCAAGGATAGCCCAGCCGATGAATGAAAGGTCAAGGAGGAAGAGTTTCATCTTGTAGCCTTTCATCATCTTCATGCTCTCGCGGATTGCTGCGTCTGCGCCAATCTCCGGATTGTCCTTGACGATGTAAGGTGCCATGGAATAGGAATAAGCCTTTATTATTCCGGGGATTATGAGGAGGAACATCCAAAGGATAATATAGATGCCTGACAGGATTGTGACCGCCCACACGTTCTGCTTTTTGTAATATTTGAAGAGGTTGCCGGCAAGAAGTTTTCCTCCGCGCACTAAATCAAGGAACATCACTGTCAGGGCGAAACCCATAGGCAGAAGAAGCAGGTTGAGGAATGGGCTGTAAGGAGCTACGGTCACAGGAATGTCGCCGGAAGTCACTTCTTTTGTCGGAAGCAGAGCATCTCCAAGTGTTGTTATTACAATGCTTGATGCGAGATAAATCACTACCATCAGGGCTGCGTTGCCCCAATTGCCGTCAAGGGATTCCAAAGCCTTCTTGCGGATTTTGCTGTTTTGTAACATAATGTTTAGATTTTAAGTGTTAATATGTTTCTTGTGTAATACTCTGCCGTCAGCCTGTCGTTATCAGCCGATTACGACGCGCGTCCAGTTGTGCGTGTCAGGCTCAATGCCATACTGTATGTTGCGGAGCTTTGTGTACAGTTTCTCCGACCAAGGTCCCGGCTTGTCGCCAAACTGGTAGCTTTTGCCGGTCTCCACATCATCAATGCGTGAGATAGGTGAGATTACGGCAGCCGTTCCGCAAGCGCCGGCCTCCTCGAAGGTCGCCAGTTCCTCTTCCGGAATCTGCCTTCTCTCCACCTTCATTCCGAAGTCTTCGGCAAGCTGCATGAGCGACTTGTTTGTGATTGACGGCAGAATGGATGTTGATTTCGGTGTGACGTATGTGTTGTTCTTTATGCCGAAGAAGTTTGCTGCTCCGGCCTCGTCGATGTATTTCTTTTCCTTTGCGTCAAGATAGAATTCGCACGCATATCCGAGGTCATGCGCTTTCTTGTTTGCAAGGAGTGAGGCGGCATAGTTTCCGCCCACCTTGTATATACCAGTGCCCAACGGTGCAGAGCGGTCAAAGTCGCGGATGATGACATAAGGGTTGGCGAAGAACCCGCCCTTGAAGTACGGACCGACAGGTGTGACGAACATCAGGAAGAGATATTCCGTGGCAGGGTGCACGCCGACTTGTGCCGACATGCCGATGAGGAGCGGACGGATGTACAGTGTCGCACCGCTCTCGTAGGTCGGGATGAACTCCTGATTGAGCTTTACGACCATGTCCACCATGTTGTTGAACATCTCCGTGCTCACCTCAGGCATGAGTATGCCGCGGCAAGTAGATTGCAGGCGTGCGGCGTTTTCGTCAGTGCGGAACACTCGCACCTTGCCGTCCGGGCAGCGGTAAGCCTTCAGTCCTTCGAAAGCCTCCTGTCCGTAGTGCAGGCAGGTGGCAGCCATGTGCATATTGATGTTTTCTTCGGAGCAGATTTCCATTTCGCCCCATTTGCCGTCGCGGTAGTAGCAGCGGACATTGTAGTTTGTCTTGTGATAGCCGAATCCAAGGTTTGACCAGTCGAACTCCTTTGTCTCCATCGTTACAGTCTTTTTAATGTTTGCGTTTCAATTTATAAGAGTTTAGTCCTATTGTCTTGCAAAATTACATTAAATTCGGCATATATGCAAGCAAATTGTGATAAAATCACTCCTCCCCGTCTAATATTTTCTGAATCTCGTTGTCTGCCTTTGTCAGGCTTTCGTTGCAGAATTTGACAAGTGCCCGTGCCCGTTTCAGTTTTGTGGTGATGGCATCGAGGTCCATATCCCCTGACTCCAGCTGTGCCACAATCTGTTCGAGTTCTGTGACGGCATTCTCGTATTTCATTGCTTTTTCCATACCTTTGATGTTGTTTTTCCTTTTGCAAACTGTGTTTCGATAATGTCCCCTTCGGCAAGATTGGCGGCGTTTGTGACAATCCTGCCATTGCAAAGTGTCATTGAGTAGCCTCGTGCAAGCACTAATTTAGGGTCAAGTGCGGCGGCGCGGTGGGCGAGCAGCTCTATTGTGTGGGTGCGTTGCCGTATGCCTTGGCGTGCCATGAGTGGTATTTGTGCTGTCAGCGAGGCAAGTCGCATGCGCTCAATCTCCAGCCGATGCCTTACGGCTTGTGCCAGTCGGTCGGCAAGATTGGCGAGCTTGTCGTATACTGCTGCCATGTTGTCGATGAGGAATGCCGCCGCCGCTGTCGGAGTCTTCACACGGATATGCGAGACCATGTCCAGCACACACTCGTCGCGGTCGTGTCCGATGCCTGTGATTATCGGCAGTGGGAAGTTTGCCACGTTCTCCGCAAGGGCGAGAGTGTCGAAACCCGACATGTCGCTTGTCGCGCCGCCACCGCGGATTATCACCACGCAGTCGAACTCTTCTTGCACGGCATAAATCCTGTCAAGGGCAGCGATGACAGACTTTTCCACGTTCTCGCCCTGCATTGTTGCAGGGAAGAGCCGTGTCATGAACTGGAATCCGTAGTCGTTCTCCGACAGTTGGTTGCAGAAATCCCCGTAGCCGGCTGCTGTCTCACTGGAAATCACTGCTATGCGCCGGCACAGCATAGGCAGGGACAATTCTTTCTGGAGGTTGAAGATTCCCTCTTCTTTCAGTATGCGCACAATCTCCTGACGGCGGCGTGCCATGTCGCCGAGGGTGAATGTCGGGTCGATGTCCGTAACTATCCATGAGAACCCATAGGCAGGGTGGAACTGCGGATAAACCTTGAGCAGGAGCTTCATCCCTGCCGAAAGGTGTTGTCCGGCGATTCTCTCGAAATGTGCTTTCAGGGGCGTCCATGCTGATGCCCAGCACTTTGCCGATGCACGTGCGACGGGAGTGTTGCCACGCTCGTCCTTCTGCACAAGGTCAAGGAACAAGTGCCTGCGCCGCTCATTGGCTTCGGCGAGTTCCGCCTCCACCCAATACTGCATCGCCATCGATTCCTCGATGGTCTGTTGCACAAGGCTGTTCAGTTCGTATAGTGAAAGATGCTCCAATGTGTTTTCTGTTTCTTTTTGTTGCCGATGCTGCCCGGCAAAGGTTGTTATGGCAATGTCTGCATGGCAGCAGAATGATATTGCGGTAGCCGTAAATGCCGGGAAATCTCTGCAAATTTACATAAAATATCTGTGAACGTCAAACAAATTTCCGGAAAAGTTATTGCGAATTCAGGAGTTGTTCATGTATTTAAAAAAGAAAAAGGGACAGCGCTCTGTCCCAATCTTTGTTAACCTTAAATCTAATACTATGAAAAACACGATGCAAAGATAAGGACATTATTTGTTTGTTGCAAGTTTTTACACTCAAAAAAGAAAGCTAATTATTGTATTTTTGATTTAAATCTACGTAACGGTATGATAATCATGTGATTTGTAGTAATAATGATGAATATTTTGTACCTTTGCATAAGATAAGCTGCACCTCGGCATACATGAACAAGTTCTGTCTGCCCTCGGTTTGCATTATCTTTGCATTACATTCTGAAATCTAACAACCGATTTGTGTTAAACAATAAAATAAAGATTTATGGATCCATGCTTCTATCCGTTGTCATCTGTTCATACTCTTCCGGAGCGTCTGAACTGTCCGTTCTATTATCGTCCACATGCTTTGTGCCTGCAGGCTGCCGAGGCTGTGCAGGAGGAGATTGCAGTTATGAGGGAATGGACGGACGAGGTGGCGGAGGGAAAGATGTTTGGTGTGCTTGTAGTCAGTGACGGCAATGGCAGCATAGGCTATCTGCGTGCCTATTCCGGTCAGATAGGTGGCAGGGCGGACTGGCAGGGATGGGTGCCGGCTGTCTTTGATTATTTGCAGCCGGACGGATATTTTGCTGTCCATGAAGCAGAGATAACATCATTGACCGGTGAGATAAAGGAACTTGAACGCTCGCCACGGCATACTCTTAATTGTGCTTCCCTTGTCAAGGCAAAGGAGGAAGGAGAGCGTCGCATAGAGGAGTACCGCACCTTTATGGCGGAACAGAAAGCCTCTCGTGTGGCGCGCCGTGCTTCAGGAGAGGATGAGGAGTCGCTGATACGCGAGAGCCAGTTTCAGAAAGCTAAGTTTCGGCGTTTGAAGGTTGCGGTTAAAGACTCGCTGAAATCTTTTGAAGAGGCGGTTGCAGCCTATGACCTGAAACTTACAAAGCTGCGTGTGCTACGCAAGCAACTCTCTGATTCTCTGCAACGTTGGTTGTTTGAGAGGTTTGTGATGCTGAACGGAAGAGGCGAGACTAAGAACCTTATGGAGATATTCTCCGGGACTCCCGCCCGCGTTCCGCCGTCAGGGACAGGCGAATGCTGTGCACCGAAGCTCCTGCAGCATGCCTTCCTGCATGGCTACAAGCCGTTGGCTATTGCGGAATTTTGGTGGGGAAAGTCACCCATTGGTGAGATACGGCATCATCTGGAGTTCTACCCTGCCTGCCAAGGAAAGTGTGCGCCTGTGCTTGAGTTTATGCTCCAAGGGCTTGAGGTTGAGCCGAATCCGCTGCATCAGCCGGAGGAAAGGACAGAACTCTCCGTGGTTTATGAGGATGAGTGGCTCATTGCCGTCGACAAACCGGCAGGCATGCTCTCCGTGCCGGGTAAGGGGCAGAGACTTTCCGCTCAGGAGATTCTCTCAAAGGCGTCCGCCACAGTCTATGCGTGCCACAGGCTTGACATGCAGACTTCCGGCATACTGTTGTTTGCAAAGACGGAGGAGATGCAGCGCACGGTACAGGGAATGTTTGCAAGGCGTGAGATCCGGAAGATGTACATGGCTGTCCTTGACGGCGTAAGTGACCGCCCTTCGTCAGGGAAAATCTCTCTGCCCTTATCTCCGGATTACACCAACCGCCCTCGTCAGCGTGTGGATTTCAAGGACGGAAAACCTGCCATTACACATTATAATATATTACATGCGCGCAACGGTCGTACGGTTGTGGAGCTGTTTCCGCATACAGGTCGCACGCATCAGCTCCGCATCCACTGCGCTTATTCCGAAGGACTTGGCGTGCCGATTGTGGGTGACGAACTGTACGGTCGTCATTCCCAGAGGCTTCTCCTTAATGCGCAGCGCATGGAGTTTGTGCATCCTGTCACGGCAAAACCTGTCTGCATCCGGTCGGAAACGGATGTTGTTAATGTATCAAATCTGTTGTAGTGCAAGATTTTAACCAGATAGCAAATATATAGCGTCCACTTATTGAAAGTGAACGCTATATATTATTCTCAGCTTACCTTATTTATTTCATCTATCAGGTTGTGATAACTTGCTACCTTATGGTATTTCACATTTGCTGTTGAAATGGAGTTGAATAATTTCTCCGCACAACATATTTTTGCCTTTTCGATGGCATTCAAGTCCATAGATGACATGGAGCCTTTGGTTTCGGCGATAAAGAAGATGTGCTTGACACCGTCTTTCTTCATTGCGATTGCCCAATCGGGAGCATAGTTGCCTACCGGAGTAGGAATTTGGAAAGTGCGAGGCAGCTTGGCATACACCACCACCTCATTAGCCTCATCAAGGTCATGTGCAAATTGGCGTTCACCTTTGCTGTCGCTGAACACATAATCGGTGATGTGCTTCTTGGCTTCGTAGGCACGGTCAAAATCAGTTTTGCTCTTTACAGTGAATATGTTGCTGTCGTACTTCCCTTCTGTCATGTTGTATCGGATAGCTTCAACAATCATTGTGGATTTCTGCTCTTTGATGATGCTCGCCACCTTGCGGATAAACTCTTCAGGGTTGTTCTTGAAAAGATAGAGTTTGTTTTCCTTGATACCCTTTAGTATCTTTACAACCGTGCGGCGGGTGAGGTTAGCCCCCTTGGCTATATCACCCACAAGGTCATAGCGGACAGTGGACGTGCAGACATCCGTAAGTCGCTTGGACTGTGAATGGGTATTGCCGAAATCTGTCACTTTATCCTCATCCTGTGTGCCTTCTACCATTACATAACGAAGCTGCTTTACCTCCAGCTCCGCATTGATATGCAAGATAGCTTTGTCTATCAGCTCGTTGCTGTCATAGTTTACTGTGTAGACATATTGGTGGTTGATTTCATTCCACAAGGCTTGGAACTCTGCTTTGTTGAAATTATCGTTGAGCTTGTTGTCCGGTGTGGTTGGCTTCTCTTCCACTACCATATCTTCCAACGCTTTCGGGTCAAAGATTGAATTTATCAAACGTGTCACACCCTCGGATATCGGTTGCTGTTTTGGTGGCAACGGAGCTACACAAGCATTGGCAATCGCCTCACGGTAATCGGGTGTGATATGCTTGTCCTCATCGATATATCCATTGTCTTCCAGATAAATGATGATGCGGCTTGCTTCCGTCTCACTGATGGTGTGTATCTCTTCTCCAATCTTGATTTGCCGCCCCTCGAAATAGGCAATCGTCGCCTTGGCGGTACGTTCGCGAAGCACTTCCAGTGTCTCACGTTGCAGTGCTGTAGTGAAATCAGCATAGCTTTCATTGGCAATAACGGTCAGTTTGTTCACTTCATGCACATCTTCACCAAGCAATTCTCTGTCCATGCGCACTCCGTTCTTGTCCACGCAGATACGAAGTCCTCGTCCCACCTCCTGCCGCTTGGCGGTAGTGGAGTTGCTGTGCCGGAGTGTACAGATCTGGAAAACATTAGGATTGTCCCACCCCTCGCGCAATGCCGAGTGTGAGAAGATGAAGCGTGTAGGCTCCTCAAAACTCAGTAAGCGTTCCTTGTTCTTCAGAATAAGGTCGTATGCAGAAATGTCGTTGGACAGTCCAGATTTCTTCTCCACTTTGCCGTCAATAGCCCTGTTGGTCTTCTTGTAAATGGAGAAATAACCGCGATGCACCTCCTGCGGCGTGGAACGCCGGAGATAATCGTTATAGTCTTCATCCCAGATGTGGAGCTCGTCGTTAACCAACCGTGCGTATTCCTCTTCGAATATCTTCTGGAACACACCTTTCACTTCCTCGCCGTTTTCGTCATAGCTCTTATACTTTGCCACTTCGTCAATGAAGAAAAGCGACAGGCATTTGACGCCACGTTTGAAAAGCTGGCGTTCCTTTTCGAAGTGCGACATGATGGTTTCACGGATTTGCACCCGCTGCATGTTAAGCTCATTGGAATCGCCAATCACTTCACCACGACGGATTGTTACACCGTTGAGGAATGTCACATATCCGTTTACGTTGATTTCCGATACAACAAAATTGTCATACTCTGCCAGTCCGGACTCTTCGCACAGGTTGTCGCCCACGGCAAATGCCTTTATCTTCCTGATAATGTTGCCGGAGACGTTCCTTGTCTCCAGTTCGATGCGAGCTTCAGGTGGACGCTTGGGCGACAGCACAATATTGTCGAGATAGAGATATCCGCTTGTTCCACGAAGATTCTTCACCTCAAAGCCTTTCACATGGATGCGCTTTACCAGTTTCTGCCGATAAGCATCCAAGGCATCAAGTGCATAAATCGTATTATGCTTTGTCTTGTGTGTGGCGGAATAGTTCAGCACAAACAACGGATTGAAGCGCTTGATACCGGCTTGTGTGGCATCGCCCTCCATTTTCTGAGGTTCGTCCATGATAATGATGGGACGGTTGGTTGCAATCACATCTATCGGGCGACGGCTGCCAAACTCATCACGTTTGGAGTAAATGATGCGGCTCTCCTTGCTTCTGCCGCCCTCTTTCATGGAAGCGGCAAAAGCCTGTGTGTTGATAATCATCACGCTCAACCCGGAATCCGATGAGAAACTGTCAAGCTGTTGCAGGTTGCCGCTGTTGTAGATGAACCAACGCGCCTTCTTGCCATAGTGTTCCATAAAATGCTCTTCAAGCATCGAGAAACTTTTTGCCACACCTTCGCGAATGGCGATGCTCGGCACAACAATGATGAACTTGCTCCAGACAGATTGCTTGTTCAGCTCGAACATGGTCTTGATATAGACATATGTCTTGCCCGTTCCTGTCTCCATCTCAATGTCGAGGTTCACTGCTCCGATGCCTTTTGAGAGGGAGGTGGAGGGAGTGATGTCGTAGAGGTTCTGGATGCTGTTGATGTTCTGCAACAATGTTTTTGCATCCAGTTCCACGTGGTGGTTCCTGTATCCCGTTTCATCGTCAAACTCAAACGCCGGTTGTGCCTGCACTCCACGGTCTATGCGGAACTCTGTCATCGTGTGCGAGGGCTGCCCGGTAAAGACTGCCACGGTGTTTTCTACAGCATCAGTCTGATATTGTTGTATCTTAAACTTGAATTTCATTGTTTCATTATATTGATTGCGTGGCAAACACATGCCAGCTTCCGTCCTTGTCGCGTCTCTGTATATAACCTTTTTTGTCATTTGCTGCAGTTGCTTTTTTACTGCACGGGGAATAATGCCGGCGGCATCCGCTATCTGTTCGATGGTAATGTTTGGATTTCCGTTGATTGCCTTTAGTATCAGCGGACTGCTTGAACTGCGAAATGTGATATCGTTTCCGCTCAGTCAATGGTTGAAGGCTTTGCCATTTGGCGTATAATGTATCTATTTTATCCATATTATTACCGTTTTTTTACACCTGAAGGTATCCTAAGGGCACTTCTGGATGTGTTATCTGAGATTTTGCAGACGTATCTGCAAAATCTTAAAAGTTAGGAAATGGATGTGTTATAACTGTCATTTTATTTTGCTTCATGGCTTATAGTATTCTGCACGTTGTGCCGGGTGAATAATGGCGGAATATTTGTTCAAAGTTGTCTATCACATTATCATTGGCTGCCGAGGCGTCGCGCATCACAAAATAGACAGGCTTCAACCTGGCAATTTCAGTAATGGTGCTTTCGTTCACATCTGTGTCGAAGCAGGCTATCAGATAGTTGTCGTCTACAAAATGCACATGCTTGCCTGCTATCTGCCGTGTCTCAATGTTTGCCGAGAGTTCAATGCCAAGGTTGAGCATCACTTGGAAAAGTAGGTCTTCGCTGGTGCGATCGGATTTGATGTTATCTGCAAACATATCTTGTATGCTGAACTCTTGCGGAGTGTAGTAGACATCCTCCATGTTGCTGCTGTCAAGCTTCAGCACACGGAAACCGGTATCGAGTTTTTCGATACCTTCTTTGCCGGCATTCTCTTCCTTTATTTTCTTTCCAGCACGGCGGATGCGTTCTTTGCCAATTTCACAGATATTTTTGTAGCCTGCTTTATAGGCTTCGCTCTTCTCATCTGTTAATTCTGGCAGCTGCACCATAATGAATTTGCGGTAGCCTCCGTCTTCCGCATTAAGCTGCAGTATGGCGTGGGCGGTGGTGGCAGAACCACTAAAGAAATATAGGATAATCGAGTCTGTGTGAGACGAAATTCTCAGCATCTGACTTATAAGGGATGTTGGTTTGGGAGTATCAAAAGGAGTTTTTCTACCAAATAGGGCACAAACTTCTTTGTTTGCTGCATCATTGTGTCCTACTTCTTCAAAAGGCCACCATGTCAAAGGAACTCTTCCTTGTTGAACTTCATTTAAATAGCGTTTCAATTGTGGTGCACCTTTACCATCTTTACCGAAGTATATACGATTTTCGGCAAGCCATCGCTTCATCGTGTCTTGACTTGCTCTCCAACAACTGCCCTCTGGTGGTAGGTATTCAAATCCTGTATTAGGATTTATAATGGGGTATACACCAGATGGAGAGAATGATTTTACAAGAATATTGTCACTTCTCCAGAATCCTTTCCCATCACCATCATCATATTTATACGGTGCGTTTTGTTCATCAGTTCTAGGTAAAAGGTTTCGTTCGAAATGTTCTATATTTTTTGCATAAATTAAAATATAATCATGTGTTGTTGAATATCCTTTTGAATCATTTGTGGCTGCATACTTCTTCTGCCATACAATACAAGCAATAAAGTTCTGTTCCCCAAATATTTCAGCACATATTTTTTTAAGATTCATAATCTCATGGTCATCCATAGAAATATATATAGAACCATCTGGAGAAAGCAGGTCGCGAGCCACTTTCAACCGTGGATAAATCATATTCAGCCAGTCCGTATGAAAGCGACCGTTACTTTCTGCATTGCGTTGCATCGGATCTATAGTTTGGTTGCCATCTTCATCAAACAGACCGCTGTTTTGCTCAAAGTCTGATTTACCTTGTGCAAAATTATCATTATATACAAAGTCATTACCCGTATTATAAGGCGGGTCTATATAAATCATCTTCACCTTGCCGAGATAAGTCTCACGCAACACTTTGAGTACATCAAGATTGTCACCTTCAATGTAAAGATTCTGTGTATTGTCAAAATCCACACTCTCTTCACGGCAAGGACGCAAGGTCCATAGTGGTAGGCGTATTAGCCAAACGGTTTGCTGCACGCTTATCAGGCCAAGTGAACTGATAGCGCTCCTCACCCTCGGCAAGAATATCGTTCGACAGCTCCGCTTGCAGTTTCTCAAAATCAATAGTCAATTCAGGCTTACCATCCTTGCCCAACCGCTCCGTTACGCAGTTCGGAAACAGCCCGGCTATCTTGTCTATATTTGAGCCAATGACATCGTGGTTCTGCATCTTTAGTTTCTCCATGTTATATTATACAATTATTGTCAAATTCATTATAGCTGTAAATTTCTTGAGTTTGAACAAGTTCATTGTGAGCGTATAAATCTTGTTACATGTTTGGTGATTTCAGATTTATTGATTATCTTTGCAAAAAGAATATGTATCTATGAACGATTGCAACAAATACATCCGTTTTGACTGGGCTGCAAAGCGCATGCTTAGAGATAATGCTAATTTCGGCGTGTTAGAAGGACTTGTAACAGTTCTTCTGAATGAGGAGGTGAAAATTATTGAGCTGCTTGAAAGCGAGAGCAACCAGGATGCACGAGATGATAAGTTTAATCGTGTGGACATCAAGGCTCTGAACAGCAAGAACGAGATTATTATAGTAGAGATACAACAGTCGCGTGAATTGTATTTCCTTGAACGCATACTGTATGGTTCAGCGAAGGCCATAACCGAACATATTTCCCTTGGGGAGAAATACGACAAGGTGCGGAAAGTGTACTCTATCAATATCTTGTATTTTGACCTTGGTCATGGTGCGGACTATCTTTATCACGGCAAGGTGTCCTTTGTTGGTGTGCATAAGCATGATGAGCTGAAGATAACGACAAAGGAGGAGGATGTGATAAAGATAAAGACTCCCGAAGAAATTTTCCCCGAGTATTTCATTATCCGCGTGAATGAATTCAACGATGTTGCGAAAACTCCACTTGAGGAATGGATGGATTATCTGAAAAATGGTAATATAAAGGACGATACCACTGCTCCCGGTCTTAGTGAGGCTCGCACGAAACTACAGTATCTGAGCATGAGCAGGCAGGAAAAGTCTGCCTATGACAAGCATGTTGAAAACATAATGGTGCAGAACGACATACTTGACACTGCAAAAATGGAAGGACGTGCTGAGGGACTGAAGGAGGGTATTGAGCAAGGACGGCTTGAAACAGCAAAGGCTCTTCATCAGATGGGGCTCTCTAATGAACCGATTGCCCAAGCTACAAAATTGTCCATAGAGAAGTTAAAAGAGTTATTCATATAAGTGTTTATTAAATATTATACCATGGAAAAGAACAATAACCAGCAACAACAGATGCAGTTGGAAATACAGCCGGACGTTGCTCTCGGCAATTATTCAAACTTCGCTGTAATCACTCATTCAAGTTCGGAATTCATCCTTGATTTCGCGACGATGCTGCCGGCGATGCCAAAGGCAAGTGTTGCCACACGTGTCATCATGGCTCCGGAACATGCTGTCCGTCTCCTCGGCGCTTTGCAGGAGAACATCAAGCGCTACGAAGCTCAGTTTGGCAAGATTCAGATGCCGGGAATGCCTGTGCAGCGTACCATCGCTCCATTCTCCAACGGCAACGGCGGAGAGGCATAAAGACCTTTGACGCGAAAGCAATAAAAAAAGCGAAGGAAATACCTGTTGATATTCAGGAGTTTCCTTCGCGTTTTCGTATACATGGTGTGTAAGCGTTGTGTTTTGCATCCCTATCACTTGTGCTTGCGGTTGGCACGCTGCTGTCTGTATTTGGCTTTCTGCATGGCAGAGCCTGACCCATGGGCACCGGTGATGTACTTTTTTTTCTTCGCCTTTGTCTTCACTTTGCCGTCATCCGCATTATTGCGCTGACCGCCACGACCGAAACTGATGCCGTTTTGTAGTATCAAGTCAAAATCATCCATAGATGTTTGTGGGTTGTAGGTTGAAGGGCTGTTAAGAATACCCCCCAACCTATAATCAATTAATGGTGGAAGAGGCGCACGCCTGTGAATGCCATCGTTATGCCGTACTTGTCGCAAGTGTCGATGACATTATCGTCACGCACAGAACCACCGGCTTGTGCGATGTATTCCACGCCTGACTTATGGGCACGCTCGATGTTGTCTCCGAATGGGAAAAATGCATCTGAGCCAAGAGCCACGCCTTTGTTCTCTGCAATCCATGCCTTCTTCTCCTCACGTGTCAGAGGTTCCGGCTTTTCAGAGAAGAACATCTGCCATGTTCCCTCTGCGAGTACATCCTCGTAGTCGTCCGAGATGTAAACATCGATGGTATTGTCGCGGTCGGCACGGCGTATTCCTTCCTTCCATGGGAGGGTCATGACTTTCGGACATTGGCGCAGCCACCAAATGTCTGCCTTGTTTCCGGCGAGGCGTGTGCAGTGGATACGTGACTGCTGACCGGCACCGATGCCGATAGCCTGTCCGTCCTTCACGTAGCATACAGAGTTTGACTGAGTGTATTTCAGTGTGATAAGAGCAATGATGAGGTCACGTTTTGCAGTCTCTGTGAAGTTCTTCGTCTGTGTAGGGATGTTCTCGAAGAGGGCGTCATCAGCGAGGTTTATCTCATTGCGTCCCTGCTCGAAAGTGATTCCGAAGCACTGCTTTGTCTCGATTGGCTCAGGCTTGTATGCCGGGTCTATCTTGATGACATTGTAAGTCCCTTTGCGCTTCTCCTTAAGAATGGCAAGAGCTTCTGGAGTATAGTCAGGAGCGATGACACCGTCAGATACCTCGCGCTTGATAATCAGTGCGGTAGCCTCGTCGCAAGTGTCAGAGAGCGCTATGAAATCACCGTAGCTTGACATACGGTCGGCACCTCGTGCTGCAGCGTATGCGCTGGCAATAGGTGTGAGAGGCACTTTGATGTCGTCAACGAAATACACCTTTTTGAGTGTGTCGGAGAGTGGAAGTCCTACAGCAGCGCCGGCAGGGCTGACATGCTTGAAACTTGCGGCAGCCGGCAGTCCTGTCGCCTCTTTCAACTCTTTGACAAGCTGCCATGAGTTCAGGGCATCAAGGAAGTTGATGTAGCCCGGACGGCCGTTAAGCACTTCGATAGGCAACTCTCCCTCCTGCATGAAGATGCGTGAAGGTTTCTGGTTCGGATTGCATCCGTACTTTAACTGTAATTCTTTCATTTTTTTATATGTAAAATATTGTATGTCGTAAAAAAAGAGTATCTTTGCAGCCTATAAATATCATTAATGTCATGAAGAAAGATATAAAGTGCCTGCTTACAGAGGTGGAGAGCAAACTTGTGAAACGCATCCATGAGCGTCCTTCAAAGGATGCTCTTGACCGACTTGCCTTGTTTGTCGGTTTCCAAGATTGGGAGAGTTTCAGGAAAGAGTTGCATGAAGGTGAAGACCTTTATGCTGAAGACGGTGACTCCAATGATGCAGAGAAAGATGCCAAGGAATAGTTCCTTTATTTCTTTTTCTTCTTCTTTTTCAACTCTTCCTCTGTTGTTACGGTTATGCGTCGGTTGCTGTTGTCGCGCAGAACCTGCAGGACTATCTCGGAAACCTGTTGTTTCAGTTCCGAGATAAACTGCTGTGCGTCATATTTATGATGCTCTATATCACGCAGCTTCTTCTCCCAAATGCCGGTCAGCTCACATGATTTCAGCAGTTCCTCGCGTATTATGTCTATGAGGTCCATGCCCGTCGGAGTGGCAAGCAGGTTTTTGCGCTCACGCCGTATGTAGTGCCTTTTGAAGAGAGTCTCAATGATTCCGGCACGTGACGATGGTCGTCCGATGCCATTCTCTTTCAGAGCGGCGCGCAGAGTCTCATCCTCCACAAACTTTCCTGCCGTCTCCATGGCACGGAGGAGTGTAGCCTCTGTATAGTATTTTGGAGGAGTTGTCTGCTTTTCTGTCAGTGTCGGCGTGTGAGGTCCGCTTTCTCCTTTCTCAAAATTAGGCAGTGTGCGCTCCTCTTCCTCTTTTTTCCCGTTGTCAGCGGATGCGTTTGCACTGTCATTTTCAGTCTTGTTGTTCTTTGCGAAGACAACGCGCCAACCCGGGTCAAGGATTTCCTTGCCACTTACCTTAAACTCAACTTTCTCCTTCTCGCCCTGTACTTCACCGTTGACGGTGGTTGTACTGATGATGCAGTCCGGATAAAAGACCGCGATGAATCGTCGCGCAATAAGGTCAAAGACATTCCTTTCCGCATCACTCAACCCATGAGGAGGCACTCCGGTAGGGATGATTGCATGGTGGTCGGTGACCTTTGAGGAATCGAACACGCGCTTTGATTTCGAGAGTTTCTTGCCTCCCAACGGGCGCACAAGGTCGGCATACGGTGCCTGTCCGGCAAATTTCGTCTGAAAAAGACCGTTGAGCGTCTGCGGGCATTTGGCGTAGATGTCATCGGAAAGATACTGTGTGTCGACACGCGGATAAGTCGTAAATTTTCCTTCATAGAGCGACTGTATCGTTCGCAGTGTCATGTCAGCCGAGTAAGAGAATTTCTTGTTGCACTCCACCTGCAGGGATGTGAGGTCAAAGAGCTGCGGACACTGCTCCTTTCCTTTCTTTTTCTCCACCTTGGTGACTGTGAACGGTCTGCCTTCTATTATGGAAAAGGCTGCCTCACCCTCTTCTTTCTTAAGGTATTTGCCTTTGGTGGCGGTGAAAGTTGTGCCACGGAAAATGGTGGACAGCACCCAATAAGGCTCAGGGACAAAGTTCTCTATCTCCCGTTGTCTGTTGACGATGAGGGCGAGGGTTGGTGTCTGCACGCGTCCGATGGAGAGAACCTGTCGGTTCTGCCCGTATTTCAGGGTGTACAAGCGTGTAGCGTTCATGCCTAAGAGCCAGTCGCCGATGGCACGTGAAAGCCCGGCAAAGTACAGCGATTGGTATTCACTCTGGTCTTTAAGGTTTTGGAAACCCTCACGAATAGCGTCCTCCGTCAGTGAACTAATCCACAGACGCTTCACCGGACATGTAGCCCCGGCTTTCTGCATCACCCACCGTTGTATCAGTTCTCCTTCCTGCCCGGCATCACCACAGTTTATTATTCCGTCGGCAGCCTTCATCAGCTTTTCCACAACAGCAAACTGTTTCTCAATATGCTGCTGAGGAATCAGCTTTATTCCGAAGCGTGCCGGCAGCATCGGCAATGCCGAAAGAGACCACGCCTTCCAACGGTCGGTGTAGTCGTTCGGCTCTTTCAGTTCGCACAGATGACCGAAAGTCCATGTCACCTGGTAGCCGTTGCCTTCTATGTAGCCGTCCTTCGCCTGTGTTGCCCCTATTACTTTGGCGATGTCACGGGCGACGGACGGTTTCTCTGCGATGCAAACAATCACGCTTCTTCTCCTTGTTACGGTTAGCGGTTAGAGTACATTGACTCGTAATATTTCTCGTATTCGCCACTTGTGATGTTATCCATCCAAGCCTCATTCTCGAGATACCACTTCACAGTCTTCTCTATTCCTTCCTCGAACTGCAGTGAAGGCTCCCAGCCAAGTTCCTTCTGGAGCTTTGTGGAGTCTATGGCATAGCGTGCGTCATGGCCGAGGCGGTCGGTGACATAGGTGATGAGGTCGAGGTCGGCTCCCTCCGGTCTGCCGAGCAGGCGGTCAACAGTCTTGATGACAGTCTTGATGATGTCAATGTTTTTCCATTCGTTGAATCCTCCGATGTTATATGTCTCGGCAACCTTCCCGTTGTGGAAAATCACATCAATGGCACGTGCATGGTCCTCAACATACAGCCAATCGCGCACGTTCTCGCCCTTGCCGTAGACAGGGAGCGGCTTGCGGTGGCGGATGTTGTTGATGAAGAGAGGGATGAGCTTCTCAGGGAACTGGTAAGGACCATAATTGTTTGAGCAGTTCGTCACTATCGTAGGCATGCCGTAAGTGTCATGGAATGCGCGGACAAAGTGGTCGGAACTTGCCTTGGAAGCCGAGTATGGGGAGTGCGGGTTATATTTTGTTGTCTCGTAGAAGAAATCCTTTCCGTAGGCGAGGTGGTGCTCGGATGATGACGCGGTGGTGGTGAACGGCGGTTCGATGCCTTCCGGATTGGTCATCTCAAGTGTTCCGTAGACCTCATCGGTGGAGATATGGTAGAAGCGCTTGCCCTCATATTTCTCCGGCAGGGACTCCCAATAGAGCTTTGCAGCCTGGAGAAGCGAGAGTGTTCCCATGACGTTTGTGCGTGCGAAAGTGAACGGATCCTTTATCGAACGGTCGACATGGCTCTCGGCGGCAAGGTGGATGATGCCGTCAACCTGCTCGTCCTGCATGAGTTTGTAGAACGCGTCAAAGTCGCAGATGTCCATCCTCACGAACTTGTAGTTTGGCTTGTCCTCTATGTCCTTGAGGTTGGCGAGGTTGCCGGCGTAAGTGAGTTTGTCAAGGTTGATGATCTTGTAATCCGGATACTTGTTGACAAAGAGGCGGACAACATGGGAGCCGATGAAGCCGGCGCCGCCGGTGATTACGATAGATTTCATTGTACTTGGTTTTTAGGGGATATATATTAAGATTATCTTGGAGTGTTTAGTCTAAGTTTTATTTAACATCAACTGTCCATAGACGAATAACGCGGTGTGTTCGTAGACCACGGCGCAACCTGCTTCGGAGCTTCTGCTGCATTGCGGTTGACATGTTTCGAAAGTTCCTTCTCTATGCGCTCGCTCTCCGGAAGCTCTGCGACAGGAGTGTTCATCGGGTCAGCCTCCATGCGTTTGAAGCGCCGCATGTAGACAATCATCATCGCCAAGGCGACAAGGGCTGCCAGCGCATCACTTGAAGGGAGTGCTGCCCATACACCGTCAATGCCATAGAATTTCGGCAGAATGATGATCAATGGTATGAGGAACAGCATTTGCCGTGACAATGACAAGAAGGTGCTTATTTTCGCCTTACCTATAGACAGGAAGAAGTTTGTCACAACAATCTGGTAGCCGATAATCGGGAACAGGAGCATGTTTATGCGCAGTCCGCGTGCCGCCGCTTCTATGAGGTCGTGGTCGGTGGTGAACAGGCGTATAATAGTCTGAGGGAAGAACTCGCAGATGCTCCAGCCGACAACCATCACGACAGTAGCACTTGCTATGGCATAGTTGAGAGTCTTCAACATGCGCCCATACTGTTTCGCACCGAAATTGTAGCCGACGATAGGCTGCATTCCTTGGTTTATGCCGATGCAAATCATCACGAACATGAACGAGATTCTGTTGCCGATGCCATAAGCACCGACAGCCATGTCACCGCCATACGCCACAAGGGCGTTGTTGATGAATATGATTACAAGGCACGCACAAGCATTCATAAGGAACGGAGAAACACCGATTCCAATGATGCGCCTTACAAGTTCGCCTTTCAGACGGTAGATTCCACGGTGGAGATGCAGCAGTTCGTCCTTGTTGGAGAGCAACTTGAACTGCCAGCAGAGTGCACAGAACTGCGCAAGGATAGTTGCCAGTGCCGCTCCGCGGATGCCCATTCCGAAAGTGTAGATGAACAGCGGGTCAAGGATTGTGTTAAGAACCACGGTGAAAATCGTGGCATACATCGCCATCTTCGGCTTTGATGCGGCACGCAGCACGGCATTCATGCCGAAATAAAGATGTGTGACGATGTTGCCAACCAGCAGCACCTCCATGTACTCACGGGCATAAGGCAGTGTCTGGTCCGATGCTCCGAAGAACCTCAGTATCGGGGAAAGGAACGCAAGACAGACAATGGCGAAAGTTATGCCGGTGATGCAGTTCAGCGTGACATTGTTTCCGAGGATATTCTTTGCCCCGTCATAATTCTTCTGACCAAGGAACACACTGATGAGTGTCGATGAGCCAATGCCTATCGCCGCGCCGAAAGCGCCGGAGAGGTTCATGAAAGGGAATGTTATGGCAAGTCCCGCAATAGCCATCGGACCAACACCACGACCGATGAATATGGAGTCAACCATGTTGTACAGAGAGCTTGCCACCATAGCCACAATGGCAGGCACGGCATACTGCATGAGCAGTTTGCCGACAGGCTTCGTACCAAGTTCCAATGTTGCTTGCTTCTGTTGCATGTAAATGAATATTTGGTGCAAAATTACAAAAAATCTCTGTCATTACATAATAAAAAAGGAAAAAATCCCCTCGCCGCGTATTTCTCTTGACATAGTTTGCGGATTATGGTGGAGACAAAGTGCCTGCTTTTACGCAGAATAGGATAAATTCTAATACAAACAGCTCCGACTGCACGCAGCCGGAGCTTAATCTTTTTTATAGTGCCTGTGGGTGCCTGAGCCTCATCCATGTTATAATAGTAATATGCAACCGCATCTTCTATCCTTGTGTTTGGTATGACGTTATGAATTCTACGATTCCCGGTTTCCGGATAGGTCGATTCAAATGTGAAAAGGTAGAATCCTAAACGATAATATCCTATGTCAGACAAGTACTCTTTAGCCTTTTCAGCATCGGAAATAATTACACCTCTGTTCTTCAGCAACTCTATTTGTTGTTGAAAAGTTGTTGCGCTTTTTGTATATTGTATTTTCCTCCTTGCCATAAGATTGCAATTTTCAGTCTTTTATAAGATTTTTTTTGTTTGTCGGGCAATATCATTTCTTTATACCATTGTCCGTATCTGCAAGGTTATTTCCATGCCGAGGACGGAAAGGGGACTGTGCGCATACAGACGAAAGCCGGCACTCCGGACAACCGCAGTGCACGTCTGGAGCGTCAGCGCACCATGGATTTCGCATTGGGAGGCGAGCATTTGTGGGGAGCTGTAGGTATGGACTGGACAGCAAGTTATGCCAAGGCAACCGAGGAGCGTCCCAATGAGCGTTATCTTGACTTTCAGTTGAAGAAGCAGAAGTTTGACATCGACCTGAGCGATGAGCGCCGTCCGTATGCCGTTCCAAAACTAGGTTCCACCATGCTGTTGGGCGATGAGTTCAGTCTGAAGGAACTTACGGAGCAGCAGGAGAGCATCAAGGAAGAGGATTTGAAATTCTCTGCCAACTTCAAGGCCTCTATGAACAATGGCGCAAAACTGAAGTTTGGTGCGAAGGTTGTACGCAAGACGAAGGAGAAAGATGTTGATTTCTATGAATATACGCCGACGGACGAAGAGGGTTTCATGGCAAACAGTCTGAAGAACGCTGTGGACAAAAGCACGGAAAAGTTCATGCCTGACGCGAAATACCAAGTGGGTGTGTTTGCCGACAAGGACTATGTTGGCGGCCTGAGCCTTCCGGGGTCGCCCAAACATACGGCAAACGCTTCACTTTATTTTGAAAAAGGAGGTCTGAATGTGCGTCTGAGCTATAACTTTGCGTCCGCTTTCATCGATGAAATGGGAGCAGATGCCTTCTATGACAGATACTATGACGCAGTGAACTACATGGACATCAATGCCGGATATACGTTCGGAAAGAAGGTGAAGACGACTTTCTATGCGGAGGCAAACAATCTCCTGAACCGGCCTTTGCGCTACTATCAGGGAACAAAGGACCGCACGATGCAGGCGGAATACTATGGCATAAAGGTGAATGCAGGCATAAAAGTGAGTTTTTAATGAGTATGGATTTAATTTATTAAGCATTATATGAATATGAAAAGAATCATTCTGTTGGCATTGACAGCTGTCATTGCCTTGGCAGTGAACGCCCGGACTCCTGAAACATGGAAAGGGCTGAAGCGAGGACTCAACTTCTACATGGTCAACGATTTGGGGCGCAACGGCTACTAGGACCAGAAGCCAATTGCCGAATTGATGGGCGAAATGGCAGAGGAAATCGGACCGGAATGTGTGTTCGCTGCCGGCGATGTGCATCATTTTGAAGGAGTACGCAGTGTGGCGGACCCGCTGTGGATGACCAATTACGAACTCATCTACAGCCATCCGGAACTGATGGTCGATTGGTTTCCGGTGCTTGGCAACCATGAGTACAGGGGAAACACTCAGGCAGTCCTTGACTATACGAACGTAAGCCGGCGATGGACGATGCCTGGCAGATATTATACCAAAGTGTATTCAGGGAAAGGAACATCAATCAGGTTTGTCATGATTGACACCACTCCGCTGATTGGCAAATACCGCAATGACGATGAAGGTTATCCGGACGCCTGCCGGCAGGATGCGGACGGGCAACTGGAATGGGTCGATTCGGTGCTGAATGTGGCAAAGGAGGATTGGGTGGTAGTCGTGGGTCATCATCCTGTTTATGCCGAAACACCGAAAGACGGCAGTGAGCGCGAGGACATGCAGAGGAGGTTGGACCCAATACTCCGTAAGCATAAGGTGGACATTTATGCTTGCGGGCATATACATAACTTCCAGCATATCCGTGTTCCGGGCAGTGATGTGGATTATGTTGTCAACTCCTCTGCCTCGCTAAGCCGTAAGGTGAAGGCGGTGGAAGGCACGGTGTTCTGCAGTCCGGAAGCGGGATTCTCTGTGTTTGCGGTGGACAAAAGCGAACTGGCGATGCACATGATTGACAAGACAGGGACAGTAATTCACACTGTCAGGCGCACGAAATAGTTTTTCAGAGGGCTGTTGTCCGGTTCATACGAAGATACGCATAAGCAGACAGAAAACTTTGAATGAAATTTGGTTTTCTGTCTGCTTATGCGTATCTTTGCAAATTATACAGCGATTGCTGTGCAGAATTTATACTAAAAATATAGAATATGAAGATTTATGAGATTTGTTTCAGTCCTACGGGCGGAACGGCAAAAGTATCCCACATACTGGCAGGAGGATTGGGTTCAGAACCGATATTTATCGATCTTTCCGACAATGCTGCCATGGCAAACGGTGTTACACTTGCGGACGATGGTCTTGCCGTGATTGCCGTTCCGTCGTACAGTGGCAGAGTTCCTGCCACGGCTGCCGAACGCATTGCCTGCATCAAAGCCAATGGTGCCAAAGCCATAATTGTGGCAGTTTATGGCAACCGCGCTTACGAGGACACTCTTGTGGAATTGCAGGATGTGGCAGAGAATGCAGGATTCACCGTTGTCGGTGCTGTCGCTGCCATCGCCGAGCACTCCATCGCCCGCCGCTATGCCGCAGGAAGACCGGACGCGGAGGATACCTCCTGCCTGAAAGAAATGGCAGGCAGGATAAAGGCAAAACTTGAGAAAGGCGACATGAGTGTCCCTGCAATCCCCGGCAACAGACCTTACAGGGAGGTGGGCGGCAAAAAGATTGTGCCTTCCGCCGCCGGCAAATGTACCAACTGCGGGCTTTGTGCGGCGAAATGTCCTGTGGGAGCAATCAGCAAGGACAATGCCAAAGAGGTTGACAAGGATGCTTGCATCTCGTGTATGCGGTGCGTGGCAGTGTGTCCGCATAATGCAAGAAGCATCAACTGTGTCCTGCTGTCGGCTGTCAATCTGATGCTCCGCAAGCCTTGCGCGGTAAGGAAAGAGTGCGAACTGTACATATAATGCCAATGCTTCCGCACATATTTTGCGTGAATGCTGTTGTCCTTTTCAAGAAATAATTATGACAAAAGATGTTGCTTCTTGTTGTGAAAAGTGACAAATGGTTAAAAATACTTGCCTATCTGCATTAAAAATATGTAAATTGGTTGTTATTTCATGGTTTCTTGCTATCTTCGCCACAGAAGCGCATGGAAAACGTTTATTTACTTCTTGTAATGCACATGCAATACAGGAAACTGTGTTTTCCGGTAGCGTGGAGAGTTAGCCAACGCGGAGAGTCCGTCTCCGTAGAAAATGAATCCTTAAAACATGAGAAACATGAAAGAAATCGCAACAATCAGTCTGGAACGCATGAACAACGGAGCGCATTTCCTGTTCGTGAGCAATGTCATAGGCTTTGCAGAGGCTTCCAGAATCGTAAAGGAGAAAGCGCAGGCGCTGATTTCTGCATTGAAGGAGGCTGTGGCAAAGGAGGACAAATGCCTACAAATCTCGCACAAGAGTATGCTTACTGCCGACATCGAGGAGAGCGATGCTGAACGTGATGCTCTCTACAATGGCTACAAGAGTGCCGTAAAGGGCTATCTCAGTCTTCCTTCCAACGACTATGCGGAGCGAGCCAAGAAACTTTGGCAGCATCTGAAGGACTATGGACTCATACCACAGCTCCAGTTGGACCGTGAGACGGGAATGCTCATGAATTTCATCACTGACCTTGAGGGGAAATACAAGGAAGACGTGGCTGCCTTGAATCTTACGCCTTTTGTCGCCGGGATGAAGGCTGCAAACAACCGTGTCAGGGAGATGATGCTTGAAAGGACGGAGAATCAGAAGAGCATCCCTGTCGGGGCTTTGAAGGGTGCGCGCAAGATTGCGGACAACGCCTACCGGAAACTGGTCAGTATGATTAACGCGCTTGCCACTGTTGAGGGTGCGGCGGAATATTCACCGTTCATTGAGATAGTCAACGCGGAAATCCTCCATTTCAAGCGCGATGTGCTTCGCCAGCACTCTTTCTTCAAAGAGGTGGCGGGGTTGGATGTGAAGCTGGAATGTGATGTGCAGGAACAGATGCCGGTTTATTTTTGATTTTGGAGCCTGTTGCTTCTAATGCAAGATGAGCAATGTGTTATAAACAAGATAGTCAGATGGCTATTCTGCAAAAAAAAGACTGCCTGACGGGAATCAGACAGTCTTTTTTTGCAGAATATGTTTGTAAAATAGTCTTGCAGCATGTGTTTTATTTCATATATTTCTTACCGTTGCGTATCACGATACCACCGTTTTGCAGATATGAAGGATTGATACGCTGACCTGCGATGTTGTAAGTGGCATTATTTGTTGTATCCGTGTCAGAAATGGAGACGTTGCATATACCGGTCAGGATTTCTTGCAGTTCTTTCCAGTAAACCACTGGTGAGTAGGAAATGTGTGGAGGTTGGTTGTAGGTAGTGTTCTGCCATACGATGGCATTGTCGTAGACATGGTCGTCACGCAAGTACGGCAGCATGTAGTTGCTTTCGTAGTTTGTGGTGATGATGTTCAGCCCGAATTTTCCGGCTGCAGCGTCTATGGCATAGTAGTAGACAACCTCCTCGCGCCAGTCACCAAGGATGTCAGCTTGCAGAGAAGGAACATATTTTGTTCCGTTGATGGATGATGCACCCGGTGCGATGTTGTAGAGGGTTGTCAGGCGTTTCCACTGTTTTGTCGTGCTGTCCCACTTGTCTATATGCTGTCGGTCGTGGTACTCGTCATAGAGGTCTCCGTCCCAGTAAATGCGGAAGTTTATAGAAGAAGAGCTTGTTGTACCTACATGCCAGTCGCTGATGACATTACCCTTACTGTCGTACAGTCCGGGATAGGCAGAACACATGGATTCCGCTCCCTCATGCTTGTCGTCAAAGTCGCCGCAGAGACCGCGTCCGCAGTCACCGCCAGTCTTCGGGGTGCCCCAAAGAAGCTGGCCTGTCTTTGCGTCGCGCATGTCTTGTGCGTAGTGGACATAGGATGCTTTTCCATCCTCCATGACAGAATAAATCTCCATTCCCGGGTTGTTCCAGTCAAAGTCGCCTATATGCAGCGCGTCACCATGACCTTCGCCGCTTCTCCACAGCACGTTCACACCGTCATGGTCAAGCACTGCCGAACCGGCAACTATCTCATCAAAGCCGTCACCGTCGACATCTGCCGACTGGAGTGTGTGGTAGCCTTGTCCATACATTCCCTTTCCGCTTGTTGTGGAAGAGTGACGCCATAACTCATGGAGTTCCTTTCCGTCAAAGTATGCAGCCATATAGTATGCCTGGCTGTAATAGCCATGATTCATCACTGCACACGGAGTAGCCTTGCCGTTGACGTTAAGTCGCGCCATGGCTGCATTATAACGCTCTATGCGTGCTGCACTGCCATAAGCGGCTGAATTGTTCTCGAAGTCGTCATGGGCAGGCCAGTAGTGGATGCTGCTTATTGCACCGCCGGTTGTGCCGTCGAATACAGTGAGATACTCCGGTCCGCTCTCCACACGCCCATTAGCTGCAACGTAATTTGCATAAGGGTCATCATTGCCCATAAGCACGAAATTGCCTTCGCCGTCTATGGTTCCGGGAGCGGTGCGTACAATCATCTCGCCATAGCCGTCACCGTCAAAGTCATAGCAGAGGAATGTTATTGTGTGCTGTGACGCCCACATGTTCCGTCCAAGATTGATGCGCCAAAGGTGTGTGCCGTCAAGTTTTACGCAGTCAAAGAATACAGCACCCGTTGAGCCGGTATTTGCGCCATCGCGGACATTGGAAGGTTCCCAGCGTATGACAATCTCCTGCTCGCCGTCGCCGTCCATATCATAACATGAAGCATCATTCGGAGTGTATGTAGCTCCGGTACCGTTGGTGTCTGTAGGAGCCTGTGGCAAGGCGAAAGCGGTGTTCTGCGCATCCCATGCAGAAGTTTCCTGCGTCTCAAGCACAGCGCCGTCGGCACTGCATACTTCTATGCGATAGTTCGTTCCGGCAGTTTTGCCACGATCATAGTAGTTCGTCTTTAGTTTCAAGGTCTGTATCAGTTCGCCCTCACGATAGAGTTTGTACAGAGTGGAGCCTGGGATGTCTGTGGCACGCATACGCCAGCTGACAAGATTGCCATCGTTAAGGTGGACAGCCAGCAAGCCACGGTTGAGCGGTTTTGCCTCGCCACGGTTGCCGATGTGACTGACCATGAGGCGTACAGCTGATGAGTAGACAGTGCTGCCATTCTCCTTTATGGTAACAGTGGCAACATTGTTTGCATAGTCGACATTGGCAGTATAGCCTTCCGTCGGTATGGCATTGAAGTCTGTAGGGACTTCTGTCAGTTTTGTTCTGAAAAGGCTCTCGACACCATTGCCAGAATCCTTTATTACAGGGTACAGGTCAATGGTTTCTCCGTTGGAACGGCAAGTGAATGCGGACAGGTAGTGTGACATGTTGTATACCGGCTCATCCACGATGCCTTCTATTTCCACACTGCCTATTGCAATCTGCTTGGTGTTGGCGATTCCCATTATGTATATGTTCACAGTGTAGGATGAACCTTCAACTATCACACCGTTGATGTTGTATTCATGGGTGCTGAATCCGGTAGAGTTGCCTGACATGATTTTGTTGCGCAAAGGAGTGATTCCTTGTGCAAATGTTGTTGCAGGAGCAGAACCTGTCTGTGTGGTTATGCTTATTGTGCCTTTGTCCGTTCCGCAGCGTGCTGCATCGAAGGACAAGCGAGTAGGTTTGAATGTATGCCCTTCAGCAATGTTTATGCTGAAAGAGCCACAATAGCCGTTGGTGATGTTTTTCACCTCTGTGGCAGGTTGGAATTTCGTCATGGGACGGTCGTATGTCACCGCCGTATAACCGGCATCGGCTCCTGAGACTGTCAATAATTCCGTGGCGGTCAGTTTTTCGCCAATCTTGCAGGCAGTCGTCAACTGGGCAACTGCAGTTTCATCGCCTGTAAGGCTTGCAGTTGTCAGGTTCTCCAAATCATTTAAACTCCACAACGCGGTCGCTTTCTGCGCCCACATGGTTGTTGCCGTTGCAAGTAAGAGTACAAATAGTAATTTTCTTAGCATGTTTGTTAGTGTTTTAATTGGTGTTTTTGTTAATCAGGTCAAGTCATTCCATGAAGTCGTTTGGCTATGTAGGAAGCCGTCTTTTTGTGAGGTCATTTCCATTTCGGGTACAAATTTACGAATTTATTTTGACATAAATAGCTATATGCAAGCGATTTTTCATTTCTCATTCATATAATAATAAGGTGAATTAATAAACTTTTGCGAAATAATTTTGGTGGTACTTTGGGTATTTTGTAATTTTGCATATAGATTGTTGTGATTTATCATTTATCCGCTTTGAATGGCATGGTGTACACTCTCTTTGGTGAAAGATATAGGGTTTTCCCATGTACAGTTAGGGGATTTCCATTCTGGCGTTACAGTGGAAATGAGTACCTTTGCACCAAGTGACAGAAATGGACAAGCCAACAGATAAATATATTTACAACACTTATTGCTGCTTATGGGCGGCATAGTATTAAAAATGACAATTAAAAACGTAGAACAACAATGAAAAAGATTCTAAGCATCATCGCAGCATTAGTATGCGTACTTACAGTAAGTGCACAGTCAGTCAACCAGTCAGACAATAGCCAAAAGGCTAAAACTACCTCATGTGTAGGGAAACAGTGCACACAGTCTGACAAATGTACAGCTAAGTGTGGCACAGCCAAATGTGAGAAGCAGTGTGACAAGTCTGCAGGCTGCAAGTCCAAGTGTGAGAAAAAATGTGGCAATCCGTCAGAGTGCAAGAAGCAGTGTGACAAGCAGTGCACCAAGTCTGAAGATTGCAAGAAGCAGTGCATTCGCAACAATGCCAAATAATCGGCAATGTGCTTTGTCACTGATGTGAACAAGTGATTATCTTGACAATAATATATTCAACATTACTTTTTTGATGAAAATTCTGTTGCTTGGCTCAGGAGAACTGGGTAAGGAGTTCGTTATTGCTGCAAAGCGCAAGGGCGTGTATGTTGTGGCATGTGACAAATATGACAATGCACCGGCTATGCAGGTTGCCGACGAGCGTGAGGTTTTCTCCATGCTTGACGGTGACAAACTTGCGGAGGTGGTTGCTAAGCATAAGCCGGACATCATTGTCCCGGAGATAGAGGCGATACGCACAGAACGCCTTTTCGATTTTGAGAAGCAGGGCATACAGGTTGTACCGTCAGCGCGTGCCGTGAACTATACCATGAACCGCCAGGCTATTCGTGACCTCGCTGCAAAGGAATTCGGGCTGCGTACGGCAAAGTATTTCTATGCCAAGACCTTCGAGGAACTTGAGACAGCCAGCCGTGAGATAGGTTTCCCATGCGTAATCAAGCCTCTGATGTCATCTTCCGGACATGGTCAGTCCACTGTAAAATGTGCAGAGGAACTGCGTCCGGCGTTTGATGCTGCCATGGCAGGCGCACGTGGTGATTTGCAGGAGGTAATCATTGAGGAGTTTATTCATTTCACATCAGAGTTTACATTGCTCACGGTCACACAGAAAAACGGTCCTACTCTTTTCTGTCCTCCGATAGGCCATGTTCAGAAAGGCGGTGACTACCGTGAGTCATGGCAGCCTTACATGATTTCCGATAAGGACCTTAAGGATGCTCAGGACATGGCGGCAAAGGTCACTGCGGCACTCACGGGTGCAGGCATCTGGGGCGTGGAGTTCTTCCTTACCGAGACAGGCGTTGTCTTCTCAGAGCTTTCCCCGCGTCCGCATGACACAGGTATGGTGACCCTCGGTCATACTACAAACCTTTCAGAGTTTGAGCTGCATCTGCGCGCTGTCCTCGGTCTGCCTATCCATAGCATCAAGCTGGAACATGCAGGAGCGTCAGCCGTAGTGCTTGCTGACAAGGATTATGAGGGCGTGCCTGAATACAATCTTGCCGATGTGCTCTCAGAAGAGAACGCACGCATCCGCATCTTCGGCAAGCCTGAAGCTCACAAGGGACGCCGTATGGGCGTTGTGCTGACTTATGGCGATGTCGAGAACGGCACTGACTGCCTGCGCGACAAGGCTAAGCGTCTTGCCGAAACAGTATTGAAATAGAATTTCCAAGGTTATGGGTTGTAGGTTTTGGGTTATAGGTTCATTTTTATTAAGCAAAATGAAGGGCTGCAACCCAAAACCTGCAACCCAAAACCTGCAACCCAAAACCAAAGAATGCAAACATTATATCCCAAACTCATCACTGATGCCCTTGCCACAGTGAACTATGCCGGAACGAAAAAGAACCTCATCGAAAGCGAGATGCTTGTCGATGATGTCAGCATCGATGGCATGAAGGTATCGTTCACACTGCTTTTCCCAAAAGAGACAGACCCTTTCCTCAAATCCACACTGAAGGCTGCCGAGGCGGCAATACACTATTACGTGGGCAAGGAAGTGGAGGTCACGATAAAGACAGAGTTCAAGACAAAGCCGCGTCCGAAAGAGGACAAGTACCTCACAGACCTGAAAATAATTGCCGTAAGTTCCGGAAAGGGGGGTGTCGGCAAGTCTACGGTGTCGGCAAACATCGCTGTTGCCATGGCGCGCCTTGGTTATAGGGTGGGGCTTCTTGACACAGACATCTTCGGACCTTCCATGCCAAAGATGTTCGGATGCGAAGATGCACGCCCTTATGCGATAGAGAAGGACGGCAGACAGCTTATTGAACCTATCGAAAAATTCGGTGTGAAACTCCTTTCCATTGGCTTCTTCGTATCGCCTGAGACAGCAACTCTGTGGCGTGGCGGCATGGCTTGCTCTGCATTGAAGCAGCTTATCTGCGACTCCGATTGGTCGGACATCGATTACCTTATCCTTGACACTCCTCCCGGAACGAGCGACATTCACCTGTCATTGCTCCAGATACTGAACATCACGGGAGCGGTAATCGTCTCCACTCCGCAGCAAGTTGCGCTTGCCGATGCACGCAAAGGCATAGACATGTACCAGAACGACAAGGTCAATGTGCCAATTCTCGGTCTTGTGGAGAACATGGCATACTTTACTCCGGCGGAACTTCCGGAGAACAAGTACTACATCTTTGGCAAGGACGGCTGCAAGAATCTTGCCGAGCAGCTTAACCTTCCGCTCCTGGCACAAATACCTATCGTGCAGAGCGTTTGCGAGAATGGCGACAACGGTACTCCTGCTGCAATGGATGTCGCGTCACCGACAGGGCAGGCATTCCTCGCCCTTGCACAGGGAATTGTTTCCAAGGTGCGCTTATTGTAGTAAAGCTTTGCGTCCGATTGTTTCCGTAATGGGCTGTAAAATAAGTATGGCAAGTATGTCAAAGAACTCTGTAAACCAACATTCTTGATGTTTTTGGTTTCGGTTGCAAAGGTACAACATTCCGCAAGCGATTCCAAATGTTATAGGGGTATATATGGGGGTATCTCTTGTAAAATGGAATAGTTGTATAGAGCATATTATATAATATAAGGTGTAAATAGTTTTGTGCGCTCTTATATATAATCAACATAATCTTCTGAATCCGTGTTATGATTTAACGTGAGTTCGACGGACTCACGTTAAATTATTAGTGCTGCATAGAGCCATCCGCATGCGAACTCAGAAGATTAATCGTTTCTCAAAGCATGAATTGCAAAGGATTATGCCTGTTTGCCGGACACCAATGCTTTTGCAACCGGTTTGCAAAATATTTTATGTAATTTTGCACCCGAAATCAAGGAAAGGCGTATAACTATGCGCTGTCCTTTTACACTTTTGCAAACAATAAATCACATAGAAATGATTATGATTAAAGATGTTCTCTCCGACTACGTGCTTTCGTTCTGGCATCTGCTGTGCGAAATGGCACCTTACCTCCTTCTGGGATTCTTCATTGCGGGACTGCTTCAGGCATTTGTCCCACGGAATATGTTTTCACGCCACCTTGCCTCCAATGACTGGAAATCAGTGGTTAAGGCTGCACTCTTGGGCATACCTCTCCCATTATGTTCATGCGGAGTCATACCTACCACTGCCGCCCTTCGCCGCGAAGGGGCGTCCAAAGGTGCTGCAACATCATTCCTCATCGCTACCCCACAGACAGGAGTGGACAGCATTATGGCGACATACTCCGTGCTTGGACCGGCGTTTGCCGTCATCCGCCCGTTGGCAGCACTCGTCACATCATTCTTTGGCGGCATACTTGTCAACAGACTTGACGGTAAGGAGGAATGGAAAGACGATGAAGAGACAGTGGAAGAGGGGTGCAAGGACGGCTGCTGCCATAGTCATGAGCATGCAGAAGACGCTTCTTTTGCTGCACGCATGAAGTCTGCCCTCAACTATGGATTTGTGGAGATGTTGCAGGATGTGGGCAAATGGCTTTTCATCGGTCTGCTTATCGCCGCTTTAATCACCGTTGCTGTGCCTGCGCAGTTCTTTGAACTCTTCTCAGGAAACACACTCCTGAGTATGGTTCTTGTGCTGCTGGCTGCCATTCCCATGTACCTCTGTGCCACTGGCAGCATACCAATTGCCGTGTCGCTGATGCTCAAAGGTCTCTCTCCGGGCACTGCCCTTGTCATGCTTATGGCAGGACCGGCAAGCAATGCCGCATCAATCCTTGTCGTGCGCAAGATTATGGGTCGCAAGACGCTCATGATATACCTTGGCTCCATTATCTTCGGTTCGGTTCTCTGTGGTCTGGCGATGGACTATCTTATGCCGCGCGAGTGGTTTGCGCTGTCACCGGCAGGTGTCATGGCAAATAGCTGTTGTGAGGATGGCGGACCTGGGTTTATAGAGATAGCTTCCGGCATTGTTCTTGTTGCGCTTATGGTCAATGCTTTTGTCATTCGCCGCAGTCATCATGGTAGTGAGCATGAGGTGGCAGCCACAGACATGCCTGACTATACGATAAAGGTTGATGGCATGACCTGTTCCCACTGCCGCGCCGCTGTCGCAGGTGCTGTGCAGTCCGTTGCAGGAGTGGAGCGTGCGGATGTCTGCCTGAACTGTGGTGAGGTCAAGGTGTGGGGCACCTGCTCTGCGGAGTCTGTGATGAAGGCTATTGACTCTGCCGGCTTTGACTGCCGTTTGCTGTAAGATTTTAGCGTTTTGACAATCACTCTCCTTACAAAAAGAACATCTGCTTTTTGTAAGGAGAGTGATTTGTTTTTATGTGTGAGATTTTTCCTGATTGCTGAGATGTTACTTAGCTTGTGAAAGTGAGCGTGGTACATCCACACACACGCATCCACATGCACAAGTTGTCAACAGGCTTTATAGGCACGCATTGCTGAATCCTGGGATACCATGAGGACACAGTGGCCAGGTCACGGTCATTAGCGAGTCATGGACTATCATTGCGCAGAGTTTGTTACACTAAAAAAATAATGAACTGCAGAGTGTTGAAGATGTTTGCCGTACACCAACAATTCTTTTATGGCAATGATATGCCAACCCCGATTGCAAGATTGTTGTCAGAAGAATTTCGGAGTATGTTCCTTTCGTATTCTGCTTTGATGACAATCTGTTCGAGTGGCAGATAGTTGATGCCTATCTTCGCGCTATGACAATTCTCTTTATGATTGGAGAAGTCATACCGTACAAAGGCAAAAAGACGGCTGTTTGCTTTTGGCAGACCATGGAACAGGTCATAGCCGGCTTCAGCTCCGCAGTGGACGGCATTTGCCCGCTGGGAATATGTGGCAACGGCACGTGCAATGACGGCATCAGATGAGAATCTCAGGTTGCTGCTCACAATGAATTTTCCGTCATAATATCCGCTTGCGTCAATACTTAGATTGTCGGCAGGACTGTTCTCGATTCGCATTGCCAATGCCAAGGAGTCGTTTGCCAGCAGTATTTGCGCTTCATAGTTGCACATTTTATGGCTTCCAAGGAACGATATGCCGGTGAGGTTGCAGTTCTCTGGCAGGATATCCGTTTCGCCCAATGGCAGGGATACGGAGAAGTGGTCCATGGGATTGTCAAGAAGATTTGAGATGCCGACAGGGACAGTCATCTTGCCGAAACGCACTGCTGCCCATTCTGTGAAGGTCTTCTGTGCGAACAATTGTGTGATGTCAGCCGCATCTGCATACTCCACTTCTCCAAATGCGCTCCAGCCATATTTCCAAATATACTCCGCGCCTGCGAGAACATGCGGACTGACGGCATTATAACCTTCGGATGTCTTCATGACTCCTGTTTCGCCGTAACCTTCGATGGTAAATGAACTGTTTCTTGCTTTGCTGCTGTCTTCGTCTTTTGCTGCCGCCATGACGGATATGGCAGACAGCGCAATTACGCAGATAATTGCTCTTTTCATGCTATGTTTTTTGAGTTTTTTGAATTTTTTGTGCAAAATTACAATGATTCTTTGTGTACGGCAATACTTAAAAGTAGGTAATATTTTTACGGTAGATTGTCGGTGTTGTTGAAGAAAGATTATATAGTATGTGCTTTTGTTAAAGGGCAGGATAATGAGCGGGAGTGTCGCTTTTTCACATGAGGGAAAGGCTGCACTCATGTTTATGTACCGAAATTGTAATTAGAAAACTCAATGCTTTTTCCCCTCCGTAGAATTGCATAAAAACAAGACTGTAGGAACAAACATAGAAATTTGCGAAATTTCAGAATTCTTGCAGTCTGCTGGTATTCAACGGCTTATGTAAAATAAGGCGTCTTTTCTCAATCAGCGGGACTGCAAAGTGTTACCATTCGTGTGACAAAAGGTTATCTCTGACAGGACGAAAGGTCATGAAAAGGGATGTAATATGTGGCTTTTTCTGATGAGAAATGCCGTTTTTCACAGGAAAAAGAGTGGGAAACGGCTGATATAGATGTCAAGTCAGGCGTTTCCTTAATATTATGATAAACAGAACATTTGAAAACTTGATGTTTTCCGCTGGCAGGGAAATGTACCGTTTGGCAATATTTTTTTGTGCCGGACGAACTGCATAAGGATATGACAACCGGATGATTTGTGGATGATGTGTTTTGCCGCACCACTTATGAAGCACCCGTATGAAAATTGTACCGATGTTCGATTGTATGGGTAATGGAAAATATATAAATAAGACTTTGGTCATGATAAAAATGTTAATGATTTTTTATTTGACATTTTTTCTTGATTATACTGAATTTGATATAAGAAACCCGTTGGCGGAATTAAATTAGCGCATATTTAACTCTTCCAATTGGTTTGTTAATTAATGTATTGTAGGATTGTGAGTGCGCTGGCTTTCCCGATAATTCGCGTAAACAGTCCTTCTGTGTCTTTTGCATAATTCCTTGTAATCCAAAATTGGCCGGACAACTGTGAGAATAACGTTTCAATCCTTTTCCTTGCTTCTGCAAAAAAGAGGAGCGGTCGGTTTCCTGTCCTTCCGGTTTCTCCTATGATGAGCCTCCGGCTTTATTTTGGCAGTAGTAAGCAGGTCCAATTGTACTTGTCTTATGTATCCTCTGTCGCCTGTGACAGTACAGCTGTTATGACCACCCCTTGCATCTTTGATGTAATGAATATCATGTACACTTGCCTTTGTCAGGTCAGAAGAATGGACTACTCCGCTTAACCCACAGAGGGCGTGCAGTTCATATCCGTAATTATTGCCTGCGGGATACAAGGTTCGGGATTTTCCTGCGATACTCCTTTAACTTGGAAAAGAGCAAAGGCTCGCTGTCAATACCGACAGCTTCGGAACACATATTCAAGGCAACTGCTTCCATATCGGAAAATTTTGTAACAACACCTCTACGGGGTAAGCTTTCTGATTCATTGATTGAATTTCCTGCAATTTGTTTGTATATGTCCAATAACGATTTCGATGGTTAGGATAAGTGTTTTTGAAATTGTAGTATACAGGGGTAAAGAAGAATGGAATAAACTGGCTTTAAATTTGTAATTGTGATTATTTCTCGTTATCTTTGTACAGAAATATAAAAAAAAACTCCCACCGAAGCGGGAGTATAGGTTTTCAACCTTCGGTCTGATGACCTTATTGTGATAAGATGTAAGAAATCTTATATTGCAAAGGTACGGCTTTAAAATGACTAATAATCACAAATGATAGGCTATTAACATAAATTTAACGAATATACAGATGAAAGAACGAATTTTAGGTCTTGATACAGGAACAAACAGCGTAGGCTGGGCTGTGGTTGATTATAATCCGGAAGCACCGACCGACAAGTATACATTAGTTGATGCAGGAGTTAATATCTTTCAGGAGGGTGTGAAGATAGAAAAGGGTACAATAGAATATTCACGTGCTGCTGAACGAACAGGGTACAGGCGTCAGCGTATAGGATATTGGAGGCGCAAAGTCAGGAAAATCAAGTTGCTGAAGATTTTGATAAAGCATGGATTATGTCCTTTCGTTTCTGACGATGCTCTTAAAAATTGGCGCACGAAAAAAGAATATCCATTGTCTGATGAGTTTGTTGATTGGCAACGGACAGATGAGGCGATGAACAAGAATCCTTATTATTACCGCAATCTATGTCTCTCGGAGAAATTAGATATGGATGATGTGGGGAACAGGTACATTGTCGGGCGTGCCATTTATCACATAAACCAGCGTAGAGGTTTCCTTAGCAATAGAAAAGAGGAGGCCAAGGAAAGTGACGGTAAAGTTGCAAAATCGATTAGTGACATTAATGATGAGATGGAAACTGGAGGGTATGAATACCTTGGACAGTATTTTTACTCTCTTTATCAGAGAGGAGAACGTATCCGTGCAAAATACACAGACAGGCTGGAGCACTATGAGAAAGAATTGCTTGCTATTTGTGAGAAACAAGGCTTGGGAGAAGAACTGGCAAAGGTTTTACGCAAAACAATTATTACGCAACGACCTTTGAAATCTCAGAAACATACTGTTGGGCGCTGTGTTTTTGAACCTAACAAGACTCGTTGCCCAATATCACATCCGATGTATGAGCAGTACAGAATGTATGCGTTTGTTAACAATATCAAGATACAGACTCCGATAGACAGTGGAAGCAGGCACCTTACCCGAGAGGAAAAAGATTTGATAATTCCGCTCTTCTTAAGGAAATCAAAGAAAGATTTCGGCTTTGATGAAATTGCAAAGAAATTGTCTGGGACAAAGAATAACTTTTGCTATTATAAAGACAAAAGCGAGCAACCTTACCGTTTCAATTACCACATGGACACTCGCGTGAGTGGTTGCCCTGTTATTGCTCAGTTGTCAGATGTCTTTGAGTGCAAGGCAAGCGATGACTCATGGTTGGAAGCTGCCTGTGAGGTTTATGTAATGGGTGGAGGCAAAACTCGCTTCCAGATAATGAATGATATTTGGCATGCATTGTTTTTCTTTGAAGACAAAGAGCATTTGTTCTCGTTTGCAAAGGAAAAATTGCAATTGGATGATGAACATGCGAAAATGTTCAGCAATATCAAGGTACCATCTGATTATGCTTCATTGTCTCTTGCGGCAATTAGGAAAATATTGCCATACATGAAGCACTATGGTTTGATTTATTCTCATGCAGTGTTCCTTGCAAACATGTACAAGGTTGTGCCATGTGCAATTGACAAGGAGGCTTTGCTTCCAATGCTGCCGAAAGAGGATGCGGAGGATATTGTTGAGGCATTTGAAGAATATGATTCGCAAAAGTCAGAAATTCGTACTCGTGAGGAATATGTAAAACGATATGTTGCATGCAAGTATCAATTGGATGAAGAGCAGGAAAGAAGGTTGAAGGTTCTTTATCATCCTTCCCAAATAGACTTGTTCCCTAAAGTGCGCAAGCCAACCGAAGATGGTTATTTCCAGCTTGGCTCGCCACGTACAAGCAGTGTACGCAATCCTATGGCTATGCATTCATTGTTTAGGATGCGTCATGTGATAAATACATTGTTGAAAGAGGGAAAGATAAATGAATTTACATCTGTCAGAATAGAACTCGCCAGGGAACTTAATGACTCCAATAGGCGTGCTGCCATAAGACAGTGGCAGAATGACAATGAAAAGAAAAACGTAGAAAATGCAAAGCATATAAAAGAGCATTTTGGTGAGTCGTATGTGCCAACAAGTGTGGATTTGCTGAAATATAAATTGTGGGAAGAGCAGAATCATCTTTGTTTGTACACGGGAGAGACGATACGCCTTGGGGATTTGTTTGATAAGAACAAATACGACATAGAACATACTATTCCACGTAGTGTTGGTGGTGATTCAACAGCAACGAATCTTACCGTGTGCCAAAGCCGTTTTAACCGTGAGGTGAAGAAGACTTGTCTCCCAAGTGAATTGGAGAACTATGAGGCGATTCTTGAACGTGTGGAACATTGGAATGAAAAATACGAACAAGTGGACAAACAATTACGAAAGCTGAATACACGAGGTGTAGCAGACAAAGAATTGAAAGACCGCATTATTCAGAAAAGGCACAGGCTGGCTTTGGAGCGTGACTATTGGCAAGGAAAGTACTCGCGTTTTATTATGAAAGAGGTCCCTGAAGGATTCTCACGCCGTCAAGGTGCCGATGCCGGTTTGATTTCAAAGTATGCCCGGCTTTATTTGAAATCATTGTTCCGCAATGTGTCAATAGTCAAGGGCCTTGCAACGTCTGACTTCCGTAAAATCTGGGGGCTTCAGGATAAGAATGAACAGAAACGGCGTGAGAATCATTGCCATCATGCTATTGACGCTGTGACCATTGCTTGTATAGGCAGAGCAGAGTATGACCAACTTGCTCAATATTATCATGACGAGGAGCGACATAGATGGGGAATGAACAGCTGCAATGGGATGTTCCCAAAGCCTTGGCAAACATTCACAGAAGATGTAAAGTCGCTTGCTGATAGAATTCTCGTCAGTCATTATACGGCAGATAATATGTCTAAGCGGACAAAGAAGCATATAAGAAAGAATGGGAAGGTTATGCCGCAGTTTATGCAAGGTGACACTGCACGCGGACCGTTGCATTTGGATACATTCTATGGCGCGATAGAACGTGATGGCGAAATCAAATATGTTGTCCGTAAGTCATTGGACCAAGTGCTTCCAAAGGATGAAGAGAAGTTCATAAACAAGATAGTTGATGAAAAGGTAAAGGAAAAGGTGAAATCTGCAAAAGACGAGTATGGAAGTCTGAAAAAGGCAGTTGCCGCAGGTATTTGGATGAACCGTGATAAAGGGATAAAGATAAACAAGGTAAGGATATATTGTGAAGACGTGAAACATCCCATCGAAATACGTATACATAGGGACATCTCACGTAAGAAATATAAACAGTATGTCAATGTAAAGAATGAAGTTAATTATATGATGGCAATCTATGTTGGCAAGGATAAACGAGGGAAAGAGAAACGCTCTTTTGAACTTGTTAACAACTATGACGCTGTGGCTTATCATAATAGTGATTTGAAGGTACAGGGGATAAGATTATTTCAAGAATACAAGGATGGTTATCCTCTGAAATGGCAACTGAAAACAGGTTCTATGGTATTGCTGTATGAAGAAACTCCGGAGGAAATCTATGAATTACCTAAGTCTGCTTTGACCAATCGTTTATATAGGGTGGCAGGAATGTCGTCTATGATTGTGTCTGGATGTCATTACGGTACGATTGCACTTGTTCATCACCAAGAGGCACGCCCATCTTCAGAAGTGAAATTGAAAAATGGAGCTTATAGATGTACTGAAGATTTTCGTGCAGGTATCAAATTGTATCATACTCAATTTAAAGCCTTAGTCCAAAATCAGGATTTTACTATCAATGAAATTGGAGAAATTAAATTCCTACATAGATGATAAAGCAAACTCTTATGTTCTCCACTCCGGTTTTGCTATCCTTGAAACTCAACCAGCTGGTTATTCGTTTCAGGGATAGCGAAGACGAAGTCACGCGCCCGATAGAAGACATTGGCGTAGTGATTGTGGAAAATCAAATGGTTCAAATCACAGTGCCACTGCTGAATGCTTTGGCAGGTAATAATGTATCTGTTGTATTTTGTGATTCTAAAGCGATGCCAAACACTATGCTTATGCCACTTGTTGCAAACAGTACGCAACAAGAGAGTTACCGTTGCCAAATGGAAGCCTCTCTCCCTACAAAAAAGCGGATTTGGAAAGAAATTGTTGAGTGGAAGATAAGGAATCAGGCAGCATTATTGAATAAACTTGGCAAGAACGGCAGTTGCCTGCGCCAGTATTACGAGAATGTGTTGTCGGGTGACAGTGACAATAGGGAAGGCGCTGCTGCCAAAGTGTACTGGCAACGTATGTTTGGTAAAGGCTTTGTACGTCGTAGAGAAGGCATGCCGCCCAATGCGCTCTTGAATTATGGATATTCCATCTTACGTGCCGCCGTGGCAAGAGCTTTGCTGGGTTCTGGTCTTCTTCCTGCTTTTGGTTTGTTTCATAGAAATCGTTACAATGCATTTCCATTGGCTGATGATGTAATGGAGGTGTATCGTCCATACGTGGATGAGATAGTGTATTCTGTATATATGGAATGCCCGGATATAGGAATCACAAAGGAGGTGAAACAACGACTGTTGGAGGTGTTGTTTGCAGATGTGCGTATGAACAAGCAGACAAAGCCTTTAGAGGTTGCTTTGTCGTTTACAACAGCCTCACTTGTCAGGGCGTTGAAAGATAATAGACAACACATTGTTTGCCCGAAAATGCTATGACTGTAAATCGTCTAAATGCTTATCATATTATGTGGCTATTTGTCCTGTTCGATTTGCCGGTAACAACGAAAAAAGAGCGTAAATTGGCTTCTGATTTCAGGAAGAATCTGATTAAGGATGGCTTTGTAATGATGCAGTTCTCTGTGTACATACGCCATTGTGCTTCTTATGAAAGTCTTACTGTGCACAAGAAGAGGGTGAAATCGCTCATGCCTCATTCTGGAAAGGTTAGTATGATAGCGGTTACTGATAAACAATATGGTGATATGGAGACTGTTTTTGGAAAATCTGCGAAAAAAGAAGTGAAAGCACCAGTGCAATTGGAATTTTTTTAGTATCTTTGCAGTGCAAATACATCAAAGATGTCCACTTCTTATACGAATAGCCCTTTTGAATACGCTGATATATAGGTGTTTGATGAATATAAGTTGTGGTTTGATGTAAGAATAGAAAGATATACAACTGCCTGAACATGATGAAGAACATATTGCAGGTTGTGGTTTGATGTAAGAATAGAAAGATATACAACAGGTGTACGAAACGTACAGGGGTTTACTAGTTGTGGTTTGATGTAAGAATAGAAAGATATACAACATATCTTTGCGCATTTGGGGCCGCATGTAGTTGTGGTTTGATGTAAGAATAGAAAGATATACAACGATATTGCAGATTATAATGAGTTTGCGAAGTTGTGGTTTGATGTAAGAATAGAAAGATATACAACGCCACACGCAAGCGGATGCTCGCTCAGTTGGTTGTGGTTTGATGTAAGAATAGAAAGATATACAACAAGTTCAGTAGAAGGAACCTCAATGGTAACGTTGTGGTTTGATGTAAGAATAGAAAGATATACAACAGAGGAGGGGGGGGAGAACACTGTATTAGTTGTGGTTTGATGTAAGAATAGAAAGATATACAACAATAGAATCTATCACCAAGATAAGGGTCAGGTTGTGGTTTGATGTAAGAATAGAAAGATATACAACAGAACACGTTATTGTCGCTTGGAGCGGTAGTTGTGGTTTGATGTAAGAATAGAAAGATATACAACCCGGACCCGTCCCATTCGGCATTCTGTAAGTTGTGGTTTGATGTAAGAATAGAAAGATATACAACTTCTTGTTCGCTAATAGCAAATAGGGTATGTTGTGGTTTGATGTAAGAATAGAAAGATATACAACTGCCGGGTGTATAATTAAAGCCTTTCATTACTATAGTGCTGTATATAACAAGATAGTTATGGCAAGCCAGCCGACACAAAGCATTCGATTAATTGTCGACAGGTTCAACGATACGGTAGTACCATCGTAGAATTTGCTTTTGGAATGGAGAGAACCTTGAAGCAATATAATAAGTTGTCAGATGGTATCGCTTATACTGAATTAGTCAAATTAAAGCATTGATTGAAAATGTTTTGTAATTTTGCATCATGTAAAAGCGTTCTTTTGAATTATTGCAAAATAAGGTGAAACACAGAATTTCGCTGGTTTATAATATCGTTACCCATCAAGCTGAACTATTAATTATTGAATTTTAGCGAGAAAGAAAATTTGCTATGCCTTGTGTTATGAAAAGTTCAGTTTTTTCGATATATAGGAACCTGCTATCATCTTTGGGGATACCACAAGGATGATAGCAGATTAAACTTTAAAATCAGGCCAAAATGGAAATAAGAAACCTGGAACATACCGATTTTGACACGCTTTTTCACGGCTTTGAAAAAGCATTTGCCGATTACGAGATACACTTTGAGAAAGAAGAGGTGCGCTCCATGCTCATACGGCGTGGATATAATCCCAAACTCTCTTTTGCAGCTTTCGTCAATAACGAAATTGTGGCATTTACTTTGAACGGAACAGGAACATTCAACGGTATTCCCACCGCCTATGACACCGGGACTGGAACAGTAAAAGAATGTCGGGGACAACGCATCGCCGGAAAGATTTTCACCTATTCAATTCCTTTTCTTAAAGAAGCTGGTATCAGTCAATATCTGTTGGAAGTCATGCAAAACAACCAAAAGGCAATCGGCGTTTATCGCCGAATGGATTTTGAGGTAACACGGGAATTTGATTGTTTCAGACAAACGATTGACCACATTGACAATCGAAAAGTAAACACGGACTGCAGCATTGAACAGGTCAATGCAGATGCCATCAGAGAAGCACAGCACTATTGCGACTTTAGTCCTTCGTGGCAAAACAGCTTTGAATCCATTGAAAGAGGGATAGCCGAGCTGAGGTGTCTTGGGGCTTTCTTGGACGGGAAGATGGTTGGATATTGTGTGTTTGACATTCATACAGGTGATTTGACTCAAATAGCCGTTCTAAGAGAATGCCGAAGAAAAAGAGTAGCTTCCCGATTATTGCAAGAGGTCACTGCGCGTATGAAAACAGACTTCATCAAAGTGCTGAACATCAGCCCCAACAATACGACCATGTCTGTTTTTCTCGAAAGCAAGAACATTCCATTGGCAAGCAGGCAGTTTGAAATGATATTGCCACTTTAACAGTGATGATGCAGGCTATGAGAAAAGTGATACTTTATATTGCCGTCAGTCTGGATGGCTATATTGCTGATGACAAAGGTTCCGTTGACTGGATAGGTGGACAAGATGAAAATGTAGAGGTGGAAGATACCTTTACACGATTCTTCAATAGTGTGGATACGGTCATTATGGGAAGAAAGACCTACAGCCAGATTGTGACCGAACTTTCACCCAGCCAGTGGCCTTATGAGGGAGCAACGACCTATGTCCTGACTCATCAGACCAAAGCTGACGACACAAAACACATCCGTTTAAAAAATATGGATATTTGTCAACTTGTAGAAGAGTTGAGACAGGAATCAGGTAAAGACATCTGGGTTTGTGGAGGTGCAAAAGTCGCCGAGCAGCTTATTGATAAAAATATGATAAACACCTATCATCTGGCCATCATTCCGGTTATTTTGGGTGGAGGGGTTAGGTTATTTGGCGCTTCTACCCAAAAGATTGATTTGGCATTGGTTGAAACAAAGAAATACAATGGAATAGTGGAGGTAATATATAATCAGAAACAAATTTAGATTACCATTAATGTTCTTTACCCGAAAAAGGACAAAGCCAATTATCTGCAGGCTTGACAGAAATAGGAGTGAACTGTTTCATGAATACAGCGTTAAAGCAGATAAATGTGAAAGATGCGCAAATCAAAGACGTATCGGACTGGGCTTTCTACACATGCGAGGACTTGAAAGAAGTAGCATTACCTGACGGCTTGGTTGCAATTGGAGACAATGTATTCAGAGTGTGTTCGTTCACATCCATTAAGTAGCCTGCATCTTCAAAGGAAATACAAGGAGCTGCATTTTTTTGTTGTGACAACTTGCTCTGTTACTTGCAATGCGACCGCACCGCCGACATTGGTAGGAGATATGTATGACCAACCAATCCATTTCACCAAATACTTTATGCAATCCAACAGGCAAGACATCGCTTTCTTGAAATGTTGAGCTATGACATTCTAAACATTGAGAAACCGCATTTGGTAGTTAGCGATACTGCAAGCCATTTTAGGTAACTGCGGGTTTGTATAAAAACGGATACAATCATAAACTAATTTTCAACTGTTGCTCTTGAGAATTATGAATATCTTTAGTCGCTCAGTTTATCCTTAAATATGAGCAATATTTGGCAAGTAGATTCACTAAAGGGAGGTCTCCGTTTTCGAACCGTTGCGCATTTAAAGGCAGAATCCTTTCACACACACATGTTCTGCCTCTGTAAAGAGCTTTGAGATATAAACAATAAGGCTTTCATACTGAGATTTAGCGCGAAAGCCTTTGTCATGTCAATGATTTTTAGTAATTTTGCCTTCGGTAATCATAGCGGAATTTTTTAGTTTCATTGTTTCGTGTATATTGCAAAGTTGCCGGGAATTTCGCTAATTGCTAAATTATTAGAGAGTTGCTTTTCAGAACTCACGTTAAAATAATAAAAAAATAAATATGAAAAAGTTTTTCCAGACACTTGTCTTCCTGCTGTTTGCAATGACGGCAAATGCTGATTTTGTCATTATGCTGCCTTCAAAATATGAAGGGCAGAAAATTCTCGTGATGGCGGAGGATATTTCGTCAATAGCCAGCTCCAAATCGCGGCGTGACGTCATAAGAAAGATGGATACATTGACAGTGGAGAACAACACTCTGAGGGTGTCTCCTATGATGGATGTCCCTGCATGCTACAGCATAGGTACGGATAAAGAGTTGCTGGAAAGGTTTTATGCCGCTCCTGGCGAAAACCTTGTGATAGACGTTTCCAATCCAGAAACTTATAAGGCTTCCGGCAGCACTTTGGTAGAGCAGATGGCTGTCATCAAGAACCGCCTCAGCCAGTTCCAGTCGGAGGCGAGGGAAGCGTATCGTAATGGTAATAAAGCTGGAGCTAAGGAGAAACAAGAGGCACAGGAGAATTACTTGTCGCAATACATCACGGAGAATGCGTCCGCTCCGGGGGCAGTCTATGCGCTTCTGAGGTTAGGTGAGGAGAAGACACTGGTGAAGCTTGCCACGACGCTTGAAGGTACAGCCAAGGAATGTGTCATATATCCGTTGGTGACGAAAGCTGTTTCACAAGCTGAGGAGCAAATGGCAAGGGACGAACGTCAGGCTTCTCTTGAAGGTGCCCTTGCTCCGGATTTCACTCTTGCCGGCCTTGACGGAAAGATGAGGAGTCTTAGCGATTATCGTGGGAAATGGGTGATATTGGACTTCTGGGGAAGCTGGTGTCCTTGGTGTATCAAAGGCTTCCCGGACCTCAAAGAACTTTATGGGAAATATGGTCGTGACAAACTGGAAATCATAGGCATAGACTGCCGTGAGTCGGAAGATGCATGGCGTCGTGGGGTGGAGAAGCATCAGTTGCCATGGGTGCAGCTGTATAATCCGAAGAACGGCAATGCCACAGACCTCTATGGGGTCAGCGGCTATCCTACAAAGGTTGTTGTCAGCCCTGACGGTAAGGTTCGGAAGATAGATATCGGACATAATGTTGATTTCGTTAGGGATTTTGAGAGCATGGTGCAGCATTGATGCGGCTGCATGTCGTTGTAAATGACCAGGTCTCCGGATTCGGCCAGGTGCAGATGTGTGTTTATATCATCTTGTTTTTGCTAAATGATACATATAAAAGTTATATTATCTTAAAAACAAACACTCTTGTTGCGATAAATGCCTATTTAATTATGTTATTTTAGGGAAATTGTGTAACTTTGCACCCTGAATCGGCTTTATGGGAGTCGTGTATACCTATGCATATAAGTAAATACAATAATATATAAAATCAAAAACAAAAAATTATGCCTACAATTCAGCAATTAGTTAGAAAAGGCAGAAAGGTGCTCGTAGACAAGAGCAAGTCTCCGGCTCTGGAGGCGTGCCCACAGCGCCGTGGCGTTTGTGTGCGTGTCTACACAACAACACCTAAGAAGCCTAATTCGGCAATGCGTAAGGTTGCCCGTGTTCGTTTGACAAACCAGAAGGAGGTCAACTCCTACATCCCGGGAGAGGGACACAACCTCCAGGAGCACTCTATCGTGCTTGTACGCGGCGGTCGTGTGAAAGACCTTCCGGGTGTGCGTTATCACATCGTGCGTGGCACACTCGATACCGCAGGTGTGGCAAACCGTACACAGCGCCGTTCAAAGTACGGAGCAAAGCGTCCTAAGGCTAAGAAGTAATCGGATTACAGATATAGCACAAGACAAACTCGAAAAGAAGAAAACAAATTGAAAGTTTTGCTGGAGACTATAAAAATGAAGGTTGAGTAAATGTCCAGGAGCGGACGTTGAAGAACAAGAAAAAGACAGCCCCAAGCAAGATGAATTGACAAACAAAGCAATGAGAAAAGCAAAACCAAAGAAGCGCGTGATCCTTCCGGATCCGGTGTACAATGACCAGAAAGTGTCAAAGTTCGTGAACCACCTCATGTATGACGGCAAGAAGAACCTCTCTTACGAGATTTTCTACAACGCCCTCAAGACTGTCGGTGAGAAGATGCAGAACGAAGAGAAGTCAGCTCTCGAGATTTGGAAGCAGGCTCTCGACAACGTTACTCCTCACGTTGAGGTTAAGAGCCGCCGTATCGGTGGTGCCACATTCCAGGTTCCAACAGAAATCCGTCCTGACCGTCGCGAGTCTGTATCGATGAAGAACATGATTCTCTTCGCACGCAAGCGTGGTGGCAAGGGTATGGCAGACAAGCTTGCTGCCGAAATCATGGACGCATACAACAATCAGGGTGGCGCATTCAAGCGTAAGGAAGACATGCACCGTATGGCTGAGGCTAACCGTGCATTCGCTCATTTCCGTTTCTAATATTTAAGGAGGAAAAAGAAAAATGGCAAAACACGATTTGCATTTTACCCGCAACATCGGCATCATGGCTCACATCGATGCCGGTAAGACAACAACATCAGAGCGTATCCTCTTCTACACAGGTAAGACTCACAAAATCGGTGAGACTCACGACGGTAGCGCAACAATGGACTGGATGGCTCAGGAGCAGGAGCGTGGTATCACTATTACTTCTGCTGCCACAACATGTTTTTGGAACTACCTGAACAAACAGTATAAGATTAACCTTATCGACACTCCGGGACACGTTGACTTTACTGCAGAGGTGGAGCGTTCACTCCGTGTCCTTGACGGTGCTGTCGCTACATATTGTGCGGTAGGCGGCGTGGAGCCACAGTCTGAGACTGTATGGCGCCAGGCTGACAAGTACAATGTGCCTCGTATCGGATATGTCAACAAGATGGACCGTTCCGGCGCTAACTACTATGATGTGGTTAAGCAGATGAAGGAAGTCCTTGGCGCCAACCCTGTAAGCCTCTGCTGCCCAATCGGTGCAGAAGAGAATTTCAAGGGTCTGGTTGACCTCGTAAAGATGAAGGCTATCTTCTGGCATGACGAGACAATGGGTGCTGACTATGACGTAGAGGAAATCCCTGCTGACATGGTTGACGAGTGCAACGAATGGCGCGACAAGCTCCTTGAGTCTGCCGCTGAGTTCGATGAGTCTCTCATGGAGAAATACTTCGAGGATCCTTCCACAATCACAGAGGAAGAGATTATCGCCGCTATCCGTAAGGGTACTCTTGCTCTTCAGTGCGTTCCAATGCTCTGTGGATCTTCGTTCAAGAACAAGGGCGTGCAGACAATGCTTGACTACGTATGTGCACTTCTCCCTTCTCCGGTTGATATTGATACAATCGTGGGTACAAACCCTGACACAGAGGAAGAGGAAGAGCGTAAGCCGTCTGAGGCAGAGCCGACATCAGCTCTTGCATTCAAGATTGCTACAGACCCGTACGTCGGACGTCTTGTATTCTTCCGTGTCTACTCAGGTACTGTTGCTGCGGGTTCATACGTTTACAACCCACGCTCAGGAAAGAAAGAGCGCGTAAGCCGCCTCTTCCAGATGCACTCCAACAAGCAGAACCCTGTAGAGGAGATTGCTGCCGGTGATATCGGTTCCGGCGTAGGCTTCAAGGATATCCGCACAGGTGATACACTCTGTGACGAGGCACACCCAATCGTGCTCGAGTCAATGACATTCCCTGACACCGTTATCTCTATCGCCGTTGAGCCTAAGTCACAGGCTGACATCGCTAAGCTTGACAACGGTCTTGCCAAGCTCGCTGAGGAGGATCCAACATTCACAGTGCGCACTGACGAGCAGTCAGGTCAGACTGTCATCTCAGGTATGGGTGAGCTTCATCTCGACATCATCATCGACCGTCTGAAGCGCGAATTCAAGGTAGAGTGTAACCAGGGCAAGCCACAGGTTAACTACAAGGAGGCTATCACACGCGAGGTTAACCTCCGTGAGGTCTACAAGAAGCAGTCCGGTGGTCGTGGTAAGTTCGCTGACATCATCGTTAACGTCGGTCCTAAGGACGAGGACTACAAGGAGGGCGACCTTCAGTTCATCAACGAGGTTAAGGGTGGTAACGTGCCTAAGGAATTCATTCCTTCTGTACAGAAGGGCTTCGAGGACTGCCTGAAGGCAGGTGTACTCGGTGGATTCCCTGTCACAGGACTCAAGGTTACTCTCATCGACGGTAGCTTCCACCCGGTTGACTCTGACCAGTTGTCATTCGAGCTTGCAGCACGCAACGCCTTCAAGAACGCATGCCCTAAGGCTGGTCCTTGCCTCATGGAGCCTATCATGAAGGTAGAGGTTGTTACTCCGGAAGAGAACATGGGTGACGTCATCGGTGACCTTAACAAGCGCCGTGGTATGGTACAGGGCATGGAAGAGGCTCGCAGCGGTGCACGCATTGTGAAGGCTATGGTGCCACTGGCAGAGATGTTCGGCTACGTTACAGCCCTCCGTACCATCACTTCTGGTCGTGCTACATCTTCTATGGAGTACGATCACCACGAGGCAGTGTCAAGCTCTATCGCTAAGGCTATCCTCGAAGAGTGCAACGGTCGTGCTGACCTCGTTTAATCAGGTCACGCACTAAGCAACAGATAAATAGTGAAAAGGGACTCCGTGAGCAAATGACTCTTTACGGAATCCCTCTTTCACAACATATATCTCATAACAAACAAAAAACAAGAACTAATGAGTCAGAAAATTCGTATCAAGCTGAAGAGCTACGACCACATGCTCGTAGACAAGTCAGCAGAGAAGATTGTGAAGGCTGTTAAGGCTACAGGTGCAGTTGTCAGCGGTCCTATTCCACTCCCAACTCACAAGCGCATCTTCACCGTCAACCGTTCAACCTTCGTTAACAAGAAGTCACGTGAGCAGTTCCAGCTCTCAGACTACAAGCGTCTCATCGACATCTACAGCTCAACAGCCAAGACTGTTGACGCTCTGATGAAGCTTGAGCTCCCTTCAGGTGTTGAGGTTGAAATCAAGGTGTAGTTAAGTATCTAATAGCAAATATAAAAAAGACGGATATGCCATTCAAGGCGTATCCGTCTTTTTTTGTGACATCCTCACATTGACAGATTGTTTTGCGTTCCTGCTTCAGGAAATCTTGTGTCTCGTGTGTGTGTTTTTTTTATGAGAAGGTTTTAGGCTTTTATATTATTAATCTGCCAATGTCTTGTAAATCAATAAGAAGAGAGATTGTATCTTGCCACAGGACCAAAGGTCACTTTTTGCCAATCAAAGTGTCACTTTTAACTATGCTATGTATTACCTTTTACTCGGTCAAGTGTCATATTTTATTTTTGTTGGTATATTGTTTGACGAACTTATACAACAGCAATGTCAATTCTGCTATGTGATAATGTTTGCTTCTTGTTTAGGAGATTGCAGTTAATTAATGTTATTTTGATATGTTTTATTTTGACAAATAATTTTATTTTTATACTTTTGTAAAGTAAACCTAACTTGTGATTATGACTGATATCGGATTATTGCAAAAAAATGCACGACTGATGCGAGGGTTGTCAATGGATGCTCTTGTCAAAAAGATGTCTAACTATGTGTCAAAGCAGACTATATCTAACTATGAGCGTGGGGCGTTTGAGCCTTCACGCGAATATTTGCAGAAACTGTCAGAGGCACTTCTCCTCCCAAAGGGGTATTTTGACCAGGAGACCTCCGACATCAAGGATGTGCAACTCCGTGATGATGGCAGGATTGGACCAAAGGAACGGCGTATGCTGGAAGCAAGGATAAAGGCAGCACTTGCGGAATATTTGCGTTTGGAAAACAACCTATGCATTATATCTTGTTTTTCCAATCCAATATCCTCCATCATTGTTCATGATAAGGATGATGCGGAAAAAGCTGCGGCAGAGCTGCGCAAAGCATGGACGCTCGGTACTTTCGCGATACCCTTCTTGTGTGATGTTGTGGAGAATGCCGGGATTATCATGCTTGAAATGGATGGCGGGTTGAAAGATTTCTTCGGTCTATGTGGAAGAGTTGCAAGTAACAATCGCCCATTCATAGCCTTGGAAAGTACGCAGACTGCTGAGCGTTACCGCTTCACCGTGGCTCACGAGTTAGGGCACTTGCTTATGAATATCTCTCCGGAAGCAGAAAACGTAGAGAAGTTGTGCCATCGGTTCGCTGCGGCGTTCCTGCTTGCTCCGGATGCCGTTATCAAAGAATTCGGAGATTACCGCAAGGCCCTCACCATGGAAGAGCTTATAAGCGTCAAGAACCGCTATGGTGTGTCCGTGGCATCCATTGTCCACCGCCTCTATGACCTTGGCATAATCAACCGCAGATATTATGACTACATGTATGATGAACATATAAACAAGAACCGCATGGAAGAAGGGTGGGGCGGATATCCTATCAATGACCGTCCACAGTTGCAGACAATGATGAAGTGCAGGGCGGCATCTATGGGTATCGAAGGATTTGAGAAATCAGAATTGGTGATAACGGTCTTGTAGTATTATTGAAAAGTTATATAAACTAATATTTATGAGAATAATAATAGAAACGACTCCGAATACGGAATTTGTCAGTTTTGACTATCAGCAAAAACTTGTGGGAACAATCCATAAATGGATTGGGGCGCACAATGTGCACCATGGTTCTGTATCTCTATATTCTTTCTCTTGGCTGCAAAACGGCAAGATGCAAGGCAAAGGACTTACGTTTCCTAATGGTGCCAAACTTTTCATCAGTTTCTATGATGAAGATGTAATAAGGGATATTGTCAGGTCAATAATGGAAAATCCTGATATGTTCTGTGGCATGACTGTTTGTGATGTTTCCATAGTGCCAGATCCCGATTTGGCAAATAAAGAGCTGTTCTATTTGGCAAGTCCGGTGTTTATCCATCATAAGGAGGGTGATGGCAGGTATAAGCATTATACATATGGTGACGAACATTCTTCTGAGTTGATGACAGAGACATTACGGACGAAGATGAGGGTGGCAGGATTGCCGGAAGACGAAGGCCTTAGTGTTGAGTTCGATATGTCTTATCGTGGCAGGCGCATAAAACTTATGACTTATAAAGGTATAAAGAATAAGGCAAGCATGTGCCCTGTTGTGATAAAGGGAACGCCGCAAAGCAAGCAATTCGCTTGGAATGTAGGCATTGGCAATTCCACAGGTATAGGTTTTGGTGCAATTTATTGAATATAGGGTAATGTTATGTATCATGTAGTGAAATATACAGGTCCTTTTGGCTTTATCAAGCCTTGGACTGCTGTTAGAGATAGCGAGACATACAGCCAGCAGTTTCTCACTCCATCGATTATAGAGGGAATAGAGAAGAAACTTTTTCCTGAGATGCTGCCAAAGCCAGGTATTATAGAAAAGATTGCAAGGCATAAACTTTCGTATGCTTCTATGAGCGTGCAGCAGGAGGTTACACAAGCCAAAGGTTGGAAGATTTCAAAAAAGAGTGCAATGAGAGAGCGCAGTGTGCTGAATAGGGGCGTGATGATAAATCCAATTCTTTATCTGGCATTCTGGAATGAAGAAGATGCGGCTGTTGCTGCCAAGCAACACATTTGCCTATGCCGAAATGAAGATGTCTTGCTGCCGCATGTATCTGCCGTCATGGAAGAAGACGCTTTCAATGAAATTCCAGGATTTGAATTGCGCTTTAATATGTCAGAAGAATCATTTCTTGTAGGATACAATCGTTTTGACGAAAACAAGCCAATGTATGGAACGTTAGAAATCAATGGTGAATCGATATTGAAACTATAATGGGTAAATATGACTACATATTAGCCAAAAGTGAAGAGCAATGTGGACAAACATTATCTTCTCATTTAAAGGATGTTGCAGAAGTTGCGGTGAGAATTGCACAATATTTGCATTTGGATGTGGAAACGGCTCGTTTGGGAGCATTGCTACATGATGTTGGTAAGGCAAGCCCGCATTTCCAGAAGACTTTGCAGAAAGGCTATACAAGACGGCCTGGAGAAGTGTTCCGCCACGAAATAGCGTCGCTTTTCTTTATTTCTTTGGTAGAAGAATCAAAGCGTGATGCTGTGATAGAAATGATTGCAGCACACCATAAATCGGCTTATAAGGATGGGCTTGAACTTGGAATAATAGACATGGATGATACCGATGACTGTTTTGCTATTCATTCAAAGGATTTCGACAAGTGGAGCAGTATAGTCACTGGATTGTTGGAGGAAATGGGAATGACCATACATCCTGTTTCCTTAGAAGAAGCAAAAGAGAATTATGACTATGCGTTAGACTATTGTTGTAATGCAATCCGCAGATGCTGTTATTCGGCATGGCGAGGTTTGCTCATGGCTGCCGACCATTACGCTTCGGCATTGAATGAAAAGGTGGGTGCAAATATAGACAAGCTGTTTATCAATCCTGATTTGAAATTCTATGAGCGGCAGAGTGAATTGTACCCGCTTTCGTCGATTGATACAAAGGACAGGCGTCCGCATACAATAGTAACAGCACCCACAGGTGCAGGAAAGACAGACTTCTTGGTTCGTCGTTGCAGAGGACGGCTCTTTTATACATTGCCGTTCCAAGCGTCTATAAATGCAATGTATGAGCGTTTTAGAAAAGACCTTTCCGGTACCGATGCACAAATCTATCTGCTTCATTCGGCATCGACACTTAAAGTGGAAGATGGAAACTTGGAGGAAAGCATTTTGCAGCGTCATATTGGTGCATCCATTAAAGTCTTGACACCACATCAGATGGCATCCATTGCTTTTGGCATTAAAGGCTATGAAGCGATGATTCTTGATCTGAAAGGACAAGATGTTATTCTGGATGAGATTCACACTTATTCGGGAGCAACCCAGGCAATTGTATTGAAGATAATAGAAGTGCTTGCAAATATAGGATGCCGTATACATGTTGGGACTGCTACAATGCCGACGCTTCTGTATAACAGAATAAAGAATCTGCTTGGTGGAGATAAAAATGTGTATGAAGTGTCATTACCTGATGATACTTTGGGAACTTTCAATCGCCATATAATCAATAAGGTGGAGAGTTTCGCTTCCTGTACAAGCATCATAGATGAAGCAATAAGAGAAAATCAAAAGATACTCATTGTGTGCAATCAGGTTCAGCGTTCGCAGAATCTGTATTGTGAATTGAAAGAACGTTATCCAATGGTAAAGGGAATGCTTCTTCACAGCCGCTTCAAACGTGGTGACAGAAATGAGTTGGAAACAAGGTTGAAAGAGGAATTCAATACGATTGCAGAGGCTTGCATTGTTGTATCAACCCAAGTTGTGGAAGTGAGCCTTGACATAAGTTTTGACCTTATGATAACAGAATGTGCTCCGATTGATGCCATGATTCAGCGCTTTGGACGAATCAATAGGAAAAGAACAAAGGAGACAATAGGGCGATACAAGCCTGTCTATGTTCTTGCCCCGTTGGCAGACAAAGATGCTTTGCCATACGATGAAGATGTATTGAAACATAGTTATGAAGTCTTGCCAGATGGTGAAGTCATGCGAGAAACAGAAGTACAGCAAATGATTGACACTGTTTACCCTGATACGCATTTTATGGATATAGACTATTCTGGGACAATATTCATTGATGGAAGATGGACTTTGTCGAAACTTTGCCACCGTGACAAGGCAGCCTTCCTTGGTTTGCTTGACATTCAATCGGCAACTTGTGTGACAGAGTCAGACGTTGAAACCTATAAGCATGGCACGCACAAGGAAGCATCGCTTTGCGAAATTCCATGTAGCTATCACTCCATAGCTCACCGTAATCTTGAGCGAATAGACAAACGGCAACATCCATTTGTTGTTCCCAATATGGCTTACACTGAGGATATGGGACTGCTGATGGATAATATTTCACCGGTTAATTACAACAGTTTTGAAATAATTTGAAAAGAATATGGTAACATCAACATTTGGAAAGATATTTCTTGAAGCCTATAACGAGAAGTACGGTACTCAATATGATGCAAAGAGCTTCTTTGTAGAGAAGTATTGGCCGCTGTTCTTTAATCATAACAAGTATATGATGTGGGCGCAAAACTCTCCTTTTGTCCAAATGAAAGCAGGGCAAAAGGTGGAAACGCTTACGGACATAGAGCGTAACGATAAGTTGGAGGAATTCATCGCAAAGGTTGAAAGCGGAGCGGCGGATGCAAGTGTGGCGTTAGGATACGCTGCGTCCGAAGAAAAGGAATATGCAACAACATCTGGGCAGGTGACAGGCATTCCATTGGAAAAGGATGTGGCAGATATTTATTTGTCATGGATTGGTGCCAGTCTTGCTTTGGGTGTAGCTGGAGGAATGACCATCCTCTTCAATAACAAGAATATACTTTTGGATATATTTGAAGGGTGGGAAGTATATCGTTCTGTGTTGACAAGAAGCGAGCAGATGAAAGGCAACCAAATCTCGTCATGGAATGGGGTGTGGCTTGCTCATCGATACGGACGAAGCTATAACCCACGGAATCCTATGGATAATTTTAATCCTTTTACACCAAAGGGAGAGGAAATGTCGGTCGAGCTGAATTCTTGGACAAAAATCTTGTCTGGGATAGCAAGGAAATATGGACAATCAAGGATGCTTGGGTATGTTTACAAATTTGGTAAGACGAATACAACAATTGGTTTCATTCCTTTCTCGTTGAATCATATTCGTCACACAGCTGAGTTGTATCGTCAGTTGTTTGGATATGAAGAATATCGTCAAGCTGAAGAACTGTTTGGAACAGCCGAGGGATTGAAGAAAAGTTGCCAGTTGGGTGCAATTGGCATAAAAGCGTTAGAACCTAAAGGACTTGCCGAATATGTCAAGAAAGGCATTGTACCAAAGAATAAGGAAATAGAGAAAAAACAAATAAATTTTCATACATATATAATTTGGATTTTAGCTATGCTTAACAATCAAGAATTATGGGATAAAGCCCAGACATTTGCGTCTGCCCTGAAGGCTTTCTCTGAGTCTGGAGAAAAAGGACGTAGGGACCGTGTAAATCTTACCAACGAAGTGTTGTCTTCAACAAATAAACGTATATTTATTGAGAATCTATCGGAAGTGGTGGCTTTTGTTGATGACAAAGTGGCAATAATTGAGACAGCGAAGCTTGTTAATGAAATGCCTACAGACAATGTGCCTTATTTCCTTACACTTATCCGTTTCCAGTATGCAACAATTAAATAAAAATATAGAAATGAACAAACCTTTTATTTATCTTCGCGCTCTACGTCACGTTGACTATAGCGTATTTTGTGTTTCAGATGGGCAAAAAACTTATTTTGACCCAGTCTTTAATCAATTTGTTCCATTCTCGAGAGTACCATGTTGGCAATGTGAGCAGGGTTTACGGGTCTTTAATCAATTTGTTCCATTCTCGAGCGGTCAGCAAGTAAAACGTTCGATAATGAATGCTATTGCTGATAATCTTGGCGAACAGCCTTCGCCGGTTACTTTTGTGTTTGATATTAAAGGCAAAGCTATGGGAGAAGGGGAGGTGTTGTCTGAATGTAATCCGACCTATAGTGATCAACTGTTTGGTGGATGGATGCGCTCAGTGAAGGGCGGCAAAGAAAAGACCCTTAAACGTCGTAGTCCATTGTCTATATCAGCAATGCGTCCGATTCACCCTTTGCTGGCTTCATCACCAAGGGAGAATGCCACTTTCGACCGTTCAGACAAACCTAATGTGCATAAAGTTGTTGTTCGCGATGAAAAAGGAAACCCTTTGACTGACGAGCAGATAGAAGGGTTCTTGGAGGGTACGGACCGCAGTCTGTATCGTAAATGGATTGCTGATAATAAGCGAGCTACTGGACTTTTTGTTTATGATATAGCTATTGACCTTCGCACTTTGTTCTGCGTATCACTGAATCAATTTGAGCCTGAGCTAAGAAAAGAAACGGCTGCAGAATTGATTTCTAAAGGTTGGATAGAAAGCGAGAATATATTCGGTCCTTGCCTCGTTATGCCAAAAGCAGAAAGGGAGCATTTGATTCCTGCGTTGGCAGATGCTTTGCTCAACTGGCGCATCACATCTAACCAGGCACGTACATTCAGTTTGATGGAGACTTTGGCTGTGGCAATCAGCGATAATGCAAACAATCTTGCAGCGGCTATTCGTGCCAAACTAATAGATGATGGCGAGAAGCCAAAGGCAAAACCGATAGTTGATGACAATGCAGGAGCAGACTTGTTTGTAACTCTTCCTTGTGCAGGATATATGGTGACCGAAACAGAATCAGCGACAGCACTTGATGATGCAAAAAACAAACTCATTGAAATGATGAATGCCTTTGATTTTGAGAATCAGGTATTGCCTTCCGTAAATGCAGAACCTTCATTATTTTAGTGGTTATCAGATAATCTGTCGTCCAAAGTGCCAAAATGGCACTTTGGATGGCACTTCATAAATTCTATGGAAATAACAGGTACACATTTCAATTATTATCAGGTATGCCATAGAAAGCTGTGGCTGTTTGCCAATGGGATAAACTTTGAGCATACGTCTGATGCTGTATATGAGGGAAAACTCATACATGAGCGGAGCTATCCTCAGCGGTCGGCGAAATATGAGGAAATGGAGATAGGTGGAATCAAGGTGGATTTCTATGACGCAAAGAACAAAGTCATTCATGAGATAAAGAAATCCAATAAAGTGGAGAGGGCGCATGAGTGGCAGTTGAAATATTATATGTATGTGTTTGAGCAATGTGGTGTGGATGGTATTGGTGGTATATTGGAATATCCAACGCTTAGGCGCACTCAGCGAGTGGAGCTGACTGATGAAGACCGTGATGAGATTGGCAGGATGAAGGTTGAGATTGCGGGAATTATTGGGCAAGAGGAGTGCCCTGCACTCAGGAAAAAGGGATTGTGCAAGTCGTGCAGTTATTATGAATTTTGTTTTACCAATGAATGTGAGGATGTATGAAGAAGACTTTCTATCTGTTTAATCCTGGAGAGCTTGAACGCAAGGACAATACGCTGAAATTCACGCCTGTGTCTGAGGATGGGGCGCTTGCACCAGCTAGCCAAGCCCGTTATCTGCCTGTTGAGGACATCAGCGAATTTTATGTCTTTGGAAGTCTGCGCGCAAACAGCTCGTTGTTTAATTTTCTTGGACAAAAGGACATTTGCGTACATTTCTTCGACTATTATGAAAACTATACAGGCTCATTCATGCCTCGTGATGGATTGCTGTCGGGCAGAATGCTCCTTGCACAAACGGAACATTATCGCTCCAAATCAAAGAGGATTATAGTGGCAAGAAAGTTCATTGAAGGGGCTGCTGCCAACATGTTGAAGAACCTTGCTTATTATAATAGGCGTGGAAAGGATTTGGAGGAACTGATGCTGGCAATAAAAAAGTTGTCAGAAAATATCCCGCTCACAGAGAGCGTAGAGGAACTGATGGGTATAGAAGGAAATATCAGACAAGCGTACTATCAGGCTTTCAACCTTATAATTAATGATTTTGAGATGGGTACACGAACGAAGCGACCTCCTCAAAATGAGGTCAACGCCCTTATTTCGTTTGGCAACATGATGTGTTATACTATATGCCTGCGGGCAATAAGTCAGACACAACTCAATCCTACGCTAAGTTTTCTGCATACTCCAGGCGAGCGCCGTTATTCTTTGTGCCTGGACATCTCGGAGATATTCAAGCCGATAATTGTTGACCGCACAATCTTTAAGGTGCTAAACAAAAGAGAGATACAGGCAAATCATTTTGACAATAAAATAGGGCGTTGCCTGCTTAATAATGCGGGAAAGAAGATTTTTGTGCGAGCATTGGAGGACAGGTTGACAGAGACAATTCAACATAAGTCGCTTGGACGTAAGGTCAGTTACAAGCATCTCGTAAAATTGGAATGTTACAAGCTGGCAAAACATTTATTGGGAATGGAAGAGTATAAACCTTTTAAAATGTATTGGTGATGTACGTTATATTAGTGTATGATTTTGGCGAGAAGCGGGTCGGCAAGATGTTGAAACTTTGCCGCCGATACCTTAATTGGATTCAGAATTCGGTCTTTGAGGGTGAAATATCAGAAGTGCGGTTGAAAGAGATGCTTATGCTGGCTGAGAAATTTATGGATAAGGAATCTGACAGTATAATAATGTTCAAAAGTTATTATCAACACGAAATGGATAAGATGATAATCGGGAAAGAGCGAAGCCAGTTGGACAATTTTCTGTAAATCGAAATTGTCGATGTCGTTGGCTATATGCTTGTTTTTATGATATTTCTTGTTAATGTGCTCCTTGACTTGCTGATTTACAATGAATTAAGAAGATTGTCGATGGCGCGGCGTATTTTTCTTATTATATATCGACATTTTTTCAATAAAAAAATGTACCTTTGCACCGTCATAACGTATTGATATATTAGTATATCCAATTTTGTTATTGACGGCTTTTAATTGTACCTTATGGAATTGAAATTACATTGTCTTTATACGGTCAGTAAGCATGCGACGCTTTTAATTGTACCTTATGGAATTGAAATGTCTGAAGACAAACTTCAAGGGCATGGAGTATGCGCCGCCTTTTAATTGTACCTTATGGAATTGAAATTGGAGTCTCTATTTCTTCATGTGACTGTTTCTGTGTGCCTTTTAATTGTACCTTATGGAATTGAAATTGCTTTTCTATTTTAGCCTTTGGTTTGGATTTGCCTTTTAATTGTACCTTATGGAATTGAAATGGCTTACCTTCTTCTATCTTGGCAAATGTGTTTACGCTTTTAATTGTACCTTATGGAATTGAAATATGTTTCGCTGTCACCACTTTCCACACCGATTGTCAGCTTTTAATTGTACCTTATGGAATTGAAATATGGTGAATGTCACTTCAAACATGAGGAAGATAACGGCTTTTAATTGTACCTTATGGAATTGAAATTATTCAAGAATTTTCTGAAGCACTTGTGGCAATGGCAGCTTTTAATTGTACCTTATGGAATTGAAATAGGATAAGAGCCTTTTTGTGATATTTCTCCAACACTTTTAATTGTACCTTATGGAATTGAAATCTGACATTTGGAATAACAACTATCTATACAGCAACTTTTAATTGTACCTTATGGAATTGAAATCAGTTCGAGGTCCGGATTGACAGGGTTCTTGACAAACCTTTTAATTGTACCTTATGGAATTGAAATTGCGTCAAATGCTGCAACAGGAAGCAAATTTGATGCTTTTAATTGTACCTTATGGAATTGAAATTTAGAGCCGAAGATGAATCCTGGAGTTATGAACACTCGACTTTTAATTGTACCTTATGGAATTGAAATTGGACAGGGTCGTTGATTATTTTCATCAATTTCCGGCTTTTAATTGTACCTTATGGAATTGAAATAGGATTATAATGAGTTGGCAGGCATGGTTGTCAATCTTTTAATTGTACCTTATGGAATTGAAATGTGTGCTGCGCACCCGTGAGGATATTGGCAAGCTCTTTTAATTGTACCTTATGGAATTGAAATCACTTTCCACAAGGGACGGTAATATAGATAGGGTCCTTTTAATTGTACCTTATGGAATTGAAATCTGTGCCGCCCCTGCTGTATCATCAGCTTCAATGCTTTTAATTGTACCTTATGGAATTGAAATATCATGCTGGCGCTTTGTCTTTACGGCAATGTCAAGCTTTTAATTGTACCTTATGGAATTGAAATAAAGGAAGTGATTGCCTCGCTGGTCTCCTATTACAACTTTTAATTGTACCTTATGGAATTGAAATATCACACACGCACAGAGGAGAGGGAGGGGGGACACTTTTAATTGTACCTTATGGAATTGAAATTTAAGCAATTATTAGCTATATCCTATTTATCATAATGCCTTTTAATTGTACCTTATGGAATTGAAATATATTCGGCACCTTCGGTGTGATGTACAAATTGACTTTTAATTGTACCTTATGGAATTGAAATGTTGCTGAAGTATTTCGGTGTGTCTCAAGGTGAAACTTTTAATTGTACCTTATGGAATTGAAATAATTCAAGCGTTTGCAAGCTGCTCCATCCCGATTCTTTTAATTGTACCTTATGGAATTGAAATATTCACAACGGAGCGAAAAGCATATAGCATCGTTCTTTTAATTGTACCTTATGGAATTGAAATATCTTTGCCTCCTGTTTATTTGTTAGCCGGAACCTCCTTTTAATTGTACCTTATGGAATTGAAATAAAATAGCACGAATATTCTCATCAACATCAGGAGATCTTTTAATTGTACCTTATGGAATTGAAATCAATATGAATTGAAGCAGCACAAGAGTCAGCAGAAACTTTTAATTGTACCTTATGGAATTGAAATACCCTTAATAGTAGAAACAGTTTCTAACTCAGAAGGCTTTTAATTGTACCTTATGGAATTGAAATAACAAGCGAATAAAAAACAAAGAAAATACAAGTTATGACACTTTTAATTGTACCTTATGGAATTGAAATATGGGCGGTACAATCTACTTTAAGAAATCGGAGATTGAAGCTTTTAATTGTACCTTATGGAATTGAAATAGCTTCATTCATGTTGGATTTTATGGATACAGAACTTTTAATTGTACCTTATGGAATTGAAATACCACAAACAAAAACCTTTTTACCTGGACCTGTGCCACTTTTAATTGTACCTTATGGAATTGAAATTAAATTAATTTGTCACGAGATACATACTTTGTGATCTTTTAATTGTACCTTATGGAATTGAAATTGTCGCAGTTAATCAGACACAGTCAGATTTGAACCCTTTTAATTGTACCTTATGGAATTGAAATTTATGCTGCAATAAGTATTACGCTTATCGATACCGCTTTTAATTGTACCTTATGGAATTGAAATATTATCTTGTTTATTCTTAATGCAATCTTTACAAAAACTTTTAATTGTACCTTATGGAATTGAAATTTCGGTTTCCGTCCTCGTTACATGTCATACAAGTCTTTTAATTGTACCTTATGGAATTGAAATAAAGAAGGGTCATCTATAGGCAGATAGTCATAAGAACTTTTAATTGTACCTTATGGAATTGAAATTAGCAAGACGCTTAAGTTGCTCTGCTTGTTCTTGAGTAACTTTTAATTGTACCTTATGGAATTGAAATCGACGTCGCTTCTTTCTAAGTGACATAGGTTTTGACTTTTAATTGTACCTTATGGAATTGAAATAAGCAGCAGAATCAGAAGCAGTTGTGTTGAAAATCGACTTTTAATTGTACCTTATGGAATTGAAATTCAATAGTCAACTTAGTATCAAACATCTTTCTACAGCTTTTAATTGTACCTTATGGAATTGAAATGCGCATGATGATGAACATATTGCAGCGGCTATCGCTTTTAATTGTACCTTATGGAATTGAAATAAAAAACTTGGCACAGACTACAATCAGATGAAGGCTTCTTTTAATTGTACCTTATGGAATTGAAATACAAGCAGCATTAGAAGGAATTGAATAAGATTTAAGACTTTTAATTGTACCTTATGGAATTGAAATATTATCCTGTTTGTTTTTGATACAATCTTTACAAAACTTTTAATTGTACCTTATGGAATTGAAATGAAGAAGCTGCTCATTTGTCTTTGAGTGAGAAATACCTTTTAATTGTACCTTATGGAATTGAAATTCGAGTCTCATGAAGTTATCTCTGTGTGTCGATGCTTTTAATTGTACCTTATGGAATTGAAATGCGCAATAAGCAAAGGTAATATTTAACCCCTACGACTTTTAATTGTACCTTATGGAATTGAAATTTCAGCTCTTAAGGTCTTGTGGTGTTCTGAGTATGCTTTTAATTGTACCTTATGGAATTGAAATCACACTGTCACCGTGGTAAAAGAAAGAGGACAGTCACTTTTAATTGTACCTTATGGAATTGAAATAGAGTGAGTTCGGCGGTGAGGAACCGCGTGAGGGTCTTTTAATTGTACCTTATGGAATTGAAATATTTGCGTCAATTCCGGTTATCGCACTCCTTGGCGTACTTTTAATTGTACCTTATGGAATTGAAATACATTTGCAGTGGGCAAAGGTTATCAGAATTCATACACTTTTAATTGTACCTTATGGAATTGAAATAAACCCAAAGAGGAGAGGTCGAAATACGAGAGATCAACTTTTAATTGTACCTTATGGAATTGAAATGTCAGAATATTCAATGAACTTGTTCAAACTAATTTATATTCGTTAATTATTCGCTAAAATACAAACAATACAGCGTATTTTCCAAAAGGTTTATTATATTATTGTGACCAAACCTTAATAT
>NZ_SRZC01000018.1 GCF_004792655.1 Palleniella muris | reverse complement strand
TGCAGCACCTGCAAGTGCGCTTTGTTGTGTGGAGGCGGATGCACCGCCCATAATATCAGAGACCACCATTGCACTCACATGATGGAAATGATAGCTTATGCCGCAAAAAGGGCATATAGTAAATATCATAATGACTTAAAAAAATAATTTTATGGAAAAGAAAATTGTTTCCTTGAACAAGGAGCTGCCACAGTTCTTCCTGGAAGAACTCGAGCAAAGATTGGAAACCGACCCGCTGTCAGTGGGCGGATTGTATGATTTGGACACTGCGGATGGTGGAGAATATACCTGTGAAGTATATTTCAACTGTGGTGACTACATGGGCTGCCGAAATGTAGTGGTATGCAAGCCCTATTAAGCTGTAATAAAAACAATGAGTATCCCGGTCAATCTGCAATAGAGTGGGATACTCATACCAATGCAAATATTATATATTATGAACAAAACCTATGCTCTGTTATTTGCTTTTGCCTCCTTCTCGCTTATGGGCAAAGCCTCTGTGAATTATAGCATGGAGGGCGATTTCATCCATAAAACGAAGTGTCAGTCGGACACAATAATTGACGGCAAAGCAATACAGGAAGTTGTCGTGACTGGAAGGGACATCATTGTAAAAGACGACAAACTGATAATCAATCTGAGCGACAAGATAAAGAAATACTCACACGACGGCTATTCTGCATTAGCCTTATTGAATGTTCCCGGACTTGACGTAGACCCCATAGATTACATTGTAACCACAAACGGAACAAGCACCATGCTTTGCATAAACGGCCGTGAGGTCGGAAAGGATGAGATAAAGACCATAAATCCAAAAGACATAAAGCGTATTGACTATTACCAGACACACGACCCGGAACATCCCATGGCTAATTCCGTAATAGACTTTATTGTCAAGATAAGAGATTATGGCGGAATGGTCATGGTACAGGCAAACGAGAACTTGAACAAAGTTTCCGGAGATGACATGGTGGACTGGAAACTGTACAACAAGAAATCACAATTTGAAATTCAACTAACGGACAAGTACAATCACTTTACTCCTAATCGTGGTGTAGAGTCAACCACGTTGCTGGCTTTTCCAAGCGGTGATGTGGAAAAAAATGTGATGACCAAACCATCCGGAACCCATTCCAATGGTATTGGCGGCAAACTTTCGTATCTCTATAAAGACAAGACAAGTACGTTTCAGGCAGCTCTTTACCTTCAGGATAACCACAACGCAAACACTATCATTCAGGAACAAACATTATCGGGTATTCCCTCTCTGACATCAACCGATTACAGACATAATGACAATATCTCGCCGTCATTGAAATTGTATTATGACAAGAGATTCAGCAAAAAAGCTTCGTTGACAGTGAAACTTGATGCGAGTTACAACAATACAAAACAGTGGCGAAATTATGAGGCTATCGAAAAATATGCATCAAACACAAAAGAGAAATTTTATTATGTAAGACCTGAGGTGTCGTTTAACTACAAACCGGGTGGCAAGGTGTCCTGGTTTGCCTTCGGTACATACTATTATAATCATTCAGACAACACATATATAGAGAATGATGTAAGCACACCTAATAAGATAACAGAAGGACAGGCGATAATAATGCCCGGCTGCCAGATAAAATTCATACCAAAGAAATTTGATGTTGTGCTGCAAGTGCAGGAACGTATCCAGACAATCAGCAACTTAAACGAGACATATACAAAGTCTTATATTACCCCATCCTTGATTTACAACATCACACTGTCCAAAAATCTCCGCATAAACGGCGCTTTGTTTACAGGTGTGAACAGTCCTGATATGAAGTATTTCAACGAGGGCGAGAAGCGTATCGATGAATATCAGATTATTGCTGGAGGAAGCGAACTGGAAATGGGGCGACTGCTCTCAAAACAAGCGTCATTAAATGGTTTCTACAAATGGGGCGGTTTCCAGTTTTTTATGGCATACAACAATCATCAGAAAAACGTTTTCGAGGATATTTATTGCGATAATGAACGGAAACTGTATGTACACCAGTATAAGAATGGCGGAGCTTACGAGTCTTTCAGTACTGTCGCCACTCTTGACTTAAATCTTATACCACAGAAACTGAAATTCAGCGGGACCTGCCAGTATACTCATTCCAAACAGCGCATGGGCTTTCTGCACACTTTAGATACATGGATGGGACAAACCTCGCTAACATACATGGATAAGGGATGGCAGTGCAAGCTCAGCTACAACACAGCAAGAAAATCGCTGAACAGAGCCGGAGGAACATTCTATACGCCACAGCAGCTGACACTCTCCATGGGATATACCGTCAACAACTGGTTCTTCAATCTGTATGCGAGAAATCCTTTCATGACAACCTCACAGAAAACAGAAACGGACAGAAACGGATATTCAATATCATCACATTCGTATAGCCCACGCACAGCCTACAACATGTTTGCCCTGCGAGTGAGCTATAGATTCACATACGGCAAAAAACATAGATATGAGGATGTGGATGTTGACAAGATTTCCCGTTCTGCAATTCTTGAACATGACGTGAATAAATAAATTGGCAACAAAAGGGATATGGAACGGGCGTGCAGCACCTGCAAGTGCGCTTTGTTGTGTGGAGGCGGATGCACCGCCCATAATATCAGAGACCACCATTGCACTCACATGATGGAAATGATAGCTTATGCCGCAAAAAGGGCATATAGTAAATATCATAATGACTTAAAAAAAAATAATTTTATGGAAAAGGAAATTGTTTCCTTGAACAAGGAGCTGCCACAGTTCTTTTTGGAGGAGCTTGAGGAGAGACTGGAAACCGACCCGCTGTCAGTGGGCGGATTGTATGATTTGGAGGCATCAAGTGATAGTGGTGATGATTTTTGCCTCAAAGATGAAATCTGTAACATAGATGGCCCATGCAAAGAACGCCATCATTGTACCTTAAATTTTTAAAATGACGTAAATACTGGAGCCTTGAATTGCACAAGGCTCCGGATTTTCGTAAAGTAGGAGGTTCTAAGACTTGACACTTAAATATTTTCGGAATATTTTTCAATTAACCTTATAAATCAGAACAAATCGCAAAATGAATATATACAGATTAGTTCTTTTTGGATTGTGTCCCCTCTTTGCATCAATAAATGCTGACGCGTCATTGCAGAATGACACCATCATTGACGGCAAAGCAATAAAGGAAGTTGTTGTGACAGGAAGGGAAATAGTGAACAGCACCGACAAGACGATTATCAATGTGGGCGCTAACGTAAAGAAATTCTCTCATGACGGTTATTCAGCATTGTCTTTGCTGACCATTCCCGGACTGAATGTTGACCCCATAGATGAAACGGTGAAAAGTCATGGTGCGGAGACAGTGCTGTGCATCAATGGACTTCCGGCATCAAAGGACGAGGTGAAGACACTTAACCCCAAAGATTTGAAACGTATAGATTATTACAGCAACTTTCATCCTGAATTTCCTACGGCTGAAGGTGGTGTGATAGACTTTATTGTGCGCGTAAGGGACAATGGAGGTATGGTAATGGCGCAGGCAAACGAGAACCTCAACAGGTGGACGGGCAGCGACATGGCTGATTGGAAGTTTTACAGCCGCAAGTCGGAGTTCGGTGTCCAGCTCAGTGGCGACTACAATCATTTCACACCCGGCAAGGGACCACAGTCCACAACGCAGATGGCGTTTGCCGGCGGTGATGTCACAAAATCGGTGTTTACCAATCCGTCAGCAACACACAAAAATGGGATAAAGGGCCAGCTCTCATATATGCACCGTTTTGATAGCGGAACCCTCAGGATAGCCGTATCGCTGAAGGACGGACATAATTCAAGCCATAAAAACACCAGCCAGCGCATTGAGTCTTTGGAAACCATCGATGTGGAGTCGCGCGACTATACCCATTCTGACAATACCACCCCCGCATTTCGTGTGCAGTATAGAAATGTCTTTAAGAACAAAGCCACACTTTCCATAGGGATGAGCGGTGATTATACCGACACCAGACAGCAACGCAGATACAGTGCCATAGACAGCTATCAGTCTTGCACAAAGGAGAAATACTATCGTTTGAAGCCCTCAATCAATGCCTCTTATTTGGTAACAAAACGATATGCCACCCATTTGGGGGTGAACTATTATTACGACAAGTCGGATATAGATTACAAGGAGAATGGTGCATCCTCACTCTCACATCTCATGAACGGCCAGCTGCATATCATCTCCTCCCATGCTTTTAAAGTTGTGCCAAACGTCTTTCATGTCACTTTTCAAGCCGAAGGGCGCGTGATGACAGTGGATGACGGTGACAGATACACGCACACATTCCTCACGCCATGTGTTTTCTATAATGTCAAATTGCCACACGGCAACACTATCCGAGGTTCTGTGGGCATGGGAGCATTCACTCCTAATATGAAATACTACAACACTATTGAAAAGCGCGTGGATGAATATCAAATGATTGTGGGCAATGCCGACCAGAAAATAGATTATGGCACATCGGCAGAACTGACTTTTTCGAGCAGCCATAAATGGGGATTGTTTGAGCTTTATGGCAAATATGAGAATAACAGACGCCCGCTGTACGAAGATGTCGTATGCGACAATGACCGTAATGTTTATATACATACGTTCCGTAATGGCGGATGTTTTGAAAAGTTTATGGCGAATGCCGCTGTAGTGTTGAATCTTATTCCAAAGAAGCTAAAGTGGATGCTTTGCGGAGAATACCATTACAACAAAGGGCATTTTGACACGAAGAAAGATTGCGGCAAAATGATGTACGGCTCAGAACTTACATACGTGAACCGTGGATTTCAGGGAAAAGTGTCGTTCAACAGTAAGCTGAAACAATATTCCCAACTGGGGTATCTTGAAACGTACCCCGCTTCCTTGAAAGTGGCGGTGGGATATACTATAAACAACCTGCATTTGAACTTGTACGCCACAAACCCGTTCATGAAGACCCCTCGTGAGAATTCACTCATTATTGGCGGTTACAGCAATGCCACCACATACTATAATCCCCGTGTGGATTACAATGTGTTCATGCTGCGCGCCACCTATCGTTTTACATACGGAAAGAAGCACAAGTATGAGAATGTAAACACAGAAGACGGGCATCGCTCCGCCATTCTCGACTGATGCGGTAAATAAAGAGAAATGGAACTGTTATCCGGAATAACAATAACAAGACTTTACGGTTCGACTGACGAGGAGCATTATCTCGTGATGTCGAAGGACAATGTGATGGAGGCAAACCGGCTCACTGCCGATTTGCTTGATTCGCTGAAAAACGCTGAAGACATGGATGCCGGAATTGACAATTTCCTGCAAACCCATAGTGACGCCAATGCCACTCACGGAGAGATAAAGGAACTGGTCAATGCCAAGATTCTGCCAATGCTGCTGAAGGAAACTGCTCCACGGAAACAGTTCCTTTACCAGCGTCAGATGTTGAGTGCCCGGCAGATAGACTCCATATCCGACCGTTTGTCGTTCCTGTTCAGCAAACATGTGATGGGGGTGCTGTCAGCCATGATTATAGTGGCTGACACCGCCTTTTTCATGACAACGGAGAATCTTCTGACCTTCGGCAACAGGATAAACGCCTTCACCATATTCGCCCTTGTGGCATTTGTTGTATGCTCGTCGTTGTTTCATGAGCTGGGCCATGCCTCGGCATGCAAACGTTTCGGACTGGAACACGGAGGCGTGGGATTCGGTATGTACATCAATTTCCCCGTGCTTTACACCGATGTCACCAAGGTGTGGCAGCTGCCGCGTCGCAAGCGCATTGTTGTCAATATTGCAGGAATATACTTTCAGGGCATGATACTGCTGTTGCTCACAGGCGGATTCTTTCTTACCGGCAATGATGTGCTGCGGTATATGATATTGACCATGAACTTCGGGTTTCTGCTCACACTTAATCCATTCTTCCGGTTCGACGGCTACTGGATAGCGACAGATATGCTCGGAGTGCCAAATCTCCGCAAACGCTCAACAGAGCTGTTGCGTTATTTCTATAAGCGGATGACACGCAAACCGGTGACGGGCAGACCATATCTGCTTCAAATAAGGAAGAGGGAGAAAATGTTCGTTATCGCCTACGCTTTGGCTGTGAATGTGTTTATGGGATATTATTTCCTTTATATCATCCCTGTGTTCCTGTATGGCTTTGTGGGAAATTTCCCAGAGGAGGTCTATCAGCTGATACTCTGCATGTCAAACAACATCACACCGCCGTTTGCGTTACTCCGCAATATGTTATCGCAGATATTGTTCTTGTCGCTCCTGATTTTCATGTTTTATCGGATGGCATATCCTGTGGTGATGCGCAAAAGACTTCGTAAGGAATGAAAGAGTCGGATGTGACACGGAATGCGGCACTGTTGCTGACAATGGTGATAATGGCACTGTTGCTGTTCGGAGTGAAGGACACATTGGTTATCAGCATGCCGGTTATTGTTATCCTCCTGTTGGTGATGGGAAGTGTCCCGTTTGTGAAATGGAGCATTGCCGATGCACTGCTTGCGGTGACAACATTGCAGACTATCGTGTCATGCTGCTACAGTGTGACTCCCTTGCCCACATTTTCCACAGCAAGTGTCTCGGTGTTCATGTTTGCGGCATATCTTTTTCAAAGAAGTGCTATTTCCTCAGGAAAGTCTGCCGGAATAGTCATTCATGGCTATGCCGTAATCTTTTTTGTGGCTATGTTGTTGGCAATATCCACCTTTGTGATATATCATGATGCTGTGGTTCGTGCCGGTTTTCACGACACATACCATTTCAGGTTCATGTACAGACCGCTTGGATACATCAACAATATGTGGGCTGAAATCACCATTGTGATACTTGGTGTGTCATGCCTTTTGGCAGGAAAGTTCAGAATACCAATGATGTGTATGGCATTTGTGGCTGTATTGCTGACTTTTTCACGCGGAGCCTACATCTCTGCAATGGTGTTTGTTGTGATGTCCTTGCTGTTGGTCAGGAAAAAGCGGTTTGTGACAGACACACTGCTTTCGCTTGCTGTGGCAATGGTGGCGGTAGGTGCTTTCTGCAAGAGCGACATGATGACCACAATGAGGATGAATGCCACCACATCACAGCAGAAAAGTGTGGAATGGCGTGTAAACAAGACCATTGCCTCTGCAGACTTGATAAAGGCGCGCCCTTTGTTCGGATATGGAAATGGCAGTTATACGCTTGTAGCCGATGGGACGGCAATGTCGGAAGACCAAAACACATTCACAAACATGGCACCCAACATAGTGGTGCTGTTGCTTGTTGAAAAAGGAATTGTCGGCACTGTGCCATACATTTTACTTACATTGTGGGTGTTGTATATGATGTGGCGGCACCGGCGCAATATGCGCATAAGCATTGCTGGATGTACTTTAGTGGCTTTGACTGTGAAAGATATGACACATGCTACAATGTCGCAGACCGGTGTATTGCTTTTTGTCGCATGCAGCCTTGTGGCATTGATGCATAATGCCGGCAGTGAAGAGACACCGGCGTATGTGGCATCGCGGCGCACAGCCGGCGCAGAAGCCATAATGTTCATGGCATTGATGGTTGTGTATGGAGTAGTGGCAACAACAAATCACCTCCATGACAAGGAGCTCTCTGCTACAGTAAAGGGAATGGAGGCTGTAGGACGGTATGTGAAAACGCATGACAAAGGTGACATACAGACAGCATGCCATGAACTGGCAACAGCATCCGCGCAACATCCATACGACAAAAGCATTGCTTTCCTAAGTGCATACGCCAAGATGCTGTATGGAGACAACAAGCATGCCATGGATATCGTTGACAAACTTCTTGAGCAAAGAAAAGAATACGGGCTCTACCTCTTCATGAAGGGATGCCTGTTGTACAATAATGGGATGGAGCAGCAGGCGCGTGCAACAATGTGCCGTGCCATATGCAATATGCCGCGACTGATGCATAGCAAAGAATTGGCAAACATTGCAGTGAGAGATTCCACATTTTATCAGGCATTGAAAACGGATGTGATGACCGTTACAGGGCATTGCTGCAAAGTGACATCACCAATCAAAAAAGCTAATTATGGTTATATCCTACACTATTGGGGGCATAGGGACAAAGCAATCCCCTTACTGACTGATGCCGTAGGAAATATGCCAGGACTGCAAACTCCGTGGATGCTGCTTGGCGAGAAAGAGAAATACAGACTGCTGCGTGATGGTGTACTGAACAACGACAATAAAACGGCATCCACAGGCAACACACCGCTGACGACAGACATGTTGGAACTGATGCTTGCTTCGTATCTTCCGAAATTTGAGACCTGGTATTGTGCTGAATTGCCTTTTATGGACAAGAAGACAGATAATCATGAATAATCACATAAATATAACCACCGTGTTAGCAAGCCTGTTGCTTGTACTGACATCATGTAATGACAGAGCAACAGAAACACTTTCCTTGGCCGGACAGAATCAGACCGAATTGCTGGAAGTGATTGACCACTATGCGAAAAACGGAGACCGCGGCAAGCAGGAGGCTGCCATGTTCTTGATAGAAAACATGAAAAATCATTCCTATGTGGAAAGTGAGGCTGTAGACTCGTTTATGGCAAGGGTACGGTCACTTGATACCGATGTGAATGCAGACTCACTAAGCCGCATATGGGCTACGGTGAAACAGTATGACAAACCGGTAGTACGGCTTGATGCCAAGACTATAACATGCAGAATGCTTGTTGACAACATAGACCGTGCCATGGCACGCTGGCAGAAGGCGGCATGGAGAGACAATGTGGATTTTGACAAGTTCTGCCGCTATATCCTGCCTTACCGCATGCTTGACGAACAACTCTCAGAGGGATGGCGCGATACATTATATAATGAGTATCATCCAATCATAGAAGGAGTAAAGGACATGAAAAAAGCGTTCTACCTCGTACATAATGCTGTATCGGAAAGGTTCAAGCGCACACCTTTTGATATGGTGTATCTTGCTGACATACTCAAATTGCGGAAGATTGGACATGGCTCCTGTGTGCAGCATTGCATCTATGAGGCTGCGGTCATGCGTGCTTTGGCACTGCCGGTTGCTGTCGATGGCATAGAAGCATGGGCTAACTACAGCAAGAACGGCCATATGTGGGTGGCATTGATTGCGGACGACGGCACTTACACCGTGGCGAAAAATGACTCTGTGGCAAGAAAAATGAACTATATAGACTCCTCCGTCTTTGAAATGAAGAACCAACCGGAGGCAGATTATCCATATAATACAGGTTTTAAGAAGCGTTGCTTCAAGATAAACAGATACACATATGAATACAATGATGTGAAATATGCCGACAATGAGACTGACAAGATGACAAGAAATCATTTTACCCAGCCATGGACTGTTGATGTCACACGTGACTATATGAAATGCCATGAGGTGGAGATAACGACAGACATCAATGCGGAATATGCGTATCTTTGTACCTTCAGAACCGGCAGAGGATGGGTACCTGCCGTGTTTGCCAAGCGGGATAATGGCAGGTTCGTGTTCCATGACATGACAGACTCGGTCATGTATCTGCCTGTATTTTCAAAGGACGGAAAGATGTTGCCAATAAGCAATCCTTTCTTCCTGACGAATGGGGAAAAACAGATTGTTTGCCCAAAGTATGATGAAAAGACAGAAATGAAACTGGACAGGAAATATCCCCTCACCCCACATTTTATAAGCTATTGGCCACCAATACGTGGCGCACGCTTTGAGGCTGCCAACACTCCGGATTTCTCAGACGCTGATGTACTGCATGTTGTGCAAGAAACTCCATTAATGGTGAACTATGTGAATGTGGACAGCAAAAAGCGATACCGATATGTGAGATATGTATCGCCGGAAAACAAGAACCCCGGTATCTCGGAACTGCAACTGTCATACAAGGGAAAACGCATTGCCGGAATGCCTTTTGGGGACAGTACCCTTAACGACATGAACAATGCCTTTGACGGTGATTATCTTACAGTGACCGAGGCCCATGTGCCGTTTTCATTCGGCATGGATTTCGGCAGGACTGTGAACATAGACAAACTTATGTTCTCACCTAAGACCGATGCTAATTTTATCATACCTGGCAACAAATATGAGCTTTTATATTATGACATGGGGTGGAAAACACTTGGTGTAAAAACTGCATCCTCCAATGTCATGGAATATTATGATGCGCCATCCGGTGCCTTGTATATTTTGCGAAACAGGACAACCGGTAATGAGGAGCGCATATTCTCGTATGACAACGGACAGCAGATTTGGTGGTAGAATCCTTCTCGCCTTATCAATACAGGCATGTTGTATTAAGGAATGTGCTATATGTAAGACACCGTCTTACAGTGCACGTTTGTGGCTCTTCGTTAACTGTCTGTGTCTGCCCGAAAATGGTTGACTGTTGTTATACTCCAAAATGATTGTTACAGACTGTCCGGCAAGGGCGAAGCGGATTCTTTTGCTTCTTTGGATTCTTAGAGACACATCACTCACAGGAAAAGCCGATGCATCCCCTATGCCCCCTCGTTCTCCTGATAGACGGAAGGTGCCACGCCAAACTCCTCCTTGAAATACTTTGCAAAATGCTTCGGTGTGCTGAAGCCGCATTTATAGGAGATCTGCTGCACATTGAGCTGGCTTTCACGCAGATACTGTGCGGCGCGCTTCAGGCGCAGGATGCGTATGAACTCAATCGGTGGCTTTCCCGTCAGCTGTTTCAGACGCTTGAACAGGTGGGTGCGGCTCATGCCGAGATGGGCGGCAAGCTCTTCCACGGACAAATTGGAGCGTTTCATGTTCTCTTCAACATATTTCACTGCCTTCTCGATAAGCTGCTCATCCAGGGAAGTAATGGCAAGAGGCTCCGGCTCCGGGTCTATCAACGCCCTGCGCGCACCTTTCTTGCGCAACGCCAGTATGTTCTTTATCCTCAGTTTCAGCACATCCATGTTGAACGGCTTTGTCATGTACTCGTCCGCGCCAAGCGTGAGACCCTCTATTTTCGCCGCCACATCGTGCTTCGCAGTCAGGAGGAACACCGGTATCGATGCTGTCGCTTCGTCGCCTTTCAGTTTGCGGCACAGTTCTATGCCGTCCATCTCCGGCATCATTATGTCACTGACAATGAGGTCAGGACGGTGGCGTGCCACCTGCTTCAGTGCCTCTATGCCGTCGTGGGCGGTGACGATGTGGTAAGTGCCGGACAGCTCGGCGGAGATGAAGTCAAGGATGTCATGATTGTCATCGACAAGGAGGATGGTCTCTTTCTGCGGCTCTGCCACCGCTTCCTCCTCTTGGCATGGCAGCGGTTCCTGCACAACAGGCTCTGCCGCAGGCTGCGCATTGCAGACGATAGGGATGACAACCGTGAAGACTGTGCCGCCTCCCGCATTGTCGGTGACTGTCACCGTGCCGTTATGAATCTTGGCATATTCCGAGACAAGGCTCAGCCCTATGCCCGTGCCTGCCAAATGGCTGTTCATAGATTCCGAAGCCTGGTAGAAGCGGTCAAAGACATGCAGCTTTGCCTCATCGCTTATTCCCACGCCGGTGTCTGCGACCTTCATCACCATGTTCCCCTCCTCCACATCTATGCTAAGCGACACTTTCCCGTTGGCAGGAGTGAACTTGAAGGCGTTGGACAGGAGGTTCATCACAATCTTTCCCATCTTGTCCTCGTCATAATCCATCTGAAGCCTGTCCTGTGAAGCATGGAACGCGAACTCCACATCTTTCTTTTCTGAGAACATGAGGAAAGAGTCGGAGATTGATTTCACGAACCCTATCACATCACCCGATGTGGCATTGAGCTTCAGACCGGACATCTCGCTCTTGCGGAAATCAAGAATCTGGTTGACAAGGTTCAGCAGACGTGTCGCGTTGGCCTGTATGATGTTCAGTTGTCTGAGGGAAGTCTCGTCATGCTCCCTTGTGAGAAGAGCCTCTACAGGTGCGAAAATCAAGGTCAGCGGTGTGCGCAACTCATGGCTGATGTTGGTGAAGAAGCGGAACTTCATCTGGTTTATCTCTTCCTGCTTGCGTGCCGCCTCCTCACGCTCACGCTCACGGAACTTCTGCTGTTCATGCCTTTTCACAACCGATATGACTCCATAGACCACCATGGCTATCAGCACAAGGTAGACCGCCCATGCCCATGCTGAGAGATAGAATGGATTGGCAACATTGATTTTCAACGCCTTATACTCCTCAGGCACAACGCCGTTAGGACCTATTGCCTTCACTTGCAGCTCATAGCTGCCGGAAGGGAGGCTTGCATAACTTACCTGCGGCAGACCGCCTTCGGGCAGTTCTACCCACTCGTCATTGAAGCCTACAAGACGGTACCGGTACCTTATCTTATCAGCATTATAATAGTCCTCAGTGGCGAAGGACACAGAGAAATCATCCTCGTCAGAGGAGAGGTTCAGCTCGCCAAGGCAATTCAAAGCCTTGTCAAGAATCACGCGTCCGTCATACTCCTTCATCGGGACAATCACATTGTTCCTTATCGTCAGACCGGTGAAGAACAACTGCGGAGTCTTCTTGTCAAAATAAATGTCAGCAGGGTTTATTCCGGTCACTCCATGCAGCCCTCCGACAAGCATCTTGCCGCTTGGCAGCAGGCAGAACGACCGCTGGTTGAAATCGGAGCCGTGCTGCCCGTAGCGGTTGTCAAACGTCAGGGTCTCAAATGAATAGCCTTTCTTCCCATGGGATTTCACCTTTATGTTGATGATTCGGCTGCCTACCGACGCCCACATCTGACCTGAGGAGTCTTCCGCCACGCCAAGGATGAACTCGGGAGTCTTCTGGGAACCTGTCTCCACAATATATACCTTGTCATTCCGCCTGTCATAAATGTTCATGCCGGAATAGGTGGCAAGCCACACCAAGCCACGGCTGTCAACAAGGACTTGGTTGATGTTCGGATTGCTGAACAGCTGGTCTCCGCGCTTGTTGCCTGTCATGTTCGTCACTTTCTTTGTCTTTGTGTCAAACACAGACAAGCCCCATGATGTCGCAGCATAGATGATTCCCTTGCCGCCCTTTGACAAGGAAGTGACATAATCGGAGCCTAAGCCGGAATTTTCCGTCCTGAACACTTCCGATTCCTTTGTCGCAGGATTGAACAGTTGCAGTCCGCCGCCAAGAGTGGCAAGCAGCAGATTGCCGTCGGAGGTCTCCATAATGCTCCATATATGGTTGGAGACAAGCCCGTCGGCAATGGTGAATGACTCGGTTTTACCCCCCCCAATCCGAAAAAGGCCGCCATTATATGTCCCTACCCACACGGAGCCGCCCCTGCCTTCTGCCATGCAGACAACCGCATAGACATTATGCCCGGAGGTGAACATTGCCTTCATTGGCTCGCGGCTTCCTGTGGAAGGGTTCCACCGGATGACGCCGTCACAGTCGGTTCCGAGCCATATTTCGCCGTTCTGGCGACAGAGAATGGCATTGACATCAGGGAAAGCATTGAAATCAAACTTGGCAGTCTGGTGGTTATACATCGACACTCCGCTCTTTCGCGTGCCTACCCACAGCGTGCCGGCACGGTCCTCAAGGAGGGCGGTGACACTGTTGTTGCTCAACGACTGGTCATTGCCCTGCACGTTCAGAGCCTTGTGAATCTCACCTTTCGGCGTAATCTTCCAAATGCCGGCATGGTCAAAGCCTATCCATACATTGTCATTACGGTCATTGATGATTGTCTTTATCAGAGGCATCTTCAGGCTGACTCCTTGGTAGTTGGCACTCCATCCTCCGCTGTTGAAGTTGTAAATCCACACTCCGGTCTCGCCATAGACCCACAAATCCCTGTTCTTGTCGACAAAAATCTGATAGATGGAAAAGATGCGGCTGGGATTCAAAGGGTTGACAAGTTTCCTGACAACCTTGTTCGCCTCTGTGTCGATAAGCATCAAATCCCCGTGACTGTCAACGACCGCCATCTGGGCTGCATTGATTTTCTTTATGTCCATGACATCCTCTTTCCGGAAACAGCCGGTCCGGTCCTCCACCTTCACGGCCTTGTCCTCACCTGCCTTACGGCGGTAGATGCCCTTGTTCTTCACGTAAAACCACTCGTAATCATCCTCTATGCGGGCAATGTTGGGCTTGTCCGGCACCCCGATGTCTGTCATCCGCTGCTTCACATTATCCTCGAACTGCTCCGTAGCAGGATTGAAGATGACATATCCTTTGCCGGTCTTTATCCACATCTCGCGGTTGGAGGACTGCTGTATGTCCTCGATGAAATTGTCCGATGTCAGCACCGCCCCATGCCTTTTGTTGTGGAAGGTCTGCACGGAATAGCCGTCAAAGCGGTTCAGTCCTGTCACTGTGCCGAAATAGATGAAGCCCGCCTTGTCCTGAAAGACGGAATTAATCATGTTGCTTGACAGCCTGCCAGTCAGCGGCAAGCCCTTGAACTGCAACTGGGCGACGGCTGTCAGCACAGAGAATGAGAAGGCAAGAATGAGGGTCAGGATGCGGTTGGTCATAGTTGAGTCAGTTAACATTTCATTGCAAAAGTAAGAAAAATATGGCAAATCAGGAAACATATCGCACGAAATCATGCCCATGTTAACAAATTATACCCTCCAATGAAACATTATGCACCGTATTTGCCGTGTCTCTTGCAACATGTTTCTCCCAATGTCTGAGCAAAGCAATGCCATCATTTTCCATATGATTGGTATGCCTGCCTTTTCAGCAAACTTACGGTACGGAAAACGATAACATATAACAGGTAAAACGAAAGGTAACACTTTGCTCTGTCAAGTGTTACCTTTCACCGGGTCAAACGTTACCTTTCGTCAAACCAAACGTTACCTTTCGTTATTGCGAGTTTATTATGCTTCTTCTGAAGAAAAATCGTCTGTTTTTTTTGCACTTGTCGGAAATAATCTGTAATTTTGCCATATATTCCGTCATTCATCGATAATTCGTTGATTATGGGATGTTTCCGTAAAACCAAATCATCTTTTCAGTTTATGAGAACATTGTTTGTTTTGACAGCCTTTCTGGCAGGCACGGGAGTTTTCGCACAAGAGATAAACAATCGCGTGGAGAAAGATTCTGCCGGCATGGAAACCAACGTGCTTCAACAACCTTTGGAGCAGGCTGTGGATATGGATGCGTCCACCCCGGCTTATCACATCGGCTTGGGCAAGGAGGGTTTGAACCTGTCCAATGGCGAGGGGCTGCTGAATATGGGATATCCCGTGCTGCCTGATTTCTCGGCATGGACAGCAATGCCGACCTGTCCCGATTTCATCCGTGGTGGCGGGAGAACTGAGCTTATGGGACTTGGGGAAATCAACAAAGCAGTGTTCGGGACAGGCAGGGACTACGGTGCTTGGCATTTTGATGTCAATGTGGGAGCGGAAAAGTATCATTTTTTCCACAACACACGGAACAATGTTTTTGTCAGCGGTGCCGTGACCTACCGCATAAATGAGCATTGGAGTGCGACGGCTTTCGGGACATACTCGCTTAACCCTTTCTTCCATTCCATGGCGGCATATCCGTATGTCACGACATCACGCTACGGCGGCACTGTGAATTGGAAGTCTAACGGAAACTTCGGTCTGCGGTTGGGAGTCCAACGCGAATATGACCCATTCGCTCACAGGTGGGTGACAAAACCTATTGTCGCACCGTCATTCAAAATTAACAAGGTGAAGATAGAAATAGACACCGGCCCTCTCATCCTTGACTGTCTCCGCCATTTTGTAGAAAAGGGGCGCAGCAACAGCAATTCTCCCAACATCATGCCACATAGGTAGAAAACATTGCCTTTTGCTTTTGTGACAACAAAAAAGATCCTCCATAAGAAACACGCCTTATGGAGGATAGAATCAGTATTTAAATAGTTGTGCTTGTCTAATTTACATTAAAAACAAAATCGTAGAAATCACATAATGATTTCTCTTTTGTCGCGGATTTGAAGATGAAGAACAGTGCGTGCTTGCCCTTCAGCCCCTTCAGTCCGTTAATGGCAACCGGGATTTCCGTGTTCCTCTGCGGAGAAGCCTTGTCTATATGGAAGCTGCCGATGACCTTGCCACCCTTGCTTGTCCATGGGCTGTCAATCATTACCTGCACATCACCATTCACTCCCAAAGGCTTCAGATGAACACTCAATGTTGCGGTGTCCGCCTTTCCCAATTTACTGAAGTTGAAATATTTGTATCCCACGATAGAGCCGTCAGTATTGTTCACCATGTATGAGAACGGTTTGTTCTGACTGTAGGAAGCATCCGAAGCGTCGTCATCGGCGTATGTCGCCTTGATATACGAACCGCTGAAGAAATAGTCGGGATATTTCTTGCCCACCGGTGAAGGACCTGTGTAATAGCACGCCAGTCCGGCAGGAGTGCGATGCAGTGGGTTAAGTCCTTCTGTACAGAACCCTTCCGAGGTGTATTCCGCTTCGGAGATGATAACTTTGCCACCTTCAACCTTCACATCGACAGGCGCAACCATTGCCTGGCGCGAGAACTCATTGGTACCTGTCTGGCGGTGGTAGAACACATACCATTTGCCGTTTATCTCCTGCAGACTGCCATGAGTGTTGCCGTCAGGATTGGCGGTAGGGATGATGTTGCCCTGCTCATCTGTGCCTCGTGCACGACCGTCAATGATAGTGCCGCCATAGGTGAACGGTCCCAACGGATTGTTGCTGTAAGCATACGCCAATGTGTAGTTGGACGCCGGCAGACCGAATTCTCCATTGCGTGTCATACGGCTGTAGACAAGCACATACTTGCCGCCAATCTTTCGCATCGAGGAAGCCTCAAAGAAGCGGAATGTATCGTCCTGTTCAAAACCAGGAATAAGGTCTTCGATAACCTTTGTGCCCGGTTTCTCACTGCACATTGTCTTAGGGTCAAGCTCTGCAGCATGGGAGCGTCCGAAGCCCCAATAGCCGTAGACGCGCCCGTCATCATCACGGAATATGGCAGGGTCAAAGCCAAACACTCCGTAAGTGGCAGCCGGGTTGTCATTGCTCCAGTTGCACACCTCGAAAGGACCGTCAGGACGATATGCCTTTGCCACCATATTGTTGCGTCCATGGTTCTGTGTGTTGGGACACAGATAATAAACTTTCCTGCCATTCTCCTCTGTTTCCACAATGTCCGGAGCATACAGGATATCCGGTTTCATATCCCCATTTAGAGGACGGCCGTCCTTGCCATGAGTGGAGCGGAAGATTACGCCATCGTAACGCCAGTCCGTGAGGTCACTGACTGATGCAGACCACACCACTTGGTCGTGACCGCAATAATACTGTTTCAGATTGTCGTGCGAGCCATAGACATAAACACGCATCTCACCCGGTCTGTCAGGGTCTTCAAACACGTATGGCTCGCCGTCAGGGATATGCTCCCACAACGGCATATATGGATTTTGGGCATTAGCCCCCAGTGCAAAGACACTGAGGGCTAATGAATAAAGGTGTTTTTTCATCTGTTGAATGTTTAATAAGGCCACTTGCTTTCTGTCACGCCTTCCTTGATGCCGTCAAGGGCTGCAGTATTGAAGACGCTCAGGTTCTTGCGGTTGATGATTGTCATAACACCGTCTGCCCCATTACGGTCGGCTACGTTGATGTCCCATACGAACGGAATCATGCCGAAGTTTCCGCAGTAGAGGTTTACAGCCTTGAACCATGCCTTTATACTTGCATCATGCTTTGCCTGGTCTTCGCCCGGCTTGCTGCTCAAATCACGCCATTTGGCACTGTACTCCCCAATGATGACAGGAATGTCCTTTACGACAAACTTATCATACATCTGCTTGAACTCACGCTCCATGGCTTCTTCGGTGTCACTGTCACCTTGTGCCTTGCCCCAATAGTAGTCGCCGGTGCCGCCACAGAAGTTCCATGGGCTGTAGTAATGCACCTCGCACATCAAGGCGTTTTGTGCTTCATCGGTCGGCATGGAGAAATATTTCACTGTCGAATCAATGTTTGTCGATGGTCCCTGCACAATCAGTATGCGCTTTGCATTGTTGCCACCCGTTGCACGGACAGCTTCAACAAAGGCTTGGTTATAGCGCATCAGGACCGGGGTAAGCTGCTGGTGTTTGTCATGAAACAGGTTGTATTCCTGGAAAGGTTCGTTAAGTCCTGCAAAAAGCAGATGTTCGTCATAGTTCCTGAATGTGTAGGCTATCTGTGTCCATATATCTTTCAGACGGTCTATCTTTCCCACGACGGTCTCCTCGTCAACAGCCTCATATCTATCGGCTGACTTGCTGAATCCCAGAATCTCAATCCATCCACCGTCCCAATGATCATTGAGCATTACGTAAAGACCCTCATCTATGCAGTAGTCCACAATATCCTTGACGCGTCCCAGCCATTCGGCATCAATCTTGCCATTGGCGGAATGTATATCCCACGAGCATGGGATACGCACGGACTTGAAGCCCTGAGCCTTTACGTAGGCGATAATCTCACGCGTTGTCCTGGTCGTCTGCCATGCTGTCTCAGCAGCCAGACCATCGCCAGTGGCTTCCATTGTGTTTCCGAGGTTCCAGCCCGGATACATGTCCTTGGCAACAGCCTTTGCCGTGCGGAAAGAGTACTCGACATCCGGCTTTGTGACAACTCCCGCCTGGCTTACTTCAATACGAGTGAATGCACCTTCAAGGTTTACAAGAATCTGTCCTGTACGCGCCTCGCCTTTGTTTGCCTCGCATACAACAGAGAATGATGATTCATGCTTGTCACCTGACACACGTGATACACTTAGCCATTCTGCCTCACTGCGCACGAAGGCTGTTCCGCCGTTTACGGTAAAGTTGGCTGTTCCGCCGTCTTTGTCAAAAACAAACTCGCTGACAGAGATGTCCGGATTGCCTGTACTTGGTGCCAGTGGGTTTGGCTCGTCGTTGCTGCATGATGCGAGAGTTATGATTGCAAGCAACGTATAAACATAAAGTGAGCTTAATATGCGTTTCATTGTATTCATTTTAGTTTTGATTTATTGTAAGGGCGATACTGACACCGCCCTTACAAATGAGCTTCTTTTTACCACTGTGGCTTTGCAAAGAGACGGCGGATTGTGAAATCAACCTGCATAGAGCTGTTGAATCCGAGTTCCTTTATCACATCACCATCGCGATTGCCAAATGCGCAACCGTTGCTGCCTGTATAACCGTAGCAGTTCCATAGTTCAAGGCGGTAGGCGTCACCATCGCTTGTATCGACAACCTTCTGTGCGTCATAGCCTGAGACAGCCTTGCCGTCAAGAAGGAGACGGTCGAGAGTTGAATGGGTTCCCGGGAACACTTTCATCCAGTCGTTAATCTGTATGAAGGTCATGATTGAACCCGCAGCATGGTCAGCAGAGTCATACTTGATAGAGAATGAACTCTTTGTGAGAGCATACTTGCCGGTCGTCTTGTCAATCACCACATCAAGTGCAGCACCCTGGTTGTAATCCCAAGGGCCGCCCCAGCTTGGATTGATTGTAATGAGGTTAGGGACCACATTGCTGAGACCGTCCTTAACGATGGAATAAGTGACTTCAAGTTTGTTGGAGAACTTGAAAGCTGCATCAGAGGCACAGTTTGTCGCAGAGCTGAATGGGCTTTCCAAGACATTACCGTTAGCTGCTCCCTTGCCATAGACATTGAACAGTTCGACACGGAATTTGCCATCATCTTCAATGTCACCATAACAGAAGTTGTTGGCATCGAACTCAATAGCCTTGCCATCACATTTTATTTCCTTGATAGTGACGATAGAGTTAGGGAATTTTTTCTTCAAATCCACGAAGTCAAGGGTGAAAACCATCGCATCAGGGCATGAGCCTTCAAAGGCGAATGTATGATCACCGTCAAGGTCTGATGGTGCGATGCTTCCCACTTGGCAGTCCCATACTCCTGCCCAGTCTGTGCCACAGCAATTCAGCAGCACTGGAATCTCATCATCCTTCTCACGCTTAGCCTCACTGTAATAGTTGAGAGAGTAGGAATAAGTTCCGTCGCCTGCCGGCAGGGCAATCTGCAACTGGTCATCAGTCAGTGTAAGGATGTTCAGAGTGCCGCTCTTTGTTCCAAGCCATGTATTGGCTGCCAATACGTCCTTGTCAATGGTGATTGTCTTTGCCTTTGTATCGACAGTATACTTGCCTTTATCGTCCGTAACAGTACCGTCCTCTGCTATGCGGTGGATGTTGACAGTTCCGTCCTCAAGGAACTCCATATAGCCATAGTCTTTACCGTAGGTATACCCTATCCAGCCATTGTCTTTGCCCATTTCCCAATGTATCTGCTCGTAAACATTCGGCTCGTTGTTTGTTACTGTGCCGTATGTGTCGTGAGCACCCCACTGTGTGAAAGGACCTTCAAAGACATGCTGTTTGCCGTCCTGTCCGTTGTCGAGATACCATTTCTGGCAGAGTTTCTTCTTATCAAACGGTACGTTCTTTGCAACTGATACGGCGCGTACAGACATTGCTGTGTAGACAGGCACAGAGCTGCGTCCGTTGTAAGCTGAGTTAAAGTTGTAGCACAGTGAGTAACGGCTGTCAGACGGATTGATAGAACCTGTCATATAACGACCGTCAGTGCCTTCGCCACTGAAATCACTTACAGTGCGTGAACCAGCTGCCGGCATAAAGATAGAATTGCCGTTAGGACCTGTGAACTTATAGCCTGAGACACCGTCCTGCTCAGTCCATTCTGTCTTGCAGCAGCGGAAGAGTTCCTCATACTCGTCAGCAGTAGGCAGCATTGCCTTACCCTCATACGTAAGGTATGCCAAATCTGTAACTGTGCGATAGATATTCGCGCTTGCATAGTCTTCAAGTTTGATACTTGCATTATAGCCTGCATTGTCGCCGAATCCGAATAAGCCTCCGAAGTCTGTCACCTGTTCGGCAGCGATGTTCCTCTTAGCCCATTTGACAGACAGACCGAGGTCTACAAACTCATTGTCGACATCAACAGCAGGAGCGTAGTTTGTGGTAAGTTCCTTTACATCACCGTAAACGACACCTGCACCGAGGTCAAGATAAGCGGCATAATAATATTTATGTCCCGGAAGCATTCCCTTTACATCAACCTCATAGTTGTCACCGACAGCAGTTGCCTGGACTTTCACACCTGCACGGACATTCTCCTCGCCCTCTACGCTTGACACCACGATGCCGCATTTCGCGTCAGAAGGATATTCCGAGAGCGAGCCTGAAAGGCGTGCTGTATAAGGTGTAAGGTCAACAATGTCACCTGTGGCAGCCTTTGCATTGGTCATGATAAGGCTCTTGACCTCACCGGTATAAGTCACGCGTCCCTGAAGTGTCACGAATGCCTGATAGAACACAGTTTGGTTTGGCATACCGGAAATAGACGCGCTGAACTCACCGGCACTGTTTGCTGTGACGCGCTCAACGAGCGCATCTGCAGCAGGACCATAGTAGAAACCTGTCGTATAGGCACTTGCAGCCTGACTCTCAAGTCCAGAGACACTTCCGTGCACCGTGGCAGAGGTAGCAGTCACATCTGCCGAACCTGTAATCACAGAATTTTCTCCAAGCAGGGCACCGGTGTTTATGCCGTAATCATCATCACTACAAGCTGTAAACAAGCCTGCGATGAGCAGCATAAAGCAGAAGAATATTTTATTTTTCATAATATTTATGTTTTTATTATTCAATAACTATAGATTCTACAGTGCATGCGTCCTTATAGTCGCCTTCCGCATCGGCTTCCACTGAAGCATAGCCTGCATACTGCATGGTGATTGTCAGTGCCGATGTGCCGTCACCCCAGTTCTTTGTCACGCCGGTGTCATTAATCCAGGAAACGGTGTATGTACCGTCCCCATTCACTTCAATGGCACGGGAGTAATCGAAGCAATCAGGCTCCCAGTTTTCCTCGGCATAGCCGTCATGGTTGAAGCAGAGTACCATCTTGGCAGGCTTTGTGAATGTGAAACCATTCAGACGTACTGTTATTGACAGCTTCTGGTTTTTCTTGACCTTTATTGTTGTCGGGTCAACGAGGTTGATGCCGTCGCCCCACGGGTTGTACAGCTGGCAACGGAAATATTTATCGGCTTCGATATAGTTCTTTACGTTCTCCGGAGTGAACTTCACGACCGTCGGACCTGTCTGTCCTCCGCCCACCTGCTTGTAGTTAAGGTTTGCAACAAGATAAGAGTTGGTATTGCCATTCTCGTCCTTGCTTGAAGGCACACCGAGCTGAACTTCCTCACCGGCAACACACTTCAGTACTGTGAATGTCTTACCTTTAACCTCAACTGTGCGGTTGTCGCTTGCAGCAGTGAGCAGTGTTACCTCCTTGTCAAAAGTGATTGTATTCTCACCTATGCTACATGTGCCCTCAGTATCGCCGAGAGTATATTTTATATTGTCGCCTGTTTTCTCGAACGTAAGTTCAAAATCCTCTACAGCATCACCGCTTGCAGCCGGTGCCCATGTCTCGTTGAACTGTCCCTTGGTCACGCTCTCCCATGCTGACTTTGCACCGTTCCACCACTGCCAATCATAAGGCTGCTCATCGTTGAGCTTGAATGACATCATGGTGCATGTAGCCATGCCTGCTCCCGGAATTTCTGTTGTGAACAGGTTTGTTGCAAGGTCAGTGATAGTCGGTAGCTCAGGATCTGTTGGTTCAAGCAGTCCAGGGTCGTCCTTTGGAATGCAAGCACCATCGGTAGCAATCACTTCTTCTGAAACAAAGCTCCATACAAGCCACCACGGTCCTTCCGAGTTGGTACGCATCGTTGCCAACTGGAGGCAATACGGAGTAAGCTCTACAATCTTTATTTCCTGTGTATAGTTGGCACACGCGTCATCCATATTTGCACTGTGCAGAGCATAACAGTCATTGAATGAGATTACCGGATGCGTCTTATCATCAAGGTTAAGTACGAATTTTCCGTTCATCAGCGTGCCGCCGTTGGCATCATTGCGGAACACTGTTGCCGTGCAACCGTCTGTTGCGCTCAGACCGAACTCCATGTACGATGTCATGTATGGGTCATCTGCCGGAATAAGCCAGCTTTGTATGCCCGGATCCCAGTTTGGCGCCCATGCACGGAATGCAAGGTCTGTACTATTGGAATCATCATTCCTTACATTGTTAGGGTCGCAGTAAGTGACAGGTCCTACAGTCTGCCCTACTCCATAATCCTTTGCTATAGGATACCACTTCTTTGTCTTGCCGACACCTCCTGCAAGGAACTCCCACTTCTCATCGCTAAGCATGGAGAAATCGTTCTGTGCTATGGTAAACTTGTAAGGCTCGCCATAAACTGCACCTGCGCGTGTCTCTGCACCGAAAGTCACCTCATAGTCTCCGGCAAACGGCATATCAAGATAATAGTCAGCATTCTGCGAACGTCCCGAAGGGGTAATCCACAGTGGTGTGCAGTCTTTAAGATTGGAAACAAGGTGTACCCTGTTACCCTCTACAGTCACGGTGTAGGCGTCAGGAGCCACCAGTTGGTCACTGGTGTACTGTGCGCTACCGAATCCGTAATCGTCCGGCGAGCAGGCTGTCATCATAAGGATAGCAGCCGCGCCAAATGATTTGAATATATTCTTTAGTTTCATACTGATAATTCTGATTTATTGGTTGATTAATTATTCCATCCTGCATTCTGTGTGAGTACTCCTCCGGAAAGTGTAATCTGAGTGTTAGGAATCTGCATCAATCCTTTCTTTGATGTGAAATTATTCTCATCAAATGATGTTGTAGTCTCAACACCTCCGCTAAGAACCTTTGCACCGTTCTGAGCCTCTTTTATGACGCGTGCAGCGTATGCACCGTCTTTCTCGTAACGCATTATGTCCCAGAAGTGTATGCCTTCAAAAGCAAGTTCTATGGCACGCTCGTTGCGGATATTCTCAATACTGTAAGAAAGTGACTTGCCAGGGTTGGAACGCTGATGAACCATGTTCAGACCTTTGTTGTTGCCGTTAAGTTCAGAGTGCATCAGGAGCACATCGGCATAACGCATGATAGTATAGTCCTGATAGTATGTGATGTTCTGATGCTGCTCACCAAGTTTGAACCCGACTTCCTGACGTGTGCCGTCAGCAAAGCACATCGGAGCATACTTGCGTGTGTAATAACCTGTATATTCGTAAGTATCGTTAATGTCAGCAGCGAAACCGGTCTCTTTAACTCCCCATACGCAAGCATTGAAGCGTGGGTCATCCTTGTATTTCTCTACGAAATAAGGTGTCACAGAACATCCGCCCCATCCTGAAGCAATACTGATGGACGTGTTGTTCTTGTTGCGCGGACCAAGGTAAACAGAGAATACCAGTCCGTCACCATTGCCGTTATAGTCATGGGTGGTGTTCATCTTCAGGTTGAGCACAATCTCCTTTGACAGACTGCCCTGTCCGGCATGCCAACCGTCTGCATTATAGTACTTTCCTGCATAAGTAGTCTCCCAAGCATAGTCAGAACCGTTTGAAGCGTCCTTGGTACAAGCCGGCATCCATAGGTCTGCATAGTTAGGCTCCAGTTCGTAACCGCCATTGTCCACAACATCGTTAATGGCAGCTATAGCCTCTGCTTTTGTGCAAGCAGGATTTTCTTCACCGTAGTACCCTGTATAATATAAGTACACACGTGCGAGAAGTGCCTCGGCAGCATATTTTGTGATACGTCCGTCGTTGGCGTTGCGGTTTTCCAATGGATATGCGTTGGCAGGTATGTTGGCAGCAGCATATTTAAGGTCTTCAAAAATCAGCTTATAGACCTCACTTGCAGCAGTACGTGGCAGGTTGTCCTCACTTGGAGTAGTAAGCAAAGGCACATCACCAAACATACGCACAAGGTCAAAATAAAGCATCGCACGGATTGCGCGTGTCTCGCCGAGTACACGACCGCGTGCCACATCATTGCCTTTCCAATCGATAGTTGCATCATTTGCAAGCAACTGATTGCAACGGAAAATGCCTGCGTAATAAACAGTCCAGTCAGCATTGAACAGGTCATTATAGGACGGTGCGACACTGAGATTAAACTGGTCAAGCACATTATTGTTCTTCGCATCGGCAAAGCCGAGTCCTGCGAAAGCCTGTTCTGAGGCAAACTCCGCCAGCAAATACATGCCAACTTCCACGTCTGATATGGTGCGCTGCCACCCGTCATAGCAGCCTACAAGGGCAACTTCTGCTGTCTCCAGATTGCTATAAGCTGTCTCCGTGTTCTGTGTGGTCTTCGATGAAGTGTCGAAGAAGTCATCGCTGCACGATGTCATCCCCAACGCTGCAACAGCCATAGCACCAATGAATATATGTTTTGTATTCATAATCTTTACTATTAATTCTTCTTTGATATATGTTTTTCACTCATTGCTAAAATGCCACATTCACACCAACGATGAATGTACGCGGATGAGGATAGTAGCCCATGTCCACACCTGACACCCATGAATCATTTTTATTGCCGTCTGTTCCGTTGTAAGAACCGATTTCAGGATCCATGCCGTCATACTTTGTCAGTGTCAGCAGGTTCTGTGCCTGAACATACAGACGGAGTTTGGAGATACCCTTCCATGAGATAAGTCGCTTAAAATCGTAACCGAGCGTGAGATTCTGAAGGCGGATATAGTCACCGTCCTGCAAATAAAGGTCGGAGAACATCCAGTTGCCAACATCGCCATAAGTGACGCGTGGCATGAAATTGCTCGTTCCCTCGCCTGTCCAGCGATTGAGTATTGCACGACTGTAATTTGCCTGTGATGAGTTCGGGTCACGGTATGACTGTGCAATCTTGAATCCCGCCGCACCGGTAGCGTTAACATTAAGGTCGAAACCTTTGTATGAGATGCCGAAGTTGAAACCGAATGTATACTTAGGAAGTCCGTTGCCAAGGTCCACCTTATCATCAGCATTAATAACGCCATCATGGTTTACATCCACATATTTCACATCACCCGGCTGCACATTGGACTGCAAGACTCCGTTTCCGGCTGCTATCCAATTGTTTATGTCCTGCTGATTCTGGAAGTTTCCGGCTGTCTTATAACCCCAGAAATATCCGATAGCATGACCGTTCTCTGCACGGTAGAACTCCTCGGAATTGCTGTAAATCTGATTTGTCTGACCATGAATTATACCATCCTCTGTCGGGATGTTGCCCACTTCATTATGGTTATAGGCAAAGTTCGCTCCTACACTGTAAGTGAAATCCTTGCCAATCTTGTCGCTCCATGACAGCGCAAGCTCTACACCGGTGTTCTTCACGTCACCACCATTGATAATCGGTCCGCCTGTTCCTGCTGTCGCAAGGATAGGAGCCTGAACCAGCCAGTCCTTCGTGTTCTTCACATACCAGTCTGCCGTGAATGACAGTCTGCCCGTAAGGAAGCGTGCATCGATACCGATGTTGGTCTGCTCGGATGTCTCCCACTTCACGGCTTCGTTTGCCAAGCGGCTTGTGTAAGAGCCTGTCACCCAACCCTCCTGTCCTCCGGTGGCACCAAAGTTGTAGTTTGTGTTTTCCGTTGTGACAGGTGCGAGATACTGATAGCAGTTGATGTTGGCATTGCCCACCTGTCCCCAGCTGACACGCAGTTTCAGGAAGTCAAACCATGATGACAACGGCTTCATGAAATTCTCCTCAGAGATTGTCCAGCCTGCAGATACAGAAGGGAAATAGCCCCAGCGATGTCCTTTGGCGAACTTTGAAGAGCCGTCCGCACGCATTGTGGCATTGAGCATATAGCGGTCTTTCCATGACCAGCCAAGGCGTGCGAAATAGGACATTCCGCGTGTCTCATCGTAAGGCGCCCCCTTGACTTTCTTGTTTGCTGTGCCCTCAGTGTTGTCAAGATAAGCATGGTCCCAATCGTTGAAACCGACCTTCAGACTGGTATTGTCACCACCACTGCTATTGCCATCATAACGTGACATTTCCGTACCAAGCAAAGCATTGATGTTATGGTCTTTAGCTATTGTAAAGTCATAAGACAAGGTGTTTGTCCATACCATGGAGAGACCGTGGCCGTTGCTCTGGCTGACCTTGCTCTCGGCATTGGCACTCTGTGGAGTGAACTGGTACTCAGGAGTATAAGAGCGGTACTCCGATGTTCCGTAGCTTATGCCATAGACAGTCTTGAACTTAAGATTCTTAATTGGTTCTATCTGAACATATACGTTTGCATCAAGTGCTGCGTTGCGTGAACGGTTGAAACGGTTGACCATCATGTTGCCATAAGGGTTGCCGTCGTTCACGTTCCAATCGGAGTTTACTGTGGAATTGTAGTTTCCTTCTGCATCGTAAACCGGAGTTATCGGAGATGCCGAGAACGCACTGCGGAGGTTGTTGTTCCAGATGTTGCCCGTGTTCATGCCGTGAGAGTCACGCCACACGAAGCTGACATGCTCACCTACGGTAATAAGGTCGCCATACATCTTGTGCTCAGAGTTGGCACGGAAATTATAACGCTTGTAGTCAGCCACATCGGCTCCACCGATAACACCGTCCTGACTTGTGTAACCGCCTGAGATGACGTATGTCGAGGTATTTGAGCCGCCGGTGAAGGCAAGGCTGTGGCTTGTTGTCAGCGCACCGTCCTCAATAGCTTGGTCTATCCAGTTTGTGTCATAGATGTTGCCGTTGGCATCGTGTATGGAATTTAGCGAAGCCCAGTCCACAGGAGACATTCCGGAGTTAAGACGCGCCTCGTCCATGATAGTCATATACTCCCTTGCATTAAGCATCTCAAACTTGCGTCCCACCGACTGCCATCCGACATATCCGTCGTAAGTGATTTTGCAGCTTCCCTGCTTACCGCTCTTTGTCGTGACAAGCACCACGCCGTTGGCAGCCTGTGCACCGTAGATTGCAGCAGAGGCAGCATCCTTGAGTACATCGATGCGCTCGATGTCGGCAGGGTTAAGGGATGTGATGTCACCGCCTACACCATCTATTATATAGAGAGGCTGGGAGTTGCCCACAGTACCAAGACCACGGATTGTAACACTCATCGTTGCTCCCGGCTGACCGGAGGTAGACACGATGTTCACACCCGGAGTCTGTCCCTGCATGGCTGACAACGGATTGGTGGTGTTCATCTTCTGGATGTCATCGCCCTTCACCTGTGATGTGGCACCGGTGACAAGCTTCTTCTTCAGCACACCGTAGCCCACCACAACAACATCTTCAAGGACATCAGCATCCTCCTCCAAGGCTATTGTGAGTTTCGTTCCGGTGACCTTTACCTCCTTACTCTTATAACCAACATAGCTGGCGGTAAGCACCGACCCACGCTCCACATTGGCAAGCATGAAGTTTCCGTTCACATCAGTAATGGTGCTTGCCGATGAGCCTTTCACCACCACACTCGCGCCAATGAGCGGTTCGTTGTCGCTTGCCGACACCACCGTTCCTGTCACCGTAAGGGTCTCCGCCTTTATGGTCAGAGCCCCGAGCAGCATCCACACCAGCGCTATCGTGCGCCAATGCAGTTTCCGCATCAGTTTTTGTAACTTTTCCATAGTGAGTAATGTTTAATGTTACTGTCCGCAAAAACCGGACACTTTCGTATTTGTTAGGTTTGTGAATTTTTCTGCTGCAAAGTTAACGCATAATTATTTATAATAGCATTTTTTATGTTTTCACATAAGGTTACAACCGTTATTTCATCTTTTATATGTTTCCAGAATGGGGTACAATTGTTATAATTGCCTAAAAACACGTGGTTTTATGGAAGAAAAATAAAAAGATTTCTTGCTGCAGCCTGCTTTTTTAGGTAGCGCAAAGATAGTGCAAGGCGAATACAATAGAACTTGTTCTTGATTGCTGAGGTGTTGCTTTCCTTATGCAAAGGAAATGCAAACCGAACGCAATAGAACTTGTTCTTGATTGCTGAGGTGCAGCTTTCCTTATGCAAAGGTACAACATTCCACAAGCGATTCCAAATCTTATAGGGGTATAAATAGGGGTATAAAAAATTTCACCATACATCTCTATGGCTCTAAGAACGCTTCCTTTCAGTGATATGGCTCGAAGAATACAAAGAAAAAAGAAACGGCTTTGCCATTGCATGGGTTACTATGCATAAAGGAAAATTCTTTTGATTCTTTCCTTTCTTCGAGAGATAACAAAAGACTTTGAGAAACCTATCATAAAAAAAGCGTCAGCAGGTAGGAAATCCTACTTGCCGACGCTTGTTAAGGTTTTGTTTCATTGGTTGTGGCACATCCGTTGCCACGACGGTGGTGAGCTGCTCCACGGTAGGAGCGTCCACCGACGACAACCGGCGTGCCATGGAGGGTATGATACCCGTCTGTATGACATTCATCACATGGCGCGCATTGCCAAAGTCCTTGCCACGGTTGCTGTAGTCGATAGCCATGAGAGCCCTTATCGCTTGCTGCGCATCGGCAGTCATGGCATAACTGTTTCTGACAAGATACCGTTCCGCAATCTCACTGAGCTGTGCCGGGGAATAGTCTTCAAAACGGTAGATATTGCTCCGTGGGATGCGTGACGCCAGTCCCGGATTCTGCGTAAGAAGCTGCTGTGTCGGTTCGGTGTAGCCTGCCAATATCAACATCCAGTCACGGCGCTTCTCGTCTGCCAAGGCAGTCATCAGTGTGTCGAGGACAAACCTTCCCGGGTCCTTCGGATCATTGGGCTGGAAAAGCTGGTACGCCTCATCAATGAAGAGTATGCCGCCCTGCGCCTCCTCCAACGCTTCGAGCGTCTTTTCCGACTCCGAACTGTAAAACTGCCCGAGTAGTGTGGCGCGCTCCCTCACCACCACATGCCCCTTTGAGAGCATTCCCATCTCGTGAAGCATACTGCCGATAATGCCGGCGACAGTCGTCTTCCCCGTACCCGGAGAGCCAAGGAACAGAGCATGGAGAGGCGGCATAGCGGTAGGCAGACCACCTTCCTTGCGCATGCGGAAGAAGTTCATCAGCACAGAATAGTCGCGCAACTTTGTCTTAACATCCTCCAGACCCACCAAATGGTCGAGCATCGTCAGTGGGTCAGGCTTTTCCTCCTCTGACTCACAAGAGCCGATTCGCTCATCCATAATCTCAATGCCTTTTCCCGCTGTGTAACCTTCTATCGGCAATAACTCCTCGTCTTTGTACACTCCCTCCTCCTTCTTGCGGTTCAAGGAAAACAGGACTCCACCGATGCATTTCCCCAACAGCTGCACCTCAGCATAAACCACACCACGATTCTCGCACCACGGCTGCACCTCTATCTCTGCAGTGTACATGTCGCCACCCCGATGGTCAAGAGTAACTATCTGCAAATCATCGGTGTTGGTGTGGTAATGCATCTTGATGACAATCTCCGGCATACACTCAGGCAGGAATCCCATATTCGCAAAAGAAATCACAAGTTTCCTCCTGTCACACTCGTCAAGGCACAGGTTACGGTAGCGCATACCATCCTCCTCCAAATATGCCTCCACAAACTGTATATGCTTCACAGACAGCACCTCAGGTCTGAAGAAAGCTATCGTCTTCGAAGCCATCAGTTCGCCTGTCTTCTTATGGACAATCTCCAGCGTGTACGGCAAGTTAGGGTCTATGTCGTCAACCGACAAAGGAATGTCCACATGCGGGTCTTCCTCGTACACCCACACCGCTGTATGGAGAGTGAAGTCGACAGAGGTTCTCAGTTGCCCGTTTTCTTTCAGGGCAATGGTAAAGAGTTGCCTGCGGGGCTTCTTTCCTGTCTCGCCGTAATCAAGGTTTGTGGCACGCATGGTGACTGCCAAGGCTGTCATTTTATAGGAAAGGGGAAAATGGTTGCACTTATCAAAATCATCGGCAAAAGCGAATGATTTTGCCAATTCGCTGTCATCGTCATAAGGACATACGCGCATGTTGCTTATTACAATGTTACATTTACTCATATCATTATTGTTTTTAAGGGTTAATAAACTTATAAGAAAATACACATAAGTGACTATTGGAAATTGATTTTCAACAGTCATTTCTTATCTCTTACATCACAAAATTGTCATGTCTTTGATTTTAAGTTAGTCCACAAAATTAATTTGCCAATCATGGGAATAGTCCCGTAAAGTATTGTTTTCTGTGGCGCATCATTCATATTCATAAATCTCAGAAGGTGTGGCGAAGCCACAATCCTTATGGTCCCCCCCTGCTTCAGCAGTGGGGACAACAAGAATACTCTCTGTATTGTGTGGTGGAACCACACTCCTTTATGCTACCAGTCTCTGCTCAGATACGCTCTATATCAGATATAAAGGAGTGTGGCGCTGCCACACATTATATATGGACTACTGCCAGCCCCATGACTAAAGTCAGGGGTTACCATAAAGACTGTGGCTCCGCCACACATTCAGGCATCTATTATTCAGTATAAATGCACTACAATCATGTTTGTTTTTACCCGACAATCATAAAAAAAACAATACACCATCATGTCAAAGAACGCATCCGCCACACCGGAGCAGCAGAGAGAAACTTGCTTCAACTCTGCCACACGGCAAAAAGACGCACAATCGCACCTCTTGCCCCATGCAGCCGACGGGACAATAGGGATTTCATTGACGACAGGACACAGTTGTGGCTGTCACGGAAATCCCTGCTGCTTTTTTCCTAACTTGATTGCTTAGAGTTTATATAAGAAGCAGCAAGCCCCACCGCCATGCAGTGTGGAACAAATAATCTCAAAATAAAACTTGCTTGCCATTTCTTATATATTTAATAATGTATGAATAAATAGTCTTTGTGAAAGACGGTGCAAAGATAATAAAACAGTTTGAAACCACCAAACTTTTTTGAAAAAAATCTTACGAAATCCGCATAAATCAGCATGATGTAAATTATTATTCTATTGGTGTCCAGTAAAACGCAAAAAACATCTCTGATTGTGTACGTAATGTCCGGATATTTCTGTGCAGAAAACCGCGTCAGCGGTTATAAGAAAGTAGCCGTGGGTACTACCCACGGATTTCTTGTGGTTCCCAAGCCCCCATTTGAAGAAAAACCTCATAAGATGATGATATACAAGAGCTTTGTTGCTTGTCATTGTTTTTTACCGACACCAATATTATTATTTAGAAACAAACAGAATTGATTTGCGAAATATACGCAAGCACACAAGTCTCGTTGATTTTAGTTGTTTACAATGTTAATTAGAGGAAATTAGAGGAAATTAGAGGGAAATTTCCTCTAATTTTATTTCCTCATTTATTTGTCAACCCTTCCAATATTTGCTCAAACTCCTCAGAACGAACATATCCCATCATTCTTTTATTAACCGGCGACTCTGCTGCAAGTCCCAAGTCTACAAGGTGTTGTAAATCCGCGCGGGCAGTTTTTACAGTAATCGGGAAACGAGCAGACAGCTCTTTTGCCGTTAACAATGTCTGAGGCTTATCGGAATATATTCTGATTATTTCCGCTTGCCGTTCATTGATGTTGCAAAATCCACGGAATCGATAGAAATCTTGCTGCTCCCTGATTTTCCTTTGGAGATAGTTCTTCAAGTCCTCATACGCTTTTTTCATCGTATTCAGATTGAAATTGATGAAATAGGACAAATCCAACGCATCATTTTCTGTATAAAGGAAAGCCTTCTCGTATTGTGCTTTATTCTTGTATATAACACGCGAAATTGAAAGATATTCTGTCAGCCAATATCCTTTCTTCAAAAGATACCAATAAACCAAAGAGCGTGAGGCTCTGCCATTACCGTCAACAAACGGATGGAAATAAGCAAGCATGAAATGAATGATTATACCTTTGATAATAGGATGCACAAAAATGTTCTCATCATCAGTATTGGCGAAACTGCAAAGTTCCTCAAGCAAACTCTCCAAATTCTCAGCAGGCGGTGGAGTGTGTACGACTTCTCCTGTTATTTCATTCATCACACAAATTGTGTCGTCAATGCGCAACGCACCTTCCATGGCAGGGTTGTCAAGCGTCTTGGTTGATATATAACGATGCACCTCAAGCAACCGTCCTATGCTCAAATCATCATCCTTGTGCTCAACCAAATACCTTATCGTATTATAGTTGTTGACAATCATCTGCTGACTCTTGTTTGTCGGTCTTGTTTGTTTGCGCAACATCTCCTTCGCTATTTTCCTTGTCGTCGAAGCCCCCTCCATCTTGCTTGACGCAATAGCCTCTTCCATAATGGAACTCATCAGATAACGCTGCTGGCTTTTCTCCGGTATGACACACTCAGAACCGAGATTTCCTCCAAAGTTCAAGTCAAACTCATGAAGCAACTGTTGCATTTTCCCGGTAATGGTAAAATGGAAATGATAGTTTCCAAAACTTATGTTTACAGTATTGAAACTTCTTCTCAGCTTTACAGCATGCCAAAGCACCTCAGGAGATGTTTCTTTGGGCGCATAATATTTCACCCTGTCCCAATACATGTATTCATTATCTATCTTCGTAAACAACTCATTGAGATTGGGGTCATTAAACAGCCGAACTGCTTCTTTTACGCTTTTTGTTGATTTTGAAGGAGGTAATTCTATCATAACCGTTTATCTTTTGAGTACTAATATTATGCAAAACGACGCAATCAAGTTTACTATAATTACAGAGACACAGATTTCCGCTGCAAAGATAATAAAAGAAATCGAATTAGAGGAAATTTTCCCTTAATTTCCTCTATTTTCCTCTATTTTTATATTATACATTCAAGATAGAAGTGCAATTTTATTGAATGCATACAGAAATCTGCATGAGGGTTTGTTACGGAGGGAACACTCAGAGATAAAGGACATGCAGATAATACAGATACCCTCTAAATATATGTGGTGCAGGCACACTCCTTCGTGCTTCACCCGCTTATCAAAATGCAGGATATACGACATGCTCATATCTGCACCCTATACTCATTAGGGGTGCATCCAACCTCTCTCTTAAACAGTCGAGTGAAATGCTGCGGGTACTGAAAACCAAGATTATAGGCTATTTCATTGATCGTATTATTGGTTGACACCAATTCCGTATTAGCAATCTCGATTATCTTGTCATGGATGAAGCGCATAGCCGTAAAACCTGTTTCTCTCTTCAACAAATCGCTGAAATAATTAGGGGAAAGACACAACTTGTCTGCACAATATTGTACAGTAGGCAAGCCTGTCCGTGATGAAGTTCTTGCTATGCCGGTCTATCGGATGGTTCAATTCATATTGGATTTTGCCAAAACAGTCCATGATGATCTGACGCTCCACCGGGCTGAGATGCAATGCCTCATTCGTCTCATAGGAGAAAAACGAATAGTCGCCCATCATCCGCCCGAGAGGTTTGCTGCAAAGATACTTGTTTTCACCGAGAATAAAGAATAATCGTGGAAAATGGTAGTAAAAAAAATGGATTGGCATCGCAAACGGATGACAGGCGTTGAAATTGGCAGAACAAACTGTGTTTTGATTACCGGGCATTTGCGACAAATACCGTAATTTTGCATCGTGAAAGAAACATCAATGACATAAAGACAGGAAACAATGAGAAAAGCATCAATTCTTGCTATGGCAATGTGCATAATGATGTCGCTGCCAGCCTGCGAACCAGATGAAAGAATGGAAACATCGGCAATTCCGGAGAAAGAAAACGGGCATAATAACAAAAACGAGAACAATATGACAACAAAAATGAAAATCACAGTGGGCAACTACACATTGACCGCTTCACTTGAAGACAACGCCACGGCTCAAGCCTTTGCCGCCAAACTGCCAATAACCTTACCCATGCTGGATTTGTATGGACGGGAAATGTGCTATCGTTTTCCGGAAGAACTACCTGCAGACAATGCACGGACACGTGGCTATAAGGTGGGCGAGATTGTCTATTATCCTCCTATGCATAGTTTTGTCATAATGTATGCACAGAATGGAGAACATTTCCTGATGCAGTCCATCGGACATGTGGAGGGAGATGTCAGTATCTTCAATGGAATCGGCGATGTGAATGTCCGGTTTGAAAGAATGGAATAATCACAGGAACAAATACGTATAAAAACAGTATGACATGAGCACAGACAAGAACAAAAATGGCTTACTCCCTGAAACAGAATATCGGGCTTGGGACAAAGAACCGGTAGCATTGAGAAGCGAAGCACATAAGGCAATGATTCATTTCAACACGACCGGAGACAAACAAGTATTGAAAGAACTTTTTCAACAACCGTTGGACGATGTCAGCATTGCCCCGCCGATGCACTGCAACTATGGCGGTGACCGCATCCGCTTCGGGCATCGTGTGTTCATCAATGCCAACTGCACTTTTCAGCCTGCAGGCGGCGTGGAGATTGGCGACGATGTATATATTGGTTCGGATGTGAAATTCTATACAACCATTCACCCTACCGAACCGGAAGAACGGATAAAAGGAAAGGCGTCAGTACGACCTATCAGGATAGGAGCAAAAGTGTGTATAGGTGGCGGTGTTGTCATTTTGCCCGGAGTGGAAATCGGTGAGGGTACTACTGTTGGGGCAGGAAGTGTCGTGACACGCAGTATTCCTGCACGTTGCGTAGCTGTGGGAAATCCCTGCTGGGTAATCAGAAAACTTTAATCACGAGCAATGAAACAGGAAATATCAAGTATTACAGCAACCATACACACCTTTCCGCACAAGAAAACATTGAAGAACATTGGCATACTGCAAAACGAAAGGTAACACTTCGCAATGTAAAGTGTTACCTTTCGGAAAGTCAAGTGTTACCTTTTGTATGGTGAAAGGTAACCTTTTGCAAGGTGAAGTGCTACCTTTTGTTTTTAAGACATTAACTGTCTGAAAATCAATACTATTACGCTACCTAACATATTCTGCCTTTCAGGAAACGAATGCCATGCCGAGGCATCATTTAATCTCAAGCACCGGCAGGATGTTGTTGAGTGGTTTCTCCGGAAGAGTGACGCGAAGTCCTTCGGAAGTGCGGGTGAACGGGAGTTTGCCGTGACCTAACAGAGTGACGCGCTTGACTTTCTCGCCTGCCATGGAGCGTATCAGCACTTTCCCGTCTGTGGGCCATCCCATCGGCATGGCATAGACTGTGGAGCCTTTCTTCGTGAAGCGTATGTCCTCTGCCGAGAGGTTGTTGTACGCTCCTTCGTTAAATCCCTGCGCGTTAAGGTTGATGCGCTTCTCCGCCATCGGACCTTCGCCGAACACTTTCCATGGGCGTGTGCCGATGATTGCCTGACGATTGACCTTCATCCATGCACCGAACTCGTCGAGTATGGCTTTCTCCTTCTCGTCAAAAGTGCCGTCGGCGCGCAGTGGCACACTGAGCAACAGATTGCCGTTCTTGCTGACTATGTCCACAAGCAGGCGCGCTATGGTGGAGGCTTTCTTGTAGCGGTTCTTCTCATAAGTGCCTGTGTTGTAGTGCCATCCTCCGATGCAGGAGCATGACTGCCATGAGTCATCGACGATTTCGTTTGGCGCGCCACGCTCCACATCCCACACCAACGCCTTGCGCTGCTCCTCGGTGAGTATCTTGCCGAACATCACCGCCGTCAGCTTTCCTTTGTTCTTCGCCATGTTGTGGTTGTAGAAATGCGTGGCAATCTTCAGTCCGCAGTCGCTTATCGGATAGAAAGGCATCGCCGTAACGTCAAAATACAGCAGGTCAGGATTATAGCGGTTGATGACATCAAGCGTCCTGTTGTAGAAGTTTGTGACAAACTCTTTCGACGGCATCGACGCTCCGTTGCCCCATGCCCACTGGCGGTGAATCATCCCGTCAGCCCATGAGCCTTGGCTCATCTCATGGTTCTGCGCATAGAGCTGCTGTGGGTCAAGGCCTTCCCACCATTTGCCTTTGCCGTCAGCCTTTGTCAGTTTGCCGTCGTAAGGCACACCGATTTTGCTGCCGTTGCGGTCATATCGCTGTGCTGGCTCATACCATGTCCAAGCATGGTCGGCATGGAGACTTACGCCAAACGGCAGTCCTTGCTTCTTGGCTGCTGCCGCCCATTCAGCCAGGATGTCACGATGCGGACCGATGTTCTTTGAGTTCCATGGCTGGTACTTGCTGTCCCAAAGGTCGAAATTGTCATGGTGGTTGCCGAGGGCAAAGAAGTATTCCGCCCCCAACTCCTTATAGTAGGCTACAAGAGAGTCAGGATTCCATCGTTCCGCCTTGAACAATGGCAGGATGTCCTTGAAGCCAAACTCAGACGGATGACCGTAATTCTTCACATGATGATTGTATGCGCCGGAGCCTTCCTGATACATTCCGCGCGCCATCCAGTCGCCGGAGCCTTCAACGCACTGTGGTCCCCAATGCGCCCAGATTCCGAATTTGGCGTTGCGGAACCACTCAGGGACGTCATAATCGCTCAGTGACTGCCACGTAGGCTCAAACTTGCCTTGCGCCATCGGCTCGTCCTTTTCGGACACTGTCACTGCATAATCCTGCGCTGTCATTGTCCATGACGAAAGCAGGGCAAGCGCAGCGGTGACCAATGATTTCTTGATGTTGTTCATAATTGTATTTGATTTGATGGTTTGTTTATCGTTGTAAAGTCAGAGACAAAGTAGCATAATGATGTTATTTGCATCCTTCATCGATTCACGAACAGCCAGTCGCCGGCGGTAGCGTCGTACCTGAATCCCTCGTACTCGAAAGCCTTGAGGGCATCCGTCGAAGTGATTCTGTTCTGAAGAATCCACTTTGTCATTGCGCCACGGCACATCTTGGTGTAGATGACAATGGTCTTCAACCTGCCCGCCTTCTCCACCTTAAACTGCGGAGTGACGATTTCGAGTTCCTTTTTCACACGCCGCCAATCGAAAAGCCCACGGAACTCGTCGCTCGCCAGATTGACAAGTATGCCGTCGTCCGCCTTCACCTTTTCTATGAACCAATCCGTCAGGCGGGGCTTCCAATAGTCGAACATTGTCATTTCATTGCCCGGCAGCACGACATTTCCCTCCATACGGTAGCGGTTGACAAGGTCGAGGGGACGGAGCAAGCCATAAAGGAAAGAGCCGATGAAAAGATGTCCGTTGGCGTATTGCAACTCAGCGTCGCTGAAAGTCTCGGGCACAAGTTTTTGGAACACCATGCCGTCATAGCTGAACACGGCGGGCTGCCTCGTCGTTTCGTCAAAGAACGACTGGAAACGCAGGAAATTCTCTGTCGCGATTTCCTTGTTTACGCCCAGCACCTCCCGGAGTTCCTCACGGCTGAAGCGTGCCATGCGAAGGGCATTGTCGTTCGCCTCCCGTTGGAATTGCGGTTCGGTGGTCAGCGGCAAATGGCGCGGCACTTGCCCCGTCATGATTTTTGCGCAAGCGAGAAGTATTTGCATGTGTTGTTTTTATTTGTGTCGTAAAATATAATGTATTTTTAATTGTGTACATACTTATTTTCGTATATGTCTGTGAAGAGAACCGCGTTAGCGGTTCACACGACAAGCCCCTTTTTAAGAAATACATCATAAAATGGTGATATATAAGAGATCTGCTGCTTGTCATTGGTTTTTACCTGACTAATCATTGTTTTTTATTTGGTTTTCAGGGTTATCAACAGACATGCTCCGCCACCGGGAGCGAGGTTGACGGTGACAATATCCTTACGAGTGACATCCCTGTGCGACACCTTTGTCGTCTCGCGGTTTACCAGATAGTCTGCACTGTCGCCGTCCTCGGTTATCTCCACGTGGTAGTTGCCTTTGGGAAGGAAGTCCAACGGAATGTCAATAGTACGGCGATTCTCATCGGTTGCGGCACCGACGAGGTAAGCACCGTCGGCAGCATGACGCATCATGACGATGTATTCGCCAATCCTTCCGTCAAGTGTCTTGCTCTCGCGCCACGGCATCTTCTGTGCCGAAAGGAAGCGAAGGAGCGACGGATGCTTCTCATAATACTCCGGAATATCGGGTATTACTGTCGCACCCGAGAATGTTATCTGTGTGCGTGCAGCCTCAGCGACAACGGTGGACGGCACCTCCTGGTTGTTGTCCTTGCGCGTTGTCTTGCCCTGCCGTAAGTCAAACATTCCGTTGTTCTGGTCTATCGGACCTGCAAGCATGTTGACGAACACCGATGTCACGAACGTTTTGGGATAGAAGATGTCGTGACCGTCAAGCTGTGCTTTGCAGTACTCGCGCGTCACGGCATTCGGCCAAGTGCGCATCTGACCGTAAGGATGGACGGGATAGTCGTGGAAATCAACCAGCAAGCGGTTCATTGCGCACAACGCTGTAATCTCCCTCGTCTTGTGGTTCTTCTCCTTTGCGTTGCCGGTCATAAAGCCGTATTTCACACCGGCGGCACCCCACTCGTGATATTGCCTCAGTGTTTCTGCGATAGGATAGTTCTTTCCACCCACATCATTAAGGTAAAGCCAGATGCCGACGCCCTTCTCCTTGGCATAACGGATAATGCGGCGGACATCGTTTGCCTTGTCGCCTTTCACAGGGTCGGAGTCCTTTTCAAACTCAGGACCATACCAGTTGGCATCAAGGACAAGGTGGGCAAATCCTTGTTTGGCGGCGAAATCAACCATGCGCACCCATGACGGATAGGACATAGTGTACTCAAAACCGTCCCACACTGCACCGTCTATGCGCCAGTCCCACAGGCATACACCCGGCTTCACCCATGAGAAATCCATGCCGTCAGCAGGCTCCGGGTTGAGCAATTCAAGGATGTGCGAATCGACAAGCGTGCCTATCTTGTCGGCACACATCACCACACGCCATGCCGTTTTGCCGTCGTCGGCAGCGGTGAGGTCATTGTCAGCGACGGTGAATGTGCGTTCTCCCGCCTTGGTTTTCAGCACCATGGGAGTTCCATGCCCAAGGTCTGCCTCGTGAACAGCCATGAAGCATCCGTCGGCATCTATCGTCATGACAGGCAACCGCTCACCGTCGGCAGCGGAAAGTCTCTCCGGTCCGATGTTGTGCCGCTCACCGTTGTAGTACCAAGCGTTGTAATCTCCTGCGAAACGGAACTCGGTTTTCTCTTTCAACTCCCGGTTGACACCATGTATTACATAGCGGAACGCCATTCCGTCGTCATAGAGACGGAACACCACAGAGAACTCGTTGTCGAAAGGGAGAGCTATCTCGTTATATCTGTCCCTGACCACGGAACTCTTGCCCCATACCGGTTTCCACACGCCTTTATGGCATTCCTTGCTCACTTTGCCCACCGCTGATTGCGCAGAAGGCATCAACGCACCATTTTCAGAGCAGAGCCCGAATGCCGATTCCTCGATAAGTTTTCTGCCGTCACGTGTCAGACTGTATGCCCACCGCCCGTTATTCATGCCGACAGTTAGTGCCATCCGCTTGTCAGGCGATGTCATCGTGTATTGCTTTTCCTTTGCCGTCGCAGTCATTGCGAAGACTGACAAAAGGACAATCAGAATGCGTAATGTTCTCATATCTTTATTGACTTTTTCTTTCCTTTATAGCAAACTTCTTTCTCACCGTAAGGAGTCTTGACGGTAATTGTGCGCTCTTTCGCCATACCTGCAAACGAACCGTCCTGCTCACCAATGGTAAGGCGGCGGTGCTTGTTGTCCCAAGAGAGCCTTATCGTCAAATATTCCCCTTTCTCATAGTCATAACTGTCACCGGAATCTTCATAGAAAACAAACTCCGCATCACGTCCCGGATAGACACAGACAGTAAGGGGCTTGCCTATCTGCGCGTCGGCATACTCCGCCACGGCTGTCTTTACGATTATGCTGCCGCCACGGACAAACAATGGAAGTCTGTCAGTCTCCGCCGCCGCATCTATCCATTTGCCGCCCTCAAAACGGTTTCCTGTCCAATAGTCTGTCCACTCTGCGCCTGACGGCAGATAGACTTTGCGGCTTGTGGCATTGGCATCGGTGACAGGACAGACAAGCATATCGCCAAACATATATTCATCCTTCAAGTCCAAAACATTCTTGTCGGAAGCGAAATCGAACGCCAGCATTCGCGCCATTGTGTAGTTGCCGAAAGTCTGGCGCGCCGCCATACTGTAGATGTACGGCAACAGTTCATAGCGAAGATTTATCATCTTCAGAATGGCATCATAGTATTTTGTGCCGGGCGTTCCAAACTGCCATATCTCGCGAGGGGTGTCCGTGCCATGACTGCGGAGCATCGGCAGGAATGTAGCCCATTGGAACATGCGCGTGTAGTACTCCTTATACTTGTCATCCTTCACACCTTCCGGGAACTCTCCCTGACGGAACCAGCGTTGGTCTTTGCCTGTGAAGAACGAACCGACATCCACTGTCCAATAAGGGCAACCCGTAGCCATATAGTTCAGTCCGGCAGGGATTTGCTGCTTGAACGACTGCCAAGAGGCATGAGTGTCACCGTTCCAGACAACAGTGGCATAGCGTTGCTGACCGGCAAATCCTGAGCGTGTGAGGTTGAGAACCCTTTTCCTGTCGGTCGCAAGCCTTTGGTTTTCGTAGATGCCTTGTGAGTGGTAAAGCGAATAAAGGCAGCCACGTTCCGCGCCCATACAGTCAGCAAGGATGTCCTTGTTCAGATGCCAGCGCCGCTCATGGTCATCCCAGGCGTAGGGCTTGCCGTTGATTGGCAGAGGCATCTTGTTCCAATCGCCGTCAAGAGGCTCGGAACTGTCGCACCACCATGCGTCAAAACTGTTGCAAAAAAACTCATCATTGACATATTTCCAATAGTACTTGCGTGCATCAGGATTGAAGACATCGTAGACGGAATGCTCCAGCATGAAGCCTTTCTCACGAAAATCCCTCTCCTCAGGACAGTACTGCGGATTGGGCCATATACTGACCATCAGGCGTGCATTCATGGCATGGATGCTGTCAGCCAACGCCTTTGGGTCAGGATAGTACTTACGATTCATCTTCAGATAGCCCCATCCCTCAGGCCAGTAGTTCCAATCCTGGACAATCATGTCCAAAGGAATGTGGCGGTTGCGGTATTCGCGTACAGTGTTCATCAGGTCATCGGAACTGACATAACGTTCTTTTGACTGGATGTAGCCGAAAGCATAGCGTGGCAGCAATGGCAGATTGCCGGTCAGTTCGCGATACTGTCCGATGATGTCATCCCATGAGTCGCCTTTGATAAAATAGTAGTCCAGCGTCTTCGCTGCCTCATATTCTATCGTCCCGTCCTCAAACTTCATGGCGCATCCTGCGTCAAAAAGCAGTCCGTAGCCCTTTGTTGACATCAGCACAGGGACAGTGACCTTCATATTGTGCTGCGTCAGATAAAGCGTCTTGCCGTTCAGGTTCATGTAGTCCTCCATGTGCGCGCCAAGACCGTAAAGCCCTTCCTCCTTGTCGAATGCGAAGCTGTTGCGGTACAAGGTGCTGTGTCCGACAGTGTCACGGCGGACAATGTCCTTCACGGTAACCTTGCCATTGGCGGTTTCCTCCATACGCGCGGTGGACTCGTCATAGACTATCCGTTCCTGAACAACAGGCTCCGCATATCGCGGACTGTCACTTTTCTCTGCTAAAAGCTGCTTCCCGGTTTTCGCATCAATGAAGGTCAAGGCACCGTGACTACCTATCTCGACACTCAATTCCGAAGAATGCAGTTTGTTATCTGTAACCACTACACAGGCATTGTCCGCCTTCTTTTTTCCGATACATACTCCGGTGGCATTGTCTTGGTCCTTGCCGTCAACAGACCATTGCACTCTTACCATTGTTGGTGATAAGAAAGTAACATCAGGTTTCTGTGCAGAGGCTGCACCACAACAGAGAACCGCAGCCATATATAAGTAAAATCTTTTCATGTCAGTATGTATTAAGGTTTCAATAATGTTTTTCAGAACATTGCATACTTTATGCCATAAATGCAAGCCACGGTTACAGACAGCTTAATGAAAAAGCAAGAAGAGACCGACTGACAGCCAATGTCAGTCGGTCTCTTCTTGAATTATGGTTTTATGCAACTCATGTACATGGATTCTGACAGGTCAGCCTCTAATCAGCGACGGCGTGCAGTACGGCGCTTGGTGGTACGGCGTTTTGCTGTCGAAGACTTTGAACCTTTGGAATGCACAGCGACCTTAGTCCCGACAGAGTTTGCATCGTTTGAGACATAAATGCTGCCATTGCGGTAGGTGAGGACGACATTCTTCAGCTTGTTTGCTCCATGGTCAAAAATCCTGGCACTATTGAACGGACGACCGTTGATGCGGCACTCGAAATGGCAGTGTTCCGTTGTGGCGCGCCCGGTGCGTCCGACAATGCCTATCTGCTGACCCGCTTTCACCCAGTCGCCTACCTTCACCTGATTCATGGACTGGTGACTGTAAAGTGTCTCCAGACCGTTTCCATGACGGATAATGACACACAGACCATAGCCGTAATGGGTTCCGGAGAGCACCACCTGACCGTCAAAGGCGGCATAGACAGGGTCGCCTGCCTTTGTCTTTATGTCCGTGCCGGCATGCCGGCGCTTGCCGCCGAAGGGACTGATGACACGTCCGCCCTTCATCGGATACGCCCATTCCTCGGGTTTGAGTGCACCAAAGTTTATGGCAAACTCCTTCGCCGTGCGTTGTGAGGATTTTACCTTATCCTCAAGCTGTATAGACTGGAACTCGTCAATGTCCATTTCATCGTCATCCTGCTGCTTTGCCACATATTGCGCATTCTTCGCATATTTCCGGCTTGCGGAAGTTTCCTGCTGAACCTTGACATTCTGCGTCTTTGTCATGTTTCCTCGCTGTGGCGGACGCCTGCCGCCCTGTTTCTTCAGGGTCTGCTCCTTCTCCTCTGTCAATACCTTTACAAGGACTCCCCCACTCTGCTTTTCGAACAAGAGGGTCTGACGGCGCAGGCGATGGCTGCGAAGTTCGAGAAGGGTTTCTGGATTCAGGCGCGCACCGTTTACCATAACAGCAAACTCGCAGTATGTCTTGTTGTTGCGCGTTCCGACAATAGCTATCGTCTGTCCGGCTTTCACACGGTCGCCAACCTTCACAAGATTCTGGGCGTTATTACCATAGACAGTCTCCAAACCGTTGTCATGACGCACCACAATGGTATTTCCTATCCTGTCCGTATTGCGGGAAAGGCGCACCACACCGGAGAACATTGCTTTCACGGCATCCCCTTCACTACTGCTTATGGAGATATGGTTGTTGGAGCGTATGCCGTCAACCTTGCCCACAGGCAATGGGAAAGAGTAGTCTTTTTCCCCCATCTGGCCGAAATCCACTGTAAAGGCAGAGGAACGTTCAAACAGCCCCGGAGTCTCACAACTGATGGCTTCCTGCTCCCGGACGGTAAAGGTTGTCTGTGCATTAATGCTTGTAAGGGCACACATGGCACAGACTATCATGGATATAATGGTTTTCTTTTTCATAAGTCATTGGTTTTAGTCAGGTTGCAACGGACTGTCCGCCGCACAAAGTCGCAAAGTCCTATGCCGGAGGTTTGGCATAAGAACAATAGTGGCAGATATGGCACGCTTGCCATAAATGCCTGCACGCCTGTCATCTCAGGCATGCCAACTCGCATAATCATCTCAGCACAATGCCCGAAAGCATTCTGCCTGTCGATGCTCCGTCACGACGTGCACTGAAGAAGCGGTCGTCGGTCATGGTGTCGATGGGCGACACCTCTATGTTTTCAGGAAGCACGCCAAGGGAAAGTAGCTGCATCCTGTTGCACTCCTTTATGTCAAGATGCCATTTTTCTTTCCTTACCGCAATCGTCTCCATTGGGAAGCCTGCCTGGCGGAAAGCGTCATGGACTTCATCGCCAACCTCGAAGGACTCCAACGAGATACCCGGTCCTATGGCACAGCGAAGGTGCTCCGGATTGGTGCCATAAGCCAGTCTCATCTGCTCTATAGTTGCAATGACAATGCGTGCGACAGTACCGCGCCAACCTGCATGGATAGCCGCTGCACAATGGTGTTCAGGGTCATAGCAAAGCACCGGGATACAGTCGGCAGTGGAGATGCCTACACATGCGTCCTTGACATCATAGATTACAGCATCGACACCGTCAAGAAGCATTGTGCGGATGTTCTCGGGAAGTGAGAAAAACTCTTCCGCCAACTGCCGCACAACAGTGCCATGCACCTGATGAGGACGTGCGAAACGCTCTGCCGGCACACGGAGTTCGGGGCATAACAAGTCCTTGTCACGCCCATAGGAGCGTGTTGTCGTGAATGCCGTTGCCTTGTCAGAGAGATTGTAGGTTATCATCATTGCATTATTTTTTCGTGGAGAATCCTATCGTTATTTGTGGAGAACACGCTTCCTCATCGTGGAGAATCCTATTCCACATCCTCCACCTCGTAGTCGTCAAGTTCCTCGATGTCAAACTCATCTTCATCAATTTCGTCTTCAATGAAGATGACATTGTCCTCGCCTTCCGCAAGCATCTCCTGCTTGAAGCGTGACATGTCCTTGTCACGATGGACAAGGGTGTCATCCTTTGTGATGTCAAGCAACTTGTTGCTCTCAGAGTTAAGTTCCGCCCAGAGAATATCTTTCAGTTCGTCAATACCCTTGCCTGTCACCGAGGAGATGAACACAACTTTCAGTTTTTCGTTGTCCGAAGAAAGGGAACTCTCCAATTCCTCGCGCAACATCTCGCACAACTCATCATCGAGAAGGTCGCACTTGGTCACGGCAAGCACACGATGCTTGTCGAGCATCTCAGGGTTGAAGTTGCGAAGCTCATTGAGCAGAAGTTCATACTCCTTCTTTATATTCTCCGTATCACCGGGAACCATGAAGAGAAGGAGTGAATTACGCTCTATATGGCGCAGGAAACGCAGTCCCAAGCCCTTACCTTCTGACGCTCCTTCGATGATTCCAGGAATGTCAGCCATGACGAATGACTGATGGTCACGGTAGGACACGATGCCGAGGGATGGCTCCAGAGTGGTGAAAGGGTAGTTGGCAATCTTCGGGCGTGCCGAGGACACAGCCGAGAGGAGTGTCGATTTGCCGGCATTAGGCAGACCCACAAGTCCGACATCGGCAAGGAGTTTCAGTTCCATGATGACCGTCATCTCCTGCATAGGCTCACCAGGCTGCGCATAGCGCGGTGCCTGATTGGTGGCGGAGCGGAACTGGAAATTGCCAAGTCCGCCACGACCGCCTTTCAGGAGCATCACCTCCTGACCGTCATAGGTCACGTCACAGACATATTTTCCTGTCTCTGCGTCATAGACAACAGTGCCGCAAGGCACATCGATGTAGATGTTCTTGCCGTTTGTGCCATGGCATTTGTCCCTTCCGCCGTTACCGCCATGCTCGGCAAAGAAATGGCGCTGGTACTTCAAGTGCAGCAGAGTCCAATAGTTATGGTTGCCACGAAGGATGATACTGCCACCGTTCCCTCCGTCGCCTCCGTCAGGACCGCCGTTGGGATTGTACTTAACGTGGCGCAGGTGCATGGACCCGCGTCCGCCCTTTCCTGAGCGGCACTGTATCTTGACATAGTCGACGAAGTTCGATTCCATAATATACTTATATTAATGTGTATGTTCTTTTAATAACCGATTGCCGGTTGTTTTCTTAGCAAGCCTTGACGGCTTTGCTGATTTCCGCATAGATGTCATCAATAGAGCCCACACCGTTGATTTTGGTGTATTTGCCCTGCTCGATGTAGAAATCCTTCAATGGAAGAGTCTGCCCATAGTATGTCTCAAGACGCTTCTTGGCAGTCTCCTCATTGTCGTCAGCACGACCGCTGGTCTTTCCACGGAAAATGATGCGTGAAATCAGTTCTGCATCGTCAACCTCCAGTCCGATAACTGTTGACACTTCAGTGCCACGCTCCTTGAGCATAACGTCAAGAGCCTCAGCCTGTGCTATGGTGCGAGGGAAGCCGTCAAAGATAACGCCCTCAATATCCTTACCCTTGCTGTCGAGAACGGATGCGAGGATGTCGATGATCAATGAGTCCGGAACCAGATTGCCGTCATTGATATATGAAGCAGCTGTCTTGCCAAGTTCCGTGCCGGCCTTTATCTCAGCCCTGAGCACGTCACCTGTTGAGATGTGCTCCACTCCGAATTCCTCAATAATCTTGTCACTCTGTGTTCCCTTTCCTGAACCGGGAGCACCGAAAATCACTATATTTTTCATCTTTTTACCTTATTTTTTAATTGTCGCATGCCTTATGAGAGGCATGCTTCAGTTTGTTTTTCCTTACCTTCCCCTCACCTTATTCCGCACATGCCGTTATGGAATGATTGTGTATATGTCCCTGAGATTCCTTCCTCTCTGGTCATAATCCAGTCCGTAGCCCACAATGAAATCGTCCGGAATCTCAAACGCGCAATAGTCAACCGTCACATCTTCCTGCAGTTTTGACGGCTTGAAGAACAATGTGCATATCTTTATCGATGCCGGATGCCTGTTGGCAAGCGAGTCCATCATCTGCACCATGGTCTTGCCAGACTCCACAATGTCCTCCACAATGACAATGTCCCTGCCGTGAAGGTCTTCGTTGATGCCTATCACCTCATGCACCTTGCCCGTGGACATGGTGCCCTGGTATGAGGCGAGCTTCACGAAACTTATCTCACAGTCCACGGAAATTTCCTTCATGAGGTCACTGGCAAACATGAACGAACCGTTCAGCACGGCAAGGAACAGCGGAGTTTTGCCCTCATAGTCCTTGTTTATCTGCCCCGCAACCTCCTTGATGCGTGCAAGGATGTCCGCCTCCGGCAAGGAAAGGCGGAAAGACTTGTCCTTCAGTTTTATATCCTTCATTTGGCTTTACAGAATATATTTCTAATGTTGCAAAATCAAAATTTGCTACAAAATTAATAAAAAAACAGCAAATGGGGCATGTTATTTACATTAATTTTGTATTTTTGCACAGTATGAACGTTTTATTTATGCCAAACCTATGAAGATATTCACAAGCAAACAGATACACGAACTTGACACTTTCACAATAGAGCATGAGCCGGTTTCCTCCATAGACCTTATGGAGCGTGCCGCCACCGCACTGACACTGGCTATAACAAAACGCTGGAGCCAGACGACTCCCATAACCGTCTTCGCAGGACCGGGGAACAATGGAGGCGACGCTCTTGCCGTGGCAAGAATGCTGGCAGAGAAGCGTTACAGCGTGACTGTCTACCTGTTCAACATAAAGAACACCCTCAGCAAGGACTGCCAGACAAACAAGACAAGGCTGCAGGACTCCAAACACGTGAAGAGTTTCATGGAAGTCCGTGACGAGTTTGACCCTCCTTTGCTCACAGAGGAGACTCTCGTCATCGACGGACTTTTCGGTTCCGGTCTCAACAAACCGCTTGGCGGAGGCTTTGCCTCACTTGTCAGCTACATAAACGCCTCGGGCAGCACTGTGGTGAGCATCGACCTGCCGTCGGGACTTATGGCGGAGGACAACACATACAACGTCAACTCAAGCATTATCCGCGCCGACATCACACTGACGCTGCAGATGAAGAAACTGTGCATGTACTTTGCCGACTGCCAGCAGTTTCTTGGAGACATTGAGGTTCTTGACATCAATCTCTCCGAGGATTGGATAAAGAGCACACCTTCTCCTTTCACAGTGATAGAGCGCAACAACGTTGTGTCACTCATAAAGAAACGCAACGATTTCGCACACAAAGGCACCATGGGGCACGCCCTCATCATCGCCGGCTCTTATGGTATGGCGGGCGCAGCCGTCCTTGCGACAAAGGCATGCCTGCGCTCCGGCGTGGGAAAGGTCACGGCACATATCCCTGACCGCAACTATGACATCATGCAAATCTCTGTCCCGGAGGCGATTGTGCATATCGACAAGGACGAATACTGCTTCTCCGAACCGATGGACACTGAACACTACAACGCCGTGGCGATAGGTCCGGGCATAGGGCAGCGTGACACAACGGCAGTGACTCTCATGTCACAGATACGCCGCACCTCGCGCCTGATGGTGCTTGACGCCGATGCACTGAACATCCTCGGCTACCGCAGGGCATGGCTACAGCAACTGCCTCCGGGATTGGTGCTTACTCCTCACCCGAAGGAGTTCGACCGTCTGGACGGTTCGGACAACAACAGTGACTACGGACGGTTTGCAAAAGCGCGCGAGATGGCGCAGCGCCTGCAAGCATACATCCTGCTGAAAGGGCATTATTCACTGCTCTGCCAGCCTGACGGCTCCGTCATATTCAACACGACAGGCAACAGCGGAATGGCGACAGCAGGCAGCGGCGATGTGCTGACGGGCATCATCGTAGGACTTATGGCACGCGGATATTCACAGGCGGAAGCCACCGTCCTTGGCATGTACCTCCACGGACTTGCCGGCGACATAGCGGCAACGGACAAAGGATGCGAGAGCCTTATCGCCACGGATATCATCGATGCGCTGCCCAAGGCGTTCCTGTCACTCATGTAGGGCGGAGGGTGTGTCAAAACTCAAAACGATGTTTTCAAAGGTTGAGATTTGTAAGCTCTGCTCCACAAACTGCCGCGTCAGCGGTGACGGTGGTAGCTTTGCCTTTGCATTCTATCAGCAGGCCCTGTGCATGAGAACCGCGTCAGCGGTGACGATACAGTAGCCGTGGGTTGCGACCCACGGCTACTATCTTCAACCGCTACGCGGTAGGCCTATAGCAAATTATTGTTGGAATTGTTGTTGTTGAAATTGTCGTTTTCCTATCTTACAGAGGTGTACTTGCATAATGAAAGTTGAATTTTTGGGAATTTGCATTTTGCGACAGCCTCCTCTGCTCAATACAACCGCCCCTTATCCTAATTTCTGATTTGACTGTTCTACAAATGTGGTGCAGGCAAACAACCGTTTAAGGAAACTCACGCCATTTTTGCCCTCTGAGAATCGTCTGTAGATTTTTCTGAAAGGGGAAAACAAAAAAACGGCAAAATTCCACATTTTCACTATCTCGCTATAAACCAAGCGTTTAACATTTCCACAAAAGTCAAATAAGCAGAAAAGCACTGCAAATCGTTACCTTTCATCGTGTTTTTGGTAACGGATTGCAGTGCTTTTCGTAACGCTTTGCCGTGCGAAAGGTAACGTTTCATTATGCAAAACATTACTTTTCACCATGAGGATAGTCAGGAATAACCTCGCAAAGCGTGGTTTTCCGCCTTGAAGAGCAACGTTTTTCCCATTATGATAAACAGAGAATAAGAAAACCCATGCACATTTTCGGAGCAAAAAAAGCCTCATGCGGATTCAGTGGATTAATGAGGATAATCCGCATGAATCCATTGAATCCGCATGAGGAAACATTAGAAAGAGAACTACATGCGATAACCCCACATGAGGGCACATCACAGGACGGAGCGTTGGCGTATGTACTCAAGTATCACCTCCTTGTTGCTTTCGGAGACAGGGATATAGGTTTGTCCGAAGACAATCCTGCCACGCTCAAGCACTCCTATCTTGTCCATCTGCACAATGAAAGAGCGGTGGACTCTCAGAAACTGTGGCGAAGGGAGATACTCCTCCAAGGCTTTCATGCTCATCAGGGAGAGTACCGGCTTCGGCTGCCCTGCGAGATAGATTTTCACATAGTCCTTCAAGCCTTCGACATAGAGGATGTCCTTAAGGTCGATGCGCACCGTGCGGTACTCACTCTTGACAAATATGCAGTCCGGAGCCTGTGGCAGAGAAGCCTCCGGCACTGAGGTGCGGCTGAGTCGGAACCATTCGCGAGCCTTGCCGGCAGCCTCAAGGAAAGCACTGTAGCTGACAGGCTTCAGCAGATAGTCAAGGGCGTTGGCGCGATAGCCCTCCACCGCATATTGGCTGAAAGCCGTGGTGAAGACTATGCGAGTTTCCTTGTCAACATATTTCGCGAACTCCATGCCGGTGAGGTCCGGCATCTGGATGTCGAGGAAAAGCAGGTCAACAGCCTCTTCCCTGACATGCTCCATGGCACTCACCGCACTGTTGTAGCGTCCGACAAGTTGCAGGAAGTCCGTCTTTCTGACATAACTTTCGAGAAGGTCGAGAGCCAATGGCTCGTCATCGATAATGGCACATCGTAGTTTCATGGCAATCTGTTTTGATTGTTGGTTTCTATTTCAAGTATGGAGCGGTAGACTTTGCCGGAGGCATCAGTGCCTTTCGTCCACCGGTATTTGCCGGGATAAAGGATGTCCAGACGCTTCTGCACCTGATGCAGACCTATGCCGCTTCCGCTTCTGTCCGACTGCTGTTTTGGGTGGTTGCTGTTTTCCACCCTGAAACGCAGTATGCTGTCTGAGGAAAGGTCTATCGCAAGACGGATGAAGCAAGGCTCATTGGCACTTACTCCATGCTTGAAAGCGTTCTCTATCAGCGAGATATAGAGGAGAGGAGCAACCTGCAGGGAGTGCTTTTCAGGCAGATGAGTGTCAAAAGTGACATCCACATTCTCCGAAAGGCGTATGCGCATCAGGCGGATATAGTTCTCTATGAAACCTATCTCCTGCTCCAATGGGACATAAGTGCTTTGGTTCTCATAGAGGACATGCCTGAGGAGCTTGCTCAGGTCAAGCACCGCTTCCTGCGCTTTCTCACCGTTGAACTGTATGAGGGCATAGATATTGTTCAGTGTGTTGAGCAAGAAATGCGGATTGATTTGGCTGCGCAGGTTCCTCAGTTCTGCCTCTGTCCTGCCGAGTTCCGCCTCCTTGCGCGCAGCCTCTGCCCTGCCCCACTCCTTGCTTGTGCGTATGGTCGTGGCGAAAATGATGCATAGGATTTGCATGATGACATCGCGCATGATGAAGAATTCACGCGGCGGAGGGGCGAAATGGCGGCCGTTGGCGGAAGGATGGGCAAAGCCGCCCAACTGGCGGAAGGTATGTTCCCAATAGACCATGAAGAGGCAGCCTAACAGACATACGATGATGTTTGACAAGGCAAAGCTCCTTTTCTTCCCGTTAAGGTAGAGTTTTGGAACAAGGAACAGGTAATTGAGGTAGAAAACGGCAAGGATGTCCACCGGTCCATTAAGGCGGCGGAGGAACTCCAGCCAGTTTATGCCCGAGTTGCGGTCGGCGAAAATCAGTGGCAGACCAAACAGCACAGCCCATCCAACAAGATGGATGAGCGGCTCTGTGTAACGTTCTATTGTCTTTTGTAGCATGGTTATAGGTTGTGGGTTATGGGTTGCAGGTTGTGGGTTGTGAGTTATGGAATCTTTCTTGCCAAGTCATTGACCTACAACCCATAACCTATAACCCACAACCTTATTCATACCTTATTGCCTCTATCGGGTCCATCATCGCGGCCTTCCGCGCAGGGAAATAGCCGAAACCGACACCGATGATTGTGCAGACGATGAAGCTGACGACAATGCTCCACATCGGTATGGAGGTGGGAAGGTGGAACAACCCGCTGCAGACCATTGTCCCGACATATCCGACACAGACGCCGAGGACGCCTCCCGTGATGCTTATCATGATTGACTCGATAAGGAACTGGTTGCTGATGTCTATGCTTCTCGCGCCCACGGACATACGCAGTCCAATCTCTTTCGTGCGCTCTGTGACGGACACAAGCATGATGTTCATGATGCCGATGCCGGCGACAAGGAGCGAGAAAGCCGCCGCAACGACAAGGATAATGGTTATTGTGTCCATCGTTGAGGTCATCGTCTCCATCATTTCCTGCTGCGAATGGATGGTAAAATCGTCATCGGCATCGTCCTTCAGCTTATGGTTTGCGCGTAGGATGCTTGTCAGTTCGGCAATGGCTTCCTCGGTCATCTCCTCCGTAATGGCAGAGCAGTTGATGTTGCTGAGATATGTCTGCGCCTGGATGCGTTTCATGACGGTGGTGTAAGGGGCGATAATCAGATTGTCCTGGTCCATTCCGAAACTGTTGTAACCTTTTGATTTCAGCACACCGATGACACGGAAAGGTATTGACTTGAAGCGTATCGTCTTGCCTATCGGGTCAGCCCCGTTGGGGAAAAGCTCATCGACAACAGTCTTGCCTATCACGCACACCTTGGCACTCTTCTTGATGTCCTCGTCAGTGAACATGCTGCCGTCCTCCACAGTCCACTGCTTGATGCTGAGATAGTCGGTGCTTTCGCCATAGATTGACGTGGAAGTGTTGTTCGCGCCATAGATGCACTGGCCTGAGCTTGACACCTCCGGACTGACATAAGTGATGAACTTCGCCTCGTCCTGAATGGACTTGTAGTCCTCGACCTTCAGGGTCTGCATGGCACTCGGGTCTTGCCTTACTCCTCCACGCATGTCTGCTCCCGGGCGCACCATGATGATGTTGGTGCCCATTTGTGAGATGTTCGCCCGCACACTCTCTTTCGAGCCCTGTCCGATAGCCATCATGATGATGACCGCAGCCACCCCGATGATAATGCCGAGCATGGAGAGGAACGAGCGGAACTTGTTGTTTGCAATGGCGTTGAGCGCCACTTTTATGAGATTTGTAAAGTTCATGAGTTTCTGTTTTAGTCATCCTGCGGCAGTGGCAGCTGCGCCAAGGCTTCCGCTGCGGAGAGGATGTTACGGTTCATTGTATCCTCGCGAATCTTTCCGTCACGCAACACGATGTTGCGGCTGCTGTACTGCGCTATCTCAGGATTATGGGTGACAAAGATTATCGTGCGCCCCTCGGCATAGAGTTTTTGGAAAAGCACAAGGACTTCAAAGCTGGTGCGCGTGTCAAGGTTGCCAGTTGCTTCATCGGCAAGGATGACGGCAGGATTGTTGACCAAGGCCCTTGCTATCGCCACACGCTGCATCTGGCCGCCTGACATCTGGTTGCTTTTGTGGTCAAGCCTGTTGGCAAGCCCGACGGCCTCCAGCGCTTTGACGGCTGCTTCGCGGCGCTGTTTCGCGTTGTATTCACTGTTGTACATCAGCGGAAGCTCCACATTCTCCACAGCAGTGGTCTTTGCAAGCAGGTTGTAGTTCTGGAACACGAAACCAATCTTCCTGTTGCGCAGCCGTGCACGCTGGGATTTTGACATGGTGCGCACGGAGATTCCGTCAAGGTAGTATTCGCCGCTTGTGGGAGTGTCGAGACATCCCAGTTGGTTAAGCAGCGTGGATTTTCCCGAGCCGGAGGTTCCCATGATTGTGACAAACTCACCCTCATGGATTTTGAACGACACACCGCGCAGGGCATGCACCGTTTCCGAACCGACCTTGAAGTCACGCCTGACATTGTCAAGCTCTATTACTGTTTTCCTTTTCTCGTTCTCCATAGGTGCTGATTATTTCTTGTTTTTGTTCTTTCCCGGAGGTCCCGGCATGAAAGGGTTGCTGTTGTCCTGTGCCGCTTCTCCGCCACCGGCAGGTCCGGCGATGTTGAAGTCCGTGATGACTGTTGTGCCGGCTTTCAGTCCGCCAAGGATTTCCGTCATGGTACCATTGGTGGTTCCTGTCTTCACAGGCACAGCCTTAAGGTCCGCGCCATCACGCATCCATACTTTCTCGTGTCCCTGACAGTCGATGATTTTCTCATCTTTCCCAAGCAGATGCTCGTTAGGAGTGAAGCGCAGAGCCTTGCTTGGCACGGAGAGGACATTCTTCTTCTCCATGGTGTATATGGTTACGTTGGCTGTCAGTCCCGGTTTCAATTTCAGGTCGTTGTTAGGTGCGGAGATGACGACCTCATAAGTGACGACATTACTCTCCGTCTTAGCCTCTTGGCGCACCTGTGTCACACTGCCGTTGAATGTGTCGTTAGGGAACGCATCCACGGTGAATGTGACACGCTGTCCCTCCTTTACCTCGCCGATGTCCGCTTCATCGATGTCCGCAATGACACGCATGTCGGTAAGGTCTTGTGCTATGGTGAACAATGTCGGTGTGCTGAAGCTGGCAGCAACGGTCTGTCCTTCCTCCACGGCTTTGCTCAGCACCACACCGTCGATAGGTGAAGTGATGGTGGCATAGCCGAGGTTTGTCTCTGCCTTTGCCACAGAGTTGAGGGTAGTTTGGTAGTTCTCCTTCGCTTTGATGTATGCAAGGCGCGCATTTTCAAAGTCATTGTCACTGACAAGTCCCTTGTCGTGCATAGTCTTGTAGCGGTCATAATTGCTCTTTTGGTAGCCCATTTCGCTTCGTGCGCTTGCGCAGTTGCTCTTCGCTGTGCTGAGTTCGCTCAGAAGGTTTGTCTTGTCAAGCTCGGCAATGACCTGACCTTTTGCCACAACACTGTTGTAGTCCACGAAAATCTTGCTCACGATGCCTGACACCTGTGTGCCGACTTCCACCGAGGTAACCGGTTCTATGCTGCCCGTGGCTGTGATACTGCTGCTGATGTTGGCAAGACTCGCTGTGGCGGTCTCATAAGACGCTTTTGGCGCTTTGTCGCCTTTCGTGAAGAAGAAGACTGCCGCCACGACAGCCAGAACGGCTGCTATTCCGATGAGGATGTTTCTCTTGTTGCTCATAAGTATGGATGTTTTTGATATTTACAGATTGATGCTCTCTCCGGCATAGAACTTCAAAAGCTGCTCGTTGAGGATGAATGTGTACTTGCTTTGCAGCTTGCTCTGACGGGCAGCCTGCAGATTGTTCTTGCCGTCCATCAGTTCGACAAGGTTCTTCAGACCAAGATTGAACTGTTCACTGACAAGATTGAAACTCGCCTGCATGCTCTCCTCATTGGTGCATGCCGAACGGAACTGCTGCCGGGCATTGACGGCATCGAGCCAATAGCCCTCAATCTCGTTGTACAACTGTTTCTGCAGGTCCTGCAAATCCAAGTCCGATGCCTGACGCTGCAGCTTTGCTTTCTCCACCGCACTGCGGTTCTTGCGGTTGCTGAGGATAGGCACGCTGACGCTGAGCCCCACCGTATTGTTCCAGTTCTGCTTCCACTGCTTTGTGAGAGAGTTGTCACTGCCACTGTAATTGCTTGTGCCTATGCCGGCGTTCAGGCTCACATTAGGCATCCGCCCTGCCTTTGCCAGGGCAATGTCAAGCTCGGCGGCGTCACGGCTGAGCTGACCGCTGCGTATCTCAGGACGCGTCGTAAGTGCAGCGGAGTAGACCTCCTCCACGGCAGGGAGCGCAGAGAGTGCCCTCCGGTCGGAGACCTCTATGGTGGCGATGTCAAAAGTCTCGTCACCGGTAAGTTCAAGGAGTTGCTTCAACGCCATCTTATAGCGCGCCACCTGTGTCCGGGCGTTGACAAGATTATACTCATCGTTAGCCACCTGCGCCTCCAACTGTGCAAGGTCGGTCTTGCTGAGATGCCCCACCTTCACCATTTCCGCAGCACGGTCACGCTGTGCCTTGCTGACGGCAAGAGTCGATTCGTTGACCTTCACCGACTCCTTGGCATAAAGAATCTGCACATAGTTCTGGACTATCTGTTCCTGAATGGTGTTGGCATTGCTTGCCGTAGCCAGCTCCGCCTGTTCGATCTGGATTTCCGCCTGTTCGATGTTTTTCTTCCTCTGTCCGCCGTTCCACACAAGCCAAGAGGCATTGAGACCGTAGTTGCCGTTATAGTTTGTGGCACTTTGCGAACTGTTAGCCATCATGTTTCCCGTACCGTCAGAGACAACATTCATGGCATTCTCGCTCCATGGACGGTTGGTAACATTCTGGTTTGTGTTGAAAGTCAGGCTCGGAAACATCTGCGCTTTGGCGGTAAGCAGGTCTGTCTGCGCCTCTTTCACGGAGATACGGCTCTTCTGCAGGCTTATGTTATGCTCCATGGCATAGTCTATGCACTGCCGCAAGTCCCACGCCTGCCCCCATGAGGCAAGGCTTGCCATGGCAAGCACAAGGATAACAGATACTCTTTTCAACTTCATATTCTAAAACAATTTGATTTCATTTTCCATTGCAAAAGTATCAAAAGAAAATGAAATCACAAAAAATATTAGACATTTCGCCCCTTTTCCCCGATGAAAACGCGGATTTGCCCTACAAAGGGTCTGTCGTAGCTGAGCATGTGCTTAATTTGCAAACTTTCGAAATCTATACAATGTTCTTACACCTTTTAGAAAATCTTCCCGCCTCATACCACGCTGTTTATTATTAACTCTATCTCTTAAACATTGTACTTTCCAGTCTCCATTTTGCAACATGGTACCACCTTTCCCAATATAAAGGATTTCTCCATCTTCTTCATTTTTATGGAAAACATACACTCCATATCCATCAGGAATATTTTTAGTCTGAGTTCTTAGGGAATCACTTGCTTTAAATGAGCAATATCCTTTTTTATATATACAATATCCATTATTGATAATTTAGCTGTTCAAATCGCTTCTATTACTATGTTGTTCCAAGAAAAAACGTTTCTGCTGTTCTATTTCCCGGAGAAGTTCTTCTTCAGTTGGCATATAAGCCATATATTTTGCCGCATACAACTTATGAATTGCTGCAAATTGTCAATCAATGCTTGTTCCAGTTCTGATTCTGCATAGTCACCATAACGTCTAAAGCCAAGAAATTCAGCGACTATTGGATTCTTAATATATTCCTCAGGCTCATATTTATCAACAATTGATGGAGATGGTAATAATAAATTCTCTTTTTGAGAAGCTAATCTACGTCCATAGTATTGAGTAGTGATATTACGTTCCAAAGTGCGTACACTCCACATCTTCCGTAGCTTCCCGCATATACCACATTCTCTCTTCTTCGTTTTCCACATGTATCAGCAAGCGAAGATGAGACCATGACAGATTTTGCACACATGTGTGCAAAATCTCTACATTAGGGAAAGCCAAATAGAATTTACGGTAATAGGCTAAATTACGTTTTCCATATCCACTGCCGTAACTTAATTTCAATTTTTCAGCCAAACTCTTCATTTCCTTTCTTTATATATTTAAACAGTGTAGGCGATATTGTTTGAAATTCTATGTCTTGTAGGTTATTAAGAACATAAATTCGTTTTTTTTATTACATATTCTTTTTCCAAACGGCTTCGGCAGTAGCGATGTCATTCTATATGCTAATGGTTGGCAAATGTTATATATTATCCCATAATATCTGGTAGACAATAATATATAATTCTACTTGTCGAATATTCGTTTGATACTTACATGAAATGCCAGAGAATCCAATTGATTATACGCCACCTGTTTGTTACAACCTGGAGTTTTTTCTTCTTGGAAATGGCATTTACTATCATAGGCACAACCTTATCCAATGGCATGACCCAGAACAGTCCTTCTCCTTTAGCCATCCTTGTGTCCACCAATCCGGGACGTATTTCCGTGATTACTATGGGCGTGTGTTTGGATTTTTGCTGAAGGGATTTGATGTAATTTATCTGAAACGCCTTTGACGCACTGTAAGACGGGGCAACAGGAGTCGGCTGAAGTCCGCCTACAGATGTCAGAACAACAAGATGACCGGATTGCTGTTTCTCGAACAACTTATAGAGTGTTGCCACTGTATTTGTCCAGCCGTCAACATTTACAGCTACCGTTGCCAACTCTGTCATTACATCCAGTTCCGGATTAAGTTCACCGACACCTGCGCATATGATTGCCATATCAACCTTCTTGAACTTTTTCGGCAAACTACTATACAACTCAGTTGTTGCCTTTATGTCAGAAATATCACAGCACATCGACCAGGTTTGCTCGGGATATTCCTTTGCCATTTCATCAAGAAGTTCCTTTCTGCGTCCTGTTATAGCCACATTATGCCCTTTGGAAGCATAATGCTGCCATAGTCGGTACCCTATGCCGGAAGTAGCACCAATGATAAGTATATTCATGAATTTGTTTGCTTTATTATTGATTTGTTCAGGAGAGGAATATTGCTCGGTGGAACTCGTTTTCATGTATAATAAAAACGACCCGCTGATTTGAGCATTGCAAAGATGTTTATAGCACAAAGATAGTAAAACTATTTGGAATAGCAAAATTATTATGCCACGTTTATTTTGCACTTTGATTATTTATTCGTAAATTTGCAGCAAATATACAAAACTGTTTGATTATGAGAAAGTACGTATCTTTAAAGAAACATGTCCTCATACTATTGTCCTTCATCGGACTGTTCGCTTCCTGTAGCAACAATGAGGAAACGGATTCCGGCACACTGTTCGTCAATGATGCAAGAGTCGTGGAAGAAGGGAAGACACTCTCACCAGGTGACATAGTACATCTAGAAGGTGAAGGATACCTTTCCTCCGATGAGGTGACGCTTGACTTCTTCTGGGAAACAGGAGAGGAACTTATTCCTGAAGGCTATATAAAAGTCTTCCGTGCAAAAGTCATTTCACAATCGCCAAATGGAATGACCGTAGAGATGCCTTACAGGAAGCCTGCATCACGGGTGGACATACACCTGCAGAGAGGCAGCGAACGCATGAAGATTGGCACTGTCAACCTTACTGACGGAACGACACCAAGGGAGCTGTACTTGTACGGCATCAACAATGCCTCCGGATTCGCCTCTTCACAAGAGCATGCAATAACACGATGGCTGGACAACGACTGCAAAGCAACCGAAATGAGAAGTTGGACGCTCAATGTTCACCCAGATTTCCACTCGGCAGTGGGAATGTATCGCGCTTTCGGCATCTGCGGGCTGGCAAAGGAAAACGGGAAGCAGTACCCTTTCTTCTTCGACTTGCTCACCCTGCAATGGAAGAAACTCTGCGACAAGCCTGCCATCGCGCTCGTCAGTTCCCCTTCGTATATGGCCGCACTGCAAAGTGATGACGGAAAGAATTATCGCTTACGCAAAATATCATCAGATTTGGAGACATCCTATGATGTGAAAACCGTCAAAGCACGTTCTACGCCTCCACCTCCCAACGTGCCTTTGCCCAACGGATTGGAGGCGGAGCATTTCGGCGAGTACCCCGGAGCTAATAATTCACGCTATATACTCCTTTCCGCAAACAAAGGAAACGGAAGATGGACTCCTGTAATATTTGACATCAGTACAGGCTTCCATGTCATTGAAGACATTGAGGCAGAGGCCCTCATCCCATTTTCCTTCTACAAAAAAAAATCCGACAATGCCAACTCCCCAACATGGATTTCTGGCTATATCATTGTAAAGAAAGAAGCAGATGGAGTTGAAAAGAGCCTGCTATATGCATTTGACGGAAACTCCACATTCACAAACGAACCTTTCGCCAAATATCCGTACAAGGCTTTGTCCGCAACAGCGAACCACGACAGACCTGGCACACTGACGGTACATTTCAAAACACAGGACAATGGCAACATAACATCCGAACTGTCATTTGAAAGCCAAAAATGGACTGACATAAGCACATCCGGCACATTCAACGAGATTGTCTGGATAAATTAAACATGTCACGTACTCTGCCGAAAATCGGCAGCAAGACACCCGTGCTGGAGACTTGGGCTTCTAAGTGTGGGCATCCAAGGTAAGACAGGGACTATTCCACAGACAAAGATTTGCAAATAAGGTTACACAAAAAAATCAGGTGATTCCAGAAGTGAAAAACAAAACTTCTGGAGTCACCTGATTTTTGGACAGCCTCTTGCTCACACTGTCAGCATCATAATTGTTAAATCAGAACACAAGTTAATCATCATTTCTTTGTTCTCATCGCCTTGAACTTGTCCATCGCCACTTTCTGTAAGTCTACATTGGTGTCCACTTCGTCAACAATTTCCTCACCAAGCATGGTCTCTATCACATCCTCCATGGTCACAACACCTCTCAAGCATCCATATTTATCACAAATGACAGAAATATGCTCTTTCTTTTCAAGCATTTCTTTCCATATCCCGAAAACTTTCTTATCCTCGTCGAAACTCAGGATAGGGCGCATTATCTCCGACATACGAGTATCGAAACTGTCCTTTGCAAGAAGTTCAAGTACTGTCATTTTCAACACATAACCGATTATGTAATCCTTATTGTCATGATATACGGGGATGCGGGAATACGTCAGCTCTACATTGGAGAAAAATTCCTTGACAGTCATACTGTCAGGTACTGACACCACGACAAGATTAGGTGTCATTATATCCTCGGCAGAGACACCTGTCAATTTGAATGCATTCTGAATTATCTTACTTTCCTGAGTCCTTAGAACACCTTCTTCGGAAGCGACATTCACCATTGCCGACACTTCCTCGCGACTCACCGAGAACCGTGATTCACCGGATGAGAACACCTTCGTGATATATTCTGACAACCATACCAAAGGATAAGTTATTATTATCATACCCTTAATCACAACAGCGACAGGCAGTGCAAGACGACGCCAATGGGACGCACCGATTGTCTTGGGAATTATCTCCGAAAGGACTAAAATCAGCAATGTGAGGATGGCAGAGATTATGCCGAAGCTCTCCTCTCCGAATATTTTCACAGCCTCAGCACCTACACCGGCAGCACCTACTGTATGTGCAACAGTATTAAGTGACAGCACAGCGGCAATCGGGCGGTCGATATTGGCTTTGTACTTTTTAAGTTGTAAGGCATTGGCAGAGCCTTCGCTCTCTTTCATGGTGATGAATGACATCGGTGTGGACAAAAGCACTGCCTCTACGACAGAACAGAGAAATGAAATTGATATTGCGCCCACCAAATATATAAACATTAGAATCATAATCAGTTTTTTTTGTAAATAAAATTATATGGAAACAGAAACCTACCGACAGGAATTATATAAACAGGTTAGTTTGCAAATGACATTGTTTTTCTTTATCTTCATACATGGATTTGCATTTTACTTTCTCTGCTTGTTCTTATTGAGAAGCATAGACTTTATCAGTCATGAGTACGCTGCAATCCCTCTTCAACCGACGTCTCGCCATCAAAAATAATGGTGCATACTGTGCAAATCATTTTTGCGGCCTAACCTGTAATTCCTCTGCATCTGTCACTATTCTTTATAAGTACAAAAAAGACTGAATGGCTTTACCGGCACATTATTCCTGTAATTCTTCAAGACATAAACTGTATGCAATTTAGCAATCACCCATTCATAGCATGACTGTACACGCACAGGCGTAATGTGCTTCATTGTACGTACTTTGCTTATGGCTGATATACATCCACTATACACTGCCTCATATTGCAACAGGCATGAGTCAGCAGACAGAGCCACCCCTTCTCCACCTGTGGCAGTTTCTTCTGTTCCTGTTACCGCAAATGCAATTACAGTGCATATTGAGAACATTAATATATGTAGTGATTTCATAATATATTGTTACAAATGCAAAGCTACTGATTTTTTCCATATTAACAATATCTTTTGCGTTTTTTTGATACCAAATGACATTTTTTTACAAACAGCTTGTGTCCCGTGACATTCCAAGCTATTGATGAAACAGTGGTAAGCCTATTATATGGTTTTGCATGCCAAGAGACCTTCCGAGACTTATCCGTCCATACCCGTGATATTGCAAGAGGGTGTACCACTTCTAAATTCATGGCACACCCTCACTATAAATAATTGAGAACACACAACTTCCTGGTTGTTGCATCGTGTATAAATTTCATACATACAGCTATCGTACTGCACTGTCACCGGATGTTTGCTTCTTCATATTTTCGTTTCCATTATTATTTTCTGAACTCATGCTCCAACCTCCTCCGAGCACTTTGTAAAGATTTGCAAGTGCAAGATATTCATCCCTCAAAGCATTGCTTACTGCAATTTGTGCATCAAAATACCTTCTTTGAGCATCAAGCACGTCGATATAGTTGAGAGAACCGGCTCTGTATTGCAATTGTGCCAAGTTCACATACTTCATGCTCGCCTCACACAACTCAGCCTTCAACTGTCTGCTTTCCTTTACTTTACGAAGTGTCTCTATCGCAGTGTTCACCTCTGTGAAAGCGTTGATGACAGCCTTCTCATAATCATTCCTTGCTTGCTCATACACAGCTATTGACGCTTTGTATTTCCGTTTTTTACGACCGAAATCAAATATCGTCCCGGCAATGTTTCCCGCAACATACGTGAATGGGGAGGAGAAAAAATGAGACAGGCTCTCATTTTCCCATCCCGGGGTGAAAGACAGGCGGATGTTTGGAAATTGATTGGCATACGACAAACCAACATCAGCCATTGCAGCGGCGAGCCGATGTTCCGCCGCAGATATGTCAGGCCTTCTCTCCAACAGTGTGGAGGATATGCCCACTGGTACATTCTCTTGAATGTGGTCAGACCATGTGGGTTGGTTTGGGCATATTGAATCATTCGGGAATTCACCAATCAGTAAGGTGATGGCATTATTGGCCACCTTCACTTGCTTTTCAAGATTAGGAACAAGGGCAGCGGTTGAGGCGTATTCCACTTTTGCCTGCTGGTACACGGTTTCGGAAGTAAGACCGCCCTCAAATCTGATTCGAGCTTGATTCAGCGATTCTTCACGGGTTTCAAGAGTCTGCCTGACTATTGAAAGTTCGTTTTTAAGAGCCATCAGGCGAAAATATGCGCTTGCGGTTTCAGCTACAAGTGTCATCCTCATCGCATGATAATCGTCCATAGTGGCTTCATACCGAGCCAGACTGCTTTTCTGGGCCCACGACATGGCTCCAAATAGATTCACTTCCCAGCCAACAGTCATTTTAAGATCATACTCCGGATCTTTGGTTGTGGCAATTCCGTTGTAACGGTTCGTTTCATGGCTCGCGCCCACTACACCACTGACTTCCGGCAAATAATTAAGTCTATGTATGCCATACATATTGCGGACTTCCTCGACCTTTGCCGCTGCATTGAGCAAATCGCGGTTATTCTCCAATGCGCTCTTTATAAGCGAACATAGAGTGGAGTCCGTATAAAATTTCCACCAGTCTATGTCGGCCACACATGCAGAATCCGTTTCCATTGCAGGAATATACGTTTCGGGCATGTCTAAATTTGGCTTACGGAGACTTTTCACACTGTAGCATGAAGTCAGACTCAGGACTATTATTATCGCAAATGTTTTTGTTTTCATGGTTCTCGCATTTTTTCAGATTTATGTGAACGATGCTTTGTCAGTTTGTTTATCGCCACGAAGAAAAACGGCACAAAGACAATGCCCACGGTAATGGCTACGAGCATTCCAAAGAATACTCCGGTGCCTATATCGCGTCGAGCTGCAGAACCTGGTCCGGATGCAAACAGAAGCGGCAAAAGGCCGAGCACAAAGGCAAGAGATGTCATGACAATTGGGCGGAAGCGCAAATGCGCAGCCTTTATTGCAGCATGGACAGCATCAGCTCCTTTATCGACTTCTTCTTTTGCAAACTCCACTATCAGAATTGCATTTTTCGCTACAAGTCCGATAAGCATCACAAGTCCGATTTGGAAATAGATGTTATTTTCAAGTCCGCATATCCAAATTCCGAAATATGCTCCGACACCAGCTATAGGGAGTGACAGAATCACGGCAAGCGGCACACTCCAGCTTTCGTATTGCGCAGCCAGAAACAGGAACACGAATACCAATGCAAGCCCAAGAACCATGCCGGTGTTCCCACTTTCGTGCTTTTGTTGATATGACAATCCACTCCATTCCACCCCTATGTTCTCAGGCAACTTTTTGCGGACTATCTCTTCAAGCGCATCCATCGCCTCTCCGGTGCTGTAGCCATTGGCGGCTTCCCCGGATATGGTAGCCGAATTAAACATATTAAAGCGGCCAACTGTACCGGGACCCATGGTATAGTGAGAAGTGCCTAAGGATGAAATCGGCACCATTACATTGTCTGCTCCTCTTACGAAAAACAGATTGAAGTTCTCACGGCGTGACCTATATTGCGCATCGGCCTGTATATACACACGATATATGCGGTTGAACATATTAAAATCATTGACATATATAGAACCTGTAAAGGCTTTCATTGTCGAAAATATGTCGCTGACAGGTATGCCCTGCATTTTGGCACGGTCACGGTCAACATTGAAATACAGTTTTGGAATATCTGCCTGCATTGACGAGGATATCCCTGAGATAGCCGCACTCTGCGCAGCATAATGCTTGAGTGTATCCACAGCATTTTGCAAGTTGGAATATGTAGCATCGCCTCGTGCTTCGAGCACCATCTCAAAGCCGCCAGAGCTACCAAGTCCGGGGATAATCGCCGGGGTAAATACATACGCACGGCTCTCGGGATATGTCGACAATTCATCTTGAATGCGGGCGCGGATTTCATTAATGTCTTCGGTTTTGCGCTCTTCCCATGGCTTTAATATAACGGTCAGCTGTGAATGCGCTGGGTTGGTGCCCACTCTGGGTGAGGAGCCTGTGACATTCAAGACATACTCCACATCCGGGTCTTTGAGAAGAAAATCCATGGCACGTTCCGTGACTTCTCTGCTCCTTTCGATTGTCGAGCCCTCGGGCAGCTCCAGTTCAACAGTGAAATATCCTTGGTCTTCCTGCGACATGAAACTTTGTGGCATCATGGAGTTCATGAGATATATAAATATCAAAGCAAGACCGAAAGAGGTGTACATCCGCTTGGGATGATTGAGAGCCTTGTAGACAATCCGCCCATACTTGCGATTCCCTCTGTTCAACCAAATGTTAACCAGACGAAATATCCGTACTTTCTTATTTTGTGAGGCAGGCTTCAGCAGTTTTGCACACATTACGGGTGAGAGCGTCAATGCCACAATCGTGGAGATAATAACAGACACCGCTATGGTTATGGTAAACTGACGATAAAGTTGCCCGGTTATTCCCGGCAAGAAACTAACCGGGATAAAGACAGCGCAGAGTACGAGCGACATGGCTATAAGTGCGCCACTAAGGTTTGACATCGCTTTTGCCGTAGCCTCAAATGGAGAGAGATGCTCGGTGTTCATAATGCGATCCACATTCTCCACCACCACAATTGCATCGTCAACCACGATACCGATAGCAAGTATAAGCCCTAAAAGCGTAAGCATGTTCAGCGAAAAGCCAAACATCATCATGACTCCGAAAGTGCCTACCAAGGAGATAGGGACTGCAATGACAGGGATAAGCGTGCTTCGCCAGTTTTGAAGAGAGAGATACACAACCAGAATCACCAGCAACAAGGCCTCGAAAAATGTTCGATAGACATGATGTATTGATTCCGATATATATGTGGTCATGTCAAATGGTATATCATAACTTATCCCTTCAGGGAAGTTCTTTGCTATGTTTTCCATCTCTTTTTTCACAGCCTTTGCCACATCCATGGCATTGGCACCGGGCAGCATATTGATATTGAGCACGGCCGCATTTCCTCCGTTAATGCCACTTTCGGTTGAATAACTTGATGCCTCAAGCGAAACACGGGCAACATCTTTCAAACGAATCAATGAACCGTCGCGCCGGGCACGCAACACAATGTCCTCAAACTCTGACACCGACGATAGACGCCCACGGGCAATGATTGGCATAGTGACATCTACATCTTTTGCAGGTGCCTGTCCGAGTGCACCTGCTGCCGACTCGCGATTCTGGTCTTTTAGTGCATTTTGTATATCCTGCACCGTCAACCCGAGATCTGCGAGTTTGTCAGGAGCAACCCAAATCTGCATGGCATAATAACGGCTGCCCACATTGCTCACACTGCCTACGCCAGGAATACGGCGTATCGGGTCGACTACATTCAAGGTTGTGTAGTTACTCAGATATACTTCATCAAATTTCGGGTCGTTTGACTGTACTGTAATGGTCATCAACCGGCTGGCTGTTTCCTTAGAAACCGATATGCCGTTTTGCACCACTTCTGCAGGCAGCCTCGATTCAGCCATCTTGACGCGATTCTGAATGTCAACTGCTGCAAGTTCGGGGTCGGTGTCTATATCGAAAGTGACACGTGCGGTAAAACCACCCGAATTTGAGCTTGACGAAGACATATAAATCATCCCGGGAGTGCCATTCAGTTCTTGCTCAATTGGAGTTGCCACCGCTTGAGTAACAGTCTGGGCATCCGCTCCCGGATAAGATGCACTGATTTTCACCACCGGCGGTACAATCTGAGGATACTGGTCCACAGGCAGTAAGACCAGACCTATACCACCGATTATAAAAATCACAATAGAGATTACTATTGAAAAAACCGGATGATTCAGGAATATTTTTTTTCTCATATCAGTCCTCTTTTTTTGAGTTAGCAGGGGCTTCAGGATTGACTTTCATACCATGTGACAATTTATGGTATCCTTCAACAACAATTCTTTCGCCCTTTACCAGACCTCTTTCTACTATCGTCTCGTTTCCTGTTTCAGGTCCAATTTCTATGAATCTACGTTCTACAACAGAATCGGGGCGCACTACATAGACATAAGCGCCTCCCTTTTCGATTACAATGGACTTATTGGGGATTTTGACCGCATTCTCCCGCACGTCCAGTAAGACTTTCACCTTGGTGAACTCTCCCGGCAAAAGGCTTCGGTCAGGATTTGGCATCTCTGCCCTGACCGAAAATGTACCGGTCTTGGGGTCAACCTGCGGATCGGCAAAATCTACAATTCCTTTATGTGGGTAAATGGTGCCATCGGCAAGTGTGATGGTTACGTAAGAGTTCCATTTGCGTGTAGAGTCTGCAGCTCCTAAGTTCACATTTCTGTCTTTGCTGCGAAGATAATCTAATGCAGTCATAGAAAAATCCACACGCACAGAATCACTTTTTACCACTGTGGCGAGGAGTGATTTTCCTCCGCTTGGACCTACCAAAGTTCCTATATCTGCCACACGCTCTGATATATAGCCCGAAATAGGAGAGCTGACGCGAGTGTAACTCAAGGTCAATTCCGCCTGAGTCAAATCAGCCTCACTTACTACCACTTCTGCCATTGCGCTTTCATATGCAGCCGTTGCGTTATCCAAATCGAGCTGAGAAGCGGCATTCTGTGCAAACAATGGTTTGATTCGCTTCAAATCACGCTCTGCTTTTAGTGCCTGTGCACGTGCTTTATTCAATTGGGCACGAGCTTTATTCACATTGGCTTTATAAAGACGCGGGTCTATTACAAACAGAGTCTGTCCCTTATGTATATATGAACCTTCCTTAAAAAGCATATTTTCCAAATAGCCTTCAACACGGGCATGTATCTCTACAAACTGCTGAGCACGGATGCGCCCCACATATTCTCCATAAATATTCACGCTGCCTGTTTTTACGGTTTCTACCTTTACGACCGGTAATTGTGGAGTTTGATGCTTCGGACGAAATATGAAATATCCGCCGGCAACTATAATGAGGACCGAAAGAGTCGTTACAAGCCAGCTTTTTTTATTGTGTGGCATGATTTTTTTATTCTGTAACCACACGTTAATCCTATCAGCCATCTGTCTAAGAGCCAGGTGGCATTTACGGACATTTGCCATGAAAATAATGTGCAATTGGGACATGTTCATGCTTTACTATAATGTTAATTTAAAAATTTCTGCAAAATTAAACAAAAGTAGAATAGTGTCCAAAATAATTTGGTGAAAAATAAAAAAGTAAATATAACCCATGCTAACCAGTGCTAACCAATATTAACCAATGCTAACTCATGCTAACCCATACAAATAACTCATGCAAAAATGTTTTTAAAGACCATTGGCATCCGGGAATACTGTCTGGAGCATTTCTGGCTTTTTAGTTTAACAGGCAACTGATGCATCCAGGTGCCGGAGCACTAAAAAACAGGAAAAAGGCTTATATGGCTCTGAACTACAAAAAAGACAAACAAACTTTTGGACTGAAGCTTAGCCCTTATATTATCTTTTTGAAACAGCATCTATTTCCTACTGCTTCTCAAATTATATGTCAACAAAAAAACAGACTATTACAACAAAGTCCGGCAACCAAAATGATTGCCGGACTCTGCCTATTGAAAAAATACTATTAGCCCTTAGTGACAGTACGCTTCTCCTTGATGCGTGCCTTCTTACCAGTAAGAGCACGGAGGTAGTACAGCTTGGCACGGCGAACCTTACCATGCTTGTTAACCTCGATGGAATCGATGTTTGGTGACTCGATTGGGAAGATACGCTCTACACCAACTGTACCAGACATCTTGCGTACAGTGAAACGCTTCTTCTCTCCGTGACCGGAAATCTTGATGACAACACCACGGTAGAGCTGGATACGCTCCTTTGAACCCTCGATAATTTTGTAAGCGACAGTTACAGTATCACCAGCCTTGAACTCAGGGAACTGTTTGCCGGTTGCAAATGCTTCTTCAGCAACTTTAATCAAATCCATTTTTTTTGATTTTATTAAATTTGTTTTATCGGACGAGCCTAACATAACTAAAAGTCTGATGAATTTGCATATCCTCTAAGAATAAAAGCAAAGACATCACTTCTGCCATAGGTTAGGCCGAAAGCTATTTTAATTTATTGTTTGGCTAAGGATTAAGCCTCCGCTGTCTCAGCTGCAGAAGCCTCTGCAGGAGTTTCTACAGTCTCTGCCTTTGGAGCAGCCTTCTTGCCGGCACGACGTGTCTTCTTAGCTGCCTTAGGAGCCTTTGCCATGTTCTCGTCGAAATCGACAAGTTCAATGAAGCAAACTGAAGCTGCGTCACCCTGACGAGTACCGAGCTTGATGATACGTGTGTATCCACCCGGACGGTCACCTACTTTAGGAGCAACTACCTTGAAGAGTTCTGTGACAGCATACTTGTTCTGAAGATAAGAGAATACGACACGGCGTGAGTTTGTAGTGTCATCCTTTGAACGTGTCACGAGTGGCTCAACATATTTCTTAAGAGCCTTAGCCTTAGCTACAGTCGTAGTGATTCTTTTGTGCATAATCAGCGAGATTGCCATGTTTGCAAGCATGGCACGACGGTGATCAGCAGTACGACTGAGATGATTGAATTTCTTATTATGTCTCATTTTTTGTTTTCGTTTTAATCAGCTGGCCAATGTTGTTCTTTTCCCTCCATCTCACAGTAGAAATCGAGAGACAAGAATATCAGACATTAATCCTGATTAAGTTTGTATTTTGTAATATCGGTTCCAAACGACAGATTCAGACTCTCGAGCAAATCATCAAGCTCTGAAAGCGATTTCTTACCAAAGTTGCGGAACTTCAAGAGATCTGTCTTGTTGAATTGAACAAGGTCTCCGAGAGTTTCCACATCAGCAGCCTTAAGACAATTGAGTGCACGAACGGAAAGATTCATGTCCACAAGGCGTGTCTTCAGGAGCTGGCGCATATGGAGAACCTCCTCATCGAATTCTTCATTACCCTCCATCTCAGGATTCTCCAGAGTAATCTTCTCATCAGAGAAGAGGAGGAAATGATGAATCAGAATCTTGGCTGCCTCTTTAAGCGCATCCTTCGGGTGGATGGAGCCGTCCGTAGATACTTCTATAACGAGCTTGTCGTAGTCGGTCTTCTGCTCAACACGATAAGGCTCAACGCTATAGCGCACGTTACGGATTGGGGTGTAGATAGAATCGATAGGGAGCACATTGACATCAGTACAGAACTGGCGGTTCTCGTCAGCAGGGACATAGCCACGTCCCTTATTGATTGTGAGATCAATCTGCATTGATGCTTTAGCATCTAAATGACAAATCACCAAATCGGGATTTAACACTTCAAATCCAGTCAGATACTTATCTATATCCCCAGCCTTGAACTCTGTGGTGTTTTCGACTGTGATAGAGACTTTTTCATTCTCGAATTCATCTACTATTTGCTTGAATCTTACTTGCTTGAGATTCAAGATAATGTTGGTAACATCCTCTTTCACGCCTGGAACGGAGGAAAACTCGTGCTCCACCCCATCTATTCTGATGGTATTGATAGCATAGCCATCAAGCGATGAAAGGAGAATGCGGCGCAAGGAGTTACCTATGGTAACACCAAAGCCAGGCTCAAGAGGACGAAACTCGAACTTGCCGACTTTGTCATTGGCCTCCAGCATTACAACTTTATCGGGTTTTTGAAATGCTAATATCGCCATTAATTTAATGATTATTTAGAGTACAACTCAACGATTAACTGCTCCTTGATGTTCTCAGGAATATCTGCACGCTCCGGACGGTGGAGGAACTTACCGGACTTAGTCTGCTGATTCCACTCTATCCAAGGGAACTGGCTGTGGCTGCGACCAGAGAGAGAATCCTCGATAACCTCGAGAGACTTTGACTTCTCACGTACACCAATCACCATGCCCGCCTTTACTGAGAAAGATGGAATATTCACTACTGAACCATCAACAGTGATGTGCTTGTGACCTACGAGCTGACGCGCAGCACGACGTGTAGGAGCGATGCCGAGACGATAAACAACATTGTCAAGACGGCTCTCAAGGAGCTGGAGTAGCACCTCACCGGTAATACCGTCAGCCTTTGCTGCCTTCTCAAACAAGTTGCGGAACTGGCGTTCAAGCACACCGTAAGTGTACTTAGCCTTTTGCTTCTCTGCCAACATGACACCGTACTCAGACATCTTGCGACGGCGGTTGTTGCCATGCTGTCCAGGAGCGAAGTTTCTCTTGGACAAAACTTTTTCTGAACCGAGGATGGCTTCGCCAAAGCGACGGTCAATTCTTGATTTCGGACCTGTATATCTAGCCATAATTGCTATTTATAATAATATGTAAAATTAAATCAGGGATTATACGCGACGACGCTTTGGAGGGCGGCATCCGTTGTGTGGAAGTGGAGTAACGTCTACGATTTCTGTCACTGCAATGCCACATGAGTGACAAGCACGGATAGCAGACTCGCGACCGTTGCCCGGACCTTTCACAAATGCTTTCACCTTACGGAGTCCAAGATCATAAGCTACCTTTGCACAATCCTCTGCTGCCATCTGAGCTGCATAAGGAGTATTCTTCTTTGAGCCGCGGAAGCCCATCTTACCTGCTGAAGACCAAGAGATAACCTGACCCTCACCATTTGTGAGAGAGATGATAATGTTATTGAAAGAGCTATGTACGTGAAGCTGACCTACGGCATCAATGCGTACGTTTCTTTTCTTAGTTGCTGTTTTCTTTGCCATGACTTTACAATCTTTTAAGCGTTATTACTTAGTGGCCTTCTTCTTGTTTGCAACAGTCTTCTTCTTACCCTTACGTGTACGAGCATTGTTCTTTGTGCTCTGTCCACGGACAGGAAGACCGTTACGGTGACGGACACCACGATAGCAACCAATATCCATCAGTCGCTTGATATTCAACTGGATCTCTGAACGGAGATCACCCTCTACTTTGAATTCAGCGCCGATAATTTCACGGATCTTAGCTGCATCATCGTCTGACCACTCGTTAACCTTAAGGTCACGGCTGACACCTGCTTTGTCCAATATCTTTGCTGAACTACTTCGACCTATACCATAAATATAAGTCAATGCGATTTCGCCACGCTTGTTCTGGGGCAAATCTACTCCAACAATTCTTATTGCCATTGTTTGTTGATAAATGAATAAATAATAAACATAATGGGTATATACCCGAAAATCCGAATTGCAAAGTTACAAAAAACTTTTGCAATTCCGAATTTCCAGAGTATTATATCCAAAGTTTTTAACTTTTAGGTTTTAACTTTTAACGTACCTTAAAACATTATCCCTGACGAGTCTTGAACTTAGGATTCTTCTTGTTGATAACAAAAAGACGACCCTTGCGACGTACGATTTTGCAGTCAGGAGTACGCTTCTTCAAAGATGCTCTTGTCTTCATTTCTCTAATTAATTTGAGGTTCCTTATTTATATCTGAATGAAATTCTTCCCTTTGTCAGGTCATACGGTGACATTTCCACCTTGACCTTATCACCCGGAAGAATCTTAATGTAATGCATTCTCATCTTGCCTGAGATGTGTGCAATAATCTCCACACCATTCTCAAGTTCCACACGGAACATTGCATTGGACAGCGACTCTATGATTCTGCCGTCCTGTTCTATAGCTGATTGTTTTGCCATGTCAGTATATTTCGCCTTCTAAACGTTCTATTTCTTCAAATGATGATAATATCTCAGACTTGCCATACCTGACCACAATCGTATGCTCAAAATGAGCAGCAGGCTTATGGTCAAGCGTCACTATGCTCCATTTGTCGGGCATAAGCCCGATTTTATGGTCACCCATTGTTACCATTGGCTCAATGGCAATGCACATTCCATTCTTAAGAGTTGTGCCATTACCTCTCCTACCGTAATTAGGAATTGACGGGTCTTCATGCATATCTTTTCCTATACCATGACCTGTCAGTTCTCTTACGATGCCATAGCCTTCCGCCTCACAATGAGTTTGGACTGTATATCCAATATCCCCGACTTTCTTTCCTGCGGTAGCTGTTTCTATCGCCTTGTACAGAGAGTCCTTGGTAGTGCGGAGAAGCTTCCTTATTTCCTCTGACACTTCACCAACGCAGAATGTATAAGCGGAATCACCACAGAAACCATTAAGAATCGTTCCGCAATCAATGGAAATGATGTCTCCATCTTTCAGAAACCGGTCGGATGATGGTATTCCATGCACTACACAGTCGTTGACAGATGTGCATATTGACGCAGGGAAAGGGTTTCCATATGGATTGGGGAAATTCAGAAATGCCGGTGTCGCACCATGATCTCTGATGAATTCTTCTGCAATCCTATCCAACTGAAGTGTCGTGGCTCCCGGTTTTATATGCCGGAACAACTCAGCGAGGGTCTTACCAACGAGTTGGTTAGCCTCTCGCATAAGTTGTATTTCTTCTTCAGTCTTGAGAAATATCCTCATATCTCAGATTAATATGCAGCAACGCCACCGTTTCGTGTGCGTCCACTCTTCAACAGTCCGTCATAGTGACGCATCATCAGGTGTGACTCTATCTGCTGGAGGGTGTCAATGACAACACCAACAAGAATCAGGAGTGATGTTCCGCCGAAGAACTGTGCGAATGCCTGCTGCACATTAAGAAGTCCTGCAAGTGCCGGCATGATAGCTATGAATGCAATAAAGATAGCACCAGGGAATGTCATACGTGATACAACAGTGTCAATGTACTCAGCTGTATCATGTCCTGGCTTCACACCAGGTATGAATCCGTTATTGCGCTTCATATCCTCTGCCATCTGTGTAGGGTTAAGAGTAATTGCAGTATAGAAGTATGTAAACGCTACAATGAGAAATACATATATAGCATTGTAGAGAAGACTTCTGGTGTCCATAAGTTGGCGAAGACCTGCTGATGCTCCATCTGATGTAAAGCCTACTAATGTAAGTGGTACGAACATCAATGCCTGAGCAAAGATAATCGGCATCACATTAGCAGCAAAAAGCTTCAATGGGATATACTGGCGTGCACCACCTATCTGGCGTGCTGCTCCACGTCCTTCCACACGCTTGGCATACTGTACAGGCACCTGACGGGTAGCCTGTGTAAGAAGTATTGCTGCGCATACTACAGCATACAGAATCAGAATCTCGACGATAAGCATCACAATACCGCCTCCGGAGATAGCAGTAAAGCGAGATGTGACTTCCTGTACGAATGCCTGTGGCAAACGAGCAATGATACCAAGCATAATGATAATGGACACACCATTACCTATACCCTTGTCAGTGATACGCTCACCAAGCCAAAGAATAAACATGGAACCAGCAGCAAGGATAAGTGAAGCAGGAATGATGAATACCTGCCATGAAATACCTGATGCCAATGCATCCATAGCCTGTGTTCTGAGGTTAATCAGATACATAGGTGCCTGGAACAGAAGGATGGCAACCGTGAGCACACGAGTGTACCAACTGATTTTCTTACGGCCACTCTCGCCTTCACGCTGCATCTTCTGGAAATAAGGCACAGCGACAGCGAGAAGCTGCATTACAATTGAGGCTGAGATATACGGCATAATACCAAGCGCAAAGATTGACGCGTTGGAGAATGCACCACCAGAGAACATGTCAAGGAGCGACATAAGTCCACCGCTTGTCTGTGACTGGAGTTTCTCAAGCTGTCCTGGGTTTATGCCCGGAAGCACTATGAAAGAACCAAAACGATATATTGCGGTGAACAGCAGGACGATGAGGAGCCGCTGACGCAGATCCTCAATCTTCCAACAGTTCTTTAGTGTCTCAATGAATTTTTTCATTACTTAAATAGTTGTTGTGTTACCACCCTGTGCCTTGATAGCCTCTTCTGCTGTCTTTGAGAATGCATGCGCCTCCACATCGACTTTCACAGTAAGCTGTCCCATGCCAAGAATCTTGACAAGTTCCTTGCCGTTTGTCAGACCGGCTGCAACGAGTTCGTCAATGCCAATCTTTGAAACATTCTGCTTCTCTGCAATCTTTTGGATAGTGGAGAGGTTGACAGCAAGATATTCTTTGTGGTTGATGTTCTTGAAGCCGAACTTAGGCAGACGACGCTGCAAAGGCATCTGACCACCCTCAAAACCGATCTTACGCTTGTAACCAGAACGAGACTTAGCACCCTTGTGACCACGTGTAGATGTGCCACCGAGTCCAGAGCCTGGACCACGACCGATACGACGACGTGAATGTGTAGAGCCTGCAGCTGGGGTCAAATTATTTAATTTCATAATCGTGTCTATTTAAAAGATAATTATATTAATTACTCAACAACGGTCACCAAATGGTGAACCTTACGAATCATGCCACGGAGAACAGGAGTATCCTCACGCTCTACAACCTGAGAGATTTTGTGAAGACCAAGGGCCTGCAGTGTGCGCTTCTGGTCGATAGGAGCGCCGATTCTACTTTTAGTCTGTTTGATCTTTATTGTTGCCATAATTATCCTCCTTATCCCTTAAATACTTTTTCCATACTGATACCACGCTCGCTTGCGATTGTACGTGCATCACGCATAAGGCTGAGAGCCTTGATTGTCGCTTTTACAAGGTTGTGTGGGTTTGAACTGCCCTTTGACTTTGCAAGGACATCTGTCACACCGGCACTTTCAAGAACTGGACGCATAGCACCACCGGCTACAAGTCCTGTACCTGCTGCTGCAGGCTTTAGGAATACCTGAGCACCACCGTAACGCACCTCAATTTCATGAGGAACAGTACCATTGATTACAGGAACCTTTACAAGATTCTTCTTTGCAGCCTCTGTACCCTTTGTGATGGCTGCGGTGACTTCACCGGCCTTGCCGAGACCACAACCGATTGAGCCTTTTCCGTCACCCACAACAACGATGGCAGCGAATGTGAAGGTTCTACCACCTTTTGTTACCTTAGTAACACGGTTAATGGCTACGAGCTTGTCTTTGAGCTCTGACTCGCCATTTACTTTTACTTTATCAATTGCCATAATTGTTTATTAGAAATTAAGTCCACCATTACGAGCTGCGTCAGCAAGCTCTTTTACACGACCATGGTAAAGATATCCGTTACGGTCGAAAACTACAGATGTGATGCCTGCTGCTTTTGCCTTCTCAGCCACCAATGCACCGACTTTTGCAGCCTGCTCTTTCTTTGGCATAGCCTCAAGACCGAGTGAAGAAGCCGAAGCGAGTGTGCAGCCTGTCAGGTCATTGATAACCTGTGCATAAATCTGCTTGTTGCTACGGAACACACTGAGACGTGGACGCTCCGCTGTGCCGTTGACATTCTTGCGAATTCTATATTTGATTTTGATTCGTCTTTCTACTTTCTTTGTTGTCATAATCGTTATTTTTTAATGATTATTACTTAGCCGAAGCACTCTTACCAGACTTGCGACGGATAACCTCACCCTGGAAGAGAATACCCTTACCCTTGTAAGGCTCTGGCTTACGGAATGAGCGAATCTTTGCGCAGATAAGACCAAGAAGAGCCTTGTCGCAGCACTCAAGCATGAGGAGTGGGTTCTGGTTACGCTCTGACTTTGTCTCAACCTTCACCTCAGCAGGGAGCTGGAGGAATATTGGGTGAGTATAGCCAAGCGAGAACTCAATAAGGTTACCCTGGTTGGAAACACGGTATCCGACACCTACAAGCTCAAGGGTCTTCTTGTAGCCTTCACTTACACCAACAACCATATTGTTGACGAGTGAACGGTAAAGACCATGGAAAGCATTACGCTGCTTGTAATTTACCGGGCTGGTCTCATCAACTTCAAATGTGATGTGACCATCCTCTACCTTAACGATTATGGATGCGTCAACTTTCTGTGACATTTCTCCCTTTGGGCCCTTGACAGTTACTACACCATCATTAAGAGTTACAGTTACACCGGCAGGGATAGCTATTGGCATTTTACCTATTCTTGACATTGCTGTTCCTCCTTAATTAATAGACATAGCAAAGAACCTCGCCGCCAATCTTAAGCTCTGCAGCCTCTTTGTCTGTCATAACGCCCTTGGATGTGGACAGGATTGCAATACCCAGTCCGTTAATAACACGTGGCATGTCCTTGTAACCGGTGTACTTACGGAGACCTGGTGTAGAGACACGCTTAAGGCACTTGATTGCGTTTGCCTTTGTTGTTGGATTCCATTTCAAAGCGACCTTGATAGAACCCTGAGGACCATCCTCAACGAACTTGTAGTTAAGGATGTAACCCTTCTCAAAGAGAATCTTTGTGATCTCTTTCTTCAGATTTGACGCTGGCACCTCAACGACACGATGATGAGCCATGATTGCGTTTCTGAGTCTTGTCAGATAATCTGCTATTGGATCTGTCATAATTAAAAAGTTTAATTAATCGGGACTACCCCGACAATATTAAAGAATTAAAAAGTTTAATTGATCGGGACTTTCCCGACAATATTAAATTGTGCTTTCCGGCCAAAGCGACCTAAGCAAAGAGTGCAAAAGCCTGCGGAAGCCTTCCAGCTTTATGAAGTCTGCCCTCCCTCATGGAGGAGGGAGAGCAAGGACTTTACTGTGCGGACGATTACCAGCTTGCCTTCTTCACACCAGGGATGAGACCTGCAGAAGCCATCTCACGGAACTGGATACGGGAAATGCCGAACTGGCGGATGTAACCCTTTGGACGACCGGTAATCTTGCAACGGTTGTGGAGTCGGATAGGGTTGGCATTCTTAGGAATGCTCTGGAGCTTGCGAGCTGCCTCGTATGCTTCAGCGAGATCATCTGTAGTTGCGATAATCTTCTTGAGAGCAGCGCGCTTCTCAGCGTAACGAGCTACCAGACGAGCACGCTTTACCTCGCGTGCCTTCATTGATTCTTTTGCCATATCTCTTAATCGTTTTTAGCGTTCTTGAATGGAAGACCGAATGCTTTCAGGAGAGCGAATCCCTCTTCGTCAGTCTTTGCTGTTGTGACGAAAGTGATGTTCATACCCTGGATGCGGTCAACATTATCAATATTTATCTCAGGGAAGATAATCTGCTCCTGAATACCAAGAGTATAGTTGCCACGACCGTCAAACTTAGACTCGATACCCTTGAAGTCACGGATACGAGGAAGAGCAATGCGGACGAGCTTCTCAAGGAATTCATACATGCGCTCACGACGGAGAGTCACCATAACACCGATAGGCATCTTCTTGCGGAGCTTGAAGTTCGCGATATCCTTTTTAGAATATGTAGCGACAGCCTTCTGACCTGTAATAGTTGTTATCTCGTTGATAGCGACCTCGATAATCTTTTTGTCCTGGGTTGCATCACCAAGTCCCTGGTTAACAACAATCTTTGTCAACTGAGGAATCTCCATTGACGAAGAGTAGTTGAACTGCTTCTGGAGTGCCGGAGCGATTGTCTCGGCATAAACCTTCTTTAACTGTGCTGTTTCCATTACTTGATTTCCTCCCCTGACTTTTTAGAGATACGGATTACATTCTTGCCCTCATGCTTGATTGATACGCGAGTAGCCTTGCCACTCTTTGGATCGATGAGACTCAGATTTGAAATGTGAATAGAAGCTTCCTGCTCAACGATACCACCCTGTGGATTCTTGGCACTTGGCTTCTGGCTTTTCTTAACCATATTCACACCTTCAACGATTGCACGTTCCTTCTCAACGAGAACCTGAAGAACTTTGCCAGTCTTGCCCTTGTCCTTACCGGCAAGAACGATGACAGTATCGCCTTTTCTAATATGTAACTTTGTCATTTTTCTGTAACTTTTAATTATTAAAGAACCTCAGGTGCCAGAGAAACGACCTTCATATTAACCGCACGAAGCTCACGAGCAACAGGACCGAAAATACGGCTGCCGCGAAGCTCGCCAGCATTGTTGAGCAGTACGCATGCGTTGTCATCGAAACGGATGTACGAGCCATCTGCACGGCGAATCTCCTTCTTTGTGCGGACGATCAAAGCCTTAGATACTGCACCTTTCTTCAAATCACTTGATGGGATGACATTCTTGACAGCAACGACGATAACGTCTCCCACACTTGCGTAACGGCGCTTGGTACCACCAAGGACACGGATGCAGAGAGCCTCGCGTGCACCGCTGTTATCACATACTGTAAGTCTTGATTCTGCCTGTATCATATTTACTTAGCTTTTTCAGTTATTGAAACTAATCTCCAGCGCTTTGTCTTGCTGAGAGGACGTGTCTCCATGATTAGCACTGTATCGCCCACATGAGCTTCATTCTTCTCATCGTGCGCATGGTATTTCTTTGTCTTTTGGACAAACTTACCATATATAGGATGCTTCTCCTTGAACTTGGCAGCAACAACGATGGACTTGTCCATCTTGTCGCTGATAACAACACCCTGTCTTGTCTTTCTTAAATTTCTTGTTTCCATCTTGGATAATTGTTATTTGTTAAGTTCTCTTTGACGGAGTACTGTCTTCATACGTGCTATGTCACGACGAGCGCCCTTAATCTGAGATGGATTCTCGAGTGGAGTGATAGCGTGGTTGAGCTTCATCTGCTGAAGAGCAGCCTTTGCTGTCTCGAGCTTCTCGACCAATTCCTTGGTCTCGAGTTCATTTACTTCTTTAATCTTCATAATTATGCGTTCTTGTCGTAGTCACGACGAATAATAAACTTACACTTAACTGGCAATTTCTGAGCACCGAGACGGAGTGCTTCCTTTGCTACTGCGAAAGGCACGCCCTCTACCTCGAAGAGGATGCGACCCGGAGTAACCGGAGCTACCCATCCTGCTACGTCACCCTTACCTTTACCCATTCGGACATCGGCAGGCTTGCGTGTGATAGGCTTGTCAGGGAAGATACGGATCCACACCTGTCCTTCACGGTTCATATAACGGTTAATCGCCACACGGGCTGCCTCAATCTGACGGCTGTCAATCCACTTTGGCTCAAGGGTCTTGATACCGAACGAACCGAAAGCGAGCTGAGTGCCGCGGTGAGCGTTGCCCTTGTTACCACGACCGTCTTGCGGTCTTCTGTATTTTACTCTTTTTGGCTGTAACATGATAGACTCTACTTTTAACGGTTATTGTTTCTCTTGCGGTTACCGCCTCTACCAGAGCGTGGACTGTTAGAACGGCCGTTGCTCTGCTTCTCCTGTGTGAAATTGACGGTAACATCCTTCTTGCCATAGACTTCGCCACGGCAAATCCAGACCTTGATACCGAGAATACCCACCTTGGTGAGAGCCTCTGCCTGACAGTAATCTATATCTGCACGGAAAGTGTGAAGTGGAGTACGTCCTTCCTTGAGCATCTCCTTGCGTGCCATTTCGGCACCGTTGAGACGACCGCAAATCTGGACTTTGATACCCTCTGCACCTGCGCGCATGGTGTTGGCGATAGCCATCTTGATAGCACGACGGTATGCAACTTTGCCCTCGATTTGGCGAGCGAGGTTTGTTGCAACGATTGTCGCATCAAGGTCTGGCTTCTTTACCTCAAAGATATTGATCTGGATGTCCTTGTCGTAAAGCTTCTTGAGCTCTTCCTTCAGTTTGTCGACATCCTGGCCACCCTTACCAATGACAATACCCGGACGGGCTGTGCAAATAGTGATGGTGACGAACTTCAATGTACGCTCGATGATGATGCGAGACACGCTGGCCTTAGCGAGACGCTCGTTAAGATACTTGCGGATTTTCTGATCCTCGACGAGGTTGTCTCCGAAGTTCTTACCACCGAACCAATTTGAATCCCAACCACGGACAATGCCGAGGCGGTTAGCGATTGGATTAACTTTCTGTCCCATACTATTAATTAATTGTCATTAGTTTTTGCATCCACGAACAGTGTCACGTGGTTAGAGCGCTTGCGGATACGGTAGCCGCGTCCCTGTGGTGCAGGGCGCATGCGCTTCATTGTAACACCCTCATCAACGAAGACCTTGGAGATATAGAGCTCACCATCCTCAGCCTTACGATCATTCTTTATTTCCCAGTTAGCAATAGCAGAACGGAGAAGTTTCTCAACGTCAGCGGATGCTGCCTTCTTTGAGAATCGCAGCACGCCGAGCGCACGGTTCACTTCCATGCCACGCACCATATCTACGACGTAGCGCATCTTACGTGGTGAAGAAGGGCAGCCGTTAAGCTTTGCGAAATACAAATTCTTCTGGGCTTCTTTTCTTGCTTTAGCAGCGTTATGTTTTCTTGCTCCCATTTTGTTTCTTATGGTTTTGAATTGTTACGCCTGCTTACTTACGGTTGCCTGCATGACCGCCGAAACGGCGTGTTGGAGCAAACTCACCAAGCTTGTGGCCTACCATATTCTCGGTGATGTAAACAGGGATAAATTTGTTACCGTTATGAACAGCCACAGTGTGACCCACGAAATCAGGTGAGATCATTGAGGCTCTAGCCCAAGTCTTTACAACATTCTTCTTGCCGCTCTCATTCATGGCGAGAATCTTCTTCTCAAGAGAAACGTTGATGTATGGACCTTTTTTTAATGAACGACTCATAATTTACTCAGTTTGCTAATTTATTACTTCTTGTTAGCTCTCTCAATGATGTACTTGTTAGAAAGCTTCTTAGGTGCGCGTGTCTTCAAGCCCTTAGCGTAGAGACCCTTACGTGAACGTGGGTGACCACCTGACTGACGGCCTTCACCACCACCCATTGGGTGATCAACAGGGTTCATGACAACACCACGGTTGTGAGGACGGCGGCCGAGCCAACGTGAACGACCCGCCTTACCTGAACGCTCAAGAGCGTGGTCAGAGTTGCCTACAGAACCTACTGTCGCCTTGCACGCAGAAAGAATCTGGCGTGTTTCTCCAGAAGGAAGCTTGATAACACAGTAACGACCCTCGCGGGAAGTCAACTGAGCAAAATTACCAGCCGAACGGACAAGCAGAGCACCCTGACCAGGACGGAGCTCGATGTTGTGGATCACTGTACCCACCGGTATGTTTGCCAGAGGGAGAGTGTTGCCAATCTCAGGAGCTGCCTCCGCACCTGACATCAGAGTTGTGCCAACCTGAAGCCCGTTAGGAGCGATAATGTAACGTTTTTCACCATCAGCATAGTAGAGAAGTGCTATGCGAGCCGAACGGTTTGGATCATACTCAATAGACTTTACCACTGCTGGAACACCATCTTTCTCTCGCTTGAAGTCGATGAGACGATACTTCCGCTTGTGACCGCCGCCCATGTAGCGGACTGTCATCTTACCAGTGTTGTTTCGACCACCGGTGCTACGCTTACCGTAAACGAGAGACTTCTCTGGCACGGATGCAGTAATATCCTCGAACGTGCCAATAACCTTGTGTCTTTGACCAGGAGTAACTGGTTTTAATTTACGTACTGCCATTTTATTTTAGATATTGCTATAAAAATCAATAGACTCACCCTCTTTGAGAGTGACGATAGCCTTCTTGAATGCGTTTTTCTGTCCCTTTACGAGACCTGCGCGAGTGTAGCGTGAAGAGCGCTTGCCTGCATAACGCATTGTGTTCACATCCTCTACTGTAACATTGTACTGTGCCTCAATCTCTTTCTTTATCTCAAGCTTGTTAGCCTCAGGACGCACAATGAAACCGTAACGGTTAGGCTTTTTCTCAGAAATCTCGGTCATCTTCTCAGTGACCAGTGGTTTAATAATGAATGCCATACTATAGTGTCTCCTTTACTTTACTTGTTCAAGATATTGTCGATAGTTGCGAATGAAGACTCTGCTATCACGAGCACGTCAGCGTTAAGCACTCCGTATGCGTGGATATTGGCAGCAGCCTGAACATTCATCTTCTGTACATTGCGTGCAGAGAGATAGACATTCTTGTTCTCAGCAGGGAGGACGAAGAGAATCTTCTTTCCTTCAACGCCAAGGTTCTTTGCGATAGCAAGCATCTCCTTTGTCTTTGGAGTCTCGATGTTGAAATCCTCAACAACAACGATTGCATTCTCCTGCGCCTTGTATGAAAGCGCGCTCTTACGTGCAAGAATCTTTGTCTTAAGGTTGAGCTTTGTGCGATAGTCACGTGGACGTGGACCGAACACGCGAGCGCCACCTACGAGTACAGGCGAGTTGATGTCACCGCGACGAGCACCGCCGCCACCCTTCTGACGACCAAGCTTACGTGTTGAACCGGACATCTCAGAACGTTCCTTAGCCTTCGCTGTTCCCTGACGCTGATTGCCGAGATACTGCTTAACATCGAGGTAAAGCACGTGATCGTTTGGCTCAATTCCGAAGATAGATTCGTTTAACGTAACCTTTCTTCCGGTCTCCTGACCTTTAATATCTAATACGTTAACTTCCATTATTTCTGAATTAAGACTGTTGAACCATTATAACCAGCAACAGAACCCTTGACAATGATGAGATTCTGCTCAGGTATCACCTTTAACACTTTGAGATTCTGAGTTGTCACACGCTCATTTCCCATGTGACCACCCATGCGCATACCCTTGAACACCTTTGCAGGGTAAGAACAAGCACCAATAGAACCCGGCTTGCGGAGACGGTCATCCTGACCGTGAGTAGCCTGGCCTACACCTCCGAAACCATGACGCTTCACAACACCCTGGAAACCTTTACCCTTTGATGTACCAACAACGTCAACAAAAGTCGCGTCATTGAACAAATCAACAGTGATTGTGTCTCCGAGGTTATATTCCTCTTCAAACTTGAACTCGGCCAAGTGCTTCTTTGGTGTTGTACCCGCCTTCTTGAAGACACCCATCATAGGTTTGCTTGTACGAGACTCTTTAGCCTCAGCGAAACCGAGCTGAACAGCCTTGTAGCCGTCCTTCTCGACAGTCTTCACCTGAGTAACAACACAAGGACCAGCTTCGATAACAGTGCACGGTACATTTTTACCGTCGGCACTGAAAACGGATGTCATTCCGATTTTTCTTCCAATTAATCCTGGCATTTCAATTTAAAAATTTAATAATAATATGTGTATTTATTTCTATTTATTTCCGACTTTTTCTACAGCCGCAGCATGAAAGTGCATATATACACACAAATAGAACCACCAAAAGAACCCGCATTTCAAAGTTCTAAGGCGTTCATTTCCAGTGTATTGATAGCATAAGCCAGCGCAAATCACACTTTTCATGATGCAAAGATACGAAATATTTCCCTTACATGCAAATATTTTTCAGTATTTTTTATAACGTTCTTAATATAAAAAGTCAATATAAAAAGTCAATCATATATCACATATCCTGACATATAGAGTCACAGCAGAGCATTTACTCATTTCAATTCCATAAGGTACAATTAAAAGAATGATAATGCTCTTCTTAATATTCCTTCTCGTGTTAAATTTCAATTCCATAAGGTACAATTAAAAGCAAAGGAGTATTGAAAGGATTCTTAGCAGATGAAGAGATTTCAATTCCATAAGGTACAATTAAAAGTTATCCCAAAGCCGGAAAACTCAGCGGTTTCGGATGTATTTCAATTCCATAAGGTACAATTAAAAGACCACAAGGGACAGTAAGGAATTCTTTGTCTATTCCATTTCAATTCCATAAGGTACAATTAAAAGACAGAGATGTCTGACCGCACCGACCTTGTGCGGCTACAAATTTCAATTCCATAAGGTACAATTAAAAGCAGCAGGCTCCGAATATTGACCCTAATTTTATTGATAAATTTCAATTCCATAAGGTACAATTAAAAGAAATACTGACATAATAATTAATCTTTATTAATTGAATTATTTCAATTCCATAAGGTACAATTAAAAGTTCCACATCATAAGGTTCCAATCATTTTGTTGTTATTTCAATTCCATAAGGTACAATTAAAAGTATTCGTACGTTCTCCGACCTTCCTCAATTTCATGGAATTTCAATTCCATAAGGTACAATTAAAAGCGTTCCGACCTTGACCCCCTTTACCTCGTTGTTCCTTGATTTCAATTCCATAAGGTACAATTAAAAGAGTGATTGGAGCCCTTGCCGCTGCTGTCATATACTGCATTTCAATTCCATAAGGTACAATTAAAAGTTGTAATAAAAATACTATGGTATTTAATGAAAATTTCAATTCCATAAGGTACAATTAAAAGTGCAACAAGCTGCTTTATTTGAGCAGATGAAATTTCATTTCAATTCCATAAGGTACAATTAAAAGATACCACGAATGACAGACAAAAGACGACGACCAAATTTCAATTCCATAAGGTACAATTAAAAGTCTGATTAATTTTAATTATTATTTTCATTATGTTATTTCAATTCCATAAGGTACAATTAAAAGCTGATGTCCCAAGTGCTGTAAAACCTGAATATAAATTTCAATTCCATAAGGTACAATTAAAAGTTGCCTCCGGCGGCGCTTCCGCGGGACCACTCCGATTTCAATTCCATAAGGTACAATTAAAAGTTTACAGCACGCTCGGCATACTCATACTGCTTATCTTTATTTCAATTCCATAAGGTACAATTAAAAGCTATATTCACAGATACGGCGTGCCATTATTAAGAGTATTTCAATTCCATAAGGTACAATTAAAAGAGCAATATTCTTATCTTCGTAACCTTGCTAATAAACTATTTCAATTCCATAAGGTACAATTAAAAGAAGACTGAGCAGCAGCACCATGTCCTTGAGAACCAGATTTCAATTCCATAAGGTACAATTAAAAGCCCCCTCGGGCATACGTACGATGATGATGTTATGATTTCAATTCCATAAGGTACAATTAAAAGCTTGACCTTCTTAACACAATAATTATACTTTCTAATATTTCAATTCCATAAGGTACAATTAAAAGCGTTCCGCAGGCGAGCCCTTTACTTTGAGAAACAACATATCTACCAATTTTGTACAATTAAAAGCGTTCCGCAGGCGAGCCCCGACAGAAGTCGCCTTAATTTCAATTCCATAAGGTACAATTAAAAGCCCTTCTGCTGCTGTTTCTAACGCTCTCTCTCAATAATTTCAATTCCATAAGGTACAATTAAAAGTGTTGATATTCTTGAGTCAGACTCCGGTTCTGACTCATTTCAATTCCATAAGGTACAATTAAAAGGACATCGGGACATTTCACCCGACAAGAACAGAAAATTTCAATTCCATAAGGTACAATTAAAAGGACCTGCAGCAGTTGCAGGAGAATGGCATTTCCTCAAATTTCAATTCCATAAGGTACAATTAAAAGCCTTTCTTGTTAAAGCGGGAACGGTTGTAGTGAAATTTCAATTCCATAAGGTACAATTAAAAGCAGCGAAGTTCGACGGCAAGAACCTCACCTACACCCTCAATTTCAATTCCATAAGGTACAATTAAAAGTCAGCCGAGTTCTGGAACGCCCAAAGTTCCTTCTATTTCAATTCCATAAGGTACAATTAAAAGTCGCTCTTCTGAACACTTTAATAAGCCTATCGAAAATTTCAATTCCATAAGGTACAATTAAAAGACTTATAATACTTAAAATCAAGTGAATGCATCAAATTTCAATTCCATAAGGTACAATTAAAAGGACTATTAATTCTCGTGTTCGACAAGAAGAAGCTAATTTCAATTCCATAAGGTACAATTAAAAGCATTCTAGACATCTGAGCAGAAGTAGAATTCCACATTTCAATTCCATAAGGTACAATTAAAAGCATAACTATTCAAAGTAGCAATAGAAGGCATATTACCCGATTTCAATTCCATAAGGTACAATTAAAAGACCCTTCTGCTGCTGTTTCTAATGCTCTCTCTCAGTTATTTCAATTCCATAAGGTACAATTAAAAGATATTCAGAGTTGAAGTTGTCTTATGACACTGTCCAATTTCAATTCCATAAGGTACAATTAAAAGACTTGCTCCTCCGGAGGCTCTCCGAGGGCTCTCCGATTTCAATTCCATAAGGTACAATTAAAAGACGATAAGGAGTGCGATAACCGGAATTAATGACGAATTTCAATTCCATAAGGTACAATTAAAAGTTCATCTGTTCCTGTTTATCCTTTGTTTGCATATTATAATTTCAATTCCATAAGGTACAATTAAAAGTCTTACTGCTATTGAATACGAATTGAGGTCTAAATAATTTCAATTCCATAAGGTACAATTAAAAGATTGCAGTAGCTTTCTGCGGTAGTTCTGTACTTTATTTCAATTCCATAAGGTACAATTAAAAGGGCTCGACAAAACAAAAGGGATTCTCAGGAGATTATTTCAATTCCATAAGGTACAATTAAAAGGAAGTTCTTAAATCTTATAACGTTCCCTCTACTGCATTTCAATTCCATAAGGTACAATTAAAAGTTTTTCCCTCCTATGTCTCTGTGTGAATGAAATTTTATTTCAATTCCATAAGGTACAATTAAAAGATTTCTCTCCTTCTTCTATTAATGAGGATGGTGCTAATTTCAATTCCATAAGGTACAATTAAAAGCGACACAAGGTCTGGAAGTTTCTTGTAGTCAACCTATTTCAATTCCATAAGGTACAATTAAAAGTATGATATGTGATTCAGAAACAAACCCCTTTGCAAATTTCAATTCCATAAGGTACAATTAAAAGAGGCATCAAAGCTTATAGTGATGAGTGGAGAATAGCGAATTTCAATTCCATAAGGTACAATTAAAAGAGGCATATTTTGCATTAGGATTTTCATCATACTGTAATTTCAATTCCATAAGGTACAATTAAAAGCGACAGAAAGTGCGCAAATCAAGACTCCACTTATCGCCATTTCAATTCCATAAGGTACAATTAAAAGTGTGTAGTCTGTGGCACCCTGGCTCTCATACACTTTAATTTCAATTCCATAAGGTACAATTAAAAGCTTGCCGTCTATAAGACTGTTCACATACCCCAATCCAATTTCAATTCCATAAGGTACAATTAAAAGTTTTCTACACTTATAGAAAGTACCGGAGTTGTATATTTCAATTCCATAAGGTACAATTAAAAGTTATGCTCGGAATACCGGTTAAGGAAAAGATATTTGATTTCAATTCCATAAGGTACAATTAAAAGCCTTGCACAAGGAAACTGCCTTGTATTTGGCAAAATTTCAATTCCATAAGGTACAATTAAAAGGTACCGTGACCTCGAGGATGCAAAAATTTCTGTAATTTCAATTCCATAAGGTACAATTAAAAGTTGCCTCCAAAAAACAGTGAGTTCAACTGGTCTAATTTCAATTCCATAAGGTACAATTAAAAGTGGTATGAATGTCCCTTTGGACAAACCTGCTGAGATTTCAATTCCATAAGGTACAATTAAAAGTAGCTATTCAATTGCGCATAAAGATATAAATGTTCTAATTTCAATTCCATAAGGTACAATTAAAAGATTGCCGGACAAAAATTCGTGAAAGCATAGAGAAAATTTCAATTCCATAAGGTACAATTAAAAGTTAAACTTGCGCAGTTCAAAAAGGCATACAAGGAGATATTTCAATTCCATAAGGTACAATTAAAAGACGCGAAAATCTTTTCTATTATTGAAGTTGTTTAAACTAATTGTATTTAAGACATTTTTTAACAAACATGACT
>NZ_SRZC01000017.1 GCF_004792655.1 Palleniella muris | reverse complement strand
GCGTCTTCTTCCCTCTTATGCTTTTCATGAGGCTGCAGGCTTTCGGCAAGTGCTCCGGGATAACGTTCGTTGACAGCACGATGATTCCGGTGTGCCATAACGTGAGGCGCTGTTTCAACAAGGTGTTCGAAGGTCTTGCCACGGATACGCGAGTTCGGGGACTTTCTTATCCCGAACTCGCGTATAAATCGGTCGTTGTCTGCTGCTTGTATCACAATCCGTGGGTGCTACCCACGGCTACTTTCTTGTCACCGCTAACACGGTTCCCAAGACAAGCCACTTTTGAAGAATGACCTCATAAGATGATGATATATAAGAACTTTGCTGCTTGTCATTGTTTTTTTCCGGACGACAACAATATTTCTTAATAAGTTGCAAAAACTCTGGAAACAAAGGATTCCGCTATGGGTGGTCTCATGCGGATTCGCTCTTGTGTTTATGAAAACAGCAATAAAAACAGAAGCAATGTTGAATGTTTCGTGATGTATTTCTATGGCTGTTGGTAAATAGCTACTTATGCATGGATTAGTATAGTTTAACACATCAGTGAAACGTAATGAAACACAATTTATTAGGAAAATAAATAATTTGTAAGTAATTTTGCACCGAAATTATAAATCGAAACTGTGAATTATGAAAACAACTTACATTAGACATTTCTTTGTTGCGATAGTACTTGCGATACAAGGTCTGACTTCTTTTGCTGAAATGGTCAATGCCCTCTGTGTAAATGGTTAATGCGATATATCAAAAAATGAATAAGTTACACAATATAATAATGTATATATTATCCTTAACCGTTATCAGCTCATGTATAGAGATTAACGGTTCGGGATATTTGCGGCTTACAGCGGAAGAAAAGTCGCATATAAAGGTGTGCACAAGTCCTTTGGACTGTGTTAGCAATGACGGTAATTTGTATACTGTAACGGTGGAGCAAGTCAAGGAGTATGTGAAAAACAAGCCGAAGGTTCTTGTCTACAGTTATCTGCCGTTCTGCCCTGCAAGCCAAAATCCTGCGGAAGTGAAAGAGTATTGTGATAAGAATGGCTTCGATTTTCTTGTCATCTCTTCGGTCTACGACGGGCTTCTTCCCGTACCACGGACTTTTACGTTCCCTGTTTTTGTCATTGACCTGACACCGTATGAGACAGACAATTTTCAGAAATATGGTGACGAGTTCTATTCCGCTTTGACGAATGATGATTCCGAAAACAGGCAAATAAGTTCATGCCACTTGTTTCAGAATGGGATATAAACACAAATGGATAACAATGCTTGTTCATACGGAGAGGAGGAAATTCTCATGCCTTTTGACTCTTATTCAGGAAATATAGTTAATTTATTTAAAAGTTTTCGGTTTTGTTTGGTATGCCAATCCTTTATTTAAATAAAAATATGTAAATTTGCATCCGCTTTTTGTCTCTGCATATATAATGTGGGGTGGAGCACTATGTATAACTATAATTAATTCATTAAACAAAAAACAACAAAAAGTATGATTATCGTACCAGTTAAAGAGGGCGAGAACATTGAGCGCGCTCTTAAGAAGTTCAAGAGAAAGTTTGAGAAGACAGGTGTCGTGAAGGAACTCCGTGCACGTCAGCAGTTTGACAAACCTTCTGTTCTTAAGCGCTTGAAGATGGAGCGTGCGATTTACGTGCAGAAACTCCGCCAGAACGAGGAATAAAAATCCTCGTTTTATTGTTCTTTGTCAGCATATATAAGTAAAGTGGTGAAGGAAAACTTCCTGCAGCACCTTGCCGTTGAACGTCGCCTTTCTCAAGGTACAATAGCGGCTTACGGCGTGTCGTTGGGGCTTTTTGAAACCTTTCTGTCTGCACTCCCTGATGCAAGGACTCTTGAGTCGGCAGACGGTGACAATATCCGTGATTGGATGGAGACACTTATGGAAGGCGGCAAGTCCGCTTCCTATGTTAACCGTTCCCTTGCCGCCTTGAGGACATTCTATAAGTTCTGTTTTGCAAAAGGAATAATAGATGTTGACCCGGCGCACAGCGTTCTGGGGCCGAAAAAGGCGAAACGCCTGCCACAGTTCCTTAAGGACGGCGAGATGGAAAGTCTTGTGGAACTGCTGTGGAAAGGTGGGGAAGTGCAGGAGGAAACGTTCCATGATGTGCGCACGCGTACTATTATATATACCTTCTACCTTACCGGGCTTCGTGTTTCGGAACTGATATCGCTTGACGATTCCATGGTTGATTTCGTTAGCCATGAGATTAAAGTCACGGGAAAGCGGGACAAGCAGCGTGTCATTCCGTTTGGAGAAGAACTTGAGAAAGTCCTGTCATGTTACATTAAGCAACGTGACGGGTTGGTGGAAAGGGTAGATGACGCACTTTTCGTTTCAGAAAAAGGTGTCCGAGTGACATATGCGCAAGTGCGCACTCTTGTGAAGGAAAATCTTCAGGCAGTCAGCCATCTTGACAAATGCACTCCGCACGTGTTGAGGCACACTTTCGCAACAACGATGCTAAATCATGATGCAAATCTCGAAAGTATAAAGAAACTTATGGGGCATCAGAGCCTTAATACTACCGAGATTTACACACACACCACGTTCGAACAGCTGAGAAGAACCTATGGCGATGCCCATCCAAGGGCTGTTACAAAGAAAAAGAATGAAAAACCACGGTAAGCCTAAATTGCCGTATTATATAAGGAAAGTTGAGGTGGAATAGCGCCAAAACGGCGAAAAAACAAGAAAAATAACAGAAATCCGAAAAAAAACGCCAAAAAATTTTGGTGGTTCGGAAAAAAGTCGTACCTTTGCAACCGCTTACGAAAACAAAGCACAGTGCAAGTCCAAGCGACTGCAAAGGTTTTGCCTCTTTAGCTCAGTTGGCCAGAGCACGTGATTTGTAATCTCGGGGTCGTTGGTTCGAATCCGACAAGAGGCTCGAAAGCAAGGGTGGTTACCAGAGTGGCCAAATGGGGCAGACTGTAAATCTGCTGGTTTTTACCTTCGGTGGTTCGAATCCATCACCACCCACTCTAAGACACGGATGAGGTTTGTTTTTCAACCGTGTTCCTTTAGCAAGAAAAACGCCTCTACCAAAGAATATGCGGAAGTAGCTCAGTTGATAGAGCACTAGCCTTCCAAGCTGGGGGTCGCGGGTTTGAGCCCCGTCTTCCGCTCCAATACGCAAAAGTAGTAATGCTGTATTAGCTCAGTGGTAGAGCACTTCCTTGGTAAGGAAGAGGTCCTGAGTTCAACTCTCAGATACAGCTCTCTTCCAAAAGACGAGCAGGTCTCTGGGAGGGATTCTTGCGTTCTGTAAAGAATATTAATTAACATAATAAAATTAGAAAACAATGGCAAAAGAGACTTTCCAGCGTGATAAAACTCACGTTAACATTGGTACTATCGGTCACGTTGACCATGGTAAGACAACTCTGACCGCTGCTATTACAACTGTACTCGCAAAGAAGGGTCTTTCTGAGCTCAAGTCTTTCGATCAGATTGATAACGCTCCTGAGGAGAAAGAGCGCGGTATCACTATCAACACTGCGCACGTTGAGTATCAGACAGAAAATCGTCACTACGCACACGTTGACTGTCCTGGACACGCTGACTATGTTAAGAACATGGTGACTGGTGCTGCTCAGATGGACGGCGCTATCATCGTGGTTGCTGCAACTGACGGTCCTATGCCTCAGACACGTGAGCACGTGCTTCTCGCTCGTCAGGTGAACGTTCCTCGCCTCGTTGTGTTCCTTAACAAGTGTGATATGGTTGATGATGAGGAAATGCTTGAGCTCGTTGAGATGGAAATGCGTGAGCTTCTTGACCAGTATGAGTTCGATGGCGACAATACTCCTATTATCCGCGGTTCTGCACTCGGTGCTCTTAACGGAGTTGAGAAATGGGAAGACAAGGTTATGGAGTTGATGAATGCTTGTGATACATGGATTCAGGATCCTCCACGTGACCTCGACAAACCATTCCTTATGCCGGTAGAGGATGTGTTCTCTATCACAGGTCGTGGTACTGTTGCTACAGGTCGTATCGAGACAGGTCGCATCCATGTTGGTGACGAGGTTGAGCTTCTCGGTCTTGGTGAGGATAAGAAATCTGTTGTTACAGGTGTTGAGATGTTCCGCAAGCTCCTTGACGAAGGTCAGGCTGGTGATAACGTTGGTCTCCTCCTCCGTGGTATCGATAAGAAAGAAATCAAGCGTGGTATGGTTCTCTGTCATCCGGGGCAGGTTAAGCCGTTCAAGAAGTTCAAGGCTTCTATCTACGTTCTGAAGAAGGAAGAGGGTGGTCGTCATACTCCATTCGGAAACAAGTATCGTCCACAGTTCTACCTCCGTACAATGGACTGTACAGGTGAGATTACTCTCCCGGCAGGTGTAGAAATGGTAATGCCTGGTGATAACGTTGAGATTAATGTCGAGCTTATCTACGCTGTGGCACTCAATGTGGGTCTCCGCTTCGCTATCCGCGAGGGTGGTCGCACAGTAGGCTCTGGTCAGATTACAGAGGTTTACGAGGATTAATCTCGCTATAGACAAGATTCTTCTGAAATCTATAAAATCAGATAACGGTTTCCGTCGAGTGTGACGGAAACCGACCTACGGGAGTCTTTCAATGGTAGGAAAGCGGTCTCCAAAACCGTCAATGAGGGTTCGATTCCTTCCTCCCGTGCTAAACGAAATAAATATGAATAAGATAGTAAATTATTGCAAGGCTTGTTACGATGAGCTTGCGCATAAAACTACTTGGCCATCATACAAGCAGCTGACACACAGTGCAGTGGTAGTATTGTCTGCTTCCCTTGTCATTGCACTTATAGTGTTCGCTATGGATACTGTGTTTCAGTTTGTGATGACTACCGTTTATCCTAATTAATCATTTCTTTTTTTTAGAACTAAAAATGGCTAACAAAGGTATGAATTGGTATGTCCTTAAAGCTGTAAGCGGTAAAGAGGTAAAGGTTAAGGAGTATATCGAAGCAGAGCAAAAGCATAACGACCTTCTCGCGAATAATGTTTCACAAGTGCTTATTCCACTTGAGAAACATGTTTCTGTGCGTAATGGCAAGCGAGTTGTCAAGGAAAAGGTGTCGTTGCCGGGATATGTCTTCCTGGAGGCGAACCTTGCCGGTGATATGGCTTCTCTTATTCGGTTTATGCCTAATGTCCTTGGCTTCCTTGGAGGTACAGACATGCCAACCCCAATCCGCCAGTCTGAGATAAACCGCATGCTGGGAACTGCCGAAGAGACCACGATTGTTGAGGAAACTGATGTTCCTTACGAGGTTAATGAGACAGTTAAGGTGATTGACGGTCCTTTCAGTGGCTTTAATGGATTGATAGAAGAAGTTAATGCTGAAAAGCATAAGCTTAAGGTGATGGTGAAAATCTTCGGACGTAAGACTCCGTTGGAGCTTAGTTTTATGCAAGTGGAAAAAGAGTAGTGTGTAGTTACGTACATACACCTCTTTTTATATATAATAAATTAAATTACAAACAAAATGGCTAAAGAAGTTGCTGGAACACTCAAGTTACAGATTAAGGGTGGCGCTGCGAATCCTTCACCTCCCGTAGGTCCTGCCCTCGGTTCAAAGGGTATCAACATTATGGGATTCTGCAAGGAGTTCAATGCCCGCACTCAGGATAAGGCCGGTAAGGTTCTTCCGGTCGTTATCACTTACTACGCTGACAAGTCATTTGATTTCGTAATCAAGACTTCTCCTGCAGCTGTACAGCTCAAGGAGATTGCTAAGATCAAGACAGGTTCCGACCAGCCTAACCGTAAAAAGGTTGCTGAGGTCACTTGGGAGCAGATTCGTGCAATTGCAGAGGATAAGCTCGCTGACTTGAACTGCTTCACTGTGGAAGCTGCAATGCGTCTTGTTGCGGGAACAGCACGTAGTATGGGTATCACTGTAAAGGGTGACTTTCCTGCTTAAGTAATTAACAATTCCGGGAGCCAAGCCTTAGTGCTTGGCGCTTGTACCGAAAAACTTCAGAAAAATGAGTAAACTGACAAAAAATCAAAAGGCTGTTGCTGGTAAGGTTGAGATTGGCAAGGCTTACACTCTGAAAGAGGCTTCAGAGCTGGTGAAGGAAATCACCACCACAAAGTTCGATGCGTCTCTTGATATTGATGTTCGTCTTGGTGTTGACCCTCGCAAGGCTAACCAGATGGTTCGTGGTGTTGTTACACTGCCTAACGGAACTGGTAAGACTGTGCGTGTCCTCGCTCTCTGTACTCCTGACCAGGAAGCTGCTGCCAAAGAGGCTGGTGCTGACTATGTAGGTCTTGACGAGTATGTTGAGAAAATCAAGCATGGTTGGACTGACATTGATGTCATCATCACTATGCCTTCTTGCATGGGCAAGGTTGGTCCTCTCGGCCGTGTACTCGGTCCTCGCGGACTTATGCCAAACCCAAAGAGCGGCACTGTGACAATGGATGTCGCTAAGGCAGTAAAGGACGTTAAGGCTGGTAAGATTGACTTCAAGGTTGATAAGACCGGTATCGTCCACGCTTCTATCGGTAAGATTTCTTTCCCTGCAGAAAAAATCTTCGAGAATGCCAAGGAGTTCATCCAGACCATTATCAAGCTCAAGCCTGCAGCTGCAAAGGGAACTTATATCAAGAGTATCTTTATTTCAAGCACAATGAGTAAGGGTATCAAGATTGATCCAAAATCAGTTGAATAAACTCTAAAAGTTTTGTAAAATGAAAAAAGAAGTAAAAGATACTGTCATCGCTGAACTCGGTGAGAAGCTCAAGGCATATCCTCATTTCTACCTCGTTGACGTAACAGGTCTGAATGCCGGTGCCACAAGCGACCTTCGTCGCAAGTGCTTCAAGAGTCAGATTAAGATGGTCGTTGTTAAGAACAATCTTCTTCACAAGGCTTTCGAGGCATCTGACATTGATTACTCTCCATTGTATGACTCTCTTGTAGGTAACACAGCTATCCTCTTCACAGAGACAGCTAATGTTCCAGGCAAAATGCTCAAAGAGTACAAGAAGGCTGGTATTCCTGCCCTCAAGTCTGCTTATGCTGAGGAATCTTTCTTCGTAGGTGCAGACCAGCTTGAGCAGCTTGCTAACATCAAGAGCAAGAACGAGCTTATCGCAGACGTTGTCGCTCTTCTCCAGAGCCCTGCAAAGAACGTTATCTCTGCACTCCAGTCAAATGCTGGCGGCAAGATTCACGGTCTTCTCCAGTCACTCGAAGAGCGCGGATAATCATACTGGATATAAAATTGATATATGGGATTTTGCAACATGCCCTAAAGTGTTGCTGAAAAATAACTCACAAAGATTATTAATAAATTAAATACATTTAAAGAAAATGGCAGATATTAAGGCAATTGCAGAACAGTTGGTAAACCTTACTGTTGCAGAAGTAAACGAGCTTGCTAACGAGCTCAAGGAGACTTATGGTATTGAGCCTGCTGCAGCAGCTGTTGCTGTTGCTGCTGGTCCAGCAGCTGGCGCAGCTGAGGCTGTAGAGGAGAAGACATCTTTCGATGTTGTCCTCACTGAGGTTGGTGGCGCTAAGCTCGCAGTCGTTAAGGCTGTTAAGGAGGCTTGCGGTCTTGGTCTGAAGGAGGCAAAAGACCTCGTTGACGGAGCTCCTTCAACACTGAAGGAAGGTCTTGCTAAGGCAGAGGCTGAGAACCTGAAGAAGGCTATCGAGGAGTCTGGTGCTAAGGTAGAGTTGAAGTAATACGACTTGCTGCAAAGACAGAAACCGGATTTTTATTCCGATTTCCTTGATATAAAACATTTGGTTAAGATCTCTCAAATAGAGGGGTCTTAACCTTTCTTTATCTCTACACCCCTGATTCTTGGTCTCCTATGGCTGGCGTCTCCGCAGACAAAGTTGCGGAAATGTATTTATGGCGCGAGTCTTGACAAGACAATGGCACGAATGCTGTCTTGGAGGGCAGGCATGAATAAATATGGAATGTTTTCCATAATGCCCATTAGTGGTTCATAGGTGATAATAGACATCCTAACAACAATTTCAGATAGATGGCTACAAAAGTTATTGATAACAGAGTAAATTTTGCCCGCGTAAAGAATCCGATGCCATACCCGGATTTCCTCGATGTGCAACTCGAGTCCTTCAAGGACTTCCTACAACTTGACACTCCTCCTGAGGAGCGCAAGAACGATGGTCTGTATAAGGTGTTCGCAGAGAACTTCCCTATCACAGACACACGGAATAATTTCGTTCTTGAGTTCTTGGACTATTATATCGACCCGCCACGTTACACTATTGAGGAGTGCCTTGAGCGTGGTCTGACATACTGTGTGCCTCTTAAGGCTAAGATGAAACTCTACTGTACAGACCCTGACCATGAGGATTTCGGCACTTTCATACAAGATGTGTTCCTTGGCTCTATACCATATATGACAAGCAATGGCACATTCGTGATTAATGGTGCCGAGCGCGTTGTCGTTGCACAGTTGCACCGTTCTCCAGGTGTGTTCTTCGGTCAGGGCATCCATGCCAATGGTACAGTGCTTTACAGTGCGCGTATCATCCCGTTCAAGGGTTCGTGGATAGAGTTCGCTACAGACATCAATAACGTGATGTATGCTTACATCGACCGTAAGAAGAAATTGCCGGTAACAACACTTCTCCGTGCCATTGGTTTCGAGAAGGACAAGGATATCCTTCAGATTTTCGACCTTGCAGAGGAAGTTAAGGTCAACAAGAAGAACCTTAAGGAATGCATGGGTCGCACTCTTGCTGCCAATATCATGAAGAGTTGGTATGAAGATTATGCTGACGAAGATACTGGTGAGGTAGTTTCCATAGAGCGTAATGATGTCATCATCGAACGCGGAACAGTCGTATCAGAAGATAATGTAGAGGATATTCTTGATAGTGGTGTTGCAACAATCCTTCTGTCTAAGGACGAGGAAAATGCAAGCAAGTACTCTATCATATTCAATACTCTTGCAAAGGATAGTTCAAATTCTGAGAAGGAGGCTATTTACTACATATACCGTCAGCTCCGCAATGCAGACCCTGCCGACGAGGCATCTGCACGTGAGGTTGTCCTTAACCTGTTCTTCTCTGACAAGCGTTATGACCTTGGCGAAGTAGGTCGCTACCGTATCAACAAGAAGCTCGGACTTGACACTGATATTGATGTGCGCATCCTTACCAAAGAGGACATCACAGAGATTATCAAGTACCTTATCAATCTTATCAACAGCCAGGCGAGTGTCGATGATATTGACCACTTGTCTAACCGCCGTGTGAAGATTGTCGGTGAGCAGCTCGCAAACCAGTTCGCTATCGGTCTTGCCCGTATGAGCCGTACTATCCGTGAGCGCATGAATGTCCGTGACAACGAAGTGTTCACTCCGACAGACCTCATCAATGCCAAGACAATGGCAAGCGTGATTAACTCATTCTTCGGAACAAACCCGCTGTCACAGTTCATGGACCAGACCAATCCTCTTGCCGAGGTGACACACAAGCGTCGTCTCTCAGCCCTTGGTCCTGGCGGTCTTTCACGTGAGCGTGCCGGTTTCGAGGTTCGTGATGTGCACTATACTCACTATGGTCGTCTCTGTCCTATCGAGAGCCCGGAAGGTCCTAACATCGGACTTATCTCCTCTCTCTGTATGTATGCCCAGATTAACGACCTTGGCTTCATTGAGACACCATACCGCAAAGTCGTTGACGGTGTCGTTGACCTTGACAATGACAATGTAGTATACCTCTCTGCCGAGGAAGAAGAGAAGCATATCATAGGTCAGGGTAACGCACCTTTGAATGACGACGGTACATTCATCCGCGATGTTGTAAAGTGTCGTCAGGATGCAGACTTCCCAGTCGTTCCTCCTACTCAGGTAGACCTTATGGATGTCGCTCCACAGCAGATAGCTTCTGTATCAGCAGGTCTTATCCCATTCCTTGAGCATGATGACGGTCACCGTGCGTTGATGGGATGTAACATGATGCGTCAGGCAGTGCCATTGATTCACAATGATGCGCCTATCGTTGGTACCGGACTTGAAAAGCAGGTATGTGAGGATTCACGTACAATGATTACAGCAGAAGGCGAAGGTGTCATTGAGTATGTTGATGCCACAACAATACGTATACTTTACGACCGCACAGAAGACGAAGAGTTCGTAAGTTTTGAGCCTGCACTCAAGGAATACCGCATACCGAAGTTCCGCCGTACAAACCAGAACATGGTTATCGACCTTCGACCAATCTGCGAGAAAGGACAGCGTGTAAAGGCAGGTGACATTCTTACGGAAGGTTATGCAACAGAGAATGGTGAGCTTGCTCTTGGACGCAACCTTCTTGTTGCATATATGCCATGGAAGGGTTATAACTATGAGGATGCTATCGTGCTCAACGAGCGCATTGTCCGCGAAGACGTCCTTACTTCTGTCCACGTTGACGAGTACACACTTGATGTTCGTGAGACAAAGCGTGGTATGGAGGAATTCACGTCCGACATCCCTAATGTATCGGAAGAAGCTACAAAAGACCTTGACGATAATGGTATAATCCGCATCGGTGCACGCGTAGAGCCGGGTGACATCATGATTGGCAAGATTTCACCTAAGGGCGAAAGCGACCCATCACCGGAAGAGAAGCTTCTTCGTGCTATCTTTGGTGACAAGGCCGGCGATGTGAAGGACTCTTCTCTTAAGGCAAACCCTTCATTGTCAGGTGTGGTAATTGACAAGAAATTGTTCTCACGTGCAATAAAGACTCGTGAGTCAAAGAAGCAGGACAAAGTGCTGCTCCAGAAGCTTGAAGCAGAGTATGAGGCAAAGAACAATGACCTCAAGGAGATTCTTATAGACAAGATTCTTACTCTCACCGATGGCAAGTCATCACAAGGTGTCAAGGATTACACAGGTGCTGAAATTATCACAAAGGGTAGCAAGTTCACTGCAACTGCGATAGCAAACCTTGAATTTGACGGCATACAGTCAAACGACTGGACTGAAGATGAGCACACAAATCTGCTTATCCAGAAGCTCATCATGAACTATATCCGCAAGTACAAGCTTCTTGATGCAGAACTCAAGCGCCGCAAGTTCGCTATCACAATCGGTGACGAACTTCCATCAGGCATCCTCCAGATGGCAAAGGTTTATATTGCGAAGAAGCGTAAGATTGGTGTTGGTGACAAACTTGCCGGTCGTCACGGAAACAAGGGTATTGTATCAAAGGTTGTGCGTCAGGAAGATATGCCGTTCCTTGAGGACGGTCGTCCTGTAGACCTCGTGCTTAACCCTCTGGGTGTGCCTTCTCGTATGAACCTTGGACAGATATTCGAGGCTGTACTCGGTGCTGCCGGAAAGCGCCTTGGCATTAAGTTCGCGACACCTATCTTCGATGGTGCACGACTTGATGACCTCAATGAGTGGACAGACAAGGCAGGCTTGCCACGCTACTGCTCTACCCACCTCTATGATGGTGAGACAGGCGAGAGATTCGACCAGCCGGCGACAGTGGGTATAACATACTTCCTCAAGCTGGGCCACATGGTTGAGGACAAGATGCACGCCCGTTCAATCGGCCCTTACTCTCTCATCACACAGCAGCCACTTGGCGGTAAGGCACAGTTCGGTGGCCAGCGATTCGGAGAGATGGAGGTTTGGGCGCTCGAGGCATTCGGCGCATCACACGTTCTCCAGGAGATTCTTACTGTCAAGTCTGATGATGTTACCGGACGCAGCCGCTCTTATGAAGCGATTGTCAAGGGAGACAACCTGCCAACTCCAGGCATACCGGAGTCTCTCAATGTCCTTCTCCATGAGCTCCGCGGTCTCGGTCTCAGCATTAAGCTTGATTAATAAGTTAACGGTCATCTGCCATGGCGTGGCATATTGCCAAAAGTCCATGGCATATGGCTTATGACTAACAACTTTCAATAAGAAACTATGGCTTTCAAGAAAGAAAACAAGATAAAGAACAATTTCACCAAGATTACCATTGGTATAGCATCTCCAGAGGAAATCCTTGAGAACTCGTTCGGTGAGGTTACCAAGCCTGAAACAATCAACTACCGCACCTACAAGCCTGAGCGTGACGGTCTCTTCTGCGAGCGCATATTCGGCCCTACAAAGGATTTCGAGTGTGCTTGCGGAAAGTACAAGCGCATCCGCTATCGTGGCATCGTTTGTGACCGTTGTGGTGTAGAGGTGACAGAGAAGAAAGTGCGCCGTGAGCGCTCCGGACATATCGAACTCGTTGTGCCTGTTGCCCATATCTGGTATTTCCGTTCTCTCCCAAGCAAGATGGGATATCTCCTCGGTATGCCAACAAAGAAGCTGGAGGCAGTAATATACTATGAGAGATATGTTGTTATACAGCCTGGTATCCTTGGTCCAAGAAACGAGGAAGACGAGCGTACCACAGAAGACCATGTATACCGCCGGTTTGACCTTCTTTCAGAAGAAGAACTGACAAACCTTTATGACACAGGAGTCCTTGCTGACGAGAATGACCTTCTCCCTGACGATGACCCAAATAAGTTCATCGTGAAGATGGGTGCAGAGGCAGTCTATGACCTCTTGCAGCGTCTTGACCTTGATGCTCTCTCCTACGAACTGCGTGACCGTGCCAATAGCGACTCTTCACAGCAGCGTAAGACAGAGGCTCTGAAGCGTCTCCAGGTTGTCGAGGCATTCCGCACAAGCAAGGACATCAACCGTCCGGAGTGGATGATTCTTAAGATTCTTCCTGTCACTCCTCCGGAGCTCCGTCCGCTTGTGCCATTGGATGGCGGACGCTTCGCGACATCAGACCTCAATGACCTTTATCGTCGTGTCATTATCCGTAATAATCGTCTGAAGAGACTTTTGGAGATAAAGGCACCTGAAGTGATTCTCCGCAACGAGAAGCGTATGCTCCAGGAGGCTGTGGACTCACTCTTTGACAACAGCCGTAAGGCATCAGCCGTTAAGAGTGAAAGCAACCGCCCTCTGAAATCTCTGTCTGACTCTCTCAAAGGCAAGGCAGGCCGCTTCCGTCAGAACCTTCTCGGTAAGCGTGTCGACTATTCTGCACGTTCGGTTATCGTCGTAGGTCCTGAGCTCAAAATGGGCGAGTGCGGTCTTCCAAAACTCATGGCAGCCGAGCTTTACAAGCCATTTATCATACGTAAACTCATCGAGCGTGGCATTGTCAAGACAGTCAAGTCTGCAAAACGTATTGTTGACCGTCGTGAGCCTGTTATCTTCGATATCCTCGAGAATGTGATGAAGGGACACCCTGTCCTCCTCAACCGTGCTCCGACACTTCACCGTCTGGGTATCCAGGCGTTCCAGCCAAAGATGATTGAGGGTAAGGCTATCCAGCTCCACCCACTGGCCTGTACAGCGTTCAATGCCGACTTTGACGGTGACCAGATGGCTGTCCACCTTCCTCTTTCCAATGAGGCTGTCCTTGAAGCTCAGATATTGATGCTTCAGAGCCATAACATCCTTAACCCGGCCAACGGCGCGCCTATCACAGTGCCGTCACAGGATATGGTTCTCGGTCTTTACTATATCACAAAGATTCGTCCGGGAGCAAAGGGCGAAGGACTGTATTTCTATGGTCCGGAAGAAGCTATCATCGCTTATAACGAGAAGCGCCTTGACCTCCATGCCCAGGTGAAAGTCGTTGTCAATGATGTTGTCGACGGCAAGAAGGTCAGTCATACCGTAGAAACTTCCGTAGGTCGTGTGATTGTCAATGAGATGATTCCTGACGAGATGGGCTATGTCAACAGTATCATCTCTAAAGGCTCTCTCCGTGACATCATCGCTGACGTCATCAAGGAGGTAGGTTTCGCAAAGGCTTGCGAGTTCCTTGACGGAATCAAGAACCTTGGTTACCGCATGGCATATCAGGCGGGTCTGTCATTCAACCTTGACGATATCATCATACCACCGGAGAAGGAAGAAATCATCCGCAAGGGTAATGAGGCAGTCAAGGATATTCAGATGAACTATGAGATGGGCTTCATCACAGACCAGGACCGTTACAACCAGGTCATCAATACATGGACCCATGTCAACAATGACATCGGTGATATCCTGATGAAGGAGATGACTGAGGCTGACCAGGGGTTCAACGCCGTATACATGATGCTTGACTCCGGTGCCCGCGGTTCTAAGGACCAGATTAAGCAGCTGTCCGGTATCCGCGGACTTATGGCAAAGCCTCAGAAGGCCGGTGCTGACGACCGCGCTACTATTGAGAACCCAATCCTCTCCAACTTCAAGGAAGGTATGTCCGTGCTGGAGTACTTCATCGCGTCTCACGGTGCCCGTAAGGGTCTTGCCGACACCGCCATGAAGACAGCCGATGCCGGTTACCTTACACGTCGTCTTGTGGATGTGTCCCATGATGTTATTATCAATGAGGAGGATTGCGGTACACTCCGTGGTCTTAACTGTACAGCATTGAAGAGCGGTGATGAGATTATCGCATCCCTCTCAAGCCGTATCCTCGGTCGTGTTTCTGTGCATGATGTCCTTGACCCTCATACAGGCAAAATCCTTTGCCCGGCAGGAGAGGAGATTACTGAGGCTCGTGCCAAGGCTATAGAGAACGCAGATGTCGAGTCTGTGGAGATACGTTCAGTGCTCACTTGTGAGTCAAAGTCCGGCGTATGTAAGAAATGTTATGGCCGAAACCTTGCCACTGCGAAGATGGTTCAGAAGGGAGAGGCTGTCGGTGTCATTGCCGCACAGGCTATCGGTGAGCCGGGAACACAGCTTACTCTCCGTACCTTCCACGCCGGTGGTGTTGCCGGTAACGCTGCAGCTAATGCGACAATCGTAGCAAAGGGCAATGTCCGCGTAGAGTTTGACGAGCTCCGTACTGTGCCATTCCGCGAGGAGAACGACGGCGAGGACATCGACTGCCAGATGGTTGTCTCACGTCTTGCCGAAGTGCGCTTCGTGGATCCGAACACAAACATTGCGCTCTCAAGCCAGAACGTTCCTTACGGTTCTTCACTATATTATAAGAATGGTGATGTGCTCCAGAAGGGCGATGTCATCGCACGTTGGGACCCGTTCAACGCTGTTATCGTTTCCGAGTATGCAGGTACGCTTCGTTTCAATGATGTCATTGAAGGCAAGACATTCCGTGCAGAGACCGATGATACAACAGGTCTTACCGAGAAGATTATCATTGACTCCAAGGACCGCAACCAGGTACCTACCTGTGACGTCATAGGCAAGGACGGCGAGGTGCTCGGAACTTACTATTTCCCACGTGACGGTCACGTTGTAGTTGAGGATGGTCAGAAGATCTCAACAGGTACAACCCTTGTCAAGATTCCTCGCAGTGTTGCCAAGGTCGGTGATATCACCGGTGGTCTCCCACGAGTGACAGAGCTCTTCGAGGCGCGTAACCCTTCCAACCCTGCTATCGTGTCAGAGATCGATGGTGAGGTGACTATGGGCAAGATTCGCCGTGGTAACCGTGAGGTCATCGTGACATCAAAGACCGGTGACCAGCGCAAGTACATGATTTCACAGTCAAAGCAGATTCTGGTTCAGGAGCATGACGCTGTGCGTGCCGGAACACCGCTTTCCGATGGCGTCATCACTCCGGGTGATATACTTGCAATCAAGGGTCCTACCGCCGTTCAGGAGTATATCGTCAACGAGGTGCAGGGTGTCTACCGTCTGCAGGGTGTGAAAATCAACGAGAAGCATTTCGAGATTATCGTGCGTCAGATGATGCGCAAGGTGCGCATTGATGAGCCGGGCGATACAAACTTCCTCGAGCAGGAGCTTGTCGACAAACTCGATTTCCGTGAGGAGAACGACCGCATATGGGGCAAGAAAGTCGTTGTCGATGCCGGTGATTCAGAGAACCTCAAGAAAGGGCAGATTGTCACAGCACGCCGTCTGCGCGACGAAAACTCAAGTCTGAAGCGTCGTGACATGCGATTGGTACAGGTTCGTGAAGCTATCCCTGCAACATCTACCCAGATACTCCAGGGCATCACACGTGCCGCTCTCGGTACCAAGTCATTCATGTCAGCAGCATCATTCCAGGAGACCACAAAAGTTCTCAACGAGGCTGCTATCCGTGGCAAGTCCGACTACCTTGTAGGTATGAAGGAGAACGTTATCTCCGGTCACCTTATCCCTGCCGGTACAGGTTTGCGTGAGTTCGACAAGATTGTTGTCGGCAGCAAGGAAGAGTATGAGCGCATGCAGGCAAACAAGCGCAATGTCCTTGACTTCGTTGACCGTGACATAGTAGAAAGGTAATTACAGTGACATAGAAGTGGTAGGTAGCGAGTCACAAAAAGGCTCGTTGCTTACCGCTTTTTTCTTTATGCTGACAGGATTTTTCCATTTCGCAAGCTGTTACACGTTCTGCTTTCACATGCAGGATTGGCTTTGGAACTTTATGGAATAATCCATTGACTGAGAATCTAAAAACAAGACTATGAACAGACTATTTGCAACAATAATATCAGTTTTAGTGGCTGCCCTCTCTGTTTCGGCGGACAAGCAGCTTACGGTACGCCTTACAAATCCTCTCTCCATGGAGCGTAAGGCTGTTCCTGTTGTTGTCCCGGTGGCAAGTGATGTGCGTTCGGCAGTTGTCATGATTGCCGGCAAGGAAGTGCCTTGCCAGTTGGATGACCTTAATGATGACGGGCTGTTTGATGAACTTTCTTTTGCCACAGACATGAAGAAGAAAGAAAAACTAACAGCAATTGTGACCCTTTCCACCGAAGGCTCTCCACGTGAATATGAGCTGAAGACCTACGGTGCCATGGCAATAAGGGACAGGAACAAGTCCGCATCAAAACCTCAGCACCTGCCGGTGAAATCCGTTACCTGTCCCGGAACAAGCAACACCTATCAGTACATTTTCCCTCACGGCCCTGTGATGGAAAGTGACATGGTCGGTTTCCGTGTCTATGCCGACCACCGCCAGTCCCTTGACTATTATGGTCACAAACAACTGCGTTGCGACATTGCCGAGACAAATTTCTATCCTTCCAAGGAGCAGAAAGCGGCAGGCTCAGGCGATGATGTGCTCTATACAGGCACAACCTATGGCTGTGGCGCGCTTCATGGCTGGGACGGCAAGAACGCAGTGATGTTCGAGAATGTCCGTACACGCACCTACACCGTTGTCGCAACAGGTCCGGTCCGCACCATCCTTGCCATAACCAACAAAGGCTGGCTTCCTTACAAAGGCTGCAAACCTGTTGACATTACCACCACATACACACTCTATGCCGGTCACCGCGATGTACAGGTGGACGTGAAATTCTCACGCACCGTGGCAGACATCCCACTCTCCACCGGCATTGTCGACATTGTGGAAGGCTCCGAGGAGTATTCCGACAAGGCAGGACTTCGCGGATGCTGGGGCACAGCATGTGCCGGCAACAATCCGAAAGTCTATGACACTCACACCGTAGGTCTGGGCATCTTCGTCCCAAGCCCTTACTACAAGAGTGACAGCCACTTCACAGACAAGAACGCCACTCCGGCACCGAAGATTCCTAACCAGGCTTATGTTGAGGTCTGCAGCACACAGACCGACAACCTTCACTATTGGTTCACAGTGACCTGTGACATGGAATCCTTCGGATTCTCAGGCAAGGACGAGTGGTTCTCTTACCTTAAGGATTGGAGAAAGGCTCTCAATAACCCTGTGAAAGTAGAGATAAAATAACATTTCCATGCAAGTGGAAAGCTGTCGCTGCCAAGCATAAGGCATCGGATTCAGACATTTGCAACTAACAAACAAAACTACATCTATATTTTATGGAATCAGTATTCTCTTACATTATCGGTCTTGGCGCAGCGGTGATGATGCCTGTCATCTTCACCATCCTTGGCGTATGCATCGGTATCAAGTTCTCCAAGGCTCTGAAAAGCGGCCTTTATGTCGGAGTCGGTTTCGTAGGACTCTCAGTTATCACCGCCCTCCTCACCTCAAGCCTTGGTCCTGCCCTCGGCAAGGTGGTGGAAATCTATGGGCTTGAGCTCCAAGTGTTCGATATGGGTTGGCCTGCTGCTGCCTCTGTAGCCTACAACACTCTCGTAGGCTCGTTCATCATACCTGTTTGTCTCGGTGTGAACCTTGTGCTCCTCCTTCTTGGATGCACACGCACCGTGAACATCGACCTTTGGAACTATTGGCACTTCGCTTTCATCGGTGCAGTCGTCTATTTCATGACCGACTCAATCGCATGGGGCTTCTTTGCAGCAATCATCTGCTACATCATCACACTTGTGCTTGCTGACCTCACAGCAAAGAAATTCCAGAAGTTCTATCCCGGCATGGAAGGTATCTCCATACCGCAGCCATTCTGCCAGGGCTTCATGCCTTTCGCCGTTGTCATCAACAAAGGTCTTGACTATGTGCCGGGCATCAACAAGGTGAACATCGATTCCGAAGGCATGAAGAAGAAATTCGGACTCTTCGGTGAGCCGCTCTTCCTCGGTGTCATTATCGGTATAATCATCGGTTGCCTTGCCTGCAAGGATTGGAACGAGGTTGTCGACAATATCCCTGCAACTTTGGGACTTGGCATCAAGATGGGTGCCGTTATGGAGCTTATCCCACGCATCACATCACTCTTCATCGAAGGTCTGAAGCCAATCTCCGACGCCACACGTGAACTCATTGCAAAGAAGTTCGGAGCAGACAAGGAGCTCTACATCGGTATGTCACCGGCACTTGTCATCGGTCATCCTACAACCCTCGTGGTATCACTCCTCCTCATCCCTGTGACCCTCGTCCTTGCCGTTGTCCTTCCGGGCAACCAGTTCCTGCCATTGGCATCACTCGCCGGAATGTTTTATGTGTTCGTGATGATACTCCCATACACCAATGGCAATGTCCTCCGCTCATTCATCGTAGGACTTGTAGTCGTAGGCATAGGACTCTATTTCGTCACATGGATGGCAGGCGATTTCACCTCAGCGGCTCATTCTGTTGCTATGGCTCATCCTGAGGATGCATCCGTGGCAGTACCGCAGGGCTTCCAGGCAGGTGCTCTTGACTTCGCGTCAAGCCCACTGTCAATGCTTATCTATGCCTGCAACAAGTTCCTCGGTTATATCGGTGCGGCAATCCTTACAGCCCTCACTCTCGCCCTCGTTGCATGGAACTATATGCGTATAAACAAGAAATAAATGTTTGTCAGTTCTGGCATTATTGACATTACTGACACTATTGTCATTATTGACAGAACTGTCAAAACTGTCAATAGTGTCAAAGCTGACAACTCCCCAACACATAATACCAACTAAATTATAAAAAATGAAAAAGACTCTTTTGACAGCCGCTCTTGCCATTATGGCACTCGGCGCTTCTGCCCAGCAGAATGTTTATTTCCAGACAGCTTGCCATCCTGAGGATGTTAAGCATTACGACACCAAGACCCTCCGCGAGCGTTTCGTTATGGAGAAGGTTATGGCTGCCGATGAAATCAACCTCACTTACTCACAGTACGACCGCTTCATCTTCGGCGGTGCTATGCCTGTGAACAAAGAACTCAAACTCGAGAACTTCCCGGCTCTCGGACTCTCTGTCGACAAGACAATCAAAGAGCCATACTTCCTCTACAACCGTGAGCTTGGCATCATCAACTGCGGACAGGGTACAGGCTCCGTACTCGTTGACGGCAAGGAATATGTCCTCGGTCCAAAGGAGGCTCTCTATGTTGGTCGCGGACACATCGGCAAGGACAAGGACATCAACAAGAGCGTTGTCTTCCGCTCCAAAGACCCGAAGAACCCTGCAAAGTTCTATATCAATTCCGCTACCGCACACCGTCACTACAAGACACAGTGGGTGACCCTCGACGGACGCAAAGGCTCTCTCAAGGCTGCTGTCTGGGGACCTGTGGGAACAAAGGAAGAGGCTAACGCGCGCACAATCTACAAACTCATCGTACGTGACGCACTGGAGGAAGGTCCTTGCCAGCTTCAGATGGGCCTTACACAGCTTGAGCCGGGTGCGGTATGGAACACCATGCCTCCTCACACCCACGGCCGCCGTATCGAGGCTTACTACTATTTCAACCTTCCTGAAGGACAGACCATCGACCACGTTATGGGTCAGCCGCAGGAGTCTCGTAACGTATGGCTCCACAACGAGCAGGCTATCATGTCTCCGGAGTGGTCTATCCATGCAGCAGCAGGCACCTACTACTACACCTTCATCTGGGGTATGGCAGGTGAGAACCTCGAATACAATGACAAGGACGTTGTCCCTGTAATCGACATCCTGTAATCCCCTTCTTTGACAACTCATACATCAAAAGCCGGCAAATGGTACTCCCGTTTGCCGGCTTTTGATGTATTAGAAGGTTTGATTCGTAATTTGTAAGACGGGGAATCTTTATTTGTACGTTAACAGGCAAACAGATGCATCTTGTTTTAGAAAAAGATATGCATTGGTAATCATACTACATCTGAAATTACCTGTTTGTGTGTCTATTTCGGTTAAATATCAACGGAGTTTGTGGGTTTTGTGCTTCAAAATTTGCTGTTGTCAGGAAAAATAAGTATATTTGTGGTTGATTTTTAACGCAACTGCAATGTTACTAAGATTCATCGCCGAAAATATACTCTCCTTTAAGGATGCTGTGGAGTTCAACACGTTTCCTTCAAGTAGAAGCCATAGTCATGACTGGCACAAGGTTCAGTGCGACTATGTCACAGCATTGCGCATGACCGCTATCTACGGAGCTAATGGCGCAGGTAAGAGTAATTTACTTAAGTGTATTGCCCTATTGAGAAAGATGGTTGCCTCCGAGAAGATTGGAGATCTGTCAATCAGAGACGATTTGTATTTCAAACTTGATACTGGTGGAAAGGATAGTCCTTCGGAACTGGCTATTGAGTTTTTTGCCAATGGATATGTCTTTTATTATCATCTCGCTTTCCAGAATCTCAGAATTCAGGATGAAGAACTATATCTGAGTGGCAAGAAATCCGATACAATAATTTTTTCTCGCAAAGGAGAAGCACTTGAAATTCGTCCTGAGTTTATAGAAGCTGCCGGCAACGTGAATTTTTTTGCAGGATTTACAGAGACAGCCAAGCGGATGATACGCCCAGACATGCTTGCTATCTCCTTTTTTGGAAACTATTACCCCAATGAGATTCCTTTGGTAAGGGAAGCTTTCAATTGGTTTAGAAACATGCAGGTTGTAGTGCCTTCTATGAGTACAGGCTTGTTGCCACACACTTTGGATGTGGATAAGGAATTCGCTTCATTAGTGAATCAAATCTTACCCGAACTAAAGACAGGAATCACCAAGCTTGATGTTAAGAGGGAAATTCTTTCAGAAGATGATATTAAGGGAGATTCTCAATGGATAAAAGCTGCCGCTTTCCTAAAGAATAATCCGGGAACTATCCGTACACTCCGTTCTGATAATGGTGATGTTTCCAATTTGGTTCTTGAGAATGGGGATTTTATACTTAAGAAGATGCAGCCTATTCATACTGATTCCAATGGGAAGGAGGTAGAATTGGATTTCATAGAGGAGTCCGACGGAACTCGCCGCATAATAGAGTATATGCCATTATTATATTCTGTATTGAAACATGACAAAGTGTTTGTCGTTGATGAGATAGAACGGAGCATTCATCCTATAATGATTAAGAATATTATAAGTAAAATTTCAGCAAGTCTTGAGGCAAAAGGACAGCTGATATTCACCACTCATGAAAGCTGCCTCCTTGACCAGACGATTTTCAGACCTGATGAGATTTGGTTTGCCCAGAAGGATGTATGCCAGTCAACACGACTTTATCCGTTAAGCGACTATAACATCCATAAGACAGCCAATATTGAGAATGGTTATCTGAATGGACGTTATGGTGGAATTCCCTTTTTGTCAAACCTTGCAGACTTGAAATGGTGATATGATAACCAGACGAAAAGATTATACTAAAAAAGATCCGTTGAAGGATGCAAGTAAGATTTACATCATAAGCGAGGGGACAGATTCTGAAATCAAATACTTTAATTTCTTTGTCGGCTTGTCTTCAAACCTTGAATTGATTGTTATACCCTCTGTGAATGGAACAGACCCTCTGAAACTAATGGAACTGGCAAAGGATAAATTTCTTGGCCAAAACCGAATCTGTTCATTGGAATGCAGGGAGAAAGACCAAGTTTGGTTTGTTATTGACACAGATACTTGGGAACAAGAGGGAAAAATCACCCCTCTGAGGGAGTTCTGTGCTGCTCAAAACTCAGATATCCTTAAGACATATGATGAGATAAAAGCTTATAATGCATGGAATGTTGCACAAAGCAATCCATGTTTTGAAGTTTGGCTATACTACCATCATTATGACAGCTTGCCGGAAATTGAATCAGTGCCTTATGGATGCAGTATAAAAAAATATGTAGACAGTCTCATTGCGGACGGTTTCGATTATGAATGTGATCCGTCGAGAATTCAGTTCGCAATAGAGAGGGCTGAAAATGTATGTAGATATAATGACGACCATAAATTGGAATGGTTTGCAACTGAATTATTTAAATTGGCAAGGAAATCCAAAAGCATACTGGCAGTGAGGTAAGCAAACTTTTAGGTAAACTCTGTAGTGGACATATTTAGAGAAACTTATGCATGAGTTTTCCAATGTTCTATTTATCATAATGTGGAAACAGCGTTTGGAAATCCCGTTTGTAATGCTTGGAAATGTGGGAGATAATGCTTTTTTCCACTTTTTATTACGAAAAAAGCGGAAAAAGGTAGCCTTTTCCGCTGCGATTCATAACCATCCGCACTGCCAAAGGTAACGAATCGTATGGCGAAAGGTAACCTTTGGCAAGGAAAACTGTTGCAAGAGAAATGGCAAAGCAAGTTAATGTGTTGATTGTCAGTCGGTACTGCGGAGTTGAGAAATATGCGATATTTTTGGTTTCCTGCTCACAATTTGTTTCTACGCGCTGTATTTTGCGGTTTTCAGGCGTGAGTTTTCTTATTTTTTTTGCGTTGCATTTTGCTGTTGTGCGATAAAACTTGGAAGAAAGACTGTTTTTGCCCTATGAAATCCTTGAAAACCATGCAGATGAAACATAACATAACGTTTATGCAACATCATAGAAACATTATTTGCAGGAAAAAGATTAAATTTGCATCGGAAAACAACAGATATAACCAATAAGCAAAACCAATACATGTACAACCTGATAAATAAAACCAACAGATGAAGAAAATCTTTTTATTTTGCCTGTGTACCGTGTTGTCGTACACATCCTCGGTGACGGCACAGGACCTTGAGACCTTGACCGTTGACGGAAAGGACCGCACCATGCTGGTTCATGCCCCAAAGGATTTGCCGGAAACCCCGCCTCTCGTCATTTCTTTGCACGGTGCCAACCAGGATGCGCACTACCAGTTGAACCAGACCCATTGGGACGTGTGCGCAGACTCGGCGAAGTTTGTCGTCGTATTGCCTAACGCCGTTAACAAGTTTTGGGACACAGGCGGCACAAGCGACATCAATTTCTTCAGGACAATCATTGCGAAAATGCACGAGCGTTACAATGTCAATCTTGACCGCGTCTACCTGACAGGCTTCTCGCTGGGTGGCATGATGACATACGTCTGTATGCAGAAGATGGGCAACGAAGTGGCTGCATTCGGACCTGTCAGTGGTGTCCCTTTTGACAACCGCGCACCGTCAGCACCACGCCGTGTGCCGTTTATCCATACCCATGGCACCGGTGACAATGTGTTCTGGTGGACCGGCGACATGAACCACGCCGCAGGAGGCTATCCCGCCATTACCGAGCATGTGAAGAGGTGGGCAGTGTATGAGGGAATGGATGAGGCTCCGGAGACAATAAGCCCGTATCCGAAGACCAAGCCAAACTCTCAGGCAACGCTCACACGATGGACAACAAACGACTCTGACATAGAAATTGCGCTGCTTCAGATAGAAGGCAAGGGACATTGGCATTCGGAGGACATCAACGCCGGAGTGAGCACCACGCAGGAAATATGGAACTTCTGCAAACGCTATTCGTTGGTGAAAGCTCCGGTTGACAAGCTGGCAATCACTGCCGACATGTGGCATAAATGGATTGGTGTCGGTGCCGATGCTGTGATTGATGCTGCCGACGATAATCCTGATGCCGTGGTCAACATCAATACTGACATCAGTGTCGGCGGTGTCGTTGCAGGACAATCTACCGGAAGTGTGCGATATTTCGCCTTTGCCGACCTCACCCCTTATGCGGGAATATACGTAAAGGGAGATGCAGGCATGAACCTTCGCTTCCTTTTCAACCGTCCCGAGGACAACCCTGACGGTTCAGAGAGTCCCGATTTCGTGGAGATAGTGCAGACCATTCCTGAGAGTGGTGAGATGACAATAGACTTCGCCACTGCCATCAACAGCAAGACCGGTCAGTTGGCATTTCCCAATGGCTCCTATGTCCACCTGCTCTGCTGCAAGAACAACTGGGGCAGCATTGCCGGAAGGATAACAAAATTCAATGTCATTGAGAAAAGCACTGCCGGCATCAGCAATGTCGACATCACCACTGCCACTGCTTCCGCTTCCGCAACCTATGACCTCACAGGCAGGCGAGTGGCTCCGGATTATAAGGGAATCGTAATCACGAACGGCAAGAAGATTTGCCGGCAGTAGGGAACAAGCCCTTATGCCGGTTTCGTGTTGCGATAGTTAAGTCCCGGCAAACGATGTGGGATAGCTGATTATTCTCAGTTTTTTCTGAACATATACAATTAAAGCCGTCTGACGGAATACCCGTCAGACGGCTTTAATTGTATATGTTGGTGTCCGGTAAAACGCAAATGCATCTCTGATTGTGTACGCAATGTCCGGATGTTTCCGGGCAGAGAACCGCGTTAGCGGTTCCCAAGACAAGCCCCTTTTGAAGAAAAAACTCATAAGATGGTGATATACAAGAGCTTTACTGCCTGTCATTGTTTTTTTACCGGACAACAGTAATTTTATTATGGTGCACAAACTTTGCAGCCCACGTAACTATTCGGTGTTGCCAAACCGCTTGTCTTTAAGCACCCTGAAACGGTGACTCTTCGTTAACCGTGTATGGAGCGAAGCGACATGCACGGCACTCGCAACACAAACTTGCACCGTGAAACGGTCCCTCATGCATAGCACATTCTCACAGTTATGAAATGCGGGAAAACCAATCATGAGGCATCGTCTTACGGTGCAGGATGATATACTGAGGCACCGCCCATGTCGCTTCGCTCCATAGGCGGTTAGGAATAGAGTTACCGTTTCACGGTGCTGTGGTTGGGATGAATTTGTACGCTGAATGGTTACCAGTTCACAAAGTTGTGTTAATTTTGCTTAATCAGTATTTTTGATGCAGAGTGAAATGTTAATTAGGCGTAAAAATATGCAAAAAAAATCCCCCCCCCCGAAAAAAAAGTTTACTTTTGCAAAAAGTTACAGAAAGAGATGTTTTGTAAGACAAATGTCGTTTAAACTTACAGATTAGGATAAAAAAGCAACTTAAAATATTTAATTAAAACTATTCTTTATGAAAAAAATCTTTACTTTGTCTGTCGCGGTGTTGTTTGCGACAATGGTTTCTTCACAAACAATAAAGATTCTCCCCGGTGGCTACCAGGTACTTGCCATATCAGACAATGGCAAGTATGTGTCAGGAAACTCAGAAGCTTACAGCTCTTTTATATGGGACTGGCAGAATGACAAGGTTGTCGAGGACGCCGAAAACCTTCCGGAGGGTTCTGCCGAAGGTGTTGCCGACAATGGTGTGGCGTCTGTAAGTACAGGTGATGAAGGCGCAACATTCAGCATCGATGGCAATATTGTAAGGCTTCCTATGGCAGAAGGCTATCCGATGTCGCTGGCAAGAAACATAAATGCTGACGGCACTGTTGTTGCCGGATGTGTGTTCAATGAGGCATACGTTTCCCACGCCTGTGTTTGGAAAAATCGCGAACTTGTGCTTCTTCCTGAACCGACCATGGAAGAGATAGGTTTCGAGGTGAACGGCACACAGGCTATTGACATCTCTGCCGACGGCAAGACTGTCATGGGATTTGTCGTTGACAACATGGCCACTTATCCTCTTATAGTCTGGCAGCTTGGCGATGACGGCAAGTATGTTCTGGACATGGTGTGCAAGGACTACTTTAACGATGGTATGGAATATACGGCAGAGCGTCCTTATACACTGTTCTTCCCTACCGGCATTAGCGCAAACGGCAAGTGGATTGCGCTTCAGGTTGAGCTGTGGGGCGGCGACTGGGATTACAGTGAGATGCGCATGGCACGCTTTAACCTTGAGACAAGGCAGCTTGAGATTGCTGTCATTGACGGTACTGAAGGCATTGAGGCAAACCAGACTGTGGAGACAAGCCGTATAACCAATGACGGCACAATGCTTGGCTATACATCTGCTTATGGAATGATAGGTCGCGAGGGACTGATATGGAAAGCAGGCGAAAGCCAGCCGGAACTGCTCCGCAATGTATGCAAACTGCAGGCGCTTGAGGAGTACGACCTTATGGCAAACACTCCGGTGGACATCACTCCTGACGGAAAATACATAATCGGTTTCGGTGTTACAGGCACAGGGGATTTCGAGAGCTATATCATCGACACGACAGCAGAAGGAACAGCCATCGACGCTCCTGAGACAGAGAACGGCGAGAGTGTGACTTCCATGTACGACCTCACAGGCAAGGCTGTCACCGGCGGTGCAGCACGCAACAAGGGCGTGTATGTGGTCAAGACTGTGAAAAACGGCAAAGTGTCAACCCGTAAGGTCATCAAGTAAAAAAATAATCTTATTATTCTGACGGACAAACACGCAGGCGGCATGCTGCAATACATGCCGCCTGTGGATGTTTCTTTTAACGAAAGCATGATGAAAAGAATTATTCTCGCAACAGTTTTGCTATTGGCAGGCATGATTGGCGAAGTGGCTGCCCAGCTCCCTGCCGTAACCTTGAAAAGCATGGACGGAAAGACTGTCAGGACAGACACTCTGTCAAACAACGGCAAGCCGTTTATCATTGACTTCTTCGCCACATGGTGCAAGCCATGCAACCGTGAGCTGAAAGCCATCAACGAAGTGTATGAGGAATGGCAGGAGGAGACCGGTGTGAAGCTCATTGCCGTCTCCATCGACCAGGCACAGAACATTCATAAGGTAAAGCCTCTTGTGGATGAGAACGGATGGCCCTACGAAGTGCTGCTTGACCCTAACGGCGACTTGAAGCGTGCGCTTGGAATACAGATGATTCCATACACACTGATAGTGGACGGCAAGGGCAATATAGTGTACAAGCATAACGGCTACACGGACGGTGCAGAGGCTGAACTCATTGAGAAGGTGAGGGAGCTTGTAGGCAAATGAGAACCCTGAAACACAGAAAAACAATACTGATGAGACTGTACACAAGAAGCATATTACTCATTGCTGCCGTATGCTTCTCGGTTGCATCCATGGCGCAGGAGAACCGTGACAAGAAGGTTATTGTCACGGGAAGCATACAGAGCGATATCCTTATACCTCAGGATGACGAGAAGATAGGCACCAGCAAGTATGAAGGTGACCTGCTTACCAACACTTATGCCGATGTGAACCTGCAGAGCAAGTATGTCGATGCAGGGCTGAGGCTTGAGTATCTGGAGCATCCGCTGCCGGGATTCGAGCCGGATTTCAAGGGTTGGGGACTTGGCAACATCTATGCGAAGCTGCATACAGAAAACTTTGAACTGACATTGGGCAATTTCTATGAGCAGTTCGGTTCAGGATTCATTCTCCGTACCTACGAGGAGCGCAGTCTTGGCATAGACAACTCGCTCTTAGGCGGGAGGGCAGTGGTCAGGCCTCTTCGTGGCGTGACCCTGAAAGCTCTGACCGGAGTCCAGCGCAACTACTGGAGCTACAATGACGCTCTTGTCTCCGGAGGTGATGTGGAGATTAATCTGGACGAGTGGATAAAGCCGTTGCGTGACAAGTCCACATACCTTATGCTTGGAGCATCGTTTGTGAACAAGCACGAGGGCAAGGACGACATTATGGTTGACGCGACCCATAAGCTCAACCTTCCGCGCAACGTCAATGCCTTTGACGTAAGAGCAATGCTGCAGCATGGCGGTCTGCGCCTGCTTGCCGAGTATGCTCAGAAGTCGCAGGACCCTACGTTCGATAACGGCTATATATACCGTAACGGCCATGTAGCGATGCTCTCCGCGTCTTATTCGAAGAGTGGCATGAGCCTGCTGTTGCAGGCAAAGCGCAGTGACAATATGTCTTTCAACAGTACGCGCTCAGAGCACGGACTGTCATCGACCATCAACCATCTTCCGGCCTTTGCCATGGACCACACCTACGCTCTTGCAGCACTCTATCCTTATGCCACGCGTCCGAATGGTGAATGGGCGTATCAGGCGACAATGGGCTACAAGTTCAAGCGCAAGACACTGTTAGGCGGCAAGTACGGAACTAACGTGAAGCTCAACTTCTCGTACATCCGCTCTATCAACCGCACTGTCAGCGGCACAGGAGCTGCAGGCAGTGACGGATATGAGTCGTCGTTCTGGAAATGGGGCTCTGACACTTACTATCAGGACTTGAACATGCAGATAGAGAAGAAACTCTCACGTGCGTTCACGCTCAATCTCATGTACATGAACCAGTTCTACAACAAGACAGCGGTAGAGGGTGAAGGAGGCATGATTCATTCCGACATCTTTGTGGCAGAGGGAAAGTACAAGATAAACAAGAAGATGACGTTGCGTGCCGAGGCGCAATACCTGAGTACTGCTGAAGACCTTGGCGACTGGATGTTCGGTCTGCTGGAATTGTCGCTGCTGCCAAACTGGATGATAAGTGTCTCTGACGAGTATAACTGTGGGGAGACAAACATCCATTACTACCAAGGCTCGCTAACCTTCAACAAGAACTCACACCGCATACAGTTAGGTTACGGGCGTACGCGTGAAGGCTTCAACTGCTCGGGAGGAGTATGCCGTTATGTCCCGGCAAGCAGGGGTGTCACCATTTCCTACAACTATAACTTCTGATAAGCGATGAAAATGAAGAATATATTATATGCAATGTTCTGTGCTGTCTGCTTCTCCGTTGTGTCTTGCGACACGGTGGGTGAGAATGACAGACTGATATATGTAAAGCCGGCAGAGGTCAAGCGATGTGTCCTTCTTGAAGATTTCACGGGACAGCGGTGCATCAACTGTCCTAATGCGGCAGATGTTATAGCACAGTTGCAGGAGCAGTATGGCGAGGATAATGTCATTGCCGTTGGAATACATGGCGGTCCGCTGGCAGTGAACTCCAATGGTAAGGTGACAGGTCTGCGCACAGCCACAGGCGATGAGTACTATGCTGCTGCAGGTTCGCCATCACTGCCGGCAGGGCGTGTCGGACGTGTCGGCGGCACATATACAAGTGACCAGTGGCAGACGGCTGTATATGAGCAGATACAGCAGACTTCGATTGTTTCTATCGAAGCCGCTTGCTCGTATGCTGAGACATCGCGTGAGCTCACTGTTGATGTCAGTGCGTTTGGTGCGGAGAAGGTTGACGGAAAACTGCAGATATGGCTTGTGGAGGACGGCATCGTTGCCATGCAGCTTATGCCTGACGGCTCTGCAAATGCATCCTATGTCCATAACCATGTGTTCCGCATGGCTGTGAACAGCACATGGGGTGAAGAGTTCAATCTTGCAGAAGGCGAGGTGCGCAGTGTCAGCAGGACAGCAACGATAGACAGCTCATGGAAACCAGAGAATATGGCTGTGGTAGCTTTTATCTATAATGATAACGGCGTGCAGCAGGTTACGAAAACAAAACTGATAAACAATGAGCCGGAACAGCCGGCTGAATAATCAAAACAATAATGAGAAAGAAACTGAAATTCGTTATTACAGTGCTCTTGTCTGTCATGGCAGCAGGCATGCAGGCACAGGAGGTTGACAACACTTTCCGCTTTGTGGATGCAAACGGAAATCCGGTTGCGAATGGAGGCACAATCAATGTTTCCGAAATCACAGAAGACCCATTTGGTGAAGGGTTCTTTATTTCCACAGGTCTGTCGGTGGAGAATACAACCAATGCTGAGGCTTATTTAGCTGCGGAAGTATCTGTAAAGAACCTTCCAAACGGCAGTTTTCAGGTTTGCTTCCCACAGGAGTGTGTCTCCGGTGTGACAGGATCATTTACAACAGGTAACGGCAATATTGCGGCAAATGCTAAAAAGGAACTCGCGACAGAGTGGATTCCGGCAGGAGAGGGAAAGTACGGTACCGCCACCATCGCTGTTAAGCTCAAAGTCATGACAAGAAGCGGAAATTTCCCGAACTTCAAGTATGCTTTCAAGGCTTATGGTCCTGAGGTGACTGTTAACTGCATCTATGGTGACAATACCGCTATCAGTGGTGTTGCAGCTGACGGAACTGCGTCTTTTAATGTATACGACATCACAGGAAAGACTGTTGTCAAGGGTGCTGACAAGACCGTTGTGCAGGGTCTTGCTTCAGGAACATACTTGCTGGAGGCTGTGAAGGACGGCAAGCGTGTCGGCATGAAAAAGGTTGTGAAATAAATGCTGATATATACTAATCCATTAATTTTATAAAAGAAAGGAAATGACCATGAGAAAAACTTTACTTGCATTGGCTGCAGTCCTGCTTATGGCAGGCGGTGTAAGCGCGCAGAAGGTTTCCGGATTCAAGGCTATGAAGGCTGAAGTCGGAATCGTCGAGAGACAAAAAGGAGTGGCGATGAAAGCCGAGATGCCCGGCAAGAAGAAAGCTCCGAAAAAGGTTCAGCTTGCTGACAACGAGATGATATACGGAAACTATGCCACAGATGACATTGCAACAGCGGGTATAGGACTTCCAAGGTATCCGGGAAAATTGATCGCGGCAACATATCTGCCAATCACAGAAGGCAGCAAGTTCAACGGTGCAACGATTAAGAGCATCCGTTTCGGTCTTTGCTGTCCGGTAGGTGCTTCACGTGTGTTCATCTATCCGTACTATCCGGACGGTAGTGTGGGTGCTGCTCTTGTTTCTCAGGATGTGGAGACTACTGTGGCAGGCTGGAACACTGTTGAGCTGACAACTCCTTATGCCATTGATGCGAAGGGAGTGGAGGCGTACTTTGTCGGATTTGAGTACACTCAGGTCAACACCAATAACGGACAGTATTATGATGATGCCTGTTTCCCATTGTCTTTCGTGCCTGCCGGAACTGCAATCCAGTCGACATTCGTATATGGCAACTTGGGTCAGGGAACAGGCTGGTATGACATAGGTGCTGAGAGCTATGGTAATCTCAGTGTGCAGTGTATAGTCGAGAAAGAGGGAGGCTTCCCGCTTTATGATCTTCAGCTTGGCAATATGTATTCTGTACCGTTTGTCAAGCCTGGCAAGCAGCTTTCTTACACAGCCACCATATTTAGCGAAGGCAAAGAACTTCCGGCAAGTTTCACTTTGGGAGTTGCTCTTGACGGCAAGGAAGTTGAGATAATCCCAAATGCCAATCCGGCTTTCGAAGGCGGTGCCATGTCTTTCGAGGGAATGCTGGACATTCCTGCCGACGCAACAGTTGGAGAGCATAATGTCTCACTTTATGTTAAAGAAATTAATGGTGAGGCTGTAACAACAGGAAATACAGTTGCTGTGCCATTCAATGTGTATGTAGAGAGCCTGCCACGCCAAAAACAGCTTGTGGAGCACTTCACATCACAGTATTGTACATACTGTCCACTTGGTATCAATGTTCTTGAGAAACTTGTCACCACACGTAACGACATAGCATGGGTTTCCGTACACGGAGACATGAGTGACCAGCAAAAAGACATGTACACTATAACGGAAGGCGGCTATATTGCCGGATTCCAGACAATGGGCTTCCCAAGTGCTTCTTTCAACCGTGTGCTTCTGCCGGGAGAAGACGCTTTGGCGATAGGTCTTGGTTTTGACCCAAGTTATACCGACTATGCTGTGGAATATCTCAGTTCTATTATTGACTACACAAATGAGATTCCTGCGCTTGCTTCGATCAAACTTGATGCAAAATACGATGAGGCAACACGTAAGCTTGACATAACAGTATCGGGAGAGACTCTTGAAACATTCACACAGTTTGTTGGCAACAATGCTGCTCTGACTGTTTATCTTACAGAGGATGGTCTTGTTTCAAAGCAGCTCAATCAGGGCAGGTGGATTACCAACTTTACTCATGACAACGTACTGCGCAAGGTCTTGACTCATCCTTATGGTGATGATATTCAGATGAACGGTGGCAAGTATGAGAAAACTTACAGTACCACTCTCAACAGCACATGGGACAAGGATAAAATGCACATTGTGGCATTCATAAGCCGTAAGCCTGCCAATGAGAATCTCTATGACAAACTGTGGGTGACAAACACAGAGACTGCTGCTGTTAAGGATGCCACTACTACAGGCATTGAGAACATTGCAGGAAACAGTGCTGATGTCAAGGAAGTGGCGCGCTACAGTGCTGACGGTAGCCGTCTGACATCTCCAAAGAAAGGTTTGAACATTATCAAGTTCTCTGACGGAAGCATTGTCAAGGAAATTGTAAAGTAATAGTGATTGACAATAAATGAAATCAGGGTGTACCGTGATTATTTCATCAACGGTACACCCTGATTCATATTGTAATAAATTTAGGTGTGAGAGTCGACCGGAAATGTTGTTTGTTTCCGGCAACAAGTATTATTCACCCAGATAGCTGTCTTTGAATCCGAGGAAATAGAGCACGCCATCGATGCCTATGGTGTTGATGCTCTGTTTTGCGTTTGCCACAACACGCGGCTTGGCATGGAAAGCAATGCCGAGACCTGCCTCACTGAGCATCGGAAGGTCGTTGGCTCCGTCGCCGACAGCGATGGTCTGTGCGATGTTCACCTTTTCCACCTGTGCTATAAGGCGCAGAAGCTCTGCTTTGCGATGACCGTCGACAATCTCGCCGACATAACGGCCTGTGAGTTTTCCGTCACTGCCGATTTCAAGTTCGTTGGCATAGACATAGTCGATGCCATAGCGTCTTTGCAGATGTTCCCCGAAGAATGTGAATCCTCCGCTGAGTATGGCAATCTTGTAGCCACAACGCTTCAGGACAGACATAAGGCGGTCCACACCTTCTGTAATAGGGAGGTTGTCGGCAATATCCTGCATCACTGATGCGTCAAGACCTTTGAGCAGAGCCACACGCTCGGTGAAACTCTCTTTGAAGTCTATCTCGCCACGCATGGCACGCTCGGTGATTTCCTTTACTTTGTCGCCAACGCCTGCACGCGCTGCAAGTTCATCGATGCACTCTGTCTGTATGAGAGTGGAGTCCATGTCGAAGCATATCAGTCGGCGCATTCGGCGGTACATGTCATCATGCTGGAAGGAGAAGTCTATTTCCATGTCTGCTGAGAGTTGCATCAGTTCGCCTTGCATGGCAGAACGGTCTTTTGGTGTGCCGCGGAGTGAGAACTCTATGCAGGCACGAGAGTTCTTGCATGGTGTTTTCATGCTCACACGTCCCGAAAGGCGCAGTATAGAGTCTATGTTCAGCCCTTGTCCGGCAATTACTTTTGCAGCGGCCTCTATCTGTCGTGCTGTGAGCTGTCTGCCGACAAGTGTGAGGATGTATCGGTTCTTTCCCTGTCTGCCTACCCAATCCTCATATTCCTCATCGGTGACAGGTGAGAATCTGATGTTCACGTTCAGTTCTGTTGCCTTGAAGAGCAGTTCCTTCATCACCTGTCCGGAAAGTGTCTCATCAGTCCTGATAAGGATTCCGAGTGACAGTGTGCTATGGATGTCAGCCTGTCCGATGTCGAGGATTTGTGCACCATATTTTGCCAATATTCCCATGACCGACGCTGTGAGTCCGGGACGGTCCTGACCTGTGATTCTTATGAGTATTTGTTCTTCTTGGTTCATTTTCTGTTCCATGGGTTAGATGATGTATAAAGGATAATTATTAGAGATTCTGCCTCCAATAATTACCCTTTGTTGCAAACTTGTATAATTGTTGTTTGTTTGTCTAATGTTTTTATTTCTTCAATTGTTAGTCTTGATACTTTTGATATTGTTTCATGGTCAAGACCCAATGACAGCATTCTAATGGCTGTGGCGCGCATTCCTTCTGCAATTCCTTCCGCTCTTCCTTCTTCACGTCCTTTTTCAAGCCCTTCTGCTCTTCCTTTTTCAAATCCCTTCTCAAGTCCTATGGCAAGTCCTATGGAATGCCCTTCATCCGCGGCTTTGTCAAGAGTGCTTCTCCAGTCACGGTAGTTCTTCAAACTCTCTTCGTAACTGAAAAGTTCTTCGTGTGACATCTTGGCAATCTCTGCCGTGCGGAAGAGGCGTTCAAAGACGCGCTCTTGCAGTTCTATAGGACGGTCAAGCAGGCGTGCCATGTTCTTCAGGACAAAAAGCCACTTGTCCATGATAGTCTCACATTCGTTGATTTCCTTCTTGAACTTAGGCATTTCAAGGAAGACATATGTCAGTTTGTCATAAAACACCTCGCCCGTAGCCTTGTCAACCAGTTGCACTTCATGATGGTAGTATTCCTCATCGTCATCAAACTTAAAGTCAAGCACACCGACTGTATAGACGGCGGACAGCTTATAGTCCCACTGACTTTTCTTTCCTTGGTGGCGTATAGGGAAGGATGAGTAGTAGACACACCTGTCCTTGAAGAACACTTGTGGCGCTCTTTGCATCTCCACAATAACATAGCTTCCGTCATCGCAGTGACAGTAAACATCAAAGACTGATTTTCTTTCTGCTGCTGTATCGCCAAGTTGTTCGGGATTAAGGTATGTAATGTCTTGTATTTTTTGATCCATAGGCAGCAGTGCGTTAAGGAATTCTATGAGAAATTCCTTGTTGCATTCTGTGCCAAATAGAAATTTAAAACCGAAATCAGTATACGGATTAATGTATTTTGCCTCTTCAACGAATGGTGCCATAAGCGTCTAAGAATTATATTTTTTTGTAAAAGGATAAAGCAATAGAGTTTGCTGAGGTGTAGCTTATCTTATGCAAAGATAGCCTTTTTATTTCATTGTACAAAGAAATTACGGACATTTTTTATTAACATAACGTCAACTCTTTATCTTCAATCGCCTCCACAGCCACCCCGGGACAAGCTGCCACAGGAAGACAAGGATGCGGTAACGCCAATCAATTACTACGCTGTGCTTTTTCTTCTTTATTGCGGAGATAATCTTCCGTGCCACCTTCGTTGCATCCATCAGCATGGGATAGTTGCATCCTTCAATAAGTTCCGTGGTGACAAAGCCCGGACGTATGTCGGTGAATGCAATGTCAAGCCCACGGATATGCGCCAGTTGCTCGAGACATTCCATGTAATGACTTTGGAAACGCTTTGTGGAAGAATAGGCAGGGGATGCACCAAGTCCTTTTGTTCCGGCGATGCTGCTTATCACGGAGATATGTCCTTTTTGTTCAGGATGAGCGGCAAAATAGTTAAATGCCACGGTCACCATACGCGTGAAGCCCATACCATTCGTGGCAACGATTGCCATTTCCTTGTCGGCATCAAGCGCAACATTTTGGTATCCTATGCCAGAACTGTGGAAATAAAGGTTCATACCTCCCAATTCTGCGATAAGTTCCTCCAACTTCTTTGGTGCGTCCTCATTAGTGATGTCGATTTCCTTTATCGCCATAATCTGAGGGTTTTCCTGCTGCAGCCGCCGTAACCGCTCAATGCGTCGTCCGGCAACACCTATTTCCCAACCTTGCAGTGCTAACAGTTTTGCCACCTCCATGCCAATGCCGGAAGTGGCTCCGATTATTATAGCCTTTCTGTTTGTTTTTCTGTTCATGCCCCAAATGTTTTCATAACTTTGGACAAAGGTACGAATAAGTCGAGAGAAAACCAAATTTTATTTGAGTTTTCCGAGCGTGAGTACCTTCACCGCAGCTGGTGAAGGAATATTATTATAGACTTTTTGCATGATGCGGCATATTTCTCTGATAAAATTTTGATATGTCAGAAAAATGCAGTATTTTTGCGTCATAATCACAACGAATCAAATCCATACGGTAACATTATGATATAAGAAGACCTCATTTCAAGTTCATGTATTCACGAATACCTATTCTTTTGGGGACACCTCTCTGCTCCTCATGTCGTGACAAAGGCGTGTTTCAGCCAGTGGTATCCATGCAAGTTTGAGGTTGACGGTCAGATGTACTCCTCCACAGAGCAGTATATGATGTCGGAAAAGGCACGCCTTATGGGTGACACGGAGACACGCGAACGGATTCTTGCCACTGACGACCCACGGGAAATAAAGAAACTTGGACGTATGGTCAGGGATTTCGATGCCCGTCTTTGGGACATGAAGAAGTCACAAGTTGTTGTGAATGGCAACCTCCATAAATTCGGACAGAATCCGAAACTCCGCGACTTTCTTCTCTCCACCGGTGACAAAGTCCTCGTAGAGGCAAGTCCTTACGATAAGATTTGGGGCATCGGTCTTGAAGCCAAGAATCCTGATGCCTGCGACCCTCGCCTGTGGAAAGGGGAAAACCTCCTTGGGTTCGCACTTATGGAGGTGCGTGAATTGCTGAGGAAAAAGAGATAATGTGAAATGTGTTGCTACGGAAAAACATTTGCTGTCAAAAGAGGTTTAGATGCCTCTTTTGTATTACAAACCTAAATATAACTACCAGATTATGAGAAAAATCTTATTGTTGTTAATCGCAATGATAGCTGTGACGACACAGCTAAATGCAAAAGTGAAAGTGGTGAAGAACCCATGGTGTGATGTGTCAACAACTCCGCAGTTGCAAATAGACCAATTGGAACTGAGTGACACTGCCACTGTGATGCGCTGCACATACTATTCGAATCCGGGTTGGTGGTTCATAATAGCCAAAGGGAGCTGGCTGCAGGCTGACGGAAAGAAATATGTGCTGAAAGGAACGCAGAACCTGAAACCGAATGAGCGGGAGAAAGTCGATTCGACAGGCACAAGGAAGTTTGCACTTGTGTTTGAACCGATTGACCCTAAAGTGAGCGAGTTTGATTTCCTTGAAGGCACGGCGAAAGGGGATTTCCAGATTTGGGGCATATCCACCGACAAGAGGAATAAAGGGAAAATCACAGAATATAAAGACATTACCGAGAGCAAAGAGCCGCTCGCAATGCCCGAATGGCGCAGCGGAAAAGGCACATTGGCGGGACGCATCATAGGCTACCGTCCGGAAATGAATATGAAGATAGAAGGTTCCTCGCGCTCTGCCATAAACTCGAACGGAAAGGATTTTTACACCGACATCGCGCCCGACGGCTCATTTAGCGTTGATGTGCCTATGTACGCCACCCACCAAGGTGTGTATGTGCACATAGGCAACTGGTACGGCATACTTGTGCTGACGGAGGGTGACACATGCCGTGTGACACTCGACCTGACGGAAAACACTCACCGCATGGGCGGAAGCCGGTATGTGAATGTGAGAAACCGTGCCACCGTTCCGGATCTTAACAGGCTGCACTGTCAAGGGCCGCTGGCGGATGTCAACAATGGAATCACTACCCCTGAGGCGCGTATGGTGATATGGAACCGTATGCCACGCCCTAAGAAAGGGCAGACAATCAGTGTGGAGGAGTTCCTGAAGCAGCGGAAAGATTGGACGGAGAAGAAAATGAAAGCCATTGACACACTGCGCATTGGTGAGCGTGCCAAGCAGGTGGTAAGACTGCATGAGTACGCTTCCGCAATACAAACTGTGCAATATGCTGCCCCATATATAGGGCAAGGTGCAAGGATGGGCAACGAGAATATCCTGATGCACAAGGAACTGGACACCAACAACATGATGATTGCATATAGCGGAGAGTTCGACAGTGTGATAAACTCTTTTGAGTTTGCTCATTTCTCCGATTCGTTATTTGTGGAAAGAATGAAAAAGTTGTCAGAGCCGATAAATGAGAAGCAAAAGGTCGGCGAGACTATTGCCTCCGAAGAAATTGAGGCTCTTAACGCTAAAATAAAACAGTATGTGAATGAATATCGCATAACACATTTGGGCACAGATAAAGGTCCGTTGTTTGAAGGCATAGAAGCCGCAGAGGCAAGCCGTGCGATGGAGACTGACACACCTCTGACCGACGAGATGCTGGCGAAACTCAGTAATCCTGTGATACGCGAATATTATACAGTGAAGAATGAGAAGCTCCGCCAAATATTGGAGGAGCGCAAGAAGGGAAACAATTTCACTATCTACGAGACGCCATCAACCGACGGCGAGCACTTCCTCGCCGATGTCTGCAAGACATACGAAGGAAAAGCCATTATGGTGGACTTCTGGGGCACATGGTGCGGTCCATGCCGCCATGCCATAAAGCAGTTTGACAGCAGCGGAATGAAGGCGAAATACAAGGATAAGGGTGTGAAATTCATTTACCTGACAGACGACAAATCGCCAGAAGACATTTGGCGCAACATGGCGAGCGGCATGGACGGTGATCACTACCGCATGACTCCGAAGCAGTCGCATGAACTGTTCTCAAAGTTCGGCTTCACCGGCTGGCCGTCCTATCTCGTCATCGACAAGACCGGTCGCTACGTCTATAAACGCACCGGCTACCGCGCCGATGAGATAAGTTCTGCCATTGACAAGGCTCTCGAGTGACAAGGTGGTACATTAAAAGGTGTCGTAAGAAAACAGGTGCAAAAACAATAAGATTCCTATATATAAATTATGGTAAATATGTCAAAGAACACAGTAATCAGTATTGTTTCCGATTACGATGCAAAGGTACAACATTTGACGAGCGGTTCCAAATTTTATTGGGGTATAAATGGGGGTATCTCAATAGAGAATAATTGTATCGGATAATAATAATCAAAAAGGAGGCTTCTCATTTTTATGAAAAGTCTCCTTTTGGTGCATTATGGCTTTGACAATCCCCAAAGACGTTTCGCTTCTCACGGCATGCCTGCATGGAAAGTGGATTGCGCACTACCTTCGCATACCTACATGCGACTCTCTGCCAAACCAAATGGCGAATATAGGGTCAGCAAAGAACAGTCCGTCCTTGCGCTTCTCAATGATTTCTTTCTCAATCAGCACATCCTGAATCCTTGTGACATTTGATTTGCTGCCAAGATTGTATTCCTCCATAATCTTTTTGCTGCCAAATCCGGAATGGACTCCGGACAAGATAGCCCGCATGAAATTCAGCTGGTATGTGCTCAATCCCTGTATCGTCTGTTGGCAGAATGCGCTGTATTGCGCTATAAGTGCGTCCTTGCCGTCGTCAAAGTTCTGCTCGGTGGCGACATCCTCAGTCTCGGCAAAGACATTCCATGCCAACTGCTGGACATAGGAGGAATAATTCTCTGTGGTATCACAGATTAGCGCACACAATTTTTCACTGATTCTCTTTCCTTTGCTCTCGAAGCGTCCCTGTATGTATTCCGTCCAGTCGCTTGTCGGGATACGCTCAAGCAGCATAGTCTCTCCGAACATATAGAAAGGCATGCGCTTGTTTTGGAACAGGTTCATCATCAAATGCTTCTTGCTGCCAGACAGGCAATAGGCACAGTTTTGCTGGTGCTGCCATACTCCTCGCAACCGTTTCTGTATGCTTAGCGAGTCGGTCATCTCCCCAATCTGCTGGAACTCGTCAATGCAGATGACAATGCTTTTACCTTTCTTCCGTGCGATAATTTCAGGCAGATTAAGAATCTCTTCAGGCGAATGTGTCGCAGGGGTGATGCCCAACGACAGCGAATATTCACTCATTGGGTCTGTGCTGAACGATATTTTCGGTGACAGGCGTGACAGAAACTCCCTTGCGTTATCTACCCATTGCTCAATGCGTCCTGCGGTCTGCTGTATGACACTCGCAGCAAACTTGTTGTAGAAATCATACTCGCTCCTGCAATCGTAAATGTCCATATAAACCGTCATGACATCATCGTTGCCTTCCAGTTCACCAATGGCTTTCTTTACGACCGAGGTCTTTCCCATACGGCGCGGTGAAATCAATATGGTGTTGATGCCATTCTCGAAGTTTAGTTTCAATCGTGCCGTTTCCTTTTTCCTGTCGGTGAAATTATCCCCATCTACCGACATTCCATAGACAAAAACTTTGGTCATGTTTCTTGTAATGTTGTTTCGTTTTGTGGCAAAGATAATGCAAACCGAGTGCAGTTGAGCTTGCTCAAAACTGCCGAGGTGCAGCTTATCTTATGCAAAGATACAAAAAAATATCTTGGTACACAACTTTGTGGACCACAAAGTTGTGTACCAATGGTAAAAAACTGTTATACAGACTATAATAGCCTATAAAGTAGGCATGAAAACAGCGGCGATATATCTAAATTTATCACTTTTTTATACATCAATCTTGCAGAAATCATCCGATAATTCATGGAAATTCGCTATCTTTGCATAAAGTAAACTATCAATATGAAAAGAAAAATCTATATCCTTGCCTGTATGTTTGCGGCAGCTGTCGCATCGTTTGCGCAGAAGGCGGTGGTGGTCAACGGCGTGCCATGGTATGACCAACGCGACAGCATAGTCAATGCGCATGGCGTGAACATCATCCATGACAACGGGCGTTACTACATGTTCGGAGAGAGTAAGACCGACAGTGCCAATGTTTTCAATGGCTTCAGTTGCTATTCGTCAGACAACCTTGCGGACTGGCAGTTTGAGCGCATCGCCCTGCCTGTGCAGAAGGACGGACGGCTTGGTCCTATGCGCATCGGCGAGCGTCCGAAGGTGTTGCGCTGCCCCACGACGGGGGAGTTCATCATGATAGCCCATTCTGACGACAGGCGGTACAAAGACCCGTGCGTGGTCTATGCCACAAGTCCCACCGTCAATGGCGAATACACTTATCGCGGTCCGTTGCTCTATAAGGGCAATCCGATAAAGCGTTGGGACATCGGTTCGTTTGCGGATGACGACGGCAGAGCCTATCTTCTTGTGCACCACGGCAGCATCTACCGTTTCAGCGAGGATTTCCACTCTCTCGACTCGTGTATCGTAAGCGGACAAAAGGGTGTGGGCGAATCGCCTGCCATGATGAAGAAGGACGGCATATACTATTGGTTGTCGTCCCACACCACCAGTTGGGAACGCAATGACAACATGTATTTCACAGCCACAAACCTATCCGGTCCTTGGACTTATCGTGGAGAATTCTGTCCGAAAGGTTCTCTCTCCTACAATTCCCAATGCTCCTTTGTGCTGCCTGTAAAGCAGGATGGCTCAACAAGTTATATGTACATGGGCGACAGGTGGTCTTTCCCGCACCAGCGTTCTGCCGCCACTCAGGTGTGGCTTCCTATCCAAGCAAAGGACGGTGTGCTGTCGATTCCGGAATACAAAGAGGCGTGGAATCCTTTCACCGGTCAGGCTGTGCAGTTTGCAGGCACACGGAAGCCGTTGGCTTGGCAGTCGTGTGAGCAGGGTGCGGTGAAAGTTTTGTCCCTCAAACTAAAGAAAAACAACCGTATAATCATAAAAGGTCGCACGGCGAATGACGGCGGATATGCCTTGGTGAGGATAGTTGACAACAAAGGGAAGGAACGCCACAGGCAGCTGATAGACTTTTACAGCAATGTGCCGGCTGACGGCGTCCGCTATGTCAGCCCTCGTCTGCCGAAGGGCGCGTACCGTCTGGAGATAGAGGTGACAGGCTTGAAATCAAACTGGAGCGACAAGAAGCGTTCCGATTACGGCACAGTCGGCACTTGGGTGCGCATAGATGCGGTGGAGGTGTATTGACACCAAACATCTTGCCGGGCAGTGGTAGTGGGCGTCCGGTAAAATATAATGTATCCATAATTATGTACACTTAAATATCCGGATGTTTCTGTGCATAGGAACCGCTAACGCGGTTCCTCCACGCAGTTTTTACTATGTGATTACAAATGTAAAGTCGCCATGAGGATTGTGGCTCTGCCGCAGGCTATTTATGGGCAAAACGAAAGGTAGCACTTGACCATGTCAAGTGCTACCTTTTACTATGTCAAAGGTAACCTTTTACTATGTCAAAGGTAACCTTTTGCAATGCAAAGTGTTACCTTTTGTTTTGTTGTTTGTAATGGACTGAGATACAGTGTGATACACCATGATGTATCGTGTTGCGTGTGATAAGGCTAAAGATGTATCCTGAAATGCGTCAGCCCATCCTCTTGGTCGGTGTGGAGGGAGAAGCGGAAATGATGCTTGCGCAGCACATCGCGCACGAAAATCAGACCTATGCCTTGTCCGTCGGGCTTTGTGGAGAAGAACGGAGAGAAGAGTTTCTGCTCCACTTCGGGACTTATGCCGTGGCCGTTGTCGATGATTTCGAGGGTGCGCCCATGCAGGCCGATGGTTATTGTGCCGTCCTGCCCGATGCTCTCCGCCGAGTTTTTCACGATGTTGGTGAGCACTTGCTCAAACAAGGACTCGTCGATTGGTGCAGTGATGTCTTCATTGCCGAGACGGAAAACAAGGCGTATGTTGCGCGGAGAGCATAGCGACTCAAGGAATTTGCTGCGGCTGAGGATGAACGAGCGTATCTCGGAATCCTTGGTAACAGCCTCCGGAATCTTCACCACATCGGCAAACCGTGTGATGAAACGGCTCATGGAGTGGCAGCGGTCGACGCACACAGCCATGAGTTCTTTCTCCTCCTCATCGCTCAGCTGCTGCAGTGTGTCGAGTATGGAGCCCACGCCCGCCATGGTGTTGTTCACCTCGTGGGCAATCATGCGTATCACCTTCTCGTATGCACGCCGTTCGGCAGCCACCACCTCTTCCGTCAGGCTTTCTATCAGGAGAAACTGCCGGGCAAAGCCACGGTCGGTGAACGACATGCGGAAACAGCGGTAAATCTGTGAGTCGCTTAACCTTATGGTCGTTTCCTCGCCACGCCTCATGCCGGTTAACTCACGTTGCAGTGTGCTTCCTCCTTCGGAAAGCAGGCGTTCTGCGGCAGCGTTGCGCATGGTCTCGTTGCCGTCGTAGTCGTAGACCACCACGCCCATGGGCGAAACCTTTATCAGTTGGGTGAGGAAGAAATTCTGCTCCTCCAGCTTAAGGTGCTCATTCTTCAGGCTGTCCATCATCTCGTTGAACATCGCCACAAGCCTGTCTGCCTGTCTTTCGCCCACGGGTGCAAGACGGCTGCTGAAGTCCTGCTCATGCAGGAGGTCAATGCCGTTGGCAATGGTGCGCATGGGTTTCCATACTTTGAAATAGTAATAGGTGAGAATAAGCGCGTTGATTGCTGCTAATGTTCCAATGGCATACCACATAGGCTTTGTCTTTTATTTTGGTTGGTGTTGCTTGAAGGTGAGTGGTTTTCTCTAGGAGGTTATGGCTCTAAGAAAGAAAAGAAGAAAAAGAACCCGCTTCGCCTTTGCAAGATGCTTTCCCAAATAAGAATCTGTTAGAAAGTGTGGCTCTGCCACAACCTCTGATGTGCTTTTCTGCAACAGTATGAGCTATTGAGGTGCATATAAGGAATAATATCCTTTTGTTTCTTTTAGTTCTTAGAGCCATAACCTCTTCAAGCCATGATGGCTTTGAGGGATAGGACTTATTTTGTGATTCCGTACTTCTCCATTCGGCGGTAGAGGGCAGGGCGGCTTATGCCGAGGAGCTCCGCTGCCTGTGAGATGTTGCCCTCACATTTCCGCAAGGCAGCCTCTACGGCTTGGCGTTCCATGTCGTGAAGTCCCGTTGCCTGTTCGGGCAAAGACGTGAGTGTGACGTCGTCAAGCACACTTTCGCCCACCAGCACCACACGCTCCACAAGGTTCTTCAGTTCGCGGATGTTGCCAGGATATGGCAGGGCGGCAAACCTCTGCATGGTCTCTTCCGGGAATTCTGCCGGTGCTATGCCGTTTCGCTTTGCTGCATCCTCAGCAAAATGCCTGACGAGAAGTGGGATGTCCTCACGCCGTTCACGCAGCGGTGGGAGGTGGATGGTGATAAGGTTGATGCGGTAGAACAGGTCCTCGCGGAAACTCTTGTCGTTCACCATCTGTGCCAAATCGGCGTTTGTCGCACTCACTATGCGTATGTCCACCTGCCGTGTGCGGCTGTCGCCAAGCGGTTCGAACTGCTGTTCCTGCAAGACTCTCAGCAACTTCACTTGGCACGAGAGGTCCAGCTCGCCTATCTCGTCAAGGAAAATCGTGCCGCCGTCAGCCATTTCGAAGCGTCCTTTGCGGTCGTTTACGGCATCGGTGAACGCCCCTTTCTTGTGTCCGAACATCTCACTCTCGAACAGTGACTGTGACACGCCGCCAAGATTCACTTTCACAAACGGCGCGCTTTTCCGTCGGCTGTTGCGGTGGATAAGTTCCGCAATGAGTTCCTTTCCGGTGCCGCTCTCGCCCGTTATGAGCACAGCGGCGTTGGTCTTGCTTATGCGTCGCGCGGTCTCTATCGCCTCCATAAGCCCGCGGCTCTCACCGATTATGAAGCTGCGGTCAAACTCCTCTTCTGCGCTTTCTTTCTCTTTGCCGGCGGTCATCGCGCTCATTTCCAGCGCAGTCTCTATGCGTTGCATGAGTACAACGTTGTTCCACGGCTTGGTGATGAAGTCGAACGCTCCAGCCTGCATTCCTTTCACGGCGAGGTCGATGCTGCCCCATGCCGTCATGAGGATGACCGGCACATGCGGACGGAACAGCTTCACTTGCTTCAGCAGCGTCAGTCCTTCGTCGCCGGAAGTGGCGTAGGAGAAGTTCATGTCCATCATTATCAGTCGCAGTTCCCTTTCCCTGACAATCGCCATTGCCTCCTTTGGCGAGGCTGCCGTGAGGGTTTCGTGGTGGCTGCGTTTGAGCATGAGGCTCAGTGAGGCGCGTATCGCGCTGTCGTCATCAATTATCAGAATCATGTTGCAAAATTAATAAAAATATCCAAGGCATACAAGGGAATGCCATGGTTTTTGGGCATCATCGTACAGTGGCAAGCCTTTCTCTAAGAGGATAGTTGCTCGAAGAAAATAAAGAAACAAAAGAATTTTATTCGCTTTTATATTGTTTGTTCATGTTCCATAAAAGAGAAATTCTTTTGTTTCTTTGTATTCTTCGAGAGATATTTTTCTTTTGGAGTGGCAACAAGGTTATTCTTTGATAATCTTCTCAAAATCAGCGTCGATACCCGTGTTGTGATGCCAATCCCATAGAGTGAGGCTGCGTATCTGATAGAGATAGTACCAATAGTAGAACATCTCGGTCAGGTGCTTGCGCCGTGCCTCGTCCTTGGTCGTCTGAGAGTCGTTGAGGTCGAGAGTGGAGATCTTGCCAATCATGTACGTCTCCACGTTTGTGTCGTATCTCTTGCGCGCTATCTCGTCGGCACGGTTGGCGATGTCCAGCTGTTCCTGCTGCTTGTTGAACTGTTCGACAAGGATAAACAAGTTCTGGTTGAACTCCATTGTCTCCTTTTTCAGACGGCTGCGCATCACCTCCCTGTTGCTCTGCGCCACCTTCACCTGTCCGCGACGCTTGCCCCAGTCAAGCAACGGCACTTTAACGCCAAGCTGCACCACCTGATTGTCCTTCAGATTGCGGTAAGCATCGCCGGCATCACGGGCGGTGCCGGTGAACCCCACCTGTGCGAAGAGTGTCACCTGACGCAAGTTGCCGCGCGCCTTTGCCACAGCATAGTCCGCCTCCAACTGGCGGCGGCGTATGTTATGCACGAAAGAGTTGTTCCTCAGCGCCTTCTCCCTCACCTCGCCATAGCTCAGTTCTATAGCCTGAAGAGTGTCGGGAACGACAGGCACAATCTGCTCGTTGTCCTCCAGTCCGAGGAACGATTGCAGGCGGAACATCGAACTCTTCCTTGCACTCTCGTAGCCCGTCAGCGAGGAGCGTGCGTCAAGCACATTAAGCTCCATTTGCAGAAGGTCGTTCTTGCTTATCTGCCCCATCTCCCTTTTAGCCTTCGCCACCTCATAAAGTTTCTCGGCATTGCGCAGGTTCTGTTCGGCGATTCCCACGTTCTCTCCTGCAAGAAGAAGGTTGAAATAATAGTCTATGGTCTTTATTGTCACATCCTCCGTGGCGGAAATGAACGCCGCCTTAGCCTCCTGATAGCGCACCGGTTCTATGCGGCGATCCCATTTTATGGAGTTCACACCGAAGACAGGCTGCTGCAGAGTTATAGCCACCGGCAGGGACATGTAGCGGCGGTCCTTTGTCCCGTCAAGCTGCTTCATGAAATCCAGTGAGGTCGCTATGGACAGTTTGCCTCCCGTCAGCCAGATGTTCTGGTCGATGCTCAGTTCGCCCTGCATGTTCAGATAATTGTTGCGCACATAAGTATATGAGCCGTCATCCTGCTGATAAGCACTGTACGCCTTCTGATAGTTAGGCAGACTGGCAGAGAAGTTCATCTCCGGCAGAAGATTCGCCTTGTATGTGCGGTACTCCCAATACGCCGTCTTCAGTTCGTTGAGTGCCACCGAGGCGTCAACGCTCTGCTTCCTTGCCAAAGAGACAGCCTCTTCGAGTGACAGGCTGCGAGATTGTGCGCTGGCTATACTCACGCACAGCCAGGCACATGCAATTAATCCTAATGTCCTTTTATTTATAACTATTAATTGCTTCATAATCGTAGAATTGTTTGGTTGTTTTTTATACATTTCCGCATGGTTCAGGAACAAGTGGTTGCTATACTTTCCCGATGTGCTACATTGAGATTCTCAAAATGATATATTGAGGAGTTCAATATGATATATTGAGGCGTTCAATATGATATATTGGGAAAATGCCCCCGGAGAGTCCTTTTTTTCATTTCCTCCTATTCGTCACGCAATGCCTCGGCAGGGCTTATGCCCATCGCCTTGCGTGCCGGGAAATAGATGCCGATGACAATCACCAATGCTATGACAGCGAATGAGGTGATTCCGCTTATAAGGATTATCTTTTCCACTCCTGTATACCATGAGTCCTCGGAAAAGAACAGACCGTAATAGTATATCAAGGATGCGATAGCTACCGTAAACGGCACTGTGATGAGCAGGACAAAGAGTCCCTCGCTTACCAATCGGATGAACACATCGCTGTTGGTTGCTCCCAAAGCCTTGTGGAGGGCAATCTCGGTGCGCCTCTGCTGCGTGCGGAACCAGAACGTTCCGAACAGTCCGAGGAAGATGTTGAGCAGGAGGAACACTGCTATCGTGACAGCATTGCGCAGAGAGTTGTAGTCACTTTGGTGGAAATTGGCGCGGATGTCCTCAAACGATTTGATGTCAGAGATGTACAGTCCGCCCACGCGGAAGCGCGTTTCCTTGTCCTTGATGAAGCGTTCCATGAACCCGTTGTCAGCTTCCGGTTTCACGCGGATGCAGAGTTCGGCATCGTTGCCAAATCTCCATTTTGGCTTCACCAAGAAAGAACGGCTTGAGAAACCGTTGTCAAAGTCGCTGTAACGGACGGTCTTGAAGACACCTTCAATCTTCGGGCTCCATGTGGAGTCAAAGACACTCACCATTTCCTTGCCCACATATTCCTTTATGTCCTTGCCATATAGGTCAAGGAAACTCTCCGAGACAAAGATTCCGCCGGCATTGACTTTCTCCGCCAACTGCCCGGGAGTCTCGCCGTTTGCGCCCTCGTAGCGGAACACTTTGATGAAGTCCGGGGTGATTTGCCGGTAAACGCAGTCCACTGTCATTGTGTCAATCCTGCACGGATTCCAGTTGTTGCTGCCGTTGTAGGGATGAGAGCTGCAAGAGAGGCTTACTGCCTCGATGCCCTCGTAGTGGCGCAGTCGCTCGACAAGTTCCTCCACATCGTCGTTCACCTCGCTTCTGTTGTTATAGTCCTTCGCCTCGGTGCTCTTGCTGTTTACCATGCCCATTGACAGCTTGTAGCAATGATTGGCATCGAATCCCAACGGACGCAGATAGATGTCCAGCTTTGTACAGAGCGACATAAACACAAACCATAACAGCAAACTGATTATAAGCAGCTCGATGGCAAGCCATACATTGGAGCGCCATTCGTTGCGCATCTGTGTGAAAAGTTTCTTTATCATGGTCTTATCTTACTTCCTTTTGTTTAACGCGTTAACAATGTTCACCCTTGAAGCCCACAGTGCCGGCAGTCCGCAGCTCAGCAGGTTGAGCACGAAGCAGAACACAAGTGCAAGGATTACGGTCGTCGGCTGTATGAGCATTGCCAGATTGACCGTTGGTGTTGTGCCCACGATGCTCCAGTCCGGAGCAAAGAGGATGTTTGTCAGCAGGTAGGCGGTGATGGTTCCGAGCAGCACTCCAATCGCGCCGCCGATGAGGGTCACGATGAGATTCTCGTTGATGACCTGGCTCATAACCTGCCGGCGTGTGCAGCCGAAGGCGCGCCTTACGCCTATCTCGCTCACTCTTTGGCGCATGCGGCTCTGCGTCATGCTTGTAAGGTTGACGGCAGGGACAATCAGCAGTATGGCATAAACCAGCCATCTGAACATGCGCTCCTTCTCCACATCCGGCTCATTGTTCGCGCCAACCTTTATGGAGTTCTTCTCCTGGTCGTATGGTCTGCCGCGGGAGATTACCTTGTGATCGATTTTGCTCCATCCTTTATTGAAAGCGACAAGGCGCTTCTCATAGTCCCGGCGGATGGCATCAAAGTCGTCACGGCTCTTTGCCAGGATTGTCGCGGAGAATACGCCACCGGTGCCGTTGTTGTACTCGCTGTTCATTGTCGCATCGTTTGCCTTGTACGGTGCCCATGCCTCTGCGTAGGCGTTTTCAGCCAAAGTGCTGACATTGCTGACGATGCCCACGACCTTGTAAGGCATGTAGTTGATGTTCACCTCACGTCCCACAACGCCTTCGATGGTGTTGAACACTTTGAGGGCTGTGCTTTCAGAGAGGATAACGACGGGTCTGCCGTTGTCAAAGTCCGCGAAAGCCGCCTGTCCTGCAATGAAATGGAAGTCAAAGACCTTGAAATAGTCGCCGTCAGTCTCACGGATGTTCGCCTTGATGTTTGGCTGTCCTGCCACACCGACAGCCATGGCTTCGGTGTTACATGTGTAGATTGTCACCGCCTCCGGTATGTCCATCGGTTTGAAAAGCTCTTTCAGCATGCCTTCCGTGCAAGGGTGGTTGCTGCAACTGTTCTCTACATCTGTGTTCTCCACAGAGCAAAAAGAGTAGTGAAGCATACGGTCGCGATAGCTTTCGGGTGCGAATGGCGCAACCTTGACCTGCTGCATCATCACGACAATCATGATGAGCATGATGCTCAGTGCCGTGCCTATGATGGTCACGGACGAGATGACAGGCTGCTGGCGCAGTTGGTTGATGGTCTGTCTTATCAGTTGTTTCATTTCTTTTTCTTATTTGTTATGCTGCCTGTTTTACTGCACCTGACGGCCGTCAAAGAATCTTATGGTGCGGTCGGTCTGCTCTGCCTGCTGCTCATTGTGGGTCACCATGACGATGGTGCGTCCGTCCTCCTTGTTGAGTTGGTGGAGCAGCTGCATCACCTCCGCACCCATCTTTGAGTCAAGGTTACCTGTCGGCTCGTCGGCAAGGATAATCTCTGGGTTACCGATGATGGCTCTTGCTATCGCCACGCGCTGGCACTGTCCGCCTGAAAGTTGGCTTGGCATGTGGTGTATGCGGTGGGTCATGCCTACACGCTCCAGTACTTTGCGTGCCAGAGCCTCACGCTCGGATGCAGAGACATTGCGGTAGAGCAGTGGCAGCTGCACGTTGTCAATCACGTTGAACGACTGAATAAGGTGGAAAGACTGGAACACGAAGCCCAATGTCTTGTTACGGAACTGTGCCAGATGTTTGTCGGACATTCCTGCAATGTTGGTTCCGTCAATGGTTATTGTTCCCGATGTGGGAGTGTCAAGCAGTCCAATAATGTTAAGCAGTGTGGACTTGCCACAGCCGGAAGGTCCCATGATGCTGAGAAATTCGCCTTTCTCAATCTCTATGTTAACGTTCTCCAATGCCTGAGTCTCGATTTCGTCTGTGCGGTAGATTTTGTTTACACGCTCTAATTTGATGATTTCCATAATTGTATTTGTTTTGTTTAATTTGTTGTTTACTGTTTTATTCATCCTTCAACACGTCAGCCGGCTGCATTCGGGCGGCAAGAGTCGCAGGGATATATGTGCCAAGCAATGATATGCCAAGCAGCACAACATAAGTTATTATTGTTACCAATGCGAAATGGCTTCCGAATCTGTTTTGCGGGTAATCTATATTGAGCTGTCCGTTTTCGACCAACTTTTCATCAATCACATAGAACCCATTGGCATCAGCATAAAGATACATAATCGGAACAATCAACACGAATGCTATCGTGGTAAGTATGGCAGCTTCCAGCAAGCAACGGTTTGTTATGTTCCTTTTCGGCGCTCCCATGCTGCGCATCAGTCCGATTTCGGCACGACGGGCGTTGCAACGCATCCAGAATGTGCCGAGCATTCCGAGGAAAATGCTTAACAGTGCGAAACCGATAAGTGCGGATTGCAGACGCATTTTATTAATGTGTCCGGAAACTTTATTCCTTAGTTGGATATAATCCTATCAAACTGCCGGCTGCCGTGAGCAAAAGATTCTCGTTCATCATTTGGAAAAGCAACTGTCGGTTGCTTGCTCCGTACGCCTTGCGTATACCAAGTTCGGGCAAACGGCTGTTCATTCGGCTGCTAATCATGCCGCTAAGATTCAGCGAAGGGATAATCAGGACTGCCAAAAGTATGTACAGAAATCCACGTATAGATGCCTTTTCATCATAATCTTTTGTAAACTCAGTGCGCAAAGCGCTTTTGACAAATGTGTCAGGCTGCCCCATTAACGAATATTCATCCTCTTTGTCTGCATTGCTGATACGCTTCATAATGTTCTCCGCCTCCTGCTGTATCAATGGTATGTTCTTCTTATTGTCGCAAAGCAGATAGGAGGCGCATCCGCCATATAGGTTGCTTGTCCAAAAGGAGGGAAGAACAGTGTCGCTTCCTTGAATGGGAATCCATATTTGCGAATAGCATGATGTGGCAGCCAAAGAGCAGTCGTCAACAACTCCTATTATCTTCACTTCGACAGAATCCCTTACCGTAAGCGTGCGTCCGACAGCATCTGTTGTTGCCCAAAACTCTTGTGCCAAGGAACGGCATACGACAGCAACTTTAGCATGGCTTGCCACATCCTTGCGTGAATAGGGATGCCCTGCGATGAAGTTAAAGCCAAACACTCGCCAAAAGCCTTCATTTGTCGCGGTAACCACGGCCTCTGCTTTACGGTCTTTTGATATAAAGACTCCCTGTTTCCCATAATCACTAATAGCTGTTGCAATAGCTTCCACGTGAGGTAATTTTGCAAGATACTCGTTGGCAAACAGCACAGAATGTCCAATCGGAATGTGGTAATTCTCCGGTTTTCCTTTAGGATAGGACTTGATAGGTCCCACAACAAGCATGCGGTCGCGGTTTTGTTCGGGATAGATATGCCCGAACTTGACATAAAGGATGATGAATATCGTCATCGTCATTGCGATGGTCAAGGCTGTTCCGAGGATGTTAATTCCGCTGAACAGCTTGTGCTGCTTAAGAAGATTAATAGCTTGTCGCATATTGCTTTGTGTTTGGTTGTTATTTCTTCACCTTCAGTTTGTTTTTCCCTTTGTATTCCTTCATGTCACTGACCACCACACGGTCGCCGGGTTTCAGTCCGCTTATGACCTCGACATAATCGTAGTTGGAGTCGCCCAACTTTACTTTCTGCTTGCGCAACTCACCGTCACCGTCGAAGACAAAGAGCTCGTAGTCGCCCTGCCCGATGTAGTAGGAGCCGTTCTTTATGCGCAGAACGTTGTCTTTAACGGAGTTCATCACGTAGACATCTGTCTTCAGTCCCGCCCTCAGACGCTTGTGGCTCGGGTTGTCAAGACGTACGGTGAAATTGATTGTACCGTCCTTTGAGGTCGGAGTTATAGAGGCGATAGAACCCTCCAGCTTGTCGCTGCCGATGCGCACGATGACCCTTCCACCAATGCCAAGCTGCTCACTGTAAGCGTCGGCGATGCTCGCCTCCACCTTGAAGTGGCTCAGGTCGCTGACCACCGCCACTTTTTCGCCTTGGTTGACCATTGCTCCCATATTATTATTAATGTAGGTGACAACCGCTTTGCGTGGCGAACGGATTTGTGCATCGGCAAGTGTGCGGCGCATGTTGCCAAGGTTTTTGTCGGAAATGTCACACTCCAGCGATTTCAGTTTCTCGTCGGCATGCTTCATACGCCTCTCATTGCCGAGCTGTTGGCGCAACTGCTCAAGTTCCAAAAGTGCAGTCTTGTAGGAAAGTTCCGCCTCTCGCACCTTGTCCGTTGTCCCGCTTCCGAGACTGTCAAGGTAACGTTCGTTGCGCACATTGGTGGCAAGGCGGTTGACCTTCATCTCCGAAACCTTCACCTGCATCTCAAGACTGTTCAGCTGTGTGGTGTTGTTCACCTTTAGTTTGCTCATCTCCAGACGCTGCATTTCGCTTTGGTCGGCGGCGTTCTGGTAGTCGGTCTCCGCTTTGTCAAGGTCAAGACGCATGAGTACTGTACCGACATTGACGCTGTCGCCCTCCTGCGTAAGCACCTCGAGGATGCGCGTTGACACGGGCGAATTGATAATCTCGTCAAAGGCGGTGACGCGTCCCGAGGCAGTGATGCTCACCTCTATCGTGCCTTTGTCCACATCGCTCACGGCAAGGTCGCGCATGTAAACACTGCTCATGAATGCCTGCATGACGCATACAACCGCAATGATTGCCACTAAAATGACCGCCGCCACTTTGATGAGGCTCTTCCTTTTCCGCATCAGAATCTCTTTCTTTGGAATTTCTCTGTCCATATTTCTTTTTGTTTTTTTAGTTTGTTCGTTTGTTTGCTGTTACGCTGTTTATTATCGCTAAAACCATGCCAAACATGCAAATGCTTGATAATCAATGCTGGTTGCCATACGCTTGTGTACGGTAATAAATACCTGATGTCCGAAAACGGACAGTTGGTTGCTGTGTTTTCAGATAGTTTGTGCCATTGACGGAGAAGGCTTCTCAAATGCAAATAAATCAAAATTCTTCATGAAATATGCATGCCTTTTGATAAGATTATGTAATTTTGTGAAGAATAATAAAAACAATGGGCTTATGAGGAGACTGGTTTTTGCGATGTTGCTTGTCGCTGTTGCGACAGTGCGCGTATATGCCAACGATGGTGTTTACTTCACAAGTGGGAATTTCCTTGTGCCTGTGAAGGAAACCGATGTTGCTGTGTCAAAGGAGATTCTGACAATCACTGTCGGGAAAGACGGCTTTGCGCATGTCGATGTCTTTTACGAGTTCTTCAACCGTGGAGAAGAAAAGACCGTGACAATGGCATTTGAAGCCTCCTCGCCATATAACACCATGGAGCCGCTGAGACGTGAAGGTGGGCATCCGTTCATCCATGATTTCACGGTGATGATAAACGGCAAACAGCTGGAACACACAAACGGCATTGTCGCGACAGGCTGGGTTGACGGTGTGCATACCACAGATTTCACTCCTCTTGATGCTGCGAAATGGAAGGGATATGGAGAGGTTGCGGACAGTATCCTGCCTTATGAGGATGCTGTTTATAACCAGGAACTTGACAGTCTCACGTCTTTCGCCTATGCTTACTATTTCCCGGCTCGCTTCCAACACGGGAAGAACATTGTGCACCATACTTACCGCTACCGCATGAGTTATAATGTTGCATGCAGTTTCGAGATACCTTACCGGCTCACTCCTGCCACACGGTGGGCTAACGGACAGGTGGAGGACTTCACGTTGAGGGTGAAATCCGGTGCTCCTGTAGGATTGTGCCTTGTTGATTCGATGTTCAGGGATGCCCCGTTTGTAATCACCGAAGGCAAAGGGTTTGTCATTCCCGTTTCCATGAAATACCAAGGACATTACCTTTTCGCCGACCTTGCCGGTGGCGCGACACTTGAATGGCATTCTAAAAACTTCCGTCCGACGGCAGAAATGAGTATCGTTTCCGCCGATTTGCTTACGCCTGACGAACGTTGGGCGACATCCGCTGATGTCGTTATCCGGGAAAACGGTTCTGTCAGCCGTTACATTGGCGAGAGCGGCGACAACTATCTTGTGGCGGTTCAGGACTATGGTCTTGTGCCGAAAGCCGGTGCACGTGTTGTCAATTTCTCGGCAGAAAAAGGCAACGGCTTCCTTTTTGCAAGAGACTTTGGCACAATAAATGTCCGTCAACGACCGTCAACAGCGAGTCCGAAACTTGGGACGATAGAGTCAGAGGAAGGCTGTGTGCCGGATTCCTACCCATGCCTTGGCTTTGAGAAAGGCTGGTATAAGCTCGGCTATGGTGACCGTGTGGGTTATGTCCGCGAGGACTTGATGCGATGGAGTCCTGTAAATGTGATGTGATAGCAATAAGTGAGAAATAAAGAAAAACCATGAGTGATACGAAAATAACACAGCGATTGCTGCTGCGACTGCGAGAGGAACGCGAAACGGGCCTTAAGGGTGGGATTTACCATAGGACACAGATTGATATGGCATACAATTCAAACCATATTGAGGGGAGCCGCCTGACGCACGAGCAGACACGCTATATTTTTGAGACAAACACAATAGGAGTGACGGAAGAGGCTGTGAATGTCGATGATGTGATAGAGACATCCAACCACTTCCGCTGCATGGATTATATCATCACCAATGCCGAAGAACCTCTGACCGAGGAGTTTGTCAAACATCTTCATTCGCTTCTGAAGGCAGGAACTTCCGACAGTGACAAAAGTTGGTTTGCTGTCGGAGAGTACAAACGCCTGCCAAACGAAGTGGGAGGTGTTGAGACTTCGTTGCCGGAAGATGTTGCGCAGGATATGTCTGCGCTATTGTCCGATTACCGGTCTTTGCAGGAGAAAGACCTTGAGAGCGTTCTAAACTTCCATTGGAGGTTTGAGTTGATTCATCCGTTTCAGGACGGAAACGGTCGTGTCGGACGGCTTGTAATGTTCAAGGAATGCCTTGCCAACGGAATCATACCTTTTATTATAACGGATGAACTGAAAATGTTCTATTACCGTGGGTTGCGAGAATGGCCGCGCATAAAAGACTATCTTACGGACACTTGTCTTACGGCACAGGATGATTACAGAGATTCGCTGGCTTATTTCCGGGTTTGATGCAGTCTTCAAAACTTAGTAAAAGGACTTTGCTGCAAGATGAAAGTCTTGGAAAGTGACAAATAATGTAATAACAGTGTTGTATCTTTGATTTTGTTCTGATAAATTTGGGATAATTCAAAATAAAAACGTAACTTTGTTGCCTAAATAGGTGTAATTACACAAAAAAATGCAACAAAATGGCTATTTTTTAACAAAGTTTCCTTATGAAACCATACCTTTCAATAACAGTATTCCTTGTGCTGCTTCTCAGTGCGCTGTTCTCAAGCTATTGCAGTTACGAGAATCAGAGTGCTTGCCTGCAACATGAGGCAGACAGGGCACTTGCCGTGGCACTGCGACAGCAGCGGAGCGATGTCATAACTCCCGACACCGTCAGTGTTTATCGCAGCAATATAGCCATTGCGGAGATAAGGGACACGGCGGCAATCTCTGTGAGAATGGTCAGAATCGGTGACCGTCACGCCACTGTTCTTGAAGCGGACGCCTGCTGCCCGTTCCTTACTGTGCTGCGGATGTCTGACCAAAGGATGACGGCAGTGCTACTGTTGCTGACGGCATTGTGGACGGTTGGGGTGCTGTGGCATCGCCGGCGGCATCCTTTGGTGGCGGCAAATGCGGTGGAAGATGTGGTCAGTTTTGGAGGTTTGTCCTACGATTTGGCATGCAAACGGTTTTACACAGCGGAGAAAGAGGAGGTGCGCTTCACGCCTATGCAGCACCGTCTGATGGAAATGCTCTTCCTTTCCGATGCCCACCGACTGCCGAAAGAGAGGATTTGCGCTGACCTCTGGCCCAAGAAACCGGATGCGAGTGACACGCTCTACACGCTCGTCCGAAGGATAAAACCTATCATAGAACAGTACGGAAACCTGCACATCGAGTCGGACAGAGGACGTGCATATATGCTGAAGGACAAAACTTCTTGCGACTGAAAAACAAGTTGTTAGCCGTTTGTCAGGAATAATGTCAGGCAAATGTCAGACAGTTTTCCTCACTTAAAACATAAAAAGCCCATACCTTTGCACTGCAAACAAATCACAGATGCAAAGATATGGGCTTTTATTTATTTGATTTTATTCATCCTACGCTTGCCACAATGGCATTCCGGCAAGCGTTTTCCTGCCGGCGAAGCATGGCGGGAGCAGTGTTGTCATGCTTCGTTTTTATGTCCGCACCATTATTGGCACAGGAGCCTTCCGACACCGTTTCTGTAAAAGAACCGATAGAGATAGGGGAGGTTACGGTGCAGGGACACAGGGTTGTGAACACCGAAAACGGCCAGCGAATCTTCCCCACACGCAGGCAGTTGGAGGCTTCCGCCACCGGCTATTCCCTCCTTAAAACCCTCGCCTTGCCGGGAATCTCTGTCGATGAGGTGACGAAGGAGATAAAATCCCCTGACATTCTCGGCGGTGTGCAGATACGCATCAACGACATTGTCGCTACCTCCCAAGACCTTTTGGCTCTGGAAATGGCGACTGTAAAGTCTGTTGACTTCATCCGCGAGCCGGGATTGCGCTACGGCAAGGACATCGCTTATGTAATAAACATCAATGTAGTGCGACCGACAAGCGGCTACACCATTGGCGGAGAACTTACGCAACCGCTGACCTGCCTGCGCGGTTCGCAGAACGTTTTCGCACGCTTCAACCGTGGCAAGAGTGAGATTTCCTTGGATTACGGTTGCGGATTGCGCTACAGTGACGGAGTTATGACGGAGAGAACCACTACCTACACCCTTGCCGACGGTACAGAGTACACCGCCTTTGCCAAGGACATTGTCAATCCCGACAAAGGCATTGACGGCACGATGCGCCTCAGATACAGTCTTGCGGATGAAGGAAAATATCAGTTTAATGTGGCTTTGTCGGGTGCGTTCTCCCACGCTCCCAAGGCACGACGCGTTCGGGAAATGGAGACACCGGTGGGCATTGCAAATGTTGTCTCCAACATTCGCGACCGCTATTCCTCACCGCAGCTGGACCTATATGTCAATATCAATCTTCCGCACAAGCAGACATTGACCGCCAATGCCACGGCAGCGTATGTCGGCAGCCGTTATGACTACCGTCGCGAAGATGTCGGAGAGTATGCTTATAGTGTGCGAGGAAAGATGCGTTCTGTGAGCGGTGAGGTGCTGTACGAGAACCGTTTGAAGCCTTTCACGCTGTCGGCAGGGCTGCAATACAGCCGTGACCGCATAAGCAACGAGTACTCCGGCGATATTGCCAACTCACCCCTGATGCGCCAATCGGAGGTCTACGCCTATGCACAGTTGCGCGGTTCGTCAGGCAAACTGGGTTGGAAAGCCGGCATTGGACTGGCACAAAAACGCTACACTCAGGGCGGTGAGTCGTTCCGTTATACGCTGCCTCGTCCTGTCGTGATGCTGAGTTACAAGTTCTCGCCTGCCTTTTTCGTGCGTTACAATTACGAGTTGTCAATCCACGCACCGAAGAACATGTTCCTGAACGATGTCACGACAACCGACGAAACAGTGCCTTTGCCGTCGGGCGTGATAAAGGAAATGACCGTCGGCAATCCTTCCTTGAAGCCCGACAACCGCAATGAGCACAGTCTCCTGCTGTCGTTTGCGGGGAAGAAAGTCGATTCGCAGCTCTCCGCCATGTACCTTTATTACAGGAGCAACACCATAATGCAGAACATTACTCGCAACACTTTGGACGACGGCACGACGCAGTTCTTGTTCACAAGGCGTAACCAAGGGTCAATCAGGATGATGTTTGTCGGTGACTATACAACCCTGCATCTCATTGCCGACAAGCTCGATGTGTCGCTTTACGGAGCAGTGTCGCGCTGCTGGAACTATGGCGATGACTATACGCACACCTTCACTTCGCTGATGTACAGTGCGCAGATGAACGCCTATCTCGGCAGGCTTATGCTCTCCGCCTCTGCCGGTAACGGCTGGAGTTTCATGGAAGGCGAGACAAAATCGAAGGGCTGCATCACGACATCCCTGTCTGCTTCCTACCGCTTCAACCACGTTTTCAACCTTGCACTCCATTGGCAGAACCCTTTCCGCAAGGATGTTGCGGTGAACGACATTGAGCTTCTCAACCGCAATCTGCATAGGAATCTCCGTGTCTCTTCCGGCGATATGGGCAACAAAGTGACTCTGCAACTGAATGTCAGTCTGTCCCGTGGCAGGAAATTTGCTGAGGCTGAGCGCATCCTCCGACCACGGAAGACCGACCCGGGGGTGATGAAGCATGAGTAGGGTGGAAGCGAATGGAAATTAGAAAACTCACGCCTTTTTTAACGCAAATAGTCGCGTAAAACTAAAATCACACATGGAAAACAAAACTATTGCGTGGATTTTATGCTTTTTATACTGTGTTGGTAATCAATGGTATAAGGATATTTGTATTCTTATCACTATCCATTTTTATAGCGAAAGGTAACGCTTGACATGACAAATGGTATCACTTTACAGTCCAAAAGGTATCGAATGGCAATACTAATCAATAGCTTTTGAATCATAAAGTGATACCTTTTGCTCTTTATTTTAATAGAAATGATTTGTGAAAGTATTATTTTCCCCTTGAAAAGACGTGTTTTCAAGGTTTTTGAACAGAAATAATTAGAAAACCCATTGCTTTCGTTTGTAAAGATTTTTCACCGTTTTAAAACTGTCATTTCAATGGCATAGCCATGGATGATGGTATGACATGTACGGCTCTTCTGTCGTCAAAACATCTTTGATTGTTCACCTTCCGTAAGATAAAGGCGCAAAAAAGAGAATGCAAATTTGCTTATGTCGGCAAAAAGTAGTATATTTGTGGCGAAATAAAAAGCAATCAAGAGTATGGAAAAGCACAGATACCCACTCGGAATACAGTCGTTTGTGGAAATAAGGACGAAAGGTTACTTGTACATCGACAAGACGGATTATGTGTATAATCTGGCAAACGGGAATGCAAAAAATGTATTCCTCGGTCGTCCGCGCCGTTTCGGCAAGTCGTTGCTCGCAAGTACTTTGCATTGCTATTTCGAAGGGCGCAAGGAGCTTTTTGAGGGTCTTAAGATTGCGGAGCTTGAGAAAGAATGGGAGCAATACCCTGTGCTGCATTTCGACATGAGCAAGGACAAGCACATGGATGAGGCACAATTGCGGGAATATCTGTTGCGCCAGATGCGCAGATACGAAAGTATTTACGCCACAGAGAGGATGCCGACATTCTCACATCTTGATGATTTGATAGAGGCTGCATACAAAAAGACCGGCAAGCAGGTGGTCGTCATCATCGATGAGTATGACGCTCCGCTGCTTGATGTGGCACACGAGGGAGACAGACTGATGAATCTTCGCCACATAATGCGTGCGTTCTACAGTCCTTTGAAGGCTTGCGACCCATATCTGCGCTTTGTGTTCTTCACCGGAATAACAAAGTTCTCGCAGCTCAGTATCTTCTCCGAACTGAACAACATCGACAACATCACGATGTGGGACAGATTCGCCGGCATCTGCGGAATCACAAAAGAAGAACTGCTCACCGACATGAGTGAGGACATTGATCTGCTGGCAGAGAAGTTGAAAGTCAGTCGCGAAGAAGCGATAGAACGGTTGAAATACAACTACGACGGTTACCATTTCTCCTCCGTATCGCCGGACATCTTCAACCCGTTCAGCCTCCTGACCTGCTTTAACCGTATGCAGATAGGCAACTATTGGTTCAGTTCCGGCACTCCGACTTATCTCATAGAGATGATGCGGAAATACAACACTCTGCCGTCAGAGATAGGCTCAAGAATCGAGGCGACTGCAGATGACTTTGACACGCCTGTGGAAACAATGCACTCAATCATGCCGTTGATGTACCAAAGCGGGTATGTCACCATAAAAGACTACTCGGAATTGTTCGACCTATATACACTTGACATCCCGAACAATGAGGTGCGTATCGGACTGATGAAGGCATTGTTGCCAAACTATATACAATCGTCCGATACGAACATGACCATCAACCGCCTTGTCCGTGCATTCTATCAGAACGATATGGATGGAGCTTTGCAACTTTTGCAGAAGTTCTTCAAGACTGTCCCTTATTGTGATAACATTAATTACGAAGGTCACTGGCAGCAGATGCTCTACGTCATCTTCTCGCTTTTCGGAGGCTATGGCGATGTGGAAGTGCATACTTCCGACGGTCGTGTTGACCTTGTGATGAAGCTCTTCGGCAAGCTTTATCTGATAGAAACAAAGATTGATGCGCCAAGCGATGAGGCTATGCAGCAGATAGATTTGAAGGACTATCCGGCACGCTTCTCACTTCTCAACCTGCCAATCGTCAGCATCGGCATAGCGTTCAGCACAAAAGAGCGCGGAATAACAAGTTGGCAGATAAACGAACAAGATGCGGCATAACATTGAAATTCTGCCCATAAAATTTGTATTATTCAGAACTTATTATTAATTTTGCTAACGGAATGTCAATGCGTCTGTCATGGAAAGGCTGCATTGTCGTTCCGTTGGCTTGTTTAACACATAATGATTAAAACCATACAAACAACAAAACTATACGACTTATGGAAAAGAAATATTTGCTGGGATATGACATCGGGACATCTTCAGTAAAGGCTTCTGTCGTCGACGCAGCGACAGGAAAGACAGTGGCAAGTGCGCAATATCCTGACCAGGAGGCACCGATAATCTCCAAAGAGGCAGGATGGGCAGAGCAGGAACCTGAGATGTGGTGGGACGAACTGTGTGCCGCCACCCGGCGCGTTTGTGAGAAAATCGGTGGAGATTCTCCACTTTCCGCAGTCGCAGCGATAGGAATCTCCTACCAGATGCACGGACTTGTCTGCGTGGATAAGGACGGAAAACCTTTGCGCCCGTCAATAATCTGGTGCGACGGACGTGCCGTGCCTTACGGAAACGCTGCCTTTGAGGCTATCGGAGGTGAGAAATGCCTCGGTCATCTGCTTAACTCTCCCGGCAATTTCACGGCTGCCAAACTCGCATGGGTCAAGGAAAACGAGCCTGACATCTATAATAACATCGACAAAATCATGCTTCCGGGCGACTATATCGCCATGCGTCTGTCAGGCGGAGACAAGAAAACAACCGTTTCAGGTCTGTCGGAAGGAATGTTCTGGGACTTCAAGGACAATGAGGTTTCGCGTGATGTGATGAACCATTTCGGCTTCTCTGACGACATCATTGCGGAGATTGTGCCGACATTCTCAGTGCAGTCACGTGTCTGCAAGGCTATCGCCGATGAACTTGGCATCCCTGAAGGCACACCTATTTCCTATCGTGGCGGCGACCAGCCTAACAATGCTCTCTCCCTGAATGTAATGAAACCGGGCGAGATTGCTGCAACGGGAGGAACATCAGGTGTGGTTTATGGTGTGCTCGGTGAGGTGAACTACGACCCGAAATCACGCGTGAACACTTTCGCACATGTCAACCATAACCAACCGGACACCCGTCTCGGCGTGCTTCTCTGCATCAACGGCACCGGCATTCTGAATGCTTGGATGAAGCGCACTGTGGCTCCGGAGGGCATTTCCTATAGCGAAATGAACGACCTTGCAGAGTCTGTTCCTGTTGGAGCAGAGGGACTTAGCGTCATTCCTTTCGGCAATGGAGCGGAGCGTGTGCTGCAGAATGAGAATCCGGGAGCGTCTGTCCACGGCATAAATTTCAACATTCACACCAAGGCACACATGCTTCGCGCTGCTCAGGAAGGCATCGCTTTCTCCTTCGCCTATGGCATGGAAATCATGGCACAGATGGGCATGGACATCAAGACCATCAAGGCGGGACATGCAAACCTTTTCCTCTCACCGCTGTTCCGCCGTACTCTTGCCGCCGTTACAGGAGCGACAATCGAGCTGTATGAGACAGACGGCAGTGTAGGTGCTGCCTATGGTGCAGGCATCGGTGCAGGAATCTATAAGGACAGTGATGACGCTTTCAAGACTCTGAAGCACATTGCGACAGAGAAACCGGAGGCTGAGGCAGCCGAATACAAGGCTGCATACGAGCGCTGGAAGGTCGCTTTGGCAGGAAAATAAGCACGAAATATCTCTGATACTATTTTGAAACACATCATTACAACAATACTGGCTGTGCTGTTGCTGTCACTGGATAATGTGGCGGCAGCGGTACAGCCGCGTTGTAAAGTGCGCATTTTCGGAACGGAAGACGGACTGCCGGCAGGCGTAATCTCCGGACTTGTGCATTCCACGGACAACCTTGCATGGATGATTTCGTGGAACGGACTGTCATGTTATGACGGCTATCAGTTCACCACATTCCGTAATGTGCCGGGCAAAACCGTATTGCCTACCAACCACCTGAGCCATATCGCCCACGGACATAACGGCAATCTGTGGACAGTTACGTACACAGATAGGGCTTATCTTTTCGACAGCCATATCTGTGAGTATATCGATGCATCGGCGATAATAGCATCTTACGGTGAGGGCAAAGGTGCGAACAGCATACGGAAACCGTTCGAGCTCCGCAAGGTTTATCCGCTTTCCAACGGTCATACATGGTTCGTCGGAAAGGAAACGGAGCATTACAGGGTCACGGACTCTCTTCTCCGTGAGCGCAAAGGGATACAGCGGTTCTCGTTTCCGGGCAAGCTCCATAAGGTCTGCCTTGACGAAAAAGGGCGCGAATGGTGCTTTACGGACAAGGGAGCGTACTGTGATGGTAAGTTTGTCTCCAAGGAACGCTACGACTATGTCCATGTCATGAACGGCAAGACATGGCTTGAACCACGCAAAGGAAGGCACGTGAACTCCTGCATTCCTATTGACCGCAACCGTATAGCCATGGCAACCGATGCCGGCATAGTGGTGCTTGACACAAGGAATGGCAGCGAGAAGCATGTCTCTCTGCAAGATTCCGGCAGCGGTTCTGCGGAGGTTCTGGAAATCTTTGTTGACTCCAAGCACCGCCTGTGGTGCTTTACGGCAGCTACGGGAGTGGCTCTTGTGAATCTCAACGCTAAGGAAACCAATGTGAAATGGCTTCATGCGTCCTTGCCGAACGTTACGGATGAGACGCATTCCGACAAGCCTTTGTTCCATGAAGACAGTAATGGAACAGTGTGGGTCGTGCCGACAAACGGCACTTTCTCCTATTTTGATGAGCGCACAGGGACACTTGTAGCTTATCCGCTGGTGCCGACAAACAGTTTGAAGCGTGTTGTGCCACGCATCCGGCGTTATTACAGTGACCACCAAGGAAATCTCTGGGCGTTGTGTCCGCATAACCTTGCGCTGGTAAGTTTTATGACAACAAATGTCAGTCTCAGTCGCCGCAGCGACAATCGTGAGACGCGCGCTGTCCTTCAAGACAAGGATGGGACTGTGATTACAGGCACTATCGACGGTAATCTCTATGGCGCCGGCTTCGAGTTTCGTGCAAGAAAAGGCATCTATGCGCTGTATCGTGACAGCAAAGACAGGCTTTGGATAGGCACAAAAGGTGACGGTCTCTATCTCAGATGGCCTAACGGAAAACTTTCCCATTTCGTTTGTGACAAAAACGACAAGTATTCCATCAGCAGCGACAATATCTATGACATCTGCGAAGACACACGCGGGCGCATACTCGTCGCCACCTTCGACGGCGGTCTCAACATCATCACCCTCGGCGGGATATGGAGCATTGAGAACGCTAAGAACGGAAACCTTGCCTGGGACATGTCCAAACATAACAAGGTGAGACGCATAGATGTGGCACCGGACGGTGTTGTCATTGTCTCAACAACAGGTGGATTGGTGACCTTCTCTGACAAGTTCACATATGGGGCTCCCACCCGTTTCTACATTTCTTGCCACGAAAACAACGACAGAAACTCGCTTCCGAGCAGCGATGTCATGCAGACATGCAGGATGAAGGATGGCAGAATCTATGTCGCAACACTTGGCGGTGGCTGCCAGCTGCTTACGTCCAAGAACCTGCTTGCCGACGATCTGAAGTTCAAGGAGGTCAACAAGCAGAACGAACAGACAGTCCAAGGACTCGTGCGCGACAATGATGACAACCTGTGGATGGTCAGTGACTCCCGCATTTTCCGTCTTGACAAGAGCGGAAATGTCACGGAATACGGTACTGATGACCTTGGCGATGTCAACATTACGGAAGCCTTGCCGTCCCATGATGCCGAGACTGACAGGATAATCCTTGCCGTGGAGGGTGGCACACTCTCATTCCTGCCACGACAGATGAATAGAAGCAACTACTGTCCGTCCATAGTGTTCACAGCGATAGACTATCACGACAATGAGGGTATGAAGCCGTTGCTCAACATCGGACGCCTGGAAGTCAGTGTCGACAAACGCACTCTGACCGTCTATTTCTCAGCACTTGACTACGCAGAGAACAGCGGAATCCGTTACGCTTACCGCCTTGATGACGGCCATTGGACCTACCTCCGCCGTGGCAGCAACAGTGCTTCGTTCACCGATTTCCCTGCCGGAAACCATAAACTCTATGTCAAAAGCACCAACAGTGACGGTGTATGGATGGACAATGTCAAGTCGATAGACATCTATGCCGAACCGACATTCTTCGAGAGTTGGTGGGGCAGGGCACTGTGCGTGCTGTGCCTTTTGTTCTGCATCGTGTATGGCATGGTGTACTATATGCGTCGCAAGAAGGTCGAAATCACAGAGGAAGCAGTGGAGCAGGCTGACGCCGGAAAGGTGCGTTTCCTGTTGAAAACTCCCGATTTCATCGATGAGAACAAGGTGTTCATGGACAAGTTGCTTGCCTACATAGAGGAGAATATCGCCGATTCCGACCTCCGTGTGGACAATATGGCTTCGGAACTGAAAATGTCGCGTACAGTATTCTACGAGCGCATAAAGGAGATTGCCGACATGTCGCCTGCCGATTTCCTTCGCCATGTGCGCATGCAGCGAGCGGAAGACCTTATCAAAGGCACTCGCGAACCGTTCTCGCAGATAGCGTATAAGGTAGGATTCTCCGACCCGAAGTATTTCGGAAAATGCTTCAAGAAGCACACCGGAATGTCCCCTTCCGAGTTCCGAAAGAGTGCGAAGGAAGAGCCATCGTGTCAGGAAAGTAGTACAGTGGAATAGCCTGTGGCAGCTACTTGCCCCTATGGCAATGTTCCTCAAAGCAGTTATTGCTCTAAGAATCCAAAGAATCCAAAGAAATTTTCTTCCCAATGCAAATAGGTTGTGCAAAGGCGAAGCTGCAGTTTCTTTGAATTCTTTGGATTCTTAGAGCAATATTTTTCTTCGCTATACACCAAAAACAATTACTGTTGTTTCCGCCGGCAATAGCGTAAAAACATTTGTTTCCCATGCGAAAATCATCTTTTCTCCTCTGTTTTCGTCAGTTTTTGCCCTGTTTTTTATTTATGTAATCACTAATTTTGTGGCATGAAGCATCAAACTGTAAAAAATAATCCATAACTAAACTATCATACGAACAATGAAAAAGAAAACCATTCTTACTGCTTTCCTGGCAGTTGCCATGTCAGCCTCCGCAGACGATTTCCCATGGATGAACACATCGCTGAGCTTCTATGAACGTGCGAAACTCTTATGCAAGGAACTGACACTGCGTGAGAAAGTCGACCAGCTCGGCAACAATGTCAGCGAACCGATACGACGCAATGGCGTCACTATCCTGCCGTCCTACCAGTATTGGAACGAGGCTATCCACGGTGTGGCACGCTCCGGACCGGCAACCTCTTTCCCGGAATCCAAGGGCATGTCCGCCACTTGGGACCCACAACTCATCTATGATTGTGCCAGCGCGACATCCGACGAGGCTCGCATCTACCATATAAACAAAGGTAAAGGCTTGAACTATTGGTCACCGACAATCAACATGTCGCGCGACCCGCGTTGGGGACGTGAGGAGGAGAACTATGGTGAAGACCCATTCCTCACGGGCGTTCTTGCCGTGGAATTTGTCAAAGGATTCCAAGGAGAGCTGACTCCCGAGACACCTTATTATAAGATTATAGCCTGCGCAAAGCACTTTGCAGCCAACAACTATGAGCAGGGACGACAGTCGACAACATCGTTCGTGACAGAGAAGAACATGCGCGAATACTACCTTCCAGCATTTGAAATGGCGGTGAAGAACGCCGGCGTGAAGTCTGTCATGGCGGCCTACAATGCTCTTTCCACAGACATCAACGAGAAGGACGCTGCAGGCGCCGGCTACAAGGACTCCCATGGCGGCCTTCCATGCGCAGGCAACAGGATGCTCCTCACCGACATCCTCCGCAAGGAGTGGGGCTTCAACGGCTATGTCGTGTCAGACTGCGCCGGCCTGTCCTGCATCTATCGCGACACGAAGCATCTTTATTTCGGAGGCTATACAGCAGACGGAGAAATCAACAGAGGCAAGGACTTCAGCGCTATCCATGACCCTTATTCTTCCCTGCCCACACAGGTGCAGCCGGTAATGGAGGCACGTGCCGCCACACTTGCCATAAAGGCGGGCTGCGACACTAACTGTGAATTCATGAACAACTCCTCAGTGATGCAGCGTGCGGCGATGAATGCCACTGACCCTGCTTTCCGTGCATTGGAGAAAGACTACCCGATAAAGGACAGGAAGCAGACGACAGTCATCAATTCCAACCCAAGCTACATCAACCTTACGGAGGAAGACATCGACACAGCCGTGGTGCGCGTGCTTGAGACTCGTTTCGCTCTCGGTGAGTTTGATAACTACACTTACCCGATAGACAACACTCTCGAAAGTGAGAAAAACCAGGCTTTGGCACTGAAAGCGGCACAGGAGTCCATCACACTGCTGAAGAATGATGGCGGACTGCTCCCTATCTCTGCGGACAAGAAAGTGGCTCTCATAGGTCCGTATGCCGATGCCATCATGCTCGGTGACTACTCCGGTACACCGACATACACGACAACTCCTTACGAGGCATTCACAAAGAAACTCGGTTTTGAACTCTCCAAGGCACGCACAGGTGACATTCCTGCCGTGCCGTTTGACAAGGCGGTTGTCTCAAAGCGTGGAGAAGGCAGCAATGACAAGGGGGCTGGAAACCTTGAGAACACTGCCCTGGGTGACATCTTCCTTTACGAGAAAGTCAATTTCGGTGAGGCAGGATGCACGGATTTCGCCATGACTTGCGGCGCGAAGAGCAGTGGCCTGGGCACAGTGAGCTTCTGCCTTGACTCAAAGGACAACAAGCCCTTCCTCACTGTTAGCAACAAAGACACCGGCAGCTGGACAAAATGGACAACCGTTACAGCCACGGTCGACCCTGCCGTTGTCAACGGTGTGCATGACCTTTACGTGAAGTTCTCCGGCACAAACAGCTATTGCGGCAACTACCAGTCGTTCAAGTTCAGCAATCCGGACGCGCCACAGATACCTGCCGAAGAGACACAAGGCCCGCTCTATCTCTGCAAGACATCCGCAAATGTCAATGAGAAAGCCTCTGCCACCATGATACAGCGTGCCGTTGACGTTGCAAAGCGCGCCGACGTTGTGATATTCATAGGCGGCACAAACTTTGACAAGCCTGCCGACCATGCCACAGGCACAGAGTCGCACGACCGTTGGCAGCTCACTTTTCCCGGCAATCAGGACGAGGTGCTGAAAGCTCTTTATGAAGCCAACCATAACACTGTCCTCGTGCTTGAGACAGGCTCGTCAGTAGACATCACATGGGCAAAGGAGAATCTCCCTGCCATCATGGAGGCTTGGTATGGCGGGCAGGCACAGGGACAAGCTATCTGTGATGCCATCTACGGTGACATAAACCCGGGCGGAAAGCTCACCTCAACATGGTACAACAGCATCGATGAACTGCCGAGCGAGGACCCTTCGGCAAAGAACTATTCCGAGTTCAAGCGCAAGGGCATGATGGAGTACAACATCGACGACTGGGGCTACACCTACATGTACTATGGCAAGGGCGCGAAGAATCCGTGTCAGGCGGAGAAACCGATGTATCCTTTCGGCTACGGACTGTCCTACACTACGTTTGAATACGAGACACCTGTCCTTAACATGCAGTCAATCAGCAAGACAAGCGGTGACGCCGTTGTCACTGTAAACGTGAAGAACACCGGCAAGCGCGACGGTACCGAGGTGGTGCAGGTCTACGCCACTTTCGGCGGAAACAGTTGCTATGGTAATCTCAACAAGCGTCTTGTGGGCTTCAAGCGTGTGGAGGTGAAAGCCGGCGAGACAGTGAAAGCGGAGATTCCTGTGTCATATCGCAGCCTTGCATACTATAATACGGAGGCTCATAACTTCCAAGTTCCTGCCTGCACCGTGACCCTTGAGGTGGCAACGAACTCCGCAGATGAGAACGCCAAGAAGGTTTCGTTGAATGCACAGGCAGGCATTGCGGAGGATTCCTACATCTCCACAAACATCGACAAGTTCCCGGTCATCTCCAACAGCACCCAACTTGCCAAGACCGACCATGTCTATACAGTCATGGGAGCTTATGTCTGCTCCGCGTCTGACTATGACAAACTGCCGGAAGGTGTCTACATCCTCAATGGCTACAAGTACATAAAGAAATAACGGAAAAGGTTGTTTGATGTTTTTATCCCTCCGTTCTCTCCCCCCCCCCTCATTCCTCCCGCTTTCAGCGAGGGAATGAGGGGAGAACTTTTTATGGATGTCTGTTGCTTGCTAATTTGTTGATATATAATATTTTACCCTTTAATAAAACAATACATAATAAAAGGTTATCTTTCACATTACGAAAGGTAACCTTTTGCATGGTAAAGTGTCACCTTTTATCCGGCGAAAGATTACCTTTGGCAACTTAAAGTGTCAAATTCGTTTATATGTAGTGTCTTCTATTTGTTCTATATCTGTAATTTTAAATGAAGTTCCTTCTAAAAAATTAACTTGGTTCTCATTGCCTTGATTATAGATAACGTATAAATTATGTGCTTGGGTTTCGTTTTTAGGAAGAGTTTTTATAATATAAACATCGCTTTTGTTTTGTTTCCAATCTTCTGTTGTAGTTGTGAGGCTATGAAGCGGTTGATAAATCTCTCCAATTTTAAAATCTGTTTTATCTCCGGGTTTTGTAAAGCGATATAATGTATTTCCATTATACTTGGGAGCCTTTACTATTATATTATGAAGTACCATTTGCATTTCGCGAACGATTTTTGGTACTTCTCCAGGATAATAATCATCTCTGAATGCGTATGATATATTGCCAATAAAACAAGTAAATATCATTTTCTCAACCTCGGTTAGCCCATAGTTGTTTTCCTTATCAATATTACTATGCTGGAAAGTTTGAAAAGGTTTTTTTGTGTAAAAAACTCAATGGGTCATTCTGGTGAAATTCTTCATCCTCATCATTCCAAACGAATTCCGGATTAGCTTGTGATGATGCTAAATATTTTTCTTCTTCATGTAAAAAATACTGAATATCCTTCATATTATCTATCATTTGTATTTATACAACATTGATATTAACGCGAGTTCGACGAAATTAATTGTCTGAAAAAATGGTGATTAGCGAAAAAAGTTGTAACTTTATGATATAAAGTCCAAGTATTTACATGAATAAAAATGAAAGTGTTATCTTTGCACCCAAAAGGAGTTACTTGAAAAGCAATTCAAGGCAAAATGCAGTAAATGGGACGGTTGCTAAGTCATTACCTCAAAATCGGGTAATATTTTGTACTTTTTTTCGTAGAGCTTTTACTGTGACGGAAATGTTGTTCATGATGATTGAAATTATACCTTTTCGGGTACAAAGATACTATAAATATTTCAAATTATACCACAAAGGGTATAAATATTTGTGTTTTCATGAAATTATATCATAAAGGGTATAATTTCGAGTGTGATTATTATGCTTTTCTGTTATATACCCCTAATGATACCCCTATAAAATTTGGAATCGCTTGTGGATTGTTGTACCTTTGCATAAGATAGGCTTCGGCTCAGCAATTAAAGTTAACTTTATTGCATTCGCCTTGTGCTATCTTTGCATAAGTTAAGCTGCACCTCAGCAATCAAGAGCAAGCTCTATTGCGTTCGGTTTGCATTAACTTTGTATCCGTAATCACAATCAAGTGTTAGATTATAGCGTTCTTTGACATATTTACCATATTTTAATTTACATTTTCCTTCATGAAACAAACCCTATTAAAGACCAAGTCCCACTAAATCCATAAAATAATGTGCGATAAGGTTGGGTATTTGAAATTTATTTTGTAACTTTGCAACACTAACCCAAACTAACATCTGAATGAGAAAAAACGTTATAGCATTGGTAGTTACAATGCTCTGCACGCTCACGGCGAGCGCGCAGCAGTACCGTTTGTGGTACAATTCACCGGCAGAGGTGTGGACAGAGGCGTTGCCGCTTGGCAACAGCCGTCTTGGAGCGATGGTCTATGGCATTCCGACAACGGAGCGTCTGCAGCTTAACGAAGAGACAATCTGGGCGGGACAACCTAACACTAACGCCAACAAAACTTCCAAAGAATGGTACAAGAAAGTGCAGAGCCTTGTCTTCGCCGGTAAGTTTGCCGAGGCACAGCAGATGGCTGATGAGCATCTGATGTCAGGCAGCAACAGCGGTATGCCTTACCAGACTTTCGGCGATTTGACAATCTCCACTCCGGGACATGCCGGATACACCGACTATGAGCGTTATCTCTCGCTCGATTCGGCGATAGCTGTCACGCAGTACACCGTCAACGGTGTGCGCTACAAGCGTGAGGCACTTACCTCGTTTACGGACAACGTCATCAAGGTGCGCCTTACCGCCTCCAAGCCGGGCTGCATCACGTTCAATGCCAATCTGTCGTCTCCTCACCATGATGTTATTATCAAGAGCGACGGCAAGGAAGTTTCTCTCGAGGGTGTAACGCCTACCCATGAGGCACTGAAAGGCAAGGTCAAGTTCCAAGGCAGGCTTGCCGTGCAGACAAAGGGCGGAAAGACCGTGTCACGCGACGGTATCATCTGTGTGGAAGGTGCCGATGAGGCTATTGTCTATGTCAGCATAGCAACGAATTTTGTCAACTACAACGACATCAGTGGTGATGAGGCTGCTAAGTGCAAGGCTTATCTCCGCAAGGCAATGGCTGACGACTATGAGGCGGACAAAAAGACTCATGTCGCTTATTTCCAGCAGTTCATGAACCGTTCCAAGCTGTGGCTCGGTTCTGACAAGTTCGGTCATCTGACCACATCACAGCGTGTGGAGCAGTTTGCGAAGAATAATGACAATTACCTTGTGGGTACTTACTACGCTTTCGGTCGTTATCTCCTTATCTGCTCTTCACAGCCGGGCGGACAACCTGCAAACCTTCAGGGCATCTGGAATGACAAGCTCCTGCCGTCATGGGATAGCAAGTACACCTGCAACATAAACCTTGAAATGAACTACTGGCCGTCAGAGGTAACCAACCTTACCGAACTTAACGGTCCGTTGTTCAGCTTGATAAAGGATGTCAGCACTACCGGTGCGGCAACAGCAAAGACAATGTACGGTGTCGGAGGATGGGTGCTTCATCACAACACTGACATCTGGCGCATCACAGGTCCTGTCGACCGTGCTGCTTCAGGATTGTGGATGACAGGCGGTCCATGGCTTTGCCAGCACTTGTGGAATCACTATCTGTTCACAGGAGATAAGGAATTCCTGAAGGAATATTATCCTATCATGAAGGGTGCGGCACAGTTTGTTGACGAACTTCTTGTCAAAGACCCTAATACAGGCTATCTTGTCATCTGTCCTTCCGTATCGCCGGAGAATCTTCATCCTGCCGACAAAGGCAGCAAGAACATAGCTTCCGGATGCACCATGGACAACCAGCTTGTGGCTGAAATCTTCGGTGAGGTGGCACAGGCAGCCGCTATCCTCGGTGTTGATGCCGACCTTGCCGCACGCTATCTTGAGCGCGCCAAACTGCTGACTCCGGGCACAATAGGCAAGTGGGGACAGCTGCAGGAATGGGCGCAGGATTGGGATAACCCGAAGGACGACCACCGTCATGTCAGTCATCTCTACGGACTCTATCCGGGAACCTCTATCTCTCCGCTGCGCACCCCTGAACTTTTCGACGCTGCACGCACCTCGCTGATTCATCGCGGTGACCCTTCCACGGGTTGGTCCATGGGTTGGAAAGTATGCCTTTGGGCACGTATGCTGGACGGAGAGCATGCCTACAAACTCATAAAGGAACAGCTTAAACTCACTGATGATAAGTTTGTGGCATACGGAAAGAACAAGAAAAAGGGCGGCACTTACGGCAATCTCTTTGATGCCCACCCACCGTTCCAGATTGACGGCAACTTCGGTTGCACCGCAGGTATCGCGGAAATGCTCGTGCAGAGCCATGATGGAGCAATCTATCTGTTGCCTGCCATCCCTTCAGTATGGAATGAAGGCAAGGTGACCGGTATTCGCTGCCGTGGCGGATTTGTCATCGAGGAACTTGCATGGAAGGGCGGACGTATCACAACTTGCAAGATACGCTCTACAATAGGAGGAAACCTCCGCATCAGAACAGCTTGTCCTGTGAAGGGAAAAGGTCTCAAGAGTGCCAAGGGACAGAACCCGAATCCACTCTTCAAAGTGCCTGTAACTCTCGAGACAAAGAACAATTCGGAGGTGAAACTCAATCCGGTGAACATGCCGAAGACTTACCTTTACGACATAAAGACAACTGCTAACCAAATGATTACAATAAAGAACTGACAATGAAAAAGATTATTGCTCTATCAACACTCCTCCTTGCCCTTGTGGCAGGGACTGCCTCTGCTGAAGGCAACAAGAAACCATGGGATAACGGAAAACTCAAAGTCTCAGAGAACTCACGCTTCCTGCAGCATGAGAACGGTGCGCCGTTCTTCTGGCTCGGTGAGACGGGCTGGTTGCTGCCTGAGCGCACTGACCGCGCCGAGGCTGCCTACTATCTGCAGCGTGTGCGTGAGGCAGGCTACAACATGGTGCAGATTCAGGTCATTGACGGTGTGCCTGCCTACAACCATTACGGACAGATGTCCAACATAGACGGCTGGAATTTCCAGAACATTGACAGGAAAGGCGTTTATGGTTATTGGGACCACATGGACTATATCGTCAAGCAGGCGGAGCATGAAGGTATATATATAGGTATGGTGTGTATATGGGGCGGTCTTGTGAAGGCAGGTCTTTTGTCCAAGGAAGACGCTGTCAAGTACGGCACATTCCTTGCCAACCGCTACAAGAACTCACCGAACATCGTGTGGATTATCGGTGGTGACATCCAGGGAGACATTAATGCTGATGTGTGGAACACTCTTGCCACAACAATCAAGTCCATCGACAAGAACCACCTTATGACCTACCATCCACGCGGACGCTACACCAGTGCGAAATGGTTTGCCAAGGCTCCGTGGCTTGATTTCCACATGTTCCAGTCCGGACACCGCCGTTACGGACAGCGTATGGGCAACAAGGATTATCCTATTCCTGACAACACCGAGGAGGATAACTGGATGTATGTTGACTCAACTTGGGCTTACAAACCTATCAAGCCTGTCATCGATGCAGAGCCTTCCTATGAGGACATTCCTCAGGGATTGCACGATGCAAATGAGAAGCGTTGGCTTGACTGTGATGTGCGCCGTTATGCCTACTGGTCTGTGTTCGCAGGAAGTTTCGGACATACTTACGGTCACAATGCCATTATGCAGTTCCTCAAGCCGGGCTATGGCACAAGCTATGGTGATGCCGGTGATGTGAAGACATGGTATCAGGCTATGAAAGACCCGGGCTTCTCACAGATGCAGTATGTGAAAAGACTCATGCTGACCTTCCCATATTTTGAGCGTGTCCCTGACCAGAAGGTCATTTCGGGTGAGAACGGAAAGCAGTATAACCGACTCATCGCCACACGTGGCAAGGACTATCTTATGGTCTACAACTATACAGGACGTGACATGAAGATAGACCTCCGCACCATTTCAGGCAAGGCAAAAAAGGTTTTCTGGATGGATGCGGCAACAGGTCATCTGGAATATATAGGCGAAGTGGCTGACAAAATCCAGACTTTCCGTCCGGCATCATCTCACGGAGGTGTCAATGACGGTGTGCTCATCGCCTTTGATGCTAAGAAGGAATATCTCAAACCGGAGATGACAATCATTTCGGAGCAGAGCGATTGGAAGAATCTCAGAGACCTTAATGAGTAAGCAATGAAGAAAGAGATATTGTCAATAATGTTTGTGGCAGGGGCTGTTGCAGCCTCTGCCCAATCTGCTTTCCCACAGCACAAGTACACTGTGGTGGGTGCTAACATAACCGCCGGTGCCAATATGGCAGCCGTAGGAGATGCGGACGGCCGGGCTGTCTTTGAGATTGCCAAGCGCGATATTGTGCCATTCACGCAGCAGTGTGTTGAACAAAGCAAGCCCGCTCCTGTCACTAATACAGGAAACACACCTTATTATAATGTGCGTATGGCACTCCCTGTGCCGTCATGTTACACTCCTACGGAGCAGGGCGAGAAGGTCGGACTTGATTGGGGAGTGTACACCCACCTGCATTCCGCAGGCATGGAGGTGCTTCCCAACGGCGATATCCTTGCCGTTTATTTCTCTACTCCGACAGGAAAGGCGGAGGCTGACACCTGTACAACATTTGTTCAGTGCCGTCGTCGCTATGGATGTGACGAATGGGATATGCCGGAACTGCTTTTCACCACTCAGGGAGGAAATGACCAGTCTGCACTGCTTTTCACTGACAAGGACACACTTTGGTTCTTCGGTGGTGGCAGAGGAATGACCGATTATGTGCCTTTCCGCATAATGAAATCCACGGATAATGGTGCGACATGGACATTCTCCATTCCTCAGATGGACAAGAAACTGGAGCAGTACACTGCACAGCCTGTGTCCAATGCGTTCAAGAACAAGAAGGGAGAACTCTTTGTTGTTCTTGACGGAAAAGGCGCACAGAGTTTCCTTCTCCGCAGTCAGGACGGCGGTGTGACATGGCACGACATGGGAGGACGCACAGACAGCCGTCATTCTACTATTGTTATGCTGGACGATAACGGAACATTGCTTTCCGCAGGAGGCAAGAACAACAGTATCAATGGTTGGAATCCGCAGAACATCTCTCACGATTGGGGGGCTACATGGTCAAAAGGCACACCATCACCTTTCCCTCCGGCAGGCACGGCACAGCGCCCTTGCATCATCCGTCTGCAGTCAGGAGCACTTTGTATCGTGGGTGATTCCTATATGCACAAGAAGAAAATCGCTCCTCCGAAAGAGTGGAAGAATGGTAATGAGTGCTTCGTTGCCATATCACGCGATAACGGCAAGACATGGAAATTCAAGACTTTGCCTGTCACCCTCCCACAGCATCACCGTGTGACACATCCTTCTTTGGGTTATGTTACGATGCGTCAGGGACATGACGGTCTTATCCATGTTCTCACAACAACCAATTATCCGGGACTTGAGATAGAGTTCAACGAGGCGTGGATTGACAGCGATATTGTTACTGCAAAGGACGCTGAAGGCTCCGTCTATGGCAAGCAGTCCGCACTTACTCCGCTTGCGAAGTCTGGATATTATGTCCTTAATGGCAAGAAAAGCTACACTTATCCTAACGGACAGAAGCAGTATGAGGTGACATACAAAGACGGCAAGAAAGTCGGAACAGAGACTTTGTGGCGTGAGGATGGCACAAAAGTGTGGGAATGGGTGCGTAAGGACGACAACACTGCACGCTGGTCACACTACCGTCCTAACGGTATGGTGCGCCTTATAAGCCGTTGGAACTTGCTTTCGGAACCGCGTGACCTCGTCGGAGTGCGCCTTACAGGTGCTATTGCGAACATGTACACATGGGAATATGATAAGGTTGGCATGCAGGTTGAGGCTTATCGCTTCAATGACGGTGTGCTCGACGGTTCAAACAAGCAGGGCATCAACAGTGCAATCCTTAATGAAGGGAAATAGCCCCTTGGTACTTTTGAAAACAAAACATGCTTTATTAGGAAATAAAACATAATCCATATACCACTAACCTTTTATGAACAAAAGAATCATTATCGCCATATTGGCGTTATTCTCGCTGACTTTTGCCATGGCAAAGCCCAAGGCTGTGCGTCTTGTCACTGAGAATATGGAGAACCCGTTAGGACTGCCTACGCACACTCCGCGTTTCTCCTGGCAGCTTTCCGAGGCAAAGAAGAACACCATACAGACAGCCTATCGCATCATGGTGGCGTCTGCTCCCGAACTCCTCAAAGAGGGTAGGGCAGACCTTTGGGACAGCGGTATGGTACAGAGTGACGAGTCTATTTGGATAAACTATGCCGGAAAGGCATTGAAAGACAATCAGCGTTGCTTCTGGACTGTGCAGGTGAAGACCAATAATGGCACTACCGATTGGGCAGAACCGCAGGAGTTCGGTATCGGACTCACTGCCGACAGTCATTGGACCGGTCGCTGGGTGGGTATCGACCATTTGCTTGAAGGAGAGTCGCTGGGCTACAAGACACGTGTCAATGCACGCTATCTTCGTGGTGAAATCGACCTTAATCCTGCAAAAACCGTCAAGCGTGCCACGGCATACGTCGGTGTGCTGGGACTCTATGAGTTCTATGTCAATGGCGAAAGACAAGGCACAGATGTCCTTGCTCCTGCACAGACAGACACACGCCGTTCAATAATCTACAATACATTCGACATCACAAAGAGCCTCGCCTCTTCCGCAACAACAGGCGGAAAGGCATGTATGGGTGTCATTCTCGGCAATGGCAGGACTGTTCCACCACGTTACCATAAGCATTACAAGATACCGTTCCTTGGCTTGCCGACATGCCGTATGACCGTCATTGTCGAATACACGGACGGCACACAGCAGAAGTTCGGCTCGTCAGAGAAATGGAAAATCACAGCCGAAGGTCCTATCCGTTCCAACAATGAGTATGACGGAGAGGTCTATGACGCGCGCAAAGACCTTGGCAAATGGAACTGTGTGGGTTATGATGACTCATCATGGGAGAAGCCGGAGCGTGCAACCCTTCCTATCGGTGAGCTTCACGGACAGACAGCACCGAACATGACAATCACACATCACATCAAGCCTGTCAGCGTGAAGAAGACCGACCGCGGCACTTACATCGTGGATTTCGGTCAGAACATGGCAGGTTGGGTGCAGATGAATATGCGTGGTAATGCCGGTGATACGATAAAGATAAAGTATGCGGAGCGTTTGGACGAGAATGGCGACCTATACATCAAGAACCTCCGTGATGCAGAAACCGAGGACAAATACATCTGTTCCGGTAAGGAGGACGGCACGCCTTGGCACTCTGTTTTCTCTTATCACGGCTTCCGTTTTGTGGAGGTGAAAGGCGTGAAAACCCTTTCTGCGGAAGACCTTGAGGCGCAGACGGTGGCTGACCGGCTGGACTATATAGGCAGCTTCTCCACAAATAATGCCATACTGAACAGTGTCTACCGTAATGCATGGTGGGGAATCCTGTCCAACTACAAAGGCTTCCCGCTTGATTGTCCTCAGCGCAACGAACGCCAGCCATGGCTTGGCGACCATACCGTAGGATGCCTCGGCGAGTCCTTCCTCTTTGGAAACGAACGCCTTTACTCAAAGTGGATGCGTGACATCTATGAGACACAACGTTATGATGGTGTGTTCTGTGATGTCGCACCGGCTTATTGGACATACTACAATGATGATGTGACATGGCCTTCGGCACTGCCTTTCGGCTGTGAAATGCTCTATCGCCAGTTCGGCAACAAGCAGCCTGCCATTGACTCTTATCCATATATAAAGAAATGGATGAAGCATGTCTTTGAGGATTATATGGAGGACTACATCATCACGAAAGACCAATATGGCGACTGGTGCGTGCCGCCAGAGGACTTGAAACTCATCCATTCAAAGGATGAAACCCGTAAGACAAACGGTGCACTCATATCCACAGCCTATATGATTCGCAACCTCCGCCTTATGCAGGAGTTTGCGGAAATACAGGGGCTTTCCGCCGATAAGCAGGCTTATGCTGACCTTGAAAAGAAGATGACAGAGGCTTTCAACAAGAGATTCCTTACCGTTAAGCGCGGAACATCTCCACGTCCTGGACATGTTCTGTTCCCTGACAGCGTATTCTATGGTAACAACACCTCAACAGCTAATCTTCTTCCGCTCGCTCTCGGTATCGTTCCGGACGACTGCAAGGAAGAGGTTGTGAAGAATCTTGTCACTGATGTCATCACAAAGAATAAGGGACACATCTCTTGTGGTGTTATCGGTATCTCATGGCTGATGCGCGGTCTTTCCGAAAATGGTTATGCCGATGTCGCTTATCTTCTTGCCACAAACCGCACATATCCTTCGTGGGGCTATATGGTGGAGAACGGTGCTACCACGATTTGGGAACTTTGGAATGGTGACAAGGCAAACCCTGCCATGAATTCCGGCAACCATGTCATGCTCCTTGGCGACCTTCTCCCATGGTGCTATCAGTATCTTGGCGGTCTGCGCAATGCCGAAGGCTCGGTGGCTTACAAGCATATCACGCTCCGTCCTAACTTTGAGATTCAGGAACTTGATAATGTCGACATGTCATACAACACACCTTACGGCAAGGTTGTCTCAAAGTGGGAAAAAGACCTTGAGAAAGTGCGCTGGCAAGTGGAGATTCCTGCAAACACCACTGCTGATGTTTACCTTCCTGACGGTACTGTGAAGACCATCGGTTCCGGTGCATATACCTTCGAGAGCAAGTTCAATCTGATGATAAACAACACACGTCCTACACTTGATAACCCTGTCATTCAGAATGCAAAGATTGTCGATTCCGAATTTGTTTACGAGCAAACCGACTTCCCGGAGTGCCACTCCGCATCAATTGTCGAACTGAAAAACGGTGACCTTGTAGCAACATATTTCGGCGGAACTAAGGAGCGCAACCCTGATGTTTGTATCTGGACACAGCGCAAGGCAAAAGGTTCTGACAAATGGAGCGAGCCAGTTCTCGCTGCCGACGGTGTCTTCCGCCTTGGCACAGAGGATGCTGAGATAGCAGGCATTGATGAAAAGACAACTCCTGCAACCAAGGGTTACATCAAACTTGCCGAGGCTTTGAAACTCGCACCGAACTATTTCTATTCTGCAAAGAAGGCCCCTGTCTCCACCAAGTCTGCCGATGACGAGCAGGAAGAGGAGTGGGCAGGAAAGAAACCTGCAAAGACTGTCACTCCGGTTGCAGACAAAACAGTTGCTGAAGGTGCCTTGAAGGATTATCGCCGCAAGGCTTGCTGGAACCCGGTGCTCTTTGAGATGCCTTCTGGAGAGCTTTGGCTGTTCTTCAAGATAGGTTCTTCTGTCGCTGACTGGACAGGCTGGATCGTGAAGAGCAAGGACGGTGGCAAGACATGGTCTGAGCGCAAACCGCTTGACCGCGGATTCATCGGACCGGTAAAGAACAAGCCAGAGATTATCGCAGGTCGCCTTGTATGTCCTTCAAGTACAGAGGGCAATGGCGGTTGGAAGTTCCATTTCGAGATAATGGACCTCAAGACCGGCAAATGGAAGTATGTCGGACCGATAGAACGTGAGATGTCCATCCTCACTCAGGATATGAATCCGGACGGCACACTGATAACAAACGATACAGTGAAGGAGCATAAGCCACAGCCGATTTACTGCATTCAGCCGTCTATCCTGCGACTGAAGGACGGTCGTTTGCAGGCTGTAGGACGCACACGCAACGGCAAACTTGCGTCCACATACAGCAGTGACAATGGTGATACATGGACGAAAGTAACATTGCTTGATGTGCCTCAGAACCAGTCAGGTACAGACGCCGTGACATTGAAGGACGGCAGACATGTGCTTATCTATAACAACTTCTCCACGCTTCCTGGCACTCCGAAAGGCCCGCGCACACCGTGTTCACTTGCAATCTCCGAGGATGGTGTCAACTGGAATCACTTTATCACGTTGGAGGACTCACCTATAAGCCAGTATTCTTACCCTGCCATCATCGAAGGCAAGGACGGTTCGCTGCACTGCATCTATACATGGCGTCGCCAGCGTGTGGCATATAAGCGTGTTGTGCTTAATCCTTAATCCTTAATACCATTGATGTTGCACAAGTTACATAAAGAAGAATAAAGAAAACATAAGAAGCATACAATATGAGAAACATTATTGCAACCATTTCCTTGTTCATGTTCTCTCTGTTCGCAATGGCGGAGAGCGTGAACATCGTGATACCGAAAGGTGCAGGAAACCGAGTTTCCTATGCTGCGGAATATCTGCAGAAGAAACTCCAACAGCAGGGCTTCACCGTCACCGTCACAACTGACGGCAAAGAGGACAAGAAAGCCACCCACCGCATTAAGCTTGGCATGGTTACTGACGCCAAGGCGGAACTTGCTGCGCGTGAGAAACAGATGAAAAAGGACCGCCGTAAAGGCTATCCTGTTGAGCAAATCGATTCCTTCATAACAAAGAAGGAAGGTTTCACCATTACCTCAGTAACCCTCGGCAGCAAGCAGCGTGGCTTGAAAGCGCGCATCACTGTTGTCGGTAACGACGGCACAGGCTGTATCTACGGTTGCGGAGAGCTTGCCGAGCAGATTAAGAAGCATTGCATAACAGACCTTCCGGGACAGATAAAGGACGCTCCGGAGATGGTGCTTCGCGGCGGATGTATCGGTGTGCAGAAGCCTTATCTCCTGCCCGGACGCATGGTCTATGAGTATCCTTACACTCCGGAACTCTTCCCTTGGTTCTACGACAAGCAGCACTGGATTGACTATCTTGACATGCTTGTGGAGAACCGCATGAACTCCGTCTATCTTTGGAACGGTCATCCTTTCGCATCTTTGGTGAAACTGAAGGACTATCCTTTTGCCGTTGAGGTCGATGATGCTACGTTCGAGAAGAACAAGGAGGTGTTCGCTTTCCTCACCAATGAGGCAGACAAGCGTGGTATCTTTGTCATACAGATGTTCTACAACATCCTTGTTTCCAAGCCTTTTGCCGAGCATTACGGCATAAAGACTCAGGATCGTCACCGTCCTATCACACCGCTGATTCAGGACTATACCCACAAATCTATTCAGGCTTTCATCGAAAACTATCCTAACGTTGGACTCCTTGTGTGCCTTGGTGAGGCAATGGACACCTACGAAGATGATGTTGAGTGGATGACAAAGACTATTATTCCTGCCGTGAAGGACGGCTTGAAGACTCTCGGACGAACAGACGAGCCGCCGATTCTCCTGCGTGCCCACGACACTGACTGCAAGATGGTCATGGAGGCTTCACTGCCTTTGTACAAGAATCTCTACACGATGAACAAGTACAACGGAGAGTCCCTGACTACCTACACTCCACAAGGTCCATGGGGAGAAACCCACCGTGCCCTTGCCGCTCTTGGTTCCACACACATCGCAAACGTACACATTCTTGCCAATCTGGAGCCATTCCGCTGGTCTTCCCCTGACTTTATCCAGAAGACAGTGAACGCTATGCACAATGCACATAATGCCAATGCCCTGCACCTTTATCCGCAGGCGTCGTATTGGGACTGGCCTTACACAGCCGACAAACTTGCTGACGGTTCACGCCAGAAGCAGCTTGACCGCGATTGGATGTGGTACTCCGCATGGGGACGCTATGCTTGGAATTGCCATCGCGACCGCAATGAGGAGATTGTTTTTTGGGATGACACACTCGCAAACACTTACGGCACAACGGCTGAGAATGCAGCACGTATCCGTGAAGCATTGGAGGAAAGTGGCGAAATCGCTCCGAAACTCCTGCGCCGTTTCGGCATTACCGAGGGCAACCGTCAGACACTCCTCCTCGGAATGTTCTGCTCACAACTTGTAAACCCTTATAAATACACAGTCTATCCGGGCTTCTATGAGAGCTGCGGACCTGACGGTGAGAAACTCATCGAGTATGTAGCAAAGGAGCATAACGCACCATTGCCTATCAACACCAACTTCCCTGATAATATCAATCCTAAACTGAATGTCAAGGAACATGTGGGCGAACTTCCTCTTGACATCGTGCGTCAGTGCATGGAGCATGGTGACAAGGCTGTTAAGGCAATAGAGGCTGCAAGCAAGAACATCGGCAAGAACAATGCCGAATTTGAGCGTCTGAAGAATGATATTCACAGCTACCGTGAGTTTGCGTATGCTTTTGGTCTGAAAGTACGTGCTTGTGAGCATGTGCTTAACTACAAGTACACAAACGATATTTCAGAACTTGACAAGGCTGTGCCACTCCTTGAGGAGGGTTTGGAGCATTATCGCCGTCTTGTTGCCATAACAAATAAGACATACCATTATGCTAACAGTATGCAGACTTCAATGCGTCGTGTGCCTATTGCAGGAGACGACGGCAAGATGAAGCACTGGAGTGAGCTCCTTCCTAAGTACGAAGAAGAACTTGCAAACCTTAAGAAGAATATAGCACAGCTCAAGTCTCCTTCAGCCGACAATCAGAAGAAGGTCATCAAACCGTTGCGCAACGCTAAAGTTACTCTCTTGGGTAACGCTCAGACTGTGAAGATAGAGAAAGGCGCAAAACTGTTCAATGACCTTGATTCCGTAATCACGGACTATGGCAAGGAACTCGAAGGAATGCAGGCTTATGTGTTCTCTTCCAAGGCACAGCGTAACGACGGTACCGTTGTGGAGTTCTCTTGCGACAAGCCTGTGACGCTTCTTGTGGGTTATTTCCGTGACGACCAGCGCAAGTATGCACGCGCACCGAAATTGGAGATTGACGCCACAGCCAGCGAGTACGGACAGCAGGATCCATGCTTCACCTCGGCATTACGTATCAATGGCATGCCACAGGTGAATGTCCATCCTTACAATTTCGCTGCCGGCAAGCACCGTCTGCAGTTGCCTAAGGGATTCCTTGTTGTTCTTGGCTACACCTCCGACAAAATTAACCCTCGCGATGCAGGTCTTTCCGGTGCGGACAGTTCAATCGACTGGCTGTTTTATTGATAATGAATTCATGCAGTGGGATTGGGTTGAAAGCCCTGTCCCGCTGCTCCTTGTATAAGCATTATAATTATATTAGAGGAGAGAAAAACAATCTGAAAACTATATTTTTGGAAAAATGAAACATACACTTCTGACGGTTCTGTCATTCCTTTCCCTCTCTGCCGTGGCGCAGAAAGTCTCCAAGGAGGTTATGACGGATATATATAATGAGGTGAAATCACCATACAAATACGGTATGGTCGTTGCACCGAAGGACAACGGTCATAAGATAGATTGCCCTACAGTCTACCGTGAAGGCAACAAATGGTATATGACTTATGTCATCTACAACGGCTCCGACGGACTTGACGGTCGTGGCTATACTACATGGTTGAGCGAAAGTGATGACTTGCTCCATTGGCGTCCCCTTGGCTGCATTCTTGACTATAAGGACAGTGGATGGGACATGAACCAGCGAGGCGGTTTCCCGGCTCTCATAGATTGGGAATGGAACGGTGACTACCGTATGCGAACATATAAGGGCAAGCACTGGATGACATACATTGGTGGCGAGGGCACAGGCTACGAAGGAGTCCGTGCACCGCTGTTCATTGGCAAGGCATGGACTGACGTTGCGCTGAAGGACGGCATTGATACTTCCATCACAACGACACATGAATGGCAGTCACTCGACAAGCCTCTCCTGCATATCAATGACAAGGGGGCACAGTGGTGGGAGAAACTCATACAGTACAAGTCCACCATATATGAAGACAAGCGCAAGACTTTCGGCAAGCGTTTTGTGATGTTCTACAATGCAGGTGGCATAAACCCTGAGAACAATCTTAAGGCAGAACGCATCGGCATAGCACTCTCCAACGACATGAAGAAATGGGAACGCTATGCAGGAAACCCAGTGTTCACCCACGAAGCACCGGGGATCATCACCGGTGACGCGCAGATTGTGGACTTCACCAAGTGGGAACAGGAGAGAAATGCTTCATCTTCCACTACCGTGAAAGGAAAGGAACAGCCACTGTATGTAATGTTCTACTTCTCCGCTTTCAGTCCTGACAGGAAGTATAACGCCTTCAACACATTCTCTGTTTCCCGCGATTTGGTTCATTGGCAGGACTGGAACGGACAGGATTTGGTATGGCCGACAAAGCAGTATGATGAGATGTTTGCCCATAAGAGCTATGTGTTGAAGCATGACGGTGTTGTATACCATTTCTATTGTGCCGTGAACAACGACGGACAGCGTGGCATAGCGCTTGCCACATCACGCCCGATGGGTAAGTCCGACGTGGCGTTCCCTGCTCCGCAGCGTAAGGCAAAGCGTACTGTTACCTCACTCTCCGAAGGATGGACGTCAACTCTCCTCACTGCCACAGACGCTGCAGCGAAAGGCAAAGTGTGGCAGGGCAATGTCCCACATAACTGGGATGACTATTACGGATACAGCCAGAAGAAGCACGGAAACCTTCATGGTTCTGCGCTTTATGAGAAGAATTTCCGTGCCACTCGTGTTCTGGGAAAGCGTTATTTCCTCTATTTTGAAGGACTCGGCTCTTACGCCACTGTAACAGTCAACGGCAAGAAATTCGACCGCAAGCCTGTTGGACGACTTACATACACCCTTGACATCACTGACTGCATAAAGGATGGTGACAACCGTCTGACTGTCCTCTGCGACCATCCGGAACTCATCACCGACATGCCTTGGGTATGTGGTGGTTGCTCTTCCGAATGGGGCTTCTCCGAAGGCTCGCAGCCTTTCGGTATCTATCGCCCTGTAAGCCTTGTTGAGACTGACGAGGTGCGCATCGAACCGTTCGGTGTTCATGTATGGAACAATGATGCTTGCGACTCTGTTTTCATAGAGACGGAAGTGAAGAACTACGGCACTACGGTGGCAGACTTTGAGGTTGTGAACAACTTTAACATGGCTTCCGGCAAGCGTGTCTTTCGTTGTACTGACAAGATCACCCTCAAACCGGGTGAGACAAAGACAGTGCGACAGCAGGCAAATGTAACCGATGCGACATTGTGGTCACAGGAAGACCCTTATCTTTATAAGGTGGTTTCCATGGTTAAGCGCAATGGTAAGACCACCGACCAGGTGGAGACAGCCTACGGCATACGTAACTTCTCATGGCCTCTGATGCGCAATGACGGCGACAACCGCTTCTATCTGAACGGCAAACCGGTGTTCATCAATGGCACATGCGACTATGATCACCTCTTCGGCAGCAGCCATGCGTTCAGCAATGAGCAGATAGAGTCACGTATGAAACTCATCCGTCAGGCAGGTTTCAATGCCTACCGTGAGGCTCATCAGCCACACAATCTCCTCTATCAGCAGTTGGCAGATAAGGAAGGTATGCTCTTCTGGAGCCAGTTCTCCGCACACATCTGGTACGACACGCCACAGTTCCGCGAGAATTTCAAGACTCTGTTACGCCAATACATCAAGGAACGCCGTAACTCTCCATCGGTAGTCATGTGGGGCTTGCAGAACGAGTCAACCCTCCCGAAAGACTTTGCAGAGGAATGTACTGCGATAATCAAGAAACTTGACCCTGCCCGTCGCCCTGTCACAACATGTAACGGTGGTGAGGGCTCCGACTGGAATGTCATACAGAACTGGAGCGGAACATACGGCGGAACAGCACTCAACTACGACAAGGAACTCAAACAGCCTAACCAGCTCCTTAACGGTGAGTACGGCGCATGGCGTACCATAGGCCTTCACAGTGAGGCCCTTGTGGATTCTCTCCGCAAGGAAAAGTCTTACAGCGAGGAGCGCGCGACAGACCTTCTTGAGACAAAAGTGCGCCTCGCTGAGGAAGCGCGCGACAGTGTCTGCGGACATTATCAGTGGATTTTCGCCACACATGACAATCCGGGACGTGTGCAGCCGGACGGTGCTTACCGCATGGCTGACAAGATAGGACCTGTGAACTACAAGGGACTTCTCACATCTTGGGAGCAGCCGGCTGACGTTTACTATATGTACAGGTCCAACTATGTATCTCCTGATGTTGACCCGATGGTCTACATCAACAGCCATACATGGGCAGACCGCTTCAAGAAAACCGGTGCGCGCCGTACAGACATCGCTGTATATTCCAACTGCGACAGCGTGCGTCTCTACAATAGTGCCGATGACAGCGAGTATCTCGGAAGAAAGCGCAACGCACGCAAACCGGGCACACACATGCTTTGGGAACACCGCCTTATTAAGTTTAATGTGCTCCGTGCCGTAGGTTTCCGTGGCGGAAAGGCGGTTGCTGAGGACATCATTCTCCTTGAAGGGCTGCCTGAAGCTCCAGGATTTGCAAAACTTTACAAAGGGTCTGACATTGTCTCCGTAGCTGCTGACATGCACCCTGTAAGCCTTCAGCCTGCCGAGGGACAGAACTATGTCCTCCGACTCAACTGTGGCGGTGACAGCTACACTGACTCTTTCGGCAACAAGTGGCAGGGTGACAACCTCACTTATGGCAAATCTTGGGATGGCATACGTGCTTCTCAGGGCAGCATCGCGGAGCCTATCCACGGCACAAAGGATTGGGAACTCTTCCAAACATTCCGCTTCGGACGCCACAAACTCTGCTATGAATTCCCGCTTGCTGACGGAAAATACACAGTTGAGCTTTATTTCGCAGAGCCATGGCTCGGACTTGGTGGCGGACTGAAGACGGACTGTGATGGTCAGCGTCTCTTCTCCGTTGCCGTAAATGGTGAGGTAAAGATTGCCGACATAGACCTTTGGGCAGAGGCAGGTCATGCGGGAGCGTTCCGCAAGACTGTTGAGGCAGAGGTGAAAGGTGGCAAGCTGACAATATCCTTCCCAGAGGTCAAGGCTGGTCAGGCTGTCATCTCAGCGATTGCAGTACGCACATCTGACGCCTCCGTCAAGCCACTTGCTGATAAGAGCGAGGCTGGTTTTTGGGCAAAGGTTGACAACGACCGTGTTGAGAAACTGCCGAAATCCATGCTCCCTGCTGAGGAAGAGGCTTTCCCTGCATCACGCTACACACTCAATAAGAAGAAGGAGTTCATCATCACCCCCGGTGTTGCACGCGAGTATGCCCTGCGCTTCCGTTACAAGAACGTGGGCACACCGCTAACGGCACAGCTCCGCATCGTTGACCAGAAGGGTGCTGTCCTTGTCGACCGTGAGATGAAATTCCCTACAACACCAAAGAAGTTCAAGCTCGTTTCCACAACAACGGGAACTCAGATTAACGCCGGCAACTATCAGGTACAGCTCCTTGTGCCCGGCACAAAAAAACCTATCGTCGGCGCAACCCCTGTCGAGTTTGAGTATTTGGAAGTGCAATAATATAATATAAGGTATAGAAGAAGGCTGCTCATGTTTGGGCAGCCTTTTTTTGTATAATACTTTGTGAAATGATACATAGATAAAACTTTATGGAACATTAAAGAAAGTTTGTTTGCATGAAATACAGTAACTTTGCAGAAACATTCTCTGTGCTTGTATGGCATTGCGTATAGATTTTTGAAAACAAAATCTGTGTGCATCCATGCTAAAATGTATGTGTATCCATGCTAAAGATAACGAGGACAACAAAATCAGAACATTATATGAAAAACAAAAACCTGACATCAATCGTTGCGACCGCCTGCATGCTTCTCAGTGCAGCCCCATCCTTTGCGCAAAACCCTGTCATACAGACATCGTTCACGCCCGACCCGGCACCTTATGTCCATAACGATACTGTCTACCTCTTTGTCGACCATGATGAGGACGATGCACAGTATTTCAGTATGAAGGACTGGCAGCTCTACAGCTCTACCGATATGGTTAACTGGACTTACCGTGGCACTCCTATGTCCACCGCCACCTTCCGTTGGGCTAAGCAAGGCGATAACGCATGGGCTTCGCAGGCGATAGAGCGCAACGGCAAATGGTATTGGTATATCTGTGCCGAAGACACCACAGCCCATCTTCATGGCATAGGCGTAGGCGTTGCCGACCGTCCGGAAGGTCCATATACTGACCCATTGAACCGTCCTCTTGTCCCGGGCAACTGGGGATATATCGACCCTTCTGTGTTCGTTGACGATGACGGTCAGGCATATCTCTTTTGGGGAAACAACGGACTGTGGTATGCCCGTCTTAACGACGACATGATTTCCCTTGGCAGTGAGGTGATGGAAGTGAAGGGCTTGAACGACGAGAAAGCCTTTGGACCAAAGAAGCTGAAGATGGACTATAAGCTTGGAAAGAAAGTCATGAAGACCAACTTTGAGGAAGGACCGTGGGTGTTCAAGCGCAACGGACTCTATTACCTTGTCTATGCCGCCGGCGGTGTGCCTGAACACATGGCTTACTCAACCTCAAAAAGCATCAACGGTCCATGGAAATACGAAGGAAAGATAATGGGTGAGTCACCAAAGAGCTTCACCATCCATGGCGGCAGCATAGAGTTCAAGGGGCGTAACTTCATGTTCTACCATAACGGGCTGCTCCCTAACGGTCAAGGGTTCCGCCGCTCTACGGCAGTGGAGGAGTTTGAGTTCACGAAAGACGGCAAGATTCCTTTCATCCCTTTCACCAATGACGGTGTGAAGCATCCAGCAGGCACTCTCAACCCTTATGTTCGCATAGAGGCAGAGACAATGGCAGACAGCTATGGACTCAAGACCGACCGTATGGCAGGCAACGACCATGTCATCACCTCCGTGCATAACGGCGACTGGCTGCGAGTTCGCAATGTTGATTTCGGCAAAGGCAAGCCGTCAAAGGTGAAAGCCATTGTCAGGAATGTCAAGCAGTGCGGCAGCATAGAGTTCTTCATTGACCATTTGAGCAAGAATCCTATCGCTTCCGTTCGTGTCACCGATGTCCATCAGTCAGAATGTGAAGCAGTTGTCAATAAGGACATTAGCGGTGTTCACGATGTATATATGCTCTTCCGAGGCGACGACGGCGAATTGTTCGACATGGACTGTTGGCAAATGAAGGAGTGATTCCTTTTTGAGATATGCATAGATATTTATGGTGAAATAGAGATATTCTGCAAAAATGTCATCGAACTTGTTCAAACTAATTTATATTCGTTAATTATTCGCTAAAATACAAAAAATA
>NZ_SRZC01000016.1 GCF_004792655.1 Palleniella muris | reverse complement strand
GCTATGCCCGTGCATGTGGAGAAATCAAGCCAGATGGAGCTATTTTAAATGATTTCTTATCCCGAACTCGCGTAAGTATAATTCCTTGTCGGAAAAATGGGAAATGAATATATGAATATGGTGCAGTTTATCCCAAATCGGTCATTAGAAATAGAATTTCTATTATTTCTAATGACCGATTTGGGTTTATTGGTGTGAGCAAACTGTCTGAGCCGGCAGTGCTTATAAGTAACTGTTGAAAATTAATTTATACTAAAACGCAGTTGTTTTTTTAGGCAGTTAGTGTGCGGAACCAAGGAGCAATGCGGGCATTGTGACTGAGTGACAAACACTAAATGACAAGAAAGAACGAGGTTTAGTACAACAGAGCTTTAATATAAACTAATTTACAATAGTTACTTATATAGAATTTCCATATAGCCCCATGCTGTCTTATAATATGTTCATTAAGAAATGTGACCCTAAATTCAAAATACTTATCTTGCTCGTCTTCATATTCCGCACCGTAAAGTCTACTGTACTCCTTAATGTATCCACATATTATTTTGTTTCTGATGGCAATCACCTTACCTTTGACTTAGTGTTTCAGAAACAAAAGGTGTTCTTTGACATTATTACCATTATTATAAACAATCAATATCTTCATATAAGACTATATTAGCCACATAACATCAAAACAAGTGTGAGGGAACAATGTAAGTAACTGAGTAAAAAGCCGGCATACAAACAAAAAGCCGACTATGCAAAAATCACCCCATGTGCAAGCAACCGTTGCCTGCACATCATTTATATGACACTTACGCAATGGAGCTTTCCCACAGTACAGGATGAATATTGTCACAGCAGGTATTTTATTGCTTCCGGACCTTCGTTAAAGAGGAGGTCGAGGATGGAGAGGTTGGGAAGGAAACCGTGGCGCTGTCGGTAGACCTGGTAGTAGGGCTTAGGCGTGAAGAAAGGGTCTGTCTGTTTGGCTTTCGGAGAGATGATGTCACGGTAGTCAAAGACGGTCTCGAGTTGGTCGGAGGGGATGAATTCCTCGGTGAAATCGAAGGAAATGTCGAGGTCGAGGAGGCGGCACATGAGTTCTGCGGAGGCCATGTTGTAGTCAAGGAGGCAGTCAAGATGGACTGGTGATGCCGGCCCTTCGTCAATGAAGAAGGGGCGGATGTCGTCCTGATAGTACTCGAAGAAGGCGGATTCGCCGTAGGCTGTGCAGAGCGCCTGCCAATGGAGGTGGCGCCAGTTGCCGTGGTCGGAGATGCGGATGTCCTTGATGAGGTTGCTGCCGGCGTGTGTCACGGGGATGGTGAGGGCTTGTGTGCCGTTGGCAGTGGCTATGACACAGCGGTTGCGGTAGGTCTGTTTTTGGAAGGATTCCCGGGCTTCTATGGAAACGCGGGAGCCTGTGCAACGGCTCAGGAGTGAGTACCATTGCACAGGCCCGAAATATGTTGTTGAGAGGAGCATTGTTTTTTATTATGGGACAATATTGACAGTAAAGAGCAGCCAGCAATTACTTTATGTTATCCACCCATGTGAACAGGCGGTGCCATCGTATGCCGGAGAATCCCTTGCGGTCAGGGTCGGAGGACCACCAGATGAAGAGCGGCTTGCCTACGATGTGGTCCTCGGGGACGAAGCCCCAGTAGCGGGAGTCTGCCGAGTTGTGGCGGTTGTCGCCCATCATCCAGTAGTAGTCCATCTTGAATGTGTAGGACTTAGCTTCTTTCCCGTTGATGAGAATCCTGCCGTCGTCGGTGACAACGAGGTCGTTGCCCTCGTAGGTGCGTATGGGACGCTCATAGACGGCGATGTTGTTGATGTCCAGTTTCACGGACTTTCCCTTCTGCGGAATCCACACCGGGCCGTAGTTGTCGCGTGTCCAGCCTGTCCTTGCGTTGAGCGGATAGAGGTCGCCCGTAGGGGAATCGGTGTTTATGGAGATACTCCTGACGATGTCCTTGCGTGATTTCAGCACATTGTATGCGTGCTTTGTCAGCGGCATGTAACCATATTGGTTGAGCTGTGCGATGTCCTCCATGGAGATTCCAAGTGACTCGATGAGTTCCTCGGGAAGCTGCGACTGGAGCTTGACGTTGTAAGTGTACTGCACATTTTCCGGCTCTTTGTTCGCCTTTCCGTCAAGATAGACGATGCGATCCTTTATCTGAAGGGTCTGTCCCGGCAGTCCCACGCAACGCTTGACGTAGTTCTCGCGGCGGTCGGCAGGGCGTGTGATGATGTCGCCATACTCGTTAGGGTTCTGGCTTATATACTTCTTTCCCGCCTCATAATAAGAGTTGTATAGTGCACGCTGCTGCATTGGCGTGAGAGAGTCGGCGGGAGTGTCGGTCTCAACCAGCTGCTGTCCGAAGGAATACGCCATCTGGTAGAAATCCGCCGCTGCCCAACGCTCGTCCGAAACGAGTGTGTCTCCCGCAGGATAGTTGAATACAACGATGTCGTTAAGTTCCACCTTGCCGAGTCCCTTTGCACGGCGGTATTCCCATTGCGGGTACTCTATGTAGCTCTTGCATCCAAGAAGCGGCATGGTGTGCTGTGTGAGCGGCATGGTAAGCGGAGTCTGCGGTATGCGCGGTCCGTAGGCCACCTTGCTGACACACAGGTAATCACCCGTGAGGAGGGATTTTTCCAAAGAGCTTGACGGTATGACGTAGTTCTGGAAGAAGAACAGGTTGATGAAATAAACGGCTACAAGCGCGAAGACGATGGCGTCGACCCACGACATGATGAAGCGCGTCATATCATCAGAATCGCGCCACCACTGCCAGTTGATTTTACGTGAGATGTACGCGTCGTAGATGAATGGCACGACGATGAGTCCCCACCATGACTCCACCCAGTAGAGGAAGAGGAGGTAGAGCACTGTCACAATGGCGAATTTCGTCCATTGCACCGCCTTTGCAGGCTCTTGTTTTTTTATGTTTCTCTTTACCATTTTTGAAAGGTGGGGTCTGTTGGCACCACCGGTTGAATATGTGTTTTACTTGTTGGGGTTATGGGTGCAAAAAAAACACCTGATAATCAGCGTTTTGCGAAAGGCAACGCTTCGCTGTGCAGAAGGTAAGACTTTGCACGGTCAAAGGTAACACTTTACTTGGTGAAGTGTTACCTTTCGTTTTGTCACATCATAAGTTGCGCAATCCGGCAGGCAACCACTGAGAATGTGGTGGATATATATCCTGACATGACAGCCGTATGGACAGGTGCAAAGAGTATTCACCACGCAACACCTTTTGCAACAGCCAAACCTTCAGCGGATTGTTATGGTACGACTACCGCGTTAGCGGTTTATGTGCACAGATACTTTCTCGTCAGATGCAAAGTAAAGCGGCTCTCTTGCCACCACTACGCGGTTCCCTGCACAGAGTTTGCGAAATCAAATGCAAAGGCTTGACGGCTATCGTTTTTCTCAGAACTTGAACATATCGTCGATTGTCAGGAGTCCCTCATTCTCCGCCGTGAACTCTGCTGCAAGCACTGCTCCGAGGGCGAATCCTTGGCGCGAATGTGCGTCGTGGGTGATGGTTATGCAGTCAGCCTCGCTGTCGTAAGTGACGGAGTGGATGCCCGGAACCTCACCCTCGCGGATGGAGTTTATTGTCAGTTTGCCGGGGTCTGTGCCCTCCGCAGGAGTCACCGTGCCGTCAGGATTCGTCACCGTGCCCACCTGCCAGCCGCTCTTGCGGTCAAGGTTTTCCACGATTTGCTCCGCAAGCGTTATGCCCGTGCCCGACGGATGGTCGAGTTTGTGGATGTGGTGCGTCTCCGTCTCCTCCACGTCGTACTGCGGGAAGGAGTTCATTATTTTCGCCAGATACTTGTTGACGGCGGAGAATATCGCCACACCTATCGAGAAGTTTGACGCCCAGAAGAGAGTTTTTCCCTCCTCCATGCATGCTTTGCGGACATCGTCGCCATGCTCCTTGAGCCATCCCGTGGAGCCGGAGACGACCTTCACGCCCGCTTTCCATGCCTTCAAGTAGTTGCCGTAAGCTACATGCGGTGCGGTGAACTCTATCGCGACATCCGCCGAAGCGAACGCCGCGGACTCGAAATCCTGCTGGTTGTCAACGTCAATGATACTGACAATCTCGTGGCCTCGCGAGAGAGCAATCTGCTCTATCATGCGCCCCATTTTGCCGTACCCTATGAGTGCTATTTTCATTTTCTTTTTTGAGAGTTGTGGGTTAAAGGTTTTGGATTATAGGTTCTTATGCGTAACCATACCAATGCAAATGTACTCATTTCTTCGCACATACACACACGTACATAACAATATTTAGCATTAAGTAACTGTTCTAAATTATTTTTATATTGAGTTTCCTTTAAGCTAAAATAATTTAGAACAGTTACTTATTTGTAATGTGTATCTTAAAAAAACATAACAATTGACTATATAATAATGTGAACAAGATAATTTTGAGTATTTTTGCGCCCCGAAACCATTGTGCCCGCAAGGGAAATGCGAGAACAAAGCACTAATCAAGAACAAGAAAACATACAATAGAATCTACAATGAAAGAGAACTTGGTCATCGTGGAGAGCCCTGCCAAGGCGAAGACTATCGAGAAATTCCTCGGCAAGGAGTACAAGGTCATGTCGTCCTACGGGCACATCCGCGACTTGAAGAAGAAGGAGATAAGCATCGACCTCAAGAGCCTCAGCCCTGAGTATGAGATTCCTGAGGAGAAGAAGAAGCTCGTCAACGAACTGCGCACACAGGCGAAGAAGGCAGACAAGGTCTGGCTCGCTTCCGATGAGGACCGCGAGGGGGAGGCCATCTCATGGCACCTTTGCGAGGTGCTCGGGCTGGATGAACAGAAGACGGCACGCATTGTGTTCCACGAAATCACCAAACCTGCCATACTCGACGCCATAGAGCATCCGCGACGGCTCGACATGAACCTTGTCGATGCACAGCAGGCACGCCGCGTGCTCGACCGCCTTGTGGGCTTCAAACTGTCGCCGGTGCTTTGGCGAAAGGTCAAGCCGGCTCTCTCGGCGGGACGCGTCCAGTCGGTGGCTGTAAGGCTTATCGTGGAGCGTGAGCGTGAGATTCATCATTTCAAGTCTGAGCCTTACTACCGTGTGAACGCCATCTTCACCATCGAGGAGGACGGTCATCCTATAGAGGTCAAGGCGGAACTTGACCGCCGTTTCAAGACGCACGACGAGGCGCAGTCTTTCCTCGGCAAGTGCCGCACGGCAGAGTTCAAGGTGGCTGACATACAGAAGAAGCCGCTCCACCGCACTCCGGCACCGCCGTTCACGACGTCCACGCTCCAGCAGGAGGCGGCACGCAAGCTCGGCTACACTGTGTCGCAGACGATGATGGTGGCACAGCACCTGTACGAGAACGGTCTTATCACCTACATGCGTACCGACTCCGTGAACCTCTCCAAGCTCTGCATCGGCGCATCAAAGGAGGACATCATCAAGGAGTATGGCGAGGAATACAGCCGGCCGCGCAACTACCAGACGAAGTCCAAGGGCGCGCAGGAGGCTCACGAGGCTATCCGCCCGACTTACATGGACAAGGTGAAAATCGAGGGAACGGTGCAGGAACGCCGCCTGTACGACCTCATCCGCAAGCGTACCATAGCTTCCCAGATGGCTGACGCGGAGCTTGAGAAGACTCAGGTGACGATAAGCGTCAGCGGAACCGTGGAGCATTTCATCGCACAGGGTGAGGTGGTGAAGTTCGACGGCTTCCTGAAGGTCTATGCGGAAAGCCGTGACGACGAGCAGCAGGACGAGGAGGACGGACACCTCCTGCCGCAGTTCACTGTGGGACAGGAACTTGAACGCCGCGAGATAACTTCCACGGAACGTTTCTCACAGTCGCCTCTCCGCTATACAGAAGCGTCACTCGTCCATAAGCTCGAGGAGCTTGGCATCGGCCGCCCGTCAACCTACGCGCCGACAATCTCCACAATCCAGCAGCGCGGATATGTCCAGAAGGGTGACAAGAAGGGTGTCGAACGCCAGTATGTCATCGACACTCTGCGAGGAACGGTCATCTCCTCACGCACGAAAAAGGAAATGGCGGGCTCTGACAAGGGCAAGCTCCAGCCGACGGACATCGGCATCGTTGTCAACGATTTCCTCATCCGGTTCTTCCCGAACATCATGGACTACAACTTCACTGCCAAGGTTGAGGAGAAGTTTGACGAGATAGCAGAGGGCAAAGAGCCGTGGAACGACATGATAAAGGACTTCTACGGCGAGTTTGACAAGACCGTCGAGGCGACAATCAACTCTCGTTCGGAGCATAAGGCTGGAGAGCGCGAGATAGGAACCGACCCTAAGAGCGGCAAGCCTGTCTTCGTAAAGATAGGACGCTACGGACCTGTCGTGCAGATAGGCACCGCCGACGACGAGGAGAAGCCTCGCTTCGCACAGCTTCCGGCAGACAAGTCCATGGAGACAATAACCCTCGAGGAGGCGCTTGCACTCTTTGCCCTGCCACGCCGCCTGGGCACTTACGAGGGGCATGTCATCACCGTCGGCGCAGGACGCTTCGGTCCTTACATCCTCCATAACAAGAAGTATGTCTCGCTGCCTAAGGACATCGACCCTATGAAGGCTGACCTCGAATGTGCCGTACGACTCATTGTCGAGAAACGCAGGCAGGAGGAGGAGCGTTACATCAAGACTTTCGAGGAGGACGAGAAAATGCAGCTGCTCAACGGACGCTACGGCCCTTACATACAGTTTGACGGCAAGAACTACCGTCTGCCGAAAGCCCTGCATGAGCGTGTCCGCGAACTCACTTACGAGGAATGTATGGAGGTTGTCAACAACCCTGTACAGTCAAAGCGCGCAGCAAAGAAACAATAACGAATGATTCCTGACGCTCCCCTTCCCCATCTTTCTACATGCGGGAAAGGGGGCGTCACGGTATAATGGCAGCAAACGACAACAAAAACCATAGGCAGTGCCACACCACTGTCGGCAAACAATGAAATGAAAAGAATCATACTTATTGGCTACATGGGAGCCGGCAAGACCACCGTCGGCAAGGCTCTCGCCAAAAAGCTCGGTCTGATGTTCTATGACCTTGACTGGTACATAGAGTCAAGGATGAGAAAGACCGTCAAACAGCTCTTCGACGAACGCGGCGAAGAGGGTTTCCGCAAGATAGAGCACAACATGCTCCATGAGGTTGCGGAGTTTGAGGACGTGGTACTCGCCTGCGGAGGGGGCACACCGTGCTTCTTTGACAACATGGACTACCTGAACCGCCAAGGGGAGACCGTCTTCCTGAAAGGCGACCCAGACACAATCATCAAGCACCTCCGCATGAGCAGAGGAGTACGACCGCTGCTGCTTGGGAAGAGCGATGAGGAGCTTCTCGCATACATCAATGAGTCCCTTGCCCTGCGCACCCCGTTCTACGAGAAGGCGAAGCACACCATCGATATCATGCCCATGGACAGCTTCGACAAGATAGCGGACACCGTGGACGAGGTGGCTGAACTCATTGAACAACAGCAATAATCCCGACAGTACCGACAGTTTTGACAATTCCGACAATACTGTCAATTCTGACACTACTTACATTACTGACCAAAAACTATGAACATAACCGTAATAAAAGTCGGAGGGGCTATCGTCGAGGACGAGAAGCAGCTCCGCCAACTGATAGACGATTTTGCTGAAATCGAAGGACCTAAGATTCTTGTCCACGGTGGCGGACGACGCGCAACGAAGGTCGCCGCACAGCTCGGCATAGAGAGCCGCATGGTGGGCGGACGCCGCATAACGGACGCCGACATGCTCGATGTCGTGACAATGGTCTACGGCGGACTCGTCAACAAGCACCTTGTGGCAATGCTACAGGCAAAGGGCGTCAACGCCATCGGACTGACAGGAGCGGACATGGACATCATACGCTCCCACAAGCGACCGCTGAAGCGCATGGAGGTTGACGGCAAGGAGGAGATGGTGGACTTCGGGTTCGTCGGCGATGTCGACCGCGCCGACGGCAAGACCCTCATGCAGCTGCTCCGCCAGGGTGCTGTGCCGGTAATCGCTCCGCTGACGCATGACGGACAAGGGAACATCCTCAACACCAACGCCGACACAATGGCGGCGGAAACAGCATGCGGAATGGCGGCGGAAGGTGGCAATGTGACTCTCATCTACTCCTTCGAGAAGCGTGGCGTGCTCGCCAATCCTGATGATGACAACTCCGTCATCCCGGTCATCACTCACCGATCATTTGAGGAGTACAAGGCCGACGGCACAATCTCGGGCGGCATGCTCCCGAAGATTGAGAACGCCCTGAACGCCATCGACCGCGGTGTTGCAAAGGTTGTCATAACCCTTGCGACAGCCATCGACGGCAACTCCGGAACAATTATAATTTAAAGTTGGTCAGTATTGACCATTCTGACCATTAAAACCTCCAACCCGAATGCTCTCTTTCCGCAACGACATACTCCCACTGAAGGACAAGCTCTTCCGTCTCGCTCTGCGCATCACAATGCAGAGAGAGGATGCGGAGGATGTCGTGCAGGAGACGATGATAAAGCTATGGAGCCGCCGCGAGAGCCTTGACACAGTGGGAAACCTTGAAGCCTTTGCCATAACCGTATGCCGCAACACGGCACTCGACCACGTCAAGCGCGCCGCCTCAGGCACCGTTTCCCTCGACGAAGGGATGACCCTCCGCGAAGGTTCCGTGAACCCTTATGACAAGATTTACGCACAGGAATCCCTGCGGCATGTCAACAGCCTGATGCTGCAACTGCCTGAAAAGCAGAGGGCATGCATGCACCTCCGTGACTTTGAGGGGAAGAACTACCGCGAGATTGCCGACATCATGCAGATGACTGAGGACCAGGTGAAGGTGAACATCTTCAGGGCAAGAAAGGCGATAAAGAGCAAAATGAGTAACTGCCAATAATAACCCTACCGTCAGTATTGACAATATTGGCACAACCGACAGTACTGGCAACACCAACCCACCGACAGTGCCGACATTATTGACAATACTGTCACTACTGACCAATTAAAAAAAAACAACCCCATGAACAAAATCCGGAACGTTATCGAAGAGAATGCACGGTGGCGCAAGATGTTAGGTCTCTCGACCATCGAAGACCTCAACAACGCCATCAGCAAGGGACACGCAAAGAACCTCATACAGGTCTCCGAAGCCCTGCAGGAAAAGGAAATCGTGAAAATCGCCGACCGCATAGCACAACGGCAGGAAGTCAGGACGGTGCTCCTCGCCGGTCCTTCGTCGTCAGGAAAGACAACGACAAGCAAACGCCTGAGCATACAGCTCATTGCTGACGGCATCTGGCCCGTGCCGATTTCCCTTGACGACTATTTCCTCGACCGTCATCTGACTCCGAGGGACGAGAATGGTGACTATGACTTCGAATGCCTCGGAGCACTCAACGTCGAACTGCTCAACGAGCATCTTAACGCCCTCTTCCGTGGCAAGGAGGTGGAACTGCCACGCTACGACTTCAAGGAGGGACGCAGCCTAAAGAGCGGAAACCGCCTGCAACTGAAAGGCAACGAGGTGCTTATCTTTGAAGGCATCCACGCTCTCAACCCGGCACTGACCTGCAACGTGCCGCAAAACCAGATATTCCGCCTTTATGCCTCCGCCCTCGTCAGCAATTTTCTCGACGACGGCACACGCATCCCGACAAGCGACAACCGCCTGCTGCGCCGCATCCTCCGCGATGTAAGGCAGCGCGGAGTGTCGGCAGCGGAGACCATACGCCGCTGGCCAAGCGTGAGAGCCGGTGAGGAGAAATGGATATTCCCGTACCAGGAAAACGCCGATGCGGTGTTCAACACTGCCATGCTCTTTGAGCTTGCCGTCATGAAGACCCAGGGGGAACGCGCACTCAACGAGGTGCTTGCGACCGAGACGGACACTTACATAACCGATGTGGCAAAACGCCTGCTCGGCTGGCTCGCGCCTATCAGTTCCATGGAAATGGCTGAGAAGGACATCCCGCCGACAAGCCTCCTGAGGGAATTCCTCGGAGGAAGCTCGTTTGAATATTGAGAGTTAGGGAAATAAGTTGATGCATCATGATTCAACATGCTGCAACATGACGCAACATGACGCAACACGATTAATCATGATGCATCAGCCAATAACCCTCACCCACAACCGAAAAAAACACCGCTTTTAGCATGTTTTCCAATAATTTTCGCTAACTTTGCACACATTATCAGTCTGTATTGACACAACTGACAGTCTTGACAGTACACAGTCAGCACTGACAATATTGGCAATACCGTCATTACTGACCAAAATCCATAACCTATAACACAATGAAACTAATCTTAGCCGTAGGACTCACATCCCTCCTACTCTCCACCACTGACTGCCTCGCACAGAGCAAGAGCAACACATGGAACCCTAACCTGCCGGGAAACAAGTACAAGAACCCTATCATCGATGCCGACTACTCCGACCCTGATGTCTGCCGAGTGGGCAACGACTACTATATGACTTCATCATCCTTCGCCTGCTTCCCGGGACTGCAAATCCTGCACTCCACCGACCTCGTCAACTGGGAAATCATCGGCGCGGCACTCACCGACGACTATCCTGTGCTGCCGGAGAACAAGGGAAAGGAACTCGACTGGCGCAAGAAGATACAGCACGGCAACTATGTCTGGGCACCGGCGATACGCTACCACGACGGATGGTTCTACATCTACTGCGGCGACCCTGACCAGGGACTCTTCATGACAAAGACACAGGACCCGCGCGGCACATGGACAAAGCCTGTATGGGTGAAGGAAGGAAAGGGCATGATCGACTGCTGCCCTCTGTGGGATGACGACGGCAAGGCTTACCTCTCCCACGGATGTGCCGGCTCAAGGGCAGGCGTGAAGTCGGTACTCTTCGTGGCTCCGATGTCTCCTGACGGCGAGAAGGTCATCGGTCCTTCACGCATAGTCTACGACGGACACGAGGACCAGCCGACAATCGAAGGCACAAAGTTCTACAAGCGCAACGGATATTACTACATCTTCTCTCCTGCCGGCGGCGTGAAATACGGGTGGCAGGTGGAGCTCCGCTCAAAGAATCCTTTCGGTCCTTATGAGGAATACGTGGGACTGGCACAGGGAAAGTCAAAGGTCAACGGTCCTCACCAGGGCGCATGGGTAGACACTCAGAACGGCGAGGACTGGTTCCTGCACTTCCAGGACAAGCACGCCTACGGCCGTGTGGTTCACCTGCAGCCTGCAAAATGGGTCAATGACTGGCTCGTAATAGGCGACGACAAGGACGGCGACGGCTGCGGCGACGCCGTGGCAACATGGAAGAAGCCAAACCTCCCTGCGTCAAAGAACCCTGTACAGCCGGCAGAGGATGACGATTTCAACAGCCCCGAACTCGGAAAGCAGTGGCAGTTTGAAGGACCTTACAGCCATTATTGGTACTTCTGCGACGCCAACAAGTCCAAGCTGCGTCTCTACGGTGTGGAGCAGCCTGAGGAGTTCCATAACCTCTCCGACCTCCAGAACGCTCTCCTGCAGAAGTTCCCGACAGAGAACTTCACCGCCACTGCCAAGGTTAAGTTCATCCCAAACCCGTCCTACAAGAACAAAGGCGAGCAGGCGGGCTTCATAATCAAGGGTCAGGACTATGCCGCACTGCGCTTCATCACAGAGAAAGGTGGAAAGGACGGCAAGGGGACTATCTGCAAGCTCCAGTATGTTGTCTGTGAGGGTGCACAGAAAGGCAAGGCAGAGAAGGTTATCGCCGAGCAGCCTGTCGACCTCAAGGCGCTGCCTGCGCCATACACACAGAAATATGCCGTGGACGACATCCCACAGCCTCGCAACGCCACTCCTGACGTTTATGTGCGCTGCACCGTAAAGTCTTCAGGCATCGGCAACAGCATCAAGTCCCACGCACAGTTCTCTTACAGCCTCGACGGCAAGAAATTCAAGAACATGGGCACACCGTTCGCTGTAAAGGAAGGCAAATGGATAGGCGCGAAAGTGGGCTTCTACAACTCCCGCCCTACCAAGAACAATGACGGCGCATTCCTTGATGTCGACTGGATAAAGTTCACGAAGTAAGAATTAACATGACAACCTGCCACCTCGGCAAGTTGTCTCAAAAAAAACGACAGTATTGTCAGTATTGACAATCAAGACAGTAATGACAGTTGCGTCAATACTGACACAATTGACAATACTGGCATTACTGACCAAAATCACAACAACCAATGAAAAAATTCATATTCTTTGCTCTTGCAGCAATCCTCAGCGTCGCGCTAATCTCATGCAACAATGATGACGACGACAAATACACCGAAGGCGAAAATGCCGTGACCCTTGAAGGCACATGGAAAGGAAAAACCATAATCACACACGAGATAGAGAATGAAAAAGGCGAAACCACTTACGAAGAAGAGGAGGTGAACACCACCATCCAGTTCGTCGGCAACCCTGACAAGGCACGCTACGGCACAAAAGGAACAGGACGCTGGTCCGATGAATACGACGACGGCACCTACTCCTACAACCGCACAGAATGGGAAGTGGACTTCGTGCAAATCATCATAAAGCTCCTTGACAACGACGGAAAGCCTACCGGCACAGTCCTCTACATCAAGAACGACGGCTACAGCCTCAGCAACAACCTCTTCTCCGGAAAAGTTGACTACGACGGCGACATGCGCGGCTTCGCATTCGAAAGAAAAAACTCCTACAACTGGGGAGACTAAGCCCATAAACAAACATGACAACCTGCCACCTCGGCAAGTTGTCTTAAAAAAAACGTCAGTACTGTAAGTATTGACAATCAAGGCAGTAATGACAGTTGCGTCAATACTGACACAATTGACAATACTGACATTACTGACCAAAATCACAACAACCAATGAAAAAACTCATCTTCTTTGCTCTTACAGCAATACTCAGCATCTCACTGACCTCGTGCGAGAGCGACCCGGACGAGTACATCGCCTACAGCCTTGAAGGCATATGGGAAGGGTACACACGCACATCAAACGGTGAGAAGACATACACCACCATCGAATTCTACGGAGACCCGTACAACGCATCCATTGGAGCAACAGGAACAGGACGCTGGCTTGACGATTACCGCGACGGCACTTGGTTCTGCAGCCGGTTCAAATGGCAAGTGACCCGAGAGGACATCGTCATCTACCTCCTTGACAACGAATATGACGACCGCAAAAACTATCTCTACATAGACAGAAACAACTACCGCCTCAACGGCATCGAATTCACCGGCACACTGGAATACTTGGGAGGCTTCCGCAACTTCTATCTCGAAAAAGTCGCATCCTTCGATTGGGACAGATACCCTTACGGACTCTCCAAGAAAGCGGAGACAGACTTCTCTAAACAATAACGCATAACCCCGACAACTTGATAACTTGTCGGAAAAAACACAACCACCAATGAAAAAACTCCTCCTCTACTCCCTCGCGACCATCGCCCTCGCGACATCATGCTCAAAGGCGAAATACCACGTCGAAGGAGAGATAACCAACGCCAAGGACTCCACACTCTACTTCGAGAACCTCTCTCTCGAAGGGCCCGTAGTCATGGACTCCGTCAAACTCGCCGAAGACGGCAAGTTCCAATTCGCGGCAGACGCAAAGGAAGCACCGGAATTCTACCGCCTGCGCATCGCCGACCAAATCATCAACCTCTCCGCCGACTCCACAGAGACAGTCAGCGTAAAGGCACAGTACCCTGACATGGCATGGAAGTACGAAATCACAGGCTCCGAAAACTGCAAGAAGATACAGGAACTGGCATACCTCCAGATTGCCCTGCAGAACCAATGCATAAAAATCGACCGCAACCCGAACCTCAGCGCACGCATTGCCAACGACTCCATCAACAAAGTCGTTGAAGCCTACAAGAAAAAAATCAAAAGCGAATACATCACCAAAGAACCGATGAAGGCATACGCCTACTTCGCACTCTTCCAGGCACTTGGCAACCGACTCATCTTCAACCCACGCGAGAACCGCGACGACATCAAGATGTTCGCCGCCGTCGCAACATCATGGGACACCTTCTACCCTGAAGCGGAACGAGGCAAGAACCTCCACAACATCGCCATCGAAGGCATGAAGACAATGCGCATCATCGACAACGCCAACAGGGGAATAGACATCGACGCATCAAAAGTCAGAGAGACAACAATGATCGACCTCGCTCTCCTCGACAACAAAGGCAACACACGACGGCTCTCCGAACTGAAAGGCAAAGTCATCCTCCTCGACTTCCACTCCTTCTCCATGAAAGGCTCCACAGAGCGCATCATGGAACTGCGAAACCTCTACAACAAATACCACGCACAGGGACTCGAAATCTACCAAGTCGGCGTGGACGGCAACGCACACTTCTGGAAGACAAAGGTGGCAGCACTGCCCTGGGTGAGCGTCTATGACGAGAAAGGACAGGCATCAGGGACATACAACGTGCAGTCCGTACCGACCTACTTCCTCCTCGACCGCAACGGCACTCCCGTCAAGCGCGACATACAGGTAAAAGACATCAACGCAGAAATACTCGCACTGCTGAAAGGCGGAGCACAATAAACCTCACACAAATCTTCAGAATCCGCAAGAATCCGCATGCCATACATCTCTTCACATTCCCGCATACGAATTCTTGCGGATTCTGAAGTCCATGCATCAACAGTCGCTCAGTGAACAAGAATAGTTAATTATAAATAAAAACACGCATATCCGCGTTAACAAATATTACCCCCCCCCCGATTTAAAAAGAGCGATATGAAAAAATATCATTAACTTTGCACACTATAGAAAAAAATTTGTGATAAGAAGAAACACCAAGAGAGAAACTTGCGTGCCGGACATCTCACACACGGCAATGCCACAAGCTAAGTAACCTATCACAAAAGACAGAGAATTTAACATAAAAAATTTCATAAAGATGAAAAGGTTTGCATTTTACACAAAAATCGCCAAGCTATGCTTCCTGTGCCTGTCAATGGCGGCAATGCCGCAGCAGTCCATGGCACAGGTGGATGCAGAACATGCCGGATTTTACGGCGAAGGCATGACTATTGAGGAACTCAACCAGTTACAGTCATCAGGAAAAGAAACCCGCATCCTTCTCTATAATCTCGAAAAGGACATGTTTCTCAACGCCGGAGGCTTCTGGGGCACGCGAACAGCGACATTCACAGTCGGACTGCCACTGCTTGTAATGCCAAATCATGACAATAACAATTCCTACAAAATCAAAGGACCGTTCCGCAATACGGAAACCAGCGGAGAATACCTCGGACTTGTGCCGGAAGGCAATACAAGCAAGACGAGAGGTGTCTATTTCGACCAAAAGGACGAGAACGGCATTTATGTCAACTGGGAATTCGAGAAAATAGCAGACTCAAAGGAAGGCAATGTCTACCGCATAAAAGTCTTCGACGGCACACAGGAATATTACCTGTGCAGCAACAACCTCATGACCATTAATGTCTTCCAACAAGTAAACAGCAACCTTGTGCGTGCAATGACAATTACGGAAATCCGCAACAGGAATCCAAGGGAGACACATTGGAAAATCGTTTCCGAGGAATATCTGGAAGACATGTTCCCTGACACCTATAACAAGGAAAGACCTTCCGACGCCACCTTCATGCTCCGTGCACAAGGCTTCAACCGTCTGAACAAGTACAACACATACGACAGCGAGTCCGGAAGAGGATGGCAGCAGAGCGGTACGATGACGTTCTCAAATGACTTCTCCGGAGAATTCTTTGACGACAAAGGCAATGACCTTTACACCCAAAGCAATGTCGACCAGAATTTCGGAATGTTCTACTGCGGAGGCATAAAGAAAGCGGCAAAAGGCGCGAAGCTGTTCCAGAAAGTCAAGCTGCACAAAAGCGGATGGTATCAGGTGGAATGCCAGGGATTCTTCAATGACGAAAAGGACAAGACGGAGTATGCGAAACTGTATGCGAAAACCACAAACGCAACATCAAAAGGCACACCAGAATGGAAATCCATGTCACTCCTCGGAAAATCATACGGCGAGGAAGAGGGACGCATAAGCCTTGAGAAAGTACCTGTAAGAGAAGAAACTTTCGACAAGATAGAGTTCCTTGGCAAGGACATCCGTGACAACAAAGTCTCCAACAAGGTGGAAGCAGGTGTGGTCTTCTACTGCAAGGTCTACCCCAACTACCTGACCTTCTATGCAAACTTCGATGAAAATGAAGGACAGGACATAGAAATCGGCATAGAGATTGACAAGGACATGACCGACAACGACTATGTCTACTTTGATGACTTCCGACTGAAATACCTCGGCGAAAGCTTCGCACTCGATGAGGGATGGAACAATTTCAAGAACGGTTCAACGGCGGAGAACTCCGACTACGAATCAAAGTATGTCAACCGTCCGCTGATTCTCAAGCGCACCATGACGGCAAACACGTGGAACAGCCTCTGCCTCCCTGTCGACCTTACAAAGAGACAGATCACACAAGCGTTCACGGCAAGAGTGGAGATCGCCAAACTGTGCAATGCCGAGTCCGGCCGTGAAGGAGCCATAGCATTCCAGACCCTGAAACTTGACAGCTATAGCGATGATGACGTCGTGACAAGAAAAGGAGAGGCATTCATCATCAAGCCGCTTATCGGCGACCTTACCCAAGAGGGATACATAGACATAGGCGACAGAGGGGAGACAAAAATCACCGCTCCGTTCTACACCATCTCACGAGTGTCCCTCTGCAAGAAGGAACTTCTCGAGGAAGAGATTAACATAGAAAACCTCAAACGATTCCAGGCCCTGGAGTACAACGGGGATGTAGTCATCGACGGAGACCATTTCTTCACTGTCAACGGCGACGGCTACAAAGACTGCAAGCTGCGCGTCTATGCAACATTCGAGAAAGAGACAATTGTACCGGCAAACGCCTATGTCATGCATGACAGCAACCTTTACCACCTCCCAGGACAATGGGACAAGGCAGCAGGCTACAGCTGGTGGATTGAGGATGAGCACCAGAGCATTCCAGGAGCAAAAGGCCACAGGCTGGCATTCATCTCAATGGACGGCATCGGCGACAACACCACGACGGCAATAGAGGGATTCATCACCATGGATGCCACTGAACGCGACCTGCCTGCCGCCGTATACTCCATCTACGGACAGATTGTACGCCGCGGCACAACATCCCTCGAGGGCCTCCCAAGCGGAATGTACATCGTCAACGGTAAGAAAGTTGCTGTGAGATAAACGCCCTAAACAAGGACAACAAAAGAAAGGAACAAAGATATGAAAAAGAAATATATCAAACCCGAGATTACGGTGATAAAGATGGAAGAAAGCCTTATGCAGCACGCATCTGTATGGACAGTGGACGGCGACAAAGGTGGTGACATCATTGAGGGCTTCCCTGATTTCATGACAACTGTAGATAACGAAAACAAGGACAACAGCGGCAACGCGAAGTCAGCACCGTTCACGGGACCATGGGAATTGTAAACACAGGACTGGCAAGATAATTTTAGAAATGGAGGGGAACAAAAACTCCGGAGCAGAAAATGCTTCGGAGTTTTTTTGTTTTGGGGGGCTTTTCTGTTGGGGCTTTTCTGTCAGTATTGTCAGAAAACATCTTCCGAAGAGAAGTACTCCCCTCTCCCACGCACAAAGTCGAGGAGATGGCGGAACACCGGGTCTTTCTCCAGCAGCTTCGGGTTGCCCACCATGAAGAGATGCTCTTTCGCACGCGTCATCGCCACATTCAGCTTGCGGTCGATGATGCTGCCGTCCGTATCCACGAAGACGTTGGCGGTAAGGAAATCCAGCTGATAGTAGCGCTGCACGGTGAACCCATAGACGATGTACCGCCGCTGCGAGCCTTGGTAGCGCTCCACGGTGTCTATGGTTATGCCCTCCAGAGCCTCTATGCCATAAGCCGCAATGGCATTCCTTACCGTGGCAATCTGGTTCCTGTAAGGCACTATTATGCCCACTGTCTCGTCAGCGTCAAACACCTCGCGCTCCCTCCCGTATATCCCCACGACCATTGCAGCAATGATGTCCGCCTCACTCCTGTTCACCTTCTCCGACGGAGTGCGCTGCGGTGCAGGCACGGCAACGAATGCCATGCGCCGCGTGGCAATGATTTCCGCCACGCTGCCCGGCACGCCCGTAAAGGCAGGGAGCTGCGCTTCCTGATGCGGCAGAGGGACAACGTCAAGGCGGTTGTTGTAGAAAGCGAGGTTCGGGAACATCGCTATCTCGCGGTGCATGCGTCCCTGCTTCCTCAGCATGAACACCACACCGGCGTCACCGCCATACCGCCTGAGCAAGCGTTCGAAGAGCGACAGGCGGCAGTCCGTAAGGTGTATGGCGTTGAGCACCGGGTCACCGACACGCGAAACCTCCTCCTTCTGCTGCACCACGGCAGGGAGCTGCTTGTGGTCGCCTATGAAGACAAACTTGCTTATGGCAGGGATTCCGCCGTCGTGCGCACTGAGCAGCCCCATGAGGTGCGGCTCGAGAATCTGCGATGCCTCATCGACGACAGCCAGGGAGAACCGCTTCAGGCGGAACAGCTGCAGGTTGGAACTCAGCGAAGCCGTTGTGCCCACAATGACACGCGTGGCGGCAATCACCTCCGCCAACGACTCTATGCCGTTGCTCTCACTGACCTTTTCGCTCAGAAGACAGTCCTTACAGGCGGCAGAACAGTTCAGTTCGCCACCTATCCTCAGGAAGCCGATGCCCTCACTGTGGAGCTTTGAGCATATTTCGTCCACCGCCCTGTTGGTGAAAGAAGTGAGGAGAATGGAAGAGCCCTCTTCGAGGAGTTCCTCTTTTACGGTGTTTAGAAGCCCGTAGGACGTCTTTCCCGTCCCCGGCGGACCGATTATAAGGAAGAAGTCTTTTGCCCTCTTCACGCGCAAGGAAAGCTCGTTGAACGCTCCATAGTCGCCTTTCAGCATGCGCGAAGCGTCCGTCTGCGGCTCACGCTGCAGCAGGAGGAGGTCGCGCCGCTCCTTGGGTGCGGAGAGGAAAGCATGCATGCCGCGGTACAGCGAACTGTAGGAAGACTCGAAGAAGTCGTGCTCCACCGCCCACAGGCAGTCCTTCCGGCGCACGAAGACACGGTTGTCGGACTGTGGGGCGCGGAGGACGAGGGTTATCTCCTCGGGCGTCATCTTCTTTATGGAGCAGCGGAACACCATCGTCTTCCGTGCGTCGGGCTGTTCATCCCTGCCGTAAGGATAGAGGATGACGATGTCGCCGACGCGGAAATTGGACATGTCGTTGTCCGTCACCGCAGGGAAGCGCAGCACAACGGTCTCTATCTTGCCCGTCGTCCCTGTGTCGGGCGAGACAATCGACAGACTGTCATAAATGTTTCCTGCAAGGCGTTTCTCTTCGAGGGAGTCATGCCATTTCGCGGCAAACCCTGAGTTTTCCTTTGTGCGGTTGCCGAGTTTTGCCATGGCATGCTCGTTGGCTATGAAGGTAAGGAAGCGCAGGAAGTAGGCGCGCTCCAGGGGCGAGGCATTATGTATTGGGGCGAGAACCTCCTGAATCTGCGGCCTTTGGTAGCGTTCCCATAACGTTCCGCGCGCGTTTTTCTCGTTGACAATCTCGGGAATGAGCGTCTCGAGGATGTCAAAGCCATGCGGTTCGGTGTAGCCTATGTCCGCCCTTGCCATGCCGTTCCTGAGTTTCAGTGCGCGGAAGACAAGCTGCGGGGCGAACGGGAGCTCTATGAGTCCGTTGCCGTACTTGGAATAGAGCAGCAAGGCATGCAGCTCACGGCGGTTCTGTTCGTACAGGTCGCGGTAGTTGTAGCGTATGATAAGCATGTAGAGGAGCAGCTGCACGTAATGCTCCTCGCGCTCCTTTATCTCGTCATTACTGAAGGAAAAGGCGCATTTTCCCGATTTCTGCTCCATGAGAACCTTGAAGTCCAGCTGCAGGTAGTCCATACGCCCCTGCAGTCCCAACATCTCGGAGAAGAACGAAGGTTCGACAAAAGCGTCGCTGATGCTGAAGCGTTCCAGGGACTTTTCCAGTGATTCGAGGGCAGTATGGATGTTCCGGCGTTGCAGCTGCGCATTCTTGTGCAGGTCATGGCCGCGCCCTATGGCAAGGAAGTTCAGGGCATTGTTGCGGAAGAATTCCATGGCACTGTCGCGGTACGGGCGGCATTCCTTCCCGCTGTACGTTATTGCCTCGTCAAGGAGCTGCCCTGCAAGATTACCGAGAAGCAGGGGTTCCGTCACCTGCTGCGGCTGCAGTTTGTTCAGGAGGTGCACCACGGGAGACTCCGCATAGTTGGTGAAGCAGCGTGCAATGGCGGAGATGTCCACAAGGTAGTCCGGTTCGAAGACAATCAGTTCGGGATAGAGCACGCCGCCTTTCTCCCTCGGGCGTACAATGTTCAGTTGTGCATTCTCGTAAAGCAGGTCTTTGAGATACGACCAGTCGTAGCCGTTTATGCCGCCTGTGAAGGACACCGCCACCGGTTCGTCGTCAACGGCGTCCTCACGGCGGCAGTACATTGCCTTATCGTCCCACCCGTCGGCAATCACTCGCACGTATTCGCCGACAAGGGCGAGAGTGTCCCCATACTCGCGGTTGGAAGGGAACATGGCGGCAAGATGTCCGGGGATGGGCGTCTTATATATAAAGGAGACGAACTCGCAAAGGTTGCGGAAGTCATGCAGGCAGGCGGCTTCAAGGCGAAGGGGGCTGTCCCCTGCCGTCTGTCCGTGTGGCGTTCTGACAGCCTTGCGGAGCCTTACGCGAGTGTCGTTGACAGCCATGGCAAGCCCTTTTGGCGCACGATGCTCCTTCAGGAGGTAGTCCGTCTTGGCGAAAGTGCCGGCGAGGTTCAGGCGCGATGCGTCTGTCTTTTGGTAAAGAAGTCTCTGGAACGTGTGGTTGAAGGCGTTGTACACCGCCGCCATGTCGGGACGGAGGCGCAGGGCTTCGGCAAGCTCGGCATAGAGGTTCGCTGCTATTTCGGGTTCGTAGGTGGCAGGCATGGTGGTTATGGATTGGTTGATTGGGTCAGTACTGTCAGGATTGTCGATATTGTCAGTACTGTCTGTTTTGCCATTACTGACTATTGTCCAAATTGATTAAAAAAAGAAGAGACATCCTTGCGAATGTCTCTTCTTGTGCGCTCCCTCCAGGGCTTGAACCTGGGACCCCCTGATTAACAGTCAGATGCTCTAACCAACTGAGCTAAGGAAGCATTGTGTTTGCCTTATGTCTCAAAAGCGAGTGCAAAGGTACAGCTATTTTTTGAAACTACCAAATATTTTCTAAAAAAAATGCATTATTTGGCGAAAAAAGGAAGAAAAGTAGTATCTTTGCATAAGATAAGCGGCACCTCGGCATACATGAACAAGTTCTGTCTGCTCTCGGTTTGCATTACCTTTGCATAAGATAAACATAAAAAAACAAAAGCAAAGCAACTACTTTGCCTTAAACAATAAGCGATGAAGATAAACAACATTTTCAGGGCTTTTGCCCTCCTGCTCCCACTCATGGGGGCACAGCCTGCACAGGCACAGAAAGACAGCCACAACCTTGAAGTGGCGAAGCAGCTGGAGATTTTCTGCGACATCTACCGCGACCTTGACATGATGTATGTGGACTCCCTCGACGCCAAAGAGGTCGTGGGGACGGGAATAAAGGCGATGCTCCGCTCGCTTGACCCTTACACAGAGTATTATCCGCAGGCGGACGTGAAGGAACTGAAGCAGATGATTACCGGAAAATACGGCGGCATAGGCTCCGTAGTGTCGTTCAACGTGAAGGAGAATGCCACGGTAATCAACGAGCCGTACTTCAGCATGCCTGCCCAGGAGGTGGGACTGAAGAAGGGTGACATCATCCTTTCCATCGACGGCGAGGACATGAAGGGCAAATCCACGACATACGTCTCGGAGCATCTGCGAGGAGAGGCAGGCACGAGTTTCATACTGAAAGTACTGCGCCCTACCCTCCCAAAGGCAGCGGAAACTCCTGCAAAGAAGGGCAGGAAAGGCAAGAAGGAGAAGGTGAACCCTAAGGGGCAGGAACTGTCGTTCAAGCTGACAAGGCGCGCCATACAGATGCCTGCCATGCCGTACTACGGTATGCTGACAGACTCCATAGGCTACATAAACCTCAACCAGTTCACGGAAGATTGCTCAAAGGAGGTGCGCCACGCTGTCATCGACCTCAAGCGCAAAGGGATGAAGCAGCTGCTGTTCGACCTCCGAGGCAACGGCGGCGGCTCGCTCTCCGAGGCGGTGGACATCCTGAACATGTTCCTGCCGAAAGACCTGAGCATCGTGAAGACAAAGGGCAAGCTCACACGCGCCAACCGTGAGTACAAAACCACGGCTCTGCCGATAGACACTCTGATGCCTATCGCCGTGCTTGTGAACGGCGGCACTGCCTCGGCATCGGAAATCATGGCGGGCACAATGCAGGACCTCGACCGTGGCGTGGTCATTGGCACAAAGACTTTCGGCAAGGGACTGGTGCAGGTGCCGATGGATGTGCCGTACAACGGTAACCTGAAACTGACCACGGCGCATTACTACATCCCGTCAGGACGCTGCATTCAGGCTATAAACTACAAGCACGCCAACGGCGGCTCACGCGAGGCGGTGGCGGACTCTCTGAAGAAGGAGTTCAAGACTCTCCACGGGCGTAAGGTGAAGGACGGCGGAGGAATCATGCCGGACATCGAGGTGAAACCTGACTCGCTGCCGAACATCGTGATGTATCTCACTGCTTCGGGACTGGACTCCACGAATGTGATGATGGACTATGTCGTGGACTATGTGGCAAAGCATCCGCAGATAGCGCCGGCACGTGAGTTCTCAATCACCGACGCCGACTATGCCGAGTTCTGCCGGCGTGCCACAGAGGCAGGATTCAAGTACGACCGTGAGAGCGGCAGGTTCCTGAAGGACCTTGAGAAGGTGGCGCGCTTCGAGGGCTACTACGAGCGTGCAAAGGCGGAGTTCGAGGCTCTGGAGGCGAAGCTGAAGCATGACCTTACCGCGGAACTTGACTACCACCGCGATGTGATAAAGGATGCGATAACCATGGACATCGTCTCCTGCTACTACTACCAGGCGGGGGCTATCGAGAACAGTCTCAGGCGCGACAAGCAGATAAAGGCTGCCATAGCCCTTCTCCGCGACCCTGCAAGGTACTCCGCAACACTCGCGCCGGAGGAAAAGAAGGCAGAGTAGGAACAAGAAAAATGCTCATTGCATCCCTGTCAGGCTTCACAGGAAGTCCGGCAGGGATGCTTTCTTTTGGCATGCAGCCACGGAACAAGGCATGCCGCAACGGAGTGCCGCCTGCCTTGGCTTGCAAAAGGCTGGTTTGCAGGCATGAAAAGCATTGTTGCAGAGGGGCACAGCGGAAGGTATCATTTTGCACGGTGAAAGGTAACGATTGGCTTGGTGAAAGGTATGCTTTTGCATGGCCAATCGTTACCTTTCGTCATGCGGGTTGTCCTGCCGGCATTCCCTTATACGGATGATGTAGGGATAACAGCAAAAGGTGTGGCGGAGGCTGAACACATATCACAAGTGCATATCCACACTGAATTTCCACTGACCCGGCTTAAGGAGATTCCACAGGATACAGGGAACAAAAAAGCCCGCATCTGCGAGAATACAGATGCGGGCTTATTGCAATGTTTGTTGTCAGTCTGCTGTCATGCAGTCATTATCTGCGCCTGCCTCTTCTGCCGGTGCCCTTGTCAAGGTCAAGGATAGGCTTCAGGGAGTTGTCGTCAGGATTCACAGACTTGTACATCTTGGCATACCTGATAGCCTCCTTTGTGTTATCGTTATGCAAGTTGTAGACAGCGAGGAAGCGGTAAGCGTCGGAGAGGAAGATTTTCTTGCGCTGCTCCGATGTCTGTGCTCCCGTTGTAGGGTCCTGCACGACTTCTATGAGTCGGAGGTAGTGCGGCACGGCAGCGGCGCGGTCAGTAGCGGCAGCCATCCTTGCGCGGAGGTAGCACATCAGCGTTGCCTCGTAGTCAGGATAATCGCGCTGTATGATGGCATAGACGCTGTCAGCCTTTGCTATCGCCATGTTGTGCTGTGCCTCGGTGCAGAGAGTGTCGTCAATCATCTCGCGGTAGATGTTCGCCATCTGGTAGTAGTCGTAGCCCGAGCGGTTGCGCTTCGCTGCTATGTAGTCGGCATACTTCTCGGCAGCCTGGAGGTAATTGCCACCGCTCTTTGTTCCGGTGATGTGCTTGTTGATGAGCGAGCGTGCCGCCTTCAGGTGGTCATTGGCGAACTCACTGTGAGTGTCGTAAATCTTGTAGAAGGTCTCTGTCGCTGTGCTTACGTCACCCCTCTTCAGGTAAATCTGCCCGGCATAGAAGTGGTCGAAGGAGTTCAGTGTGTCAGTAACCTGAAGCAGCTTGTCATAGGAGACAAGGGCATCGTCGTACTGTTCGAGACCGAAGAGGCAGTACATGCGTGTACGGTTGAAGAGCGGATAGTCTGGAAACTTCTTCTGTCCGTCATTGACCACTTCGAGACCTTTTGCGAAGTCACCGATGAAATAGTAGTCAAGGGCATAGTTGTTGTACTGGTAGTCCTCCAGGCGGTTAACCACTTTGGAGTAAGCCTCTGCCGACTCGCGGAAGTGTCCGAGGCGGTTGTATATGCCGCCGAGCTCCAGTTCGGCAGGATATTCCGGACGGCGTGCCTTAAGGTCTTTGAGAACCGTTATGGCGGAGTCGGCTGCGTGTCTCATGCGTAAGCTGTCCTCGTGTGTCTGGCGGTTGCCGTAGAGCTTGTACTTGAACATGTAGAGGTCTGCTATGCGCTCATAAGGCACATTGCTCTGCGGCTCCACGTCGATGGCCTTCTTGTAGTAGATGTATGCCGTGTCGAGGGAGTTCGGCTGGTTCCAGTAGTACTTGTAGATGTCGCCGTACTGGATCAGCGGAGCAGCTGCCTTCGGGTTCTTCTTTATGGCAAGTTCAAGCATGTCCTTTGCCTGGTCGAGCTCTCTGTTGCGGAAGTAGGCATTGCCAAGCTGTGCCAGTACCTCCGGCTGGTTCCCGTACTTCTTCACGAGAACCTTGGCAAGGGAGTCCGTCTCTGTCACAGAATAGTGGCGTACAGTGTTGGCGAACGCCTCTCCGATAGCTTTGGACGACTGTGCCGATGCTGTCAGTGACAGGAACAGTGCCGGGAGAAGGAGAAGTTTCCTTGCTGCTGATATTTTGTTTGTTATTTCCATGATGGTATTCATAAACTAAAGTGTGTACTGCGCTCCAAGCGAAACACTTGGGATTAACTGCATTTTGTTGCCCACGAAGCTGATGGTCTGGATTCCCGCCATCCTTACATTTGAGATGAAGTGCAGTGACGGTTCGAGATACACTCCTATCTGGCGTGAGAAATTGTGGCTGAACTTCGCTCCTCCCGTGAATGCAAAATGTACCTTGAACTTGTGGTCGATGTTGCTCTTGAAGGTGTGTCCCTCAGGAAGATTGTCGCCTATTGCTGATGCGCTCTCGCTGATGTAGAATGCTGCACCCGGACCGAAATAGAACTCCAGGTTGAAGCGCTTCGGACCTTGGTAGCCGCTGAGGAGGCTGTACATGTCGACACTGTAGTTGGCAGTGGTGATAAGCAGTCCGTGGCGGCGGTTACCCATTCTGTAGCTTGACTGTGACACAGGCTTGTCGCCCTTCATGTATGACTCTGTGAACGGAGACTCGATTGCGCGTGAGAGCGACAGGTAGTCGATGGAGAGGCGTGCAGATGACAGCTTTGTGAAGCGGTACTGTCCGAAAGCCTTGATACCGTAGGAGAAGCCTTTGTCTTTGTAGGCACTTGTCTGCATCATCATTATTGGTGTGGTGAATGACAGACCGGCTGTGATAGGGAGTGCGTCGCTCTCTTCCTCCGGTTCGAGGACACGTGGGCGGAACTTCGCGCTGCGTGTTTTTGCCGTCAGACCGAAGAGTACGGAGACATTGTCGTCCCTTACACCTTCATGACGGTAGCTTGAATAGCGTGGCTCGACGAAGAACTGCAGGTCTTTGTCTATTGTGGCATAGAGGTGTGCACCGCCGCTGATAGACTCGAAAGAGGTACGCGTCTTGTAGTTGCCGCCTCCCGTTAAGTTCAAAGATCCATAGCCGACACCTGCGAAGATGTACGCTCCGAAAGGATTGTTCCAATCGAACTTCTTGGAGAATCCGAATGGGTTGATGAGACCTTCGACGTTTCCTCCACAGGTAGCCTCATAGAAGTTGCGTCGGAACCCGTTTTTGCCGGCTCCCTCCTGGATGCGGTTGGATGCCATGTGTGCGGAAAGCCTTACACCGACAGTGCTGGAAATCCACTTGCCCACAGACCACTGCATCTGGAGTCCTGCTGTATGGCTTGCCGGCAGGGCATCTATCGGACTGTTCTTGCGGAAAGTCACCATCGGTCCCATGCCTGCCTCGAAGAACCATGGGTTGTACATGAGACTGTCGTGACGCTGCTTAGGCGAGAAGTTGTTCGTGAAGCTGTGTACGATACTGAGGTTCACTCCGTAGAACACATCGTACTTGCGCCAGTTGTCCGGTGAAAAGTCCATCTTGTCCGCTGTTACGCCAACATAAGGCTCAACGGTGAAATGTCCGTAAGGTCCTGACAGGAACTTGAACTGGAATCCGGTGTGTACCTCAGGAGAGATGCGTGTCGGTTGGGAGTCGTGCATGATGTTTGTGCAGTATGCACCTGCACCGAAGAGGAGCTGCATCTCAAACGGGCGTGCCGGGTTGTAGCCTCTTGAGAAGGCAGACACATTGAACAGGTACTCCAATGATCCGCGCAGTGAATTAAAATGGCTGCGGCTGTACTTCTCATATCCGGAACCATACTCAAGGGAAAGACGTATTGTGTTGTAGATGTCAAGGGTCTTGCCCAAAGAGCCATGCACCGTGGCGAGAGTGTTGAGCTTGTAGTTGCCGGATGTCGGAACGAAACCCATCAAACCCGCACCTGCCTTTACGTACATGTGGTCGTACCATTTCTTTGTGAACTCGTTATGCTTCGGGCGATAGCGTGACTCCAGCGAGAAGTCCATGACGTTACGTCGTGTAGCCAGTCGCTTAGGAGTCTTCGTGATCGTGTCGAGGTAATAATCCTCGTCCTCCGGGTCCGGAGCGATAGAGTCAGGTATGGCGGCATAGTTGAATGCCACTGCTTTCTGCGTAGCCATGACGCAGAGCATCAGGAATATTATCGTGCTGATTTTCTTCATTACCTCTAACTTTTTATTGTTCCACATTCTTATCCTTAACATCGGTGTCCTCATCAAGGTCGTCACCACTCAGTTCCTCCTCATAATCGGCAGGCTTGCCTTTTCCGAGGAACTCGTCAAGCAGTTCATTGTACTTAGGGATGTCACGCTTGCGGTACTTGTACTTGTCTCTCAGCGAGTCGCTGACCTGTCCGTCGGTGAAGTATGTCAGGCGGAGAGCAGGGTCAATGGTGAAGCTCTTGTAGAAGAGTGCGAGATAGAGAGGGATGTAGTTCTTGTCCGTCACATTGCGCTTTGCCTCCTTGTCTGCCTCGAGGATGGCGAGGAGATACCATTTCTTGGCATCGCTGTCAGCCAGCTTCATGATTTGCTCGCGGCATTCGGCATCGCTCTTGCCCATGAACTGGCGGCCTTCGGTATAGAGGACAGCCCTGTTTGATACTGAAGAGTTGAGGACAAACTCCTCTGTCTTCTTGTATTCGGCAGCCTCCTCGGCGGAGAGCTTGCCGCTGTAGTATTTCAGGAAGTTCTTCTTGAAGTTGACATAGTTGCGCAGTGCCACGACTTCCTTGTCGGTAGCTGTCGGGAACCAGAACTGCAGCAGGCGTGATGCTGAGTCGCGCTTCTCGAGCTGGTAGTATGCAAGGATGTGGTTGATGAGTATCTGGCGACGGTTCATCTGCACTCTCTCGCGTGCCTCGCGGTTGTTTCCGAGATAGGCTTCTGTGACACGGTTGCTTGTTGTGTCGACGAAAGCGGCGAGAGTCTCGGTGCTTGGGTGTCCCTGGCGGAGCTGCATGATTGCCATACGGTTTGCGACATACTGTGAGAACTTCAGCTTCTCGTAGTTAGGCTGTGACACCATGTGGCGGTATGCGAGCATTGTGATTGTGTCCTGCTCCAAGGAGTCCTTTACGCTTGCGAAGAGATTGTAGTAGTCACCGTCGGAGAGGTTGACAGACTTGTCGCCGGCAATGAGCTTCTTCTTGTTCTTTGCATAGTAGTCAAGAACCTCATCAGAGTTCATGATGTGCATCTGCTCATATTTATATACGCAGCGCATGGAACGCATGCTTTCAAGAACAGGGAGGATATGGTCGGTGAAGCCCTGCAGCTCACCCACTTTGACGATTGGGTACTTGGCGCCTGACGCAATGATTTCGCGCACGCTGTCGGCGAGTTCCTTCTTGCCCTTGTTCTCAAGCTCGGCAGCGACCTCATCCCAAGTGTAGACCCTTGTCTTCAGACCTTTGGTAACGTCGGCGCGTCCGAGTCCTCGCATCACGAGGTTCATGGCGACACGTCCGCGGTCCTGTGCGAGCTTGAGGTTCTTCTCGTAGCCACCGTCAGGTGATGAGTAAGCCTCGATCTCCACTCGCATGAGCTGTTCGCCGTACTCCTTCATCTCCTTGATAAGCATCTCGAGGCGCACATCGTTCAGAGAGTCAGCTGTAAGCTCTGACTTTCCGACAACGAAGTTCAGCTTAAGGTCTCGCGGCACTGCCCGCATGGTCTCCTCCGCATCGATGCGGAATTCCTCAAGTGGCATGTCGGCAGAGACGCCTTTCAGGTTAAGGAACTTGAACATCTTGCGCTTGTTGCATGAGCCTACGGTATTGAGGCGCATGTAGCTGTGTGTGTAGTCCTCGACAAGGATGTCACAGAAAATCTTGTAGTCCTTGTTCGGGTCCTTCTTCTTGTACATAACGATGGTGTCCACATGCAGTGACTGTCCGTCAAGCAGCGGGCGTCCTTTCACGAAGCCCTGTGCGATTACCTCCGGCTCGTTCTTGTAGAAGTCGAAGTTCATGCGGCGGTCCTGCAGGCGGTGGTATCTTCTTCCGGCATAGACAAGAGGTGTGACATAGTTCACGGTGTCCTCTGTCTGGCAGTCGATAGCCATCGGCTGTACGAAGACGCGGGTGTCCTTGCCGGTGATTCCCTCAGGAAGGTCGAAAGAGATGTGCACAGCCATGTTCACGCCGTCGTCGTCACCTCCGTCGACAATGAACGGGATATGCATCTTCTTGCGGTTACCATCGACATTGACATTGTCAAGAGTGTGCATGCCGTCCATCTTGAACTCTACAACCTCGTTATAGTCGGTCTTGCCGTCCTTTATCTCGAAGATTTGGAAGGACTGCTCGTTGACATAGACAAGGACGCACTGTCCGGGATATGCGCGTACATTGAACGTACCGTTCGCCTTTGCGCGTTTGAAGCGCACGTTGTATTTCACGAGAGCATTGTCATACTCAGGACCACCGGGGTATCCGTCGGTTATAATGGCAGCCTGCAGCTTGTCCATCACGTCCTTGGCTTTTTTCACGGTCTTGAATACGGCATAAGAAGTAGGGTACACAGCAGGCGTGCCTTTCGTGCCGTGGCGTCCCTGCACCTGAAAGTTGGCTGTCAGGCGCTCATCCTGGGCAGTGGCGCTTGTCGCCATGCACAGCAGGAATGCGATGAATATGTAAATTGTCTTCTGCATTTAGTCTAAAATATATGCGATGGAAATACCTATTCTTGTTGGCAGGAAATAAGATCCTCTTGAATTGTCGGTGATAAGCTCTGTCGGGTCCTCTGTCTTGAACAGTTCCTTCTGCTTGTAGAAGAAGTTCTGCACACCGGCATGGAAGTCGATGTTCCAGCGGCGTGAGAGACTCAGGACATAGCCGAATGTCACACCTACGCCCACACCGTAGCCGTCATAGACCTTGTCGGTGCCTGTCACCTTGTATGTTCCGAAAGGAAGGCATAGGCCGATGAAGTGGCGGGACATGGCACGGCGTGAGAGATAGTATCTCCATTCCGGCTGTATGGCTATCATTTTCATGTCTGCGCCCCATGGCTTGTAGTTTCCCATGGCGTTGAGGGACAGGGTCGTGCTGTTGCCTGTCGTGAACTCTAAGCCGAGGGACGGTGTCTGGAGTGCGTCCATGACCAAATCACTGTTGACCGCTACCGTCTGTGCTCCGGAGTTCGCGGCAAAGGATATAACCGATATTATTGTTATTAAAAGTTTTCGCATTGTGAATTAAATAAGGGAAATACTCTGATTACGTATTGTCTGTACTATATCTTAAAACGAAGGTGCGGCACACCGGCATGTCCCTTTTCGGGAACGTTCCGGCATGCTGTACCTCGGTTTGCTACCTTATCAGTCCTTCTTTCCGGAGGATTTACGCTTTTTCTTCTCAGCAGACTTCTTCTCTTTCTCGAGAGCCTTCTGCTTCTTGGCTTCGGACTTCTTCTCCTTTTCAAGGGCTTTCTTGTCCTTTGCCATGGCATCCTGCTCGGAGGCCTTCTTTTCTGCACGCGCCTGCTTCTTCTCGGCGCGCTCCTTGGCAGCCTGCTCCTTTGCCTGGCTCTTTGCCTGCTTCTTAAGCAGTTCGCGCTCCTTCTTCTGAATCTCGGCGTCACTCTTTGCTGCCTCAGGGTTCTTCTTCACGATAGAGTCAAGCTGCTCCATATAGTAGCCGCTAACCAACTTGTACTGGCTTGTGGCAATAGAGTCACGGTAAGCCTGTGCAATGCGCTCATCACGCAGACTGTCAACCTGATATGCATACTTCAGGTCCACGTCATAGCGGAAGCGGTACTTGTGGTGTCCTGCCTTCTTGCCAAGACGGTAGACAAGTCCTGCACGGAGTTCGTTGACAATAGGGAGAATCTTCAAATCCTTCCAGCCGACAGTCTTTATGTAGTTGATCCTGTTGCGCTCCTGGTCCACATCGTATTTCCTGTACTTGTACAGTGCCAATCCGACACCCACACCAAGCTCAAGGTCGATGCTCGAACCACGGCGGAAGCGGTACAGAGGACGCTGGATGCCGTAAACACCGCCGAACATCACAGCCTGACCGTCATAGCCTTCATAACCCGGTCCGAAACGGAAATTATAGTTGGCATAGGAGACGAACAAGCCACGGTAGTAGGTCGTGAGCGGATGCTTCTGCTCATACCTGCGCTGTGACATAGCCTTGTCCCAAATGCGGCTGTGCGCCTTCACACTGCTACCGTTGATACGACGTGTGCGCCAATAATTACGGAACTCCAGCTTCGTCTCGAAGAGGTCGAACGTATGATTTGGCACAAACGTGTGAGAGGTAGCCCACTTATAACGGACATTGACACCAACAGACCAGCGGTTCCAGTTCTTGTTGTTGGCAATGTCATACTCGATGCCGATATTAGGCACCATCAAGAGCCAGTCCACACCGTTGGTGCGAAACGACAGGCGGTCGGCAACTGTCAGTGTGTCCAGTTTGCGGCTGTTATCAGGCACCCACTGGGCATACGAGCTCATACTTGCTGCACACAATAGGCACAGCATAGGTAATATGCGTCTAATACGTTTGATAACTGTTAAAATTTAGTTGTTAATAAATATTATCTATTCTCTTTTGGGGTGCAAAATTATAAAAAAACTGGTAAATATAAATATCAAATGTATCTGTCACTAATATTTTTAACACATTTTTACCGCATATTTTTGTTATTAACCTTTATTGATTCGATTTATGACAATTTATAACTTTTTCCATGTAAAAAACAAGAAAATCATCAAATTGACACGTGTCAACCTGATGATTTGATTAATCTCAATAATTAACGCTAACCTTATCACTCCTTGCGCCTTACAAGCTGGCGGAGGGAGAAATCGTCGCGGTAGGCAATCTCGATTTTCGTGAAGCCGAGGGCACGGAGCTGTGGGATGAGGAGGTCTGTTGCGGAGACCTTGGCGGTCTCGATGACTGCCTGCTGGGCTGAGTCTGGGAGTTCTGTCCATGCGCTCTCCTTTGCCTGGCGCACCATCTCTTGGTACTGCTCGTAGGTCAGTCCCTTGCCGAGGAGCTGCTTCTCCTGCGACTCGTTCTCATGGTCCACGGTGCATGCCGTCTCCACGATTATCGGGTCGGGCAGGATTATGCGTATTGTCTCGCCGTCGGTGCGTACATTACGGCTGTCCACCCGTCCGAGGTCGATGTATGCCTTGTAGGTCACGGTGACAGGAATCTTCGCCTCTGTCTTGCCGAGTGGCAGGTCGATGGTCTTGTCTATGCCGAGGGCTTTAAGGGACAGCTTGTTCTGTGAGGTGTAGGTCATGGTCTTCTTGCTCTGCGCCTCTGCGGTGTAGAGCCGCGAGTGCTGGCGGACGGTCTCGATGACGGCATCCTGTGTGGCGGCTTCTTCCTGTGCTCTCTCTTCAGGATTGGCATTGCTGCATGCCTTCATGCTGAGGATTGTCATGAGGGACAGGACAACTGCTGTAAGGATGAGATAGACTGTAAGTTCCTTGGATTTCATTGGGATGGTTAATGGGTTATGGAGGGTTATTTCATGATTTAACATGAGGCATCATGTTGTATCATGGGGAAAATCATGACGAATCGTGATGTCCCATGAATTTTCATGACACATCATGTCCTATTAAGCGAATAAGTTTCCCCAGTCGTAGCTGCCGGGCTTCATGGTGATGTGGATATCGGCATCGAGGGGCTTGATGCGCACCACACCGGGTGCGATTTCGTCAGTAACGGTGAACGTATGCCAAGGAGTGCGGGAGAGTATGGCAAAGGCAGTGGCACCGCCTTCTATGACAAGTTCTGCAGGGAGGACGGCATCGAGCATGGCGCAGCATACTTCTGCCATTGTCTGGCGCAAGTAGACGGCGGCATCCTTGCCTGGGCGGACCTCCTTGTCGCCTATGGTGAGTACGGCACTGCCTGCCTTTGTGTAGCGCGGCAGTATGGCTTCTGTCCATGAGGATGCGTCGGCGCGCTCATAGAAGACGTCCATCGGCATTGTCTCGACAGGCATTCCGAGGTCGAGAGCCTTGCTCTGTGTGGAGCCGCGGACGACAATCATCGGTGAGGAAAGGGACAGTGGGGAGGGTTTCTCAAGAGGTTCATGAGGCTCTTTGTTGAAAAGTTGCTCCACAAGGGAGCAGAACAAGTCTGCCGCACCGGCAAGGAGCGTGTCGCCGGCGGTGAGTGCGGAAGCTACGGCGCGGTCTATATCGGTCTTGCTTTCGGCATTTGCGAAGGGCAAATCGGGGAAGCGTTCCGCCACGCTGCTTGTCACGGCAGGGAACTCAGGGTCAAAGCGGAAGTCGGTTTCCGCTATCGGTGTGCCGTTGACATAGTATGTTCCGTCCTTTATTATGCGGCCTTTTGAGGGGTTGGCTGGAACGTAAAGCGCACGGTTGTAAGGGCTGTTGTCAAGTATTGCCTGCAATTCCTCGCAGACATTTCCGCGCAGGGCGGAGTCTGTCTTGCGGAAGATGAGTTTCCTTTCGTCACCGTCGGTGCACGGGAAAGCCATGACCGCCTTGGTGACCTCTACCGTCATGGCATAAGCCTCGGCAGCGGTGACGGAGCGTGCGTCGGTGGCAAAGACAATGACATCCGTGCCTTCCTCTATGGAAGAAGGTACGGATGTCGTGAGAGTTGTGCTCAGGCCGTAGCGGTGAGCCATACCGGCGATTTCCGCCGCGCCTGTGATGTCGTCAGCAATAACGTAGAGCATGGGTTATGGATCAGTTTGGTCTGTATTGTCAGGTCTGTCATTATTGTCATTATTGCCAGTAGTGTCAATAGTGTCATTACTGACAGTATTGACCAAAACTGACAATAATGATAACCCTTTACGCAAGTCTCTGGCGGCGTGTTATCGCCATCTTTGTCGCATACTCAATGGAAGAGATGAGAGCGTCCTCGGCAGCGACACCTTTTCCTGCCACATCAAAGGCTGTGCCGTGGTCGACGGACACGCGAATGATAGGGAGTCCGAGGGTGATGTTCACACCTTTCTGTGGCAGCATCTTGCCTGTCGCTGCGTCCCAGTTGAATCCAACGACCTTCAAAGGTATGTGTCCCTGGTCATGGTACTGTGCCACGACACCGTCATATTTGCCGCTCTTTGCCTTCGCAAACACTGAGTCCGGCGGCACAGGACCTTCAACATTGAAGCCACGCGCCTTGAGTTCCTCCACGGCAGGGATGATTTCCTTCGCCTCTTCCCAGCCGAAGAGTCCGTTCTCCGAGCAGTGTGGGTTAAGTCCTGCTATGGCAATGTGCGGATTGTCGATGCCAAACTGGCGGCAGGCGTCGTCAATAAGTTCATAAACCTCTATGATACGCTCCTTCTTGCAACGGTCGCAAGCCTCGCGGAGCGATACGTGTGTGGAGACATGAATCACACGCATAGGACCGTCGGCAAGGAGCATGGCATACTTCTTCGTGTTGGTGAAGGTGGCGTAAATCTCTGTGTGCCCGTCGTAATTGTGACCTGCAAGGTGTATCGCCTCCTTGTTAAGCGGTGCTGTGCATGTGCCGTCAACCTCGTCGGCCATGGCGAGTTCGATAGCTTTGCGCACGTATTGGAAGGCAGCATTGCCACACTGCACCTGCACTTCGCCGAACTTGAATGTGTCAAGGTCTATGAGGTCGAGGTCGTAAACGTCGATTGTGCCATGCTCGAACTTGGCTTCCTTGACGTCGGCAATGGCGTTCACGGAGAGCGGTTGGTCGAGTTTCAGGAGGTCGATGGCGAGGCTGATAATCTTCGCATCGCCTACGACGAGTGGCTTACAGAGGGAATATGTCTCTTTGCGGGCGAGGGAGCGGACGCAGATTTCAGGTCCTATGCCGGCAGGGTCGCCCATGGTTATTGCTAATATTGGTTTCATGGTGTGGTTGTGGTTTTTTAGTTGGATTTGACATGATGAATCATGAGTCATCATGTTGTATCATGTCGCATCATTATTAATTCTTCAGCACTGCCTCGGCAACTATCTCCGCTATCTTTGCCGCCCCCTTATCAGTCGGGTGGATGCCGTCCTTCTGCATGAGGTTGGAATGTGGTGCAAAGAGAGTGTGGAGGTCGATGAATCCGCACTTGTTCTTCTTCGACAGCTTCTTCAAGGCAGGGACTTCAACAGCGGAAATGATGGAATCATTGATAGTCCATGAAGACTTGAAGGCAGGAATCGGCGAGGCAAGGAAGATGCGCGGTGAGGAAGGCAGTGCACGAAGCTCATCAATCATCTTCTGCACGGCGGCAGGATAAGTCTTCTCAAGCCCATTGCGGTTATGCTCCTTAGTGTCGTTCGTACCGAGCTTTATCACCACAATGTCCGGCTGCCAGTCAAGACAGTCGCGCCAAGCCTTTTCCTTTCGGTAAGGGAGGTCTCCATTGTCTATTGCCGTGCGTGAGCTGACACCGAAGTTTTTTACCACATAGCCTTCTCCGGCGAGCTTGCCGAGGACGGCAGGATAGCCGTTCCTGCCCGCCATGTCAATGCCCATGCCGTCAGTGATGGAGTTGCCCACACAGGCAATCTTCTTCGCTCCCTGCTGCGGAAGACGGAGAGTGTCGAGCCAGCGGAGCAGCTCCACCTTCATCTGTTCGTGGTAAGCGAAGGTCGTGCGGAAGCCGAATCCGTGACCTCCCGACGGCCATGCGAAGAGCGAGCAGTCGTTTCCGGCGTTGCGCATGGCGGAATAATACGCTATGCCGTTTGTCACCGGAGGCACGGCACGGTCGTCACTGGCAAGCAGGATGATGGCAGGCGGAGTGAGATGGCGGCGCACGGCACGGTGGCTGCTCCATTCCTTTATGAGCTGCTCATCATTGAGTCCGTCGCCAAGGAAATTGACACAAGAGCCTTTGTGAGTGACTTTTTGGTCCATGGAGATGACCGGATAGAACAGTATGGAGAAGTCCGGACGCACTGCCATAGGGGCATGGGTGGAGACAGAGGAGGCGAGATGTCCGCCGGCGGAGAATCCCATGATGCCCACTGCGGCAGGGTTGATGTGCCATACCGTGGCGCTGTCCCTCACGGTCTGCATCGCCTTGTAGGCGTCAGTGAGAGGAACCGAGCGGTCGCCCTTAGGCATTCTGTACTGCAGGACACAGTAGGCGACACCGTTCTCGTTGAAGAACGGTGCCCAGTTATGTCCCTCATTCTCCATGGAAAGGTGGGAATAGCCGCCACCCGGGCAGTCGACAATCGCCATTCCTGACGACCGCGGGTGCTCAGGAAGGTAGACAGTCATCTCCGCCTTTCCGTCGTCTGACAAAGGTAATGTCAGTTTGCGTGCTGTCTGCGCCTGTGCCGAAAGGACGGCAGCGAAGGCGAGCAGGCAGGCAGTGAGTCCGTGTTTCATTGGTTGTGGGTTGGAGAGGGGGCATGGTCATCATGATGCATCATGTTACATCATGTGATATCATGATGACCATGATCCCCCCTAATTATTAATAAAGCGCGTTATATATGTCCTTGCAATCCTCTTCGGTGACAGGGCGAGGGTTGTTCTTCAGCAGACGCTGCTGGAGCATTGCTGCCGCTGCCATTGCCGGAACCTCCGACTGTGGGATGTCAATCTCGGCAAGAGTCTGCGGTATGCCACAGTTCTTTGACAATTGTGCCACAAACTCCACGCCGCGGAGAGCAGTCTCCTCGTCAGTCGCGCCCGGCTCACATCCGCAAGCGACAGCCACGTCGGCATATCTCTTGGCATTTGCCTCCATGTTGAACTTCATCACCGTAGGCAGAAGGACGGAGTTGGAGAGGCCGTGGCTCTTATGGAACATGCCGCCCACAGGGTAAGCTAGGGCGTGTACAGCTGCCGTATTGACAGGTCCGAGACCGAGACCGCCGTACATCGAACCGAGGAGCATTGCCTCGCGGGCCTCCATGTCCTTACCGTTCTTGACGGCACGCTCAAGGTTCTTGGCAATAAGCTCTATGCCTTTCAGGGCGTACATGTCCACGCATGGGTGGGCAAACTTGTTGGTGTAGACCTCGATGCAGTGGGTCAGCGCGTCCATACCTGTCTCGGCGGTGATGCGCGGAGGCACTGTAGCGGTGAGCTGTGGGTCAAGGTAAGCGACGTCGGCAAGGAGGAAATTGGAGATTATGCCCTTCTTTCCGTTGTCCGTCTCGTCGAGGAGAATGGCGTTAGGGGACACCTCCGAACCTGTGCCTGCTGTCGTAGGAGCGCAGGCAAACCATACTCCGCGCTGCTTGACGAAACCGATGCCGTAGCATTCCTCGATGGTCTGCTCGGTGTGCATGAATGTAGCGACAAGTTTTGCAACATCCATCACAGAGCCGCCGCCGATGCCTATCACGGAGTCCGCACCGAATTCCTGCGCCTCCTTGAGTATGCGCTTGAAGTCGTTGACGGTAGGTTCGCCGAGGATTTTTGTCTCGACCATGGTCTTCACCCCACCCTCTTCGAGGTGCTTGATGACCGGTGAGATGAGCGGGAGTATCGGGTCAGCGGTGAGAATGAAAAGGTTTTTCAGTCCGGAAGCGAGGTATTCCTCGCACATCTTGTTCATGCAGCCGGTGCCGAAGACGATGCGCTGCGGCTGCTTAAGTTCTATTGGGTTCATTGTTTGTTGTTTATTTAGTGGGTTTAGGATTAAGGGTTGATGGTTCAGCATCATGATTTATCATGGTTAAACATGTTGCATCATGATGCAGAACCACTATCTCCAACCTTGATTAATTAATTCTTCCTTGACTTCAGCCAGCCCCACAGAGTGAGCTCCTCGTCAATCTTTTCGCCCTTGAAGAAGAAGGACGCCACATAGCCCACGACAAGGACAATGATGTGGCTGTAGACGCCGAGCATATACTTGGAGTGGGTGTAGTTCCACGCGCCGAGGTCGAGAAGCGCCTGCTTTGAGCCGTCAGGCATCTTCTGCGGGGAGGTGAGCATTGCATAAGCGGTGAACAGGATGCAGACGGCAAGACCGACATACAGTCCTTGCTTGTTTGTCCTTTTGCTCAGCAGACCGAGGAGGAAGATGCCCACGATGCCGGCGGAGAAGATGGCATAGAAACTGAAGATTGTCTCAAGAACCGCGCCACCGTTGCTCTGCACATAGAGGATTGCGATACCTATCGCGCCAAGTCCTGCAAGGACAACTATCCAGCGGCCGAAGATGAGTTTCGTCCTGTCACTGACATCCGGCTTGAAGCGCACAAGATAGTCCTGCACGGCGATAGCCGAAAGGCAGTTGAGGTCGGAGTCGAGCGAGGAGATTGCCGCCGCCGCGATTGCCGCAATGATTATTCCGCGCACGCCCATAGGGAGCTGTGTGGAGATGAAATGCGGGAAGACGGCATCCGGTTTCATGCCTTCCACGGCAGCATCCGGCGCAAGCTGATAGTAGGCGAAGAGCAGTGAGCCCACGAACATGAACATCGTCCACACGGGAACGGAGAGGAACACGCCGATGAAGGCTGCCTTCTTCGCCTCGTGGTCGCTCTTTGCGGTCAGGTAACGCTGCACGATTGTCTGGTCTGTGCCATACTTCTGCAGGGCGTAGAAGATGCCGTTGAACACCATCACCCAGAAGGTTGTCTCGACAAAGTCCCACTCAAACGGCCCGACACCTATCTTGCTGACCTCGTAAGGTCCGACATTTGTCGTGGCATTCCATACCGTGGAGAGTATCTCTCCGGAGGTTATGTCCGTGCCGTAAGGGAAGAGGAGCATGACAACGCAAAGGAGTCCGCCGCCGATGAGCAGTCCGCCCTGCACCACATCCATCCAGATTATCGCCTCCATGCCACCGAGGAAAGTGAGCAGGATTATCGTCACACCGAGGACGGCGATGATGATGTAGATGTCGATGTTCATGAACGCCGCCAGCGCCATTGAGACAAGGAAGAAGACGGAGCCCATCTTCGTGAAATGGGTGAGGATGAACGCCACACTGGAATAGTAGCGTGCCAAAGGTCCGAAGCGTCGCTCGAAGTACTCATACGTGGAGAGTCGGATGACCTTTCGGAACAGAGGCACAATGATTCCTATGCAGCAAACCAAGATGCAGGGCACCATAAGTCCCTGCACAAGGAGTATCCAGTTGCCGCCGTAAGCCGCTCCCGGATAGGCGAGGAACGTCACACTGCTTATCAGTGTGGCGAAAATACTCATTCCTACCGCCCACACAGGCACCTTTCCGGAGCCTGTGAAGTAGGTGGAAGTGTCCTTCTGCCTGTGGGCGAAGAACACGCCCATGCCTATGGCAAGAAGGATAGAAAGGACTACGATGGCGTAGTCCACCCAGTGAATGTCTGCCATAACTCCGCCAATTTTACTCGTTGGTGATTGTCATGGCTTTCTCTGCGACAGCCTTCTCCTCGTCCTCGGAGAGGCGTGTGAGCGGCATGAGCATGTCAGGGGTGCACAGCCCGCGTGTCTGCATCATGACCTTCAGTGCTGTCAGCGACTGTCCGAGGGTGCGTCCTGCCTGGTAAATCTTGGCGATTTCGTTTGTCTCGTCCTGCAGGCGGTTGGCAGTCTCCATGTCGCCTGTTACGGCTGCGTCATAAAGTTCCTTGAACATTCCCGGCACGAAGTTGCCTGTGGAAGGCACAATACCGTTGCCGCCGAGTTCCAGAGAGCGTGCCGACTGTGCCGCCCATCCGCAGAAATAAGCGAAATCGTCCCTGCCCTGAGCGATGGCGATGCACTTCTCCATGCGCTCCATGTCGCGCTCTGAGTCCTTCAGACCCACGATGTTCGGGTGGTGGGAAAGGCGTTCGATGACATCGACCGGGATGGACATGTGTGTCGTCGCCGCAATGTTGTAGAGCATGAGCGGACCTTTTATGGAGTCCGCAAGCTTTGTGTAGTAGTTCTCCATCTGCTCCGGAGTAAGCGCGTAATAGCTTGGCAGTGTCGCCACGATGACGTCCGCGCCCGATGCACTGTAATATCCTGCCTGCTTGAGCTGCTCTATGAAGCAGTTGCCGGTCAGTCCGGCATAGATTGTTATCTTGCCTTCTGCGGCGTTGACGGCAGTCTCGATGAACGCCTGTCCGTCGATTGTGGACACGGAGTTTCCTTCTCCCGTGGTGCCCATGAGCAGCGGGCTTACGCCTGCCTTGACGAACGACTTGATGATTCTCTCCACTGCTTCCTTGTCCAGGAATCCGTTCTTGGTCACCGGTGTCACCATAGGGACAACCACACCATTGTACTTGCTACTGTTCATGTTTTCTTGTAGTTTTGTTAGTTTGTTTGATTATGTTTTGTTTTTCGATTGTCTCAGCTTTTTGTTTCAGGTATCTGCAAAGTTAATAAAATATTTTGTATTGTCAATGATTTTCCATGTTTTTTTGGATTGAAAGGGGAAAATGTTGTTTTTTCAATCCGGCAAATTGTCAAGTTTTCTGTTTGACAAACTGCCAAGTTGGCAAGTTGATGACCTGTCGGATTGCTGTCATTTCCCTGCCTTATAGAGCTGCCAAGAGTTGATGATGTTGTGCCAGATGCTGTAGCATCCGCCTACGACGGAGGTAACGGGATTGAGGAACATGAGGCCGAGCCAGATGACAAAGACGGTGTTCTTCTGCCCGAAGGCCTGTCCTGCAGTGATTGCGCTGCGCTCTTCCGGAGGTATGGGTTGTGAGTTATGGGTTTGTTGCGGATAGCGTCTGCCTATCATCCTACCGAGAGCAAACTGGACTATGCATGCCACAAGGGAGACGAGGGACAGCCACAGGAGCAGGGAAAGGGCGATATGGCTGTTGTATATGGTGCGCACGGTCACTGTGATAGCGAGTGGAAGGGCTATGAGCCAGAGGTAGAAAGGGAGGTCGGGCACACTGAGGAGCTTTGCGCAGAGCTTTTGGCAATAGTGCCTTATGATGATAGCGAGGAGCAGTGGGCATAGGAGCAGGGGGAACACTTGTCCCATTATGAGGAACAGTTCGGTGAAGAAGTCCATGCCGGCGTGCGGTTCCACGAGTGGCAGGAAGGCGGGTGCGAGGATGCTTACCATAAGGTTGCAGAGGAGGATGTAGGTCACTATGCCTGACATGGAGCCGCCGAGTTTCCGCACAATGACTGCCGAGGCGGTGGCTGTGGGGCAGATGAAGCATAGCATCGCGCCCTCAAGGAGCAGTTTTGCTTCCCCGGCAATGGTAGTGGGCAGCAGGGTGCAGGCACAGGCGGCGAGGGAAAGGAGTGCAAAGATTCCGCCTTGTGTGAGCAGGAGAATGCCGTGCCAGCGGTGGGGCTTGAGGTCGTGGGGGCTTACTCTGAGGAAGGAGAGGAAGAGCATGACGAAGATTAGCGACGGCTGTACCAGTCGCGTTATGGTGGCGTAGAGCATCCTTTCGCCCTCTGTGTCGAGGGGAAGGGCACGGAAGAGGTAGTAGGCAAGCACGCCCATAATCATTGCGATGGGGAGCTTGAAGGAGCGGAGATGGTTCATGAGTGATTTTTGAAAGTCAGTACTGTCAGTAATGACAATAGTGTCAGTATTGACCGGGAACAGTGGTGTCAGTATTGACAGTTCTGACAAGATTGACAGTATTGACATTGACAACACTGACAGAAAACAACAACCGCCCGGACTGTCGTCACGGGCGGTCGGTAGTTATAGAGTTGTTCCCTTCATGGGATTAGTCAGCGAGTTTTGCCTTGATGAACTCACGGTTCAGGCGTGCGATGTTGGCGATGGACTCGTTCTTAGGACAAACAGCCTCGCAGGCACGAGTGTTTGTACAGTTGCCGAAGCCGAGCTCCTCCATCTTCATCACCATTGCCTTTGCGCGCTTTGCTGCCTCAGGGCGTCCCTGTGGGAGGAGGGCGAGCTGGCTCACCTTAGAGGACACGAAGAGCATTGCCGAGCCGTTCTTGCAGGCAGCGACACAAGCACCGCAGCCGATACATGTGGCGCAGTCCATTGCCTCGTCAGCGTCCTGCTTAGGGATAAGGATAGAGTTGGCGTCCTGAGCCTGTCCCGTGCGGATAGATGTGTAGCCACCTGCCTGGATAATCTTGTCGAAGGCGTTGCGGTCCACCATACAGTCCTTGATTACAGGGAAGCCTGCCGAGCGCCAAGGCTCTACGGTGATTACGTCACCGTCGTTGAACTTACGCATGTAGAGCTGGCATGTTGTTGCTCCGCGCTCTGTCTTTCCGTGCGGTGTGCCGTTGATGTAGAGTGAGCACATGCCGCAGATACCCTCACGGCAGTCGTGGTCGAATACGAATGGTTCCTTGCCGTCATTGATGAGCTGTTCGTTCATCATGTCGAGCATCTCGAGGAATGATGTGTCGTCCGGCACATTCTTCATCAGCTGCTCTTCGAAGTGTCCCTGGTCCTTTGGACCGTTCTGCTTCCAGAATTTTACTGTTACAGTTATATTCTTTGCCATTGTTATTCTAAGGTTGTGGGTTGGGAGTTTTTTTTCTCTGATGCAACATGATGAATCATGGTTCGACATGTTCTGTCATGAAGTCATGTTGCATCATGATTAACCATGATTCATCATGTAGCATCAGAAAAAAACTCTCACCCTGAGATTATTAATTCTTGTAGTTACGTGTCTGTACCTTTATTATCTCGTACTCGAGAGGCTCTTTTGAGAGTTCGGGAGCTGTCTCGTCGTTGTTCCGGTACTCCCAGCAGCCGACATAGAAGAAGTTCTCGTCGTCACGCTTTGCCTCACCTTCCTCTGTCTGGTGCTCCTCACGGAAGTGTCCGCCACAGGACTCCTCACGGTGGAGGGCGTCGTAAGCGACAAGCTCACCCATAAGGATGAAGTCACGGAGGTGGATAGCCTTGTCAAGCTCAACGTTGAGACCGTCCTTTGTTCCCGGCACGAACAGATTGGTATTGAACTCCTTACGCAACTCCTTGAGCATCTTCAGACCTTCCTCGAGACCCTTCTTTGTGCGTCCCATGCCGACATGCTCCCACATGATGTGACCGAGTTCCTTGTGGAGAGAGTCCACAGAACGCTTGCCCTTGATGTTGAGGAGACGCTCCTGCTCTGCGTCGACAGCCTTCTCAGCAGCCTCAAACTCAGGCATTTCGGTAGAGAGGCGTGGCCAGATAGCCTGGTCGGCGAGATAGTTCTGGATTGTATAAGGAAGAACGAAATAGCCGTCGGCAAGACCCTGCATGAGGGCAGACGCACCGAGACGGTTTGCTCCGTGGTCGGAGAAGTTGCACTCGCCGATGGCGAAGAGTCCCGGAATGGTTGTCTGGAGCTCGTAGTCAACCCAGATACCGCCCATTGTATAGTGTATGGCAGGGAAGATCATCATCGGATGATAGTACTCTACGCCGTCCACAGTCTGTGCAAGCTCGCCCGGATTGACGTCGGTGATTTCCTCGTACATGTCGAAGAGGTTGCCATAACGCTGGCGTATCTCATTGATACCCAGGCGCTGGATAGACTCGGAGAAGTCGAGGAACACGGCGAGACCTGTGTTGTTGACACCGAATCCGTGGTCGCAACGCTCCTTGGCAGCACGGCTGGCAACGTCACGTGGCACGAGGTTGCCGAAGGCCGGATAGCGGCGCTCGAGATAGTAGTCGCGGTCCTGCTCAGGAATCTCATAGCCCTGCTTTGTGCCTGCCTGGAGAGCCTTCGCATCCTCTATCTTCTTAGGCACCCAGATACGGCCGTCGTTACGCAGAGACTCTGACATAAGGGTCAGCTTTGACTGGTTGTCGCCGTGTACAGGGATACATGTAGGGTGAATCTGCACGTATGAAGGGTTTGCCATCATCGCACCCTTGCGGTAGCACTGGATGGCTGCCGTGCAGTTACAGCCCATGGCGTTTGTGGAGAGGAAGTAAGCGTTGCCATAACCACCTGTGGCGATTACCACGGCATTGGCTGAGAATCTCTCGAGCTTGCCTGTGACAAGGTTCTTGGCAATGATACCGCGAGCGCGTCCGTCGATGATTACGACATCCTCCATCTCGTAGCGTGTGTAGAGACGGACCTTACCGTCGTTAACCTGCTTTGAGAGAGAAGAGTAGGCACCGAGGAGGAGCTGCTGGCCTGTCTGTCCCTTGGCATAGAATGTACGTGAAACCTGCGCACCACCGAAAGAGCGGTTTGCAAGCATACCGCCGTACTCGCGTGCGAAAGGAACGCCCTGGGCTACACACTGGTCGATGATGTCATTGGACACCTCGGCAAGGCGATAGACGTTTGCCTCGCGTGCACGGTAGTCACCGCCCTTCACTGTGTCGTAGAACAGGCGATAGACGGAGTCACCGTCGTTCTGATAGTTCTTAGCGGCATTGATACCACCCTGCGCTGCGATAGAGTGCGCACGGCGCGGTGAGTCCTGGATGCAGAAGTTATAGACGTTGAAGCCCATCTCGCCGAGTGATGCGGCAGCACTGGCACCTGCCAGACCTGTTCCGACAACGATGACGTCGAGCTTCAGTTTGTTCTTAGGGTTGACCAGGCGCTGATGAGCCTTGTAGTTGGTCCATTTCTCGGCTACCGGTCCTTCTGGTATTCTTGAGTTTAATTGCTTAGCCATTGTTTTCTTGTTTCTTCAAGGTTCGATTATTTCAATGTGAACACTATTGCCACCACGGCGAATCCGAGCATAAGGATTGTGGTGTAGGCAACGCCGATTACCTTCCAGCGGTTGAACCACACCTTGCCGTTGATGCCGAGGGTCTGCATTGCTGACCAGAAACCGTGGGTGAGGTGGAACCAGATTGCGGCAAACCAAGCGAGGTAGAGGACTGTCCACACAGGGTTCTTGAATGTGAGCTCTATCCACGCATAGCCGTCAGCAGGACCCGGAACGCCTGCACCGCAGCCGTAGATGGCAGCAGCAGGGTCGAGGAGCTCTACAGCCATCATGTTCCACCAGAAGTGGTAGAGGTGGAGCACCATGCCGAGGACGATGATAAGGCCGAGGACGAGCATGTTCTGTGATGCCCAGTCCACCATTGCCGGCTTCTCTGTCACCTCGTAGGCGTTGTTTCCGCGCGCCTTCTTGTTCTGCATTGTCAGCCAGAAAGCGTAGAAAATGTGAATCACTGCCAGACCGGCAAGACCGAGTGTTGCAACCACGGCGTACCAGTTGGCTCCAAGGAACTCACAGATCATGTTGTAGCCCTCTGCTGAGAACAGCGCGACTACGTTCATGCTCATGTGGAACGTCAGGAAAAGGATAAGGCAGATGCCGGTCACGGACATAACTACCTTTCTACCGATTGGAGAGTTTAATAACCACATAGATTTTTGAATGTTGATTGAATTAATTATGTTTTTGAATTTGTTCCGATAGGTTTTTCGTCAAGCTGCATCATGAGATACCATGTTACATCATGCCACATCGCGCTACATCATGATTCACCATGGCGCATCATGTTGCATCATGGTTTATCAGCCACGCCACTTCGCACCCCACGCCCCTTGCCAAAAGGTAACGCTTCACTATGTGAAAGGTAACGCTTTACCACGCGAAAGGTAACATTTCGTATGGCAAAAGGTAACGCCTCGCAAAGTCCTGCGCCACAATCCGCCGCCGGCATCGTTTCCTTGCCCCACGGCTTTTCGCGCCTGAGCCCATAAAATTCCACGCCACGGGATGCCTCCCGCGTGGTCGGGCACGACGGCATACAGGGCGCGCGGAGACGCTCTCTGTCAGATTGTACACGCGTATGTGCGTGGTTTCCTCTGCAAAATTAATAATTATTGTTGATTAATCAAAATATTTTCCAAAGAATTCAAAATATTTTCTTACTTTTGCAGTAAAATAAAAAAAATTACGCAATGACACTTTTCTATGACGTGATAGTCGTCGGAGCCGGACACGCAGGGTGCGAGGCGGCTTGCGCAAGCGCGGGTCTCGGCGCAAAGACTTGCCTCGTGACGATGGACATGAACAAGATTGCACAGATGTCGTGCAACCCTGCCGTGGGCGGAATCGCCAAGGGACAGATTGTCCGCGAGGTGGACGCGCTGGGCGGAAGGATGGGAATCGTAACGGACAGGACGGCAATACAGTTCCGCATGCTCAACCGCTCGAAGGGTCCGGCGATGTGGAGCCCTCGCGCACAGTGTGACCGTGGGAAGTTCATCTGGGAATGGCGCCACCAACTGGACATAACGCCTAATCTCGACATCTGGCAGGACCAGGTGGACGGACTGCTCACGGAGAACGGCTGTGTCTGCGGCGTGACGACCATCTGGGGCGTGGAAATCCGCGCAAAGGCGGTGGTCATCACCGCCGGAACATTCCTCAACGGTCTGCTGCACATCGGACGCAAGATGGTTCCGGGGGGAAGAATCGCCGAACCGGCGGCGGCACATCTCACAGAATCGATAAACGCTCTCGGCATCAGGTCGGCACGAATGAAGACGGGAACGCCGGTGCGCATCGACGCGCGCTCCGTGCATTATGAGGACATGGTGCGGCAGGACGGCGAGCAGGCGGACAGGATGTTCAGTTACCTTGACTCGGAAACGTTCGAGAGACAGTTCACGGACGACCGCAGGAATTTTGCCCTGCCTTATCTTTCCGACGGGAATTGCGCGGGCGGTTCGGTGCTGCCGTGCTGGACGACGGAGACGAACAGCCGCTGCCACGAACGACTTCTCTCGGGACTTGCCGACTCTCCGCTGTACAACGGACAGATAGAATCCATCGGACCGCGCTACTGTCCGTCGGTGGAAACGAAACTTATGACGTTCCCTGACCGCACATCGCATCCGCTGTTCCTCGAGCCTGAGGGGACGGACTCCAACGAGATGTATCTTAACGGATTCTCTTCGTCCATGCCGATGGAGGTGCAGATTGACGCGCTCCGCGAGATTCCGGCGTTCAGGGATTTGAGGGTTTACCGTCCGGGCTATGCCATAGAGTACGATTTCTTCGACCCTACACAGCTGAAGCATACTCTCGAATCGAAACTTTGCAAGGGTCTTTTCTTCGCAGGACAGGTCAACGGCACGACGGGTTACGAGGAGGCGGCGGGTCAGGGGCTCATGGCGGGTCTCAATGCGGCACGCCTTGCCAGCGGCGAGGATGGTGTTGTGCTCAACCGTGACCAGGCTTATATCGGCGTACTCATCGATGATCTTGTGATGAAGGGTGTCGATGAACCGTACCGTATGTTCACCTCCAGGGCGGAATACCGCATACTGCTCCGTCAGGATGATGCCGACCGACGGCTCACTGCCCTATCCTACTCCGCGGGACTTGCTACTTCCGTCCGCATGAACCGCTGGCTTGAAAAGGAGAAAGGCATAGAGACTCTTCGGGAGATTCTGCACAACACGACGGTGAAACCGCAGAAAATAAATCCTTATCTCGAACGAATCGGCTCAACTCCTCTCCGTGGCTCTTATCACCTTGATGACCTTCTTGCCCGCCCGGGTGTGACAATCGACGGTCTCATCGAATATGGTATTTTGCCCGAATCAATCGAATCACTCGAATTATCCGAATCAATCGAATCATCCGTGAAACATCTCCCTTCCCTCAAATCCGAAATCATCGAGGCGACAGAGGTAATGGTAAAGTATGACGGATATATCCGACGGGAACGGGAATATGCGGAAAAGATGCACCGCCTTGAGGACATCAAAATCCCTGGAAACTTCGATTACAATTCCCTGCAAAGCCTTTCGACCGAGGCAAGGCAGAAACTTTCGGCGCGCCTCCCACAGACTCTCGCACAGGCTTCACGCATACCGGGAGTGTCACCCTCGGACATCAATGTGCTGTTAGTGTACATGGGACGCTAATGTTTCACGTGGAACATATATAAAATGCACGGTTTCAACGAAAAAAGGAGTGAGGAACAAGTTTTGCTCTTATGTGGAACAACCTCGTTGGAATCGTGCTTTTTTAACCACAAAACAGCCTAATCCACAACCATTAACCCACAACCCATAACCAACAACCTACAATCCATAAACAACAACCATAAACAATGAACAATCCAAAACTCTTAGAAAATCTCCGTGTCATCCATGACTTCCCAAAACCGGGAATCCAATTCCAGGATGTCACCACCCTGTTCAAAAACGCCGAATGCCTGCGAATCATGCGCGATGAAATCGTGGAACTTTACAAGGACAAGGGTATCACGAAAGTCGTGGGCATAGAATCGCGAGGATTCATGCTTGCCGGCGTCACCGCCGTGGAACTCGGTGCGGGTGCCGTCCTCTGCCGCAAACCGGGAAAACTCCCGGGAGAGACAATCAGCGAGTCTTACGAAAAGGAATATGGCGAGGACACAATCGAGATTCACAAAGGTTCCATCGATGAAAACGATGTTGTGCTTATCCATGACGACCTCCTTGCAACAGGAGGCAGCATGCGCGCAGCTTACGACCTTGTGAAGAAGTTCAACCCGAAGAAAATATACATCAACTTTATCATCGAACTCACCGTTGAGGGTCTCCATGGACGCGACATGTTCGATGAAGGGACGGAAATAACCACCCTGATGGTTGTTTAACCGGGTTGTAAGCGTAGATTACGATTGAATGGAGTTCTTCGGACAATACTGCCATTATTGACAATCCGGACAGTACTGACATTATTGTCAACATTGGCAGTTCTGTCAATTTTGTCAGTATTGTCCGAGAAACTCCCCACAAAAACCATAAACTTGTTTCACGTGGAACACACATAAAACCTTATGAAAGAGAATAATGAGGAGCGCATTGCACGCTTGAAGAACATAGTGCTTAACATGCCTGAAAAGCCGGGCAGCTATCAGTATTACGATGCTGAGGGCACTATAATCTATGTAGGCAAGGCAAAGAACCTAAAGCGGCGTGTCTCTTCCTATTTCCATAAGGAGGTGGACAGATTCAAGACAAAGGTGCTTGTCTCGAAGATTGCGGACATTACGTACACCGTGGTGAACACAGAGGACGACGCACTGCTGTTGGAAAACGCACTCATCAAGAAGTATAATCCGCGCTACAACATACTCCTGAAGGACGGAAAGACCTACCCCAGCATCTGCATAACCAACGAATATTTCCCGAGAATATTCCCGACAAGGCAGATAAACAAGAATTTCGGCACGTTTTTCGGCCCATACGCCAATGTCGGTTCGATGTATGCCGTGCTCGACTTCATAAAGAAACTCTATCACCCTCGCACTTGCCGCATGAACATCCAGCCGTTGGACATTGCGCGTGGGAAATACAGACCGTGCCTGGAGTATCACATAAAGAACTGCGGGGGCTGCTGCATCGGCAAGCAGTCCATGAAGGATTATCAGGCGAACATGCAGGCTGCACGCGAGATTCTGAAAGGAAACACACGCCAGCTCCTCCGCATGATTTGGGACGAGATGCAGCAGGCTGCCGAGGAAATGCGCTTCGAGGACGCGCAACGTCTGAAGGAAAAGTACTTCCTTGTGGAGCAGTTCTGCGCGAAAAGTGAGGTTGTGAGCCACACAGTGACCAATGTGGACGTGTTCACCTGTCTGCCTGATGACGACAACGGCAATGCGTATGTCAACTACATCCATGTCACGAACGGCCAGATAAACCAGAGTTTCACCTTCGAATACAAGCGCCGCCTGGGCGAGACGGCGGAAGAAATCCTTGTCGAAGCCATCCCTGAGATACGCGAACGGTTCCAATCCACGGCACGGGAGATTATCGTCGAGAAGCCGTTGGAATGGAACATTCCCGGAACAGAGTTCTTTGTGCCGCAGCGAGGCGACAAGGCGCACCTTCTCGAACTATCGCGGATGAACTGCCGCCAGTATAAGGTTGACCGCCTGAAACAGTCGGAAAAACTCAATCCCGAGCAGCGTGCCACACGCCTTATGCAGGAACTCCGCGACAAACTCGCTCTCCCTGCCCTGCCGATGTGTATCGAGGCGTTTGACAATTCAAATATTTCAGGTTCCGATGCGGTGGCAAGCTGTGTCGTGTTCAAGAAGATGAAACCGTCGAAAAAGGACTATCGGAAGTATAACATCAAGACAGTCGAAGGTCCCGACGACTACGCCTCAATGCAGGAGATTGTGCGCCGAAGATACGGCAAGACGGCTGACGAACTGCGTTCTGTCCTCGAAACGGACGACAGAATCACTCTCGAACAGGCGAAAAGCGTGGAGACAACGCTCGCCAACCAGTCTCTTCCCGACCTCATCGTCTGCGACGGCGGCATAGGACAGATGCACTGCGTGGCGGAGGTGGTATGGGGAGAGCTGCGCCTTGACATACCTATCGCGGGTCTGGCAAAGGACGACAAGCACCGCACAAACGAGCTTCTTTACCTCAGGGATGTGGGCAGGAACGCCTCACAGCAGCCTGTCACGGTGCAGCTGAAGACGGACAGCGAACTGTTCCATGTCCTCACGCAGCTGCAGGATGAGGTTCACCGCTTCGCCATAACATTCCACCGCGACAAACGCTCAAAGAACGCCCTCGCAAGCGAACTGGACAACATCAAGGGCATTGGTCCGAAGACCGCCGAAACACTGCTGAAAGCCTTCAAATCCGTCAAGCGCATAAAGGAGGCGGACTACGAAAGCATCGCGGAAGTGATAGGACCGGCGAAGGCAAAGATAGTGAAAGAAAGTCTCATGCAGCGACAAGCATGACAAGAGCATCATGATGTATCATGTTGAATCATGCCGCATCACGATATCACAACAAAAAAAACACAACAACAACCAACCATGCGACTAATAATCCAACGTGTAAGCCGCTCCGCAGTGACAGTCTACGAGGAGGGCTTCGAATACCAAAACGACCACATCACCCACCGCCAAGAGACCGGAAAAGGCCTTCTCATACTCGTAGGCGTCGAGGAAACCGACCTCTCAGAGGACATCGACTGGCTCGTGGGCAAAGCCTCACAGCTGAGGATTTTCGACGACGAGAACGGAATTATGAACCTTTCCCTGAAGGACGTTGACGGCGAATGCCTCGCCATAAGCCAGTTTACCCTCTTCGCAAGCACCAAAAAGGGAAACCGACCGTCATGGTTCCGCGCGGCAAAGGGCGACATCTCAGAGCCGCTCTACGAGGAATTCTGCACGAAAATGTCCGCCGCCATAGGCAAGGAAGTCAAGAGAGGCATCTTCGGAGCGGACATGAAAGTGGAACTAATCAACGACGGTCCCGTGACGATTTTCATCGACTCGCACAACAAGGAATAATTATCATGATGCAACATGATTCATCATGAGTCATCATGTTGCATCGTTGCAGCATGGCAGCCATGCTGCAACCACCAATAACCCACAACCATTAACCCAAAAACCTAAACCACATGGAAACAAACAAAATCCAGGAAGCCCTCGGCAAGTATAACCTTGACCTCAACGACGCACAGGTGGCAGAGGAAACAAAGGCTCTCCTTGACGCTCACCTCGAAGAGAACATGACCCCTGAAGTGAAGAAATTCCTCATGGGAAGCATCGAACTCACAACTCTCAAAACCACCGATTCCGACCGCTCCGTCATGGAGTTCACGGACAAAGTAAACCAGTTTGATGACGCTTATCCCGACCTCCCTCACGTGGCAACAATCTGCGTCTACCCTTGCTTTGCAGAGGCTGTGAAAGAGGCTCTGCGCGTCCCGGGCGTGGAAATCGCCTGCGTCTCCGGCTCCTTCCCTTCCTCACAGGCTCGCATGGAGGTGAAAATCGCTGAGACATCCCTCGCCATTGCCGACGGCGCGACAGAGATTGACATCGTCATGCCTGTAGGAAAATTCCTCGAAGGCGACTACGAAGGTGTTGCCGAAGACATCGCCGAGATGAAAAATGCTTGTGGCGACGCTGCCATGAAGGTCATACTCGAGACCGGCGACCTGCGCGATTCCAAGGACATAAAGATAGCTTCCATCCTCTCCATGTACGCCGGCGCGGACTACATCAAGACCTCCACAGGCAAGGAGAAAGTCAGCGCAACTCCTGAGGCTGCATACATCATGTGCCGGGCTATCAAGGAGTACTACGACGAGACCGGCATACAGATAGGTTTCAAGCCTGCCGGCGGCATCAACACCGTGGCGGATGCCGTCACCTACTACACCATCGTCAAGGAAGTTCTCGGCGAGAAATGGCTCACAAACAAGTGGCTCCGTCTCGGCACATCACGCCTTGCCAACCTCCTCCTCTCCGACATCGAGGGCAAGGAAGTGAAGTTCTTCTAAACTCGCATTTTTCTTCAAGAAAACAAACCACAACCAACACAAAACGCTACATCCTGACAGCCTGCAACAACTGTCGGGATGTAGCGTTTCTCGTAAACAAATTTCTTATATCCCCTACCTCAATTCTACCGACAACCCCATGGCGGAAACCATTCTGTAAAATGTTGAAATAGAGGGCACTATCAAGCCTCTCTCTATGCGGGAAATATAGCTTTTGTCCGCCCCTATCTTTGCGGCAAGCTCCGATTGCGTCAACCCTGACTGCTTACGGGCGTCAAAAAGAATCTGGGCGTTATACTCTTCCCACGCTTCCTGAATAGCCTTCTCGCGAGACTCTGTCCCCGGTGCGCCAAACTCCTTGTCAAGTTCGGCACTTATGTCATAAATTTCCGTCTTTTTGTTCATAATATTCTACCTTTAATCGTTTAGCCCTTTCAATCTCATTTCTTGGTGTCTTCTGCGTCTTTTTGCGGAAAGCATTAAACAGAATGACAAGCGTTTCCCCGTCGTAAATGAAAAATATTCTGAACTAATTGTTACCTAACGTAACCCTGAATTCATAAATTCCATCCTCAATGTATTTCACAAAATGCCTTGGAAAGCGGTCATTTTCTGAAAACAACAACAGAGATTTCCTTACCTTCTTTTGCTCTATCACGCTTAACTTTGACATGAAATCATAGAAATGACTGCCAAAGGCTTTTATTTTTCATGCCATGCTGCAAAGATAATAAAAGTTGTACAACCATACAACTAAATCAAATAAAAATCACAGCAGTCAAAAAGTTAATAACATATAATCAGAAATCTTGACAACATATTCAAAGCCACCAAATCAATTGATTACCAATTAATTACAAATCATTACCTCTCGTGCTGCGAAAGGTAATGACAGACTACACAAAAGGTCACTTTTTGCTATACAAAAAGTGACCTTTCATTATACCAAAATACGTGGTGTCGTCCGATAAAAACACAAGATACATCTCTGATTGTGTACGCAATGTACGGCTACTTTCTTGTCACCGCTGACGCGGTTCCCAAGACAAGCCACCTTTTGTGATATATGAGAGCTTTGCTGCTTGTCATTGTTTTACAATAAGACAGAGAAGAAAATCAGCTCTCCCTGCCCACCGCGAAATCGACGTACATCCGCAGGGAATCGGCTATGGCGGCATCCGGGATATTGCCGGCGATATAGTCCATGCACTTCGCATAGTACTCGCCCATCACCTTCTCCGCATACTCTATGCCGCCATGCGCCCGCGTGTACGCCATGAGCAACGAGATGTCCGCCGCCGTGACATTGAAAGTCTTGACCTTATGCGCCAAAGCGACGATTTCATCGGGAGCAGAACGGAGGACATGAAGCGCAGGAAGAGTCAGTTTTCCCTCCCACATATCGTTCCCCGTAGGCTTTCCAATAGCCTTGGAATCAGAGTAATCGAAGATGTCGTCACGAATCTGGAACAGTATGCCGATGTTCCTGCCAAACTCACAGACCTTCGCCGTCTGCTCCTCTCCGGCACCTGCCGAGAGTGCACCCAAACGGCAGCAGCACTCGAAGAGCGAAGCCGTCTTTTTGTCGATTATCTCGAAATAATTCTCCAAAGAGAAATCCTCACAAGAGATGTTCTCTATCTGCTTCACCTCCCCTGCTGCCAGCGTCTGCCCAAGGCGCGCCACGGCATCGGTCATCGCGCCGCAGTCCGCCGTCGCCACCTCTCGCAGCGATGTGGCAAGGATGAAGTCTCCCACAAGCACCGCCAGCCTGTTGTCAAACGAAGCATTCACGGAAGCCTGTCCGCGCCTTTGGTCGCTCTCGTCCACCACATCATCGTGAACCAGCGATGCGGTGTGCAGAAGTTCCAGAGAGCAAGCGGCGTGCAAAGCCTTGAAAATGACAGCATTATCTTCCTCTGCAGCCCCTTTCCCCTTGGAGAACGCCTTGGCGACAAGAAGGGTAAGTATAGGGCGCATGCGCTTGCCCCCGCGACGCATGATGTACTCAAGCATCTTGTCAAGCAAGCCACCGTTATTGGACAGCGATTCCCTGAAGATAGCGTCAAAACGCGCCATTTCATCGGTAATCGGAGCCTTTATGTGTGACAGTGTATCAGCCATAAAACAATATTTAGTGCAAAATTAATATAAAATATTGGTATTAATGAAAACTTTTGAGTAATTTTACAACAAATTTGCAAATAAACAAATATCTCGTGCCCGGTCAGCGAATAAAAAATGAGTGATAGCGCACCGCGAGGCGATTCCTCCATTTCTAACGTATGGATGCGAAGCCGAACATGCGCGGTTAACAAACCCTCTTTACAGCACTGTAAGATGGTGCCTCATGGAAAATATGCTCATTACGCAAACTCTGTATGAGGCACCGTCTTACGGTGCAGGCTGACGCTCTATGGACAACCCCACATGCCTCAAGCGGCATGTGGGGTTAACGAAGAGCCACCGCGTTGCGGTGCTTTAACAGAGAAGTTCAGCAGCGAAAACAATACACTACAGTAGTGGAATCAATAAATCAACAACCATAATAATGGAAAAAATATTTCTTATCGATGCCTATGCGCTCATCTACCGAAGCTACTATGCACTGTTGAACAGCAACTTCTACAGCACGCAGATGCAGATGAACACCGGCACTATCCACGGATTCATGAACACTCTGCAGGAGGTTCTGTCAAAGGAGAAACCCACACATGTCGGTGTGGCTTTCGACCACGGAAAGACATTCCGACATGAGGCTTATCCGCCGTATAAGGCTCAGCGTCAGGAGACTCCGGAGGACATCAAGGCTGCCGTGCCTGTGATAAAGGACCTGCTCACTGCCATGAACATCCCTATCCTGCAGGTCGACGGGTTCGAGGCGGACGACATAATCGGAGCTCTCGCCACACAGCTTGATAAGGAAAACAGCGATGAAACCGCGGAAAAACAGATATTCATGCTCACTCCTGACAAGGACTACGGACAGCTTGTCACGGAGAATGTCTTCATGTACAAACCGAGGTTCAAGGGCGGATATGATGTTCTCGGAGAAAAGGAAATATGTGAGAAATATTCCATTTCATCGGCAAAACAGGTCATCGACATCCTCGCACTCATGGGTGACTCCGCCGACAACTTTCCGGGCTGTCCCGGTGTGGGCGAGAAGACTGCCGTCAAACTCATCAACGAATGGGGCAGTTGCGAGAACCTCATCGAACATGCCTCGGAAGTGAAGGGTGCTCTCGGCAAGAAAGTGCAGGAGCACATCGAGGACATACGCATCTCGAAGTTCCTCGCCGAAATACGCACCGACATTCCGGAAATCTCCGACAACCTCCCTACCCTCCTCCGCAACATGGAATATGGAGAATGGGACATCCGGGAACTCACGCGACAGCTTGACCTCCTCGAGCTACGCCAGATAAAGAAAAAATTCCTCGCCATCGCCAACGGTGATGACAAGGAAGCAAACCTTTCGGCAGAAGACCCGAATTCGGAGACCATAGAGGAAAAGGTCGTAAGCGGCTATGACCTTTTCGGAGAACCTGTATACAAGACGGTAAAGGTTAAAAAAATTAACACCCATACCCCTCCGAGTGGACAGGTGCAAGAAAATATCGCAAGGAATACAGGGTTATCGCTACCACACTACACCAGTAAACTTATTGAAACAGAGGAACAAACAAAGAATATTTGTGACTTTATTTTGACAACAAAGAGTGTCGGTTTTCACCTCGAAACGACAATTTCCGCACCAATGACCGCAGAAATTGTCAGTTTGACACTCGTCAGTGGTTCAAAAGCCTATTTCGTCCCTCTGCCCCCTGAACGCCGGGAAGCGGAGAAGCGGCTCGCCATCCTTGAGCCAATCTTCAGCAACGAAAGGATTGAGAAAGTCGGACATGACCTCAAGGCGAAGATGATTCTGCTCCACCGCTATGGCATAACCATGCGCGGAACCATGCGCGACGTGATGATTGCCCACTATCTCCTTGAGTGCGGACTGAACCCTAAGCACACCATCAACGACATTGCCTTCGACTGCTTCAAGCATATCCCTGCTAATTTCGAAGAGTTAAAAAAGGTTATCCGCGAAGAGATGAAGGCGGAAGGAAAGAAAGCGCCGTACCTCCGCGACATGACTCTCCGCGACTTCCCTGTGGAGAAAGCGATGGCTTACGCAACGGAACGTGCTTTCATCGCCACCGCTTCGTGGGACATCTTCCGGAAGAGACTTGAGGAGACAGAAGGGCAGTGGCACATTTTCAATGACATCGAGATGCCACTCATGGAAGTGCTCTGCGACATGGAGCTGACCGGCATCGCCATAGACCTCGACGCACTGAAGGAAGTGTCGCGCGTTTTCAATGAACGCCTTGCTGCCCACGAGCAGAAAATCTATGAGCTGGCAGGAGAGGAGTTCACACTGACCAACCCCAAGAAGCTCGGTGTAATTCTCTTTGAAAAACTCCGTCTCATGGAGAAGCCGAAGAAGACAAAAACAGGTCAGTATGCCACAGGCGAGGAGATACTCACCCCTCTGCGCAAGAAGCATCCTATCATCAACGAAATACTTGAATATAAGGGACTTAAGAAACTTATCAACACTTACGTCGACGCACTTCCGCTGCTTGTGAACCCTGAGACAGGACGCATCCACACGACCTTCAACCAGTGTGTCACGACCACCGGACGACTGTCCTCGTCAGACCCTAACCTGCAGAACATTCCTGTCCGCAACGAGGACGGAAAAGAGATAAGGAAATGCTTCATCCCGCTGCAAGGAAACAGTGAAATTGTTACACGTGGAACATTTAAAACCTCTTCACCGGAAGATACCAAAAACCTCTTCTTCTCTGCCGATTATTCACAGATAGAACTGCGCGTCATGGCGCATCTTTCTGCCGACGAACGCATGGTCAGCGCGTTCCGGAACGGTGAGGACATCCACCGCGCAACGGCAGCCACCGTCTACCATAAGCAGCCGGAGGAGGTCGCTCCAGAAGAACGCTCAAAGGCAAAGCGTGCGGATTTCGGCATCATCTACGGCATCACACAGTTCGGTCTGGCACAGAACATGGGCATAGAACGCTCTGAGGCTAAGCAACTTATGGACGGTTTCTTCATCACCTTCCCTAAAATCCGGGACTTCATGGAGGAGTGCAAGGAGAAGGCAAGGCAGAAGGAATATGCCGAGACCATGCTGCTGCGCCGCCGCTATCTCCGGCTCATCACCAGCGGCAACGGCACGGAACGCGCCCTTGCCGAACGCGAGGCGATGAACTCCCCTGTGCAGGGCACCGCGGCGGACATAATAAAGATTGCCATGGTGCGCATTTTCAGGCGGTTCCGTGAAGAGCACCTCCAATCGAAAATGCTCCTCCAGGTCCATGACGAACTGAATTTCTCTGTCCTTCCGGAAGAAAAGGAGCAGGTCGAGCGCATTGTAATCGAGGAGATGCAGTCTGCCGCCAAACTCTCCGTTCCACTAATCGCCGACTTCGGGTGGGGCACTAACTGGCTTGAGGCACACTGAAAAGAATGGGGCGTTACACCGGTGATACAGCCACCCGACAGTGGATGTAGCGAAAAAGAATATCATTAATTTACAAAAAAGTGTGAAAATACTTGGTTTTTACACTAATAATTAGTACTTTTGCTATCACATTGTAATAATTATAACAACTAAAGAAAATAAAACATGCAGAAGGCAGATAAAATCGACGAACTGGACAAAAAAATTCTTAACATTCTGTCACAAAACGCACGCATGCCATTCAAGGACGTGGCAGCAGAATGCGGAGTGTCACGAGCAGCCATCCACCAGCGCGTGCAGCGCCTCATAGAGATTGGTGTCATCCTCGGCTCTTCATTCAACATCAACCCAAAATCCCTCGGCTACAACACCTGCACCTACGTGGGAATCCGACTCGAGAAAGGCAGCATGTACCGCGAAGTGGCAGAACGCTGCTCACATATCGACGAGATTGTGGAATGCCATTTCACAACAGGCCCGTACACAATGCTTGTAAAGCTCTATGCACGTGACAATGAGCAGCTTATGACCCTCCTTAATGATGACCTCCAGAGCATCCCGGGAGTGGTTTCCACCGAGACTCTCATCTCTCTTGAACAGTCCATAAAGAGAGAAATCCCTGTGACCTGCAAATCCGAGAAATAAGAAACCGGTTTTGGGTCGGAGGTTGTGGGTTATGGGTTGTTTTTTAGACAAAATTGCCAATACTGACAGTGCTGTCCAACCCATAACCCACAACCCCGCAACCCAACCCCCACAACCCACAACCAAACAATGCTTGACAAGTTTCTTGAACCTGTGTACAATGGTTGCCGGGAGACTGCCGACAAGCCTGTGATAGGAATAACAACAAACGCCGGCGGAGAGGATTTTTCTCTCCGCCAGCGTTATTGTGAGCAAGTGGAGCGTGCCGGAGGAGTGCCCGTGCTCCTTCCCCCAATGACCTTCACCGAGGACAAGCGATTGTCAGAGCAAGATGCAGAGATTCTTCTCTCCCAGCTCGCTGTCGTCGACGGCATAATCTTCAGTGGCGGTGCTGACCATAACCCGCTGTGGATTGGCGAAGAGCCATGGACGGACACTCTGTCACTCAACGAGATACGCGACAGACATGAGCTGACACTGTGCCGCCTTGCCTACAACCGCCATATCCCTATGCTCGGAATATGCCGTGGCATGCAAACTCTTGCCGTGGCTCTCGGAGGGCATGTCCTGCAAGACATCGCTCTGCCGGAGCATAACCAGACGAAGCCAAAGACAGAGACATCCCACAGCGTGACGCTCGAGAAAGGCAGCCTGCTCCACAAACTCTACAATGCGGAACGCATCGACGTCAACTCTTTCCACCACCAGGCAGTGGACCGTTGCGGAGGGAAGTTCCGCCCTACGGCAAAAGCCTGTGACGGAACCATAGAGGCTATGGAATCCGCGGAGCACAGGCAGATTCTTGGTGTGCAATGGCATCCCGAACAGCTTGCCGGCAACGGGCTGCCGCTGTTCCAATGGATTGTCGGTGAGGCGGCGTTGTTCCGCAAGGCTAAGAGCCTGCACCGCAGCATGGTAACCATCGACAGCCACTGCGACACACCGATGTTTTTCCCGCAGAACGTGGATTTCCTCACCCGTGATTCCCGCATCCTCTATGACCTTCATAAAATGGATGAGGGAATGATTGACGCCGTGCAGATGGTCTGCTATCTTCCGCAGAACCCTGCACCTCAGAACCCTAAAGCATTCGCCGACAGCATCTTTGACAAGATTGAGACAATATGCAGCAAATCAGGCGGTAGGATAGCTGTGGCAGGGACTCCGGAAGAAATTCTCCGCAACAAGCACCGTGGCGTACACTCCATAGTTCCGGGAATAGAGAACGGCATAGCCCTCGAACATAATCTTGGCAACATAAGCCATTTCCGCCGTCGTGGCGTGACCTACATCACATTGTGCCACAACGGAGACAATGACATCTGCGACTCTGCACGGACAACGGAGACGCACGGCGGACTGTCCCCTTTCGGCAGGGAAGTCGTCAGGGAGATGAACCGCCAGGGAATTCTTGTCGACCTCTCCCACGCCCATGAACGCTCGTTTTGGGACGCTCTCGAACTCTCCTCCTCACCGATAGTGTGCAGCCACTCCAACTGCCGCGCACTGTGCGACCACCCTCGCAACCTTCACGACAGCCAGATGCGTGCCTTGGCAGAGCGCGGCGGCGTGATGCAGCTGACCCTCTACCACGGATTCCTTGGCGAAGGCGATGTCTCCATCGACGACTTCTTCAGCCACCTTGCCCATGCCACAGACATCATGGGCATCGAACACGTGGGCATAGGAACGGACTTCGACGGTGACGGCGGTGTGCCGGGACTCTCCGATGCATCGGAACTGGTGCATATCACAGAGCGTATGGTGCGCCTCGGATTCTCCGACAGCGACATTGCAAAGGTCTGGGGCGGCAACTGGCTGAGAGTGATGCGACAGGCACAACAACAATAATCCTCAGTCAATATTGACATCACTGACAGTATTGACAATACTGACCTAAAAAAACAACCCACAACCCATGAGAATAATCCTCCTCTTCTCCATACTCCTCGCCATGGCAAGCTGCAAGAGCAGCGGCACATCGCAGACAACAGAAGAACCCATTGCCACAGGACCGGAATTCTGCGCCGACTCCGCATACATCTACTGCAAGAAACAGTGCGACTTCGGACCACGCACGATGAACACCGACGCACACGACCGCTGCCGCGACTGGATAGCCAAAGAGTTCCAACGCCACGGATGCACCGTGGAGCTCCAGCAAGCCGACCTTAAAGCCTATGACGGCACAATGCTGCGCTCGACGAACATCATAGCACGCCACACATCCTCCGACAGCACCGCAACGGAACGCCCGCGCATACTCCTCTGCGCCCATTACGACAGCCGTCCGTGGGCTGACAATGACCCGAACCCGGAGAACCACCACACACCGGTCATCGGTGCCAATGACGGCGCGTCGGGAATAGCCGTCATGCTCGAAGTGGCACGACTCCTCAACACTGCCGACTCCGCCAATGTCGATGTGGACTTTGTATGCTTCGATGCCGAGGACTATGGCACACCGCAATGGTACAAGGGCGAACCACAAGTGGACGACTCATGGGCTCTCGGTGCACAGCACTGGGCAAAGGAATATGCCAAGAACCCTTCCGGCAACATCTCTTTCGGCATCCTCCTCGACATGGTGGGCGGCGAAGGCGCGAAATTCCACCAGGAAGGCATGTCCCTGCAGTTCGCACAGCAGCTTGTGCAGAAAGTGTGGTCGGCAGCCTCCACGGCAGGCTACGGCACACATTTCCCTTCCTCCGCCGGAGGATATGTCACCGATGACCATGTCCCTGTCAACGAGGTGGCGGCAATCCCATGCATCGACATCATCCCCTACTACCCGGACTGCAAGGCTTCGTCCTTCGGACCGACATGGCATACCGTCAACGACACCATGGACCACATCTCAAAAGAGACCCTCAAGGCTGTGGGACAGACAGTCATACAAGTGATTTACGGCGAATAATGCCGACACCAATGCACAGAAAAGCATAATGACCCTTCACGTAATATGCCTTGACCAGCCTTATCCTCCCACCTACGGAGGGGCGGTGGACATGTACTACAAACTGAAAGCCTTGCACGACGCAGGCATAGGGCTTATTCTCCACATCTTCCTTTACCACGGAAAGGAGGAGGATGCTTTGCGCGGCATAGCCAAAGAGATTCACTACTACCCTCGCCGCACAGGGCTCATACGGCAACTGTCCTTGCTGCCGTTCAGCATCAGGAGCAGGGACGACAGCCGCCTTCTCGATGACCTGCTGAAGGACAGCCACCCCATACTCTTCGAAGGGATACAGTCGTGCTTCCCACTCGCTGACAAACGGCTGAAGGACAGAAAGAAAATCGTCAGGATGCATAACGTGGAACACGAGTATTTCCGACGCTTCGCAGCAAGCTGCCCATGGGGCATGAAACGCTTCTATTACACCATGGAAGCTCTGAAACTCAGACATTTCGAGAGAATCCTCGCCCATGCCGACAGAATACTGCCTATTACGGAGGCGGACACCGCATACTACCGCCAACGGTTCCCACATAATGATGTACGGCTGCTCAACTGCTTCTTTGACACCTCCCATGACAACAGCGCAGGGAACATTGGCGGAGAGGAAAAGCCGTATATCCTCTACCACGGCAACCTGTCCATCATCGAGAACATAAAGACCGTACACTACCTCATCTCCGACATCGCACCGCATCTGCCGGAAGGCATGCGGCTCATCATTGCGGGACGCCGTCCGTCCGGGAAAATGATGCACACCGCAGAGCATACCAACCATGTGGAGATTATCCACGACCCTTCCGAAGAGAAGATGGACAGCCTGATAAGCAAGGCACACATCAACCTTCTGCTGACTTTCCAGCCTACGGGAATAAAACTGAAACTCCTCAACTCTTTATGGAAAGGACAGGGCCATTGTCTCGTCAACAGCCCCATGCTCCACGGCAACTCCCTCGGAACGCTCTGCCATAAGGCTGACTCAACGGAGGACATCCTCACGACAATCACCGCCCTGATGAAGCGACAGCCTTCCTCTGAAGAACTGAAGGCAAGGCGTGAGGCTATCATGGAAATGGGATTCAACAACATCAGAAACATCATAGAATGAAGATACTCTACGTCATGGAAAAGATGTCATGCCGGGGAGGCATGGAGCGGATTATCACCGACAAAATCAACTATCTTGCCGCACACACCGCCCATGAGGTGACACTGATGACCGTGTGGCACGACAGTGTGCCGCCGGCATATCCTTTCCACCCTGACGTAAGGCATGTGCGGCTCAACGTGCCGCTGCCGCCGATCCCGGGAGGCTACATGCTCACCCTGCCATGGGCTTTGCAGCGATTCAACAAGCAGGTGAAGCGGCTGAATCCTGACGTGACAATAGTCTTTCGCGCCGTAGGCTCGTTCCTCACTGCACTGACCTCATGGAAAGGGCGCATCATCTATGAGTCCCACCAGCCTCGCCAGACAATGAACCACAAGTGGATTTACCGCTTCATGGAACGGCGCGCGGATGCCGTGGTGTGCCTGACGAAAGGGGATGCACTGGAGTTCCCGAAGGCAAAGCGTGTGGAGGTGATTCATAACTTCACCGAAATCACTCCGCCCCACCCTGCCCCACTGACGGCGAAACGGTGCATAGCCGTGGGACGGTTGTGCAAGGAGAAGGATTTCATGCGCCTTCTCGACATCTGGGCGTTGGCCATAAAGCAGCATCCGGACTGGCATCTCGACATCTTCGGCGAAGGGGAGGAACGCCAAAGCCTCGAACGGCGCATCCGTGAGCTGCACCTCGACAGTTCCGTGGAACTCAAAGGGTTGGCGGAAAACATCGTGGAGGAATATATCGGCAGCTCCATGCTTATCGTCACGTCAAAGACGGAAGGCTTCTCCATAGTGATAGCAGAGGCGATGATGTGCGGTCTGCCCATTGTCTCCCTCGACTGCCCGTATGGCCCGCGGGAGGTAATGGCGGAAAAGGACGAAGCGACAAACGGCTGTGACTGCAAGACAGGATTCCTCGTGCCTTGCCGAAACGCCTCCTCCAACAAACTCATGGCGGACTGCATCTCCGCGCTAACCAGCAGCCCGGCACTGCGCAAGGAGAAGGGACAGGCAGCCCTCCGGCGCGCCACACTCTTCCGGCCGGCACCAATCATGGCGCAATGGCTGAGAATCTTCAAGTCAATATTGACATAACTGTCAGTACTGACAATACTGACCCGTCAAAACTGACACAATTGACAGTACTGTCAGCAATGACCAACCCACAACCAAACAATGAAAATCCTGCTCTTCGGTAATCCGAGCACTCTCCATAGCAACCTCGCCACAGGACTCGCAGAACAAGGCCACGAGGTGCGCTGCATAAGCAACAGGACAGCATGGCACCGGTTCCCCGCCTACGACATCTGCCTCGAACGGCGCACGGACATCAACGGCAAACTGGCACTCATCGACTACCTCCGTCACCTGCTGCCCATCTTCCGCCGGTGCAAGGGCTACGACATCGTGCAGCTGAGCAACCCCATGTTCCTCGAACTGCGCGGAACGCACCTGCGACCGTTCTACAACTTCATCCGACGCCATAACCGCCACATCATCCTCGGCTCTTTCGGCGACGACCCGCACATCGTGGAACAGATGCTCCACTCCGACGCCCTGCGCTACAGCGACCAAAGGATTGGCGCAACAATAAGGCACGACAGTGCTGCCACACTCCAGCGCGAACAGTGGATAGAGGACTCCCGCCACGAGGTGGGAATATGCCGCCATGTCGCCAAGGACTGCGACCACATCGTTGCCTGCCTCTACGAATACTGGGCATGCTACCGCAATGTCTATCCCGAAAAACTGTCCTTCATCCCTCTGCCCATAATCATGGAAAACACGCCGACAGAGTTCTCCGTGGGCGACAAGGTGAAGCTCTTCATCGGCATACAGAAGGACCGCACCATCGTCAAAGGCACGGACATCATGCTCCGCGCGGCACAAGACATCGTGCGCGACTTCCCCCACCTCGCCGAACTGCGCATCGTGGAGAACGTGCCCTATGACGAGTACAAGCAGATTATGGAGGGCAGCGACGCCATCCTCGACCAGCTCTACAGCTACACACCGTCCATGAACTCCCTCCTCGCCATGTCAAAGGGCATCATCGACATCGGAGGAGGAGAACCGGAGAGCTACAAGATCATCAACGAGCATGAGCTGCGCCCAATCATCAACGTGCTGCCGTCCTACGAGAGTGTCTATGCCCAACTGAAGAACCTCATCCACCACCGCGAGCGCATCCCGGAACTCAAACGCCGGTCCGTGGAGTATGTGCAGCGACACCATGACCACCGCAAGGTGGCACGGCAATACGAAAGCCTCTACAATTCCCTGCTACATGATGACAAAGCATAAGAAAGAGCCGTATCATTACTCATAAGAACAGAGTGTGATACGGCTCTTTCTCTTGCCAATTCCACATGAGGAACATCACGAAAATGTCGCAAAGGAACAATTCTTTTGTTTCTTTTTTCTCAGAGCCATATCATTTTTCATGACGAAAGGTAAGGCTTTGCATGGTGAAAGGTAAGGCTCTGTCGAAAAAACGTTACCTTTTGTCATGCAGAGCGTGAAGCGACATGTCTCAGGGCAAGTGATTCTGCACCGTGAAACGGCGGCTCACCCTGAAAAAAACTTGATGATACTCCGCACATTGTTGCAATTTCGTCAAACTCACGTTACATTCGATGCCATTTTCGTTGCATGTAACACTATTTCCAGCAGATGCAACCCTTTTGCTTGCACGTTAAAGACATAAAGCATAAATTTGCACCACGAAAACCTGACAAGGCTTGAAAAAAAACATAATCATGGAGTGAAAATCATCAACCAAGGCAACACAATTAGTTTAAACAACTTCAACAAGAAAAACAATAATCAAACTTTATATCTATGAACAAGAAACTCATCATTCTCTTCTTCGCTCTCCTCACCTCATTGGGAGCAGCGGCACAGGACATCACGGTGCACGGCACTGTCGTGTCAAAGGCGGACAACGAGCCGTTGCTCGGCGCCTCAGTCGTGTGCAAGGGCCAGAACACCGGTGTGCTGACGGACATCGAAGGCAACTTCACCGTGAAAGTCCCTGAAGGCGCGGAACTCGTGGTCTCGTACATCGGCTACACTAACCGGACCGCACCGGCAAAGGACGGCATGGTCGTTAAAATGTCAGAGGACAACGCACTCCTCGAGGAAGTTGTCGTCGTCGGCTATTCCACAGAGAAGAAAGCCGACCTTATCGGCTCTGTCTCCGTGGTGAAGATGAAGGACGTGGCTGACACTCCTACGGGCAACGTGATGCAGGCTCTGCAAGGCAGAGTGGCAGGTGTGAACATCGTCACCGACGGCACTCCCGGCGGCACATCAACATCAACATCCATCCGCGGCGCTTCTTCCTTCCGCGGCGACGCCAACAGTCCGCTTTATGTCATCGACGGCGTGATGACACGCGATAACATCGCTACTGTCATCAACGCTTCCGACATTGAGTCAATACAGGTGCTTAAGGACGCTTCGTCTGCTGCCATCTACGGTGCACAGGCTGCCAACGGTGTCATCATCATTACAACAAAGCGCGCAAAGAAGGGCGAATGCCACGTGACATTCGACGCTTCGCTGCAAATCCAGACTTACAACAAGGGGCTTGACCTCTTGAACGCCGACCAGTGGGGACAGACTTACTGGACTGCTTTCCGCAACGCCAACAACGGTGCCACTCCCAACAGTGCCATCTATGGCAACGGTGCCACTCCTTCCCTCCGGACTTACAAGAACCTTAACGGCGAAGACGTGCTTCCGCAAAGCACATCATGGGAGGACGAGATTCACCGCACCGCCCTCATGCAGACCTACACCGTGGGGCTACGGCGCGGCTCTGAGAACGGCTCAACGGCATTCTCTCTCAGTTTCCTCGACCATGACGGTATCGTCAAAGGCACTGACTTCCAGCGCGTCAACTCACGCCTTGGCTCTGACTACGCTTTCCTTGACAACCACCTGAAGGTTGGCGGCAATGCTACAGTCAACTGGTGGAAGGCTCACTATGCTCCTGACGGCATCGAGGAGAACGCTGTGAAGCAGCATCCGGCAAAGGCTGTCTACGACGCTTCCGGCGCATACAACGACGCTATATCTGATGTACTCGGCGATACGTCAAACGCCTTGCGCCTCATAGAGATGAACTCCAACAACAACCATGAGTACTGGCGCATCCTTGGCAACGCATATCTCTCCGTCGAACCTGTCAAGAACCTTATCCTGAAGACAAACTTCGGCATAAACTACTACAACGAGACAAACAAGACCTTCGAGCCAAAATGGCTTCGCGATGATGTCAACAAGCTCTCACAGTCAACAGTGAAGCGTACCGACTGGGTGTGGACAAACACAGCGCAATATAACATTGAATCAGGAAAAAACTCACTCATGGGACTCCTCGGCATCGAAGCAAAGAAATACCATACTGAGGACATGAACGGATTCGGCACAAAACTTGCCATCGAAGACCCTAACTACCAGTACCTCTCTTCAACGACAGCAGGACAGACCGTGGGCGCAGGAGCAAGCAACTACACCATGTACTCCGCCTTCGGCAAGATAAACTATTCTTACGACAACCGCTATCTTGCTTCCGTGACCATACGCCGCGACGCCTCTTCACGCCTAAGCCATGAGAACAACGCTGACGTGTTCCCTTCATTCTCGGCAGGATGGCGCGTCAGTGAGGAGAAGTTCATGGAGAACACAAAGCCATGGCTCAACGACCTCAAGCTGCGCGCGGCATGGGGCGTCAACGGCAATGACATCATCGACAATGAGGCTTTCTACACAAAATATCTCGTGAGCCTTCAGGCAAGCTCCTATAACATGAACGGCGACGGCACAACTCTCTCCCCAGGTGCCTACAAGATTCAGGATAGAAACCCTGACCTTACATGGGAGAAGACCTGCCAAACCAACGTCGGCATCGACTTTTCCATGCTCAACGGCAGACTGTATGGCTCGCTTGACTACTTCCACAAGAAGACAAAGGACATGCTCGTGGAAAAACCTTACATCGCCATCATCGGCGAAGGAGGCTACTGCTGGTACAACGGCGGAGAAATGGTCAACAAGGGCTTTGAGGCACAACTCAACTGGCGTGACCATGCCGGAGAGGTTGACTACAGCATAGGCTTCAACATCACTGTGACAAAGAACAAGGTGACATCACTCCTTGATGACATCTACTACACTTACGGCGGTGGCAACGGCATCGACAAATCACTCGTGGGACAGCCTTACGGCTCATGGATGGGCTACGAGACTGACGGCGTGTTCCGGACACAGCAGGAGGTTGACGACTATTGCTCAACATATCAGATAGAGTTCGGCAAGCCGGAAGTGGGGCGACTGAAGTATGTTGACACCAACAATGACGGCAGAATAAGCTCCGCCGACCGCACATGGCTCGGCTGCGACCTCCCTAAGGCACAGCTCGGACTCAACCTCGGACTGAACTGGAAGGGCTTCGACCTCTCTGCATTCCTCAGTGCGACATTCAGGGACGCTTACAACAACTCCAAGTACTACACCGACTTCTTCCAGCTCTGGACAGGCAACCATTCCACACGACTGCTTGAGGCTGCCAATGCTTATGAGGACTACCTCACAACAGGTGTCTACAACTGCGACATCCCTGCGCCGACAACCAACAACAGCAACAACGAGAATGAACTTTCGCGCTACTATGTGGAGAACGGTTCCTACCTCCGGCTGAAGACACTGACTCTTGGCTACACCCTGCCACAAACGCTGAAGAATAAGCTCCACCTCACCAATGCCCGCGTGTATTTCCAGGCGCAGAACGTCTTCACCGTCACAGCCTACAACGGAGCTGACCCCGAAGGACTGGGCTATCCTTATGCCATTCCGCGCAACTATACAATCGGATTGCAATTCGGTTTCTAAAAATGACAAAACTGACTCATACAAATAAACAAAAGCAATAACATGAAATTCAAACATATCCTTCCGACAATAATAATGGCAGCCACTGTGTCCTCCTGCTCTGACGACTTTTTGGAGAACACCCCACAAGGTTCGCTCAACGACGGAGTGATGGGAACAAGCGAAGGCGCAGAACTCCTATGTAATGCGGCTTATGCTGCACTCGGCGGAGTAAACGAACAGGATAATGGCTGCTTCTACCCTGCAAACAACTGGGCGTATGGCGAAGTGCGGTCCGACAATGCTTACAAAGGCGGCGGCGGCACCGGTGACGTGAACGAGATACACCGTATGGAAATCTTCGATGTCGATGCCAGCAACTGGAACCTTGACAACAAATGGTACCGCCTCTACTGCCAGCTCCAGCGCACCAACGCTGCCCTCAAAGTGCTTAACAGTTATTCTGATTCCGAGATAAATCACAGGCAGAGCCGCATGGCAGAGATGAAGGTGCTGCGCGCCCACTTCTTCTTCGACCTTGTCCGCCTGTTCAAGAAAGTACCTTATTTCGACGAGAATGTTGAGACTCCGGACTATGTCAGCATCCCTAACGACAAGTATTCACGCGACGAACTGCTCGGAATGATTGCCAACGAGCTCCTTGAGGCTGCCAACATGCTGCCTGAGACACAACCGGAGGTGGGACGCATACATAAATACGTGGCACTCGCTTATGCGGCAAAGGTGAAGCTTTATCAGGCTTACAAGCAGGATGAGACAACTCATAAGGTTGTCAGCGTGGACAAAACACTCTTGGGAGAGGTAGTCTCACTCGTCGACCAAGTGCTCGCAACAGGACGCTACGGCCTGCTCTCTGACTTCCAGGGACTTGACATTATAGCTAACGAGAACGGAAAAGAGTCTGTCTTCGCCGTACAGTACTCCATGAATGACGGCAGCCCTTCTGCCGGACGCATCAACTGGAGCCAGCTCCTTAACTCTCCCGGCGGCAACTCTCCTTACCATGGCGACGGATTCTTCCTCCCTTCACAGGACCTTATCAATGCCTACCAGACTGACGAGAACGGTCTGCCGGTGTTCAACTATCAGTCGTTGCCTGACTTCTCTGTGGTGAAATTCATAGACGACAACACACAAATCCTCTCCAACGCTGACCACACCGTTGACCCTCGCCTTGACTTTGTCATCGGACGCCCGGGCATAACATGGAAGACTTACACCGACACGCCATGCCGGTCATGGGTACGTGACCGCGAGACTTACGGCCATAACTGCGTGAAGCGTTTCTGGGTTTCCCCTGAGTCAGGCGACATGTACCAGGGCTGGCCTTGGGGAGCATCATCGCTCAACTGGCAGATTATCCGCACTGTCGACCTCCTTCTCTGGAAAGCCGAGGCTCTCATCGAGACAGGTGATGACCTTGGGACAGCGCGCGACATCATCAACAAGATTCGCCGCCGCGCTGCCGGCAGTCCTTGCGTCAAGGATTTCAACGACAACACGAAGCCTGCCGCCAACTATCTCATCAAGGAATATCCTGCCACAGGATGGACACAGGACTATGCGAGACAGGCACTCCGCACCGAGACACGCCTTGAGAAAGCATTCGAAGGCGAGCGTTTCTTCGATCTCGTACGCTGGGGTATTGCCGACAAAGTGATGAATTCCTACCTTGAGACAGAATGTGACAACCGCATTTACTACTCAGGCGCAAAGTTTACGGAAGGCAAGGATGAATACTATCCTATCCCTGTCCCACAATACAATTTCTCAGGAGGACGCTACACTCAGAATCCGGGATATCCTGCCTTCTGAATGTCTGCCGCTTCACTGCAAACAAAAAAGTAATCGAGGCGGGCATCCGTGGTGGATGCCCGCCTCTTTTAAGGATATTAGTCAATATTGACAGTATTGTCAGTTATGTCAGTACTGACTACCTGCCACTCACCACCTTCATCACCTTGCCGTCAGCGGTGCGGATGATGTTCACGCCGCGCTGTGCACCATTGAGTTGGCGTCCCTGAAGGTCGAAGCGCTGCCGGAGAGCGACTGTCGATGTGCTGACATTGCTTATCGCTGTCACAACATCGTTGTAGTTGCCCTTAGGAGTCTCCTCCGTGCCCTCACAGCCGAGGTTGTCATAACAGAAGTAAGCAGGAGTGTTCATGCCCCATGTGCCATTGTCGCTGCTTGAGAGAGTGAAGCGAATCTGACGCACGGCACCGAGACCGGACAGATCCATGAACGCCCAGTCGTTGAGGATGAACCATTCCGTGTTGTCCTCCGAACGACAGTCGGCAAGGTAGAACTCCTTCGTTCCCGTGATGTTCTCCTCATCGTCATAGCCTGTGGCAGTGAGCTTGAACCAGTCACCCTTGCCAAACCTCTTTGCCACACCGTCGCCGTTAGCCATTGAAGAAAGGCTCCATGCGGCGTTTGTCACCTGTACGCCCGGCACAGCCGTCATCTCATCGGTGGTGAGGGTCACATTGACCGGTCCCATGTAGTCACTGACATAAGCGATGCCATAGTTCTTTGAACCGTCGGCACCCTTTCCCGTGCAGGAGTTGAACTGGTCGGCAAACTCCTTGTAGTCCGTAGACGTGTGGTTGGCAACGCCATAACCCCACCATGTCTCATACTCGCTCATCACATACATGTCAAACCAGAAATCACCGCTCTGGAAGCCCATAGCCTCCTCGTCCTCTGCGGTGAACTGCGGCATGTGGCTTTCCTCGGCAAGCTCCACATCCTCGAGAGTGGCAACGGCAAGTCCGTGGACGGCAGGGTTGCCTATCTCGATGTCAGGCAGTGAGCAGAGGAATGTGTTCTGCTGCACAGCAGTAAAGTTAGGGTTGCGTCCGTTCAGGCGTGATACAGTGCGGTGGCTGCCGAGAGGGTCACCGAAATAAGTGATGCAGACAGAGCCTTCGGAGAGCTTCACATTCTCCTTTCCGTCCCAATCGGCAGGGAGAGTGAGGGAGACGGTCTGCGCCTTCTCTGTGGAAGCGAACGCATACTGGTTGGCGCTTGCACTGCCGAGGACAACACCCTCGGAGGTCTTGTTATAGTTTATGGCAGCGCGGAAGTTATGTATTCCCGCAAGTTTGTTTGCAGGGTGGAACAGGGTGCTGAACCTTATGTCCACCTTGTCGCCTGCGCTGAAAGTCTCGCTCTCCGGGTTTGTGGCGTTGGTGAGAGTGTAAGCCACCTCTTTCGCCGTCATCACCTGATAGTCGGCAGCACCGTTCTCTGCCTCGAGCTTCACAATCTGTCGTCCGTGCTTCAGCAGTATGGTGAAAGAACCGTCCTCGTTCTTCTTCACACCCTCGGCAGAGAAGCCCTTGTAAGTCGCTGTCGCAGAGCTAAGTTCGGGATAAGCCACAGTGACCGTCTGCACGCCCTCCGGCTTGAAGGTGTAGGCATAGCCGTCTGTCCCTTTTGCGTAGTAGAAGACATCCAGCTCCGCATCCACATTGTCACCGGCGAGCTTCTTGTCGGCAGTGTTGCGTCCTGCATTGACGGTCATGTTAGGAGTTATGCCACTCTCCTTCCCTCCTACCGTGACAACGTAGGCGGCAGTGTTCTCCGGCCATATCGCGCCCCACAGTGAGCCGCCTGTCATGTCCTTCTTCTCGCCGTTGTTGTTATACTGGCAAGCACTGATTGCGTCATATCCCACAAGGACAATGGCAGTGCCGTCCTTCTTCGCCTTGATTGCCGCCCATGCGCTGCCCGGCTCCCGGTCAATGGCGATGACAGAGTTGTCAGGCGTGCCGTCCTCGTTCAGCACGGTGTAGTGGAAATCCGGTTCGATGAAATAGTTGCTTGTTATGCCGTCGACAATTTCCCATGAACGCATGGCATGAGCGTCGAATGAGTCGCCGGCATTCATCCTGAGATGACCTTTCTCGTTTATGTTCACGAAGATGTCCGCAACGTTGTAGCCTTGGTTGGACTTCACGTCACGGTCAACAAACTTAGGGTCTGCCGCCTTATAGTCCTCATCGGTGAAAGACAGCACAGGGCGTTTCGCCTCGTCGGCATTCATGGTGAAGATACCGGCATTTGTCAAACCACCCTTGCGCCATGTGCGGAAATTATACTGTCCGCCTGCAGCAAGGACATAGTTGTACTTCTTTGCACCGCCTTCGTTGGCAATGCTCTTAGGCTCAACCTTCGCAAAGTCCACAAAATGCGCTGTCTTCTGCCCTATAATCAGTCCGGCATCGGCAGGCACGGTGACAGTGTAGGCATAGCCCATAGGAACAGCGCCTTTGACTGTAACGTTGAAATTCACCGTACCGCTCTGCATGAACGGCAGGTAGCCTTCTGTTGCGTGCTCCTCTGAAGGGACAAGCTCCACACGGTAGCTGTCACCGCTCAGCACGTTGAAAGTTGTTTGTCCTGAAGTGCTCTTACCCGGAGTGATTGTGCGTGTCTCTCCCTCACGGCTTGACGCAAAGGCAGTGGTGGAGTAGTCAGTGCCTTCCTCCCAGTCCACGCTCTTCTCCTCACCGTCCACGAGGACAGTCTTCTTGTTTGTGGCATAGGCTGTTATGGTGAACACTGCGAACTCCTGCCCACCGGCGTCCGTGACAGTCAGCTCCGTCGTTCCTGTGACAGTAGTGCCGTCAGAGGCATAGCCTGTGAGGACATACTCGCCCGAGGGAGCCTCGAAAGTGTAGGTTGTGCCTGACGGCTCACCTGTGGCGACAGCCTTTCCCGTCGCCTTCTCTGCCAGAGTCATTGTCTTGGCGATGCTGTTCATCTTCACGACAACGTTTGCTGCGGAAACGCTTATGACAGCCATTGCCGTCAAAAGCAGGGAAGTAAAGATTCTTCTCATTGATTTTTTTTGGTTTATAAAAATGGAATATTATTTACAAAATTAATTGTTTACTTAAAATACAATACATATCTGATTATATATACGTTTACACCCGAACATCCTTTGTGACCATAGAGTCTGACGCGGTTCCGATGTACACCGGCATATTTTATGCAAAGGTTAAAATCGGACATCATTATTTCCGGAATATCGCTTTCCTCACGTTCTTGATGTAGATGCTGATGATTGCGAACAGTTTTCTCATGGCTTTTGCTTTTACAGGGGTAAAAGGGGATTTGGGCATATCCTTCCACACCATGGGGCGCGGAAGGATATGCGTTTCAAATCATCCACATAACATAATAAAAAAAAACTTACTTCTTGATTATCTTCCTGCCGTCCCTTATGTAGATACCGCCGGGGAGAGGGTCAGTGACGCGCCTGCCGGTGAGGTCGTAGAAAGCGCCGTCAGACACAGGGGCGGCAACCTCCATGATTCCCGTAAACTTGCCGTCGGGCGGAAGGGCAAGGAAATGTCCGGGATTGATATAAACGCCATACTCGCCGAGGTGCCTGCCGTTGCTGTCCCACTGATGCATCTTTCCTCCGGAGACATAGCCTGCGGCGTCGGTGGCGTAAAGATAGCCGGTGTACGGATTCATGTAAAAGGCGTAAGGCTGCGCAAATGCCTCAATGTCCCTTGCCACGGTGCCGGGGAACGCCTCCCCTACTCCACTTGTCCCTCCCGATGCCATGACCTCGGAAGGGTTGACGGTGTGGTGGGAGAACTCATAATTGCCTGTGAGATAGGAGTACGACGAACCTATGCAGAGAAACGCACCCTCCCTTGTCGCCGTGCTGTAAGTGGCAGGGAAATCAAGCACTTGAAAGCATTGCGCCTCGCCGTCGAGAGCCTTGCGGCAGTCGAAGACGATGCTGCGTGCAGGGTTCTCGTAGTAGTCGCCGGGAGAGCTTATCATGAGAAACTTTCCGCTCTGCGACATCTTGCCATAGAGGTTTATCACTCCCGTGTCAACAGTCTTCACGACCCGCATTGTCGCGGCATCAAGGATGCTCACCGTCCGCTCGTAGTCATGCCCCTCCTGGAAGGCGTAGCCTCCGGAGTTGGCGACAAAGAGGTGTCCGTCGTAGCAGGCTATGCCTTCCGGTTCGTAGCCCACCTCGGTGGCTGCCACGACCTTGAATGTCTCGGTGTCAATCTTTGCCACAAAGCCCTTTGTGAAGGTCATCGCTCCGCACTCGTGGGCATAGCTTGTCACGTAGACATACCGCCCATCGGTTGCCAGTTTCCTGATGTTCGGCACATCCTCCGTGGCAGCCACCGCCTTGCCCGAGGGGGTGATGAACTGCACGATGTTTGACCAGTTGACGGCGATGGCGATGAGGTTGTCGTTGATTTGTATGATGTCGTTGGGCGTGTCGCCTATCTTGTAGCCGTTCACGTCGCGGAACCATTTGTTGCTTACTATGCGGCCGTCCTCGAAGTAGGTCAGGCGCGCATTGTCCGACTGCCAGTTGCCTTCGTTGAGGAGGATGATTTTCTCCTGCGCCGAAGCCGTAAGGGCGAGAAGGGCAAGGAGGAGGGTTGTGAGGGTTGTTTTCATTGGTTATTTTTTTATTTTTTCCGACAGTATTGTCAGTTGTGCCAGGATTGTCAGTATTGTCGGGTTAATAATCACAGCGAGAAGCTGACCGTCAGGCGGTAGTTGCGTCCCGGCATGGGATAGCGCGGGATATGCTCATACTGCTCGTCCAGGAGGTCGTTCACTTCGAGTGTCACGCCATAGTTGCGCCATGTGCAGGAGAGCTTCAGGTCGATGTTGTTGTACGGCTTGAGGACATCCTCCGGGTCGGCATACGACCACATGCGCTCCGACACATGGAGGTCGGAGACCGTCAGCGAGAGACTGCGCCACCCGATGATGCCCGTCAGTCCGTAGGAGAGGGTCGGCGAATAGCATATCGGCTTGTCGTAGGTCTCGCTCTCCGTGTCCGTGCGGTCAAGGTCACGCTGCCATGTCAGGGAAGTGAGCAGCGAGAAGTTCCAGTCGCGGAGGTTCAGGCGTGCGTTGCCTGTGGCGTTCAGTCCGCGGCAGAATGTGTAGCCGTAGTTCATCATCGACCATGTGTAGGTGCCTTTCAGCGGCAGACAGACGATGCGGTTCTCAATCCTGTTGATGTAACCGTCAGCCTGCACGGAGAATGTCCACAGCCTTGTGGCGTGCCGCCATTCCGCACCGATGTTCCACTGCTTCGTGTACTCCGGCTTCAGGTTGCGGTTGCCCGTCTGAGTATAGTAGAGGTCGTTAAGCGTCGGCACGCGGAAGATTTTCTTGTACCACGCCCTCACGGTCAGTCCGCGGAGCGACCAGGCGAGGGAGACGGCAGGAGTGAACTTGTCAAGCGGTTCTGCCGCACCGGCATGGGTGCGTGTGTGATCCTTATAGTGCTGGTGGAGCAGTGACGCTGCGAAGCGTATGCCCCTCCAGTCCGTCTGCAGCGCGATGACCTGCTTCTGGTCGGTGCGATGGACAGTGTCAAAATACTTCAGGTCGGCATGCAGCTTAGAATAGCGTATGTCGTAGCTTGTGCTCAGCGACAGCCAATGCCACGGCTGCCAACTGTAGCAGGCCGCGCCGTAGAGGTCCTCCTGACGATAATGGTTGTCGACGCGGGCAGTGTTCTGGTTCTCGGGATAGTCCGTGCAGTAATGCAGGTACTCGTTGGCATATTTGGCATTGACCTTTATGCGGTGGCTGCCGAACTGCCGGGAGTAAGCCGACTGTATGAAGAAATCGCCGTCCCATTCCCTTCCGATGTTCGTGTACTTGTCCGAGAGCCTGCGCACAATGCCTCCCGGGCATCCTCGTTCGGAATAGTAGTAGTAGATGTGCGAGGAGAAACCGCCGTTGAACAGTGCGCCCTCTACCCTGCCGTACTTTATGTCGGAGTTCTTGCGACGCCCGATGGTGTCCTCATATTCCGACTTGTAGCGGAACGGATAGTCGCCCTTTGTGGTCAAGCCCTCGATGTCGATGAAGCCTGCCCATCCCCGCCGCTTTGCCTGCAGATTGACCTTTGCCATCCATGTCCCGAACGACCCTGTCCTCAGCTGTGCCGAGAGGGAGTCCTTCTGCGGACGGCGTGTGCGGAGGTAGACAGTCGCCCCGGACGCATATTCCGACGCCGACTGGCAGTCGTCGAGCTTGTTGGCGTTGTAGAGTTCCACGGTCTCCATGGTCGAGAGTGAGAACTTCCCGAGGTCCACGGTGCCGTTCTGTGCGTTGGTGACACGTATGCCGTCGATGTATATCCCCACATGCTGCGCGCCCAGGGAGCGCACGTTGACGGTCTTCATGCCGCCCAGTCCGCCATAGTCCTTTATCTGCACGCCGGCAAAGTATTTCAGGGCGTCGGCGATGCTTGTCGCCGAGAGAGCCTGCAGCTCCTTTCCGGCGAGTGTCTGGCGCGTGGCAAGCGGCCGTCTGCCGTAGACATTGACCGTGGCGATGGTGTCCTGCCGGTCCTCCCCTGCCACGGAAGGCGGAAAGGAGTCCTGCGCCCGCACATGATGACAGTACGGGCATGACATGAGAATGGTACAGACGAACATGATGAGCCGCAGAGCCCTTCTGTCATAGGTCATGATTGGAGATTTGTTTTTTCCGTGTCCATAATCCCGTGGGCACTTGTTACTATTGGCAAAGTTGGCAGGTCTTCTGACTTCATCCTTGTTATATGTGTGGCAGTCCGCCTTCCCGGACAAATTGCCAACGGAGTTTCCTAATGTCCGTTGACGGTCCAGTGGCGATTGGTGGCTGCCCTTGAAAGAAAGGACTCACAGCATCGGGTAATGTCGCGGAATCTCACCGCGTTCCCATCTTAGCCCCGTCACCCTTGCGGATGCGGAGAACCAATTGCGGTTGCAAAGTTAATGCTTTTCACAAAGAATTCCAAATTTTTCTTGGATTTTTTTCAGACAGTATTGTCGGGTTGGTCATTACTGATCATTAATATATATATATTCCTTTTATTATTTTAAAAAGAATACTATGATGATTATTATATCCTGTGGAAACTGTGGAAAACCCTCTCCCACCCTCCTGTTCCTCCCTTACTCTCAGCACTTTACATTCCGACGCCCTGATGACAACAACCTGTTGAAAGCACGATGATAACTCCGCGAGTTATCCCCACTCCACCGTCCACGCCTTCTGAAGAAAAAGCCGCTGTTGATAACCCACGCCTTTTCCACATCGCTTTCCGCATGTTTTCCACCGTTTATACACGCTTTTCCACGCTTTTTCGTGACTTTTCCACACATTCCGTGCTGCAAAAGGTTACCACCTGCCATGCAAAAGCCTACCCTCCACCGTCCAAAAGGTAATGGAAATGCGACTGAAGAGTAACCTTTTGGCATAAGCAGCTGTTGGAAATCCTGCAAGACAGGAAAAAAGATGCAAACCAAGGCAATCAGGCATTTTATTGCATATATGGAAACATTAACTGAAAATTATTTAATATATAATGTTTTTTAACCAAGAAAATTGGGCGAGTGAACTTATTGTTCACGATTATAGTGTAATTTCGCAGCCGAAACAGTGGTGTAGTCTGCTTTGGCTGTGATATATAGCTGTAATATATATATATAATAGGGGAGTGCAGACTGATGGGTTGCCGCTGAGAGTAAGAACAGTGCCCTGTCGCGTGACGGCGGGGCGAATAAACAAAGAACAATGAAGGAATTACGACGTATGGTCATCGTGGAGATGACGGAGAAAGTGAGGCTTCTGCTGTCAATGCAGGAGAAGGACGGTTTGCAGTGGAGGGGCACGAAGAGGGACCTTCTGGAACTGCTTCATGAGGTCTACTACCATTGCGGGATAGTGATGGCGGACGGGAGCTATGCCACGTTCACGTATCTTGTGGGGCGTGTGTTCAAGGTTTTCGGTATGGTTCCTCCGCGCAACCCTTCTTCCAAGGCGTTCCGTGCGGAGGGCAGGAAAGGGGTTCGCAGGGCGAGCCTTTTCAGCAGGATGGAGTCGGCTGCTTCGGCAGGCGGCAGGGCAGGACTGGATCGGTTCTGGGAGGGGATTGTCAGATGAAGGCAGCAATGAATGCAACGACAGTACCGACAGTTGTGACAGAACTGACAATACTGACAGTACCGACCGTATTTTCAGCACTGACCGTAAGGCTTTGGGCATGATACCCCCATTCATACCCCCATAAAATTTGGAATCGCTTGCAGAATGTTGTACCTTTGCACCAGCTAAACGAAACAAGCACTTTAACAATCATTGAAAAACCTAACAATCATTCTTTTTACTATGGAAAACACAATCATGATGAACCCTTTCCCGGTCAGGGAACCGGAGCGCGAGAAGCTCAGCGAACATTTCACCATTACGGAGATGAGCCGTTCTGCCACGGCGATACGCCATGGGTGGGACAACAAGCCCACGGAGCTTGCGGTGGTCAATCTGCGGCTGCTCTGCGAGAATGTCCTTGAACCTCTGAGGCGCAGGTTCGGTGTGCTGAGAATCACGAGCGGCTACCGTTCCAAGAAGGTCAACGAGGCTGTGGGCGGGGCGGAGTTCTCCCAGCATCTTTACGGCGAGGCTGCCGACATCTTTGTCCCCAATGCGGAGGTGGGGAAGAAGATGTTTGACTTCATCCGCCAGACGCTGCCTTACGACCAGCTCATCTACGAGTGCCGCAGGAGGGACAATGCGCAGTGGATACATGTCTCGTACAGCATCGAGCATCTGCGCCGCCAGCATTTCATGCACTACGAGATGCCTGACAATTCCGCCAAGGCACTGCGGAAGGTGGGGTAGGGATGAGCCGCCGGGAACGGGTCGTCAGTATTGACAGTACTGTCATTATTGACAATATTGACCGACCCGACAATACTGTCATTACTGACACAATTGTCATTACTGTCTTTTTTTTAATTAACCTTTTTTCTAACAACACAAACACATTTAATTTATTATGCCAGTACTTTACAAAGTCAAGAAAATCGAACGCAAGTATTCAGACGGTCGTGTAGACCCTGCGAACAACAAGTGGTACGCCAATGCCGTCATCGTAAACACAGTGTCCACGGACAAGATTGCCGAACGCATAGAGGAGAAATGTTCCCTCACCAAGTCGGATGTCAAGGGCTGCATAGAGGCTCTCATCTATGAGATAAAGACCCAGCTCCAGAATTCCTATGCCGTGAAGCTCGACGGTCTCGGCACTTTCAAGATGTCACTCCGCAGCAAGGGTGCCGAGAGCCTTGAGGAGTTCTCTGTCCAGAAGAACATTGTGGGCACAAGGGTGCTTTTCCTCCCGACAAAGCAGAAGGACACTGCCTCCGGCAAGGTAATCTCCGTTCTCACCTATGGCACCAAGTGCACCAGGGTTCCTGAGAACATTGTCAAGGAGTCTGCTGCCTGACCCTTTGCGCCCTCCCCGGTCTCCAAAACGGGAAAATAGGGGAGGGCGCACCCTTTTCCTTTCTTTACTAAAACCATCAACCCAAAACCTAAAAAACATGACTAAGAAAGAAACCGTGAAATACATTATCCAGCTTATTGTCGCCATCCTTACGGCGATAGGCACATCGATTGGTGTGACAAGCTGCTATGGTCTGTAAAAAAATATATTGGTGTCGTCCTGTAAAAAAAACAATGATAAGCAGCAAAACTCTCATATATCACCATCTTATGAGGTTTTTCTTCAAAAAAAGGGGGCTTGGGAACCGCGTCACCACTAACGCGGTTCTCTGCCCAGAAACATCCGTACATTACGTACACAATAAGGGATGTATTTGCATTTTACCGACACCAACAAAAACATCATCAGTGTAAAAAAAAGAGTGCCGTCAATTGGGATGAGCGACACTCTTTTCTTAATATAAAAACAACTAACATTTTTTTTGTGCGTGTGTATTTTTGCTTACACACCACACTAACCACTTATTTATTCTCCGATAATCTCCTTCGGGAGTATGGGCATCGCACCGTTTTGGGTGCATACGAATGCTGAGGTGTTCACCGCTGTCTCGTGGGCTTCCTCCACGGACCTGCCCTTGATGATTGAGGAGAGGAACGCCGCCGTGAACGAGTCGCCTGCTCCCACTGTGTCGGCAACCTCCACCACAGGAGTTGCCTTGAAGGACACGCTGCCCGGGGTGAAGACATAACTGCCGTTGACACCGCAGGTGAGGATGAGCATCTTGAGGTTATACTTGCCGAGGAGTATCCAGCACTTGTCCTGAAGGTCTATGCCCGGATAGCCTTTCAGGCGGCTCACGGTGACAAGCTCCTCATCGTTTATTTTCAGTATGTTGCAGCGGCGGAGGGACTCGCAGATGATTTCCTTGTTATAGAATCCCTGGCGGAGATTGATATCGAAGACTTTCAGAGTGTCCTCATCCTTCGGCATGGCATCGAGGAAATTGAGGATTGTGGTGCGTGAGACCACGGAGCGTTGTGCCAGCGAACCGAAGCATACGGCGCGAGTGTTGCGGGCTATCTCCTCCAGTTCCGGAGTGAAAGGGATGTTGTCCCATGCCACGTTCTCCTTGATGCTGTACTGCGGGATGCCCGCCCGGTCGATTTCCACCTGCACGGTGCCGGTAGGGTAGTCCACGGCAGGGATGTGGCAGTTGAGTCCGTTCTCGTCAAACCTTTCGAGAAGTTCCTCGCCCAACTTGTCTTTTCCTATTGCGCTCACTGCAAGGCTTTTAAGTCCGAACTGTGAGACATGGTATGCGAAGTTGGCAGGTGCGCCGCCGATTTTCTTTCCTTCCGGAAGGACATCCCAGAGAGCCTCTCCGAGACCTACGATGAATTTGTTCATAGATTTGTATTTGTTTTTAAGGTGATTATTTCTTTATGCGTGCGGAGTAGAGCAGGAGATACGCTGCTCCGATGGTCATCACGGCAATTGCCCCTGCCTGTCCGCCGAGGATGTCACTGGCGAAGCCCATGGCAAGCGGGAAGATTGTGCCGCCGAAGAGTCCCATAATCATCAGTCCCGAGACCTCGTTCTTCTCCTTCGGGCTGTTGTTCAGAGCCTGTGCGAAGACCACCGGGAAGATGTTAGAGTTACCGAAGCCTATCATGGCTATTGCGGCATAGATGAGGTAGAGCGAGGATGCAGAGAAGAGGATTATCATCGCCAAGAGCATCATTACCACGCTCACGGTGAAGAATTTCCTTGCGGAGCAGGAGCGCAGGATGAACGAGCCGAGGAAGCATCCTGCGGTGCGAAAGATGAAGTAGACGCCTGTGGCGAATCCGGCAGTCTCGAGAGTCATGCCGAGGCGTTCTATGAGGATTTTCGGTGCTGTGGTGTTTGTGCCGACATCTATGCCCACATGGCACATTATCCCGAGGAAGCAGAGGAGGATGAACGGGCGTCCGAGGAGCCTGATGCAGTCCGTCACGCTTGATGCCTTGTCAGGCTGCTCCTCCTCGATGGGTGTTGCTCCGAGCATGGCGATGGTGATGGTGCACACTGCGGCATAGATAGGGAAGAGCACTTTCCAGTTCATGCCGAGTGTAGGCATGAGGGTTGTCGCTCCCCATGCCGCGAGGATAGGTGCGAGGAATGACGCTATCGCCTTGACAAACTGCCCGAAGGTGAGTGTGGAGGCGAGGTGGTCGGAGCTCATGAGGTTACTCACAAGTGGGTTGAGTGATGTCTGCATGATGGCGTTTCCTATGCCGAGGAAGGAGAAAGCCAGGAGCATTGCCGTGAAGCTGTCAGCGAAGACAGGGATGACGAGCGATGTGAGGGTGACGGCGAGCGACACGAGGACAGTGTTCTTGCGTCCTATCCTGTTCATCAGCAGTCCCGTAGGCACTGAGAAGATGAGAAACCAGAAGAACACGAGTGACGGGAAGAGGTTAGCCTGCGAGTCGGTAAGGCTGAGGTCCTTCTGCACATAGTTGGACGCTGTGCCCACGAGGTCGACGAAACCCATGGCGAAGAAGCACAGCATGACTGGGATTATCTGTGCCAGGAATGATTTTTGTCCAGCAGCGAGGGTTTTGTTGTTTTCCATTGTTGAGGATGTTTTTTTTTTGGGGGGGGCAGATTGTCAAGTTGTCAACTTGTCAACTTGTCAATTTGTCGTATCTACTTTATTTTATATGCATTCAGTTTCTTTATTTTTCCCTTTCCTTTGCCCTTCACGGTGATGGTGGAGTACGGTTGGGTAGGGAAGACAAGGTTGGTCATCGCAAACCTTCCTTCAGAGTCGAACGCCTCGATGGACGAGGAGTCGATAAAGATGCGTATGGTTCCCGCAGGAGCGTCCTTGGAGAGCGGAGCAACGGTGACGGCAGGGAAATGGCGGCTGAAGCTGACCTCACCGCTCTTTGTGCGGTCCATGGTGAAGGTCATGTCCTTGGCATCGATGGTCATGATGACTTTGTCGCCGTTGGCATTGGAGAGGGTCAGTGATACATCCGACTTGGCATTGAGGCTGTAGTCCATGACTATCTCCATACCTTTGCCGTCAGGGAGACGGAACGTTCTGCCTTTCTGCGATACGGAGAATCTGCCGTAGCTTCGTGCCTCTCCGCGCATATCGGCGAGTTCCTTGGCAGGTTTGGATGCGAGGAGGAGTTTTCCTTCAGGGCTGTGGAATAGTGATAAGTCGCGTGGCAGAGTGTTTGCGCTGCGGAACTGTTTTGTCGGCACTTCGTTGGCATACTGCCAGTTGCTCATCCAGCCTATCGCCGTGCGTCGCCCTTCGGGAGCGTCGCTCCATGTGACGGTGGCGTAATGGTCCTTGCCGAAGTCCATCCAGAGAGTGTCCTCAGGGGCGTAGTCGGAGGTGAATTTCTTGCCGTCAAACTCGCCTATGAAATATTGTGTTGCCGAACCGCCGAACTTTCCTCCGGGGTTAAGGTTGCAGAGGAGCACCCATTTCTTCTCGTTTGTCCCCGGCACATCGAGTTGGAAGAGGTCAGGGCATTCCCACACGCCGTCCTGTGCTCCGTAGCCTTTGCCGAAAGAGCTTTCGTAGGTCCACTCCTTGAGGTCTGGCGAGCTGAAGATGTGCATCTCGTGGTCCATGGCTCCGGCGAGGACAAGGTTCCATTTGTTTATGCCGCTGTTCCGGAATATGTTAGGGTCGCGTGCCTCATTGGGAGTGACGATGACAGGGTTGCCCGGATATTTCGTGAATGTCATGCCGTTGTCACTGCTGTGCGCGAGGCTCTGCACCTGGCTCTTGTCACATGAGGTGTAGAGGGTTATCACCTCACCTGCGCCGAAGCCTGCGGTGTTGTCATGGTCGATGACACTGTTGCCGCTGAAGATTGTCCCCAGTCCGTCAGGGCGTATGGCTTCCGGGTGGTGAGTCCAATGGACGAGGTCGGTGGAAGAGGAGTGTCCCCATGTCATGTTCTGCCATTTTGAGCCATAAGGGTTATGCTGATAATAAAGATGCCATGCGCCATCCTTGTAAAACATTCCGTTCGGGTCGTTCATCCATCCGTAGAGCGGAGTGTGGTGGTAGGTAGGGCGGTACTTCTCTTTGTTGCTTGTGTCAAAGGAGTCGGAGACGCTCATCTCGTTCCAGCAAAGAATCTCGGTGGCCTGGCGCGAATGTTCGCGGTTGTTAACAGGGCTTATTATACTAAGGAGAATCTCGCCCTTGCCCGCATACGGCGAGAGGTCAAACGGCACGCTGTAGTCCACATTGTTCTCTGCCAGGCGCACGAAGAGCGTTGTCACCTTCTCACCGTTCACCAGGACATCGATTCTGGAGTCCTCGCGGTTTTCTTCTACGGGAAGGATGAGATACTTTCCGGTAGGCTTCACCTTTACCAGTGTGTGGTCGGGTGCGGGGTGCATGAATTTGAGGGATTGGTGTGCTCCCCATGCCAGTTGGGTTGTCAGGATAAAGATTAGTGTTACGAGTGTCGATTTCATGTCTGTACTTGTTTTTAATTCAGATTTCTGCTGCAAAATTAATAATCAATCGGCATTCAGGCGATAAAAAATGATACATTATTTAGTAATGCCGTTTCATGTAACATCATTTTTAACGATTGTAACGTGGATAATTCCGCAAAAAGCATTAATTTTGCAGATGAACCTGAAATAAACTAAAACCACAACCCATAACCTGAAACCTAAGATGAAACTATTCCTGTATCTGTTTCTGCTGTCTGCCTTTTTCATGACAGGATGCACCGAGGAAAAGAAAGTGCGCATCGGTGTGTCGCAATGCAGCACCGACGACTGGCGCATGACGCTTAACGAAGAAATAATGCGCGAGGAAATCTTCCATCCGGAAGTGGAGGTGGAGATACGTTCCGCCGATGACAACAATGCCAAACAAATAGCCGACCTGGAATATTTCGCAAAGAACGATTTTGACATCATCATTGTCTCGCCCAACGAGGCAAAAGCCGTCACACCGAAGATAAAGGCATTGCACGATAGCGGTATGCCAATCGTGGTCTTCGACCGTGAGGCAAGCGAGAAATGCTACTCCGCTTTCGTCGGAGCGGACAATCACGACATCGGCGTGAAGGCGGCACAGTATGCCTTGCTGCTATCCGATGAAGAACTCAACATCCTTGAAATCACAGGACTGCCGGGCTCCACCCCTGCCATGAAGCGTGGCAGCGGATTCGATGAGGTGATGACGGAGAACGGCGGCAGGGCAAGGATTGTGGCAAAAGCCGCCGGTAACTGGAACTATGAGGACGCTTTTGCCGTGGCTGACTCCATACTTGCCGTCCATCAGGAGATAAACGTCATCTACGCACACAATGACCGTATGGCAATCGGAGCCTCGGACGCGGCAAAGAAACATGGCATCAAGGACATGAAGATAATAGGTGTGGACGGTGTCCCGTCTACAGGTCTGAAGGCGGTGGCCGACGGTGTGATAACCGCAACATTCCTTTATCCTACCGAGGGCAGCCTGCTGTTCAGGAAAGCATTGGCCATTGTCAACGGCTCGCCGTTTGAGGAAGAGACAATCATCACCACACCGACCGTGGTGACAAAGGACAATGCCGAACTGATGCTTATGCTTGACCAAGAGATTCAGAACGAGACACGCAAGGTGAAGACTCTGAAAGGGCAGGTGGACGAATACTGGAGCCGGCATTCGGCACAGACCACGGTGCTGTACTCCGTCGTGGCGATTCTTGTGCTGCTGTCCATCCTTTTCTATATGCTGCTGCGCTACTATTGGGCACGAAAACACCACTATGCGGCAATCATGGCACAAAAACAGCAGCTCGAACAGCAGCAGGCGACCCTGACCTCGCTCTACGAACAGCTGCGCGATGCCACACAGTCGAAACTCACCTTCTTCACCAATGTCTCCCACGACCTGCGCACACCGCTGACGCTCATCGCAGAACCTGTGGCGCAGATGGTCAGAGCGGACAACATCACTCCTCAACAGTCTGCCATGATGCGCCTGGCGGACAAGAACGTGAAGGTGCTGATGCGGCTCATCAACCAGATACTCGACTTCCGAAAGGCTGAGAACGGTAAGATGACCTACAACCCCGTGGAGACCGATATGCGCACGGCAATACTGGACTGGTCGGACGCCTTCCGCCGGGCTGCCGCACGCAAGCATCTGGCTTTCACGGTGAACATCATGGAGGCGGAAAGCTATTCCATGGCGGTGGACATAGAGAAACTGGAGCGCATTTACTTCAACCTCATCTCCAACGCATTCAAGTACACACCGCAGAACGGCAGCGTGGCGGTGGACATGAGACAGGAGAACGGAAAACTCATCATAAAGGTCTCTGACAACGGACAGGGGATAAGCGAGGAGAACAGAAAGCAGATTTTCGAACGTTTCTTCCGCGCCGACCAGGTTACCCCTAACGGCTCGGGCATAGGACTGGCACTGACAAAATCCTTTGTGGAGCTTCACGGTGGTGCGATAGATGTCGAAAGCACGGAGGGAAAAGGCTCGGTGTTCACTGTAGAGCTGCCTGTCACCCATGTCGACAAGCATCTCTCAAGCCATGAGAGCCTTAACAGCCCTGATGATGTGACCGAGGAACTTGCCGACATCGAAGCTCCGGAACCTGAACAGGAAGAGGCGGACGGCAGACCGACAGCACTCGTCATAGACGACAACGCGGACATTCGCACATTGGTCTACGGACTGCTCTGCGACAAATACAATATCATCCAAGCCTCCAACGGTGCACAGGGCATACGAATGGCATCACGCTACATCCCTGACATCATCATCTGTGACGTGATGATGCCGGGAACAGACGGTCTCGAGACATGCCGACACCTGAAGAACGAGGTCACGACATCCCACATTCCGGTGCTTCTGCTCACCGCCTGTGCCCTCGACGAGCAGCGCGTGGCAGGCTACGAATGCGGTGCCGATGCTTACCTCTCCAAACCGTTCAACTCACGCGTGCTGACGGCAAGGTGCGAATCCCTGATTCTCAACCGCCGAAGGATAAGCCTGCAAGTGACAGAAGACAAGGAGAAACCTGCTCCGGAACTCACCAAGCCTGACAGCAATCTCCTGCCGCAGAGTGACATCGACGACGAGTTCTACCGCCGTTTCGTGGAGGTTGTGGAGGCGGAACTCGGCAACAGCGACCTCACCGTAGAGGACCTCGGCGCGAAGACAGGGCTCAGCCGTGTGCAGCTTTACCGCAAGATAAAGGCTCTCACCAACTATTCCCCGACAGAGCTCCTGAAAATCATACGCCTGCGCAAGGCCGAGAAGATGCTCAAATCCACACGCCTGACAATCTCCGAAGTGTGCTACGCCGTCGGATTCTCCTCCCCAAGCTACTTCACCAAATGCTACCGTGAGCAGTTCGACGAATCCCCTTCCGACACTCAGCAGCGCACCTCGCGGATGAAATAAAAACAAAAACAAAGCAGTAATAATAGCTGCCGCACGTAAGAAAGACATACACTTTCACGTGCGGCAGCTTATTTTTTTACAAAATGTACAATTGCAAAGGCATCAGTTTCCCAAAATTCCTTTTATCTCATTCAGCTTGTTAAGAGCCTGGATAGGAGTGAGATTGTCAACATCAAGCGAGAGGAGTGCGTCCCTTATCTGCTCCAAGACAGGATCCTCCAATTGAAAGAATGACAGCTCAGGGGCAGTGCCCTTCCTCTCCGGCAGCCCTTCCGAGACGACGGCAGGCGCAGAGGCGGTTCCGGCGGACTGCTCCGACGATGTCAGCGAATTGCGTGCGCCGTTGCCTTTCTCCTCCAGCTTCTTCAGGATGATGTTCGCACGGCGCACAATCTCCGCCGGCATACCGGCGATCTCGGCGACATGGATACCGAAGGAATGCTCCGAACCGCCCGGCACGAGCTTGCGGAGGAACACCACCTTGCCCTTTTCCTCCGCCACGGAGATGTTGAAGTTGTGTATCCTCGGGAACCGCTCCGCCATTTCGTTCAGCTCATGGTAGTGCGTGGCGAAGAGCGTGCGCGGATGCGCCGCCGATGGTCTGTCGCTGCTGCCGTGGAGATACTCCACAATCGCCCACGCTATGGAAATGCCGTCATAGGTGCTTGTGCCGCGCCCGAGTTCGTCGAAGATGACGAGGGAGCGCGCCGTGATGTTGTTAAGTATGTTCGACGCCTCGGTCATCTCCACCATGAAAGTAGACTCGCCCGCGGCGATGTTGTCCGACGCACCCACACGTGTGAACACCTTGTCCACAATGCCTATTTCCGCGCTCTCTGCCGGCACGAAGCATCCCGTCTGGGCGAGCAGTGTGATGAGAGCCGTCTGACGCAGCAGAGCCGACTTACCTGCCATGTTCGGACCTGTTATCATCATTATCTGTTGGCTCTCCGTGTCAAGGTGTATGTCGTTCGGCACATACACCTCACCGTAATCCATGCGCGCCTCGATGACAGGGTGGCGGCCTGCCTTTATGGTCAGGGCGGTCGTGTCGTTGATGACAGGGCGGTTGTATTTCCTGTGCAGGGAGACGAGGGCGAACGACAGGAGACAGTCAAGGCGCGCCACAAGGGCAGCATCACGCTGTATCCTCACGACAATCCGCTGGCAGTCGCGCAGCAGGCGGTCGTAGACGCGCTGCTCTATCTCGGCGATGCGCGTCTCGGCATTGAGGATTTTCTCCTCATAAGCCTTCAGTTCGGGAGTGATGTACCGCTCCGCCTGGGCGAGGGTCTGCTTGCGTACCCATGTCTCGGGGACATTGTCGCGGTACGTGTTGCGTACTTCAAGGTAATAGCCGAAGACATTGTTGAAACCAACCTTCAGCGACAGGATGCCCGTCTTCTCGGCTTCCTCCGCCTGCAGTTTGAGCAGATAGTCCTTGCTGTCGCGGTGGAGAAGGCGCAGGTCGTCAAGTTCCGCATCCACGCCGTCGCCGATGACATTGCCTTTGGAAATCTGGACGGGTGTCTCAGGATTTATCTCGCGCAGTATCCTGTCCCTCATCTCCGGACAAGGGTCAAGCTCCCGGGCAAGGGCTATGAGGTCATTGTTGTCCGAGGCAAGGCATTCCGTGCGCAGCACCTCCACCGCCCTGAGTGCCTCGGCAAGGGAGCGGAGCTCGCGCGGATTGACACGTAAAGTGGAGATTTTCGCCGTTATGCGCTCGAGGTCGGCGATGCTTTGCAGCTGTTCCGAGACAGTGGCGCGTAGGTCTGTGGCGCGGAAGAAATGCTCCACCACGTTCTGCCTTTCCACAATCTTCGCCACATCCTTCAGTGGGAACAGGAGCCAGCGGCGCAGCAGTCTGCCGCCCATCGCCGTGGCTGTGTTGTCGATGATGCCGAGGAGCGATGCGCCTCCTTCGGTCATAGGCTGCAGAAGTTCGAGGGAGCGCACGGTGAACGTGTCGAGTCGCACGTAATTGTCGGTGTCGAGGCGGCTGATGCTTGTTATATGACCTAACATCTTATGCTCCGTGAACTCCAGATAGTTCATTATCGCCCCTGCCGCCGCTATGCCATTCTTCAGGTGGTCGATGCCGAAGCCCTTCAGGCTCTTCACGGCAAAATGGTCGCAGAGCCCCTTTTCCGCCGTCTCCTCGGCAAACGCCCAGTCGTCAAGCTCGTAGGTGCAGAGCCTTGCCGGGAAGCGCGAGAAGAACTCGTTGCGGCGCCGGCGTTCGAGAAGCACCTCCTTGGGCTGGAAATTGTCAATGGCTTTTATGGCATAGTCATAAGACCCTTCGCCGCAGAGGAACTCACCGGTGGAGATGTCGAGGAACGCTATGCCCACCGCCCCGCGTCCGAGGTGGACGGCGCAGAGGAAGTTGTTCTCCTTGTTCTCGAGCACATTGTCCTGCATCGCCACACCCGGAGTGACAAGTTCCGTGATGCCACGCTTGACGAGCGTCTTCGTCTTCTTCGGGTCCTCCAGTTGGTCGCAGATGGCAACGCGCTGTCCGGCGCGGATGAGTTTCGGCAGATGAGTGTCGAGGGCGTGGTACGGGAATCCCGCCATCGCCTCTCCCTGTGCCGCCCCCTTGTTTCGGTGTGTGAGGGTCATGTGGAGAATCTTCGAAGCAATCTCCGCATCCTCGCAGTATGTCTCGTAGAAATCACCGCAGCGGAACAGGAGCAGCGCATCGGGATGCTTGCTCTTCAACTCGCGGAACTGTCTCATCATAGGGGTCAGCTCATCCGCTTTTTTTGCCATAAATATTGTAGTCTTTTTATTATAAACAAAGGTTATACATTGGAAACGCACGCTTTCCGTGCTTCTGCAAAGTTAATGCTTTTCACAAAGAATTCCAAATTTTTCTTGAGATTTTTTCCGACAGCATTGTCAATTGTGGCAGGAATGACAATATTGACCGACCCGACAGTACTGTCACTACTGCCACAATTGACAATAATGATAACACAGACAGTACTGACAATTGCGTCAATGATGTCGGCACTGACCATCAATATATATATATTCCTTTTATTATTTTAAAAAGAATACTATGATGATTATTATATCCTGTGGAAACTGTGGAAAACCCTCT
>NZ_SRZC01000015.1 GCF_004792655.1 Palleniella muris | reverse complement strand
TTTTTGTATTTTAGCGAATAATTAACGAATATAAATTAGTTTGAACAAGTTCATTACAAAAGTTTTTTGGCAAATTAAGCAAATATTAGTAACTTTGCAAATAGCTATAGAGTCATACTCGATGGAACAAAGAATACAAACAATGTCAATCGCATAAACCTAACACAATGGATTTTTTTGGTTTGAAAATAGGAGACATATCATCAAATGGTCAAGTAAAAATTATTGATGAAGACAGGCTATGCTTTCTTGTAAGGTCAGAAAGCAAGGGAGCTGTTGGGCTTAGAACAATATCCAAGCAACTATTATTAGAATTCTTCAAGTTGATTAGCGAGAATCCGGAAATCAACGCCAATCAAGCAAGAGAAACTCTATGCGGTAAGTCTGAGGTTGATAAATTTGAATATGGTTATGCATCCACACTGCTGACAATGGCAAAAATGATGAAAGACCATAAAGTTACCATTACTCCAACCGATAATAGTCTAAACTCTCGCCAAATAATCTTCTACGGTGCTCCAGGTACTGGCAAGTCAAACCATATAGAAACGTACACTAAAGATGGCAATAGGATAAGAACCACTTTCCATCCTGACAGTGATTATTCCACTTTTGTTGGAGCTTACAAACCAACAACCAAGACTGTCACAGTCTATGAGGCAAGCGGTTCTATTAGGGAAGAGGAACAGATAACTTATTCTTTTGTCCCACAAGCATTCTTAAAGGCTTATGTGGAAGCTTGGAAGCGCAAGGATGGTGGGGATGATAGTCCATACTATCTTGTCATTGAGGAAATCAACCGTGGCAATTGTGCACAGATATTCGGTGATTTGTTCCAATTGCTTGACAGGGACGATAGGTGCAGGTCACGCTATGCCATTGTCCCTGACGATGATATGAGGCGTCATATAGCCAAGGAATTGGACAGCTGCACACATATAGAAGAAAGTATCAGGACAGGCAAGGAGATGCGATTGCCTGAGAATCTGTATATTTGGGCAACGATGAACACTAGTGACCAGTCGCTGTTCCCTATTGACTCCGCTTTTAAGCGTCGTTGGGATTGGGAGTATATGCCAATAGAGAAGGGCGATAAGGAGTTTGTAATCAAAATAGGAAATACAAAATATGACTGGTGGGAATTCATCAGCACTATTAATGAAAAGATTGAGGGTATCACCTGTTCTGAGGACAAGAAGTTAGGCTATTGGTTTGCCAAACCGGCTAACGGTGGTACGGAAATAGGCTGCAAACAGTTTGTTTCCAAGGTGTTGTTCTATCTGTGTAACGATGTCTACAAGGATTATGCCGACAGCAATGACTGTATTTTCAAAAAGAAAACGACTGACGGCAGCGAGAAGACACCTTTCACAACGTTCTTCGGAGAAGGGCATGAGGAGCGAGTGAGGGAGTTCATGGAATACAATGGAATCATGCCGTTGGCGGAAGACACAGAGGATACAGAAGAGGAAGATGCTACCGATGACTTGGCAGGATTGCCAAAGAAAGAAAGGGATTATTCTAAATATAGAATCAATGGTGGCGACAAACAATATGGAAAAGGCGAACTTGTAAGAGAGGTAATAAGTTATTATTGCACTCAAAACCCAAACATGGACGCAAATGCTGTGAGAACAGCATGGATGTCACTTGATTTTAAGATTGTCCACCTTGTAGAGACGCAAGATGAGTTTACAACAAGAACATCAGGCTCTTCTGATTCCAAAAAGCGTGCAAAGCCGGTGCCTTTAAGCAATGGGGAGTCTATCTATGTATCAACAGAGGTGGGTAGTTCCAACATACAAGACTTTATAGACAAAGTTAGTACGCAAGATTGGAATATACGTATAGAAAAAGCATGATATGCGCATACTGATTGAAGGTTATCATTACAAGGCAGACGATGTGAAGGGTATTCTGACAGGACTTGATTTCCTGGAGAATGTCCATCATGAGGTGGTCGTGAATTATGTGGGTTATCTGTATAACCCGCATATCCATGACTGTGTGTTCATTTTGCCAAAGGTGATGGTCGACAAGCATGGCATGGCATTCTCGCACCTTGACCCGTCAAAGATAATCCATGTTGAGAAAGCGGAAGGACTGACTGACGATGAGCGCAGGTTCATTTACGAGTTTGCCGTATGGATTTACCGTGCTCTCTTTGTTTTCAACAGGTACAACACTGACAATGACATTGTCTACCATAAGCAGATGGTTAAGGTTGGGAGTCGCCACAAGCATCTTACCAACACTTATCTGGAAGTGCTGCTGGCATTGATAGATTTCAACAAAAAGAACCGGAATTTCTTCATGACCATACTGAAGAACTTGCATTCCGGCATGAACAAAATAAACTGGACACGCACCATTGCGCGTTGTCAGGCTATTGTACAGGACAACCGCCCCATTTATCTTGACCTGGTCAACAAGAAGCGGCAGATAAACTTTGACGAAGAGTTGCTCGTCATCTTCTTCTCCATACTGAAGCATATCAATGAGAAGTATGGTTTTCCGGTAACGATAAACATAGGTTTTGAACTGATTACCGGCGCAAAGTTCGAGCACTATCTGAATGGCTACGGACAGGTTCGGTTGCGACAGATTAAGTACAAGTATTTCTCCGACAAGGCACTTTATTTGTGGGAGCTGTGCTTCGCATTCTTCGACAAAGCGAGAAACATTTCCGTGGCAAGTGAGCTGCAGGAGTATCTGATTGCCAAGAATTTCAACATTGTGTTCGAGTCAATCATTGACGAACTTGTAGGCGACAAGAAGTCCGAGCTTCCTGACGGACTGAAGGAACAGGAGGACGGAAAGCGTGTCGACCATTTGTACAGCTACAAAGGTTTGACGACTACCGGAACAGAAGACAAGTCTATCTATTACATTGGCGACAGCAAGTATTATCATTTGAAGAACAACCTTTCTGACGAGTCTGTGTACAAGCAGTACACATACGCACGGAATGTCATTCAGTGGAACATGAACATTTTCCTTAATCCTGACGAGAAGAACGAGAAATGGCGCAATCGGACTCTGCAATACAGGGACGAGGTGACAGAAGGCTACAACATTGTTCCCAACTTCTTTATAAGCGCGAGGATGGATGAGGGCTTGTCATACGCTGACCGCATTTACAAAACGGACAAGGAGAAGCAGATGTTCATGCAAAGGCATTTTGAGAACAGGCTTTTCGACCGCGACACATTGCTTGTATATCATTATGATGTGAATTTCCTTTATGTCGTGTCGCTGTACGCGCAGGACAATGGCAGCGCAAAAAGGCAATGGAAAGACAAAGTCAGGAAGATGTTCCGTGAGGAAATCCAAAAGATGCTGGAGGCAAGTTTCTCTTTCTATGCCATGACAGCCCACCCCGGTGTGGATGCAAAAGCGTATATTGAGAAGAATTTCCAAAGTGTGCTTGGCAAGATGTACAAACCATATCAGAACCCGGATTATTTCTCTCTTGCGCTTGACAATGGCGACAAGTACAAGACAGAGAATGCAGAACTACTTGCAGAATTGAGAAGACATTTCTATGTGGAAGAGATAAAGGTCGGTGTTGACCCAGAAGCAAAGCTCACCAACGCCATTGAAGCCGGCAAGGCTCATGAGGCTGAATATAGAAATGAAGAGTGGCTCACGGAGTACCATGTCGAACGCTATATGGATGAAACCTTTGTTGTAGGAATGTATCATGACAAAGCGCATTGGGATTGGATTAACGGAAAGAACGCCAAAGGGTCATTGATGTACAATGTTCGTTTGTCAAAAGACCGTGAGGGCACGCAGCGCATTGGCAAGATAAACCAAATGAGACCAAAGTTTGCCATTTTATACGAAAACGGGCATGAGTTTGAAAACAAGTATCATGTGTTCCGCATAAATGGCTATCCTGAAATGACAGAGGAAGAAATGAAGGCCTCGTTATATCCTCGCAAGCCAAAAGGCAATTACCTGGTTTTCTGCCTTGACGAGGAAATCAAAATAGGAAACTATGATATAAACAGACTGATTTCCATAAAACGCATAGATACAAAGGAGAAATTCATAGAAGGTACCCCTATCTATGTGAAGGGAAAAGAACTTATTGAGGTAAAGATAAAACGATAAGTTCAATAGCGATCAGTATGATTAATGGTAAAGAAATGGAAACATCAGGTTAAGCATGTTGACCATTAAAATTTAATGGAACGCAAAACACTCAGTTATCATACGCTCAACAAGACTATTTAAGAAACATTTTTTATGCAGATTAGTAATCATGAAAAAAGAAGAATTGAAGAAACGTATCGCTCAAGGTGAATCTTCAACACTACAATTCAAACTGCAGTGGAGCGATAACGATAAAATAAGTAAAGAGACGATAGCTTTTGCCAACAGCAGAGGCGGTAGTATCGTGTTTGGCATAGAAGATAAAACCGGCAGCATAGAAGGGTTGACATACGATGAAGTTCATCAAAAGCCAGCAATATGGCTGAGAATAACATTATCCCACCTCTTTACATTCTGTCACATCCGGAAGAAATCGAAGGTAAGACATATTGGTTATCAACATTCCTTCCGGCAGCAACAAACCTTATAAAACCAAAAAGGGAGGATTGATTTATGTAAAACAAGGTGCAGACAAGAGACAGATAAATGACAACCGAGAGATACTACGAATGTTTTATGAGTCGGGACAATACTATCCTGACAAGATGGGTGTTCCTAATACGTCCGTTAAGAATCTAAGCGAATCATTGATTGACAAGTTCTTTCTCAAACAATTTGGTAAAACTAAAGAGGATTTTGATGTGCCTATTGCCGCTTTATACGAGAATCTGTGCCTACTTGACGAAAAAGGACAAGCAACTTTAGCCGGTCTGCTCTTCTTCGGTATTATGCCTACATGGAAATGCCCACAGTTTAAGATAAAAGCTGTTTGTTTTGTTGGTAACGACAAGTCGGGAACCGAATATAGAGATAGTGTTGACATAGAGGGGACAATACCAGAAATGTACGAACAAGCTATTCGCTTCTGTGAAGGCAACCTTCGTCATTTGCAGGAAGGCCAATCTTTCAACTCTACAGGAAGATTGGAAGTATCACGCATTGCACTTGAGGAACTTATCCAGAATGCTTTGGTTCACAGAGAGACTCTGGGTGATGATGTTGTAAAACTCTTTATATTCGACAATCGTATTGAAATAGAAAGCCCAGGATGCTTGCCGGCAGATTTGACCATCGAACGAATAATGTTGGGCAATGCCACCAAGCGCAATCCGCAATTATCACAATTCTGTGGCAAAACAATGCCATATAGAGGCTTGGGAACAGGCATCACTCGTGCTATTAAATCAGGCTCACGTGTAGAACTGAACAATGATATTGAACGAGATAAATTTGTAGCTATTATCTGGAGAGACAAAAATAATGCGCAACTTTCTCCCGATAATGCGCAACTTTCTCCTGATAATGTGAAGAGGATATTGGAATCTACATGTAAACTGTTGGAAGGATACAACACACTTTCAGACGGCAAAATCCAAACCCTTCAAGATATGACATTACTAATCGCATCGCGTCCTGCAATAACAAGTAAAGAATTGGTAGAGTGGACAAAAGCCTCTTGCCGCACGGTTACAGAATACACAAATATCTTGCAGCAGATGGAACTTATCAAACGTGAAGGATCAAAGAAAACCGGCGGTTGGGTACTGTGTGATAAACTTAAAGAAAAATTGGTATGATACCAGTGAAATCTGTCAGGAATATTATCAACAGATTGAAAGATGAAGGAAAAATAAAACATATCGAACCGGCAAGAGGTGGGTGTTGGGAAATAAAAGACAGTCAAACTGGATAAACTCTTCTTCAGTGTCTGCAAAATATCTTCCATGCGTATATTATTGCTTATTACTGATATTGTTTGTCTATAGAATCTGCAATGGCGCTATTATCCGCATGAGAGATATTATGTAGAATAGCAATAGTAAGATCATATGGACAAGCCATTGCCACATGTTTTATAAAGTTTTACTTTTTCATTTGTAAAGTTATCGTTTTTGAGTCATAAAGTATAACTTATTTTTCAGATGCTTAGCCATTAATTTGTGTATGGTAACACTCCACGAGTAGTTACCATACACAAATTGGTACATACCCCCATTGATACCCCTATAAAATTTGGAATCGCTTGTAAAATGTTGTACCTTTGCAGCGTCTTTAGAAGACAAGTGTTCTTTGACAGATTTGCCATACATTATTTATTATATATACCCAAGAAAACTCCATGAGTCGCTACGGACATTGTTCAGAAGATGTGGTAGCGCCACACTTTACAGCGAAGTTCTGGCATCATAGATAACTAAGTTAGTCAACAAAATCAAATGATATAATTTTGTTGGCTAACTTAATTACCAACAGTCACTTATTTGTATATGAGACCTGGCACACTTAACATTCCTCAAACAAACGGTGGTAGTATTCCGCCTTCTTTTCCAATTTGAGCGGATAGGCGCGTGACGATGACGGCATACGCCACCACCGCAACTGACGGCCGGAAAACTCCAGTTCCACACAGCCTCCTATCGGTGGCATAGGGATAAGAGTGGCAGGCTTTGAGGAGAAGATATCGGCGGAGGCGGATAGCTGCATCTTCAACTCTTCACTCGCTTTCCCTCCTGTCGTGACAACTGTGTGGCAGCATGGCATGGCTGTGAGCAAAGCGGAGATGTCCGTAGGCTCAAGTATCTCAAGGAAATTGTCACTGGCATTGTCTTTATGGCGGCACACTTTTACCGCTGTGTCGTAGAAAGCCAGCCCATTGCGTTCTGCAAACTCAACTATCCGTTCTTTGTAAAAACGTTTCTCCCCTTTCACCTCAAAATGAGCCTTGTCACCATAGTGAATCAAGCCCATCAGACGCCAGAAGTCATTTATCCAGTTGGGGTAAAAGAAATCCATCGACCACCGTGCTTTCGGCGGCGGAAAACTACCAAGGAAGAGTATCTTTCCTCCCGGCGGAAGGAACGGGCGTAAAGGATGTTCTTCTATTGTCATAAGCAAATGTAAATCGTTGGGCAAATCAGAGTAACAGAGACTCAACTTGTTTGATAAGCAGCTATTGGAAATTGATTTTCAACAGCTGCTTAACTTTATTATTCTTTTTCGTTTATTGCACTGCACAGTTTGTTTGCAGAGATACCGAGGAACCGGCAGGATGCCAACCTTTCAAGACGAAGGCCGGTGTGGAATAGCATTTGATAAGGGCGGCATCAGTCTTGGCATTTAGCCGGCGAGAATAAGGATGTCGGTGAGAAGTATCTACAAGCCGGCGTGTGTGACTGTCTCGTGTGCCATATTCAAGCATCCGTGCTGTCGGCAATCCGATAGAACTCCATCCTTCAGGGATGATGTTGTGAGTGAAGCAATTGATTAGCACAAACTCAGCATCAGGATATGACGTGCCCTTATTGGTGTTGGTGCGCCCAAAGTCAGCTTTGCATCCGTCAGGAGCAGAGAAAGTACATTCCAAAAACACATCACCATGATGGCCGGCAGTGTTCCTCACCCATGAGAATGGTCCGCCACCATTGCGGAAATGGCTGCGGTAGGCAAAAAGGCTGCCCCTTCCAAGTATGGTGTCACCTCCGCCGTCAAGTTCGCAGCACTCCATATAGATAGTGCCGTTTGCCTGAAGCGCATCACCGGACCCTATGACATGAACCCTGTACAGCGCAATACGTTCTCCATTGATTAGCAGTCCCTCTGCCTGACCTTGCAAATCGGTGGCTATTGTCATGTCTTCCAAAATGATGTCATGGCAATTGTCAAGTGCGAAAGCTGCACGACGAGAAGGGAATGTACCGGGCCATTCATTGGTTTTCACCGTCAAGGGGTGAGGATTGAACACCTCATTGTTAGCGTAATGCACACGCGTAGACGCCATTCCCTCACCTTTAATCTTCACATTGGTCTTGTTACGGGCGTAAACTATCTCCTCATAATCGCCGGCTTTCACCAATATCACTGTACGCCGTGCACTGAAATCCGGCACAGCGTCAAGCGCGCCTTGCACTGTGCAGTAATCACCACAACCGGAAGCGTCCACAACGAGAGTATCTTTCAGGAACTTCGGCGCTTCCTTTGTTGTGAAAGTCCATGGCTGCTTACGCGTCGTACCTTTATATTTCCGCGCCTTTATCGCTCCGCCGGATATTTCCACACTATATTTCCTGCCATAGTCCAAAACGTTGTTATGCAGATAGATTGTGGCTGTCTTGTCATGGATTATGACAGGATAGAAATGGAAAGCATCGGTAAAACCGCCGATAATGTTAAGCTGATACTCAGGAGGCGTTGGCTCAGCTGTGCCTGACGGAGTGCCGGGGCGAGTGTCCCGATTGGTAGGCATCACCGTGCGCGCATAATCATATGGGATTTTCGTGTAGCCGCAGTCTTTTCCATAAGTGCGGCTCTCCGTCGGACCGGCGGGAACACTTAGGTCAATGCTGTCAACTACCACTCCTGTGGCAACATCCGTGATGCGTATCATTCCCGCAGAGCCTACGGCAGGAACATCATCGAAAGTGATTTGAAGATGTGTGTCAGGGCAAACGCCAACAGCACCGTTTTGAGGATTAAGCGTCAGTGTCTGCGCATTGACATCGCACAAACCAACCAAAACCAGTAAGGATAAGGCAGCAATACGTATATTTTTCATCTTTTCGGCAGTTATAATTACTTTTTACAAACAAATCTTCCCTTTAAGGGCAATGTTTCAGAAGTTCGCGGCAGCCTTCAAGGCAATCACGGTAGGTAGCGTCAAAGTTGCCTGTGTACCATGGGTCGGCAACATCTCCCGGACGGTTTGTATAATCAAGCAGCATGTGGATTTTTCCTTCCGAGTCACCACCGCACATGCGCTGCATATTGCGTATGTTATAGGAATCCATGCCTATCAGCAGGTCATAGTGGGCATAGTCGTCACGGCGCAACTGCCGTGCGGTCTTTCCTTCGCAGTTTATTCCGTGTTCTGCCAGCTTGCGGCGTGCAGGAGGATAGACACTGTTGCCTATCTCTTCGGTACTTGTTGCTGCTGACGCTATTTCAAACTCATCTGACCTGCCGGCTTCGCTGACAAGTCTCTTCATTATGAACTCTGCCATCGGACTTCTGCAGATGTTTCCGTGGCATACAAAAAGTATTTTGGTTTTCAAAGCTCTTTGGTATTAAAAGTCAAAAGAATCGTTATTTATTTCTCAACCTCCATTTTCGGTCCCGGAGTGTTCCAACCGTATTTTTCTTTTTGTACGGAAAGATTCACAGAGAGGGAGTTGTTCCTGACGGTATAGCCATCAGTGCAAGCATCGAAATAGATAGGGAATGCGCGGAAGTTTGTCGCATAAGGCGAAGGGTGTGGCGCGCTGACAGTATTGTTCTCTATGAGCGAGCCGGGCTGATTGGACATCGTGTAGATACCTCCTGCATCATAAAGAATGCGCGCATAATCTTTGACAGTATTGCCTATGATACGATTGTTGCGCATACCCGTGTCTTTAGGAGTCCAGCCCCAGCCTACACAGATGCCGGAGTAGTTCACTCGTGATACATTATTATTTTTAATGGAGAAGTCACGAACATAGCCACAGCCGATAGCCACCGCACCCCAATCGCGTGTTGTGACATTGTGGATTATATTACCGTCAATGACAAAGCCGGTTGTGTTTGTGTAGTTACGTGGATGATGCGCTTCACATGGTCCTTCGCCAAAAGAGCCTGCCATGATTGCCGTGCCGCCGATGTTCTCAAACTTGTTTCCGACAATCATTGCACCGACACAGTGATGTGCATAATCCAACGCTGTGGATGATAAGTTTGTGAATGTGCAGTTCTTAAAGTTAACACGCTCAGCATAAACCACAGACACTGCAGCCTCCGGGCGTATCACCCATGCCTGGTTTTCAAGCGTAGGAGCCCACGGCATCCCCTCGTTCTCTGTGAGTTTGTATGCGTCGATTATCGGGAAACCACCCTGAAGTGTGACATGCCCATATTTCAAAGGACGCTCCCATGAGGCATTCTCAAAAGAGACATTCTTGAAAGAGATGTCATGTACAGAGGCATATTCCGAGCCTTCTATTGTCACAAGGCGTGACAAAGAAGCTGAGGGCTGAGGTATAGGACGCAGCAGGAATGAGGAAGAACCTCTCTCCTCGTCTATCACCGGTTGCGGCCACGGATGTGAGAACTCCCAGCGTGACTCTGGATTGCGGAACGTGACAATGGCTTTATCGCCGGAAATACTGATAGCCTTGATACGCAGGATGGCAATTGCCCAACGCTGATGCACAACCATCTCATACTTGGCAGCATCGGCAACATTGGTTATTCCATAAGTCTGCAACGACTTCGCAGGAATGATGATTTGCTCATTGTCCTTGTCAAAGGCAAGCATACGCTCCATTTCAGGATATTCTTCCATAATACAGGAGTTGTCAGCCTTACCACCGGAAATGGTTCCGCCCGTGATAATGGTAGGACTATCGGGCGTTCCGCTATCTTCGGGACGTATGTAAAGCGGTTCGTCAAGTACGAAAGTATCTCCTTTAGCAAGGTTTATTGTTATGCCGTCCTTTATATTAGGATTATTTGTGCGTCGCCATTCTCTTGCTATGCGCAACGCCTTTTGAAGTGTTTGTACGGGAGCATTCTTAACACCTGTTGCCTTGTCGCTACCGCTGACAGACACATAAATGTCACCGGCAAAACAGTGCAGGCTCATCGAAACGAGGAATAACAGCAGTATTTGTCTTTTCATATTCATAGGTTAGTTAAGGTAAAAGCATTTGTTTAGTACATCTTTCCAAGCACCCAATTAATGAACGAGGTCGGAAAAAGTCTGCCGGCAAATATGAATAGGTGGTATATCATACCTGTTGTGTTAAATGACCATGGACGGCGAGCTGTGGCAGTGCGGTAGATGCAACGCGCAATCTGCTCTGCTGTCATACCGTTCTCCTCATCATGTTCCATCTGCTTGACGGCCTTGTCCATATGAGTGTAAATATCCGCGCCCTCAATGATTTTCTTTCTCTGGAAATTTGTCTTGACATCTCCAGGAAGCACACTGGCAACGGTGATGCCGAACGGACGAACCTCATTGGCAAGTGCAAGTGCCATGGAATTAAGGGCAGCTTTGGAGGCTGAATAGAATGCCTGGAAAGGGATGGCATAGATGGCAGCGACACTGCTCGTAAACACTATGCGTCCCTGACGGCGCTCACGCATATAAGGAAGGACTGCCTGTGTGATGTTCAATGCACCAAAGAAATTCACCTCAAACTGTCGCTTTGCATCCTCGACTTTTGTAAACTCAATCGCACCCGAAACACCCATGCCTGCATTGCAAACAAGGATATCAATCTTGCCGGAAGAAGCGATGACTTTCTCCACTGCCGCACGACATACAACAGGGTCAGTCACATCACAGTCAACATGATTGATACCGTCATGGCTCTCACCATGGCGCGAGAACTCATAGACCTCATAGCCTTTGCTCACAAACAGCTCGGCAGCAGCTTTTCCTATTCCGGAACTGCCTCCGGTTAGTATTATTGTTTTCATATCTTTTTTCATTGGCTTCAAGAAATTCCGTCTTATCGTTCACCAACCGAAAGCCTTCGCACTGTTCATCCACAAGCCCTGAGCACGAAGAACCTGTTCTATGACATCCCTACCACAGCCATAGCCTCCGTTATATGGAGAGACATAAAGGCTTATCTCGCGAATGTCGCTGCACGCGTCCTTTGGACAACACGGGCACCCTACCCGCTTCATCACCTCATAGTCGGGAATGTCATCGCCCATATACAGAACCTCCTCATCTGACAAACCTGAGTCTGCAAGGAATATGTCGTATGTCTCTATCTTCACGGCACAACCCATAAAAATATCCTTAACTCCAAGATTCTCATAACGTTTACGCACTGAAGATGTGTTACCACCGGTGAGAATGGCAATCTGCAGACCAAGTTTCTGTGCCAACTGAATGGCATAACCGTCCTTGATGTTCACTGTACGCAACGGCTCTCCTGTACAATCCATAGTGATAGTACCGGCAGAGAGGACGCCATCGACATCAAAGATGACGGCACGTATTTTTGTCAAATCATACGGAATCATTTGCAAACCTTATTTCTTGAAATAATTCAATGCAGAACCGATTGCTGTGGCAAACTCGGAATGCTTCGGTATATGGTATCGCACGCCATATATCTGTTCCATAATTCCAAACACCTTCTTGCACTGTGGTAGGAGGGTTAGATTGCCTATCATCACAAAATCCTTGATTCCACTACTGATAGACGCAAGAATTGCCGCGGAACCAATTGTCTGCACAACAGAACAGATGATGCCTAACGCAATGTCCTCATGCTTTGCTGTAGCCTTAGCATTTCCGAAGAGCGATGCCGTAGCAAATGCAGGCAGACCGGGGATTTCCTCGGCACAGATGTCACCTATCTGCAAATCAATGTTAGAGATGTTTCCATTCTTGGCAAGGCTGGAAATATGCTTGACGTCATCCGTACCTAACAACAGTCGTGAAAGACCGGCAAGCGTTCCACCGCCAATACCAAGTCCACCAATATGATGCACCGCACCGTTGTCGTACTTGACAAGTGTAGTTCCAGTGCCCATAGAGACAACTATCATCCTGTCAAGACCACTCTCATACTGCGCTCCCAGACCATCAGCAACAAACTCATCGGTGCGAGCAGTGGGAAGACCATAAATGTCACCCTTGATATATGCAGCTCCGACACCCGTAAGCATTACTTGCTCAATGTCACTGAGAGTGAGATTGTTCTCGTTGATGTACTTTCCGAAAGCACCATAAAGAGAGGTAACAGGGTCTGTCGCCTTGATGCGTATTGGAGAAATAATCTTTCCATTGCGTATGCCGACAATCTTGGTTGTGGATATGCCGACATCTATTCCTATCACAGTCTTCATAATATAAAAAGGCTGATGTCATTATATATTTAAGTGACTGCTGAAAAGTAATTTTATATTGAAAAAATATTTATCGAAGCCATAACCAATATAAAAAAGCCTCCAACAGCCACTTATATTCTTATTCTATAAAAAGTGTTTTAACCTTCTGCCAATCTATGTCGTCGGTAGAATCTACTTTCTCGTCATAAACCTTAATCTCCGTACCCGGACGGCAGAACACCGGCATCTCATCAAGAGGAACCTCTACATTACGATACCACTTGCCACCTTCGAAGTGTTCACCTGTAAAGAAGTTAACCCACTCTCCTTCCGGAAGATAGATGTCGCGACGATCATTGCCGTTCATAACAGGACAAACAAGGAACTTTCTGCCGAAATAATACTCGTCATCTATGTGCCATACGGTCTTGTCCTCCGGATGATGCATCAGCAACGCCTGAATCATAGGCCAACCGGACTCAGTGGCTATGCGTGATTCCTCTATTATATAAGGTAATAGGCGATAACGCAGACGCCACCATTTCTTTATGTCCTCGGCTATTGTAGGATAGTACCATGGCTCACGCTTGTGAGAACCGTGATAACGCATGTGAGAGGAGAACACACCAAACTGTGTCCAACGCATGTAAACCTTTGGGTCAATTACTGAGTTCATGAAGTCCGGCTCACTATGGAAGCCCGGCACATCATGGCTCCAGAATGCAAAGCCTGAAAGACCGAAATGCAAGCCGCCTTTCAGAGAACCTGCCAGTCCTGCCCATGAACTCTCAGAGTCACCGCCCCAATGCAAAGGATAGCGTTGACAACCTGCCCATGCAGCACGTGCCCAGACAATGCCGTCGCCTGTGACATCCTTTGTTACCTCATAAGCAGCCTTCTGGTACAGCAATGAGTAGATGTTGTTAAGCTGCTCCGGTGTCATGGACTCGTAAGTAGCATCCATGTGAATATTCTCACCAAAATCGGTCTTTATGCATTTCACACCCATGTCAAGCAGATTCTTCAACAGACCTTTATACCACTCTGTGGCTTTCTCGGAAGTGAAATCTATCGTGCCGGCATAGTCAAGGGTTGAGAAGTTTGATGCACCGGATGTCCCGGCAGCGTTCTCCCAACCTCCTGTAGGTGTGGAGATATATTTGTTTGCCTTTGTCTCTTCAATCTGCTCTGCACCGTTGGCAACGTAAGGCAGCTGCCAAAGCGAAACCTTATAACCATTATCAGAAAGACGCTTCAGGAAACGTTCCGGATTTGGGAAACGTTCCGGATTGAATTTCCATTCGCAAAGCCAGTCTGTGCGGAACCAGCCTGTGTCCAGATGAATCACATCACATGGATAATGCTCGGCACGCAGCCTGTCACAAATCTCGTCCACCTCGTCAGCAGAGAAATATGTCATGCGTGACATCCATATACCAAACGACCAAATCGGGAGCATCGGAGGGAAGCCTGTCAACTGACGATAATGGAACAGAATGCGCTCCGGAGTCTCGCCACCGATGATGAATGTGTCAATCGTCGCACGGTCGTTGCGGAACTGCACAGAGCGGCTTGAATGGTCGGCAAGCGAAAGGCGGCAATAGTCAGAAGTGTGGTAAAACACACCATACATACGGCTTGACATATAGAACGGAATATTCTTATATGCCCGCCTATTGTTCACACCCTGTCCGTCCTGGTTCTTCAAATAGAATGTCTGACCGGAAAGGTCCATCTTACGGAAGCGCTCGCCCGTGCCTACAAAGCATTCATCTGCCTCACATTTGAAAGAGACTGTAGCACGGTCGGGCTTGCCTTCTGTAAGGCAGAAGCCTATCGGCAGCGCATCATAGCGCGGAGGAGAGAAATGGTCATCACTCAGTTCCACACCCTTTGCAAGATTACCGTCAGGATACACCGTAAGATGTATTGTCGGCTGCGGTCCGGGTTGCAGGTCGCTCCACCATTCTGTGTTGTACGGTGTGATGTCAATCCTTGCGCGTGTCCTACCGTCATTATCCTTTATGGTATAGACATTATCTGCAAACTCAACAGACAACGGCTTATGCGTCAAAGCCTTGTCAAGCTCCAACATATAACTGCCGGTGTCCTTCATCTCATCATCTACCATAGATGTGAACATACGGACAATGGAATCGCCGTATGCACGGAGAATCAATATATAATCCCTCTGTGGCACATCTGTGTCGGCAAGCATATCTTCCTGCAGCACCTGCTTCTGATAAGGCACAGTGATATGTATGTCGCCATCGACAGCCTTCACCTCGGTGGAGGTATAGGCTTTCCACAATGACTCATCCTTTGACAGACTTTCATCGAAGTCCATCCAATCAAATAGGTAGTAGTTGGTTTGTTTCATTTTCAGTTATAAGTGGGCGGCAGTAATATGCACGTCACATGTCCGTACAATCCGCCGCCTATATTATTATTTATTAAGGTCAGTCCTTGTTCGCCTTCTTACGCTCGTTGTGGTCAAGGATTGTCTTGCGTATGCGCATAGATTTCGGTGTCACCTCCACAAGCTCATCGGCCTTGATATATTCCAGACATTCCTCCAGCGAGAGGACAGTTTTGGGAATGATGCGTGCCTTATCGTCAGAACCTGACGCACGGACATTGGTCAACTGCTTTGCCTTGGTCACATTGATTACAAGGTCATTGTCATGGACATGCTCGCCCACAACCTGACCGTAGTAAACATCCTCCCCCGGGTCGATGAAAAACTTTCCTCTGTCCTGCAGTTTGTCTATGGAGTAGGCAAATGCATTACCTGTCTCAAGAGCAATCATGGAACCATTTGTACGACGGAGAATATCTCCCTTATACGGCTCATACTTTTTGAAACGGTGTGCCATAATAGCCTCACCCTGTGACGCTGTAAGGACATTTGTACGAAGTCCCATGATGCCACGTGAAGGTATGTCAAATTCAATGTTCACGCGGTCGCCCTGAGCTTCCATGGAAGTCATCTCACCCTTACGGCGTGTCACCATGTCAATCATCTTGGAAGAGAACTCCTCAGGCACATTGATTGTAAGTTCCTCGATAGGCTCACACCTCACACCGTCAATCTCTTTGTAGATTACAGTAGGTTGCCCCACCTGCAACTCATATCCTTCACGACGCATTGTCTCGATAAGGACAGAGAGATGGAGCACACCACGCCCGCTGACAATCCACTTGTCGGTGGAGTCTCCAAAAGGCTCTACACGTAGGGCAAGGTTTTTCTCAAGTTCCTTTTCCAAACGGTCATTGATGTGACGTGAAGTGACGAACTTGCCTTCTTTGCCGAAGAAAGGAGAATCGTTGATAGTGAAGAGCATAGACATTGTCGGTTCGTCGATAGCAATCGGCTCCATCGGCTCCGGATTTTCGAAATCACAGATAGTGTCGCCAATCTCGAACTTCTCCAAACCAATAATCGCACAGATGTCACCACTCTGAACTTCCGCAGCCTTGGCATGTGACATGCCCTCAAAGACATGCACCTCCTTTATGCGTGTCTTCTCCATACTGCCGTCACGGTGGGCAATAGTGACATTCATGCCCTCCTTCAGCGAACCGCGATGAACACGTCCGACAGCAATACGACCTGTATAATTTGAGTAGTCCAAAGATGTTATGAGCATCTGCGGAGTACCCTCAAGCACAGTCGGAGCAGGGATAACCTCAACAATCTTGTCTAACAGATAGTCGATATTGTCAGTAGGAGAATTATAATCCTCAGACATCCAGCCGTTCTTGGCAGAGCCATATACCACAGGGAAATCAAGCTGCTCCTCTGTAGCATCAAGAGAGAACATCAGGTCAAAGACCATCTCATAGACTTCCTCCGGACGACAGTTTGGCTTGTCAACCTTGTTCACAACAACAATCGGCTTCAACCCAATCTCCAAAGCCTTCTGCAACACAAAACGAGTCTGTGGCATCGGACCTTCAAAAGCGTCAACGAGCAGAATACAGCCGTCAGCCATATTCAGCACTCGCTCCACCTCACCACCGAAATCGGAGTGTCCCGGAGTATCGATGATGTTGATTTTGGTTCCTTTCCAATTTATAGAGACATTCTTCGACAAAATTGTGATACCACGTTCTCTCTCAAGGTCATTGGCATCAAGCACTTGGCCGGAATTGTTCTGACCGTCACGGAAAAGCTTTCCCGCAAGCATCATCTTGTCAACCAAAGTAGTCTTGCCATGGTCGACATGCGCAATAATTGCGATATTTCTAATATCCTGCATAATCTTTCTGGTGTTTCCACGAAACACAATTTCATTCCACCCTCGCCCTCCTGCCACAACAGCATGAAAACCAATTCCATTGCCCATTTGGGAAAGAAAAGCATGTGGTTACAACATAATTTATTATTATTTTCGGTGCAAAATTACAAAAAATATATTAAATATTTTGCTGATAGAGGAAAAAGTTGTAATTTTGCAACGCATTTTCACTAAGAGATGCTGCATTCGATGATGTACGCGGCTTCGATTAAGGTTGCGGAGACATCAGAAGAACGTAATTAACAAACCATTAATCACACTAAATTCATGTATTTAGATCCAACAAAGAAGGCAGAGATCTTCACACAGTACGGAAAGTCAACAACTGACACTGGTTCAGCAGAGAGCCAGATTGCACTCTTCACTTTCCGCATCAAGCACCTTACAGAGCACCTGAAGGCTAACCACAAGGATTTCAGGACAGCACGTTCACTGACAAAGCTCGTCGGCAAGCGTCGTGCACTCCTTGATTACCTCTACGACCGCGACATCAATCGCTATCGCGCCATCATCAAGGCTCTCGGTCTCCGCCGATAAGATGTGCCGCCGGGGATTCATTTCCACATCGGCAATCTTCGATTAATGAGAACTCAAATCTCGCCACCATTGTTTTTGGTGGCGAGATTTTTTGTTATGTCTGTTCGCCCCATTCTCACCATGGCATAGCACAAGCACTACTCGGCTCTACCCGGTTGGCTTAACAAAAACATCCCACGGCATTCTCCCGGCACTATAATATAATATTGTATGGCAAATCTGTCAAAGAACACTTGTCTTACAAAGACGCTGCAAAGGTACAACATTTCACAAGCGATTCCAAATTTTATAGGGGTATCAATAGGGGTATCTACCCATATACCTGCTGTTTTTCATGATTTTATGCCGATGCTTCTGCTGATTATTCACAGTAATCCTCTGAATCTACATGAAGAATAATTTACCCACCGCACATAGTTACTAAAATGAGAAATCATTTATGGTGCCAATGCCCAATAAAAACAAATACATTGAATGCAGTTGAGTTTTTCAGGATGTTTTTCTAAAAATACCAAAAGACAGAAATTAGAAAACAATGGTTGCCCCTTTTATACTAGCTGACACTTCAATATTAGCAACCTTATTCTTTGGCAGTCATTGCATCAACTTATAGTCAAACAAAATTGATTTGCGAAACCACATATATACCTTATTGTATAGTCACCCAAAATTGGATTGCGAAAACACTCATGCCTTATTGTCACCATCTCCATGCAAAGTGTGGCGGAGCCACAACCCTTACGGGAAACGTCCCCGATAAGCCAAACGAGCAGAGCGAAACTTGTTTCAGCTATGCCGTGGCGAGGGGAGGTAGAGCAAAGCTCAACCACCTCCGGCTTTAGCCGTGAGGACTGTAAAGAAACTCAAACGCTGTGTGGTGGATCCACACTCCTTTATGCCGGAAACACAGGCGGTAAAAACGCCGCAAGCCAATCCCATGCAACTGCGCGGAGATGAAGCAGAAAAGAGTGTGGCGCTGCCACACGGCTTATCATGCAGAGTATCAGCCCCATCGCTAAAGCGAGGGGGTACCATAAGGGCTGTGGCTCCGCCACACTTGATGAGGAAATCGGACAACACAACCATACCGCATATTATTCATATTCATACTCCTACTCATACGCAATATTGCATATTATTCATACTCATACACAATATTGCATAATCAACCGGTAATGTCTTGCAAAACGCAATCATTGGGAATAATTTGGAAACCATGAGCAATGCACGTGCATATTTTCGCAAATCAATTCTGTTTGACTATATCATGAAAGCATAAAAAAAAATACGCAACCCTGCGGACCTCCCGGTCCTCAGGCTGCGTTTCTCTCTCTTTTTCACACACTATAAACCGTTTTTTACTAATAGATAATTACAACCGTGAACAGACACGGTCTTCAACAGACAATGTCACGGCTTTGATCGGTTATCATGGTATAAGATAAAATAACTGTTCCTGAAACATGTGTGTGTGTGCAGGAATGTCTTGCCGGCTCTTTCATGAGAGAAAAGGTACATTCTGCTATTTGTTTTTTTTCTGATTGGCGACATCCCTGCTTTCACACATGCATCTGCCTCCTTAGAGCTCCCAAGCACCGGAGTACGGGCTCTCCTTCGCCTCCTCCGGGATATCGCCCTCGATAATGGGGATATCCTCGCCTGTACCGTCACCGAAGTCGACATAGACTTTTGAGGCATGATCCATGAGATTCTCCTCCATTGGGATTATCTCGATTTTAGGAGCTATGTATGGTTTCTTCTGTTTCATTGTCTTGTCCTCTTTTTTTGATTGATTTTCCATAGTTTTTTGTTATGCCGGCAGACAGGATTTTCCGCCTGCCGGCATGGGTGTCATTATTTTACAGAAACCTTCTTTCCGTCTACTATATAGATTCCGCTTGGGAGACCGCTGAGGTCTGTTGTGCCGCAGCGGACTGCCTGTCCCCAGAGGTTGTAGACAGCCTCCACGCCTTCACGTACAGTGATGCCTGAATCAATTTCCTCTATGCCTGTGGCTGTGCCACCGTCATCGAAGGACAGCAGGTGGCGCTTTGCCTGCAGACCCACCTGTTCCACATCCTGATGCTTGTCCACTATCCACCAGCTGTAGCCCGGAACCTTTGTTGCCTTCGTGACATGGTAGAGGGCGCCTTTATGGAACACATAGGAGTTTGCCGGTGCCTCTGCCTCATTCTCAAAGGTAGCATAGAGGTCCAGCTGACAGTCCTGGTATTTCGTACCGGCGAGCTTGTAGAATTTGTCCCTTACGTAGGAGGAACCGCCGTCTCTGTCATAATCCAAAGAGTGGAACTTCTTATAGACCACAGATGTACTGTTGATGCCAATGACATCCTCAAGCTCCGATTTCGTGAGCGTTACTTTCGGGATGATGTAGTACGGTGGGAAAACATTGTTATTGTTGATGTTACCTACAGTAATACTATTGTCCTCGATAAGGCTTCCCACACCCGGCTTGATGAGGTAGCACTCGCCACGCTTGAGCACAACCTCGTCTTCCAGTGCATTCTCAAGGTCAACGAGCTCAAACTCTATGCGTCCGTCCTTTACAGGCGTGTCCTTCATCCTTGACAATTTCACCTCTGCGGAGAACGCGCTTCTCAGCTGCCATTTTTGGAGGTCGACAGGCAGACAGATGGGGTTCCACTTTCCAGTGGTGAGGTTGCGCTTGAAGACCATCGCCTTCTGGTTATAATGGTCTGTATAGTCTTCTTGGTCTTCTCCAACAATTCCCGGAGTCCTGAAATCATTCCATTCATCGCTGACGGCGAAGCTCAGTCCAAGATACTTCACACGGAAGTCATCGACATAGACATAGTCGTTATTCGGCGCATCGGCATTACTTGTTTCATTGGTCGTCAGACCGTCCGGCAGTTCTATACCGATTTCCATGTCCTTTGTCTTTCCTTCTTCGAAGGCTGCGTATACCATTACCTGGTTAGGATAGAGCTTTGAGTAGAACGCCACACCTGCCTCTACCTTGTTGGAGATTTTACTGTCACCGATGCCACCGGCAAGAAGATTCTTGTATGTGTCGTCTTGCGGACAGTTCTCATTATTGCTGCTAAGATCCAAGAATGTCTCAGTGTTGAGAGTCTGCTCGAACTTACCCATGATTTTGGCATCCTCCGCATAGGACTTCTTGAGCAGCGGTGTTGTTGCATACGCTACGGAATTTATGGCAGGATTGTTGCCATTCTCGTCAAGGAATTTCGCGTACAGCACCGCTTTGCCATCCTGCCCGCCGGCGTCATTGTAGAATCCCTGGCACTCAACCATGTACCATCCTGGTTTGCTCAGCGTCACTTTCTGGCAAAGTTTTGCACCTTTTTCGGCATTGCGGAGTCCGGCACACTGGAACATGCCGAAGTTAGGACTCAGCGCTTCATGCAAACGTGTCGCACTCTGATTCGGGAATGCGGCAGAGAAACTTGTCTCGTACTGCACCTTTCCTTTTGTCTGCCATCCTCTGCCATATTTTTCAACACTTTCGGTCGCACTGTATATGTTCGAGATATTGAAGCCCTGTGCGCGCAGCAGGAATGTGGCGTCAGCAAGAATCGCGTCCTTGTAATCCTCTTCGAACGAGCTTTCCAATGTTCTTTCTTTCGTCAGCTTCCAGTAGGTGTTTTCTATAGGCAAACCAGTTTGCTCTGTTCCATCCTCGCCAATGTATTTTATGTTCTGACGTTCGCTGTCTGTAAGCGCCCTTACAAGATTGTCATTTCCGTTTTTGAAGACATGGACACTCATGGGACAGCCTGAGCACAGATAGTATTTGGTGTTGTCTACGGTAACGTATATCCTATAAACCTTGTCGGTAGCGGTTGACTCGCTTGTCACCTCTTCAAATCTCCAGGCAGGATTGTTTATGTCTGCTCCTGACTTTGTGCCTCTGTCCCAGAAGACTCCTCGTCTGGACTGTCTCTGGTCATTCACAAAAGCCATAAGTGAGCCGACATCCGTTCCGTTGCCGTTGTCAAACGGACCACGGAAATAATAAGTATAATACCTATTCCATATTTGACCATTCCGTGTCCTTGACATAATCACCGGCAGTCCCACGGTGAAGGTTGCGGTACGTGTGCCCCAGAAGCCTCCGGCATTGAGGAACATGTCCCTGCCCACATTGTACAAAAGCACTCGGGAAGCATTTGAGTCTAAGATGTCCGGAAAAGTTTGGGAATCCGGATTGGCGAAAGTAATATCTCCATCTTTGTCAATGTCAAGACCCGCGCCCGTGAAATTAGCCTTTTCGGCATCACCCTGTGCTGCGGAGCGTTGCGGAATGGCAATGAAGAAGAGACACATCAGGCCAAGCCTGAGCAGTGTCTTGCAGAATACATTTCTTTTCATGATAATACTATTTGTTATATGAGTTTGATATAATTTTTTCTCTGTCCCTCCCGGTTCAACACACTGTGAGCCTTCAGTGGAATCCATATATGTGATTGTCTGTTGCTTCTCCACCTGTCCATGTCGATGTGAATATGGATACACAATATTCTGTCGGATAATCATATATTCAGGCAACAAAGGTACATATATTTCTTCTCAATTAACCCTTTTTAGGGGGGGGTAACAAAGTTTAACGTATATGGCGTGAGTTTTCTTGTTAATTAACATTTGTATTATGTTTTTATGACTATTCTGCTGCGCAAAAACACTTGTTTTCAAGCACTGTTAAACGGGGGCTTGAAATCAGGCACTTTGAATTGCTATCCTATTTATAGTCAAACTGGATTGATTTGCGAAAATAATGCAAATCAATTCTGTCTTACTATAAATCGTTGTCATAAAAGTTGCATTCCGCAAAATTTTGAACAATGAGAACAGTACATGAGAATGACACTATGATAGGTTACCTTTTACTGTGCGAAAGGTAACCTTTCATCAAGTAAAGTGTTACCTTTTGCAATGCAAAGCGTTACCTTCCGTCACGGTAATCACATTTTGACATTTATTGATTTTTTAGTTTGCAACAAGCACTAAGATACGTAACATTTTGCAAGCAACAGGCGCACTTTGCTTACATATTGACAAAACAAAGGGGTAGTAATGACTTTCACAATTCATTACTACCCCTGATTAAATTAAAAACATTCTCCGATGTGCAAGTTCTTTCATGGCATGAAACAAGCTGCACACCGCTTTTCACGGTTACTCCGCAAATGGAGTGTCCATTGCTTTGCGCATGTTCAGCACCCTCAGCAAATTGAAATGGTTCAGCACAATGGTGAAGTATGCCAATGATTTACTGCTACGGTTCTCATAATAGATTTCCTTGCTGTAGATGCGGTACTGCCCTTTGCCAGGGTCAACCATCTCCTTGGCATAGATATGCTCAGGATTCGACACAAGCGGGAAACCGCCATTGTAGTTCTCCACACCTTCAAAGAGCAACGCATCTATCAGTGTGCGCTTTGCCAAGTCAATAGTCTCAGCCTCTTTGTCCATCACAGGGACAACAACAGAGAACACGCGTGTCCCTCCATTGCCTACCTTCTCCAGATAGACCACGTCGCTTTTGCCGAACAACGGCATTACCGACAGTGCGAACAGGATTCCAAATAATAGTCTCATACGTTACTTTTTGCATTACAACAATCTGTTCAGGAAACCGCCAATTCCGTCAAAGGCACGTGAAATGACGATAATCTCTATTGAATCATCAGTAGCGTTCTTCAATATGTCATAAATCACCTCATCGCCCTTCTTTGAGCCCTTGATTTTGATTACAGCCTCAGTTGCCGACGGATTCTCGCTGACTTTTCCAGTTCCAAGGAACACGCGTGAGTCCGCACCGACACCTTTTATCTGCTTGTAGATGTCAAACATCATGTTCTTGCGCACTCCGACATTTGAGCCGATGCTTATGGATGCAGCTTTCACAGAGCCACGCTGCTTGGCAGGCTGGGCATTTTCTTCCTCATTCTTCTTTTTCTTTGATTTCTTGTCCACATAGTCTTTTGCCTCCTTTATTTCCATGACCTTGCCGGCAACAGGGAACACATCCTCGGCAAATTTCTTGATGTGGTCATCCATGGCGTCCACAGCCTTCTTCACAGCTTCTGCAGCATTTTCCATTGAGGAGTGCGGCTGGTCGGCATCGGTCATCTCTATCCATGAGCCTTCATGCACATTTATACCTTCTATTGAGATGTAGGCGTGAGACTCATAATTTGTCTTGCCTTCCTTTGTCTTGCTTGTCGTCTGGTCAAGTTTGTCGAAAGTGATGTTGATAAGTCCGTCGAGACCCGCCTTCCGGGCAGCTTCAAGAGTAGGATGCAGCTGCCGGACGAAGTCGATGGTTGTCACCTTTGACAAACCTTCCACAGTCTCAGATGCAAGGAGTTCCAAAGCATCCTTTGTCACACCGGAGTTTGCAGCAGTGATGCCCATAAGTCCAACCTTGAGTTTTGCCTGACGGTCAAGGTTCGGCTCATAGTAGTTGGTGCGCTCATCCTTCTTGAACACCTTTGTCACACCGGAGCCCAATTTTCCCCATAGTTTCTTGGAGCGTGACACGAACACCACATTGAATGAGCCGTCCATGTTCTTGAACAACTCGGCAACAGTCTTGTCGCCATCCTCCTTGCCGTAGACCTTCAGCAAAGACTCATCGGCACTGAGCACCTGCTCACAACGTGCCTTGCCGATTTCCGTCCTGTTGCCTCCAACCTCTTTGTAGACAGTGAACATCATGTCACGACGCACACCGGAGGCAGAGCCTTTGTTGACCTTTACGCCCTTAGCTTCGGCATCCTCCTTGTCAACATCACTTTGATAGATTTCTATCATCTCAGCCGTGACCGGCAGACTGTTGTCAATGAAGTCGATTATGTCCTCGTCAACAGTATTGAAAGCCTTATAGTAGGCTGTGTTGATGTCCTTGTTGCTGGCAGAACACTCAAAGACGGAGTTCGCAACCTCCTTGCCGTTTGTAACGTCAACCAAGGCAACATTCATCTTCACGGTGGCAGTATAGGTGTCCTTCTTCTTGCTTGAGAAAAGTTCCTCATCCTGCTTGTGTGACGCCTCTGTGACCTTTACGTTGAGTGCATACTTATATCCATCGGAAGCCAGTTGGCCGTTGGCAGTCAGCGTCTGCCCCTTTGTTGTCTTCAGGGTATGTGCTTTGCTCATACCCATAATCAGTTTCGTCTGCAGGCGGTTTTTCTTGTTGCTGTCCAGAGAGACAGCAGACTGTACAGGGTTCATGTAAACTTTTTCCACTTGCGCGTTGGCAGACATTGCTATCAAAGCAGCAAATGCTGTCAAAAGAAATTCTCTTGCTCTCATAATCTTTTTTTTAGTAGTTGTTTCAGTTTATTAGTTATCGGATGCCAAACGGAAAGAAACATCCTTGGCAGATAATTCCGGATTCATCTGTCCACGCCATGTGGCACTGCTCACAGTAAAATAGGATCCCGGACCATCTGCTCCTCTGACGACACGCAGGAAACCGGTTGCCGGCCCCTGTGGCGAAGGTCCTGACTGTGCATAATGGCCGAACCAGTCCGAACACCATTCACGGCACTTTGTCATATCCTCCATGCCGAGTTTGCCGGCGTTCTTGGCGCAATACTCCCATTCTGCTTCGGTAGGCAAGCGGTAGGACTTGCCGGTCTTCTCATTCAGCAATGTGATGAAATCCAAACATTGGCTGTAAGTCACATTGACAACCTGCCCGTTTGCACCTATCATGTTCTCGTCAATCTCTCCCATCACACTCTTCCATAACGATGCGGAGACCATTGCCTTGCCAATGTTGAACGGGCGGAGCTGTACAGCATGCACCGGGCGACCATAATAGAAACTATTGTCACCCATGGAGAACGAGACATTTTGAACAGCTATCTCACCATAGCTGACATTGCCAACCTTCAGAGAGCCTTCCACATTAAGATTGACAGTTATCTTTACAGTTCCGTTGGCAGGGATTTTCACAGCGCGTTTCTCATCGGCATAACCATCGGCTTTGACAAGCAGTTCATGCTCCCCCTTTTCGCCTTCAAAGACAAAAGGGGTAACCTCGCTTACCAGACGACCGTCAATGTAGACTTTAGCCTTTGAGCCAAGATTGCTTGATATTTCCAGCTTGCCCAATACCTTGTTTATGGACATGATATAAGTGGCATTGTCTTCAAGCTGTACGGGGAATCTGTAAATCAACGGCTCATGCAGTGGGGATTTTATGGTCATCTCCTTTGCCGTGCTCAGCAATCTGACCCAATACTCATTGTCACGGAACTCGCTCTCGATGACGCCCTTTCCCTCAAACTTTACATTCTCTTCCGCCAAGCCTACACGAACCAAGGCAAACGGAAGATTCTGTCCATAAGCATTCTTTGATGGTCTGTTCTGCGCCTCTGTGGTAGCAGAGAGGTCTCCATCCTTCTTGTAGCATGGGGTTGAAACCTTCAACTGGGCATAGGATTCAGAGGCTAAAAGGAAGAATGTTACCAGCAAAAACACTAATCTGTGTTTCATAAAATCACTTTTATTGGTTAGAATTCGAAATCAGTTGTCTTGAATCTGTTTGGGTCATCTATATGCTGCCATGTACGCACATAAATCTTCGGAGCTTCCTCGTTGGAGAAATCCCAAAGCAGGAAGACTATGCCTTCGTCACTGTATGTGGAAGAGTTCCATTTCTGTTTCAATGTCACTCCATACATGTGAGTATGCAAAGGATTGTTCTCAACCTCGATTTCATCAAACTTTACATTGATGTACTTGTTTTTTTTGAATGTTTTTGCAAGATTTGCGAGATACTGTGCCTTTGACTGCTTGGTGTATTCTGTCTTGGCAACCATGCCACGACCATCCTTTACTCTGGTCATTGTGCGCTTACCTGTTATGATGAGTGCATCGTCGCTGAAGACATTATTAAGGAAAGTCATATCCTTCTGGCAGTAAGCCGTGCGGAACTGCTCCACATAATGGAGAATCTGCATGCGGCGGTCATAGTCATCAAGCGTCACCGCGCCTTTCATCAAAGATGTGTACTGGTGCTTGCCCATTGAGATGACAATATCATCAATCCTTCCGCCTTTGTCATAGCTGATGGTTATCTCCTGAGTACGGCTCTCCTCATATTCATCAGTCAACGGAATCATCTCTATGGCAATGTTTGCCACCTCATAGCCACGCACACGTCCGTTGGCTTTCAGCGACAGGCATTTCTGGAAAATGTCGTCATCCATGACTCTGAAATGAACATTCGCCCACATCATTGCCAAGCTGTTCTTTGCATCATTCGTCATGTTGATGCCGGAGAAATCCAGTTCATCAGACTTTGCTGCCTCTGCCTTGTTGATGGCTGTGAGCAATCGTGCCGTATTCATCTCCATGACAGCAACAGGCATACCCGATGGCACTCCTTCATTTTTGTCTATTTCAAAGGACACTTGGTTCTGTGCGAAAAGATTGCCACAGAAGACCAATGGAAAGAGAAATAAATATATAAGTTTTTTCATTGTTATATAAGTTTTGTTTATTTAGAAAGCGTAAACCACACATGCTTTTTTGACTCTATGCCTACAGTATCGGCAGCCTTGCCTGACACATAATCTATACGCCCTGAGCCTGCATCGGCACTTATGAACTGCACGATGCTCCCACCGTCTCCAAACACCACGTAAAACGCCTCGCTTGGAGTTGGGCAAGATGTTTCATTACTGCCAAGGCGTTTAACCTTATATTGTGACTTGTACTTGTTTAGAGCCAGCTTGACCTTGTGGAAATCCTGCTTGCCCATCACGTCTTGTATAAGTTTCTTATGCCAATCTTTCAATGAAGCATCATTTATTGCCAACACATTGTCGGTCACAGGCTCGGTTACCTCTTCCTTACGTGCCGGGGCTGCTTTCTTTTCCTCTTTGACCTTCTTGGGTTCCGGTCTCGGCGTGATAGCATTGAGAGTTTTCTGATTGACAGCCTCAACAGTTTCAGCGGCAATAAGGTCATTTTTCTTCACATACAGGAAAATCCTTGTCATGTCTCCACGTGGCATCTCTATGGACTGGCTTTCTGTCTGCATGTCCTTGATAAGCACCTGGTCGGCTCCTGAGAATTTCTTCTTTGTTGCCACATACTGGCTAATCTCTATCAGCAGCAACTGCTTTGCAGCCTCAGCAGCCTCTTCCCTTGTCTTTGCTGTAGCTTCCGCATACACATAGCTGCCATCACGCTTAATCTTGTTGATGGTCTTGGAAGGTGACTCTCCATTCTGTGCCATTGCAGCTATGGAAAGATGTGGGAGGAATGCCAGCGTTGCCACTAAAAATAAAAATATCTTTCTCATTACTCTTTCATTTTGTTTTTAAGTCTTTGAACAGATTCTTGACATTGGCAGTCGGGACATACGCGTTCAGTCGTCCGGACACTGTACCCCTGCCCTCACCCATTTGTGCGGTATCGAATGACAGTTTCGTCACATGTGCATATCCCAAGGCTACATTGCGCATCACAAGCTCAACCTCCACGATGTTGCCGGTCTCACTTATAAGCCCGACATAAGGAGTACAACCGTTCTGCAGGCAAAACGAGACATATTGCCTTAATGAAGTCGTGACAATCTTCTGTTGGTAATTATAGGTCTGCTGCCTGAGAGTAAGCGTATAGTTCTCTGCCTGAGGCAAGTCTGTGCCGGTCAACATGTTCGCTATGGTTTCAAACTTATATTCAGGAGTATTCAGCAAGTGGAACAGTCTCTTTTTCTTGTCCCTCCGGAAATAACGGTTGCCTGTAAGCGAATCCATGTAATAGCTTTCACCCGGCAGCACATAATAGCCATGCTCCTGAGAATGTTGCAGCACATCACCATTTACAATAGTATCCTGCACCTCCGGACTTTGTCTTGCACGAAGAATGTCATCAGCCAACCTTTGGTCATTTTCGATAAGGTTTCTGCCACTGAGCAGTTCATTATCGACAGGGAAGCTCAATGCACATACTGTAACACCGTCTTTCTTCCAAGTAATGACATAACGCCTCTCAAAATCCATTGATGTCTGCACAGACAAAGTTGAATCTCCTTGCAACTTGTCAATTACCGGCAGAGAGCCTTTGGCAAAAACGACTCTGTCCTCACGCATTTGTTGTCCGACGGGCTTCAGACGTTTCAATGGCAAATCGGTTGACAGCCAATATCTTTCAACAAAATCAGCAATATCTCTGCCAACAAATCCCCTCTGCATAGGAGAGAAGATTGTGTAACCGACATGCACAACCTCATCGTTGTTCACAACCACTGTCAGCGGGCGGTTCTTATAAGAGAACACATCATAATACCAGCCGTCCGTAAGTTTGTCAATCTGAGGCCTTATACCCGATACTTCTGCCATTTCCTGCAAGAGATTGGAGTGGAATCCGGAAGCAGCAAAAGAGCATACGTTTGCCAGCACTCCCAAAACGAGGAGTGCCGACAAACGCTTTATTATCATAAATGGCTGTGCCATCAGCATCAAAGATTATCTGTTGAAGAACCTGCGCTTACCGCCATGCACCCATACACCTCCACGCAGCTGTCCGTTCTTGAACTGTGTGTTCTGTATCTCGTCGCCCGGATTAAGTTCAAGGACATCGCCATCCATACTGTTCAGGTCGAGAGTGTATGACTTTGTCACACGGATAGTGCCACCAAGTCCATTGGCAGGACCGGTATATTTGCCCCATGAGACAGACGGTCCCTTAGGAGCAGCAGGCTGTGTTTTCTCCGGTGCAGGCTTTGTCTCTTCCTTTTTCTCCGCCTCCGGCTTCACAGGTTCTGAGACAGGTTCTGCCTTAGCTGTCGCTGTCTCGGCTTTGACAGAGTCAACTTTAGCCGTATCAACTTTATTGATCGCTTCAGGAGCTTTCTCCTCACTGCCACTCATTTGGGAAAGGGCGAAACCACCGCCACCAAGCACTGCCAATGCTGCAACAACAATGGCGGCTTTCTTCTTCCATTTGTTTTTATCTCCATCAGATATATTGCCGAATGGAACCAACGGTTTGCCACATTCCTCACACACAAAGTTGGATTTCTCTACCTCTTGGATAACTCTTTCTGCCGCCAAGTCACAATCATCATTGCGGCATATTCCTTTTATCTTTGCCATTTGTCTTTCAGTTTTTAAATTAAAGTTCTTTCAGTTCCGTATTGAAAATGTCTTTTGCCAAATCTCTGTATTTAAGATATGTTGGGTCAAACTCATTGTTTTCACACATTGTTGGCAAAATCACTTGTTTCACAACAGCACCAACAGCCTTGCGCATGCTTGCCTTTTGCTCATTGCTGCGAGCCTGTATCTTCAACTCTGCTGCAACCTGTTCCTCTACGAGAGTAAAGTTCTTGAAGTTTTGTGACAGTGCCTCCAAGCAACTCTTGAAATCTTTTGCCAATTTATTCCAGCTATCACCAAAGTCTCCGTCAGGTACTCGCAGTGCATAGAAACTTTCTCCTGTGACAGGATCTTGGCACTGCTTGACAATCTGAAATGCAAATGCCAGCATCAGCTGACGCTTTGCTTTCTCCATCAAGTCAACCGCACTTTGTTCAAAGAGTGAAGGAAGAGGCTTTGCAAAACTTGTGGTATGAAGCACCATCCTGTTCAATTCACCTTCAGGAGAAGCTAACAGTTGGTCATATTTCTGTTTCAAAGTCTTCATGTTCTCCAAATAGCGCAGTGGGAAACCGGCATTCGCACACACCACAACCATTTGGTTTGGCTTGTAGTTGATTGACAAGTCAGTGTCCAGGTTAGGAACAAATCCCGGAACATTCTGCACAAAGGCATCAAGGAGTTTGTTTCGGAAAGCCTCTGTGGAGTCGCTTTCCGCCTTTGGCAGAGCCACCTGTACCATAGGCATCATCTTACCCGAATTGCCTGCAATGACCTTGCCTGTCTCCTCCGGATTGAACTGTACATAGGAACGCGCCCAATTGACACACGACTTCACAAACGCCTCTATCTTTTCCTCTGTGTTCAATTCCACCTTAAGTTTGTCAAGGATGTTCACCCCAACCATCTTCATCATCGGGTCGTTCTTTGCAGAATCATCCATTGCGGCACGGGCATTCTTTGTGCAGACATCCAAAATGATTCCCATAGCCGTCTCCTGGTCAATGGAATCATACAGATTAGCAAATGTATGTTCACCATCCTCGCCTAAGTTCGCTACCATTTTTGCACGAATCTCGGCAGCATTGCCACTTTGATACTCAAAGTTTGTTGCATACAATTTGCCCAACTGCTGTATTTTCTCCGGGTCGTATTTCTTGATAATAGCATCATCCTGAACAGCATTCACCTGGCATTTCGTGCCTGCCTGAACAACCACCTGTGACAAGATGTCGTTCAACTCGTTCTTAAATGCCTGTACTCCCTCTATCATGTTGCCCAATTCCACAATAATCTCTTGCAGGAGGGTTATGCCATAGAGGTAAGCCTGTATGCGTGTGGACGTTGTATAATAGTTGCATTTTGCAGTCTTGTATTGTGCAAAAACCTTTGATGCCGCATTTGTAAGCGCATCCTTAAGCCAGCCTATGTTATTCCAAGCGGTATCAGCAGCCTTGACAGCAGCAGAATATTCTTCAAGTTCTGCCTCCATATTTCCGATTTGCCGCTTAAAAGTATCAATACGGTCATTACAGTCTGTTCGCAGCAACTGTGCATAACGCTCTATCGCCAATATGCTTTTGCTGTCCTTTCCACCACTTGTCCATTCATCAAAAAGGATTTTCTCTATCACTCTACGGATATTGCGAGCATAGGCTTTTATTTCCTGACGCTGTATATCATAGAACTTCACTACACCATGGGAACGGAATCCATCGGCATAATAAGCGTCAATCAGTGTTGTAAACTCGGCAAACCACTGTTTCTTTTCATATTGCGACTGCACCAGACCGGCATCTTGCTGTGTGCGGTCTTCCCATGTGGTAGTCAGGTCTTTCCACCGTTTTGTTGAGGAAGACTCAATGATAGGGCGTCCTAAGGTGATATAAGAGTTCGCCAATTTGAAGCGTTCTCTGTTTGTTGGGTTCTTGATTTCATCCAAGAATCCGGCGCCAACCTCTTCTATGGAACGTTCACCATAGCCTATACCCTCCTGCCACATGTCGTATGTTAGCTGACGTGCAGCCTGGATGGCATAGTTATAAACCATATACTCATTGATTTCTGACTCAGGGTACTCTATGCGGCTGATACCGAATGACAGGAATTTACGGCTTCTGGTCTTAGCACCGCTTTGATCCTGCTCAGGACCGGCACCGTCATTCTCGCATCCCACAAGTCTTGCCATCTTGCCTGCACCACCGATCATGTTGGCAGCAACGATGGTCTGGAACATGAAATCAGCTACAGATGCCGGAAGTCCATGGCTCAAGTCAAGCATCTTACCAGCTTCATTCACATTGCTGTAAATATAGGCTGCCTCAAAAGACTCCTGCCTCTCCATAAGTTTCCTTACTTCCTGAGTGTAGACATCCTTCTCGCCTGTAATGTCTACAGGAGCATAATATCCTGTACTGATGGCGTTCAGTTCCTGCAAAGCAGCATAGCCATTGGCCTGATAGAATCCGCTGTCATGGTTGGCATAAACCATATTACGCTCAGGCATGTACACAAAAAGGCGTATCTTGAATGCACGTGTGCTCTCCTGATAAGGATATTGCTTTCGTATCTGGGCAATGACATCGACAATCGAGCCCGAACCTGTTCCACCTGCCAAACCTGCACAGATGTGGAAAGTCACATCGTTATCGCCTGACGCGCTCTGCAAACGTACCACGGCATTATGAATCACATTGTTAAGATTGCTTTGGTTGGCAGAATCACTGAGGTTGTTAGCCAACAGCATGCGTCCCAAACGACGGCGCTGACCTCCGATTCCGGCAGTAATAAGCGGTCCCATATGCCTGTCCATCAATGACTTGTCATTGCCATTGATAAAACTCTGCATACCCGGATACATCCCAAGGTTCTGGAGTACGGAAGCGTTCATGCCATTAATGTTAACTTTCTGAGCCTCACCAAGATGAACACTTTTGCCTATTACCTTCCAACCTGAACGGTCGTTAAGGTCGGCAGGTGACGAGTCGACATAGACATAATCCAAAAACACACCATGGCAAGGGTCGTTACTACGAAATTCCTCGTACACACGCTTACGGAATTCACGGAGAACTTTTCCACCTGTACCTCCAAGTCCAATGATAAGATGATTTGACATAATTATTGTTCTTATTAAGTTATTTGATTACTTGTTTATTTCTACCGGAAAGTTAGTCGTCATACACATACCTGTTAGTTGTGCTGCCACGCTTTTGCGTATATTTCATACTTTTATCCATTGTCTTAATCACAGCAAATGCGCCTATGGCAATGAACAGCAACATCCATAACAATCGCCTCAGAATATACCAATTCATGTAGCTACCCAACTCCTCAGCCATAGATGCAGCAATTGTAAGCGGAGTATGCCCACTGAAATCTGCAATATCGACATAGTAGCCGACAAGCGGGAATTCATTACTGATGCTATCAAGTATCTCCTGACTATCTTGGCTTGACAATACAGATGATTGTGAAATTCCGGAAACCAAATGATTTACATATATTTCCACATCACCGACATACGACTTTATCGTTACAGCACCACAAAGAAGAACTGTCTGAAACGCAAGGAAAAAGAACAGAACGCCTCCGACAATGTAACTTGCAGGAGTGTATTCTGCATTATTACGCCAAGACTTCACAAGATAAAACATAAGAACCATGCCACATAAAGTAAGGATAACTCCTAAGAAGAAGCTACCAATGGCATAATACATAATATCAAACAATGCACCCATAAATAAATGTCGGCTGAGCCGGAATAGTCCTACATAAATAATATATAATCAACTCAATAGGACACAAAAAAAGCGTGAGAACTTCCGGCTGTCCATTCCACGCATCAGAGGCTCTAGCAATTGCCTATTAAAGTCGAACAGACAACGTCAGAGCCCACGCCGATATGAATATAATACACCCATCTCATGGTGCAATATGGCCTTCTTTTTAAAAGAGGCTTTTGCACCAATCCACGATAGGTCGTGATATAATCACACCCGGGGCATCTACCGTTGCTATGTCCACGACTTTAATATTTGTATCTTAAAATTTGCTAGATTTCTGATACGTCACGAACGTAGCGTTAAGTAAACGCCTTAATTATGTCTTGACTTTTCTTTTCCCACCCATCCGTTGCAAAGCGTCCGCTCATCAACCCGGCGCAGGCTGCCCTCGTCATGTTGCATTGCAAGAACACGTTCTCATTCACAACATTTTGACAAAGACTCTAAAAAGTCAAGAACAAAGTTAACTTTTATTTTATTAATAACCAAAAATAATTAAGCCAACAGCTTTACTTTTAAGATACATTAACCTTACTATTCATAAAACAGTTATGCGTGTTCGATACTGTCACATATCAAACACGCATTGTATTTTATCTACATAAATTCTGAATCCATATGAGAAAATAACAACATCCTCATACGAATTATTGCGATTTTTTATTTCAGCACAAGTTCTACAGGACAGTGGTCGCTGCCAAAAATGTCAGTATGGATAGCAGCACTTTCCACTTTCGGCATAAGACGCTCGGACACGACAAAGTAATCGATGCGCCAGCCTGCATTCTTCTCACGTGCACGGAAACGGTAGGACCACCATGAGAAGGTCTGCTCTTCGGGGTGAAGGGTGCGGAACGTGTCCGCAAAACCGTTTGACAGCAGGGTGGAGAATTTACCGCGCTCCTCGTCAGTAAAGCCCGCATTCCTGCGGTTTGTCTTCGGATTCTTAAGGTCGATCTCCTCATGGGCGACATTGAGGTCACCGCAGAAGATGACAGGCTTCTTCTCGTCCAAAGCCTTTATGTAACGCAGGAAATCGTCTTCCCAACGCATACGGTAGTCCAAACGGCGCAGTCCGTCCTGGGCATTCGGCACATAGACCGTGGTAAGGAAGAAGTCCTCATACTCAAGGGTTATCACACGCCCTTCGTGCTCATGCTCATCTACATCGTCACCAAGGATTGGGCGCATGCCGTACATCACATTCTGTGGCTCATGCTTTGCATAAATGGCTGTGCCTGAATAGCCTTTCTTCTCAGCATAGTTCCAATAAGACTTATACCCGACGAACTGCAAATCAAGCTGTCCCGCCTGCATCTTTGTCTCCTGAAGACAAAAAAAGTCTGCGTCAAGCGCAAGGAAAGATTTCTCAAAATCTTTCCCCACGCATGCACGCAGACCGTTTACATTCCATGAAATGAATTTCATTTGTTTTGGTTGTGGGTTAATGGTTGTGGGTTAAGGATGATTTTGTTAATTACTAATTAACCTAAAACCCACAACCTATAACCTTATTATTATTCGTGTACATAGAGATCCCAGCCGAGGTATGTCTCAATAGCCTCGCGAAGAATCTCAACGACATCTGTACGTACCATAGCGACATGGTGCTCGAAGCCATTCTTGCAAATAAACTTCATCAGTCCCTGGAGATTTGGCACCTTAGTGACAGCGATGCAGCCGTCCATGCCGTATGGGTCGTTGGTCATCTCGCCCTTACCGAGGTAAGCCTTGATGCAGCCGAGAGTGTCATCGGTAGAGATACGGAAATATGTGAACTCACCTTCCGTGCACTTGCCATAGACAGCTCCGAAGGTGCGAACCTTACCGAGAGTTCTGCCAAGCACACCGAGAGGACCGAGCTTTATCTCGTTACGGATAAATGACTTAGGGAAGTTGCCACAGTGTGTGACAACACACTTCTCACGGTCTTCTGCAAAGTTGTTATTCCAGTCTGCAAGAGCAGGAGCAAGCTCAGAAGCAAGGTGCAGAGCATACATAGCCACAGCACCGGCGAGGTCTGTCTCGCAAGCGCAAGGGATGCCCTTCTCGCCAAGCATGGACATTGTCACACAGGCAGCGCAGCCATAGTTTACTTCGAGAGAATCCCAGCACTGCATTGCCACGCAGTCCACTTCGTTTGCCTCAATCCAGTTCTCTACAGCAACACCGAACTTAGCCTGTGTCTTGACTTTGTCGTCGTAAGCCTCAGGAACAGTGGCATATCCGCGGATAGCAGCCATCTTTTCGATGAGTTTTGGGTCATCGTCAGCCACGCGCTCAGCATTGTAGAGAATCTCGGAAAGGTCGACAGGAACGACTGTTATGCCTGAAGCCTGAAGAAGTTTCTCTGATGCACGGCAAGTGTTGAAGCCAAGCGGACGTGTGCCAATCTGTCCCACACGGCAGTGAGTCAGCTTCTTCACCACGCGGCAAATGGCAGCAAAGCGGTTGACATCCTGCATCATCAGCGGAGAGTTTATAGAGTATGTGTGGAGAGTTGTGTCAGTGAAAGGAATGCCATACTGGTAGAGGTTGTTGCAAACAGAGATCTTTCCGCAGAAAGAGTCACGGCGGTGGTCAAGGTCTACCTTATCGTTCTCGTCGTCACAAGCCTGAACGAGTACAGGTACATTCAGCTCTGCACGTGAGATGGCGTTGATGATGCCAATCTCGAAGCCGAAGTTCGGAAGAGAAACGATGATGCCGTCAATCTCGTCACGATGCTTGCGGAAGAGTTCAGCACATTTCTTGCCGTCCTCGACAGTCTCCATTGCGCCTGCTGTAACTGTCTCGTTTTCATCAAGAAGGACATAGCCGTAGCCTGCTTTTGTAAGCTCACTGATGAGAGTCTTGCGCACATCGATTGCAAGTTCAAAGTTGAAATAGGCACGTGTGCCTATGATGAGACCGAAAGTCTCTTTTCCCGGTTTAGCTGGTTGATACATAATATTAATAGGTATTAGGGTTGTTGATTGTGGATTATGGGGTGATTGATTGTGGGTTGATGCAACATGTTTCATCATGATGAATCATGATTTATCACGAAATTCCTCTTGCAACCCAAGTTATTTTTACAGCAAGCTCTGCACCGCCTTCTGCCATCCGGCATACGCCGGTGCCATATCCTCCGGTGTATGTACCGGAGTTGTGGCTTCAAGGGCTGTCCATGCCTTCTGTGCCTCGTCAAAAGTCTTCCATATGCCAAGGGCGAAACGGTTCATTACGAGTGCTCCGAACGCTGAAGCATCCTCCACTTCGGAACGCACAACAGGCACCTGCAGGAGATCGGACTGCATCTGCATGAGGAACTTGTTCTTTGTAGGACCACCGTCGACACGAACTTCCTTCAGATTGATTCCCGCCTTTTCGGTCATGGTCTTTATGAGGTCGGTCACCTGATAGGCAATGCTTTCGAGTGCGGCACGTACCACATGAGCCTTTATAGAGGCGAAAGTCATGCCGGAGATGCATGCCTTTGCGTCAGCATTCCACCATGGTGCGCCAAGTCCTGAGAACGCAGGAACGAAATAAACGCCGCCATTGTCAGGGACAGATGTCGCCATTGCCTCCACTTCCTGCGGGCCGTTGATGAGCTGGAGCTGGTCGCGAAGCCAGTTAAGTGTGGCACCTGTGCAGTGGATGTTTCCCTCAAAGGCATAGAAAGTCTTGCCAAGAGCAGAAAATCCCACTGAGGTCACAAGACCGTCAGGTGCAGGAGCACAGTTCTCACCGATGTTAACCATTACGGAAGAGCCTGTGCCGTAGGTTGCCTTTCCGAAGCCTTCCGCGAAGCACATCTGACCACTGAGTGCGCCATGGCTGTCGCCAAGGATTCCGGCAATCTTCACTATGTCGGCATTGCATCCCAATTCGGCAAGCACTTCGTCACACACCTCACCGTAAACGGCATCGCAAGGCAGAGCCGTCGGCATCATTGAACGTGGAATGGTCAGCATTTCAAGCAGTTCGTCGTCCCAATCAAGAGTGTGGACATTGAACAGCATCGTGCGTGAAGCGTTTGTATAGTCTGTGGCATGAACCTTTCCACCTGTCAGTTTGTAGACAAGCCATGAGTCAATCGTGCCGAAACACAGTTTGCCTTCCTCTGCCAAGGCACGCGCACCCTCGACATTGTCGAGAATCCACTTGGCACCCGAGCCTGCGAAATACGGGTCGATGAGAAGTCCGGACTTTTCCTTGACCATGTCTCCATAGCCTTTTGCCTTCAGTTCGTCACAGATTTGCTGTCCGCGCATGCACTGCCATACGACAGCATTGCAGACAGGTTTGCCGGTCTCACGATGCCATACGACGACCGTTTCGCGCTGATTTGTGATGGCAACGCTGAGAGATTCACCCATGCCCTCCCCTTCCGGGAGCGCAGAGAGAGCCTCTTTCATAGCCTCGATGGTGTTCTGCCAAATCTCCTCCGCATCATGTTCCACCCAACCGGGCTGAGGATAGTGCTGCTTGTGAGGCACGCCCACCTGCTTCAGGAGTTTGCAGTTATCGTCAAAGAGCAGGGCTTTTGTAGCCGATGTGCTCTGGTCTATAGAGATAATCATTCTTTCACCGCTTCATAGATGCCGTCAGCATCGAGTCCGTAATAGTGGCGAATCTCTTTGTCAGTGCCGTGTACGGCGTTCTCATCAGGAATACCGAGGATTGTCAGCTCTGTTCCCGGAACTTCCTCGCAGACTATCTCTGCCACCATACCGCCAAGACCTCCATAACGAGAGTGTTCCTCTACGGTGATGATGCGTCCTGTCTCACGTGCCGCCTTGATGACAGCCTCACGGTCGCATGGCTTGATTGCCAGTGACATGTCTATCACACGGGCGTGGATTCCGTCAGCCTCAAGACGCTTAGCTGCCTCAAGAGCGTGCCAAACCGGCTCACCGACAGCGATGATAGCGACATCGTCGCCGTCATGAATCTGCTCAGCCTTGCCAATCTCGAAGTCAGTCTTTGTCTCCGGATAAACCTCAGGAACGGCAGCACGTCCCACACGCACATAAGCCGCCTGATTATAATCAACAAGTTTGCCGACAAGAACCTTTGTCTGCTGACCGTCAGCAGGGAGGAACACAGACATTCCAGGGAATGTGCGGAGAGCAGCGATGTCGTGGAGAGAATGGTGGGTTGCACCGAGTGCGCCATAGGCAATACCGCCCGATACGCCAAGGATTGTCACAGGATTCTGTGAGTATGCAAGGTCAACCTTCACCTGCTCCAAGGAGCGTGCGACATAGAAGCATGCCGGTCCGCAGCAGAAAACCTTCTTTCCCGAATGAGCCAGACCGGCGGAAATGCCGACAGCATCCTGCTCGGCGATGCCACACTCCACAAACTGTTCAGGGAGTTCGTTGGCGAAATCGCCCAATGTCACTGAGCCGCGCGCGTCACTTGTCACGGCAATAATATCTTTGTCTTGCTTACCGAGACGCAGAAGCTCATCGGTAAAACTTTTTCTACAAGCAATCATTTCTTTCGATTTTTAGGTTAAATGTTGATGGATTGGGCAGGGAAATGATAATCTCCTGCCATGAAGACTACTTATTTCAGGCTTTCGATGCGTGCGCTTATCTCATTTACAGCCTGCTCGTACTGCTCCCGGTTAGGCATGCCGTGGTGCCATTTCGCAATGTTCTCCATATAAGAGATGCCATATCCCTTTGTCGTATGGGAGATGATGAGGTGCGGCTTGCCATTAGTGTAGTCGATAGAGTGGAACGCATTGAGAATCTCTTCGCAAGAGTCGCCGTTGATTTCAATGACATCCCAGCCGAAAGCTGTCCAGCGTTCCTTTACGGAATCAATCTTCATGACATCCTCCGTATTACCGGAAATCTGAAGATGATTGCGGTCAATGATTGCCACAAGATTATCCAGCTTGTAGTTAGAGCCTGCCATGGCAGCCTCATATATAGAGCCTTCACCCTGCTCGCCGTCGCCCATCATGACATAAGTGCGCCATGGCTGCTTGTCCATCTTTGCAGCAATAGCCATTCCAACACCGATAGGGAGACCGTGACCGAGTGCACCGGAGTTTACCTCTATGCCCGGAACCTCGATTGTAGGGTGACCGGAAAGCACGGAATTGAACTGTCCGAGAGTGTCCGTAAGCTCCTTTGTGATAAAGCCTTTTGCTTCCAGCACACTGTAAAGAGCCTCAACACAATGTCCCTTTGAAAGCACGAAACGGTCGCGTTCCGGCATTTTAGGATCTTCAGGGTTCACATTCATCACATCGAAATAGAGTGCTGTCATCACATTAAGGCATGACAAGTCGCCACCGATATGGCCGGCACCTCCATTGTAGACAATCTCCACCAAGCGTTTGCGGTTGGTTTCTGACTGCAGAGTAAGTTCTTTTGCTGTCATTGTTAGTTTGATTTATGGTTGATTTATTTTTGTTTTCTTCCTGTAAATATCCGGTCTCCACCGCCCATACGATGGCATATAACCGCTAAAAGGCTATCCATGGAAAGCCAGCTCACTTTATCAGGTTCATGAATTCCTGACGAGTCTCCTGTGCCTTGAACACACCCGAGAATGCGGATGTTGTGGTTACGGAATTCTGTTTCTCCACGCCACGCATCTGCATGCACATGTGTTCCGCCTCTATGACAACCATCACTCCCATGGGATGCAGAGTCTCCTGTATGATTTCCATAATCTGATGTGTCATGCGTTCCTGCACCTGCAGGCGTCGTGCGAAGACTTCCACAACGCGTGCTATCTTGGAAAGGCCTGTGATTGTGCCGTTAGGGATGTATGCCACATGCACTTTTCCATAGAACGGCAGCATGTGGTGCTCGCACATCGAGTAGAAATTGATGTCCTTGACGATAACCATGTGGCTGTACTCCTCATGGAACAGTGCCTTTTCAAGTATCGCTTTCGGATCCTGTCCATAGCCTTTCGTAAGGAACTGCATCGCCTTTGCCACACGCAATGGGGTTCTCTCAAGCCCCTCGCGCTCAGGGTCTTCCCCAAGCAGTCCGAGGATTTCCTTGTAATGTGCTGCAAGTTCATCAAGTCCCGGACGCAAATATGTTTCTTCCTCTGTCATCAATACTGAACATTAATTTTTCCTTTGACAAGACACGCCTGTGAATATCCCATGGCACGTATCTGCTTAAGCACAGCCGATGCCTCTTCCTGGTTGGTGAAATTTCCCACGCGGCACTTCCAGCTTGGTGAATAGAAATGCACATAAACAGGGAGATTGGGGAAACTGCCCTTCACCCTTTGCGCAATCTGCTCACACTTGATGCGGTCGGCACGCTTGTTCCCTCCGCTGTAAATCTGTATGCGGTAGCCTGTAGTCTTGTAACTATGGCGCATTATCTTCTTTCCTGTTTCCGCCGTGGTGGCTACACCTTCCGTGGTGGAAGTGCCTCTCTCCGTTGACGGAGCGGTTGCTGTCGACGGCTCTGATGTTGTTGCCGACGGTGCTTTTTCCGCCTGCCGGCGCACATCTGCAGCATTCACGAGACGTTCAATCTCCTGACTTTGGTTTATGACTACCGTACCCTCTCCGTCCTTGGAGCGTCGGAGTTCATCTGTAATAGTCTGTGCATTGGCAGCGAAAGCCACCAATGCCAGACATATTGTAATAAAGAGATGTTTCATCATATTCAACAAATCATATATAAAATATGCTCTCCTCCATTCCACCACAGGCTTTACGCCATTATCCCCAAGCGTCGATGATGCCCTTGAAGTCAGCAGCCTTCAGTGACGCGCCACCGATAAGTCCGCCGTCGATGTCAGGCTTTGCGAAGAGTTCAGGAGCGTTGGAAGCCTTGCAAGAGCCACCGTAAAGGATAGATGTCTCTGCCGCTACCTCTGCGCCGTAAACCTCTGCAACGCAAGAACGGATGTATGCGTGAATCTCCTCAGCCTGCTCTGCAGTGGCTGTCTTGCCTGTTCCGATAGCCCAGATTGGCTCGTAAGCGATTACGATGTTCTTCCACTGCTCTGCTGTAAGGTGGAACACAGAACCTGCAAGCTCTGCCTTTACTACCTCGTTCTGCTTGTTTGCCTCGCGCTCCTCGAGAGACTCGCCGATGCAGAAGATTACCTTCAGACCGTTAGCCAGTGCAAGCTCCACCTTCTCCTTGAGGATTTCCGGAGTCTCATTGTAGTACTCGCGACGCTCTGAGTGACCGAGGATGACGTACTCTGCACCTGTAGACTTGACCATCTCTGCAGAAACCTCACCTGTATATGCGCCGGAAGCCTTGTCAGCACAGTTCTCTGCGCCAAGCTCTATTGCAGAACCCTTGACAACCTCTGCCACACTTGCAAGGTGGATGAACGGTGTGCAGATGATGACACCGCAGTTTGGATTCTTGACAACTTCTGTGAGTTCCTTAGCAAGGGCAACACCTTCCTGAAGATTCTTGTTCATCTTCCAGTTGCCCGCAACAATTTTCTTTGCCATTTTGTTTTTATTTTTTAAGTGTTAAACTGTTATTTTTCCGTCTTTATCATCCCCGAAAGCCTCTCCAACGACGGGAGGAGGTTATGGCTCCACTTGCCTATAATCCTGCCGTCCTTAAGGAGCAGCAGCCCCGGATTGCTTCGGACTATGGTCTTCAGCGTCGTTCCGTCGGTGAAACAGAAAGGATATTCCGCGCCGGTGATGTCCCTCCAATGCCCAACAGCCTTTTCGCCACTGGATGTCAGGCAATAGAACCTGTGGGCGTTGTCGTCCGCAAACTCATAAATCTGGTCTATCTCACCAAAATTGGAGTCGTCGGCCTTCTCCAGAAAAGGTGCTATGAGCAGGAATGTATATCCTTTGTAGGAAAGTACATCGTCGGTTATGTCCGCACCGTCGGATGTAGTTATCGAGAAATCATGTATCGGAGGGACATATCCTTGCTTGACAACGGTTGTCCTGCTGTCAATGAATGTCCATGTGGAATCGGGGTAGTTCTCCAGCGAGAACTCCTCTCGCCTGCCGTCCTTCTCCATGATGAAGACTGTCTCAAACTCCGGTTGCTCGGCGTCTTCCGGCACAATCATCCCCTGACGTATGTCGGCTCCGACATGATAAGGGCGGAAATCCACCACCGGCAAGTCGTAAAGACACCATCCGCTAAGCACGATTGAGCCGGCAACAGTGATGTGCACCGTCATCCATTGTATGTTTTTGCCAAGCATGCGTGGCATTGACAGCGGGTAGCGGGCAAGCACTATGGCACAAGCTGTCAGGATGATGTTCTTGATGAGTGTGTCCCTGTTTGCCAGAACAAGCGCATCACCGAAGCATCCGCAGTCCTGCACCGGATCGGCAGCATAAATCCAAACGCTCAGCAACAGCATTACAGCCATCAAGGCAAGCACAGCCTTCGAGGTCTTGCGACGCCATATTGCCAGAAGAGTGAACACGCCCATGGCAAGCTCCACCGTTGACAATGCCACAGCACAGAGCAGAAGCAGGGCGTCCGGAATAGTGTTTCCAAGCCCGAGGGCTGCAAGATAGTCCTGAAACTTGTAGACTGTCCCCAACGGATCGACTGCCTTGGAAAAGCCCGAGAACACAAAAACCACGCCGACCAAGACCCTGGAGAGGTTTACTATGACAGCATTCGCAATCTTACGTTTATCCACAGGCTTCTACATTTTTGCCGCTTCCATGAACTTTATGACACCAAACACTGCATAGTTGATGATGTCCATATAGTTGGAGCCGATGCCTTCCGAAGCGATGGTCTCGCCATTATGGTTCTCGATTTCCTTGATGCGCTCTATCTTCGTGAGTATGAAGTCGGTATAGCTGCTCACACGCATGCCTCTCCATGCCTCGTCGTAGTCATGGTTCTTCTTCATCATCAGCAACAGGCATGCCTCGGCATACTCGTCATAGAGTGCCATCGCCTGATCGTTGGTGATGTCTATCTCGTCCACAAAACCATTATCAAGCTGGATAAGCCCTACAATACCGTAGTTTATCAACGCTATAAACTCAGGGAAGATGCCCTCACCGACTTTGGATTCCCTCTTTATCTCCAACGAACGGATGCGCTTTGCCTTGATGAAGAGCTGGTCGGTCAGCGACGACGGGCGCAGCATCCTCCATGACGGCTTATAATCATAGAGCTTCTTCCGGAAAATATCTCTGCACAGTTCCAACGCTTCATGGAACTGACTTTCTGTCTTCTGCAAGTCTTTTGCCATTACGGTTTGCTTAATTTGGGGCAAAGTTACTCATTTTTCCCCAATTTCCCAAACTTTTCACCTTATTTTATATGATACACCACAAAGGAAAATGCAGATAAATTCATGCAGCACCGTTTTGGCACAATAAAACAAAAGCCTACACGTTATATATAGGATGAAGAATATTTTGACAATCATACTCGCCTTGGCGCCGGCACTTTATGCCTGCGCACAGGACAGATCGGTGGAGAACCGCCCTTACACGGATCTGCGCCCGTTCCATTTCGGCGTGGTTCTCGGCACCCACTTGCAGGACATGGAGCTGAACAATGTCGGTCCGGTCACCATAGAGACGGAGGACGGAGGGCAATACACATCTGTCGTGAGCGTTGATCAGGACCGTTGGGACCCGGGCTTTCAGGTTGGTGTGCTTGGCGAAGCGCGCCTCGGAGCGCACTTTGCGTTCCGCCTTGCACCGATGCTTTATTTCGGCACGAAGCACCTGACATTCCATAATCGTGCAGACCTTGACGAGCAGGAACAGCCGAGAGAGGTGGTGCAGAACATGAAATCCGTGTACATCGCGGCGACAATGGACATGATTTTCAGTGCAAAACGCTTCAACAACCACCGCCCTTACATTGTTGCCGGCCTGACCCCGATGTTCAATCTGACGACAAAGGCGAACGACTATCTGCGCCTGAAGAAGTACGACATATTCCTGTCTGCGGGCTTGGGATGCGATTTTTATCTGCCGTTCTTCAAGCTCCGCCCGGAGCTGAAGTTCATGTACAGCCTGACAAACAGCCTCGACACGAAGCATGCCGGCACCCTGCGCGACGAGAGTATGCTGCCCTACGCCTACTCCGTGGACAAGGCACGCACGAAAATGATTTGCCTGTCGCTTTACTTTGAGTAGTTACGCTTTTTGCTACATAGCAGTTTATGGCATGATAGTCCACAGTCTGTTCGTAGGAACAGACTGTGGACTATTTCATTTTATTGGTATTTTCACGGGGCAGTAGAAATTCTGTTGGGATATACACTTGTGATGTATGTCCAACCTCCGAAAGAGGAAAAGAATTAGAAAACTCACGCCATTTTTGCCCTCTGAGAATCGTCTGTAGATTTTTTCACAAGGGAATTACGGAAATTTCTAAAATTCAGTCATTTAGTTATTTTGCTGAAAACCAAATCATTAGCAATGGCATAACACTCACAGGGCATGATAAAACACGCCAATTCGTTACCATTTACCTTGCAAACCATAACGTTTTGCAGTGAAAAGCAATACCTTTGGCAGTGCGAAAGGTATTGCTTTACTGTCTGAATGACCGGCTTTGACTGAATGGAGCATGATTTTTCACGTAACGAAGGCTTGTTTCTCACATTATGATAAATAGGGAATTAGAAAACTCATGCACTTTTTTTAGATTTATTTTGCTGGTAAAACTCCACAAGTTGTTGTGAAATCACATTTTCATAGGAAATGTTTCGCATAAGATGTGGCAGAGCCACACTTTACAGCTAAATCATGTTGCCGTATGCGAGGATAGGGGCTTGTCATAACAGAAATAGATAAATGATAATGCGTTATATAAGTTGGTCCACAAAATTAATTTGCATTATCTGCGCTATTATTTTTGAGGAAAAATCGTAGGCTGAATAGGGAGTGTAGCGAGCTACATGACCGATGAGACCTATAGCTTTCACCAAAAATGACAAGCAGAGAAGGCTAAAGACAAATTCATACATAACGATTGAAAATAATGTCGTTTAATTTTGTGGACTAACTTATGTTTAGCGACACCAATATTTTCGATTATATCCATAAACAAATCAGGCGGTATCCGTAACACACGGATACCGCCTGACTCCATAAAACAGGACATAGCAAACCAACCTATACTCAAGTCGTGTTTGCCGCAAACAACGACAGACACTATAGGGAAGTCATGTCATTTGCCAAGCTCGAGTACGATTTTGCCTACATAGATGCCGGATTTTCCATTTTGGTCGGCAGGGACATCCTTACCGTCGAGATCCTTGGCATACTGAAGTTCGGTGAAATAACTGTGACTGTGCCCTCCAAGAACGATGTCTATGTTGCGTGAGCCCTTTATCATTCCGATGTCGCCACGCTCGTCCCAGCCAAGGTGGGAGATGCAGATGACAACATCGCATTTCTTCTTTTTCTTAAGGAATGTTCCCATTTCCAGCCCGCAAGCGACAGGGTCGTTGTAGGTGACGCCCTTGCAGTTTCCGGCAAACACAAGCCCTTCAAGTGGCGGGCAAAGGGCGAAGATGCCGATTTTCAGACCGTTGCGCTTGATGATTGTATACGGTTTGATGACATTCTCAAGCTCTGTGCCCTTGAAATCGTAGTTGGAACAGATGAACGGGAACTTTGCCATGCGTGCGTTACGGACAAGGTTTTCCAGTCCGTAGTCCCACTCATGGTTGCCTATTGTTGATGCGTCGCAGCCCATCTCGTTCATCAGCTGCACCTCCACGTCACCCTTGAAGAGTGTGTAATAGGAAGAGCCTTGCGAGAAATCCCCGGAATCGATGTACAGAAGGTCAGGGTCTTTCTTGCGTTCCTCGTTAATCAGCGTGATGCGCCGCAGGTATCCGCCACGTCCGGCAATGCTCTTGTCGGAAAGATTCGGGTTCATCGGCAGGACGCATGAGTGCGTGTCATTGGTGTGAAGTATGGTGAGCCGCTTCTGTGCGTATGCAGGCAGCAGAGTGCAGACAAGGGCACAGACGACAATGGCTTTAATCTTTATAGAATCAATCATAGTTTTCCGCTTTTTTGTTTACTTTGATTTTATTGTTGTCCGATAAAAACACAAAATACATCTCTGATTTTGTACGCAGTGTACGGATGTTTCTGTGCAGAGAACCGCGTTAGCGGTTCCCAAAACACTCCCTTTTGAAGAAAAATATCATAATATGATGATATACAAGAACTTTGCTGCTTGTCATTGTTTTTTTTACCAGACAACAATGCTTTGAATTCCGGTCTTCATGCTTACTTCAGCACGACACGCCCTTCGATTTCCGCATCGATGACCTCACCCGCCTTGGTCTTCTCTATGAAATAATCGACAATGAATTCTCTTGTGCGGGCTTGCTCATCCTTAGGGGACTTTATGTCAAAACCTTCAGGGAGCACCGCAAAACCGTCGTTTCCTTCAGCAAGATAGTTCAGTGTGACAATGCGGTAGGTGCGGTTCGGGTCTATCGGCTGTCCGTGAAGTGTGACCGATTCCACCTCCCTGCCCTTTATGACGAGGGCGATTCCCTTTGACAGACCGCATCCGTTGCTCTTCGCTATCTGGTCGCAGAGTGTCTTCATCTGCTCACCTGTAAGGGAGAGGAATGTTATGTAGTTCTCAAAAGGCGCGACATCATTGACATCACCGAACGTCACGTCGCCGGCAGGCAGTGCCGCGCGGATGCCTCCCATGTTGTAGATGCCGAGGTCAGGCTTCTCGCCGTACCGCCTGCCCTGCCACACCATGATGTCCGCAAGAAGGTTGGACAGCTCGCTTTCGGGATTGTGTGCCGCCATGTATTTGGCAACCTTGCCGACAACAGGCGACATAATGGAATCGACAATGTGCTTGTAGGGCGCAAGGACATCCACGCCACGGGCATCATCGGCAAAGGTGCTGTCGACGAGGATACGTTCCCGTGTGACATTGGTGACATGGTATTTCTGCCCAAAAGCAGAAATGGCAGCCGTCAAAAAGACGACTGCCACAACTATATATTTTCTCATTTGCATAGATTACAGTTTGTCGTTGGAGCCCAGTACGTCAACAATCTTGTGGATGTACATCTGCTTCATTGCCTCACGAGCCGGTGTAAGGTACTGGCGAGGGTCGAAGTGGCTTGGGTTCTCTGCAAGATACTTGCGGATGGCAGCTGTCATTGCAAGACGTGAGTCGGAGTCGATATTGATCTTGCAAACGGCAGACTTGGAAGCCTCACGGAGCTGCTCCTCAGGAATACCTACTGCATCAGGCAGCTTGCCGCCGAACTCGTTGATTGTATCCACGCAGTCCTGTGGTACGGAAGAAGAGCCGTGGAGCACGATTGGGAATCCCGGAAGTTTCTCCTCAATCTCATGGAGAATCTCGAAAGCGAGTGGAGGAGGAACGAGCTTGCCTGTCTTAGGGTCGCGTGTGCACTGGTCAGGAGTGAACTTGTATGCACCGTGGGATGTGCCGATAGAAATAGCGAGTGAGTCGCAGCCTGTGCGTGTAGCGAAATCGATAACCTCCTCAGGCTTTGTATAGTGAGACTCCTCAGCAACAACCTCATCCTCAACACCTGCGAGGACACCGAGCTCAGCCTCGACAGTCACGTCGTACTGGTGTGCATACTCCACAACTTTCTTTGTGAGAGCGATGTTCTCCTCGTAAGGGAGTGAAGAACCGTCAATCATTACAGAAGAGAAGCCCATGTCAATACATGACTTGCAGGTCTCGAAAGAGTCACCATGGTCAAGATGAAGAACGATTTCCGGATTAGGGCATCCCAACTCCTTAGCGTACTCAACAGCACCCTCTGCCATGTAGCGGAGGATTGTCGGGTTAGCATAGTTACGTGCACCGCGTGACACCTGCATGATGACAGGTGACTTTGTCTCCACTGCTGCCATGACGATAGCCTGCATCTGCTCCATTGTGTTGAAGTTGAACGCAGGGATAGCATAACCACCGGCAACAGCCTTCTTGAACATCTCGCGAGTATTTACGAGACCAAGTTCTTTGTAATTTACCATAGTTTTTTAATTGTTTATATAGTTGAACTGTATATCCTCGGTATAGTTTTTTTGTACCGCAAAGTTAAGAAAATTATCAGTAAGTACCAAAAAGTTTGTTAGTTTTTTTGTTATTTTGGATAAAAACATTATATATATTTGGTCAACTCGTTTTTTTTTTGTTATTTTGCAGCAGGTTTTTCTTATAAAAAGATTCATTCACGATAACTAAACTTTTTAAATACATATAATATTATGGTGAAAATAACGAAAGAAGCCGCCCTTGAATATCACGAGGCCGGCCGACCCGGTAAAATCGAGGTAGTACCAACAAAGCCTTATCGTACTCAGACAGACTTGTCATTAGCGTACTCACCGGGCGTGGCATATCCTTGCCTGGAGATTCAAGATAATCCTGATTCTGTTTACAAGTACACGGACAAGGGCAACCTCGTTGCCGTAATCTCCAATGGCACAGCCGTGCTCGGACTCGGTGACATAGGCGCGATGTCAGGAAAGCCTGTCATGGAGGGAAAAGGCCTTCTGTTCAAAATCTATGGCGGAGTAGACGTCTTCGACATTGAGGTTGACGAGAAAGACCCGGAGAAATTCTGCGAGGCAGTGGAGAAGATTGCACCGACATTCGGCGGCATCAACCTTGAGGACATCAAGGCTCCCGAGTGTTTCTACATCGAGGAGCGTCTGAAGAAGACTCTTGACATCCCTGTCATGCACGATGACCAGCACGGCACGGCCATCATCTCTTCAGCGGGCCTCCTCAACGCACTTGAGGTGGCAGGAAAGAAGATTGAGGATGTGAAGATTGTGGTCAGCGGTGCGGGTGCGGCAGCCATAATGTGCACAAAGCTGTATGTCGCCCTCGGCGCAAAACTGGAGAACATCCTGATGCTTGACTCCAAGGGAGTGATTACCAGCGACAGACCTAATCTTACGGAACAGAAGAAGTTCTTCGCGACAGAACGCCGCGATGCGCACACATTGGAAGAGGCTATGAAGGACGCTGACGTGTTCCTCGGACTTTCAAAGGGCAATGTTGTCAGCAAGGAGATGATACGTTCCATGGCAAAGAACCCTATCGTCTTCGCATGCGCGAACCCTATACCGGAAATCTCCTACGAGGATGCCATGGATGCACGCCCGGACGTTCTCATGTCCACAGGACGCTCCGACTATCCTAACCAGATAAACAATGTAATCGGATTCCCTTACATCTTCCGTGGCGCATTGGACGTTAACGCCTCTGCAATCAATGAGGAGATGAAGATTGCGGCTGTACATGCCATTGCCGACCTTGCAAAACAGCCTGTTCCGGATGTGGTGAACCAGGTCTACAAGGTCAACAACCTTACCTTCGGTCCTGACTATTTCATTCCGAAACCTGTCGACCCACGCCTCATCACAGAAGTTTCCGCTGCTGTTGCAAAGGCTGCCATGGACTCAGGAGTGGCGCGCACCCCTATCACTGACTGGGATGCATACAAGAACAACCTACGCCGCAAGATGGGACAGGAGACAAACGTGACCCAGTCACTCTACGAGACAGCACGCAAGCACCCACAGCGTGTGGTGTTCGCTGAAGGTCTCCACCCGACAATGATAAAGGCTGCCGTGCAGGCTAAGCAGGAGGGAATATGCCAGCCTATACTCCTCGGCAACGATGAGATGATAGAAAAGAAAGCCGCGGAACTCGACCTTGACCTGACAGGAATAGAGATTGTAAACCTACGCCATGACCGCGAAATGGCGCGCCGTGAACGATATGCACGGATACTTGCAGAGAAATGCTGCCGCGAAGGATATAACTTCGAGGAGGCAAACGACAAGATGTTCGAGCGCAACTACTTCGGAATGATGATGGTCGAGACAGGAGAGGCGGATGCATTTATCACAGGTGTCTACACAAAGTTCTCAAACACTATCAAAGTCGCTAAGGAAGTGGTTGGCATACGTGACAACTACAAGCATTTCGGAACAATGCACATTGTCAATTCCAAGCGTGGCACATACTACATTGCCGACACACTCATCAACCGTCACCCGGACAAGGAGACACTGAAGGACATCTCCAGACTTACAGCGGATGCTATACGCTTCTTCAATGATGAGCCTAAAATGGCAATGATCTCATACTCCAATTTCGGTGTGGACAAGGATGGCAGCCCAAGACTTATGCACGATGTCGTGGCAGAGATGCAGGCTGAATACCCTGACCTGAAGATTGACGGCGAGATGTCTATCGACCTTGCACTCGACCATGAGCGCAGAGACAAGAAGTATCCATTCCTCCGCCTGCACGGGGAGGTCGTGAACTCAATGATTTTCACAAACCTCTCGGCAGCGAACTCTGCCTATAAGCTCATCAAGGGCTTCTCTCCTGAGACGGAAGTGATAGGTCCGATACAGATGGGTCTTAAGAAGCCTATCCATTTCACAGACTTCGACTCTACAGTTCGTGACGTGGTAAACATTGTTGCCGTAGCTGTAATCGATGCTTACGTGAACAAGATAAAGTAAAGAATACAACCTTTCCTTTCCATGGGGCTGCACCTGTTTGAAGTGCAGCCCCATTTTTCATATCAGCAAAACAAGGCTTTTCACAACAAAAAAACATCTTTTTCAAAGCATTAAGCATGAAAGACACGTAAAACGTCCATATTGCAAAATGTCAGGAATACTCTACCCTACCATAAATATATGTCACAAAAAGGAACAACAAGCACAAACAATATGCAAAAATATGCTACTCAGAGAAAACACAAAGAATCATGATAAATGCGAAAAAGTGTTATATTTACACCCTATGCCGGAAAACATGCTTGACCCCTATCAATAATAACGCTTTTTTGAGTAAAAAACAACATAAATATTTTGCCATGTGCGAGAACAGTCGTACCTTTGCATCGTCAAAAGGAACAAAGGATGTAGAGACATCAAAAAGTACTGATGACAACAGGACTTGAAACACAGTCTTGACTGAAAAGAAATTAGTTTTTCATAGATAGTATATAGTTAGGTTTTAGTTATTAGGTAAAAGTTAGTTAGTTTAGATTGTATTAGATTTTTAAGAGTAAAAAGATTTGTTGTTAATTCAGGTAACACCGACCAGCCGTGAGGCTCGTCTTTCTTTTTGAAAAGTTTAGAAATCAATACAAACAAGATGTGCAGACATTGTGAAATGTCTGCACATCTTTGTTTTATGCCTCTGTCTATGCTATACATACTATTAGGCTAAATTGTAAAATGGTAGGATGAAATTATTGTAACAATGTGATTTATATTGGCGTCGTCCGGCAAAACTCTACAAGTTGTGGCACAATCACATTTTCACACGAAATGCCATAACACAAAAAGAGCATCCACAGACTGCACATAAGATGCAAGTATCTGCGAACGCTCTTCAGAAGGATATTCTTTATAAAAACACTGTACCGGCAAACCTAATTATATAAATGTGTAAACCATGTCAGAAGGCTCTCAGGTTTGCCAATCCCAGTTTGGATGAATCTCCTTTTTTCCTTATGTTCGGAAAGGCGCAAGACTTTAGTCCGTCTGGACAACCAAGTAGTTGGAAAGTTCCCAGAACTGTTGCGGCTTTGTTATGCGCAACACTTTCTGTCCGTTGTTCTCCACCAACTCATAAGAGCCGGCAGGGTGGTTTGTGCGTATCTTCGCCTTCTTTGACTTCAGATTAATTGTTGTGAGGGTTCTCTTGTCACTGATGACAAAAACATTCTGGTCAAAGTCACCTTTCATGAGTTTTGACTTGCGCAGGAATCCTGTTTCTATGACCTTATGCTTCTTGAGATTTGATTTTGTGTCTACAGTGTAGTAGCAAGTGTTCAGCTCGTTCTCCAACTGCACTGAAGCTTTCTGCGCTGCATCCTTTTCCGTTGTCACGTTAGCCACAGCAGTGTTGAGGGAATCGACAGAGTTCCTCAGCTGCCCTATACGCTCCTTTGCTGCAGTAAGCTGTGTGCGCAAGTCTTCAATCTCTGTTGCTTGTGACTCGATCTGTGCACGAAGAGCCTCGATGGTTGTCTGGAGCTCCTTGTTGAAAAGTGTTGACTTCTTCAACTTAGCCTCAAGCTGTTCAAGCTGTTCCCTTCTTTCCTTCAAAGTCTTCTGTATGGTCTCCATGTCAGCAAGCAACTGAGCACGTTGCGACTTGTTCTCTCCTGACTTGGAAAGCGTAAGTATGTTCTCAATATGCTTTATCTGTTCCATTCCCGAAGACACTTCGCCCACAAGGCGTAAAAGTTGGTCACGCTCACTGACAGCCTCTGCAAGTTCCTGCTTTGAGGCTTCCATGAGGTTTTGCTGTTCCTTAGACTGCTTGTCGTTGCCACAAGCACAAAGCAGTGCCAATGCGGCAAGTGATGTGATGATTTGCTTTTTCATAATGTTTCTCCTATTTTGGTTACTAACTGCCGGCAAAATTATGACTTATTCTTGGATAATCAAAATATGTGTCAATATCTGACATGAATGTGTCAACGAATGGAAGACCACAACAAACAAAGCCTTCTTGTCCGAGCAGTTTGAATATGGCATTAACCGTATTTTCCATGGCAACACAACGCCTTTCGTTTACGTGAATTATAGTTTTATTTTGTTAACAAACGTTACCCCCCCCGAAAATGCAGTTAAAATACAATAAAATTATTATCTTTGCAGTAGAGAACTTTACAAAGGTGTGTTTTATGGCGGTGAATGCCATTGCTATTGGTAAAGTCTCTATAGAAAATATTGGCAAAGTACGAGAGTCATGGTTTGAAATTCATTTGAATAGTAATAATGCAGAGAGAGAATTTGAGCCCCAGAAAGTCTGTGGACTTCAGGGGCTCTTTTCTTATCATGAAGAATGGTGAACACGGAACCGGAAGCCATTAGCATGCTAACCCACTCAGACCATCTTATTGCCAATAAAGGAACTGCGGCATGCTTGTCATGGATTGCAGGCACTTAACCAGAAGTCTAACTCATAAACTATGAACAAACTATGTTGAAAGGAAACATCACATTTGTCTGCACTGATTGTGGACAAGAATTTGACGAAATGGGTATCCAATGGAAAAACACCGATTTGATTACACCGGTGAAGTGCGTGAAATGTGGCAGCATTCGCACTTTCCCTAAAATAATATCATGGCTTGACAGGGTCAGGTATAAGATGTTGTGGAAGCAGATGGAATGAGGACAAGCATCTCTTGCTGACTTGCTTGTATACTTGGAAGCTCTCTTTAATATTGCTTTTTCAACTTGAAATATGAGCATAAAAAAAAGCGATGACCTTCACAGGCTACCGCTCTTAACTTCAATAGGTATTAGTCTTTTTCTAAGGTAAAGAGATTGTTTTCAGGATAACGAGTGCAAAGATAAGCACTTTTCCTGAGAGTTGCAAGTATTTTGACTGTGTTTTTTGTGTCATGATTTTTGTGTGCGGACACAGAAAGTATTTTTAACACAAAGAAAGAAATCATCACAAAATATTCCGTTTTCTTGACCTACACATATAATAAAGGCACTAACTTTCACATTATATAAGGAATATGGTGTAGGCTCCTGCATTGTGCTCCAAAGGAGAAAATTGCAATAAAGACTTAAAATATTTTGTTTTCTCAATAAGTTTGTGTATTTTTGTCCTGCGCTTTCATTATGCGCGAGTCTTTGATATGCCTATTGATACAAACAGCTATATAATTATGATAGACCGGATTATAGATTACAACAAAGGTTTTGTTGAGAACAAGGAGTACGAGAAATTTGTGACTGACAAGTATCCAGACAAGAAACTTGCCGTGCTCAGTTGTATGGACACGCGCCTGACAGAGCTGCTTCCAGCGGCGTTAGGTCTGAAGAATGGTGACGCGAAAATCATAAAGAATGCCGGAGGACTGGTTATTTCCGCATTCGACTCAGCGATGCGCAGCCTGATTGTAGCCATCTACGAGCTTGGAGTTGAGGAGATTATGGTTGTCGCCCATTCCCATTGCGGTGCATGCCACATGAGTTATGAGCATTTCCATGAGCAGATGATAGCACGCGGAGTGACAGACAGCACACTGGCGACCATACGCAAATGTGGCATTGACCTCGATGCATGGCTTGAAGGATTCAAGGACACGCCGGAGTCCGTGCGCAGAACCGTGGAGACCATAAGAACCCACCCACTGGTTCCTAAGGACATCATTGTGCGCGGTTTCATCATAGACTCAGAGACCGGAGAACTTGAGGAAATGTGATTGCTTCCTTTGGTTGCCGGAAAGGCAAGTATACAAAACGTGGTGACACGACCAAAAATAAAGGTTGTGTCACCACGTTTTATATTGGAGTATTTCATTTCCGTACATCAGAGCCAGACAAGTCAGCACTGACTGTATAGGCTTGTTTCATCATTGCTCTGCACGGGCAGAGACAACATTCCAATCAATGATGTCCCATATTGCTTTTACATGCTCTGCCCTCCTGTTCTGATAATCAAGATAGTAAGCATGCTCCCATACGTCAATGGTCAGCAACGGGCGCAGTCCGTGACGCAATGGGTTGTCGGCATTCTGCATCTGAAGGATTGAAAGTTCACCATTCTCATCCATTGCCAGCCATGCCCAGCCGGAGCCAAAGAGGCCTATGGCGGCTTCGCTGAGCTTTTCGCGCATGCCCTCCATGCTTCCGAAAGCGCGGTTTATCTTCTCTATAAACGCTGCTGACGGTTCGGTTGACTTGGCGTTGGGTGACAACTGTTCAAAATACAGTGTATGGTTCACTACCTGTCCGGCATTGTTGCCGAGCGGTCCTGTGGCTTTTGCCGCAATCTCTTCTAATGTATTGTCCTCAAATCCGCTTCCTGCAACAAGCCTGTTAAGGTTGTCTACGTAAGTCTGCAGATGCTTTCCGTAATGCAGGTTGACAGTTTCTGCGCTGATAGCCGGCGCGAGTGAGTCAGCGGCATAGCCGAGTGCGGGCATTTGAAATTTCATGTTATCCATAGTTGTAAGCGAATTAAAAGTTTAAGACCAAAGGTTCAGATTGGGGACTTTGTATGGCACAGCCGCCTGTCTTCCGGCAACAAGCACCGCCATTACTGCCACTGCGCCATATTTGACTTTACATCAATAGTTGTCTTTCATCACCTCAAAGTAAGCCTGTGCGTGCAGGCATGCCGGGCATTCCTTCGGAGCGGCGCTTGCTTCAACAATGTATCCGCAGTTGCGGCACTGCCAATAGACTTTGCCATCCTTCTTGAAGACAGTGCCTTCCTCAAGGTTTTTCAGCAGTTTGCCGTATCGGTTCTCGTGTCCACGCTCCGCAATAGCAATGTTACGGTACATCTTTGCTATCTCGTCAAAGCCCTCCTCCTCTGCTATGTCGGCAAACTTCGGATAGTCAACTTCCGCTTCTTCATGCTCGCCTTTTGCTGCTGCCTGCAGATTTTCAACGGTTGTTCCAATCACTCTGGCAGGGAATGAGGCACAAATCTCACATGTGCCGCCTTCAAGATACTTGAACATACGCTCTGCATGCTCCTTCTCCTGGTTGGCTGTCTCCTCGAAAATGGCAGCCACTTGTTCAAATCCTTCTTTCTTAGCCTTTGATGCGAAATAAGTGTAACGCATTCTGGCCTGACACTCACCTGCAAATGATGACATCAGATTCTTCTCTGTCTGAGTCCCTTTAATACTTTTGTTCATAATAAGTGTGTTTTTAAGGGTTTAACTTTTTAAGCCTGCCGATAATGCATCTCCCGTGGTCTTGGTCCTGAGCCAGTCACCGGCATTGTCGGCAGCCTTGGTTGAAAATCTCGGTGGCAAAAGTAATAAGAAATTGCATAACAAACAATTGTTTTTGCGTTTTTTTGAACATGTAAGAATATTTTTTATAAGACATTCTTTCATAAAGTTAAATCCATAATAAAACAGTGTTCATGATTGAAAAATCATTAAACACTGTCTGTTTGACACGCAAAAACAGATGCATTGCGTAAAAGTGAACGGTCATTCGCTCAGGAGTCTCACCACATTCTCCGAATACTGCCTGCTGATAGGCAGTGTCGCCCCGTTAACGAGTGTGACTGACTGTTTTGTGAAACTCTTCACTTTACCCGCTGCCACAATATATGAGCGGTGTGTACGTATGAACTCTGTGGGAGACAGCCTGTCGCCAAAGGATTTCAGCACGCCACGTGACATGATTGGCTTGTCGCTGAGCCTGTGTATCCTGGAATAACCTTCCATGGCTTCAATGTAAAGGATGTCGCTCAATGGGATACTTACATTGTTATATTCCTGCTTGACCACCAGATTCTGGCTTGCGGAGTTCATCGCATTGAATTCGATTCTGCGCAAGGCTTTTGTGCAGGCGGCTTGGAAACGGCTGAATGCGAATGGCTTGTGGAGATAGTCGACGACATCAAGATTGAAGCCTTCAAGTGCGTAGTTGAGGTAAGCTGTCGTGAAAATGACGCAAATCTCCTTAGGGAGCCGGCGTGCAATGGCAAGTCCTGTGATGTTTTCCATCTCTATGTCAAGGAACACTATGTCAGGTCTTTCTTGGAGAATGGCGGCAAGTCCCTCTTCCGGGTCAGAATATGTACGGAGCGCGAAACCGTCCATTCGTGTGCAGAATTTCTCTATAATCTCCAGTGCCAATGGCTCATCGTCAATGGCTATGCAGTTTACATTACTGTTCATTATTGCTTATTGTTGCGTAGTGCTTTTATGTTTGGTTTATGGCAAACGCCTGTTTGCCGTGGATTGTTGGCTCTGCGGAACAGCTTATGGTCAGAAGAGCTGTATGGTGAGTGATACATTGAACTTGCTGTCTGCTTCCGAGACTTCAAGCGTATGCTTTCCCGGAAACAATGCTTCGAGACGCGCACGGCAGTTCTCCATGCCCACAGGCAAATCGCGGCGGAACTCATGGGCATGCTTCATCACACTGTTCTGCGTCGTGAACGAAAGGGTTCCGTCCTTCACGGTAAGGCGTATGACGACGGAGCAGTCATGGCTTGGCGATGTGCCATATTTGAAAGCGTTCTCAACGAAGGTGAGGAATATCATCGGAGGCACCGTAACGCCATCATTATCGATGTCATGGCTCCAGTCCACGGTGGTGTGCTTGTTGAGGCGCAATGCCTGAAGGTCAATGTAGTTCTGTATGTAGGTCACCTCATCTTTCAATGTCACAGACTCGTTTTCTATCGTGACGTATGTGTACCTCAGTATTTCCGTGAACTTTATGAATGCGTCCTCAGCCTTTTGCGACGTCCCAATGACAAGACTGTACAGCGAATTGAGAGTGTTGAAAAGGAAATGCGGGCTTATCTGGGCTTTGAACATAGCCATCTCAGCCTTGTTCTTCTGGTTCTCAATCCTCTTTTTCAGCAACAGCTGCTCATAGAGTTCATTGGCAAAAGAGACCGTGAGGGAGTAGCCTACCACCAAGGAAAACATGAGCCACATGTTCAGCATTATGCCTTGGTCACGGACACTGGTCTGATACTCTGTCATCGCCGGGGTGATGAATTCCACGTCAGGCAGGGGAAAGTGGGAAATGAGAATGTTGGAAAGGATGAGGAGTGCAATGGAGATGCCTATCTTCTTGTACTTTCGTGCAATCATCAGTTTCGGGAAATTCAAATACTTTATAGTGAAATAGCACATATAAAGATAGGCGCATGCAAGGAAGAAAAAGCCGGTCCAGCGCACAAGCCAGTAGCGTGCCGGTCCGAGAATGACGATGAGCGGCACGAAGACGAGGCAGAAGAACAGGTCAAAAACGAGAGTCGTGCTGTGTACTGAAAATTTCATGTTGGAAAAGAATGTTACATGGATTCGGATGAATGACAGCCTGAAAGATTGTTTTCCTTTGGGCAGCAAGGCGGTTTATCGCCATGGCAACACTTGCACACACAGAGAAGAGTGGCTGAAGATTGAGGGTTATGCTGCCACATTTCCGTCTGCAAAGACTGCAGACAGAAAATGTGACAGCCGTGACAGTGTGGCAGATGACTGCCTATTTCTTCAAGGCAAGGTTGTAGTTGTAGTACTTTGTATTGCCTGTTATGTCCTCTACGACCTTCAGGAACGGAGGGAATTTGACTTCCTCATGGCAAGTCTTCTCCTTTGTCTCAAGAATCATAAGGTCAGAGACGGGTTCAAGATAAGTGTCCAGCTCAAAGTACTGTCCGCACCAAATAAAGCTGTGGCGCTGCTTGCGTATAGTGGCACGGTAAGGGTCTGCCTGCTGCAAGAGTGACTCGTAAAGGCTGTTGCTCACTTGACGTTCTGTGACAATCTTCTCTTTTGGGGAAATCATCTTTGTCGTCGTATGGATGTTTATCGCCTGACCATCCTGCCAGCGGCGGCGCAGACGCACTTCGCGTCCCGGGTCAGCGACAAGATAAGTCTGGACTATCTCACTCTCAATGCATTCAGGCAACTCTCCGGCAAGTTCCACAATGTACTTGCGCTCTTCCTTTACAGGCAACGGGAGTTCAAGGACTTGGGAAATTTCGGTCAGCACACGGTTGAGCTTTAGGTCAAAGTCGGAACTGTTGTCGATGACACGCACATGTGGGTGGGTGAACCATGCATCGAACACTTTATGGTCAAGCATGCGTGCTATCTTCAGCCCTTCTTCGTTTGCCTGCTCATATCGGTTGGCATTTGTCTCAATGGTATAGAACTCCTCTGCCCCATCGGCAGCAGTGACAAGGTGCAGGACAGCATCATAACGGTTAAGCAACTCTGCCGTAGTGTGGCCGACCTTGCCGCAGATGTCCTTCCATATCTCAGGAGAGATGTAGGTGGAGATGTCCATTGTGCCACGGTCGCAGATGATGACACACGGTTTGTCAGGCGCGACAGTCTCTGCCATTCTCTGCACACTGTCCTCAAGGGCAAGCTGCATCTGGAGGATGACAAGCTCGCCTTCGTAGTAGAATTTCTTGTTGTCCGTAAGGTAGTTCCAACCGGTCTGAGTAATCATTGTCGGAACTTCAGGAACTGTGAACACTTTGTATCCAAGGTTTGAGAAATGTTCTCGTATCCTTACAAGGGCTGTTGTCTTGCCTGCACAAGGACCGCCTGTAAGAACTATTCGTTTGATGTTATTCATATAGTATGTATAAAATGAGCAATATACAGATGCCATGCCGGACTTTATGGGGGGGGGGGGGGAGCATGGTTCATGGTTGTGCGGAAGACCGTCAGCGTCTTTTCTTGAAAAAAGACTGCATAAGTGCCTTGCATTCCTCGCACAGCACACCTTCCGTGACTGTAGCCTTAGGGTGGAATGCCTTGGGAGCATACTCACGATAGCCGCGCTTCGCGTCGGGACAGCCATAGACAATGCGTGAGAGTTGTGCCCACCCTATGGCACCGGCACACATGGGGCAAGGCTCTACTGTGACATACAACGTGCAGCCTTGCAGGTACTTGCCTCCGAGAGTGTTGGCAGCGGAGGTTATCGCCTGCATCTCAGCATGGGCGGTGACGTCACACAATGTCTCTGTAAGGTTATGGGCACGTGACAGCACCCTGCCATTGCTGACAATGACTGCTCCTATGGGGATTTCATTGTCATTGGCAGCTTGCTCTGCCTCTTTCAATGCCATACGCATGAATCTCTCGTCGTCTGTCATAGAATGTTTGTTGTTGTAATGTTATCAGTTGTCATGCAAGTTATTCTGCATTTGAATGTTATCGTGTGTGGATTTGATGCAAGTGCGTCTATCGTACAGTTAGCACAATTCCCTATATGTAAGCCAAACATGGCAATTACTTTCAAAATGTCATATCTACAGAAATTTCCCTAAACTTAAGCAACAATGAATGTTAAAACCCCATTGATTTGGCGAAAGGTAACGCTTTACTTGGTGAAAGGTAACGTTTTGTACTGTCAAAGGTAACCCTTCGCACGGTAAAGTGTTATCTTTCATTTTACCACTTATAATTTCATTGTTTTGTAGAGGAAATATCTATATAGAGAAGTTGCCATACTCCATTGAATTACTATTAATTGGTGTCGTACATATTTGCATAATTAAAATATTTGATATAAATTTTTCTTTGGCAATCAGGTTATACTAAGGCATGGAGTAAGGCTGAATTGGTGTCAGGTAAAACGCAAAATACATCTCTGAATGTGTACGCAATGCCCGGATGTTCCTGTGCAGAGAACCGCGTTAGCGGTTTAATATAGTAGCCGTGGGCGTACCCACGGAATACAGTAACGCTCTGTGCGCGACCGATTTATCGGTCGAATAATTGGGAGTGCCGCAAGGCTGTTCGACCGATAAATCGGTCGTTGCCCGGTGCTTGTATCACAATCCGTGGGTGCTACCCACGGCTACTTTCTGGTCACCGCTGACGCGGTTCCCAAGCCCCCCTTGAAGAAAAATCTCATAAGATGGGGATATACAAGAACTGTGCTGCTTGTCATTGTTTTTTTTTACCGGACAATAATAAATTACTCTACAGCCTTCACAATGCAACGGGATGCCAAAGCCTACGCCGTAACTGCTGCATAAGGAGAGATACTGCCACTCTGCATAACTGAAAATAGGGACAAACTGAACTCAGTCTGTCCCTACTTTCTACATTTCAGTCTATATTATATATTTATTTGATTATCGAAAGAACCTGCTTTGCAAGAGCGTTCTCAGGGTCAATCTCCTGAAGTTTCTCGAAATAAGGCTTAGCGGCTTCATTGTCATTCTGTATCTTGAAGAAATAGATTCCAAGGTACTGGCAAGCCTCTACGATACGTGCCTTGTCGCTGTTGTCCTTGATGCCGGCAGCACTGATAGAGTTGAAGAGAGCCTCATAGTATGGACGTGCAAGTCCGAGTTTCTGGTCCGGGTCGATGATAGAGCTTGTACGAGCTGCCATGAAATTGGAGTAGTCAGCAGAGTTAGGGAACTTCTCAATCATGTCCTTATAGATGGCGAGTGCCTTGTCCACGGATTCCTTCTGCTCTGCACCGGTCTGCTCTGCAGCCATGTTGCGGTAGATGTTTGCGAAACCTGCATAGTCATTTGCACTTGCCTTAGGATTGAGCTTCAGATACTCCTCGTAAGTTGCAAGTGAGTTGACAAGGTCGCCCTTTGCCTTGTAGCAGTCAGAGAGGTCCTTCAAAGCTGTGATTTTCTGAGTCTCGGAAGTACAGCAGTCTATCTGCTTCTTGTAGTTTGCGACAGCGTTGTCAAGGTCGTTGATGCCTTCGTATGCAAGTGCGGCATACTTATAGTCCATTGGTGTGAACTTTGCCGTGTCGCTCTCATTGAAGAGCCTGTTTGTGTACTTCACAGCATCCTCAAACTGCTTCAACTCGACAGAGTTGTACATTGCAAGACGGTTGTAGCCGGCATTGCGTGGTGTGGACTTGAGACCGAACTCTGCAATCTTCTTTGAGAGGTCGTTCTTCTGTGAAGCGAATGCTACAAGGGCATACTCTGTCATGTAGTATGGCTCCAGCTTGGAAAGGTCTTCGAGCTGAACCTTCTGGTAAGCCTGAAGGGCAAGCGGCATATAGTCAGAGTTCTTTGTTGCAGACATATAGTAGATGTGTCCTGCCTCTGCGTCAACAGGATAAGTAGGATCTACAGTGCGGAGCTGCTCAAGTGTCTGGACTGCCTGCTTTGGGTCACGGCCACGATAGATGAAAGCATACTTCTTGTATGCCTCAGCTGCCTTCGGGTTGAAGTATATGGCATTCTGATACCAAGCAGCTGCATCGCCCGGATTATCATTGTAGACCTCAAGGTCACCAAGAAGGATATAGCCCACGGCTGTCTTGCCTTCCTTCAACTTTTTCTCTGCATCAACGGCGAGATTGGCATACTTACGTGTGTTAAGGGTGTCCTTCACATCAAGATAAGCACGGCCGACCTTAGCCAGACCTGCTGCGTTTTTCTTCCAGTCCTTGACATCCTTGACAAGGGATTCCACCTCTTTCGGGGACTGTCCGGACTTAACTGCTTTCACTGCTTCATCAAAAGACTGAGCCATTGCTGAGCCACTGACAACCATCAGGGCACCAGCCAAAAGATATTTCATTGTATTCATAAATCTTTATTGTATTAGCTTGGTTATTTATATTTGTGTTAGTGATTTATCTTACTATTTTAATTTCCGTATGCAAAATTAGGACTATTTTTTGAATGTGCAAAACATGTGTCAATATCCGGCATAAAAGTGTCAACAAATGGAGACATATCCCAAACCGCACTTGGCGTTTCGCTTTTCCGCCTTTCCACACCTGCTGTTCTCTTGCTCCGGACTAATCTGTCTGCACCTTGCGCCATTGCAAGTCTCCACGATAAGGAAGGAGTGCTGACTTGAGGACAATCTTCTGCCCTATCGGTGACTGCATGAAATTGGCAAAGCCGACAGGAAGACCGTGATATGGGTCTACCAGCAAAGCGTAGACAGTGCGTGCGAAAGGATAACGACCGTCAAGGAGGTACAGCTGATATGGCTTCCATGAGTTCATTTCATCTGCCTTCTTGCCTTCAACTTGGCAAACAGACATGACATTTATGTTCTTGTTGAAGGTGACATTTGTCGTGTCACGCTTGTCATTAAGCCAGTTGCTGCCGATGATTCCAATGGCGTTCTTCGTTTTCTCGACATAGTTGATGACCTCCGCACTTGTATTTACGGCTGTTATGTTAGGGCTGTTGATAGGCTTTCCTCCAAGGATTGAGTCTACAGCCCAATGGACTGCCGCTGATTTCGCGTTATCAAAAACAACGTCTATTTCACCCAACTTGGAGCCCTTGTTAACCTCATTCCAGTTACGCACCTTACCACTGAGGATGCGTTTGATGTCGTTGACATGTATGCAGGAGTCAACATTCTCCTTGTTGATTATGAATGCAAGTCCGTCATAACCGAGAGGGAAATAGCGTGGCTGCAAGCCGTTGGACTTGAAGAAGTTCAGTTGCTTGGCACTATAGTTGCGCGCAGTGATGATGAGGTGAACCTTTTGCTCCATCAGGGCATTGAACGCATCAAGCTCGTTTGTGTACTTCGGAGTGACTTTCGCATCCGGATAAGTGGCATGGAACACCTTTATCTCTTCATTGATTATGGGGCTGAAACTTTCATCGCACATTACAACCATCTCTCCGGAAGCGTATGTGTCGGTTCTTCCGTTAGCGGATTTCTGCTTACATGCTCCAAGAACCATCAGAGATGTAAGGACTATAAGGGATGTATATATTATTTTCTTCATTGTTTATGTTATTATATTTAAGGATAACCTATCGTACATCAAGCATTCCTCCACTTAGGGAAAGTTCCGATTGCCTGCATCTTGCAAGCTTCTGTCTTGTACATACAGCCTGACTCATTTCTGCCCTATACTGTGTATTCGTTACTGCGAATAACAGATTCTTCCATACATAAACTGTTAGTCATTCTTGGACTTCGGCAACTATATTTGCAGAAAACCAACAATGCAACTGTCAAGAACAAAGGTTTGTCAGCACTTGTGGCGAATATGCATTGACTTCCGTTGACAATGAAGAGTAGAGGAAAACCCCTCTTTGAGAAGCCTCGCCCTACTCTTCATATATTACATAGTTTTTATATCACATATTACTGGAGACGGAATACAACCGGTACGAAGTACTTCACACGAACAGGTGCGCCGTTCTGCTTACCAGGAATCCACTTAGGCATTGACTTGACAACGCGCTCTGCCTCACGATCAAGTGATGGGTCAACAGACTTCATTGTCTTAACGTCAGTCACACTACCGTCACGCTCTACGACGAACTGGACAGTAACACGACCTGAAATGCCATTCTCCTCAGCAACTGCAGGGTACTTAACGTGAGAAGAAAGATACTGCATAAGGGCAGCCGGACCACCAGGGAATGCAGGCATCTGCTCTACTACATCGAACACCTTGTTCTCCTCCTCATGCTTAGGAGGTTCAGGTGCAGCGATTTCCTCGACAGCCTTGAGGACTGTACCGCCCTCTTCGTCGTTACCCTCAACAGTGAAGGCACCAACGGCTGTCTTACTTTCGTTAAGTTCTTCCTGAGTCTTCATTTCCTCCTCAGGCTTCACTTCAGAGTCCTTCTTGATGACAGGTGGTGTGAAGGCAATAGAAGACTTGACCTTCTCTACCTGCTTAACCTGCTCAATCTTTGGAGCCTCAGTCTTTTTCTCAACCTTAGCTTCCTTCTTCTGCTCAAGGAGAGATGCCTCCATCTCAGCCTCGAACTTGGCTTTCTGTGATTCCTGATAAGAGTTGTACATTGAAAGGCCTACATACGCCAACGCAGCAACGGCAGCAACGAACACCATTGACCATAGGTTACGTCTGCCTGTACCTTTACGCAACTGGTAAGCACCATAGGCCTGATTGCGACCTGAGAAGACAATCTCAGTCCAATCGTTTGAAATAAGATCTATTTTTGACATAGTTCTGTTCTTTCTTTTTATGGTTTAACAATTTGCCATATCACAGATTACTTGATACCGGCTGCGTTCAGAAGACGCATGTCGTCATCATTAACCTGGTCAATAACATACTTACCGATTGCGCAAATCTGCATTTCATCAAGCGCGTCAACAAGGTTCTTGTATGAAGCTGTGTCCATAGCCTTGATGATGATTGTAAGAACCGGAACCTTGCCGGTCTCAAGCTCACCATTCTTGATTTTAGAAAGACGTGCGTTATACACAGAGTCTGTCATAGACTTGTCTTTTGCGCGCTCTGCATCAAGAAGGGCTTTGGAAGCCTTGATGTTCTTTACAGGTGTATAGCCTTCTTCTGTCTTGTGGTTGATAAGCACATCACGGAGACCATCAGCTCCCCATGTGGTCTTTTTCAGACAAGCAGGGTTATCATATTCAGGAATACCGTCAACATGATATACAGCATCATTTCCTGCAAGATACAGTGTGATAGTCTGTGACGCTTTTGTTGCACCACGATCCTGTTCTGCGACATTCTTATCGTTACTTGGCATCGTCAACTGCATTGACTGAGGCTTGCTCAAAGATGTACACAGCATGAAGAAGGTGATAAGCAACATCATCATATCCACCATCGGAGTGAAGTCCACTCGGGTCTCCGCTTTTTTCTGGCGGCTAGCTTTTTTCTTTGCCATATTATTCGCCCTCCTTCTTTAACGATGTTATAAGATAGTAACGGTTCTCACTCATGTCCTGGAGTTCAGACATCATCTTCTTGACAACCTTGTAAGGTGTCGCTGCATCAGCCTTGATGGCAATCTTCATGTCAGAACCGAATGATGAGTTGCGAGCTGCATCCACCCAAATCTGGAATTCGCTCATACCACCATTGATACTGTCAGTAGGGATACCCATCTTCTTCTGCAGTTCGTTGATGTCGGAAGCCTCATGCTTGAGGACATTTGACATTTCTGATACCGGCATACCGAAAGATGCGAGAGCTACGAAATTCTTCACCTGCATAGGTGCAAGATCAAGACCAGTCACCTGTCCCTGAACGTTCTCAAGCATTTCCTTCATGTATCCAGGCTTGTCCAGACCGAGGAATATCTTGCCTTCCTTGTCTACAAGGATCTGCAACACCTCTGTTTCCGGGACTTTGATTTCTGACACGGAGCCAGGTGTATTGACCTTCACGGCTTCATTCTTCACGAATGTTGATGTCAACATGAAGAAGGTGAGGAGAAGGACCATGACATCTGACATCGGGGTCATATCAATCCAGACGTCGGCTTTCTTAATTTTTACTTTACCCATAGCGATAAAAGTTTTAAAGGGTTAGTAAAAAGATTAAGCCTCTTCGTGGTTAGCCTCGTATGTCTTAGCAATTGTGTAACCAACCTCGTCAAGAGCGTAAGTAAGCTTATCGATCTTGTTAGAGTAGAAGTTATAAGCAATAACAGCACACCAAGAAGTCAAGATACCTGATGCAGTATTTACGAGGGCCTCAGAGATACCTGTAGAGAGTTCGAGAGAGTCACCGCCACCACCGGCTGCGAGGGCTGCGAATGACTTGATCATACCCACAACGGTACCGAAGAGAGCGGTCAGAGTACCAAGAGTAACGAGAGTTGCAAGGATAGGCATGTTCATCTGGAGAGTTGGCATCTCAAGCTGTACAGCCTCCTCGTGAGCCTGCTGAATCTTAGAGATCTTCTGCTCCTTCTTGATGCCTGTTGCAGTCTCCATCTCCTTGTAAGTCTTGAGAGATGCAGAAACAACGTTGCCTACAACACCCTGCTGCTTGTCGCAGAGCTGCTGAGCCTTAGCGAGGTCGTTAGCTGCAAGAGCTGCCTTCACATCCTGGACGAACTTAGCGAGCTTGCCCTTACCGTGAGCTGTTGAGAGTGCGAGAGCACGCTCTACTGAGAGAGCAACCACGGTGAAGAGGAGTGTGATAATCACAGGAACGACGATACCACCTTTGTAGATTGTACCGAGAAGGTTACCTGGAAGAGGAGCGTTTGCGTTGTCACCGCCCTGGAAATTGTCCGGGTTGCCGAGTACGAACTCGAAGAAGCATACACCTGCGATGAAACAGAGTACGATAATCCAAATCGCTGCGCGAACACCTGTGAAGCCCTGCTTCTTCTGAGCAGGAGCTGCTTTCTGTGAATTTGCCATAATTGATTTTTGTTTAGATTTAATTATAAATATTGATTAGAAATAAGTTTCCACAATTGTTTTTCCTCGCAAAGATACGCAATTTATTAGAATAAACTGCGAGTTTAAGGAATTTTAACCACGTTTGCAGTCAAAAAACCTTTTTACTATTTGAGTAATGCAAGGCTTTCCTTTATTCTGCGCATTGCCTCCACGATGTTCTCATCACTTGTGGCATAGCTCATACGGAAGCATTCAGGCGAGCCAAATGCATCACCGGCAACTGTTGCCACATGTGCTTTTTCAAGAAGATAAAGTGCAAGGTCGGTAGATGTGCGTATCACATTGCCTTCATATTCCTTTCCGAAGAAACTTGAGCACTTGGGGAACAGGTAGAATGCTCCCTGCGGGTCATTGACTTCAAGACCCGGGATTTCTTTAGCCAATTTTACGATAAGGTCTTTGCGGCGTTCAAAAGCCAGGCGCATGTCCTCCACACACTGCTGGTCGCCGGCAAAAGCCGCCTCTGCGGCCTTCTGTGAAACAGAGCATGGACCGGAAGTGTACTGTCCTTGCAGCTTGTTGCATCCCTTGACAATCCATTCCGGTGCAGCAATAAAGCCTATACGCCATCCTGTCATGGCGTAAGCCTTTGACACACCGTTAATGACCACCACACGGTCCTTGATGTCAGCAAACTCCGCCATAGAGGCATGCTTGCCCATATAATTTATATGTTCATAAATTTCATCCGCAATGACAATCACACGTTCATGCTTCATAAGCACATCCTTCAACCCTTCCAGTTCTTCCCTACTGTACACCGAGCCTGTAGGATTCGACGGAGAACACAGTATGATTGCACGTGTCTTTGGAGTGATAGCAGCCTCTAACTGTTCAGGAGTGATCTTGAAATCTTGTTCTATAGAGGCTTCCACGAAAACAGGCGTACCTTCTGCAAGAAGGACCATCTGAGGATAAGACACCCAATACGGTGCAGGGATAATAACCTCATCACCGGAATTGACAAGTGCCATTATTGCGTTACAGACAGACTGTTTGGCACCATTGGAACAAAGAATCTGAGACGGCTCGTAATCAAGACCATTCTCATTCTTCAACTTGTTGACAATAGCCTTACGCAATTCCGGGTAGCCCGGCACCGGGCTGTAGCGGCTCCAGTTTTCCTCAACAGCCTTGATTGCGGCAGCCTTGATATGTTCGGGAGTGTTGAAGTCAGGTTCACCTACACTGAGATTGATGACATCAATCCCTTGCGCCTTCATCTCAGAGCTCTTCTGTGACATAGCAAGAGTTGCTGACGGTGCCAGACGGTTCAAGCGTTCTGATAAATTTGACATAGCAATTCCGTTTTTACTTATTGTTATTTTGTTAATCTGTGCAAAATTAGTTATTTTTATTCATTTTGGCGAATATTTGCTCCACTTTTCTGTTTCTCTTTTATTCTTTTAACGTATAACCACAAAAATGGCTGACACTCGCATTCGCAACTACACAGCACAGCCATGGCGGCAAGCATCCGGGACGACATTTTACAGCACAGCCATCCCCTCTATCCTCTTAATCACGGCATCATTGAGTTCATGGATTTTCTTCAAGTCAGCAAGCAGTCGAAGACGGAAGCGCCACATTCGCAGATACAGGAAAATTCCGACAGGGAAGAGTACGAAAGCCACAATATTCATCCAGCGTCGGTCGAAAGGACGCGTATGTGCTTTTATTGAAACAACAGGATACTGCCTCAACAGTTTCATTACCCCTTTGTCGCGAGTGTTCCCAAGGTCTTCTATAACGCTGTCCAGTTCCAAAACTATACGTTCTATCTCCCTGTCAGGGACATATACGAAGAACACCTTTATTATATTAGGCATCAGCCACAGACGATGCGCCTGATTATAGCTTGCAACATCTTCCGTGACCTGTTGCAGCCTCATCTTGTCACTTGCATAATCCGGTTCTTCTATGATGACCTGCTTCATTGCAATGCGCCTCTGCAGCCTAAGTCCCAAAATCTTCCTGAAAGCGTCGACATACATATCCATGTTGAACACAACGGAATCCTTATTGGCCTTATACGTGAAAAACACGGCAGTAGGGATTAAGACTGTTGGTGCTATGCCTTTGGCAAACCATACGGGCCAGTCACCTATTCGTGCCATGCGGAAGCCTGTATTGTCCAAGATGTAAAAGACAATGAAGACAAACACAGAGATTATCACAGGTACACCAAGACCACCCTTTCGGATAATAGCACCGAGGGGAGCACCTATAAAAAAGAAAATAAGGCAGAGTGACGCTGTGGTAAACTTGTTTGTCCATTCAAGATAATGTTCACGCACAACTTGGTGGCCATTCTTCGCCATCAGCCCTCCAAACGAAAGAAAATCCTTCGCCATCCTCACCTCACTGGCGGTCTGCGCCATGACCGTACGCTGCTCCTCAGCAGAAAGGTGGGAATAGACGCTGTCCGGGTCATATGCCTTGTTGCCTGCCTTTGCAAGACGCGACCCGGTAACAGTATCACGCTTCTCCGGCATATATTTGGAGAAATACTGCCTGTCCATATCCCTCTTCACCGCCATGCCAACACTGTCGATGGCATGCCGTGTCTTGGCAAGCCCCTCCTTTATGGCATCGATACTCTTGCCACGGGCATCACCGGCAAAGACATTGTCATCGACCTCCAAATCGTCATTATAGTCAAGGACTATGCGCTTGTCCATGAAAGTCTCCCTGCGGTAAGGGACATTTGAATTCCCGGCCAGCTCCTGTGACTTCATGTTCTCGAACCATTCGCCGGAATGCAGTGTAAGCACAATATGGTGCTTGTCTGCCGTAGACTGCAAGCGCCCTGAGTCTGCAAGTATTATCGCCGCATCCTCAAAAGAGTTTGTCATGCGGTAAATCATCACTCCGTACAGCATGCCTGTCCCGACATCTTTCTTCTGGACATAGAGGTTGCAGCCGGGAATGCCATCATAAAACACACCTTCCGGGATTTCCAGTTCCGGGCTCTTCTGCCTCATCGCGACAAGAAGCTGTGCCATCTTCTTATGGCATTCCGGTGCGATGTCATTCTGGAAGAAATATGAGCCGGCAGTGATAAACAGTGCTATCACTATCAGCGAACGGAACGCCTGCATGAGTGATATGCCAGCAGCCTTTATCGCCGTCAGCTCCGAGCTTTCGCCAAGATTGCCAAAAGCGATCAATGATGACAACAGAATGGCAAGAGGAATGGCCTGCGGCACAAGCATCAGACCCATATAGAAGAAGAATTTCGCCAGCACATCCAGCGAAAGCCCTTTGCCTATCAGCTCATCAACATAACGCCACAGGAACTGCATCATCAGCACAAACTGGCAGATGAAGAACGTTCCTGCGAAAAGCAGTCCGAATTGCTTGGCTATGAATATATCGAGTTTCTTTATTCTGAACATAGAAAAATCGCACGCCTCAGTACGTACGTTGTATATATATTTTCAGGGTGCAAAGTTAGTAATAAAATCTCGAATAAAAGAAATTTTCAATATATTTGATAAAAAAAACAGCAAAACTCTTTGCCAATTCAAAAAAAAGTCGTACCTTTGCACTCGCTTTTAAGAACAAACGGTATGGCGGGATAGCTCAGCTGGTTAGAGCGTCGGATTCATAATCCGGAGGTCGAGGGATCGTGCCCCCCTCCCGCTACAAAAAGGAGTTGCAGGTTTGCAGCTCCTTTTTGGTTTTATCCACTTCTAAGACAGCCTTCGGAAAACCTTAACTTCAATCATTGTCATTACATTACAAAGCCATGGATGACAAAATGAAAGATAACCTTTGATATTGCAAAAGGTAACGTTTTGCCTTGCGAAAGGTTACCTTTTACCAAGCAAAGCGTTATCTTTCGCATAACCAACAGCATTTTAATATTCATTAATTCCTCCATTCACCAAAAGCGCCGAAACACCCACCATTTTGCAATCAACAACAGTCACTTTGCTTGCAAAATGTCAAAATTAGGATTCTCATAATATGAGAGCCGTTTTATTGATCCGGTAGAAACTTAGTTGGATATACACTTGTGATGTGTGTCCGACCTCCGAAAATGTGGCGGAGCCACACTTTTAGAGAGTTGCTGACATGAGTAGGGTTATTTAAAAACTCAAACCAACTCCCCACTAAATTTCTACTGAGCCGTCTTATTGCCACAATTTAACCGCAATTTAGCCACACACACTCACACACCTCCTCCTTACCTTGCGTCCCGATTAATCAAAAGAAAATGAGGTTGAAACCTTACGATTTCAACCTCATTCCGTTTCAGGGTGCCCGATGGGACTCGAACCCATGACATTCAGAACCACAATCTGACGCTCTAACCAACTGAACTACGGGCACCATTTATGTCTTTTGCTATCAAGAAAGAAAATCAAAGCCACTCTGCAACATTTTCATTCCCTTATCTCAAAAGCGAGTGCAAAGGTAGTCATTTTTTTTCAAATGACCAAATAATTCTACGCTTTTTTTCTTTTTCTGCTTAATTTACCTTAATATTTATGCATTTATGAACCTTTCTTTACAAACATCAAAGTATATTCCGGCATTCCTTCGGTACAGGGGCTCTGCCTTCAGACTAATCATAACTTCTGCGTTTAAGCCCTATCATGGTTCTGTACCATATAAATTTGAGAACTATTTTGTGCTTATGAGGGCAGTAATTATCCATAAGGTACGGGCGAACGCAGCGATATGCTTCAGAAAAGCTCAGATTACGATTCTTGATTGTCGACTTACAGTAAGTATACTTTGACTTTTTCATTACACTCTTTTCCTTATCAGTGAAAGGACGGACAGGCAACCCTTTTGCTTTCTCAGCAAATAACTGCTTCAGTCCGTTTTTCACACCGTCAAGGATGATGTATTCTTTAAGACGGGACATTCCACGCTTATACAACGCTTCTATTTGTTCATCGGTCAAAGTTATTGTCTTTATTACCGGAAGACAATCTTTCCATTTTGCATGAAAAGCAGCAAGCCCTTTGCCAAAAGAAGGAGTGTATGACCCTATGGACAGATGTTCCAGCAATACATCAGGACATATCATGACTTTCTTTCCAAGCTGGTGAATCTGCATGCATATATCAGTATCGTACATGTGGAAGCCATCATAAGTGACTTCGTCAAACGAAATCTTTTCAAACAATTCTTTCCTAATACAGAACCATACCCCGTCAAGCGTTGCAACTTCAACAGGCTCGGTTATCTTCCGGTTCGCTTTATGCGGAGAATCATGCGGAACATAATACTTGCTATCCTCCTCTATGGTATTATATCCCTGTATAAGATTCACAAGGCATTTACCATACAGCCGCCAATCACTTTGAGAAAGTATTGCATAGCCACCGGCAACACCGATAATACCATAATCATCATTAGTCAGCCATTTGGTGATTTTCATCCCCCACTCGTTAGAATGGAAAAGAATATCCTCATGCATGAAACAGAGTATGTCTCCCATCGCTTTGCGGACACCAAGATTGTACGCTTCAAAAATATTATATGTGTTTTCTGTATTCTCTATATGAATCAGTTCATATTCACAAGCACCGATAGTCGCACGAATATTATTCAGGAGCTCTTGTGAAAGTGACGAATAACGAGAACAGATTATAATGGAAATCATATGTGTATAATCAATATTTTTATGGTGACAGTGATTAAACCAAATAAGGCAAACATTTCAAGCACAGTACAGGATGTGTTATATGACGGAACAAGAGCGAGCGGAGCTTGCAGCGTTCTTCTTTGTTCCATTTCCTGCTCTTCTGATTTTTTAGAAACACATAAAAACTGCGGGCTTCTATGAAAGAACGGTGCCCCGAGATGTAATCAAGTTCATTGGTTTCCAATTCTTTCGCACTCATTGCATGCTTCCATTTTGTAAGATAAAGGCGTAATGTCGCATCACCCCACGCATCCGAAAACACACCATCGGAGAGATGCTCCAGCCATACCGTTCCGCAGACATAGTTGCGATACCCCTTTGCCGATGCCTGCAGGGAAAAGTCTATATCATAGCAATGGAAACCGTCAAGCATATCTTCGTCAAAAGGAATCTCCGCCCAGACATCACGCCTTACAAAGATGCATGCTCCATCCAACAGCAGGCAAGGACGGAAATCTCCTGTCCCCTCATCACTTCTACGCACTCCCTGAACTTTGTCTGTCCGGATGAAATGAGACCGGTTAAGTCTTGGCAACACATTCCATCCTGACGGCGACTTGCTCTTGTAGACACTGCCCATAAAGCCTATGACACCAGTATCTTTCTTTCGCAGTTGTGCTATAACAGACTGTCCCCAGTCATTTCCATGGAATACCACATCCTCATGTAGGAAGCAGAGATACTCATAACAGGCTTTTCCTGCACAATGGTTATATACAGTGCAGATGCCTTTACCCCCCCCTATTTTTTCCCGGTTGTCTTCTATGATAAACTCACATGGCACACCTATCGTCTTCCGTACATTCTGCTCTACGGCAGAAGCTTTGACAGGGTCAAGGCTACATATTATAAAAGTAATCATTTCTGGTTATCTATAATTAAAATCTATTATCGGCCTTCAGCGTTTGCGTGGTTTCATTGTTATGATTGGCACAAGCATTTCCTCCATGGAAATGCCCCCATGCTGGAATGTATCCTTGAAGTATGACACATAATAATTATAGTTATTCGGATAGGCAAAGAAAGAATTGCCGGTAGCGAACACATAATTTGTGGAAAGATTTGGAGACGGGAGCTGAACCCTGGCAGGCTCCTTGACAATGAAAATATCCCTTAACAAGTCCTTCTCCTTTGCTCCGCCATTACCGTTTGGCAGAATGTTAAGGTTCTTGCCGAGCTTATAACGCAGATTGGTATTAGTGTTCTTGTCACCTATAATCTTTACAGGCTTGCCACAGCGTATCGAGCCGTGGTCTGTAGTAAGTATTATCCGGTAATCACTCTGTGCCAGCCTGCGGAAAAGTTCTGCAAGTACAGAATGGCGGAACCACGACAGCGTTATTGAACGGTATGCAGACTCATTGTTGGCAAGCTCACGCACCATCTTTGACTCTGTCCTCGCATGTGACAACATGTCTATGAAGTTGACAACAAGGACATTCAGGTCGTTCTGAGAAAGATTGGGCAGCTTGTCAAGGAATCGTTCTGCTCCCTGAGAGTCATTGACCTTGTTATAAGAGAACGAATAATCCCTTCGGTATCTTTCTATCTGTGTGCGTATCAGCGGTGCCTCGTTGAGGTTCTTACTTTCCTCACTATCCTCTTCTATCCATAGTTCCGGAAACATCCTCTCTATCTGCTCAGGCATAAGTCCTGAGAATATGGCATTACGTGCATATTGGGTTGCTGTAGGAAGTATTGTGAGGTACATGTCCTCATCAATGTCAAACATATCACCTATCTCTTTTGACAAAATGCGCCACTGGTCATAGCGGAAATTATCCACAACAATAAAGAACACTTTTTCCGGATTGGCAGGCGATGATGATTTGCCATCAAGCACAGGGAAAATGTATTTACGGAAGATGTCCGGTGACAGCACCGGACGTCGGTCATAATCGAGGAATGTCTTTGGCTCCACCCAAGACATGTAGTTCTGCTTTATGAACTTCGCGAATCCTGCGTTTGCCTCTTCTTTCTGTGAAACAAGCATTTCCGTCATCTGCGAATCTGTCTCTGACAAGTCCAGTTCCCAAAGTACAAGACGTTGATAGACGGCTTTCCAGTCAGCAAGTGTGCGACACTCCATTATCTGCATGGACAGTTGTCCGAACGACTGCTGATAATGGGTCTGTGTAACTTCCGTAACTATCTCACGACAATGGATATGTTTCTTCAATGCAAGAAGAATCTGCGAAGGATTGACAGGCTTGATAAGGTAGTCGGCAATCTTCTGCCCTATAGCTTGGTCCATGATATTCTCCTCTTCGGATTTGGTTACCATAACGACAGGAGTGTGTGGCTGTACAGCCTTTATTTGCTGAAGAGTTTCAAGACCGGTGATTCCCGGCATCATCTCATCAAGCAGAATCAAGTCAAACGTCTGCTGCTGACACTGCTCTATGGCGTCAGTACCATTGGACACGGTAATGACCTCATAGTCTTTCTTTTCAAGAAATATTATGTGGGCTCGAAGAAGTTCTATCTCATCGTCTACCCAAAGAATTTTGCCGTTAGTCATCTCTGAATTTAGTCTGTTATAAGAAGTTACATTTGAGCACTACCATCAGAAGCCGTCGAAGTCAAAGTACTCGTCATCGTTTTCGACCGGCTCCTTTGATACCTTGCCACTATTGGAAGGGGTATCGTTCTTCACTGCATCCTCGTCGATAATCTCAAGAATATCGCTGTTGATGTCCATACGGACAGTGTTGCCGTTGTTCTGCTGCTGTTGCGTCTTTTCCGTTACAGTATTTACTGGAGTTTCCGCCTTTGCAGGGTTCTCCTTAGGCTGTGTGACAACCACACCTTCATTGCCTGTAGAATCCTCCGGGACTGCGTCATCATTCTTTATCTCCGTTGACGGGCTGTCCTGGATTTCCTGTGATTGTCCACTCTCCGGACTTGGCTGTTCAACAGGGACAATGATACCGTCATCATTGTTTGGAGCTTCTTCTGTTGCAGGAGTTTCGGTAGCAGCGTCTGTCACGATCTCCGTAGTTTCATTTTCTGCCGGGACATCTTCCGGCACAATGATACCGTCATCTTCACCGGTTGCAGGAGAAGTTTCCTCGTCTTCACTATCATCCTTTTTATCGGAATCCGGTGTCAATTCAGGATCATACTGTTCAGGTGAGACTGTCTGCTCCTCAAGGACAGCTATCGACGGTCTTGGCAAAGGAGCGAAATGTTCAGAATAGAACTTGTCATAATCATTATAGCTGAACTGCGCCCCAAGGAGCGGAAGATTCGTCCTGCTTATGACAACATTGCGACTGCCCTTGGCAATGGTCATGATTGAGGTGTTGCGGTAAAGTTCACGGGCATACACAAGTGCTTCGCCAAAGTTACGGAAACCACTGACGGCAAGGCGGTGCATGTCGCTGAAATTCTCGATTTCGATGTCGAAATTGCGCACAAGGTAGCTTGTGAAGTTATATTTCGCAAGACTGTACAGCAACTGGTTCTCGTTGAGCGAATCAGGGTTGTACGTCATAAGGAATATGAACTCCTCGTCAGGGTTTGCAGAGAACGAGACTGTTGTGTCAGCATCCTCGGTCAAAACCGTAGAGCGGTAATCCCAAATGTTGGCGATGTCAAACTTCGCACCTCTCAGTTTGCGCCCAGCCTTGACACCATTGATTATCATTCCGGCAAGCGGGGAGACCTCACTCTGCGGATATTCACCGACAACACGCTCCATGGCATGGAGGCAACTGTCAGCATCGCCCTGGTTCAGGCGCGTCATGCCGCCCACAAACAGGAACTTGTCCCTGTGTGCGCCAAGCGGATAACGCTGCTCGGAGACACGACTGTTGCGCGACATCGTCACGAAATCATCCGCCTTGAATGCCTCATAGGTCTCTGCATACAGGGAATCTTCCTTATGAGTGCCATAACGCATGTTATCGACGAAGTTCGGGTCATTGACAATCTTTGACCATTGCGAATCCGCATAGCGTTCCGCCAGCAGACTCCTGTAAATCCCTGCCTCTGAAAAGTCTCCTTTGCGTGAATACAAAAGGAACAGATGATAGTACAGTTCATCGTTCTTCTCAAAATCAGGAAAATCCCTTGTAAGGCGTTTCAGTTCCTTTTCCGACAAAGGCAGGTTGTCAAGTTTGTCTTTGAAAATCACACCGGCATTGAAGAGAGCATCGGAAAGTATCTGATTGGAAGCAGCAAGCTGCTCTTCAGTAAAAGGAATCTGTGCAAGATAATACTCGCGCTTGTGTGGGTCAAGAGCAGCTGAATCAGACTTCTCCGCCATGTCATCACCGGCTGCAACAGAGTCAGTGCCTGCCACACCAACACTGTCAGAGTCCATTCCTGCCTCGCCCTCATTTTCCCAAGATGCCGAAGCCACAACGGTCTTGTTGGCACGCTGCCAGTCATCGGCATTCTCTCGCTTGCCCCATTGGCGGAAGAAGAGTTGCTTTCCCTGCTGCACAGCCATGGGGTTATAGAAATAGAACGTGCTCGCCTGACCAAAAGCCGGCGATTGAGGTGTCTTCTGTGTCGTGTTGCCAGCTACGTTTCCTTGGGCAGCATTCTTTTGCGCCTCCTCTTCAAGTTTGTTAAGACGCTCCTCCTTTTCCTTCTTTTTCAAAGCCTCAATGACACGGTCGATGGCTGCATTGCGCTCTTTCTCATTCATTTTCGCAAGGCTTTGCAGAGAATCCTGCAAATGTATGTTGTCTGTATGCGGTGCAAGAATGTCAAGTATCTTTGAACGTTCTGCCAACTGCTCATAGTCAGGGCGGTCCTTGTCAAGCAGACCTATCGCCTCACCATAGCACCGACGGGCGTCGCCAAACTTCTCAACAGCCCAGTAAAGGTCACCGAGATGCAACAGCAGCACACCTTTCTCTATGCCTGAGCGTGTCGCCTCCCTGTTTCCTTTCTCGTATGCAGCAATGGCGTTTATGGTGTCTTTCTCGGCAAGATAGACATTTCCCATTGCATAATACACTTGGTCAAGATATTCCGCATTCTTGTCCGAGCGCGCCATGGCTTTGAGTTTTCCGATTTTTGATTTCGCCTGGTTGTGCGGCAGAACCTCCGTCATGGCTATTCTCGCATTGAATTCGAGTTCGTAAGGCGGATTCTGACGGATGCAACGGCGGAAAGCGTCATAGGCCTCCGTGCCTTTTCCCAAAGCGGCGTACACCTGTCCGAGGATGTACCATTCACGGGAACGCTGCTTAGAGCGCATCTCGTGGCGTATGACCTTGCGCAGATAAACCGCCGACTGCTCAAGGTCACCGGTGCGGAGGTAGTAGTCGGCAAGAGTGTAGTCCCACTCCTTCCTTGCGCGCCAGTCTATCGAGTCACGCGACATGTTGCGTATGACATCCTCTGCATCATAGAGCCAGTCCTGCTCTATGTAGCATTTTGCCAGCCATGCACGTGCCTTGCCATAAATGGCAGGCTGTGTCCTGTACAGTCGCGACATGTACGAGAAAGTCGCGGCTGCCTCATCGAATGCTCCAATATGGAACTGTGAGCGTCCCATAAGCATCCAAGCCTTCCACAAGAACGGGTTATATTCGCGGCGGTTGAGCCACTCTATGTCGCGTTCTGTCTTCTTGCGGCTTTTTGTCCATTGGGGGCGTTTCTTTATGGAATGCTGCTTGATGGCCTTCTGCGCCTTGGTCACAGCAGTCTCAAAGTTAGACTTACCAAGTTCACGGCTTGCCTTATTGCCGACATAGTAGAGTGGCAGCATCTCGGTGTAGTTGTCCTTGTTGCCGTTCTCCTTTTCCAAAGAGCCTTCAATGTATGCCTGAGAGCCGTTGAAATACGTATTGTACCTTGCATTGAAGCCATGCCACCAGCGTGATGCTGACGTATTCTTTTGAGTGGAACATCCCTGTAAGCCCACACACACAAAGACTATTGCAAGGATAACCGACGCCTTTGAGAGCAGCGCAATGAGCTCATCCTTCAACTGATTAGGGAAGTTTATGTTGCGGAGGATAAGGCTGCGGTTCCACCCTGCCACTTCATCCTCCTTCAGTGTGTACATGACATCGGCAAACTCCTCCACTTCATCATCGTCGTAACTGTCGGAATCACGCCCCTGAAACCTGTCAAGCTGCTCATCATCATAGTATTCTATGTCCTTGACAGCCGCCTCAAGCATGCATTCCTGCTCACATTTTGCATTCTCACCGGTGCATGTGGCACATGTCGGCTCGGCATTGACTGGTTGCTCCTTGCCGCCTTTGGCAAGAAGTCCCAAAATGGCGCACAGCGCGCCAAGCACAAGTATGGAGACTGCAAGTATTAGCAATGGAGTGCCGGATTATTGTTTTTGTGTTATGCGGGACTGCCGCAATCATGCACGATGTGCACACTATTTTAATAACGGCAGTTCGCTTATAATATTGTATGTCAGACCTGTCGGACAGTCATCTTTTTGCCATAAATGCCGAAGGTGACCTTTCACAGGGCAAAGTGTGACACTTTACATGGTCAAACGTGACACTTTATCCTGCAAAAGGTCACCTTCCGCCAGCTCGTCTGCTGTGGTGTGCAGAATGCAATGACGCACACCGCGACGGCATCAGTCCAATTCCTCTATGCGGAAGCCTGCTTTCATGAGGTCTTCCCAGAAATGCGGATAGGATTTGCTGACCACTTCCGGATGGTTTATCGTCAGCGACCCGAGGATTATCGACATCGGCGCAATCGCCATTGCCATGCGGTGGTCGTCGTAAGTCTCCATCACTGCATCAGCCTCCCTTTCGCACCGCTCACCATCCCAACGCAATTCTGAGTCGTTGAAATCATGAAGCACAAAGCCGAGTTTGCGCATCTCTGTCTTCATAGCCTCTATGCGATCCGTCTCCTTTATCTTCAAGGAAGCAAGCCCGCGGAAATAAAAATGGATATTGCATGCGCAACAGGTTGCGATAAGTGTTTGTGCGAGATCAGGCTGGTGGGTGAAATCAAAGTCCATACGTGGCAGCGTGCGGTCATGGCAAGTGAGTGCAGCCGTCGTAGGGACAAGTTTCTGAGTCGATTCAAATTTTGTTTTCACACCAAGCATTGAGAATATGTATTTCACTTGCGAGTCACCTTGACGCGAACCGTCCATGACTCCGTGAAGGTTGACATGGCAATCCTCGTTGCAATACATTGCCATCATCTGGTACCAATAGCTTGCTGCGCTCCAATCACTCTCTATATAATAAGGAGAGGGCTTGTACTCCACCGGTTTCACAACTATCGTGTCAACGCCCGTCCAGTCTGCCTCCGCACCGAAATCACGCATGGTGCACAATGTCAGGTCTATGTAGGGATGAGAGACAATGCTGCCTTCAAGCATCAGTGTGAGACCGTCCTGCATCAATGGACCTATCATCATCAGGGCGGATATATACTGCGAACTGACATTTCCGGGGAGGGACACTTTGCCGCCCGGGAGCTTCTTGCCGGTGATGCGAAGCGGAGGATAGCCCTCTTCGCCGACATATTCTATCTGTGCACCAAGGCGGCGCAAGGCATCGACAAGAATCTTTATCGGGCGGTGCTTCATCCTTTCCGTCCCTGTAAGGACATGTGTTTCTCCGGGCAAAGCACTGAGATAGGCGGTAAGGAAACGCATTGCCGTTCCTGCCGCCTTGATGTCAATGGTCTCAGGCATATCGTTCAGGGCGCGCACGATGACATCTGTATCGTCACAGTCGGAAAGGTTTTCCAACCGACTGACATCACCTGCCATGGCAGAGATGACAAGTGCACGGTTGCTGATGCTCTTTGACGATGGCAGTTTCACGTCTGCCTTTATTATGTTTGGAGCAGATATTCTGTATTTCATACCAATTTCATTTCTTTTGCCTTCTTCATAAGAAGTTCGATGAGAGGTTCACGCTCATTGGGCACGACATTGTCAAGCACGGCATTCTTCAACGCTTGCTTTAACGCTCCCACTTCACGCGACGGAGTAAGGTGGAACATTTCCATTATCTCATTGCCGTCGATGACAGGCTGCAGCAATCTCCTGAAATCCCTTTCTTTCAAATCCGCAAGTTTCTCGCGCACAAGTCTGAAATTATCAAGGAAACGTTTTTTCCGCACCTCATTCTTGGAGGTTATGTCCGCCTCACACAAGGTCATGAGGTCATCGATGTCGTCTCCGGCATCACTTATCAGACGACGCACGGCACTGTCGGTCACTTCTTCATCGGCAATGACAATAGGGCGCATGTGCAAGTCAACAAGTTTCTGGACATATTTCATCTTCATGTCCATTGGCAGCTTAAGCCTGCGGAATATTCCCGGAACCATTTTCGCACCGAGATAGTTATGATTGTGGAACGTCCAGCCCATTGGCTGTTCCCAGCGTTTTGACTTTGGCTTTCCGATGTCGTGAAGCAACGCGCTCCAGCGGAGCCACAGAGCCATTTCGGTAGCATCAGCACCCGAGGTGGCATGCGCGACATTGTCCAAGACCTCGAGGGTATGGTAGAAATTGTTCTTGTGCGCCCTTCCGTTCTTGGTCTCCACGATGTCGAGGTTTGACACTTCCGGAAGTATAAGCTGCAGAAGACCGCACCTATGAAGATCCATCAAGCCTTTTGACGGTGTGCGTGTCATCATTATTTTGTTCAGTTCTTCCTGTATGCGCTCACCGGAAATTATCTTTATCCGGTCACGGTTGCGTTCGAGAGCATCGAAAGTTTCATCGTCAATAAAGAAGTTCAGCTGTGCCGCAAAACGTACGCAGCGCAGCATGCGCAAAGGGTCATCGGAGAATGTTATGTCCGGGTCCAATGGAGTTCGTATGATTCCGTCCTCCATGTCATATATGCCGTCAAACGGGTCAACAAGTTCTCCGAAGCGTTCTTTGTTGAGGCAGATTGCAAGAGCGTTTATTGTGAAGTCACGTCGGTTCTGGTCGTCTTCAAGTGTGCCGTCCTCCACAATCGGTTTCCGTGAACCGCGCTGATAGCTTTCCTTGCGCGCCCCAACAAACTCCACCTCGATTTCCTTATATGTCGGTTTCTCTGTGCCATTTTCTTCGACACGCTGGCGGAACTTGACCTGTGCAGTGCCGAAATTCCGGAACACAGACAAGTGCGCCTTCCGTCCGAGTTTGTCTTTCAAAGCCTGTGCCACACTGATTCCGCTGCCTACGACAACCACATCAATGTCGTTTGACGGGCGTTCGAGAAATATGTCCCTCACATATCCACCAACGACATAACACTCCAATCCTAACTCATCGGCAGTTTCACCAACAAGATGAAAGATTGGAGTGTCAAGTTTCTCTGCAAGTTCGTCGTCAGAGTATAGTTTCATATATCAGTATTGTTTCTTTATTCTTTCTTTGCCATGATTTCCCTAAGAGGTGTCATGACAAAATCACGTTCATACATCAGCGGATGAGGAATAGTGAGTTCCTCCGTTTCCAATATGATGTCATCATAAAGCAGTATGTCAATGTCTATCACCCTGTCATGGTATTCTCCGCCGACAGACTTCATCGTCCTGCCCATATCACGTTCTATCTGCTGTGTGGCATGCAGGACTTCAATTGGCGACAACTGTGTTTCTGCCATTATAACAGCATTGACAAACGTATTGTCGGAACAGAATCCCCAAGGTTCTGTCACAAGGAACGAAGACCGGCGCACCACAGCGCCGACCTTCTCCCCTATCCTATCTATGGCAATACGGAGATTATGCTCCTTGTCACCAAGGTTTGTTCCCAATCCGAGATAGACAGCATGTGCCATACTAACTTCGTTTTCTGTCAAACTAATCTACAGGCAGGACGGCATAAAGCAGTCCTTCCCCGTGGGTTAGTCGTTAAGAATCAGCATCGCATCACCAAAACATCCGAACCGGTAACCGTGCTCAAGGGCTTTCTTATAGCCTTCCCACACAAGGTCATAGCCACCGAAAGCGGCAACGTTCATGATGAGTGTCGACAGCGGATGATAGAAATTAGAAACCATACAGTCGGCAAGTCCGAACTCATACGGTGGGAATATGAACTTGCTTGTCCAACCCTCAAAAGGTTTCAGGAATCCATCAGTGCCAACAGAAGACTCAGTTGCCTTTGTAACGCTTGTACCGACAGCACACACACGATGTCCGGCTTTCTTTGTGTTGTTCACCAACTCACAAGCCTCCTCTGTAATAACCATCTGCTCCGAATCCATCTTGTGCTTTGTCAGGTCTTCCACCTCAATGTCATTGAAATTGCCAAGACCGCAATGCAGCGTGATGAATGCAGTGTTTACGCCGGCTATCTCAAGACGCTTCATCACCTCGCGTGTGAAATGGAGTCCCGTTGCAGGAGCTGTGACAGCACCCTCATTCTTTGCAAACACACACTGGAAATCGTCAAGATCCTCTTCTGTGACAGGGCGTTCACGCTTTCCGTTGAGAGCCGGGTCGATGATATATCGCGGCAATGGTGCTTCGCCAAGAGCAAAAAGCTCTCTCTTGAACTCATCATGAGGGCAATCGTAAAGGAAGCGCAATGTGCGTCCGCGGCTTGTTGTGTTGTCAATAACTTCTGCAACCATTGTTCCGGACTCATCAAAGAACAATTTATTGCCAATACGTATCTTACGTGCCGGTTCGACAAGCACGTCCCAAAGTCGCATTTCCTCTTTCAGTTCGCGGAGAAGAAGTACTTCTATCTTTGCATCAGTCTTTTCCTTTGTGCCATAAAGACGTGCCGGAAACACTTTTGTATCATTGAAAATGAATGTGTCGCCTTCATCAAAGTAATTTACAATGTCCACAAAGCGAAGATATTCCGGATTGCCGTCAGCATCCTTCAGCTGATTTCCATCCGCATCCGTGCGGTACATCTCTATTGTCTGCGATTTCTTATGAAGAACCATCAGACGGCACTGGTCCGGACGCTTCAACTTGAATGTCACGCCTGATTTCAATGTATGCTCCTCGATGTGAGGATAGAGTGCCACCTGCTCTGCCGGCAATTTGAATTTGAAATTACTTAACTTCATATTTGGTTGATTTATTATTTTCCTGTTTCTTTTCTTTGTTTTACATTCTTTCCGTTACGCTTACGGTGCTTGGGATGACCGCCACCGGCATATCCATTGTTGTCTCCGCAAGGGTAAGGCTCTATTTCCTGCTGCGAAAGCCACTCTTTGAACCGGTCAAAGTCCAGGCAATCCTCGATGCGGACATTGCCGGACTGTGTCCTGCACAGTGATGTAAGATAGGCTCCACTGCCTATTGTTTCCCCAATGTCCCTGGCAAGAGAGCGGATATACGTCCCTTTTCCGCATACCACACGTATACTTGCCCATTTCCTTGCATCGTCAAACTCCAGAAGTTCTATCTCATCTATATGCACCGGCTTTGCAGCAATCTCCACATCTCTGCCTGCCCTTCCTAACTCATAGGCACGCTTGCCATTTATCTTTATGGCACTGTAAACCGGAGGAGCCTGCATTATGTCACCTTCAAAAGTCTTCAGCGTCTCTTCCAGAAGTTGGTGTGTGACATGATTCTTCGGATAAGTATAATCCACAGTATGCTCACGGTCGTAGGACGGTGTGGTACATCCGAACTGCACTCCGGCAACATATTCCTTCGTATGGAGCTGCAAAGACTCTATCTCCTTTGTCTTCTTGCCTGTGCAAAGCACCAGTACACCGGTGGCAAGAGGGTCGAGAGTTCCGGCATGCCCAATCTTGACCCTCTTAACACCAAGATGCTTTGACACAACATAACGAATGTGTGCCAAAGCTCCGAAGCTGGATATGCCGTAAGGCTTGTTTATGTACAAATACTCTCCTTCGTGAAAGTTCATTATGCTTTATATAAATATTGTATTAGATAAAATTGCACAGAATGGTGATTGCTCCTGCTATCGCGCAATAAATTCCGAAATAGATGAGCTTGCCTTTCTTCACAATGTTTATCATCCACTTGCATGCAAGGCATCCGCTGACAAAAGCGGCAATGAAACCGACAGCAAGCGGCAATGCCTCTATCCCTCCAAAAGCCTCACCGCCCTTGACAGCCTTTAGCACATCAAGCAGCGCCTCACCAAGTATCGGAGGTATCACCATCAGGAAAGAGAACTGTGCAAGGTTTTCCTTCTTGTTGCCAAGAAGCAGGCCTGTTGCTATCGTTGAGCCGGAACGACTGAGACCCGGCATCACGGCAAGAGCTTGAGCAAGACCGATGATAAAGGCATCGCGAAGCCCTATTTTTGCTTTTTGGCGAGGCTTGGCATAATAGGAAAATGTCAGCAGCGTGGCAGTGCACAGCAGCATTATTCCCACAATGAGCAGTCCTGAACCGAAAATCTCTTCCACAGTATCTTTGAAGAACACTCCGACAATGCCGATAGGTATCATGCTGACAACAATATTCAGCATGTATTTCGTCTCGTCGTTCATCTCAAACTTGAAGATGCCTTTCAGCAACCATGCTATCTCACTCCACAAGATGACAAAAGTACTCATCACGGTTGCCACATGAACAACGACTGTGAATGCAAGATTCTCTTCTCCTTCAATACCGAAAAGGTATGAGCCGATGGCAAGGTGACCACTCGAACTTACAGGAAGATATTCCGTAAGTCCCTGGACAATGCCAAGGACAAGTGCTTGTAACCAATCCATAGTTTCTTTTTAGCGTTATGTGTTTTTTTTGCCGTTTCCCTATTCTACTGTATCTTTTGGCTTGCGTATGATTGCATAAATTATTGATACAAAACCAACTACTGTCACAACCGGAGCAACCTTTATGCGACGCACACTGAAGATGTCCGCATTGTAATGTTCCACTGTGGAACTGCTGCCACACATGAGCAGCAATCCGATGACGACAATAACAAAGCCAATTCCAAGAGCTATGAAATTTTCTTTGCCGAATGCAAGATTTTTCTTATCCATGTATAAAAAATTATTTTGTTTACCTCAAATACAAACATTTACCGGCTTAATGCTAAATCTTGTACAAATCCCCGGCTTTCATTTTCAGGAACTTGTTGACAGAAAGCGAAGAGCACACCGATGTAATCACAAGTCCGAAGACAAGTACCGCCCCTCCCGTGACTGCCATAACCACCCAATCGGCAACGACGAGTATGCCCGGCTCAACGGTATACAGTCCATACAGGCATGCCGCAAGGACAACATCCGCCACAACACCTGCCAGCAAACCTATGAGAAGAGCCCGCCTGATAAATGGCCAACGGATGAATCCCCATGACGCACCGACAAGCTTCATGGTATGGATGGAAAAGCGGCGTGCATAGACACTGAGGCGCACAGTGTTGTTCACCAAAGAGAATGACACAAAAGTCAGCAGCGCAGCAAGCACAAGAAGCACGATGCTGGTCTTCTTCAGGTTGTCATTAACCTGGTCCATCAAGTCCTTCTGGTATGTTATGTCCGTGACTTTCGCGTTGGATTTCAGTTCTTTGGTAATCCATTTCAGGGAATCACTGTTGGCATAATCGGCATTCATCTGCATCTCTATGCTTCCAACGAAAGGGTTGCCGCCAAGAAATTCCGTAGGGTCGGATCCCATTGCCTTCACATGCTCCTTAAGAGCCTGCTCGGGGCTGATATATGTCGTATGTGCTATATAAGGGCGGCGCTTCAACTTCACACAAAGTTTATGAGCTTCCGGCTGCGTCATATCCTCACTGAGCATGACAGTCACGGTAAGGTTTTCCTTCACATAACTCGACAGATTGTGAGCCGTGAGGACAGAGAAAACCACCATACCCAAAAGTATGAGCACGAGTGATGTGCTTATGCACAGTGTTACCACCTGCAAGCCACCATGACGACCATATTTCTTCTTGCGTTTATTTTTTGCCACTTTTATCCAATTTACAAAATAATGTGCAAAGTTACTCAAAAAAAATCACGCGCGCAAGAGATTAACCTTTTTTAGAGACTGTTTTGCATTTTCTGAAGGACAATCCAAGAAGTCTACGGCTCCAAACAAGAAGAAAGGCAAAGAGCATACGGACAAAAAGTATCCAAAACGCTGATATGCCTACCGCCGAGAACACAAGTGTGTCCTCAAGCATCGAATGGTTCATTATCAGGTGGTAGTTCACTTCGTTTGCCTCTTCCTTGGTTATCGCACCGGAATCCTCCAAATCCAACATCATTGCCGACCCATAACTGATCCCAAGGACATTACCTACAAGCCAAAGGTAAGCTGAGTTTTCCGGCAGACCGAACAGGAGCATCACCGGACGCAACGGTTTGTCAAGCAAAGGCATAACACCAAACTCACTGAGCAGACGCTGTACAACCATGAGACTGTAAATCAGCAAGTAAATCATCAATGATAGCTTCATTGAAGCAAGCAGCCACAACTCCATAACAGTCCACACCGTCCCCTCTGCATCAGCCTCTGGATGAGCCACAAATGGATTAGTCATCTCCGGAAGCACAGCATTCAGGAACAAGGCGGCAGCAAAGGCTGCCACGATTCTCAGCGCTGCCATTTCCCAAGGATTGGAGCCGACACGCTTCACCACCGCGCACTCCAACGGGAGGGCATGGCAAAGGAGCATCATAATCGCTATTATCGTAGCCTCGCGCATGGTTAGTTCCATACTAAGCATTACGGCAAGACCGGCGTATGTTGTCACCGAAGCACCTGTAAGGAATGCTATCGCTGACGCTCCGGGCAGTCCGATATATTGGAAGACGACATCAAGATACTGCGCCAGCCATGCTATCACGCCATAGTACTGCAACATCCTCACCACCAACGATATAGGCAGCATTATCTTCAACAGCCACACCGTCGTCGTTGTAGCAGGACGGAATGCAGACCGAAACTGTGCCGAAACTCTATGAGTCGAAAACATATCTATAATCTCAACACTTTTGTTTTTCTTAAACATCACCATTCTTCAAATCAACCAAGATTTTCCAATATCCCAGCTTGCGACCTCCTTCCCTCTTAATAATTCCAAGTTCCTGAAGACGGGAGAGATTGTAGATTACTCCTCCCATTGTCACGCCGGGAATATTTTCACAAAGCCCTTTCCGCGTAGCGTTTGGATTGTTTTTTACATATAACAATATACTTTGCTGCTGCTCTGTCAAGTTTTGTATAGTCTTTTGTATAGTTTCTTGGGTAGTTTCTTGTATGGGGTCTTGTATGGTTTCCACAAAAGGAATGAACAATGTAAGCCTTACCTCATCCAATTCCAAACAGTTCTCCAACAACGGTTCCTGCCAGCCTGCCTCTTTCCATGCTGCAAGAATCTTAGGGAAGCCTGACCCAAGGTTCTCTCCATAGCCTATCATACGGAGCATATTCTGCATTTTAGGGTTACGCGCCTTGGAACTGCCACCGGCGTAAACCTGCTCCATGGGAAGTTTCAATATACCCGGATTGCGGAAACACAGCCGGTCATCGTATTTGTCTATACGAAGAACCCCGCCTGACAAGAACACATCTGAATGGATAATGGAATTCGTAAATGCTTCTCGTACAGCCTCATGCTGAAGTATGCCCGCTGTTGAGAACACGAAACTCTGTGCGGTATTGGCGCAGTGAATCCGGGTCAATATCGTCCATGCCATAGTACTCCACCAGCATACTGTCGTTGCCTTCCACATTGGCATCGCGCATCATAGCTCTGACATCCTCTTCCGTGCAATGATAGTCTCCTTCATGGTTTCTGCGGAACGAACCTTTTATAGGATTGCCATTGATATATACAGGGCGTTGTGTGAAATCCGCTTACGGAACATGAATGCAAACCACAACCTTGCCATCCACATCTATCTCTGACACATCGTCATCCACAAGCACATTGCAACTGACCTTGTCACTGTTCATCGTATTCCACAAGTCCGTTTTTATCTTCATCGGATTATCAACGCCCACAACAGTAAAGCGTCCGGCATTATCCTCAGCCGACAAGTGCTCTTCCACACCAAGCAATATGTCACCGCCTAATGTGTTTGCAAACGAAGAATAAGTTTCCCAAACAGACTTCGGGACTTCATTCTTTGCTTTCTTGCACTCCAAGGATATGCGTTCTCCACACAGTAAAGTGTTATTCAGTTCGTTCCTGTTTATTTCTTTTACTTTATTACTTGCCAATAACCGCCCTTTGCAGCACCAACACGCCGTATCACATTGCGCTCCTGAAGTGATGCCAGACGGCGTTTCACACTGCTTTCATGTATATCCAACTGTCTGGCAATCTCTTTTCTGGAAATATAGGGGTTGGCTTGAATAAGTTCTACAATGGCTTCCTCTTGTTCTTGCAAACTGTTTTCTGGTCGCTTTCCGGTCGCTCATCTATTCTCTGTTGGTATTCGTTGCTGAAAAAGAAAGTTGTCCATAGTCCGCTTTACCTAAAAGAATCTTGTTTTACATTTGCTTCAAGCACAGAAAGGGATGCCGGCAACTCACTTAAAAGTCACTGACCAACAACCTGTTGCGGAAGCTGACGGTGCAAGGTGCTGCATATACTCGCGGTCGGCGATGTCACCCTCGTAGCCCACACGGTCAGTGCGTCCCCACCAAGGCTCTATGCAGACAAAGGGGGCGATCTCGTCTCTTCCCGGCGCCCAGATGCCAAGCGCAGGACAGTCGGCACGGAACACAAGCAATTCCTTGCCGGTGCCGTCGCACAACGTGACAGTGTCTGGACACGGAGTCTCAAAAATGAAAGCGTCATGGGCAAAAGTGTCAGGAGCTATCGTGATTACATCCCCTTCAAAAGCAGTATATCCCTGAGCGACACATCCCTCTGCCTCAATCGTTGTCAGACGATAAGGCTGCTTGCCGCCGGACAATCTCACCGTGCCTTCGTACCCTCCCGACTCGGAAACGGGAAGAAGATATGCCGGATGACCGCCAATCTGGAAATGCATCTCCTCAGAACCTGTGTTCGCAACGCGCCAAGAGGTCGTAATCGTGCCGTCGGCGAAGATTTCATGCTTCATGGAAAGCTCAAAACAGAATGGATAAACCTTCAATGTCTCCTCCGAACTTGCCAAACGCATCTCCACGAAATCATCCGTCGCTGCCACCACTTCAAACTCCGAGTCGCGCGCAAAACCGTGCTGCCCCATGGCATATTCGCAGCCCTTGTGGCGCATGACGCCATGCCACAACGCACCGACTATCGGGAAAAGCACCGGTGTGTGACGCTTCCACCAGCGAGGATTGCCGTCCCAAACGCAGTCCTTCACGGCTCTGCCGTCGGCAAAAAGCCCAACTTTAGTTATTTCCGCTCCGTGTGTGTCCACCACAACACGCAGTCTGTCGTTCTTCAATACAATTTCCATGACTTATAATATTATATCGTTTGCCTGCAAAAAGTCCAATCACTTATCTTTTGCAAAGTTACAAAAAGTTATCAGAAAAACACAGCAAATATCTGAAAACTATTCACTTTGCCACTCATTTATTTGCCGAAAAGGAGTGATTGGCATACGGAAGGTAACCTTTTGCATGGTGAAAGGTAACAGTTAACCATACAAAAGGTAACACTTCACCTTGTAAAAGGTAACCTTTCGCAACGCCCTTAATCACAGCACATTAAGCCAACTGTCCTTGCGTAATCGGCGAAACGGCACAAACGCATGGGCAAATAAATAAAAATTCATAGTCCCGGCATCATTTTTTCAACAAGAATGCACCTTATTTAAAATATTTATGTAACTTTGCATAATATAAGATGCAACTCGGCAGTTTGGAACAAGTTCCATCACGTTCGGTTTGCATTATCTTCACAAAAACAACAACCAAGCACCGCTTCTCTGTTAACAATATATAATTTGCAACATGTTTTACAGAAATTTGGAACAATTTTTGTAATTTTGCGACCAAAACAAACTATTCGCTAAATAAAAACAACCATATCAACAGCGACAAGACAATGATAGAAAATCTTGAACAAACCGCAATCATCGCCGGTGAGCACCATGTGTCATATAAGGAGATGGCACAGCGCATCAATCACTTTGCATCCTACACACCGAAACGAAAGGATTGGCAGACCATGGTCAACGAAGTCCCCAAGGTGGTCATTTTCAGCGAGAACCGTGAAGGATGGGGCTACGCTTTCTTTGCAGTATGGCAGAACAAGTGCATCGCCGTGCCGGTTGACGCCGCAGCGACAGTAATGGATGTGGCATACATACTTGACGACTGCAAGCCTGTCGCGGTATGGACATCACTGTCACATGTCGAGACCCTGCGCAAAGCGATGGACGAGGCAGCGGTTGAAATGCAGATTATCATCATTGACGACCATGAGCAGGCAAGCGTCAGCAGTGCCCCTGTCAACACATCATCGCTAACGCCAAACCCTCAATCAAACGATGTTGCCATAATCATCTACACCTCCGGCACGACAGGCTCGCCAAAGGGTGTGATGCTGACCTACAAGAACATCTATGCCAACATCGACAGCGTATCCAAGGATGTGCCAATCTTCAACACCGAGCGCAGGACAATGATTCTCCTGCCTCTGCACCATGTGTTCCCGCTTATCGGCACTCTCGTGGCTCCGATAGTGTGTGGCGGAGGCGTGGCGATATGCCCTTCCATGACAGGTCCTGACATTATGGACACGCTGTGCCGTGGAAAAGTGGGCATCTTCATCGGTGTTCCGCGCCTGTGGCAGATGCTATATGTCGGCATAAAGAAGAAAATCGATGAGAAAGCTGTCACACGCGGCTTGTTCAACATGTGCCGCAAGGCTGACAGCCGCCGTCTGTCACGCTTCGTATTCCAGTCGGTTCATAAGAAAATGGGCGGCTATCTCGACTACTGCGTATGTGGCGGAGCCGCCCTTGACAAGGAAATAGGCATCGGACTGCGCACTCTCGGCCTTGACGTCCTCGAAGGCTACGGCATGACAGAGACCGCTCCGATGATTTCCTTCACACGCCCCGATGACATCGTTCCGGGATGTGCCGGACTGCCTTTGCCGACGGTAGACTGCAAGATTATCGACGGAGAAATCTGTGCAAAAGGTCCGAACCTCATGCCGGGCTACTACAACCGCCCGGAAGAGACTGCCGAGGTAATCGACAAGGACGGATATCTCCATACAGGCGACCTTGGACATTTTGACGAAAAGGGCCGTATCGTAATCACAGGACGAAAGAAGGAAATCATTGTCCTCTCCAACGGCAAGAATGTGCAGCCTAACGAGATAGAGTTCTATATAGAAAGGTACACCGACAAGGTAAAGGAGTGCGCCGTGACAGAAAAGGACGACATGCTCCTTGCCATAATAGTGCCGCAGGAGCTGTGGGCTGAGGGCAAGACAGACAGTGACATCGAGAAAACGTTGAAGCGCGAGGTAATCGAACCTTACAACCTTACCGTGGAGAACTACAAGAAGGTGATGCGCATCCTTGTCTACCATGGTGACATCCCAAGGACACGATTGGACAAGATTCAGAGGTACAAGCTCAAGGACATTGTAAAGGAGTGCACAGAAAGGAAAACATCGTCAGCAGAAACACAGAATCCTTCGGAGAAGGTTGCTTATTCCGAGGAATTCATGATTCTGAAAAAATACATCGAGGCAGAGAAGAAGCTACCGGTGCATCCGGAATCCCACATCGAGACTGACCTTGCCTTTGACTCCCTTGACAAAGTCAGCTTGCAGGGCTTCATAGAACAGAGCTTCGGCATGACCGTGATGACGGACAAAATGGCTGATTTCCCTAACATCAAGGCTATGGCTGACCACATCGCACACCACAAGACAAGGGCTGTCATGGAGGAGACCGACTGGAAGACATTGCTCAACGATGACACTGTGATGAACCTTGTACTGCCAAAGACATCGCCTATGCTGCCTGTTGCCGGCAAGATGTTCAAAGGCTCATTCAAGGTCTATAACAGTCTGAAAGTGCGAGGCACAGAGAATATTCCGAAGAAAGGACCGTTCATCCTTGCAGCCAACCACCAGAGCTTCATGGACGGACCGCTCGTAATGTCGGGAGTTGATTTCTCCAGGATAAAAGACTACTATTTCTACGCCACAGAGGAGCATGTGCAGCACCCTGTTGTGAAATATCTTGCACGCCATAACAACATCATCCTCATGGAACGCAAGAATCTCAAGAACTCCATCCTGAAACTCGCCCAGGTGCTGAAACAGGGCAAGAACGTGGTGATTTTCCCTGAAGGCTCACGCACCCACTCAGGTGAGATAGGAAAGTTCAAGAAGATGTTTGCCATCCTCGCCGTAGAGCTTGACATCCCTGTGCTGCCTGTATGCATCCGTGGTGCTTACGATGCTCTGCCACGTGGCAAGCATCACATCAAGGCAAGCCACATCGATGTGGAGTATCTCCCTATCGTGAAGCCGTCCGGAACTTACGATGAGTTTGCCAACAAGGTACGCACAGTCATCAATGACAGGCTTTAAGCGCATATCTGTCACGGCATTGCCTCACAGGAAATAATGCTAAAGCCGTGGCATACATCATAAAATGACCTCCCCCGCTATCATCAAGTCATGATAGCGGGGGAGGTCGTTATTTTCAGTTGGCAGTGCCTTTTAATAACAAATTATTATTGTCCGGTAAAAAATAATACCAAGCAGTAAAGTCGTTCTGTATTAGCATATTATAAGGTTATTCTTCAAAACCGAGCTTGCCTTTGTCACCGCGTTAGCGGTGACAAGAAAGTAGCCGTGGGTAGCAACCCACGAATTACGCAAGTTCGGGATAAGAAATCATTTAAAATAGCTCCATCTGGCTTGATTTCTCCACATGCACGGGCATAGCCTCCGGCTTGTTGTCAAAGAAGCAGTATGCTGTCAGTGCGGAGCAGATGTTCATTATGAAGTTGTGCACAGACCTGTGCCTTGAAT
>NZ_SRZC01000014.1 GCF_004792655.1 Palleniella muris | reverse complement strand
GAAACTGTCAGATACAATCAGAATGGCTCGCCACTCACAATTATGCGCAATGGCAAAAACGATAGCGGGCTGTACAAAACAATTGACAACCTTTCATTGCTGTATAATGGCAACAGGCTTAGAAAAGTCACCGACAAAGGAGAGCTATGCACAGCCAATGGAACAACTGATTTCAATGATGGCGCAGATGTTGCAACAGAATACACCTACGATGCCTGTGGCTCACTGACAAGTGACGCTAACAAAGGAATTGCAAAGATAAGCTACAATTATTGGGGCACACCAACACTTATACAGTTCACAAACGGCAGTCAGACTAAATACGTTTACGATGCTAATGGCGTAAAGTTAAGGAGAATCCATCTTACCGCAGTGGACAACATAGTAGTGCCTATCAATACAACCGTAAAACTTTCCGAAAACCAAATCCTGACAAGCGACACAACAGATTATCTTGGGGATTTGATATTCGAAAACGGGAAATTAGACAAGATTCTGTTCTCAGGCGGTTATGTCTCCTGCGACGACAATAATTCAAACAAATTCACGTTCCATTATTATGCGAAAGACCATTTGGGAAACAACCGTGCCGTGGTCAGCGAAAGCGGAGCCATAGAGCAGACAACCAACTACTATCCTTTCGGAAACAGCTTCGCGGATGTGGGAAAGAATCCTTCCTTGCAGCAGTACAAATACAACGGCAAGGAGCTTGACCGTATGCACGGGCTGGACCGGTATGACTATGGTGCGAGAAACTATGACCCGGTACTGTTACAATGGAACGGTGTTGACCAGTTGTGTGAGGACTATTACCCTGTCAGTCCGTATGTGTATTGCGCAAACAATCCTATAAGCAATATTGACCCTGATGGGAAAAAGATTGTATTAACAGGCAATCACGTTCAGAACTTAGCAGTATTGACAGAACTGCAAAAACTGACAAACGACCAATTGACCGTAAAACGCAACAGTGGTGTCGTTTTTATTCGCAAACATGGAAACTATTATAATACTAATTTAAATCTTGAGAAAGGCACAGAACTTATTTCTGAGTTGGTGAACCATGAGAGAACAATGGAGGTTGAACCTGGTGAATCAAATAAGGAAACTGACAAATATCGTATGGATGCCATAAATGGAAAGGGCACGGATGTGAAAGTTCTGTATAATTTTCAAATTCTTCCCACACTTCTTACAAGAGATGGGCGAACAGGCAAAAGATTCTATGAGAAAATTCCATTTCATATCGCACTGGGGCATGAACTGATTCATGGCCACAGGGCGATGAATGGAGTAGCAAAGAACCTTAATAAAACAGCAACGTATCAATACATGGATACTGATGGGGAACTTTACCAAACAACGGCACCAATGGAAGAGTTAGAGACTGTGGGTATTATAGGTGGCTATAAATTCACAGAGGATCTACTGCGTGAAGACCATGAAATAAAAGAGAGATTAAAGCATGAAAGTGAAATCCATTTTCAATTTAAAAACAAATGAATTATGAAAAATACAGTTTTATTTGCGGTGCTACTCTTTGTGGCATGTTGTTACATATCATGTAAGAAACATGAACCTTCCGAGAATGGTATCCTATGTCGTTACATATTAATAGACGAAAGATTAGGTGATAGGTATAGGCATTTTTTGATTGAGGTAACTGATAGCGGATTAATGAAAGTATCAATGGGGCTATTGCGAGATGAATTCTATAGCGAAATTTTATACGAAGATAGTGTAATGAATGGAACGTTATCTAAATATGATGTTTTTTCAGAGGTTGGAGATTGCAAGCAGAGGCAATTGACGGAAACAGAATTGGAACAAGTGAAAGTATGTGTTGCTAAAACTGCAAATTTAGAACCGTGCAATGTCTTTATTGAAATGGGGTTTAAAGATGCATTTGAAATTGTAGCTATTATAGGAGAAAAGAAATATGCTTATGTTGATGTTCCTTACGAGGAACTTACAACTTTACTTAATATCCTTTTGGATTTATCTCCTATAGATATAAGGAAAAAGTATAGTTTACCATTAGAATTTACAACAGTAGAAGAAGCACTAAAGCGTGGTGATTTTTTTCATGAGTCTTATCTTAATAACGTAAGGCGGAAATCTTGGTGGGAAAGAACAAAAGGGTGGTTTGAGTAATCAATTCCAAGATATGACAAATCAATGTAACAGTATTATGAGCAACTATGTATTCAAATGTGACTAATGCCGTTTATGATAATCCCAACGTAGGTGAAGGGCACTATAATGAGGTTGTAGGCTACAATTCTAACGGTGCATATACATTGAATTCACCAGCATGCCATCTGCTGTCGTTGGTGTCAGGCGTTCCCGAAAACTATATAAGGAATGCTCAAATAATGCAACGTGGCCTTGGACACTATTATCCATTATATAGTTCAAATGATGGAGGAGGCGCAATTATATTATATAGAATCAATCAAGGAAGGCTCTAAATTAAAGTACGAGGGCATGACAGAAAACGAGGCATTAGGAAGCGTTTTGTCGCACGAAGCTGTTCATTGTACTGATATTAATGAAATAGATGCTGATTTAAAGTATGAGTCAAAACATGGCAGGCATCCACGTCCTAATCGTGAAGATAAAACAAAAGAAATCGAAGACAAAATAAAGGAAGAACTAAAACGTCTTTGTGGAATGTAACAAATACGTTTTAATGCCAGCAATCGCAAGCATTTTAATAATTAAAATCACAAAATATGATTAAGTCCATTACAATAAAAATAACAGTCATTGTTCTGTTCATGACATGGTTTAATTCCCCGATAAACGCACAACGCTATTGGTTCCAGTGGATGAATGTCCCTGACAGTATTTCTGAAAAGCTGGTATCTGCATATGGAAGTTACGATGTGGGAGCTGGTCGTAATGTCTCTCGTTTAGGAAGCTATGATGATTTCGAATTTGAAAACGGAATATATGCCTATAAGGGTATGGGGCCTCATTACCCTGTTAAGAATTATCTTTACTACGACAAACAACTATTTTTTTTCATGCATCGTCATATCGTGACCCGTTGTCTTTCATGAAGGAGTGGAATACATATATTCGAAAACATGATATGCCAAGAGAAGACATTGCGTATTTATCGGCAACAATATTAGCTCATATTGGTCATGACAGTTACTCAGACACATTCAAAGATTCCATCGCATATTATGTAAATATCATGCTTGATTCTTGCAATATTAGCGAGATTAAGGCAACAATAGACTCTATTTCTTTAGAAAAAGTGTTTGCATATAACAACTTGGAAAGCATTGAGTATAAAGAGATTAAAATAGTCCCTGAGTTTTTGCGTGGCAAATGGTATGTCCAGACTCGGCTGCTGAAAAAGAGAGAAGATGGCGAAATTCGTTATAGTCAAAGGCCAGATGGTGATATGCCTGAAATAGAACTGTATAGCAATGGTGACGGAAAGATATGCAATGACGAATTGGATAATCATTTCAGATGGTCGTATAGAGGTGATGATATTAGATTTATGGATATAGGGCAAGGTCTTTTCCTCGAAAGAAACATCTCATTACGCTTAAACACCGCATTCCGGCATAACAACAAGCTATTCATAGAATTGAAGGGAAAAAACATTGTGTATGTGCTTTCTAAAAAAGATGGGGATGGTGTAGCTCCGGAAACAAAAGAGCCGACATATAGAATTAACAGAAAATTATCATCAAAAAGAGCGTGGCGCAAACGAATAAAAGAATGGTTTGATTAATTTTAGTCTGTCATTAAATACATCCATGGGAAGACATTCTGCATCATGTGACATGGTGATAAGTAGCTATTCAAATTATTTTCCAACAGTTACTTATTGAGGAGGAAAAACATTGATTTTTATACAGATACATTTCTGACACGATGAACATGTACACATAGAACGGAAGAACAAAAACCGGCGTTTTGTATCACAATCCTTGATACAAAACGCCGGCAAATCGTTCAGAAAGAGTAGTTGAATCCGAGGGAAAGATACTCCTTCAACTGGAAATATCCGTAATCTTCATCACGCTTTGTACTATCATCAAACCTTGGGTAGACAAAGAGCTTCGTGGAGATGAATCGTGAAACCTGCAACGTGAGAGTGTTCTCCCACTCCACCTGACTGCGCTTGTAAGACGTGAAACCATAAAGGCGTGTCTGCCATTTCACCATTTTCGAGAACTGCCATGTCAAGTCTGCAGTAAGCGTGGAACCGTAGTCCCATTGCGAGTGCTTGCCCACCTTCACGTCATCCACCAAATCGTGAACTCCATTTCTCAATGCACAGTCAAGACGGTCATAATATTTCAGATTGGCAGATACAGGAGAAATATTGAAAGTTCCCGTCAGCTTGTTGTTGCACCATGAGACTTTGTAGTCCATACCGAGAGAGAGGTTAAGATTCAACGGTGAAAGGAAATCTGAATACACCGTCTCATCATTGTTCTTGAATCCACGCGTGAACTGTGTCTGCGCTATCATCTGCAATGTATAGTACCAGCGTTTCGTTGCCTGCACGCCAAGTTTTGAGGTAAGACGGATAAGGTCTTCGCTACTCTTGTATTTATGTACAGAGTCCTCACGGGATGACTGCATACCAAGCTTCATTTCCAAATTGTTGTCCCACTTGACTTTGTCCTTGTCGTTATAATTAGCCTGCAATGTCACGGCTCCAATCATGGCATAGTTCGACTCTCCGCCTTTATGCCAGTTGTCTGAGACATAATTCTGGAGGAATTGCAACGAGTAATCACCAAAGAAAGTCCAGAAATTTGGCCTTACGACAAACAAGTCGACATTTCCGGCACCAACTGATGGCTCGGAATTGTCATTCTCTGTAGGTTTGAACACTTCGTCATCCTCAGCCTGATGCGTGAAATCAACATCCTTGTGCACAGGAACTGTCGGCGAGAAAACTATCCCACCATCCTTGCGCAACTTGCCTTCACTGTCCCTGACAAGTTCCGGATGTTCCAGGTATGTCCTCATCATCAGAGTGTCATAGGACATTGCAAGAGAGTCTTTGCTGTCCAAGGCAAAAATACGGTGGGCGACATCATAATAGTATGTCACCGGAAAGAGCTTCCTTTGGGCACATACATCGGCACAAAGAAGCATCAGCAGCAGGAAAAGGAATTGTTTTTTATACATTTATTCAAAATTATGAGTGCAAAGGTACTAATTTTAATTAATATTAGAGAATTAAGAATTGAGTTTTTTGGATAATTAGTTCTATTTTTGTAAATTTGCACGAATTTTATCTTATAGATAATAAAAGGCAGCATGCCGTAACGTTAAAATGACAATGCTGTGCACAGACAACGGTTTTCGTGGTGAACGGCATGGATATTTTCTGAAACAATAAAAAACAATCAAAAATAACAATGGACAAAAACACTATCACAGGATTTGTGCTTATTGCAGTTGTGCTCATCGGTTTCGGGTGGTACAACCAGCCTTCGGCGAAACAGATTGCCGAGGCGGCACGACAAGATTCTATCGCAAAGGTTGAGAAACTGAAAGCCGAGAACCTTAAGAAAGCGGCTGACGCTGCGGCACTGAAAGCAAAGGAGATTGCGGACAGCGACACTACAGCTCTGTTCTACAAGGCTCTCCGTGGCACTGCCAAGAATGTCACTCTCAAGAACAGCAAGCTCGAACTTACTTTCTCTACACAAGGGGCGGTGGTCAAGAAAGCTGTCATAAAGAACTTCAAGGATAAGGACGGCAACAAGGATGTCACCCTCTTTGAGGGCAAGGACCAGCAGCTGAAATACATGTTTGAGGGCAAAGAGCAAAACATCAACACTGCAGAATTGTTCTTCACACCTTCACAAGTGACAGACAGCACTGTGACATTCACTGCCGAAGCAGCTCCGGGCAAAGAGATTGTCATAGCTTACCAGCTTGGCAAAGACTATCTGCTCCACTCGCAGCTCCGTGTCATCGGCATGTCAGGAATGTTCTCGCCTTCAACGAAATATATGGACATCGAATGGACAGAACGCTGCAAGCAGCAGGAGAAAGGCTTTATTTTTGAGAACCGCTATGCTTCTCTGACATATCATTTCACAGACGGCGGCACTGACTATCTCAACGAGACCAGCCAAAAAGTCGATGAACCTATCGAGGAGGCTACAGACTGGGTGGCATTCAAGAACCAGTTCTTCTCTGCTGTGATGATTGCACGTGACAATTATCAGGAGAACGCACTCATGACAAGCATTCCACACGAAAAGGGCGGCGGTTATCTCAAGGATTATACAGCACGCCTGAAGACACAGTTTGACCCAACCGGAACACGCGCTTCTGAATTTGAGTTCTACTACGGACCAAATGATTTCCGACTGCTTCAGGATGTTGAGAAGGAGTCCACTTTCGGCAAAGACCTCGAACTGGAACGACTTGTCTACCTCGGATGGCCGCTCTTCCGCATCATCAACCGCTGGTTCACCCTCTATGTCTTTGACTGGCTCACAGCACTCAACATACCGATGGGCATTGTGATTATCCTTATCACTCTGATTCTCAAAGCCATCACTTATCCGATGGTGAAGAAGAGCTACATGTCCTCTGCAAAGATGCGTGTGCTGCGCCCTATCCTGAATGAAAAGACAAAGCACCTCAACAAGCCTGAGGACCAGATGAAGAAGCAGCAGGAAATGATGCTCCTCCAGCAGAAATACGGAGTAAGCATGATGTCAGGCTGCCTCCCAATGCTCATACAGATGCCTATCTGGATTGCGATGTTCAATTTCGTCCCTAACGCCATACAGCTCCGCGGACAGTCATTCCTGTGGATAGACGACCTTTCCACATACGACCCTATCATTGAATGGCACACAAACCTGTGGCTTATCGGTGATCACCTCTCACTGACATGTATCCTCTTCTGTATCGCAAACCTTGTCTACTCTTGGTTTACAATGCAGCAGCAGAAGGATCAGATGATTGGCACTCCGGAACAGCAGCAGTCAATGAAGATGATGCAGTACATGATGTTCCTCATGCCGCTGATGTTCTTCTTCATGTTCAACGACTACTCTTCAGGCTTGAACTTCTACTATTTCGTGTCATTGTTCTGCTCCGCTACGATTATGTTCGTGCTCCGCAAGACAACCGATGACGAGAAACTTCTTGCAAAACTTCAGGCTGTCTACAAAGAGAACGAGGCCAACCCTAAGAAACTCGGCGGACTTGCAGGCAGACTGCAGAAGATGCAGGAACAGCAGGCAGAACTTGAGCGCAAGCGTCAGGAAATAAGAAACAAACGCATGGGAAAATGATAAAGACATTAATCACAGCAGCATTGTTTGCCATGACAGCGACAACAGCAAACGCAGACATCATAGGAAAGGTGGACGCCAAGACTTTGGGAACAAAGGTCATGACACCTGAGGCATTGTGGGCAATGGGCAGAATCTCAGCCTCTGCTCCCTCTCCTGACGGCAAATGGGTTGTCTATCAAGTGGGCTACTATTCCGTAAAGGAGAACAAAAGCCACCATGTGCTGTACATCATCAGCACAGACGGTGGCAATGCAACTCTCCTTACACTATCTGCCGACAACGAGACCGACCCGTCATGGATTGAGGGAGGAAAGCGGATTGCATTCCTTTCCAACAACGGTGGCAGTTCACAGCTTTGGTCAATGAATCCTGACGGCACTGACCGCAAGAAACTGACAAACGACAAACTTGATATTGAGGGCTACAAGTTCTCCCCTGACGGAAGCAAGGTGATATTTGTAAAGTCTTTGCCTTACAACGACATCATACAACCTAAGCACAAGGATTTGCCAAAGGCTTCCGGCATGGTTATCGACGACCTCAACTATCGTCACTGGGACCATTATGTGACTTCCAATGCACATCCGTTTGTTGCAGATGTCAATGCCCGGCAGACTATCGGCGAAGGCAAGGACATTCTTGAAGGAGAACCTTACGAATGCCCTATGGCACCATTCGGAGGTGTGGAGCAACTCAACTGGAGCCCTGACTCAAAATCCATCGCATATACATGCAGGAAAAAGACAGGACGCGACTATGCTATCTCCACAGACTCTGACATCTACCTCTATGACACAACCACAGGCACAACAAAGAACCTGTGCAAGTCTGCGGGATTCAAGCAACCGGAGGTTGATGCCACAAAGACAATGGCAACGCAGGAGATAAACTCTGAGAAATATGCCGATGAGAACATGGGATATGACACAAACCCTGCATTCTCTCCTAACGGCAAATACGTTGCATGGCAGTCTATGGCACGCGACGGATATGAGTCCGACCGCAACCGTCTTTGCATCCTTGACCTTGCCACCGGCAAGAAAAGCTATGTCACAGAGTCATTTGACTCTAACGTGGATGATTTCTGCTGGAACACAGACTCACGCACATTATATTATATAGGTGTATGGCACGGATGCGTGAACCTGTATAAGACTGACCTCAATGGCAAAGTTGTGCAGCTAACAGATGACAAGATGGACTTCGGTTCTGTCAAGATGATGAAGTCAAAACTTCTCATGAGCCGTCACAGCATGTCACAAGGTGACGAGCTTTACATCGTCACTCCGGGCAAAAACATCAAGTCAACGGCTATCTGCCAGTTGACACACGAGAACACTGATTTCTACAAACAGCTGGAGTTCGGTGAGGTTGAGCCACGCTGGTCAAAGACGACCGACGGAAAGGACATGCTCTCATGGATTATCCTTCCTCCGAACTTTGACCCGAACAAGAAGTACCCAACACTGCTGTTCTGCGAGGGTGGTCCTCAAAGCCCTGTCAGCCAGTTCTGGTCTTACCGTTGGAATTTCCAGATTATGGCAGCAAACGGCTATATCATCGTAGCTCCAAACCGTCGCGGACTGCCGGGATTCGGTCAGGAATGGCTGGAGGAAATCTCAGGCGACTGGACAGGTCAGTGCATGAAGGACTATCTCACTGCCATTGATGACGCCTGCACGCTGCCGTACGTTGACAAAGACCGTCTCGGCTGTGTGGGAGCAAGTTTCGGAGGATTCTCTGTCTATTGGCTTGCAGGTCATCATGACAAGCGTTTCAAAGCGTTCATTTCACATGACGGAGCTTTCAACCTTGAGTCCATGTACACTGACACAGAGGAAGCCTGGTTCTCAAACTGGGAGTATGACGACGCACCTTGGAACCGCGACATGACAGCACGCGCAAAAAGGACTTACGACAATTCCCCTCACAAGTTTGTAGACAAATGGGACACACCTATCCTCTGCATACAAGGCGAGATGGACTATCGCATCAACACAAATCAGGGACTTGGCGCATTCAACGCTGCACGCATGCGCGGCATTCCTGCCCAATTGCTTGTTTTCCCTGACGAGAATCACTGGGTACTTAAACCACAGAACGGCATTCTTTGGCAGAGAACATTCTTTGGTTGGTTAAACAAATGGTTAAAAGATTAATTAAACAATGGAAAATACAGAAGAGAAAAAGGAGTCATTGAACTTCATCGAACAGATTGTAAAGAAAGACCTTGCCGAAGGAAAGAACGGCGGACGCTTGCAGACTCGCTTCCCACCGGAGCCAAACGGCTATCTGCACATCGGTCACGCCAAAGCAATTGCCATGGATTTCGGTGTGGCACAGAAATTCGGCGGTGTATGCAATCTTCGTATGGACGATACCAATCCACAGAAAGAGGATACCGAATACGTTGAGGCTATAAAGAGAGACATAGAATGGCTCGGCTTCAAATGGGGCAAACTTGTTTATGCTTCTGATTATTTTCAGGAGCTATGGGACTTCGCCGTATGGTGCATAAAGACCGGCAAGGCTTATGTTGACGAGCAGTCCGCTGAGACTATCGCAGCGCAGAAAGGCACACCTACAACTCCGGGCACAAACTCTCCTTTCCGTGACCGCCCTGTGGAAGAAAGCCTGAAACTCTTTGAAGAGATGAACAGCGGCAATATGGAACCGGGCAAAATGGTGCTGCGTGCAAAAATTGACATGACATCGCCAAACATGCACTTCCGCGACCCGTTCATGTACCGTGTGCTTAACATGGAACACTGGCGCACCGGCAACAAGTGGAACGCCTACCCTATGTATGACTTCACTCACGGACAGTCAGACTATCTTGAAGGCGTAACCCACTCAATCTGCACACTTGAGTTTGTTCCTCACCGCGACCTCTACGACCTCTTCGTCACTTGGATTAAGGAATGGAAAGGCGAGACCGACAACATCGAGGACAACCGCCCACGCCAGTTTGAGTTCAACAAACTGAATCTCAACTACACTCTGATGTCAAAGCGCAACCTCCTTATCCTTACAAAAGAAGGTGTTGTGAACGGTTGGGACGACCCTCGCATGCCGACCATCTGCGGCATACGTCGTCGTGGCTACTCTCCTGAATCAATACTTAAGTTCATTGACTCCATCGGATATACAACATTCGATGCTCTCAATGACATAAAACTTATGGAAGCAGCCGCACGTGCAGACCTTAACGAGCGTGCAACACGAGTGTCATGCGTACTCGACCCGGTGAAAGTTATCATCGAAAACTATCCTGAAGGACAGTCCGAGGAGCTGGAAGTCGTAAACAATCCGGAGCGTCCTGAGGACGGCACACACACAATAACATTCTCACGCGAGCTTTGGATAGAGCGCGACGACTTCAAGGCTGAGCCGGACAAGAAGTTCTTCCGTATGTACCCTGGCAAGGAAACACGACTGAAAGGTGCGTATATCCTCAACTGCACAGGTTTCAAGGCAAACGAGAACGGCGATGTTGAAGAGATTTACTGCACTTATGACCCTGATTCCAAGGCAGGCACTCCGGGTGCAGACCGTAAGGTAAAAGGTACGATCCACTGGGTAAGCTGCGCACATTGCGTACCGGCAGAGGTTCGCAACTATGAGTGCCTTTGGACATGCGAGAATCCGCGTGACGCTATCAAGCTGTATGAGAAAGAGAACGGTGTTCGTGGCATCGATGCTATGCGTCCGTTCATCAATCCGAACTCACTCAGCATCAACAAGAATGCTTACATCGAAAAGTTCGCACAGGGTCTACCTGCACTGTCATACTTGCAGTTCAACCGTATCGGCTACTTTAACGTCGACACAGACTCCACAGCAGAGCATCTTGTGTTCAACTCTACAGTAGGACTTAAGGAGAACAAGAGAAAGTAATCCATAACGCATACTGATTTGCATAGACTTAGAAACGTTTCATAACATGACTGAAATATTCGGATTTCTTTTAGACCAGTTGAACTATCTCAATGTGTTCATACTGATGACCATCGAGAGCACGTTCATCCCATTCCCTTCCGAGATTGTCCTCCCTCCGGCAGCATACAACGCCCATGCGACAGGTGAGCAGAATGTCTTTCTGCTCATCCTCGCAGCCACGGCAGGTGCTGACGCAGGTGCAGCTATCAACTATTTCCTGTCACTCTATCTTGGCAGACCGATGATTTATGCCTTTGCCAACAGCAAATGGGGACATCGGTGTCTGCTCAACGAAGAGAAAATACAGAAAGCAGAAAGATATTTTGACGAACATGGAGTGTTCGCCACACTTACAGGACGCCTCGTGCCGGTAGTGCGCCAACTCATCTCCATTCCTGCGGGATTGGCAAGGATGAACTTCTTCAAGTTTATCCTCTTCACCACCATCGGAGCCGGAATATGGAACTGCATTCTCGCCGCTATAGGCTGGTACTTGCAGACTATCGTACCAAAGGAACAACTGATGGACAAAGTCAACGAGTACAGCGAGTATATTAAAATAGCAATCCTCGGCATCATTGTCATCGCTGCCGGCTACTTTTTAATAAAGAAACTGCTCAAAAAGACAAAATAAAAGAAACTTAAACCTATAACTTATGAACAACCTGTCAAACCTCAACCCGAAAGATTTCAAGACAGAAATCAACGGAAAGAAAACCGAGCTGTATATCCTGCGCAATATCAAAGGATATGAGTGTGCCATAGCAAATTATGGCGGAGCCATCGTTTCACTCATGGTTCCTGACAAGGACGGTCAGATAGCAGATGTCATACAGGGACACGACAACATCAAGGATGTCATCAACTCTGCCGAGCCTTATCTCTCGACACTCATCGGACGCTTTGGCAACCGCATCTGCAAAGGTCGTTTCACTCTCAACGGCAAGGATTACCAGCTTGCCATAAACAACGGACCAAACGCCCTCCACGGCGGACCGACCGGCTACCATGCACAAGTGTGGGACGCCATACAGATGAACGAGCAGACTCTTGTCCTCAAACTCAATTCTCCATACGGAGACGAGGGATTCACAGGAGAAATGAGCATCACCGTCGAGTACACATGGACTGACGACAATGAGCTGATATTGGATTACATGGCGACAACAAACAAGAAGACCATCGTCAATCTCACGCATCACGCTTTCTTCTCCCTTGCCGGTGTCGCAAACCCTACACCGACAATCGACGACCTTCTCTGTGAGGTGAACGCTGATTTCTATCTCCCTACCGACGAGACATCCATCCCTACCGGAGAGATTCTCAAGGTCGAGGGCACACCGTTCGACTTCCGCACACAGAAGCCTATCGGACAGGACATTGACGCTGACGATGAGCAGATAAAGAACGGCAACGGCTACGACCACTGCTTCGTCCTCAACAAGAAGGAAGTCGGCGAGCTCTCTTTTGCTGCACGCATCGTAGAACCTAACAGCGGAAGAACCATGGAGTGCTGGACAACAGAACCGGGAGTGCAGATGTACACCGACAACTATGCCACAGGCTACGCCATACAGCACGGATGCACAGCACCGCGCCGTTCTGCTATCTGCTTCGAGGCACAGCATTTCCCTGACTCACCAAACCGCCCGTATTTCCCGCCGGTGGTACTCAACCCGGGTGAGGAATACACACAGCGTACCGTCTACAAGTTCGGCACACTGTAAGAGCAAGCATAAGTGGACAAAAGATGCCAAAGAAACTCATGGTACCTTTTGTCCATTTCAAGAACCACAATATTCACTAACAAAACATCACCTAACTTTTGAAACTTATGGAAACAGATTACATCAGAAGCCGCTTCATCAAGCATTTTGACGGAAAGACAGGCAACATCTACGCATCACCGGGACGCATCAACCTCATCGGTGAGCATACAGACTATAACGGAGGCTTCGTATTCCCGGGTGCAGTAAACTACTGCATCATGGCGGAAGTTCGTCCAAACGGCACAAACAAGGTACTCGCCTACTCCATCGACCTGAAGGACCGCGTGGAGTTTGACATCGACGACCCTAAAGGACCAAGCGCAACTTGGGCACGATTCATCTACGGCATGTGCCGTGAGATGAAAGCACTCGGCGTTGACGTGAAAGGCTTCAACACAGCCTTCGCAGGCGACATCCCACTCGGTGCCGGCATGTCATCTTCTGCAGCCCTTGAAAGCTGCTTTGCCTATGCACTCAATGATTTGTTCGGCGACAACAAAGTATCCAAGTGGGACATGGTACTTGCAGGACAGGCAACAGAGCACAAGTACATCGGATGCAACTGTGGCATCATGGACCAGTTTGCCAGTATGTTCGGGCAGGAAGGCAAGCTCATGCGCCTTGACTGCGACAGCCGTGAGTTTGAATATTTCCCATTCAACCCTGAAAAGGCAGGCTACAAGGTTGTGCTTCTAAACTCACGCGTAAAGCACGAACTCAGTGGCAGCCCATACAACGACCGACGCAACTCTTGCGAGAATGTAGTGAAAGCCGTAAACGAGAAATTCCCGGAGCTCAATGCAAAGACTCTCCGCAACTGCACATGGGAGCATCTTGAAGCTGTCCGCGACACCGTCTCTGCCGAGGACATCAAGCGCGCTACCTTCGTGCTCGGTGAGAAAGACCGTGTACTCGGAGTGTGCAATGCTTTGGAGAAAGGCGACTACGAGGAAGTGGGACGCCTCATGTACCTCACACACGACGGACTGTCCAAAGATTACGAGGTCAGTTGCGAGGAACTCGACTATCTCAACGACATAGCACGTGAGTGTGGCGTGACCGGCAGCCGCATCATGGGCGGTGGCTTCGGAGGCTGCACAATAAACCTCTTGAAGACAGACCTTTATGACAATTTCATAAAGACAGCAAAAGAGAAATTCTCCGCAAAATACGGCCACGAACCGATTGTCATCGATGTTGTCATTGGCAACGGCTCACGGAAAGTATGCTAACCCGCAACACAACGGATTCTGCTTAATAACACAAGCAACCATATCCACTAATCATACAATGCTCCGTCTGCAGCTGTAATGGCATTGCAGAGGGAGCATTGTTTTTTACCGGACAACAATAATAAAGTTACTTCCAAAGTCTGTAGAGTATCAATCTGTTTTTGTCAATATGCAAGCAAAACAGCATTATAGCGTGCAAAACGACAGGAATATTTGCACTTTTGGCAAACATAAAATCCAACAAACGTTAAAATACTATTTGTATAAGGAAAGATAAGACTTTGTATGGTCAAGCGTTACCTTTCACTAAGCCAAACGTTACCTTTTATCATGCAAAAGACAACCGTTCATTGTGTCACTGTTTACATTTTGCATTTGCAACCAAACTATTTTCAATAAACATCCTTTATTTCCCATAGCATTTAGTTAAGAAACCATAATTATGACCGTATAAATTCGTGGATATTATTATTTCTTATTACCTTTGCAATCGCTTTTGAGAAAGCAACGTATGGCAAGCTATCACGGCAAGTCATTTCCACACGGGCGAGTCTCATACGACCAGCTCCCTCGGAACTCCCCCAGGGCTTGATCGCAGCAAGGGTACTTGGTTGTAGCGGTGCGATGTGAGTAGCTCGTCCACCCGCCTCTTTAGCTCAGTTGGCCAGAGCACGTGATTTGTAATCTCGGGGTCGTTGGTTCGAATCCGACAAGAGGCTCACAAAAAGGAATCATCTCTGCGAGGTGATTCCTTTTTTAGTTAAAGATACACCACTTATTTACACAAAAAAGAGAAACATTTTGCTCACAAAGCCAGAATACATACAACTTAAGGCATACGCGCGCCTGCACGGTACAATTATGGGACTGCTATGGATTGCCGGTTTTGCATGCTTCGTTGGAAGCATCTCCGAGCCGGTTCTGTCCTTCTTCTTCAATTTCACAATCATCTTCATCCCATTCCTCGCAGCTTCCTTCGTACGCTACTACCGCGACAGAGTGTTGGGAGGAATGCTCAGTTTCCGGCGCGCCTACTGCTACTCACTGCTGATTTTCTTCTACGCAACGCTACTGCTTGCCATAGCACAGTGGGCATACTTTGAGTTCCTTGACCAAGGCAGGATGCTCGGAAGCATGACAAGAATGATAAGCACACCGGAATTCGCACCGGTTCTGGAAGCCTACAAAGTGTCCAAAGAGGAAGTCCTTGCACAGCTGAACATCCTCTCCGAGACACGCCCGATAGACTTTGCATTCACATTCATGTGGATGAACATCTTTTTCGGTGTAATCCTCAGCTGGTTCATCGCACTTTTCACCAAAAGAAGTGTGGCAAGAACCGGCAAACAGTAACACAGCCTTTGCCGTGAACAAGAGTGAATCTCGCTTCTTGAAGATGCGGCACAAAAACATAACAAAGAAATGAATCTTTCCGTCATCATACCACTCTTCAACGAGGAAGAGTCACTACCGGAACTGCATGCGTGGATAGCCCGTGTATGCAACGAAAACAAATTGTCCTATGAAGTGATATTCGTCAACGACGGTTCAACAGACCACTCATGGGATGTCATAGAGCAACTTGCCGCCAACAATCCTGAGGTGCGTGGCATAAAGTTCCGCCGCAACTACGGCAAGTCCCCTGCCCTCTTCTGCGGATTCGACCAGGCTGAGGGCGATGTAGTCATCACCATGGATGCCGACTTGCAGGATTCCCCTGACGAGATTCCGGGGCTCTACCGCATGATCAAGGAGGAAGGCTACGACCTTGTCAGCGGCTACAAGATGAACCGCTCCAAGGGTGACCCGCTATCCAAAACCATTCCTACCAAACTCTTCAACGCCACCGCACGGAAAGTGTCGGGCATACACAACCTCCACGACTTCAACTGCGGACTGAAGGCCTACCGCAAGGAGGTGGTGAAGAATATTGAGGTTTACGGAGAAATGCACCGCTACATCCCTTATCTTGCCAAGAATGCCGGATTCACAAAGATAGGCGAAAAGCTCGTGCATCATCAGGCGCGCAAATACGGCACATCGAAGTTCATGGGCTGGAACCGCTTTGTCAACGGCTACCTCGACCTCATGACACTGTGGTTTCTCTCAGCGTTCGGCCGCAAGCCGATGCATGTGTTCGGATTTCTCGGCTCACTGATGTTCTTTATCGGGTTTGTAGCTGTTGTACTGCTTGGCGCAGACAAGCTTTACTGCCTCTCGGCAGGCATTCCGCAGCGACTCATCACCGACTCGCCTTATTTCTTCATCTCCCTGACAATGATGATTATCGGCACACAACTTTTCCTTGCCGGATTCTTAGGCGACCTCATCTCCCGCACATCGCAGGGACGCAATGACTACCTGATAGAGAAAACCGTATAAGCACAAGCGGCAAGCGACCTTGCCATACAGCGGAACTTTCATACACAAAACCAGACACGTGAAAAGGAAACTTCTCATATTCTTGACAGCATTCTCTGCGCTCACAGCCACAGCACAGACAACGGAAGAGACACCGGACAATAAAGTGCCTTTCCTCGAAAGCATTTCCGTGGGCATAGACCTCATGGGACCGATAAGGCGCGCGATGAGTGACCGAGGTGAATACCAAGCCACCGTACAAGCCCACATAAAGGGATTGTTCCTGCCTACAGTAGAGGTGGGCTACGGCACAGCGGACAGATATGACGCCGATACGTACACTTCCTACAAGACAAAAGCACCATTCGGGCGCATTGGATGTGACTTCAACATCCTCAAAAACCGCCACGATGACTATCGGCTGACTGTCGGCATGCGCTACGGCATAACATCCTTTGACTACGATACGACAGCTCCCGTCCTTGAAGAGACGCCGCCAACCGGTGGAGAGACAGAACCCGGCGAAGACACCCCGGCACCTGCCAACAATGTAATAAAAGACTACCAAACGACCTCGGAGAAATGCACACTGCAATGGGTGGAAATAGTATTCGGTGCCGATGCGAAAGTCTGGGGACCGCTACACATGGGATGGTCACTGCGCTACCGCCGCAAGCTGAGTTGCTCCGACTACACAAACATTCCACTCTACGCACCGGGCTACGGAAGAGGTACGGAATCATCACGTTGGATGGCATTGTACAACATAAGCATCCAATTCTGACATAACAGAACACAAAACCTAAGCAAAACATTGGACAAGAACAAAAGACTCCTATGGCAGCTGCCGGCACTTGCACTCCTCATCGTCGGCACAGTCATCATCATACGCCAGCAGCAAACCATGCCTTATCAGCACGATGAAGGTATGGTTTTCGGCACATTCTACAGCATAACCTACCAGCACGACAAGAATCTGAAGAAAGAGATTGAGGCAGAGCTTCAGAAAGTGGACAACTCACTTTCAACATTCAACAAACGCTCCGTAATCTCAGCCATAAACCGCAACGAACGCGTGGAAATCGACCAAATGTTCCTCAATGTGTTTGACCTTGCGAAACAAATAAGCAAGGACACCGATGGTGCATTCGACATAACCGTTGCACCATTGGTCAATGCGTGGGGATTCGGATTCAAGAACGACTGCCCGCCGACAAAAGAAACGATTGACTCACTGCGCCAGTTTGTAGGATTCGGGAAAGTCTCACTCATCGGGAAAAGCATCAGGAAAAGCAACCCGGACATCATGCTCGACTGCTCCGCCATAGCGAAAGGCTACGGCTCGGATGTCGTGGCACGCTATCTGACCGCCATGGGAATAAAGAACTTCATGGTGGAAATCGGCGGAGAGATTGTCACAAAGGGAATCTCGCCTAAACGACTGCCTTGGAAAATCGGTGTGGAGAAACCTGTCGACGACTCACTCGCACAGAAGAAAGAACTGCAAACAGTGCTTGACATAACCGACATTGCCATGGCAACATCCGGCAATTACCGCAATTTCTACTACAAGGACGGAAAGAAATATGCACACACCATCGACCCAAAGACGGGCTATCCCGTACAACACAGCATCCTCTCTGCCACCGTCCTATGCAAGGAATGCGCACGCGCCGATGCCTACGCGACATCATTCATGGTCATGGGGCTGGAAAAAGCAAAAGAGGTGCTTGCACGCCATAGCGACATGAAGGCATACATCATCTATGACGATAACGGAAAATACAAGGTGTGGAAATCAGAAGGTCTTTGACTTGACTTAGTTAGCAGCGTAACATGCCGACAGCACTGACAATATATGACAAACTAATCGAACTGCCACTCTTCCAAGGAATGAGTGGCAGCGACTTTCAGGACATAGTGGCACGTGTCCGTTTTGACTTCCGGCGTTACTCGAGAAACACGACAGTGGCAAACAGTGGCGACCGTTGCGACGGCTTACTCTTCCTGCTTGACGGGGAATTGGAAATGGTCTCTACCTCCGCCGACCGCTCCTACCGTGTGACAGAGTTCATCATAATGCCCGGGGTTCTCGAACCGGAGCGCGCCTTCGGATTGCAGCAACGTTACCTGCACACATACAGGACACACTCAATATGTAATTTTCTGCACATCGGCAAGGATGATACGCTGCTTCTGTCATCAGAATTCATGGTTTTCCGCCTGAACCTTTTGAACATTATCTCCACACAGTCACAACGGTTCCAAAAAGAATTATGGCGGCATCATCCTGAAAATGACAGAGAAAAAATCCTAAGATTCCTCTCCACACATTGCACAAAGCAAACCGGAAAGAAAATCTTCCACATAAAAATGAGGCAGCTGGCTGCTGAGACCGGGTTAACACGAAACGAAGTCTCCAAAGTTCTCAATGAACTTGAATCAACTGGAAAGATTCAACTGCAGCGTGGAATCATCAATGTCCCCAAAATGGAAACCCTTTGGTTATGAAAGCAACGGTTTTTCTTTTGGTGACACTTTACCACATGAAACGCCGCCATAAAGAAAGCACACGGTCACGATTCGCATAATGAACCGTGACCGTGTGTTTTTTTGAAAATAAGGACGCCAATTTATCTCATTGCCCAATAGGTGCCGCCATTGACTGCCATGCGAACTTCATGGACTCCCTGGTCATTGAGGGACACATCCATTTGGTTGCCATTAGGTAATGTAGCCTTTATCGTGCCATCCGCATTGAAACGGAAAATCTCTGTACGCTTTCCGTCCTCCACTTGTGACCATGAGTCTTCTGCCTTGTCATAGACAAACAGGACAACACCGCCATCAGGTTTTGTTATCTCATACCCGTCCTTCAATGTCTTCACGGCATAGTACCTTCCGTCCTCGCCCATCACCTTCTTTGTCTTGCCGACATTGCTTGCAAGCGGATTGCTGCCGGACCAAAACTCTATGGTGTTGAAAAGCAGCACATCGGCAACTCCGGCAATGACATAGACTGGAGAGGTCAAGATGAAAATCACCTCATTAAGGAACTTGTTCTTCGTGGCACGTTGATTCCATGAAGAATACTTGTTGAACAGTGTGAACGAGCCCAGACAGGAATTCATGAGCAACATTGAAATCATGGCTACGGAAGCCAATTTTAGGGTCTTTTTTCTCATGTCTTCAAAATTTTAATTGTCATATATGGAAAATGAATTACAAGCGTGATACCCTGGATATTAGTTTCTGTAATATTCAGCCTTATTGCATCATTATAGGTGCAAAGATAGCAAAATACAATCAATCTCCAAAGGAATATGCCGTTTTTTTTAATAAAACTCCACTTTTTGCAACAAAATATCATATAGACAATATTTGCCCTTTATAATATAATGCGCGTACATTATATTATAAAGGGCAAACCAGACCCTACAAAGCAAGAAAGCGTGCAAGCACAAAGAAGAAGTCCGACAGGCGGTTGATGTATGCGAGGACATTCTCATCCAGTTCCACACCACTGTCGGCAAGGCGCAGTATGCTGCGCTCTGCACGGCGGCAGACTGTACGGCAGATGTGCGCTTGTGCCGAAAGAACCGTGCCGCCGGGGATTATGAATGAACGTAATGGTGGCAGCTGCTTGTCCATGTCATCAATGGCTTTTTCAACCGCGAGAACCATTTCCGCTGTAACGATGCACGAAAGATGCAGCGCGGTGGTGCTTGTGTCGGTGGCAAGATAGCCGCCAACAGCGAACAGTTCCTGCTGCACAGTGGCAAGTATATCAGTAATATTTTCTCCTTCCGGCTTGTCCTTGCACAAGGCGGCAAGCATGCCGATGTGTGAGTTCAGTTCGTCGATAGTGCCGTAGCTTTCCAGTCTGTCGCAGCATTTAGGCACTCTTTTGCCTCCGACAAGCGATGTTGTACCCTTGTCTCCTGTTTTTGTATAAATCATAAGCGTTTTGTTATAGATAAGAAACAGGGATGCAGACCGTAAACGGATGCACCCCTTGTAATCAGTTGCCGTTAAAGAATATGTACAGCCCTATCATTACCACCACAAGAGCTATCCATGAAACGATGACACCATAGGATGTTTTCTCGTCCACAGCCTTCATGGCATGTCCTTTCACTGCAGTCTTGTCGAAAATGCTGACCACAATCATCATGATGATGAGCACGCAGAAAAGGATGAAAGAGAGCATCATGAAGTGCATGGCCTCTGTCGCACCGGGGATAATCCAAAGATAGCAAACGCCTGTGGAGATGCAGAAGATCGTGCCGAGGGAGAGCACAAGGTTTGCCGCAAGAGTTGTGCAGCGTTTCCAGAAGACGCCCATGACGAACACTGCTGCCATTGGAGGTGCGATGAATGAGAGGACGGACTGGAACACGTTGAAAAGGTCCATGCCCTTGATGTTGTCGACAGCTATGGTTATGACAATGGAAATCAGCGCGCCAAGGATTGTCACGATGTGACCTGTGCGGGAAATCTCTGCCTGTGTGGCATTCGGGTTTACATTCTTGACGTAAATGTCCATTGTGAACACAGTGGAGAGGGCGTTCAACGAGCTGCCTATCGTTGAGACGAGAGCAGCTGTCAGCACTGCCATGACGAGTCCTACCATTCCCATAGGGAAAAGGTGGAGCACAAGTGTCATGTAGGCGTTGTCAGGCTCTATCGTAGCTGCTCCGAAGAATCCTGTGCGTGCGAGCGCAAAGCAGACTATGCCGGGGACGATATAGATTGCGACGTCGAGAATCTTGAGCCATCCTGTGAGGTTTGTACCCTTCTGGCCTTCGTTCAGATTTTTTGCCGCGAGCACCGGCTGCACCATCGACTGGTCTGTGCACCAGAACCAAAGTCCAGAGATTGGGTAACCTAAGAGAATCGGCAGCCAATAGTAGCCTGGCAGCTCTTCCTCTGAGCGGAAGAGATTCCAATACTCTGAAGGGACGATGTTCGGGTCGGCAAGTTTGCTTATGCCGTTCATGAAGCCGCCGTCGCCAAGTGTGCATACACCGACAATGGTGAGTGTTGCGGAGACGACGATGAGCAGCACCATCTGATAAACATTGGTGTATGCCACGGCTTTAAGACCGCCGAGTATGGTGAAGAATGCGGAGATTGCGAGGAGAATGAGTGCGGAGAGATACATCGGGATGCCGAACACCTGGCGTATAAGGACTCCGCCGGCGAAAAGGGTGAGTGCCAGCCATGAGATGAGGACTGTCACTATGGTGTACCATGCCAGAATGCTGCGTGTGGACTGGCCGAAACGGCGTCCCATGAACTCCGGCAAGGTGTTTATCTTCTCACCAAGGTAGCGTGGAGCAAAGACAAAGGCGAGAAGACCAATGAATATAAAGGCGTACCAAGCGTAGTTACCTGACACTATACCTGTTGTGAAGCCTGCAGAAGCTGAAGCAATGAGCATTGAAGGTCCGACGTTGGTTCCCCACATGGAAAAGCCTATGTGGTACCATTTCAGGGAACGTGAGGCAAGAAACTTGCCTTGTCCGTCACCGGACTTGCGGCTTGCCCACAGTCCGATAGCGATTAGGACAACGAAATATCCAATAAGGATAGCCCAATCAAGAAATTGTAAAGATTCGGAAATCATTTGATAGTGATTTTATTAGATTTGGTTATTAGGTTTTCAAATGCTTTTATAAACAGAAACAAGATGCAGGCAGGTTTCATGTTATAAATAACGAAACCGACCTGCAACATGCACTGTATCATAAGTTTGCATTGTAATCGTCCAACGCCTTGAAGAAGCAGTCGACATTGGCAAGAGGAGTGTGTGGCGGAGTGTCGCATCCTGACGACAGCACCACATGAGGGAACTCGCGTGTGCTCTCCAGCAGCTCCATTGTCTGACGGTACATCTCTTCCGGTGTTGACATTTTGAATGCTGACACCGGGTCAAGATTACCCATGACGAGTATGTCCTCTGGAGTCTCACGCGCCACTTGCGCAAGGTCGCACTTGTTACCAAGATGCAGACCGTGTGCGCCTGTCATGACCATGGCTTCTGTGCACTGCCCTGTGTTGCCACAGTTGTGCAGCACGATCATGAAATGCTCGTCCTGTAGCCGGTCGATGATGCGCTTGACGTAATTGGAGGAGAATGTTTTGCAGTCGTCGTTGGACATCAGCCCCGCTGCCGGCTCTGCCATCAGAACGCCCTCAACACCGGTGGCTTTCAATGCCGCCACATATTTGAGAATGAACAGTGTACATTTCTCCAACAGTTCGTGGGCAGCCTCCGGGTCGCTGTAAATCAGCATCATGATTTCTGACATGTCATACAGACGTCCGGCAAGCGAGAACGGTCCGATACATCCGGCAAAGACTGGACGATCGGAAATCTCACGGTGGGCGATGACATTGGCTTTGATGTACTCAGGCACACGTGCTGTGTTCAGTGACGGAACTTCAAGGTGATGTATGTCCTCCACACTGTTGAGCATGTGGCCTGTGACAGAAGGGATTTCATCCTCAGGAAATATCACCTCCGCACCGAAAGCCTCAGCCTCAACGGTAAGATCCATGATTACGGAAGCTGCATGTGTGGCATAACGGTCTGCAAGATAGCTCACCGCCTTGCCATGAATCTCTCCGTTGACCACAGCCTCCTTGACAGTATATCCAAGTTCTTCAATGCCGGGATGTGTCATCACCGGTATCGCAACACGGTCAGGACGTGCGATGATGTCCTGCCGCCATTTTATCATATCTATCATAATCTGTTTTTCTTTCTAACAAAAATGAAATCATCAGGACATGAGGCGTTTTGCAAGAGCAACAGCCTCATTGGCATTAGCGCTGTAGCCGTCAGCCCCTATCTCTCGCGCAAACTCCTCGGTGACAGGCGCACCACCTACCATAATTTTCACCTTTTTGCGGACTCCTGCAGCTTCAAGCGCCGCAAGACAGTCTTCCATGTAAGTCATTGTAGTTGTGAGCAATGCGGAAAGACAGAGAATGTCTGCTTCATTGTCAACCACCGCCTTGACGAATGTCTCAGCGTCCACATCGATACCGACATTGATGACCTCGAAGCCCGAGCCTTCAAGCATCGACGCCACAAGGTTCTTGCCAATGTCGTGAAGGTCGCCCTTGACTGTGCCGATGACAATCTTGCCGGCAGACTGCACGCCTTCCCCACTCGCTTCCATGATTGGTTTCAGGATGCCAAGAGCTGCTTTCATTGCACGACCTGCCATGAGGAGGTTAGGCACGAAGGCTTTACCCTCGGAGAAGCGTTGCCCCACAACGGACATCGCCTCAATCATCTGTGTGTTGATGAGTTCTGCCGGATTGGCGCCTGCTTCAATCGCTTTCTTCGTGGCTTCCACGGCAACAGCTTCCTTTCCTGCGATGATAGCGTCTTTCAGTCCCATCTCCGAAGACTCAGAAGCGGCAGGCTTCTCCTTGGCAGGAGTTTCCACTACCGGTTTTGCGGCAACCTGCGGCTTGTGTCCTCCTGTCACAGAGACTTCACCGGGACGATATCCGCTGACAAAGCAGCCTTCAGCCGGATTGACAAGTTCTGCAATCTTGCGGATATGCTCATGCGTCGTGCCACAGCAACCACCGATAAGGTTGACAAGATGCCCATCAATCATTTTCCACATCTGGCGCCGGAACTCCTGCGGTGTCGTAGGATAGTTTCCTTTTGCGTCAGGAAGCCCGGCGTTAGGGAATGCTATAATATAGTAAGGTGTAGCAGCACCGAGTTCAGCTATGACCTTCGCTGTCATTTCGATATCCGGATTGCAGTTGACTCCCACAGCTATGACATTGTCGTTCTTCAGCTTGCTGAAATATTCGATGATGTTCTGCCCTATCATGTTTGTGCCGTCGGCTGTGGAGAAATTGGCGCTGATAAGTATTGGCACTGTGACCTCAGATTCTTCCATGGCTTTGCCTGCTGCCTCAAGACCGATTTCAAGGTTGACAAGGTCGAACACCGTCTCAAAGATAATGCCGTCGACACCGGCCTTTATGAGTGCAGCCGCCTGCTCTTTGTACGAATCGAAAAGCTCTTGCCGCGTTATCTTCGCACTTTCAGGCATTGACAACGTCTCTCTTGTCGGCCCTATCTCACCAAGAACATAGCGTGGCTTCTCAGGATTGACAACTGTGAACGTGTCAGCCAAACTGCAAGCAAGGCTCACAGCTGCGGTGTTGATTTCCACAACTTTGCCTTCCAGTCCGCACGCCTTCAGGGAAACGCTCTGCGCATTGAATGTGTTTGCCGTTATGACATCTGCACCGGCAAGCAGGAACTTGCGGTAAATGTCAGAAATAATTTCCGGATGTTCTACGCACAGATACTCGTTGCTTTTGACATTCTCCAAACCATATTTCTGTATGGAAGTTCCCATGGCGCCGTCAAACACAAGCATGCGGCTTTCCATTGCCTCTGCAAGTGCAGGTTTGCTTATGGCTGAGGATGCAAGAGTCTTGTCGCTTGGCATTACAATCTGCTTTCCACCAATATGGAGAGGACGAAAACGTGCTGCAGGCTTTTTCTCGGCAAAAGTTGTCATGTCGCCTATATGCAGACACTCATCGGCCTTGCGCTCAACCTCTTTTGTTTGGTATTCCTCAACAATACGCAGTGCCTGCTCCACCTCATCCTCATTATGGAAATCCATTTCAAGATGTATGCCGTCACCACCGACATTGTCAAGCAACGGACGAAGCTGTTCCAAAGTCACCCAGCAAGCCATGATGCTCTTGCCTCCGGCGATAATCTTCTTGTAAAGGTCATACCATTTTGGATCTCCGCCCTGAGGCTCACCGACACCAGGAGTCCACTGGATAGCATTGAGTTCCTCGATTTCAAGCAGTGCAGGCAGATGGTGCATAGCGCCCACTCCGTCAAGATGATACAGAGTGTAAGGAATCTTTTGACACTGCTCACGCAGATAAGGCTGCACAAAGCGACGGTAATCATCCTCGGAAATCATTGTGGAGATGTCGCTCTGTATCTTTGTCATCTTGCCCGGTGCCCAAGAAGAGAAATAGCAGAAAGCCATTTCGTCACCTTCACGGATTATGTCGTACAGCTCGTCAAACACTTTGAAATACACATCGTTGATAAACTGCAACTGTTCTTCCACGACTTCCGGTTGCATCACCGTATCAAGCAACACCTTGTCAGTACCCTTCAGTGCTGCAAGCACATCAAGTCCCTCCATGAGGTCAGGCATTCCCACATAATAATTGCCGTTTGCCTTGCGTTTGCAGGCTTTCAGCAATTCCTTGTGGATACGCAACTGTTCATTGTTCGGGTCAAATGTCAGTTTGTCACTGAAATTCGGGTTTGGATGAATCCATATTGTGTCCTCACCACCCTCTACACGAGAGCCAAGGATTGATGCCAAGGAACCGGGACCAAGCTGGGTGTTGGCAACAGGCAGCATATCAGCCTTGAGACATGAATGCCCGACATACCAATCAAGGAAGCCTGCGCGCCACTCCGGGTCAAACCAACGCTGGTTGCCGTCCTTTGCCTTTGGTGCTCCGGGAAGTCCGAAAGCACCTGTACCATAATTGTTTCGGGCAGCCTCCGTCAGGTGGATTGGCTGTTCCCCCGAATACGGACCATGTGGGGCAACTCCTTCCTGGAAATGCTCCCACATGTTCACAACTATACCCTTATGATTCCACCAATTAACATAATGTTTTTTGGTTTCCTCAAGATTCTCTTTCCAAGTCTTCATTCTTTATGAAAAATATTTTCTAAAAAGATGGGTATGAAAAATCATTTGCTTAATTTCCCTACCCATCTTTTATTTATCATTATAAATATTTCAACAAACAGTCTACATCATTTATGAATATAGACTATTCATGACATTATTATCTTCATATTTACTTATACAGAGGACCGAAGTTCTCACATGCACGGTAGTCCGCACCTTCCTTATCCATGCCGAAAGCATTCCAACAAGCCGGACGGAAAATGTCCTTATCAGCAATATTGTGCATACATACAGGGATGCGAAGCATTGAACAGAGTGTGATAAGGTCAGCACCGACATGACCATAAACAATGGCACCATGATTTGCTCCCCAGTTGTTCATGACTGAATATACATCCTTGAAAGCATCCTTTGAAGGGTCAAGGCGTGGCGCGAACCATGTTGTCGGCCATGTCGGGTCAGTACGCTTGTCAAGCATGTCATTGACATCCTTGTCAAGTTCCACTGTCCATCCCTCTGCAAGCTGAAGGACAGGACCGAGACCTGCCACGATGTTTACGCGGAGCATGGTCATTGGCATGCCACCCTTGGTAAGGAAATGTGAAGAATAACCGCCGCCACGGAAATAGTCACGGTCAGCAGGCATCCAACTTGTAGCGTTCAGACAGTTCTCCATATCCTGCTCCGTAATCTCCCAATGTGGCTTCATTGTAGGATTACCCTCCGCATCTGTCATCGCACCTGTTGCGTCAAGAGTTGTAGCACCAGAGTTAATAAGATGAATAAAGCCATCAGCTGCAGCACCCTCAGGACGCTTTCCGCTCACACGCTCTACTGCTTCCGGGCTCCAATATGTACGGATGTCAGAGAACATTGCTCCCTTGTTTGTAAGGAGATGTCCGAAAAGCATTGACATACCGTTCAGGAAATCATTCTCCGTTGCAAGAATCTTTGACTCACGCGGACCGTTCCAGTCGAAACTTGTGCAGAGCATTGACTCCGGGAAATCGAAGTTCGGCTTGTAGTCTGTCCACTGGCGCTGTCCCTGCACACCTGCAGCAATAGCATTATGACCAAGAGCCTCTTCCAAATATCCCATTTCCTTCAGTTTGGCAGAGCCGCACATAAGGTCGCGGATAATCATCATGCACTTTACGGTAAACTCCCAGTCAGCATCCTTTTCCTCACGGTTCTTGCCTTTTCCCTTTCCATTGAAAGTTGTCATCGGTGTGCCCGGGAAGAGAGCACGGTCCTCATTATAGTCATGTCCCTCATTGGTCTTGCAGAATTTCTCAACCCACTGCATGGCTTTCTCAAACTCTTCATGGTCATAAATTCCGTAGTCCACACGACGCAGTATCTCTACAAGTGACACATACTCAGTGCGCATGCCAAAATAATTCTGGAGGAAATCTGCATCAACGATTGAACCGGCAATACCCATACATGTGTTGCCAAGGCTCAGGTAAGATTTTCCACGCATTGTTGCCACAGCCTGTGCTGCACGTGCAAAACGCAGAATCTTCTCTGCCACATCAGCAGGAATAGTATTGTCAGACAAATCCTGGACATCATGCCCATAGATTCCATAAGCAGGAAGCCCCTTCTGTGCATGTGCAGCAAGTACGGCAGCGAGATATACAGCTCCCGGACGCTCTGTTCCGTTAAAGCCCCAGACAGCCTTTGGGTGTGTAGGATCCATGTCCATTGTCTCAGAGCCATAGCACCAGCATGATGTCACAGTGATTGTTGAGCCGACATTCTCACGCTCAAACTTCTCCTGACAAGCTGCAGCCTCTGCGACACGCCCGATAGTTGTGTCAGAAATGACACACTCCACCGGCGAGCCATCACCGTTCTTAAGATTCTCACTTATAAGTTTTGCCACTGCATTAGCAAGTGCCATTGTCTTTTCTTCAAGACTTTCACGAATGCCACCCTGACGAGCATCAATGGTCGGGCGGATTCCAATTTTAGGATAGTTAGCCATAAATATAATAATTTGTATTTGTTTTGCTTTATAATTTAATTTGTCTCAATAACAATGTTTTGTCATTTCTTCTTTACAGGAATGAACAGCACAAGGGCGAAACCTACGATGAATATTGTCATCGTGCCAAGCACAATGGCAAGGTACTCATGCAATCCGGGATTAGGAAGCCCTATCCAGTTCCATGCCGAAATCCATGCTATGACAGCAAAGCCACAGAGCACACCAATGACAGCATGAATGTTCTTGACCTTTGTCGAAAGATAGCCAAGCAGGAACAGTCCAAGCATTCCGCCGGAGAAGATTGATGACAATTTCCACCATGCATCAAGGATGCTGTCCACATTCACCAAAGCAAGGGCAACACATATTCCAAGGACTCCGATAAGGACTGAACCGAGCTTCAGAACCATAAGATGCTCCTTGTCACCAATACCCCGGCTATGGTCATGTCCCTTACGGTGAACGTGCTTGCGCATACGCATCCAATAATCCGTCAGAAGGATTGTCGAACATGATGTCACCGAGGTTGCAACCGTTGACATGCCGGCAGCGAACACACTGGCAATGAGCAGACCTGTCAGACCTGTCGGCAATGAGTGAACCATGAAATAAGGAAAGACATAGTCCGTCTTGCCTGCCGCCTCGAAAGCAGCAACTTGTGCATCCGGGAACACTTTATAGTAACTGAACAAGCAGGTGCCTATCAGAAAGAACAATGCTGACACAGGAATATAAAGCCAACCACCGAAAAGTGCAGCGTTCTTTGCCTCACGCTCTGTCTTTGCCGTATGGTAACGCTGAACATAGTTCTGGTCTATGCCATAGTTCTGGAGATTGATGAACACGCCATAAATCAGGCACACCCAGAAAGTTGAGTGTGAAAGGTCAGTCAAGGAGAATGAGCCCAAAGAGAACTTGTTCCTTCCTGCTTCATCAAGTGTGTCCCACCCTATCTGAATAGCCTGCATCGGCCCTTCCGGCATGGAGAACATCAGCACGCCAAGGCATACCAATGCACCACCTATTAATATAAAGCCCTGAATCGCCTCCGTCCATATCACAGCCTTCATACCGCCAAGCATCGAATAGAAGATGATTGCAATGGAGGTTATGATAATTACGGTACGCAAATCCCATCCCATCAGAATGTTCATAGGCATTGCCAGCAGGAAGAGTATGGAACCCATACGCGCTACCTGTGTCAGCAAATAACATGCCGAAGCATAGATTCTTGCCCATGGACCGAAACGCTCTTCAAGAAAAGCGTAGGCCGACACACTGTCATGGTTCCTGTAAAAAGGCACAAACCATTTTGCCGCTATCCAGCAGGCTATGGGTATGCTTATTCCAAAGACAAACGGGTTCCAGTCCGAAGCATAGGCCTTTCCCGGATTTCCAAGATACGAGATACTTGAAACGAATGTGGAGAAAATACTCATTCCCACAACCCATCCGGGAATACTCCTTCCTGCGTTTGTAAATTCCTTGGCACTGGTGTCCTTGCTGTAAAACAAGCTGCCCATCAGGACTATACCGCCTGTAAATACAAGGAAAACTAAAACATCGATTATGTGCATAGCAAAGATTGTAAGGTTAGTTGTGTATGTGTTTTTATAGTTTCAGTTTGCCATGCTCCATATTCAGTTTTGCAAGGGCTATCGTAACCTTGTCACGCTCCGGTTTGTCAAACTTGTAGAAAGGAGAAGCCACAAAGTCGTCATCAATCACGCCAAGCTGCTGGCAAGCGCACTTCAATCCCTTCAGATAGCTTGAACCATGACGGCCAATAGTATATATGGTGCGGCTTATCTGCATAATGATACTCTGCAGCTCCACAAGTTTCTCCACATCCTTTTCCTTTGCTGCATTGTACATTGCAACATACAGTTCAGGGAACATGTTGGCACCACCGTTGACGCCACCGTTAGCACCCATCATCACACATTCGCCTGTCATCTCCTCAGGACCGCAGAACATCATGAAGTCCGGATTGACCTTGCGTGCCTCATACATGACACTCTGGAAATAAACACCATTGGCGGAAGAGTCCTTCAGACCGACAACCTGCTTCATCTTTGCCAGACGGGCAACTGTCTCCGGAGCGAAATTAACCTTCACATGGGATGGCATGTTGTACAGGAACACAGGAAGAGGAAGCTGTGGCACAAGCTCTTCATAGAACTGAGCCAGCTCAGGTTGTCCTGTCGCAAAATAATACGGAGGGGCAGAGACAAGACCGTCTGCTCCGCATTCCTTTGCTATGTTGGCAAGGTTGACAGCCTCAACGATTGACGTTTCTGTGATACATACAAGTATCGGCAGACGACCGTTGTTTATACGGCATGACTCACGAATCATCTGTTCGCGGACACTGAACGACAATGACTGCTCCTCACCTGTCGTGCCAAGGACAAAAAGACCATGGACACCTCCTGCAATGAGATGCTCTATCAGGCGTTCAAGACTTGGGACATCGACGGTCTCGTTATCAACAAGGGGTGTCACAAGGGGTGGTACAATACCGCTTAGCGGTGTTTTCATCAAATCTATCATAATTCAAATAAGTTAGTTATTGTTATAGTTTGATTGCAAAATTAATAATTTTTTCAAAGAAAAACGCATAATCCACGCTAAATTTGTGTTAATTCAAAAAACTTTTGTACTTTTGCAGAGAAATGAGAATAGATATTATAACAGTATTGCCGCAAATGCTTGAACCGTTCATGAACGAAAGCATCTTGGCAAGAGCACAGAAAAAAGGGCTTGTGGAGATACATGTCCACAACCTTCGTGACTATACACTTGATAAATGGAAGCGTGTTGACGACTATCCGTATGGCGGATTCGCGGGCATGGTAATGCAGATAGAGCCTATCGACCGCTGCATCTCCGCCCTGAAGGCTGAGCGCGACTATGACGAAATCATATTCACATCGCCTGACGGAGAACAGTTCAACCAGCATGTCGCCAACGATTTGTCAATGAAGGAGAACATCATCATCCTTGCAGGACATTACAAGGGAATAGACCAGCGAGTGCGTGACCACCTCATCACACGCGAAATCAGTATAGGCGATTTCGTGCTGACAGGCGGAGAACTGCCTGCCGCCGTCATGGCTGACGCTATCGTCAGACTCATCCCCGGCGTAATCGGGGATGAACAGTCTGCCTTCTCTGACTGTTTTCAGGATGACCTGCTGTCCGCCCCTATCTACACACGCCCTGCCGAATACAAAGGCTGGCGAGTGCCGGACATCCTACTGTCGGGGCATGAGGCGAAAATCAAGGAATGGGAAATGGAGCAGGCTATAGCAAGAACAAAAGCCCTACGCCCTGACCTTTTGAAATAATCCTCCACATCAATTTCATGACAAAAAGGCAAAGTGCATATTGTCAAGACATTAAGTATTATCCTTAAAGAAACAATTCACTAAAATCAAAACATAAAACCTATATCAAATGAACCTAATAGAACGCTTTATTAACTATACCAAATTTGACACTCAGTCGTCAGAAGAGTCGCAGACTGTGCCAAGCACGCCGGAAAAGCAGATGGCATTTGCACGTTATCTTAAAGAGGAACTCGAAAATGAAGGCCTTGATGATGTCGAGATGGACGAAATGGGTTATGTCTACGCAACCCTGCCATCAAACATCAAGAAGGAGGTGCCGACTATCGGTTTCATCGCCCACTACGACACTTCTCCTGACTGTTCAGGTGCTAACATCAAGGCACGCATAGTGGAGAACTATGACGGTGGGGACATCGTGCTTTCTGAAGGCATAGTCTCCTCCCCTGCCAAATTCCCGGAGCTGCTGCAGCATAAGGGCGAAGACCTCATTGTGACAGACGGCACAACACTGCTTGGTGCTGATGACAAGGCGGGCATTTCCGAAATCATTCAGGCAATGGTATGGCTTAAAGAGCATCCGGAAGTGAAGCATGGCAGGATTCGTGTCGCCTTCAACCCTGACGAAGAGATTGGTATGGGTGCACACCATTTTGACGTTGAGAAATTCGGATGCGAGTGGGCATACACCATTGACGGCGGGGACCTTGGCGACCTTGAGTACGAGAATTTCAATGCTGCCGGAGCAAAGGTGACAATAAAAGGTGTCAGCGTGCACCCCGGATATGCAAAGGGCAAGATGCTCAATGCCAACATCATAGCAATGGAATTTGCAAACATGATGCCTGCCGACGAACGCCCTGAGACAACAGAGGGGTACGAAGGCTTCTATCATCTCCTGCACATTGACAGCGGCATTGAATGTGCAAAACTTTCATATATCATCCGCGACCATGACCGGCAGAAATTTGAGGACCGCAAGATTTTCATCAAGAAAGTTGGAGATCAGCTGAACGAGAAATATGGCGAAGGGACTGTCACTGTCGATGTCAACGACCAGTACTACAACATGAAGGAGAAGATTGACCCTCAGATGCATGTCATCGACATTGTGCTCCACGCCATGCAGGAATGTGACGTTCCGCCACGCGTGGAACCTATCCGCGGCGGCACTGACGGTGCACAGCTGTCTTTCAAAGGATTGCCATGCCCTAACATATTCGCAGGTGGCGTGAACTTCCATGGTCCTTACGAGTTTGTTTCCTGCCAGGTAATGGAAAAGGCAATGAACACTATCATCAAGATATGTGAGATAACAGCGGAATATAACGACTAATCCTAATGTCCATAATAGCAGGGCTACGAACTCCGTAAAAAAGCATTCACGAAAGGTAACCTTTTGTCCGGCAAAGGGTTACCTTTTGTATAGTGAAAGGTAACATTTCGCCTTGCCAAGTGTTACCTTTTGCAACACATGCCAACGCCTCACCTTTTGAGACCTATCTGCACGAATGTTTCACAACGAGAGGTTACGTTTGATTTTACCTGCCACCGATATAATTTATAAGACACAAGGCTGTCCGGCAAAATTGCCGGACAGCCTTGTGTCTTATAAATACCTTGTATGTAAAAAGCAAACTTTCAGCCGGTTACACCATGGCATACACGATGTCCATGATACTCTTGCCGAGCTGATCAGCCTCTTCCATAGAGTGTGCTTCTGAGTAAACGCGGATTATTGGCTCAGTGTTTGACTTGCGGAGATGCACCCATTTGTCAGGAAAATCGAGCTTAACACCGTCAATATCATTGACTTGCACATCCTTTTCCTTGGCATATTTCTCCTTCACCTGCACCAAGATGGCATCGACATCAGTGTCAGGAGTAAGGTCGATACGGTTCTTAGCTATGAAATATTCAGGGAATGTGGCACGCAATGCGCTTGCTGAAATGCCTTTATGCGCCAATGAAGAAAGGAAAAGTCCTATTCCTGTCAACGCGTCTCTGCCATAATGGCTGTCCGGATAGATTACACCGCCGTTGCCTTCACCTCCTATCACTGCACCGACTTCCTTCATCTTTGTAGTCACATTGACCTCACCTACTGCCGCAGCTGTGTATGTGCCTCCGTGTGCCTCTGTCACATCACGCAGCGCACGTGTGGAAGAAAGGTTGGAAACGGTATTGAGTGCCGGCAACGATGTGCCTTCCTCTTTTGCGTTTTTCTCCATTTCGGAAAGGATGTAGTCAGCGACAGAGACAAGAGTATATTCTTCACCGAACATTTTTCCGTCCTCACAGATAAATGCAAGACGATCGACATCCGGGTCAACAACTATACCCAAGTCATACTTTCCTGTTTTCATTTCGTCCATAATGCCAGTGAGGTTTTTCTCCAATGGTTCCGGATTATGCCGGAAATCGCCGTCAGCCTCCTTATTGAGGAAAGTGTAGCCTACCCCAAGGCGTTCAAGAAGTTTCGGCAGTATGATACCACCCACAGAGTTGATTGAGTCGACACAAACATTGAATTTTGCCTTCTTGACAGCTTCAACGTCAACAAGTTTCAGGTCAAGCACGCTCTGTATATGGCGTTCATCAAAATTTTCTTCTGTGTATTGTCCAAGATTGTCAACATCAGCGTAGTCAAAGGCCTCTGCTTCCGCTATGGAAAGAACCTCATTACCTTCTGTGGCGTTGAGGAATTCGCCATGACGGTTAAGCAGTTTCAAGGCGTTCCAATGGCGGGGATTGTGGGATGCTGTGATGATGATGCCACCGTCTGCATGTGCCATTGTCACAGCAAGTTCCGTTGTTGGTGTTGATGCAAGTCCGATGTTTATAACATCGAATCCCATTCCCATAAGGGTTCCGCACACAACATTCTTCACCATCTCACCGGAAATGCGCGCGTCTCTTCCGACAACAATCCTGTTTGTAGGCGTATACCTCTCCTCTTCCTGTGTGGATTTGCGTATGAGTGTGGCATAAGCCGAGGTGAACTTCACGATGTCAAGAGGATTAAGAGTATCCCCTGCCGGACCGCCGATTGTTCCACGGATACCGGAAATTGATTTTATCAGTGACATTATTTATTCTTTATCTTCTTTGGAATCTTTTCTTTGGTAAGTTATTTCATAATAGCAAGGATAGACACTTGCCGACGCATACTGGTGCCCCTGTGTGGAAGGAACTATGATGCGCACCTTTGCAATCTCTTCGTCCTCAGAGGTTTGCCTGCCGACATTAATGTAGCGCAACGGCACAAGCCAGCCGCTTGGCGCAGCAGTACCATAAGCAGATGTCATGGCTGTTGCATAAAGACTTGTGAAAGAGCCGGTGAAAGAACCGTAAGAATTTGTCACACTAAGTTCTTCCGGTATGAGACTGACGGAATAACGGCTGTCCGTATTCGTCAGCTGAAGGGTGTCTGTCAGGATGTTATACTCATTGAAACGGCACAAAAGCACTGTTGTCTCACCATTCTTCACTTTTTCACCAGGACCTTTACGCACAATCTGCATATAGATGCCTGTGGACTCAAACAGCACAAACTCATTCTTCGCAGTGTCAGTTTTCTCGCCGTTATTTGTGAAATCAGTCTCGGAAATCACACTAATTGGCTTGTTGAAAACAGATTGTGACACTGATGTGTTTCTTGCAAGGAATTCGGAAATAGCTGCATTTTCCTTCTTCTTCATATCAGCGTAGGTCTCGGTGTCATTACAGCTGAACAACGCAAAGACAGCAACTGCGAAACAGAGATTGTAGAGTAGTTTTCTCATTGAATGATTCTATTAATTAAATGTTTGTTCTGCAAAAGTAGCAATAATTTGCGAATAAACATTTAGTTATTATGAATTATTAGTATTTAAATTCAGCAATGGCGTGTCTGACAACTTTTTCTGCCTCCTCAAGAGAGCAAAACAACCTGCCACCGGCAGCGTTCAGATGCCCTCCCCCGTTAAAGAATTGTTCAGACATCTTGTTGCATGGGAAATCATCCACCGACCGCAGGCTGACCCATATAAGGTTGTCCTTTTCCGTATCTTCCCGCAATGATATGGAAAGTTTCATGCCACGAATCTGCAATGGCATATTGACAAGACCTTCCGCGTCACCTTTAACGAAATTGAATTTCCTCAGTTCTGCACGTGATAATGTGAAATACGCACTGTGACCGTCATCAGAAACCACGAATTTCTGCAGTATATGTCCCCACAGACGCATTCTATTCACAGAGAAAGTCCAAAATACATTGCGGTAGATTTTGTCTTTGTTTATGCCATACGAAAGGAGTCTGGCTATGACATTATACACCTCCGGGTCAGCGCTGTTGTATGTAAACGCACCGGTGTCTGTCATCATTCCGCAATAAACGCACGTGGCAATCTGCTTGTCTATACAGCATTCAGTGTCCACATAATCAAAGGTCTGCCACAATCCGTCCTCCTTATCCTTTTCCAATGCTTCTATAACATGGAAAACCATTTGGGATGTCGAGCACATTTCCGGAGCAGACCATGTCCATGCGGTATTTATGTCCGGTGAAAGATGATGGTCTATCATGATTTTCTGTGCGCCGGACGAAGAGATAGCCTTTGACATCATCTCGCCTGTCCTTTCTACTGTATTATAGTCAAGGCAGAAGATTATGTCGCTAATCTTCAGCATCATCTCCGCTTTTTCCTGATGCTTGTTGAAGCGAATGATCTCCTGTGTGCCGGGAAGCCATTGCAGGAAATCCGGATATGCGTCAGGAATTATTACGGAAACTTCCTTGCCCAGCTTTGAAATATATCTTGCAAGGGCAAGCGAAGAGCCGATAGCGTCACCATCAGGGTTGTGGTGACATGTTATAACAATATTCTGAGCTCCGTATATAAGTTTGCGGAGCTCAGAAACATATTCAGTTGTCAGTTTACTTAATGGTGATGTCTGTTTCAAAATTCAAAATATATTTGTTTCTTAGAACAGTTTGTTGGGATATGTGCCATCATCAACAAGTGATGCGATTCTTGCCACAGTGTCAGGACGATCCTCAGCGTATGTCACTCCAAACCATTTGGAAGTGGTGTCAAGAACCTTGCATGTCGCTGTACCTTCATTGATGAGTTTGTTCACCATCAAAGGAATGAAGAACTCTGATTTGAGGTTCTCGATGTTTGCAGGGTCAGAGAGGAATTCCTTGAAATACTCTTCAGAATACTCGAAGTAGTCAGGAGTGAATCCCCACATATTCATAGAAACCGGAGTGTTTTCATCTATTGTTATCCATTCGCCGTCTTCTTTGTTGTCTGCACGGAATGCCACTGCGCCGTTATCCAGTTTACCGATTTTGGTACGCTCGACACATGTCGTAAGGTTGCCGTTTTCGTCTTTTGAGCAGATGCCACGTGACACGGTTCCGTTTTCAGAAAGAGTGTTGCCGACACGGAAACCAACCATAGAGTATTGCCCCTTTGCATCCTCAGGAAGTTCTGCAAGGAACTTTCCTATAACCTTGAATGCGTCACGGTTATAGAAATCATCGCAGTTGATTACACAGAAAGGTTCTTTGATGACATCCTTGCCCATAAGGACCGCATGGTTAGTACCCCATGGCTTCTGGCGTCCTTCCGGACAGGTGAATCCCTCAGGCAAAGCATCGATGGACTGGAAGCAAAGCTCGCATTTCACCTTTCCTTCATATTTGGAAAGTATCTGTGTGCGGAACTGCTCCTCAAAGTCTTTGCGGATGACCCATACAATCTTTCCGAATCCGGCTTCTATGGCATCATAGATACTGTAATCCATGATTGTCTCGCCATTAGGGCCGACACCGTCTAACTGTTTCAAACCACCGTAACGGCTGCCCATACCGGCAGCAAGTAGGAATAATGTAGGTTTCATAATTGTATTTGTTTTTGAGTTATTATCTATTTGTCAACTTGTAAGTTTGTCCGAAGACTATGTCTTTCTAAAAGAATCTCACCTCAGCAATGACTTGCGCCCCAACTTGTGCATTAAGCCTGTCTTTGAGCTGTGTACGCATCATGCCGAGTTCTGCCCGCATCGCCGGATTAGTTATTTTCACCATTAATGTCTGGTTTTTTATGAATTTCTCTCCGGTGTACCTTGTCACCAACGTTCCTGCAACCTCTTCCCATGAATTTATAAGGCGGCGTTGCAGCAGAGGGGTTTCAAGCCCTTGTACACGTAGTATCTCCAGAACGATGTCACTGACGAGTTTCTCTTTTTTTCGGAACATATTAAGTATGCATATTTAATATGGTGTATCGTTTGCTAACACTATTGCTATGACACTTTCCCTTCCGTGACATGGAATATCTTGTGGTCGAGTGTGGTATGGCGCAAGATTTCATCCAAATGGTCGCGGTTTGTATCGGTGATGAATATCTGCCCGAACTGGTTTCCTGCCACAAGTTTGACTATCTGCTCCACACGGGAAGTGTCAAGCTTGTCAAAGATGTCATCAAGCAGGAGCAAAGGAGTTGTGTTGCTTGATGTTTTACGGAGGAAATCGAACTGTGCCAGTTTCATCGCTATCACGAAAGTTTTTGCCTGTCCTTGGCTCCCCTCACGACGTAGCGGATAGCCGTCTATCGTCATTTCAAGGTCATCCCTATGCACTCCATGCAAAGAATAACCGACGGCACGGTCTTTATGTCTGTCACGCCTGATTACGTCCAATAGCGGTCCGCGCTGGCAATGAGAGACATATTTCAGTCCGACAGTCTCATGATTTCCCGACGTGCGGCAGTATATCTGCCGGAACAGTGGTGTCAGCCGTTCTATAAAATCATCTCTGAATGTGTATATGCGTTCTCCCTCTCGCGCCATCTCTTCTTCCCAAAGTTCCAAAAGCGCAACATCCGGCTCGTCCTCCATTTTCAACAACGCGTTACGTTGCTGCAATGCTGTGCCATAGCGTGTCAAAGCATCCATATATTCAGGTTGGCACTGCGCTATGACGACATCCATGAACCGCCTTCTGCACTCACTGCCTCCGTCTATCATCACCGTATCGCCCGGGGACACTATAATAAGAGGTATGAGGCCGATATGCTGCGAAAGGCGTTTGTATTCTTTTTTATTGCGCTTGAAATGCTTGCGTGTTCCACGCTTCATGCCGCAATAAATCTGTTCTTCGTTGCCTTTGTCGTCCTCATAAATACCGTCAAGCATGAAAAATTCCTCATCGTGACGAATAATCTGTGAATCGGCAACTGACGAATGGCTCTTACAGAATGACAAATAATACACGGCATCCAAGATGTTTGTCTTCCCCATGCCGTTGCTGCCAATCAGACAATTAATATTAGGTGACAATTCAAGTGTTGCCTCCTTAATATTCTTATAATTGATAATTGCCAGCTTCTTAAGTCTCATTCTTAACACAAATTTGACGCAAAGTTAACATTTTTCATGGTAAAAAACAAAAAAAGTAGCATTAAATTTCATTATGTGAGATAATTTCACTAATTTTGCGTCCGAATTGTGGTATATTCCAAAAAGATACAAACAGAAAAACGCGATTTCCAACTTTCACAACTACAAGACAAGAAAATAAAAAAACAAACAATATGGAAAAGAAAACCGAACAGCAGGCTCAGCCTACAGAGTCTCTAACAAAAACAGAAGCATTCGTAGTAAAGTACAAGAAAGTAATTGGCATCAGTTTTGTGGCACTTATCGTGGTTGTCGCAGGCGCAATACTTATGAATACTTTCTATTTCCAGCCACGCCAAGATGAGGCAAGCACTGCCATGGCTAAGGCTCAAGACCTTTTCGCTCAGGAGCAGTACGAGAAAGCCCTGAATGGTGACGGAAACAACCTTGGTTTCCTGAAAATCGCTGAACAGTACAGCTGCACTGACGCCAGCAACCTTGCAAATCTCTATGCAGGACTTTGCTATGCCAACCTCGGCAAGGCTCAGGAGGCAGAAAAACACCTCAGCGATTACTCTACATCAGATGATGCAATGGTCTCTCCTGCAGCAGTAGGCGCACTTGGCAATGTCTATGCAAAGCTCAACAAGATTGACGACGCTATCTCTGCACTGAAGAAAGCTGCAAAGATGGCTGACTCCGAGTCTGAGACAGGACGCAACCAGTCTCTCTCTCCACAGTTCCTCCTCCAGGCAGGTGAGCTTCTTGAGAGCCAAGGCAAGAAATCAGAGGCTCTTGACATCTACAAGGACATCAAAGCTAACTATGTCAACTCTGCCGTATATCGCGAAATAGACAAGTACATCGAACGTTGCACTGAGTAAGACATGGCTACACGAAATTTCTCCGATTACGACAAATCCAAAGTACCTAATGCCGAAAACATGTGTTTCGGCATTGTGGTTTCCGAACGTAATCCGGAAATTACCAACGCCCTGCTTGAGGGAACAGTAACAACGCTTGAAGGATTTGATGCCCTTCCGGAAAACATCCATGTGAAGCGTGTGCCGGGAACAATGGAACTTGTCTATGGCGCACACCAGATGACACTGAATGACGGATATGATGCTGTCATAGCATTAGGGTGTGTAGTGAAAGGCAAAACCCATTCCTTTGACTGCGTAGTAAACAGCGTTACAGCAGGCTTTGCACAACTGAACGCAACAAGTGCAGTACCTGTAATCTTCGGCATTCTTGCCACAGAAACCATGGAAGACGCAAAGGAAAGAGCAGGCGGCGCACTTGGCAACAAAGGCGAAGAATGTGCCGTAGCAGCAATTAAAATGGCTAAATTCTGATGATATTAAAAGAAATATTAGAAAAATACACATTCAGCGAGATTTTCACAGAACTGTGTGAAATGATACCTGATTTGAATCGTAAGCGTCCTGAGATACAGGAGGCTTACGATTTTTTGTTGGCTCAACAGCCTGTGACTTCAAAAAAGAAGATAACATACCAGCTGATAGAAGCACAGGACAGTGACGATTGCTTCGTAGGAGCCGAAGACCGTTGTTTTGAAGCGCAATGGAACGTGATCATAGGCAAAGAAGTCATCATTGATAATGATGTCGAAATATCTCTTTTCGAAATAGCATGCAACGCTTTCCTGTGCATACTTCTCATAGGTTTCAAGCCACGACGCTTCACGGAACTGAACGAAGAACTGTTGGAAATGCTAAGGTAATGTCCGCTTATTAGCAGTCTTAATAAACAAAAACCGAAAAACAAAAACATCACTATGCTAAAAACACATATTATACTATCCTTGACTTCCATTCTCATCCTTGCCTCTTGCAATGATAAGCAGGAAAAGCATGACATCATTGTGCCTGCCCCACAAGTGGAAACAAAGAAAGGCACACAACAGATGAAAGATGTCAGACAGGAGCGCAATGTGAAATGGCTTGGCAAAGACTATTCCGTCTCTGTCATGAGGACTGCTGACAAAAGCCTCCCGCTTATAAAAGATGAGAACGGACAAGAATATTATGACAATGCCATAGACGTGAAAGTACTGCGTGCCGATGGTACAAAAGCCTTCAACAAGAAATTCACGAAGCAAGACTTTATCCCCTATGCCGGCAACAACAATATCACAAAAAACGGAGTGCTATTGGGCATCGTATTGGAAAAAGTGGAAGACAGCAACCTTGTCTTTGCAGTAAGTGTCGGCTATCCTGATATGCAAAGCGACACCTTTATCCCTCTTGTTATGAAAATCGGCAGAACAGGCAATATGTCAATAGCTTTGGACACACAGATTGACCATAATGCCGAAATCGGCAACGAAGACGAGGATGGAGTATGACATTTCCAAACAACAATATTTAAATTATACCATAACAATACAATTCCGGCTGACAGCCATCTTTAAGGACTGTCAGCCGGAATTGTATTAATATTATTGTTGTCCGGTAAAAAACAATGACAAGCAATAAAGCTCTTGTATATCCCCATCTTATGAGGTTCTTTCTTCAAAATGGACTTGTCTTGGGAACCGCGTCAGCGGTGACAAGAAAGATGCCGTGGGTCGCAACCCACGGTTGTGATACAAGCACCGGACAGCGACCGATTTATCGGTCGAACAACCCGGAAGCACTCACCTTCATTCGACCGACAAATCGGTCGCGCACAGAGCGTTACTGTATTCCGTGGGTACGACCCACGGCTACTATACCAAACCGCTAACGCGGTTCTCTGCCCGGAAATATCCGTACATAACGTACACAATCAGAGATATATTTTGCGTTTTACCGGACACCAATATATTAATATAGCGAAAGCATCGCTCCGTCATTTCTTCCTCACAGGGTCACAAGTTACATCAACACCGAGTTTCTTGAAAATCTTACGGTCAACCTCCGATAACATCACAGTGGTATGTACCTGCGCCCCCTCCAACTTCGGCAGTTGCTCAAGAGCCAAACGGCAACGCTCATCACGCGCCGTAAGGGCAGAAAGCACGACAAGAACCTCGTCGGTGTGCAGGCGCGGATTGCGTCCTTTCAGGTAATTCATCTTTGTATGCTGTATCGGCTCTATCAAATCCTGCGGGATAAGTTTCACCTCTTTCTCCATTCCTGCAAGATATTTCATTGAATTCAGCAGCAGAGCTGCAGAACATCCAAGCAGTTCCGAAGACTTTGCAGTGATTATTGTACCGTCCTCCAACTCTATTGCAGAAGATGTGTGCCCAGTCTGCTCAGCCTTCTCCTTAGCCGCAACGGTAGTCGCACGATATGCAGAGTTTATGCCGGCCTGCTTGAACAGCAAAGCGATCTTCTGCACCTCACCCGTAACCTCCTTGCCTTCAGCCATAAGGTTGAGTGCTGCATAGTAACGGCGGATAATCTCCTGCTTTGAAGCCTCACAGCAGACCTCGTTATCACAGATGCAATAGCCTACCATGTTCACACCCATATCTGTAGGCGACTTATACGGGTTCTCGCCATAAATGCCCTCAAAAAGAGCATTGAGGACAGGGAAAATCTCAATGTCACGGTTATAGTTGATAGCCGTCTTTCCATAAGCTTCAAGGTGGAACGGGTCAATCATGTTGACATCATTCAAGTCTGCCGTTGCCGCCTCATAGGCTATGTTCACAGGATGCTTCAAAGGAAGATTCCAAACAGGGAAAGTCTCAAACTTGGCATAGCCGGCGGTTATACCGCGCTTATGCTCATTGTACAGCTGCGAAAGGCATACCGCCATTTTGCCGGAGCCCGGTCCGGGAGCTGTCACTATCACAAGAGGACGTGATGTCTCAACATAATCATTCTTGCCGAACCCCTCGTCAGACGCGATAAGGTCCACATTGTGAGGATAACCGTCAATGAGATGGTGCACATACGATGTGACCCCTATCCTCTTCAGGCGGTTGCGGTAGTCGTCAGCAGCACGCTGACCGTTATAGTGGGTAATGACCACAGAACCAACAACAAAGCCACGGTTCTGGAATTCGGCACGCAAGCGGAGCACATCCTCGTCATAGGTTATGCCGAGGTCAGCACGCACCTTGTTCTTTACAATGTCTTCCGCTGATATGACGATGACTATCTCCGCCGCACCGCTCAACTGCTGCAACATGCGCAGTTTGGAGTCCGGCTGGAATCCCGGCAGGACGCGTGATGCATGGTGGTCGTCAAAAAGTTTTCCGCCTAACTCAAGATAGAGTTTGTTGCCAAACTGAGCAATCCTTTCCTTGATATGCTCACTTTGGGTGGTAATGTACTTGTCGTTGTCAAATCCGTATTTCATATCTTTCTCCTAAAAACTAATTTCAATAAATACGGGATACAAAGGTAAGAATTATTGGTGACAAAACCAAACCTTTGTATGGCTTTTTAAATATTTTTCATTTCAAAGCCAATACTGTAGAGTATGACAGAAAGTGGGAAATTCGGAGTGTTCTTTTCAGTTTTTCATCCACATAGGGCTATAATTTCAGGATTTTTATGTAAATTTGCAGTGATATGGCTACATTACAGAAAAACCAGCCATATACCTGCAAAACATTTCTGAAAAACAAGAATTCAATACTTTCAAAAACAAATATGCTATGATTAAAGTTGTGATTTTTGACCTTGGTGGCGTCATTGCCAACCTGAAAACAAAAGAATCATTCATGAAATTTGCCGAAATGGGGCTTCCTTTGCCAAAGGAAATGCTCACTAAGGACGGACCGCTGAACGGTATTCCAAGCGAAATCCCACTCCTTGACTACATCCACAAAATGGACAAAGGCGAGATGACAGGCAAGGAATTCCTGCATGCCGTACAACAACAATGCAATCCCGGCACAAGCTACGAGCAGCTACTCCATGCCTACAACGACCTCATCGAGGTTCCCGTCAACAGACTTGCCTTCCTGAAAGAACTGAGGAAACGGCAGCTGCCATCCTCCACACAAGGCAATCCAACACAAACCTGCTGTGAAAACAACCATGGCACCCAGTCACTGCAAGTGTTCCTGCTCAGCAACATCGGCGACCTCCATTGGGAGGCTTTCAAAGAGATTTGCTCAGGGCTTGGCATGCCTGTAGAGGAATGCTTCGACCGCATGTACTGTTCCTATCAGTTAGGTATGGCAAAGCCTGACCCACGCATCTTCAGGCATCTCATCGAGGACTCCGGCATCAATCCCACCGAAGCCCTATACATCGATGACTTCACCGCCAACATTGAAGCAGGAAAAGCTGTCGGGCTACAGACTCTGCACATTGACGCAAACACTCTGGATGAACATATCGATGCGATACGCCAACGGCTGGAATAAGCAAAAAGACCGGTCATGAACATTAGCCGGTGGTTTTTATTCAGCATGTTGCCACTGCATTCTACCGCTAACATGGTAGTTGTGCGAGCACCCATTGTTTCCCGGAAGTCATCAATAATCACATGTTGTTTGACCCTAAAAACAGTATATTTTCACACAAAGAAATTGCATAAGTTTTCAAATGTTCTGTTTATCATAATCGGAAAAATATTGCTTCTCCTTGCAAAAAGCCATGCTGCGCAATATCAATAATAGCATTTTGCTGCGCGAGAAACAGCACTTTATATGGATAAAGATAACGTTTTACATAGCAAAAGCTAACACTTTGCTGTGTAAAACGTTACCATTTATACCATAAAAGGTAATGAAATGATGTGTTTTTTTGTATACGCAAGTACAACAAAGATAATAACATATTGATTTACAACATAGTAACAGAAATGGAAATCCATGCGTTTTTCCGGTTCTCCATTTTAAAAAGAATCTACACGCGATTCTCAGAGGGCAAAAACGCCTTGGGTTTCCTAATTTTTTCTTTTGCCATTGGGAAATAAGAACTGCCAAAAATCGCAGATGTCATCATCCATGCCGATTATATTAATCAGTGTTAAGGACAGTTCTACCGTACGACCAATAAAAAACAATGCTTCCCCTTGTCAACGACTTGGGAAAGCATTGTCTTATTCTTTTTAATCCGTGAAAATGGAAACTTAGTCCTCTGAAGGGATTATGAGTTTGTAGCCTTTGCCATGGATGTTGATGATTTCGATCTGTGGATCATCCTTCAAGTGCTTGCGGAGCTTGGTGATGTAGACATCCATTGAGCGTGCATTGAAATAGTTGTCGTCAATCCAGATTGTCTTCAAGGCAAAGTCACGCTGAAGAATCTCGTTTGCATGGCTGCAAAGCAATGCAAGCAGTTCGTTCTCCTTTGTGGTGAGCTTTGTCTGCTTCTCTCCTATCTGCAGAAGCTGCTTCTGGGTGTCGAAGGTGAAGTTTCCTAGTTTGTAGACAGAAGTGTCTTTGTTCTTCTTGCCACGTACACGGCGGAGGATAGCCTCAACGCGGAGCACAAGCTCTTCCATTGAGAATGGTTTCGGGATGTAGTCGTCAGCACCGATCTTGAAGCCCTCAATGATGTCTTCCTTCAACTGTTTTGCTGTCAAGAAGATGATAGGCACATCGACATTTGACTGGCGGATTTCCTGGGCAAGAGTGAATCCGTCTTTCTTAGGCATCATCACATCGAGGATGCAGATGTCAAACTTCTGCTTTGTGAAAGCGCGGTAGCCAGCCTCTCCGTCAGGATACAGTTCTGTAGTGAATCCCTTTGCCTGAAGATACTCACGAAGCAGCATACCGAGGTTCTCATCGTCCTCGCACAGCATAATTTTAATGTTCTCGTCCATAATGATTAAGTTTTATGTTAAACAATCTCTTATTAATTATTTCCTTATATTTGTTGTTTATCCGTCTGCTCTATGTTTGCAGAGTCTTTGACCGAAAGGAATGTATGACACATGCCATTGGGAATCACCCTGTTGGTTATTCATCGATAATCGGGAGCTGTATGACAAACGTTGTCCCTTCGCCAAGCACAGACTCTACGCTTATTTTGCCGTTATGGAGCTCCACAATCTTCTTCACATACGCCAGTCCGAGACCGAATCCTTTGACATCATGGCGGTTGCCGGTGTGGGCGCGGTAGAACTTGTCCCAGATTTTCCTCAGCACCTCTTTCTTCATTCCCAGACCTGTGTCACGGATTGAGAGGTAAAGATGATTCGCATCATTCCATGTGCGAAGATAGATGTAAAGTGGCTGGTCAGGCTTGGAATACTTCACAGCGTTGTCCATCAGGTTGAAGATGGCGTTAGTGAAATGTATTTCGTCGACAAGCAGTGCTGAATCTATTGCCTCAATCTCTGTGTAAATCTTGCCTCCTGTATGCTCAACGCGCAGTTGGAATGACTGTGCTGCGTTTTCAACCATCTCGTTAAGATCCAGTTCCTTTGGCTTGAAAATAGCTTTCTGGCGGTCGAACATTGACATTTGAAGCACTTTCTCAACAAGGAAACGCAGACGTTTTGATTCATCCTGCACCACCATTCCAAGATGAGCCATCATCTGTGGAGATTTCGTTACTGCCTCGTCTCCAAGCATTTGTGCTGCAAGGGAGATGCTGGATATAGGCGTTTTCAGCTCATGGGTCATATTGTTGATGAAATCATTCTTTATTTCTGTGAGTTTCTTTTGACGGAACACGATAAAGATTGTGAATATGAACGTTACGAGCAGGATGCAGGAGAATGCCAATGCCGGTATCATGAATCTCACGCTTGAGAAGATATAGCTGCCCATATTAGGGAAATGGATATGCACGACACCCATCTTCTGTTGTGGGTCGTTACGGAACAGAATCTGCGAGTAACTGTTTTCCTCACCATCATCTGTATAGTCAGAACAACGGTAGACCTCACGTCCGTCCTGTGTTGTAACACTGAAATGATACAGTATGTTTATGCCATTGTTCATCAATTCTGCTTTCAGATCCTGGTCAAGCAACTTGAAATTGATACGCTCGCGCAATGGTTTGTCAGACGCACTGTAGAGGAGTGAGTAGACGACTTCGTCAAGCAATGCCTTCTGATAGACATATCGGTTACGGACCATCTCCTGCATTGCCTTGGACGCCTGCGATATTGTTCCCTTGTCATTGCGGAGAATCATCGCCTTAGGCATCTGTGAAGGCTTTGTCGTCACGGTGCTCAACTCAAACGAAGAGAACGGTGTGACAGATGACAGTGAATCGCGGCGCGCCTTGCGCTCTATCTCGTTGATGTCCTTTTCCAAATAACGCAGAGTCTCATTGACTTCCAGATTACGCGATACCTGATAAAGGGCACGATTGACAGACTCGTCGAATTGCTCCTTCTTCATCTTGACCATCTCCTTCATATACATCACCTGTACGTAGATGAGTCCGAGAAACGAGATGCCCATTATTACGGCTATAATCCATATCGTTTTTTTCTTCATCGGTTTTCTTTCACATTTAGATGTATGTTTTATTTACGTCTGCAAAGATATGAATAAAAAACAAACGAGCGACAGATAAGTTAAATTATTTGTCGCTCATTTGAGATTATTAACAAGAAATACCACCTGTAGTTCTTATTTTGAAATTATAGACAATCTGCTTTAATTAATATTTTCATCAATATCAAACATATTATTTCTCTGTGTCCTTTGGTACGATATACCTTTCACCTGTCTGCTTTGCAATAGCCTTGCGTACAGACTCGGTATAGCCGGGACGCTTCACCGTGGCTCCGATACCATGAGGAGTAAGTTCAAACTTTCCGTCCTTTTCCGGCTTTACCGCCATGTCATTGTATTTGACAATAAGGTATATGGCAAGTTCACGCCATTGGCGCAACATGTCTTGCGCTTCACGCACACTGTAATCATTAAGATACTTTGCACATGCCTGCTCGCCTTTTTCTGTAAGGATTCTCTGTGCTTCATCCTCTATAGCTTTCTGCTGGGAGAGATATTTATTATCAAGACGGTCACGCAGTTCCTTGAGAGAGGGGAACATCATGGAGTAGCGAGGATAAACCATGTTGCTCACCCAATTGCATACCCAATAGGCATTGTCCATGGAGAAATGCAGCGCATCGGCACCAGGAGTGTTGTAACACTCTGGCTGTACCGTCATGGAGCAGTAGCAGGGAGTGAACGCAACCATATTCGCATCGTCATTGCCAAACCACAATATGCCGCCTATCTGACGCGGAAGCCAAGAACGCATCTGTGCAATAAAGGTGAAACCCGACTGCTGTGTGGAAATCGGACGCTCATTGAAATATGTCACACCGTCAACGTCATACGACAAAGGTGTAGGACGGTAAGGGGCAGAATACAGTCCCTGTCCCGGGTCATTGTCACAGTCAAGGCGCAAAGGCGTACCTTCATAATGGTCGCGCATTGACGCTTCAAGGTCTTCAACGCCAAGCTTTTGCTTTGCCTTTATCCACAACGGCATAGGTTTGGCATCCTTGTCCTTGCCGAGAGCCCAAGGAAGATACTCATCAAAACCTCCTTCTGCCCAACGGTTGAAGAAAGACCAGACACGTGCATCACAATATCTGCGGCCGCCAAAATCCGCCGGAGCATAGGCGTCTGCCCAAGAGAACTCACTGTCCTTGCCAGAGAACCACCCTTTTTCACGTGCGAATTTCACGACATCTTTTGAATACATCACATTCTTTTTGTCCTTCATGTCGAACTGGCGGATGCGGCTCTGGTTGGCATGTGCACAGATAGCATCGTCAGGAATGCGCTGGGCAACCCATACAACGCTCTTGGAACCCGGACCCTTGCCTTGCATTTCCATAATCCAAGCCTCATTCGGGTCACATATTGTGAATGTCTCTCCCTCAGAATTGAAGCCATATTTCTCAACAAGAGAGGTCATGACCTTTATAGCCTCGCGTGCTGTCTTGGAACGCTGAAGACCTATATATATAAGGGAACCGTAATCAATCAGACCGGTAGAGTCACACATTTCCTCACGGCCTCCATAGGTTGTCTCTGCAATGGTCACCTGCCATTCGTTGATGTTTCCTATTACATTGTATGTCTCCAGAGCTTCAGGAATCTCACCCCAATACTTGTTTGTGTCCCAGTCGTATATCTTCCTCATCTCTCCGGGCTTATGCTTGCCGGCGGGATAATGGCAGAGTCCGATGAACATTCCATAGGAATCGGCAGAATAGCTGCATAGCACAGAACCGTCCTTGGAGGCTTTCTTGCCAACGATAAGATTGGTACATGAGAACGAAGGGAGAGAGGACACTGTCAATAGTGTCAATAAGATTATGTATTTTTTCATCATTATAAAAAATTAAAGGCATAGAAAAACATATATTTCCCTATGCCTGTATGTATTTTTAGAAATAGAATCCCATACCTACACGTGCTCCTATTGTGGAGAAGTTGCCATGGTCTTTGAATGATTGGTCATAGTAAAGCGCCGGTTCTATTGTGACATGCTTGTTCACAAAGAAAGCATAACCAATCTCGATTTCGGGAACAAGGTCATTATAGTTGTGTGCATGCTTATACTGTGCGTTCAAACCCAAATACAACCCGTTCTGAATAATATAATATCTTGCACCGGCACCTAAGGAAAGGACGGTATTGCCGGACGACTCCTTTGTCTGTGTGGAGAATCCAGCTTTAGCAAGAACCATCCAGTTGTCAACAATGAAGTAACCTGCTTGTGCCGAGACACCGAATTTCAAGCCACTTGCACCATTGTAACTCACACCAAGACCATCCAATGAAGCGTTGGTATAGAACTTTCCTTCTTCAAACTGTGCACTTGCTGTGAGTGCCATTGCCAGTGCTACAAGCACCATACAGATTTTTTTCATAACTTTAAGTTTATAATGAATACTTATAACTTCCTGAATAAAACATGTCAATCATGATTACAGGATGTCATGTTCTTGTTCCTCCAACGCAGGAAAACGATAAGAGAACAAAGTCCCGCAAGCCCGCCTATAAGATATGACACCTCAGCATTCAGACCTATTGCCTGCTTGGATATGAACAGGAATGTAGTGCATACCACTGTCATGAACACCGCCGGAACAAGGCTTATAAGGCAGTTCTTTCCTTTCAACGTTAGATATACGGTAATAGCCCATAAGGTAAACACTGACAATGTCTGGTTTGCCCAACCGAAATATTTCCATATAATGTTAAAACCGTCCTTGTTTTCCATCTGCCATACAAGAATAGCGATGGTAAGAATGAACATCGGAATGCATATATACAGACGCTTCATCACAGGCTTCTGATCCATACGGAGAGACTCCGCGATAATCAATCTTGCAGAACGGAGTGCCGTATCCCCACTTGTTATCGGGGCTGCAACCACTCCAAGGACGGCAAGAATGCCACCTGCAGCACCAAGCCAGCTGTTGCACATTATCATAACGACCTCTGCCGCATTTCCGAATACCTGGGTAATGTTCGCTCCTTCCTGTAACTGACGCTCCACAACGGCTATCTGTTCCGGAGCTGTGGCTGCAAGAACATCACGCCAACCGTCAGCATAGAAGAAATAGCTCGATACCGTAGCCCATACCAACGCGATGATTCCCTCGGTAATCATTGCACCATAGAATATCGGACGGCACATCTTCTCGGACTTCACACACCTTGCCATGAGTGGTGTCTGTGTGGCATGGAATCCACTTATGGCACCGCAGGCAATAGTGATGAACAGAGCAGGGAACAATGGATCCGGGTCTTTAATGCCTAATCTGTCAACACCCATGTTGCCAAGACCGTCCCATAGCTCCGGCAATGCCGGGAAATGGACAAACAGCATAATCATCAGCCCTATAGCCATGAATATCAGCGCAATGGCAAAGACAGGATAAATCTTGCCTATAATCTTATCCACCGGCATCATTGTGGCTATGACATAGTATGCGAATATCACAACAATCCACAGCAGAAGATTATCAAATGCACCGTCATACACATCTCTGCAAAGAGTGGCAAGCAATGAAGCCGGACTGAGAACGAACACCGCACCTACCATAATCAGAAGCAGGACAGAGAAAAGGAGCATCACACGCTTTGCTTTTTGTCCAAGATAAATCCCTATTATCTCAGGAAGACTGCATCCGCCATTGCGTATAGACATCATGCCCGACAGATAATCGTGCATCGCACCGGCAAAGATGCAACCGAAAACAATCCACAGATAGGCGGCAGGTCCATACCAGATTCCCATTATCGCTCCGAAAATAGGTCCTGTACCGGCAATGTTCAGGAACTGAATCATGAATATCTTCCAACCCGGCAGCACAATATAATCAACACCATCGGCTTTTGTCACAGCCGGTGTCGGACGGTCATCCGGACCGAAGGTCTTCTCCACAAAGCGCCCATAGGCGCAATAGCCGATGACAAGAAGCAATAAACTGAGAATGAATGTTACCATAAGAACTGTTCCATGTCCCTTTCTTACAAAGCCTCAGCTATGGCAAGAAAGAGTGCCGCCCCATGATTCGGGGCGGCTGTCTGTTATATGTTTGTTAGTCAATCATGTCACAGCCCATATAAGGAACAAGTGCAGCAGGAACCTTTATACCGTTCTCTGTCTGGTTGTTCTCCAATATGGCAGCAACGATACGTGGAAGAGCGAGTGCGGAACCGTTAAGTGTGTGACACAGTTCTGTCTTCTTTGTCTCCGCATTGCGATAGCGGCACTTCAGGCGGTTAGCCTGATATGTGTCGAAATTAGATACGGAAGACACCTCCAACCAACGGTGCTGAGCCTCTGAATACACCTCAAAGTCATAGCAGATTGCTGACGTGAAGGAAGCGTCACCACCACACAGACGCAGTATGCGGTATGGAAGTTCGAGCTTCTTCAGCAGTCCCTCGACATGCTCAAGCATTTCCTTATGGCTCTCCTTTGAATGCTGTGGAGTATCGATGCGAACAATCTCTATCTTGGAAAACTCATGCAGGCGGTTCAGACCACGCACCTCCTTACCATAAGAGCCAGCCTCACGGCGGAAACACTGTGTGTATGCGCAGTTCTTTATAGGCAAATCCTTCTCGTCAAGAATGACATCACGATAGATGTTTGTCACAGGAACCTCCGCTGTAGGGATAAGATAGAGATCGTCAAGATTACAATGATACATCTGTCCTTCCTTGTCAGGAAGCTGTCCTGTACCGTATCCGGAAGCCTGATTGACGACTGTAGGAGGAATAATCTCCGTATATCCGGCCTTTCCAGCTTCAGCAAGGAAGAAATTGATGAGCGCACGCTGCAGGCGTGCTCCCTTTCCTATATAGACAGGGAAGCCTGCACCTGTAATCTTAACACCGAGATCAAAGTCAATCAGATTGTACTTCTTTGCCAGTTCCCAATGAGGCAGCTTTGCTTCGCCATTGTCAGGATTGCAATCCCAGTTGCCTACAGTATCCTGTCCAAGGACACATTCTTTGAGATTGGATTTCACAACCCAGTTATCTTCTGCACATATTCCTTCCGGCACTTCGTCATAAGGAATATTAGGGATTGTGCACAGATGTGCATTCAGTTCGTCCTGTGCGGCAGCTTTCTTCTGCTCAAGTTCAGCGGCAACAGTCTTCAGTTTTGCCACCTCTGCCTTTGCCTTTTCAGCTTCCTCCTTCATTCCCTGCTTCATCATCTTGCCGATTTCAGCAGCGAATTTCTTGCTTTCCGCCAATATAGCGTCAAGCTGGGTCTGTGCATCGCGACGTGCCTTGTCTATGTTTATTGCCTTATCGACAGCCTCTTTTGCACCTTTGAAGTTCTTTTTCTCAAGACCGCTGACCACGCGGTCATACTCCTCTGTTATTTGTTTTAATGTAAGCATTGTATTTTATATTAATCTTTCACACCTTATTATATATATGCCATCACAGCATATCCGGATATGCCGGACACCCTTCACCAGTGTCCGGCATACCGGTTAAAGTCCTTTACCGTGGCACTTCTTGAATTTCTTGCCTGAACCGCAAGGACATGGGTCATTAGGGCGAGGCATCTTGTCACGCACAACAGGAGTGTGGTTCACCTGCTGTTGCTGCTGTACCGCCTGGCGCATCTGCTGCTGAGTCTCCGACATCTCGTTCTGTCCCGGATTGTCCGCGTCATCCTTAGACTCCTGGAAGCGCTGCTGATGCTCCTCAGGTGCAGCCTCACGAACCTGTTCCGGGTTCTGCTCCGGCAGCTGTCCTCTCATAAGGATTGATGCCATACGGTCGTTCATGTCATTAATCATGTTGTCCCACAGCTTCACACTCTCAAGTTTGAATACGAGAAGCGGGTCTTTCTGCTCGTAACTTGCGTTCTGTGAAGAGTGCTTCAGTTCATCAAGCTGGCGCAGATTCTCTTTCCATGCGTCGTCGATGATACGGAGCATTGTTGTCTTCTCAAACTGCTTGACGATGGAAGCGCACTCTGTCTCGTAAGCCTCCTTAAGGTCGCAAGGCAACTGGTAGACAAATTTGCCGTCAGTGACAGGCACAACGATTCTTGTATAGATATGTCCCTGCTCCTCATACACAGCCTTGATTGTAGGCCAAGCCTGCTCGCGGATGCGTGTTGTCTTACGATTGAATGACTCCATGGCAGCCTGGAAAGCACGCTCCTCCAGTTCTGCAAACTTTCCTGACTTCAGTTCATCCTCTGTGAACGGACATTCTATGGCAAGAACCTTAAGGAACTGCTCACGGCAACCCACGTAATCATTGTTCTCTGTGATAGATACGACACGATCCCAGATAAGGTTTGCGATGTCCATACCTATACGCTCGCCCATAAGAGCGTGACGGCGCTTCTCATAGATAACAGTACGCTGCTTGTTCATCACGTCATCATATTCCAACAGACGCTTACGTGTTCCGAAATGATTCTCCTCAACCTTCTTCTGCGCACGCTCGATTGCGTTGGTAATCATTGAGCTTTCGATACGCTCACCCTCCTTGAATCCGAGGCGGTCCATTACCGATGCGATACGCTCGGAAGCGAAAAGACGCATCAGTTTGTCCTCAAGAGAGACATAGAACACGGAAGATCCCGGGTCACCCTGACGGCCGGCACGGCCTCGAAGCTGACGGTCAACGCGGCGGCTCTCATGGCGTTCCGTACCGATAATTGCCAGACCACCTGCAGCCTTAACCTCTGCGGAGAGCTTGATATCGGTACCACGGCCAGCCATGTTAGTGGCAATGGTCACCGCACCGAGAAGACGCTCCTCCTGCTTGCCGTCGATAGTGACAAGTCCCTTTGTCGACTGACCTGCAAGGGCGACAATGTCCGCCTCCTTCTGATGCAGTTTCGCGTTAAGCACCTGATGCGGTATGTTGCGCATTTTGAGCATACGTGAGAGAAGTTCAGATATTTCCACGGATGTGGTACCCACAAGTACCGGGCGTCCGGACTCACGCATCTCGACAACCTCGTCTATGACAGCATTGTATTTCTCACGCGCTGTCTTATAGACACGGTCTTCAAGGTCAAAGCGGGCAATAGGACGGTTTGTAGGAATCTCCACAACATCAAGTTTGTAGATGTCCCAGAACTCACCGGCTTCGGTAGACGCTGTACCGGTCATACCTGCCAGTTTGTGGTACATGCGGAAATAGTTCTGCAGAGTGATGGTGGCGAAAGTCTGTGTAGCCGCCTCCACTCTCACATGCTCCTTTGCCTCGACAGCCTGATGAAGTCCGTCAGACCAGCGGCGTCCTTCCATGATACGACCTGTCTGCTCGTCGACAATCTTCACTTGTCCGTCTATGACAACATACTCATCATCCTTGTTGAACATGCAGTAAGCCTTAAGGAGCTGCTGCAGTGTGTGCACACGTTCTGACTGTATGGCATAGTGCGCCATCATTGCATCCTTCTTCTCCAGACGCTCCTCCTCTGAGAGATTCTTCTCATTCTCCAGTGCAGAAAGTGCGGAAGTTATGTCAGGAATGACAAAGAGGTCTTCCTGCTTAACCTCTCCTGCAAGCCATGCAGTACCCTTGTCGGTAAGGTCACAGGAGTTCATCTTCTCGTCAACAACGAAGAACAGTGGCTCAACAGCCTCAGGCATCCTGCGGTTGTTGTTCTCCATGTAATGCTCTTCGGTCTTCAGCATACCTGCCTTTATACCTTCCTCGGAGAGATATTTGATGAGCGGCTTGTTCTTAGGAAGAGCCTTATAAGAGCGGTACAGTGAGAGGAAGCCCTCGTCACAAAGCGCATTGCCCTCGTTTTTCTTACCCTCCTCAAGAAGTTTTGTGCCTTCAGAGATTTTCGCCTTAGCCTCGGCAAGATACTGTGTGGCAAGCTGACGCTGCACATTCACAAGTCGCTCGACAAGAGGCTGGTACTCTTCGAACATCTGGTCATCGCCCTTAGGTACAGGACCGGAGATGATAAGTGGAGTACGCGCGTCGTCGATGAGCACGGAGTCGACCTCGTCGACTATGGCGTAGTTGTGGCGGCGCTGCACGAGGTCAGACGGAGAGAGTGCCATATTGTCACGAAGGTAGTCGAAACCGAATTCATTGTTCGTACCGAAAGTGATGTCAGCGTTGTATGCCTTGCGGCGCTCGTCAGAGTTTGGCTGATGCTTGTCTATACAGTCAACGGAAAGACCGTGGAACTCATAGAGAGGTCCCATCCACTCGGAGTCACGCTTTGCAAGATAATCATTGACAGTGACCACATGCACACCGTTGCCTGTCAAGGCATTAAGGAACACTGGGAGCGTTGCAACGAGTGTCTTACCCTCACCGGTAGCCATCTCGGCAATCTTTCCCTGATGAAGCACCGTACCACCGAAGAGCTGCACATCGTAATGCACCATCTCCCATTTCAGGTCGTTTCCGCCCGCTGTCCAATGGTTGTGGTATATGGCTTTGTCACCGTCGATGGTCACAAAGTCGTTAGCCGGATTGGCAGCAAGCTCACGGTCAAAGTCTGTGGCTGTGACAATGGTCTCCTCATTCTCGGCGAAACGGCGTGCAGTCTCCTTCACAATGGAGAATGCGACAGGCATAACCTCGTTAAGAGCCTCCTCGTAAAGGTCAAGCACCTCCTTGTCCAGTTTGTCAATCTCGTTGAAGATTGGCTCACGCTCATCAATAGGTGTCTGCTCGATAGACGCCTTCAACTGCTCTATCTGTTTCTGCTTCTCCACGCCTTTCTCATGGATAAACAACCGGAGTTCATTTGTCTTGGCGCGGAGCTGGTCGTTGTCCAGCATGCGGACTTCCTCATACGCCACCTTCACCTTCTCGACGTAAGGCTGTATGAGTTTCATATCGCGTGTCGACTTATTACCGAACAGCGACTGCAAAATTTTTGTAAAGTTCATTTTATGTTTTTTGTTTTTGTTTCCGTTTCAACTGTTATCTGGCAACATCCATGCCAATATCAACAATTAGGTGCAAAGTTAACAAAAAAAATCCAAACGGCAAAGACGTCAAAAAGGCAAGCATACATAATTAAATATATTTAAGTTAGTTTTATCCGACACAATGTTATGACATGGCGTGAAGCACGATACCCGGCATGCCAAAGTGGCATGCCTCACCTGAAACATACACCCGAAATCCGCTTAATGACAGCATGTACAGCAAATCCAATATTCAGCAACAAAACGCAAAGCAAAACGTCCATTTTACTTTACCTAAAACCTAACACATGTTAAATAACGACAGGCTTAGCAAAAGGTTACACTTTGCCTTGTGAAAGGTAACGATTCACACGGTCAAAGGTAACACTTTGCACGACAAAAGGCAACTTTTCACTTTGTCACCCTATACGCCTTCATTTTCGCTCCGCAACGTACAAGGGCAGAAAGGGCAAGGAGGCGCACCGACATGTCTATCCACTGGATGCCGAAACTGTAAACGACAAGCAGCAGGCAGACAGAGATTATCTGCACAAGCCACAACCAATGTATCTTCCTTTTGCGCCAGAAACGTATCGCACGCACCGCAAACAGCGGGACAAGCGGATTGAACAAAAGTATCTGCGCATTAAGGCTCACCGTTGGATGTTGGGAGAAAAGCATTGCCACCATCACAATGCTGCACAACGCCAAGCCACCCTCCAAAACTGCATCATACAACCATAGGTATTTGCCTGTGCGCCACTCGGCAAAAGAAACAAGCAAAGTCACCACAAGAAGTACGCCCGCACACTGCACAGGACTCAACGGAAAGCCGCCTTCAGAAACCTGGACACCGGCTTCAACAACTTCACTTTCTTGCTTTACAAACTTTCTTTTATTACCATGTTTATCAATAATATATGCATCATTCGCAGAAGAAAGCATTGAATGTGGCAGAAACTGATATTCCGACATACTAAGTTCCCTGTCGGCACCCACACCAAGAAGCAGGTCATTGCCGAGCCTCGCCCACTGCCAATCACCGTTCATGCCATGAATCATCGTGCGGAACGTTGTGCCTTTTGGCACCTCACCGCCATAGACAACCCTGCCGTCGATGCAGGATTCCACGATGTCACGCACACGAGTTGTGCAGTTGTCGTAGAAATAATTGTAACGATAGACTCTGTTTTCGGGCTGCCAGTTCTTGTTCAAGGCTGCAAGCACGCGCAGCTTTTCAGAAGCCGTGAGATTCATTTCCTGCTGGACGACACTGCTTCCGTGATACATGTACTCACGCTTGAACACTTCAAAAGGGCACACACCCATCTCGTAGTCCGTAAGACCGAACACGAAGCGGAGCACGAAAAACGGCTTGTCGAAATTGAACATACCATAGTTCACGGCAATGTCCTCACCCGTCCGGCGGTTCTCGACACGCATTGCAGAATGCCCATAAAGGCTGTACACCTCCTGATGCGGCGAGCACGTCAGGAGATAGATGTGGACAGAATCCGGCTCCACCCCACCCTGCGCAAACCCTTTCGCAGGGACAAAAAGCAGCAGAAAAGCTGCCACAAAAATCGCATATAAATGTTTCACGATGCAAAAATAACTTATATTTCTTATAAAACGTGCATTTATATCCAAAAAAAATGGTAAATTTGCAACAAATTTTGATTTTACATCCTAATTTAAAGGATAATTTGACAATATTTATGAAGAATCTACTCCTTCCGTTCCTGCTCCTCGCCCCTTTGGCGACAATGGCGCAGAGCGGCACAAACTCACCATACAGCCAGTTCGGTGTCGGAACACTCAACGACCAAGCCACGGGCTTTAACAAGGGCATGAATGGTGTTGCACAGGGCTTCCGCGACGGAAACCAAGTGAACTACGCCAACCCGGCTTCTTACTCGAACGTCGATTCGCTGACATTCATCTTTGATGTCGGCGCGTCACTGCATGTGACAAACTTCAACGAGAACGGCACAAAGCGCAACGCCTACAACTCAAATTTCGACTATGCCGTCATGGGATTCCGTGCGGCGAAAGGTCTTGGCATCAGTGCCGGCATACTGCCATACTCCAACGTTGGCTACAACTACCACGCAAACGGCAAGTCTGTCGGTCCTAACGCACCGGACTTTATGACGACATACAATGGCAGTGGCGGCATCAGGCAGTTCTATGTCGGAGCGGGCTGGCAGACACCTTTGAAGGGTTTGTCAATCGGTGCCAACATCGCGTATGTGTGGGGCACGCTGTCAAAGAGCGTTATTGAGACCTTCGCCGAGACAAGCAACAGCACGACAAACAGATATTACAGCAGCACGGCAAGAAGCTACAGGCTTGATGTCGGCTTGCAATACGAGGTGAACATCGACAAAAAGAACGCCGTGACTGTCGGTGCATCGTTCACACCGGGACACAATCTCGGCGGAAGTGCAGACATGAGCCAGATACATACCGACAACTCAACGGGCATTGCGGATACAACGCAATATTCAATCGACAAAGGTCTCTTCCTTCCGACACAGATTAATGCCGGTTTGACATATTCTTACGGCAAGAAACTGAAAGTCGGTGCCGACTACACCATGCAGCAATGGGGCAAGAAACAGTTCCCTGACCTTGTGCAAGGCAGCTACGTCCTTGCCGACAATGTCCTGAAAGACAGGCACAAAGTGACGCTTGGCGGTGAGTTTGTCAACAACATCATGAGCCGAAAGTATCTTGACAGGGTACGTGTGCGCGCAGGAGTGAGCTACGCAACACCCTACACAACAATCAACGGACATGACGGTCCGAAGGAGCTTTCCGCGTCTATCGGCTTCGGACTCCCTATCACCAACGCTTGGAACAACCGCTCCATACTCAACATTTCTGCACAATGGTGCAACACATCTGCCAACGGTTTCATCAAGGAGAACACTTTCCGCATCAACCTTGGCATAACGTTCAACGAACGCTGGTTCATGAAGTGGAAGCTCGACTAACCCAAACAGAGAACATATTGGAAACAAACACGAACGGGCTATGAAGAGGATATTATATCTGTCTTTGCTCTTCCCTCTTGTTCTGGCTTGCCAAGGCGAGAAAGAGCACACGGCAGCAGCCATCTATGACAAGGACTCCGTGTCCATGATGACAAGCTACGGTGTGAACACTCTCATCTCCGACTCCGGCATAATGAAGTACAAGATTGTGGCAGAGGAATGGGAGGTGAACACCGTAAGGAACCCGTCGCGGTGGATTTTCACAAAGGGGCTCTTCATGGAGCAGTTCGACAAGAAATTCAACATACAGGCTTTCGTGCAATGCGACACGGCATATTACTACGACCAGAAACGGCTTTGGGAGCTTCGCGGAAGGGTCCGCATCCGCACTGCTGAAGGCCTGCATTTCTCCAGCGAAGAACTCTTTTGGGACCAAGTGGCACACGAGTTTTACAGCCACATGTTCTCTCATGTCGTGACACCTGAAAGGACGATGCAAGGCTCGTATTTCCGCAGCAACGAGAACATGACAAAATACATGGTGACAAACTCAAAAGGCTCGTTTGAAAGTGCAGACATGGGAATGGGAGAAGAAGAGAGCGCACCGGCAGACAACAGCGCAACGCCGGCAGACACCACCATGCAGCCAAAACGTTTGCAGACTGCTCCCACAAAGAAATCTTCCGCACCACAATCCTGAATGGCCACAAATACACAACCAACAAAGACATATACTAAAGTATAATATATTAAGGTGTACACTTTTTTAATCATCGCAATACTGGTTATAATGCTGTGCTCTGCATTCTTTTCCGGAATGGAGATAGCATTTGTGTCCTCCAACAGGATGTTGCTTGAAATGGACAAGGAACGCGGTGCCATAGCCAGCAAGCCTTTGGAAATATTCTACAAGCATCCCAACAATTTCGTGTCGACAATGCTTGTCGGCAACAATATTGCACTTGTACTCTATGGCATACTCTTCGCAAAACTGTTTGACACAACACTTTTCGCCGATTTTGAACCAGAAGTGAGAGTGTTCCTTGACACGATTGTGTCAACACTGATAGTACTGTTTACCGGAGAATTCCTGCCAAAGACAATATTCAAAAGCAACCCAAATTACTTGCTAAAGTTCTTCGCCTACCCGGCATTGTTCTTTTACATAATATTGTGGCCAATATCACGGTTTGCAACAATGCTCAGCCGCATTTGCCTCCGCCTTGCAGGAATCAAGATTGAAAGCGGACAGCAGGATGATGTTTTCACAAGAGTAGACCTCGACTACCTCGTCCAATCGTCAATCGACCATACAGAAACTCCGGAACAGCTGGAGACAGAGGTGGAACTGTTCCAGAACGTGCTTGACTTTTCCGACACCAAGGTAAGGGACTGCATGGTCCCGAGAACAGAAATCACGGCTGTCGACGTAGACTGCACACAGGAGGAACTGATGCAGAAATTCATAGAGAGCGGCAAATCCAAGATTATAGTCTACCATGAGGACATCGACCACATCATCGGCTACATACACTCTTCCGAGATGTTCCGCGCCCCTTCCGAATGGAGAAAGCACCTGCGCGAGATGCCTTTCGTACCGGAAACAATGGCGGCAAAGAAGATGATGCAGATGTTCCTGCAGGAGAAGAAGAGCATCGGCATTGTCGTCGATGAGTTTGGCGGCACTTCGGGCATCGTATGTCTTGAAGATATTGTGGAAGAAATATTCGGCGAGATAGAAGACGAGCATGACAATGCGAAATACATTGCGAACAAAATCTCGGACAATGAATATGTCCTTTCGGCACGACTTGAGATAGACAAAGTAAATGAAATGTTCCAGTTGGAACTGCCAAAAAGCGATGAATACATGACCATCGGCGGACTGATTCTGCACGAATACCAGAATTTCCCCAAGCTCAACGAAATCGTGAAGATAGATTCCTACTCCTTCAAGATTGTCAAAAACACCATGACAAAGATTGAGCTTGTACGACTGAAAGTCGATGACGCTAGAAAAGAGCGGTAAGCAACCGCCACTTCCGGCAAGATTGGCCAAATAAAAGGATTTTGGGTTAAGAAATCCTAATTATTGGCAGGAATCACTACGTTCTTACGCAAAAATGAGTAATTTTGCAACGATTTATCGGCCGATATAGCTCAGTTGGTAGAGCAACGCATTCGTAATGCGTGGGTCACGAGTTCGAGTCTCGTTATCGGCTCAACACAAAAAATCTAAACTAAACATGAAGATTTCACACATTGAGCATTTGGGCATAGCTGTCCAAAGCATTGAGGAAGCACTTCCTTATTTCACAGACGTTCTCGGACTTGAATGCTACGCTACAGAAGTAGTTGAAGACCAGAAAGTAAAAACAGCATTCCTTCGCTGCGGAGAGGTCAAACTGGAGCTTCTTGAGCCAACATCCCCGGAATCAACAATACAGAAGTGGCTTGACAAAGGCAACAAAGGTGTACACCATGTTGCATTCTGCGTTGAAGACGGCGTGGCAGACGCTCTCGCCGAGTGCGACGGCAAAGAGATTCGCCTTATCGACAAAGCTCCACGCAAAGGCGCAGAAAACCTTAACATAGCTTTCCTTCATCCGAAGTCAACTTGCGGAATCCTGACAGAACTCTGCGAGCACTAATATAACAGAAACTGCCGTTTCCGACATTTGTGCCTGGAGACGGCATATTCTGTTTATATGGAACATTAATTTGAGATTAATTTATTTTACTTATAATAAACATTCACAACAATGTCAGTACAGGTAGAAAAAATAAAGGCGCTGATAGAGAAGCGTGAGAAAGCACGCCTCGGTGGTGGCGAGAAAGCCATTGACAAACAGCATCAGCGCGGAAAATATACGGCTCGTGAGCGTATCGACATGCTCCTTGACGATGGCTCTTTTGAAGAGTATGATATGTTCAAGCTCCACCGTTGCACAAACTTCGGCATGGAGAAGAAGCAGTTCCTTGGCGACGGTGTCGTTGTAGGCTCAGGAACAATTGACGGACGCCTTGTCTATGTCTTCGCACAGGACTTCACTGTAAACGGCGGTTCGCTCTCTGAGACTATGGCACAGAAAATCTGCAAGGTCATGGACATGGCTATGAAGATGGGGGCGCCATGTATCGGCATCAACGACTCCGGCGGTGCACGTATCCAGGAAGGCATCAACGCTCTTGCAGGATATGCTGAGATTTTCCAGCGTAACATTGAGGCATCAGGCGTTATCCCACAGATTTCCGGCATCTTCGGTCCTTGTGCCGGCGGTGCGGTCTACTCCCCTGCCCTCACTGACTTCACACTGATGATGGAGAACACGTCATACATGTTCCTCACCGGTCCTGCCGTCGTAAAGAGCGTGACAGGTGAGAACGTTGACGCAGAGCACCTTGGAGGCGCAAGTGTGCACTCCACAAAGTCCGGTGTGACACATTTCACAGCGAAGACAGAGGAGGAGGCACTCGCCATGATCAAGCAGCTCCTCAGCTACCTTCCTTCAAACAATATGGAAGAGGCTCCACGTGTAGAGTGCAACGACCCGATTGACCGCATGGATGACATCCTCAATGAAATCATTCCTGAAAATCCTAACGAGGCTTACGACATGTATAAGGTCATCTCGGCAATCACCGACAACGGCGAGTTCTTCGAGGTGCAGCCTAAATATGCAAAGAACATCATTGTCGGCTTCGCACGTTTCAACGGCCAGTCTGTTGGTATCGTAGCCAACCAGCCTTCATCCTATGCAGGCGTGCTTGACTGCAACGCATCACGTAAGGGTGCACGCTTCGTACGCTTCTGCGACGCATTCAACATTCCTATCGTTTCCCTTGTCGACGTTCCGGGCTTCCTTCCGGGTACAGGACAGGAATACAATGCAGTTATCCTCCATGGCGCAAAGCTCCTTTACGCTTACGGAGAGGCTTCTGTGCCAAAGATTACTGTCACTCTGCGCAAATCTTACGGCGGTTCACATATCGTAATGGGTTGCAAGCAGTTGAAGACAGACCTCAACTTCGCTTGGCCTTCTGCAGAGATTGCCGTAATGGGTGCTTCCGGCGCCGTTGCCGTCCTTCAGGCTAAGGGCATCAAGCAGATAAAGGAAGAAGGTGGTGATGTTGCTGCATTTATTGCAGAAAAGGAAAAGGAATACTCAGACCTCTTCCAGAATCCATATCAGGCTGCAAAGTACGGCTACATTGACGATGTCATCGAGCCACGCAATACACGTTTCCGCATCTGCCGCGGACTTGCACAGCTTGCCACAAAACGTGAGACACGCCCAAGCAAGAAACACGGATGCATGCCAACATAATGCTTTTCAGTACGAATACTGTACAAATATGGACAATGAAGTGAACGCTGCCATCGCTATGGCACTGTATGAGGCTTTCGGATACTCGTCACACGACGAGGAATCCGGAAAGCTCACTATCAACAAGAAAAATTCATTATGGAATTTAAATATACAATTAATGGCAACAAATACGAAGTAGCCGTCGGTACTGTTGAAGGTGACAATGTAGAAGTCACTGTCAATGGAGAGACATACAACGTAGAACTTGAGCCAAAGCCACAACCAAAGCCACGCCCTGTAGTAAAGGCTCCGGAACCAAAAGCGGCACCGAAAGCCGAACATGAAGGTCCGAACCTTCAGGATGCGCTGAAAGCCCCACTGCCGGGAACCATCATTGATGTTCTTGTCAAAGAAGGCGACGAAGTAAAGGAAAACCAGCCACTCGTCATTCTGGAAGCAATGAAGATGAACAACAATCTCGTTGCAGAACGTGATGGCAAAGTGGCACAAATCCTTGTGGAAGCAGGCGAGGCTGTCATGGAGAACACCCCACTTGTGGCTTTCGAGTAATCAAAGCGCAACAATCTCCCTGACAAACACATACGGCAGTTTTGTTTGACAATTACTGCACAAACACAACATTCAGCTTTATTATGACATGACAGTTGAACAAACCCACAACCAACTGCCAATCATAATAAAGCTGTTTTTTATGTCCCCTCTATTTACAAAGTTGAATTAATCCGCATCTAAACTTAATTAATTATAAAACATTTGATGTAAATGATTATTTATGAATAATTTTCAGTAACTTTGCGAGGAAATATTTCGCACTAATTTCTATATGGAAGTCAAAAAAATTCTTTTCATCAACACAGAAACCGTCCCATACGTCCCAGAGAACAAATTATCTGCAATGGGAAAGCTCGTTCCGGAGAAGATACAGAGCAACGGCTATGAAATCAGAACCTTTATGCCCAAATGGGGCTGTATCAACGAGCGACGCGGCATGTTGCATGAAGTCATCAGACTTTCCGGCATGAACATCATCATCGATGACACAGACCACCCACTGATAATCAAAGTAGCATCAATCCCGGTTTCAAGACTGCAAGTGTATTTCATCGACAATGACGACTATTTCACTCGCAAAGGAATCGAACATGACGAAAATGGCGAGACATTCTCTGACAACGGAGAGCGTGCCATCTTCTTTGCACGAGGCGTACTTGAAACCGTCAAGAAACTGCGCTGGACTCCTGATGTGATACACTGCCAGGGGTGGATGTCATCAATCGTCCCACTGTTTGTCAAAGAAGCATACAGAGATGAGCCATGCTTCCGCGACTGCAAAATAGTGTCAAGCCTCTACAAGTCCGACATGACAGGCATCATCGGTGAGAACTTCAAGAATTGCCTGACATTCGGAGACATCACCAAGGACACTCTCAGCAGTTACAATGACAATTTCGACCTTAAGGAACTGGAGAAACTTGCCATAGATTATTCTGATGGCATCATAGAATCTGATTCCGACATAATGCCTGAACTGAAAGTTTATGCACAGGAGAAGAACAAGCCATACCTTTCTTATCCCGGCGAAGATTTCATTGAAAGCTACAAGGCATTCTACAACACTCTGTAATCTGCAAAAACATCAAGGTGTAGTACAAACGAATCAGAGATAAAGGTATTTCGACAGCTAATTATCGGCATAACCTAATCCAAAAAGAACTGATTAGCAAACAAACAATGAAGAAAAAAGGATTTTTCCATTTTCACGCAACATTCGGCTCATTGCTCGCCGTCCTCCTGCTGACGACAGCATGTGATGACACAACAGAAACCCTCGGGTCATCCATAACAAACATAGAGGATGTGATGTCTGTCTCTGACGCTGTTTACAGAGTAACATCACAGAGCGTAAGGGTTGACTCTATCATCGCACGCAGTTCCACACGTGCCCTCGGTATTGTGAAAGACCCTGAGACAGGAACTTACATACAGAGCAACCTCCTGACACAATTCCATGTCATTGAGGATGATTACGAATATGATGAAGACTCCGTGGACACCAAGGCATTGTCCTGCGGAATAACTTTCAACTGTAACGCATTCTATGGAGACTCATTGCAGACTATGAAAGCAACGCTTTATGAGTTGAGTATGGATAAGACACTGGAAGAAGGAAAGACATATTATTCAAATCTTGACCCTATCAAGAACGGCTACATACGCAACGACGGAATAAAAGTTTCAAAAGTGTTCTCAATAGTCAACTGTGATGACTCCGACTCCGTACGACAGGCAAACAATTACAGCAAGTTCATATATTTTGAGCTCAACAAAGAATATACCGACACCAAGGGCAACAAATACACAAACTATGGTGAATATCTCTTGACAAAGTATTTTGAGAGCCCTGATAATTTCAAGAACTCTTACAATTTCATTCACCGTGTATGCCCGGGATTCTATATCAAAATGGATAACGGTCTCGGATGTATGGCATATATCAATTCCGCACAGCTCAGTGCCACTTTCCAGTATGGAAAAAACAAAGTGACAAAAATATTCCCTATATATGCCACCGACGAGGTCAAGCAGGTCACAGAGGTGATAACCGACACAATAACAACAAAGGAGCTTGTCAAAGACAACAACTGCACTTACATCAAGTCTCCGACCGGCATTGCAACATTACTCACACTTCCTGTTGAAGAAATCTGCGAAGGGCACGAGAATGACTCCATAAACTCAGCAAAAGTGGTAATGAGATGCTACAGCAGTGACATGGACAACAAGTATACTTTCCAAAAGCCAGCCACGCTGCTAATGCTGGAAAAGGATTCACTCACATCATTCTTCACGTCTGGAAAGATTGCTGACAACAGAAAAAGCTATGTGGCTTCATATTCCGGCACAACAAACGGATATACATTCAACAACATCGGACAGTTGGTAAAAACCATATACAAACGCCTTCCCGCCGATGCTGTTGCACGGGAAGAATACAAAAGGAAATACCCGAATTGGGACAAAGTACTCCTTGTGCCGGTAACCGCAAACTATACAACGTATAATTCGACATCAATCCTCAGCAGTGTAACGCCTGACACCTCGCTATCTACAGCAAAACTTGTCGGAGGACCGAACAATCCTGATGCAATAGAGATAAGCGTTGTCTACAGCAGATACACAAGATAACAGGACATTATGGCAGACAATTTCTTGGAAAACCACTACGAAGATTATCTGAAGAAAAAAGCCGAATGGCTACGCAAGAAAAAACATCTTCCAAAAACAAATAGACAATTAGAGCGCCCGGCTGACGAGGCGCTCTAATTTGTTTTTATACCTCATATATTAACGTGAGTTCGACGAATTTGCTGTATCTGATAAAAAAAGCAAAAATGCTATTATAAGCAACTGATGAAACTGCAGTATATAATCCACAACCATAATATCCACGAAAACAACATGTTTCTCTAAACATTATTCCTTTTAACATCGATTTTTATAATTTATTGTTAATAATCCTTATTTTGTCTTTGCAGTCACAATATTTATGCTTACATTTGCAAAACGAGATAAATAACATAATTTCATTAACCTAAAACCAGAAACTATTATGAAGAAAAAACTACTCATGCTTTGGGCATTTCTTCTACCTTTTGTAGGTGGCAGTATGTCTGCACAAGAAGTGACATTGGACTTCACTACAAATGGTTGGGAGCTCCCAGAAAAAGCCAATCAAGGAAAAGCTCAGCAAACATTCACTAATGGCACTTACAGTATTACATTGGAAGCTGCATCAAGTGGTTATTACTACAACACAGATGGTTATCTGATGCTCGGAAAGAAAGATGCCACACTCACATTCCCTGCATTTAATTTCGATGTTGAAAAAATAGAGGTTGTTGGCAGAACTGGAGCTTCTGGTTCAACCATGCAAAACATCTATGTAGGCGAAACAGCTGTAAGTACAGAAACTAAAGGCTCGGTAGCAACCAACACCTACGAGATAGATGCCAACTATCAAACAGCAGGTAACATCTATGTGTTGAAAGTGACCTCTAGTCACAACACCCAAATTACTACAATCAACATCTACAAGAAGGCTGCTGCCGGAGATGTTGCAGCTCCATCCATTACAGGCGATGCAACAGATTTTGGAAAAGCAACAGTAACATTGGCTTGCGCAACAGACGGTGCATCTATATACTACACAACAAACGGTGACGAGCCAACAGCAGAAAGCAAACTTTATACAGAACCATTCGAGGTAACAGCCACAACTACTGTAAAGGCAATCGCCATCAAAGATGAAAAAGCAAGTTCTGTCATCTCAAAAGAAATCGTTGTTAATCCAATCATTACAACAGTTGCAGAACTTAATGCCGTTGCCGACAAGACAGCATTCCGCTTTGACGGTGAAGCTCTTGTGGTTGCAAAGCAGACAAAGTCTGGTAAGAATGGACCACAGAACTATGTGTATATCAAGGACGCTACAGGTGCAAGCCTTGTATATGACAATGGTGGCGAGAAGACTGCTGATATCCTTGTAGGCAAGACTATCAATGGCGGCTGGACAGGTAAGGTTGATGTATAAAACAAACTGTTTGAGGCTGTACCAGACGCAGCACTTACAGTAAAGGAAGGTGACGCTGTTGAGGTAACTTACGAAGAAGCAGCTTTGGCTGATGTCAAGGCAGAGAACATGAACAAGGTCGTTACTCTTAAGGGAGTGACATACACAGTTCCGGACGAAAAGAACAATTTCACTATTGCCAAAGGCGAGGAGAATGTTGCCGGATACAACCAGTTCGCCATTGAAATCGCTGCTCCTGCAGAAGGCAAGACATACGACATCGTTGGTGTAATAAGCGTATACAACGATAACATACAGTTCCAGCCAATCACCATCACTCGTACTCCTGAAATCATAGCAGCAACTATCGAGCCGACAGAAGGCGACATCGCAGCAGCGGTGGCAGCAAAGAAAGCAGAGATTGAAGCAGCAGGTGACAAGATTGGTGACATCACTATCAATCTTGCAAAGGATGCAGCATACACTCTTGGTTCTTCTATCGAAACAGCAGGAAGCCTTATCATCAACGGTAATGGTGCAACAGTCAACGCTGCAGCAAATGCAGCAGCACTCATATCTCTGACAGGTGGTAAAGCCGGAGAGAACGATTACCTGATGATTGACCAAGTCAAGATTGACGGCGTGACAATCAAGGGCATCAAGAGTTCTGTACTCTATGACAACAACGTGAAGATTTGTCTTGTTGACCTTACTGTCAACAACTCTGTACTTGAATTTGCTACAGAAGCTGTTGACAATGAAGCACTCATCTCATTCAAGGCAGGTGGCGCAAAGGACATCAACATCACTAACTCAACATTCTACGGAAACAATGCTGTTGCTAAGTATTTCGTACGTTACAACAACTTTGCACGCCTTGACCGTTATGGATTCGATACAGCGACAGAACTCATGGTGATGAACTATCAGAACAACACATTCCATGGTCTTCTCAAAGCTGATGGACAATGGGGCAACTACAGTGCAATTTCAGGACAGAAGTATGTAAAGTTTGATATTAAGAACAACATTTGGTACAACTGCGGCAATGACATCATCCGCCGTATGGCAGGTGGCCGCTTTAACGGCAGCAACCCTATGGAGTTCGCTAACAACACATATTTCAACGAAGGCGTTGACAAGTCTGAAAGCGAAGCCAGTTATGACAAGAGCGGTTCTATCCTTACAACCGACCCTTCATTCAAAGATGCAGCCAACGGTGACTTCACTATCGGTGCAAGCACACAGCAGGCTAAGCTCAAGACCGGTGACCCACGTTGGCTTGTTCCTTATGTAGAGACAGGCATCTCTGACATCACAACAGAGGATGACATCAACGCTCCTGCATACAACCTCGCAGGTCAGCGCGTGACAAACAGCACTAAGGGCATTATCATCAAGAACGGCAAGAAGTACATTGTAAAATAAGTCATAAAGCATAGTCTGCTTTAACGACAATCATAACAAGAGACTACCCGAAAATGGGTAGTCTCTTTCTTTTATCCTAAAAATAAGTTAAAATACAGGTTCTCAATGTTGAGAAATACTATGCTCGTACGTTTATATAAGTGTAAGCGTCGTACGAACTTAAACAATCAATAAGAACAAACAACATTAATACAGACATCCATGAACATAATCAAACAAACACTATGCCTTGCAGCAGCATTGACATTCTCTGCATTCATTCCTCAAACTGTGGACAACTACGCTGTGGCAACAGCAGCCCGTTCCAATGACATGACAGAAACAAAAATTCCTGTTGGCAATTTCACGGAAGTGACACTGATAGGCCATTACAAAGTAATCTACACACAAGGCAAATCATGCCAGGTAACGATAAGAGCACCAAGAAACACTGACATTATGCAAGACATCAGTGCAGAAGTCAAAAAAGGCGCACTTACTGTTAGCACAAAACAAATCGCCGGTGTCAGAGTAATCAACAACAACCGAAGGGATTCCATTACAGTATATGTCACCTCGCCTACACTGACAAAAGCTTCACTAATCGGCAGCGGAGACTTCATCGCCAATAAACCCATCGACGCAGACAGATTGCAGATTGTACTCCACGGCAGTGGCGATATAAAGTTCAATACAATCAACTGCAACAGCATCAATGCAAGCCTTAACGGCAGTGGAGACATTTCAATGAAAAAAGTGGAGACCGGCACGAAAGCCATCATCACGCTTAACGGCTCAGGAGATTTCGACATAGACTGCCTTACAGCTGTCAATGCCGGCGTTTCTCTCAATGGTTCAGGAGACTTGAACCTCAAAAACCTCGAATGCAGCAATGCAAGCATCAATCTCAACGGTGTCGGTGACATGAAGGTTGCAGCCGTAACGACACAGAATGCAAGCGCAAGACTGCACGGCAGCGGCAACCTTTCCATTCATCTCCAGGAATGCGACAACCTTGACACCGGCATGACAGGAACAGGTGACATAACCCTGTCCGGCACAACAAACACTTACCGCAAAACAAAAAGCAAAATGGGAGACATCCATGACAGCAGACTGAAATACAACAAAATCGTTGATTCCCAAAGCTACAAGAGCTCCAAAACCACAAAAACTCCCCATTCTCCCGGAAAGATTGAGGCACAGCCATAAACAGAAAACAAGGAACATCCCACAGCAGCTCACACTGACAACACTTACACAAAAGGAACAATCAACAAGCATGAACCAAAAAGAGTTTGAGAAGATAGCAGGCGTCCTGCGACAAGAAGCATTGAAGACAAGCATGCACATCCTGCATGCCAACGATGCTGACGATGTCGCACAAGACACTATGCTGAAACTGTGGGCTATACACAATGACCTTCATGACAAGGAACATGCCATAAGACTTACGGCAACCGTCGCAAAACATCTCACCATCGACACTCTGCGCCATACCCAACGCACCTCAACCCTTATGGTAACAATGGAAAAGCACACCGGAGAGGACACCACGGAATGGCAACCACCTGACACAAAAGCCATATCTCCACACCGCAAACTGGAAATCAAGGAGGACGAACAATGGCTGCTTGAACGCATTTCAGCACTGCCTAACAGAGAAATGCAGGTGATGAGGATGAGGCAGACAGAAATGAAGTCCAATGATGAGATAGCGGCACTCATGGGCATAACCACTGCCTCCGTGGCGACAATGCTGTCATCTGCCCGAAGAAAGATATTCGAAGAACTTAAAAAGCGTAACCGACAATGAAGGTAACCGACAAAAACATAGCACTGTTCCTACAGAAATACATGGACGGACTGACATCTGTCGACGAGGAACGCATGCTTGCTGATTACTTCAGGAAGCATGGTGACAAGCCCGCTCCTGAAGGCATTGATGGCGAAGACTGGCAAGTGTACAGGGAAATGTTCGCCATGTTTGAACCCAAACTGCAAGCAAGACACAATTATGTCCGACACCTCATTGCTGCCTCCGCCACCATCCTGCTTGCTTTCGGAGCATACTTATGGCTTAATAACAGCAATAACCCGATGCAGCCAATCCCCGATCAATCCTTCACCGCCATTGCAGAGCAAGATGACAGCACCAATGTGGAAATCCCGGAAGATACGTTGAACATTGAAATAGCTCCTGCTTCACCACCGGCTGCAAAACCAAATACACGAAAGAAGATAAACATCAACCGCTATCGCGACACTCCCCCACCTCCACGCTACTATATGGCACAGGCATCCGCACCGGCTGACAGCGCCGATGCCATTGACCTTGAAGAGGCAGCACGCCAGGCGGACTTGCTGATGAAAGCCGTCTATGTGCAACAGCAAATCGACCTCTACGACATCATGAGCCAATATGCTGCCATTGCAAACATAGACTACATGAGCGAAGAAGAAGAGGTCTACTACTAACAACCATATATACACAAACAATCATCATTACATATATGAAACAGATTACAATACTGACAGCACTGATGCTGATAACGGCCAACGCCATTGCACAAAACAATGTCAAACGAACAATGGAGGCGTTAATCAATAATTCGAATGTCAAGAAGGTCATGACGAGCAACTATGACGACAGTGACAAAGGAGGCTCAATAACAACCTACTGTTACTTCACCGAACTGTACTTTACAAAAGACCAGCAGCGGATGATAAACCGATTGGAAGATGCATTCGAGCAAGACGCTGCCAAAGGCTACAAATACATCCATCAGACTCCTGAGATTAAGGCAGAGAAGTCCAATGTCGTCTATGGTCCGAACTTCAAGTACAATGTCGCCTTCTGCACAAGACCAACCCACAACTATCGCCTGCTGTTCGTCAATGACGAGAACAATGCCACCAAACGCTATGTCTATGCCATGGTTTGGTACAAAGAAGGCAAGGGCACACGATGTCTGCTCTACCGCATCTACGGCGACAACCCTGCAAAAGTGACAAAACTGCCTGCCATAGCAGAAAACATCGTACCCCCAACTCCTCCCATCACCTCGTCAACAATGACTATCCTTGATGAGAACGGCATACGCATCATTACGAACAAGGACGAGAACGGAAAGGTCATCAGCACCATAAAGACCACAAAAGACGCAAACGGTATTGCCATCGGCACAAGTGCCATACACCGCTTCGGCAACCTCCGCATCGCATTCCTCGAGGCTATCAAGAACCAGGATCAGAAATCCTTGCAGACAGGCATCGTCATGAACATAGTGGAACTATGCAAGAAACATAGCAATGAGTTCAGCCAGAACGAGCGCAACACCTGCAAGACAAGCATTAACGAAATGCAGAACATCATGAAAAAGACAAACCCTGACACGTTCCTCAACGGAATGCTTGACGAGGCCTATCAGTCTTTAGGCAGATAAAACGAAACCTGAATACCTTTCCCACAGGACAACCATTGGGCAACCAATCGGGAAAAATAATTTTCTTCTCAACCCGTCTGCTGACGACAGCCCGCGGGACACGCTTTTCATAAATAAGCAAGTGGGCATCGCCGCCCTTTCTCTACAGACCGTAAGCAACGGCATCGCCCACTTGCACCTTTATCATTACCAATCAATCATGAACAAATCATTCATATCCGCCCTGCTGATTCTATGTACATTGCCATGCACAGCACAGACAACCAACAAGGCAAAACAGAGCACAACAGACACACTCGGCGTACATTCAAACGTAGAACTCGGCGAGGTGGTGGTGAAATCCCAACGCCAACTGATAAAAAACGAGATTGACCGCACGACCTACAATGTGCAGGCTGACGAGGAATCCAAGGTCAAAACCGTAATGGACATGCTCCGCAAGGTGCCACTTGTCACCGTCGACGGACAGGACAACATACAGGTCAACGGCTCTTCCGACTTCAAAATCTTCAAGAACGGCAGACCTGACCCTACAATGACCAAGAACCCGAAAGAGGTTCTCAAAGCCATGCCGGCAACAATGGTTAAGCGCATTGAGGTCATCACCGAACCGGGAGCACGCTATGACGCAGAGGGAATCTCCGCCATTCTCAACATTGTCATGATGGACAACAGCCGCTTCGGTGGCATTGTCGGTTCGGTAAGCACAGGAATGAATGACCATTACGACCCGCATGCCAACGGATACATCACAGCCCAGACCGGCAAACTCATCCTTTCCGCCAACTACGGCTACCAGCATCAGGGCGAAGCCATGTCCTCTTCCACCTCCGAAAGTGAGACTTACTACAAGGACAGCGGCAACACTATGCACGACACAAGCCGTAGCAACAACAAAGGTGATATCCATTATGGCAACCTCGAAGCAAGCCTTGACCTCGACACGCTGAACCTTCTCACGCTCTCCGTCAGCGGTTTCGCCTACGACATCGGTGTCAACAGCTTCGGCAACCACCGCATGTCCGACCCTCTTGGCAACACACTCTATGCCTATGACGCCCGGACATGGTCAAACGGAGGCTTCCGCTACCTCGATTTCTCGACACGTTTCGACTACCAGCACAAGACACACGTGAAGGACGAAGTGCTGACTTTCTCCTATCTCATGTCACTGGAAAACAACAAGAGCCCGCTCTCTTACGAATACAGCAACGCCATAAACCTCCCTGTCAGCTATACAGGCTACGACAATTTCAGCAAGCAGAAATTTGCCGAACACACTTTCCAGCTCGATTGGGTGCGTCCGTTTGCGAAACACCATAAGTTTGAGACCGGCGCGAAATACATCTTCCGCCGTAACAAGAGCGACAATTCACAGACATTCTACGGAAATACGCCGCCCACATCCACCCTCTTCAACCACGACACACATGTCGCAGCACTCTATCTGCAATATCTCCTGCACCTCGGAAGGTGGTCTGCCATGGCAGGACTGCGCTACGAATACAGCCGTGTCAGCGCGGATTATCCGGACGGAAGTGCCGAAGGTTTCTCCAAGAACATCTCCGACCTTGTGCCGTCGGCAACAGTAAAGTACAAGATTTCCGACTCTGACAACATCAAACTGAGCTATTCCGCAGGCATCAGCCGACCGGGAATAAGCTACCTGAACCCTGCTGTCACGGAGAGCGTGACGAACATTTCCTATGGCAACAGCAGCCTTAACAGCTCACGCAGGCATACTCTCGGACTGACCTACCAGCACACAGGAGCCAAATTCACATACAACGTAGCACCGTTCCTCCGCTACTGCAACAGTGGCATAGGCGGCATAAAGTACACCGACGGTGACAAAATCGTCAGCACTTATGCCAACAACCTGAAATCCATTGCCTACGGAACAAGGCTCTATGTGCAGTGGACAATCATCGACGGCACAAGTTTCAACATCAACGGGCAGGTCGGAAAGAACATCCATGAGAACGAGAACATGCAGCTGAAGATAAGCAAATGGTCAGCCTACTACTATGGCAACCTGCGGCAGAAGCTGCCTTGGAAACTATTCTTCGCACTGGGTGGTGGCGGAAACGTAGGCAAATCACCGAACAGTGTCTATGGATATTACTCCTCAAACTACAATTACTACTACCTTTCCCTGCAACGCTCATTCCTGAAGGACGACCGCCTGACGGTGAACCTCTCGGCCAACAACCCGTTCGGAAGCAAGTACAGTGACTTCAAGTCGTATGTCACTCAGGGCGATTATCTCTCCGAAAGCCACAATTACGGTCCACGCCGCAGCTGCCGCCTGTCTCTCAGCTACCGTTTCGGCAAGTTGAATGCCAGCGTGAAGAAGGCTGACCGCTCCATCAGCAATGACGATGTCGAGGGCGGAGTAAGCAAGAAATAATCCTTCTCCCCTATTACAAAAGACTCCGTCCCATAACGATATGCCACGTTATGGGACGGAGTCTTTCTTGTGATTTTTCTGTCTGAGTTTTCTAATGTTTTTTCAATCACAAGGTGAGAAATAACGCTTTTTTTGCCTGAAAATATGCTTTCACAACGTAAAAGATAACATTTTACAGTGAAAACGGTAACCTTTCACAATGCAGAACGATACGAAAAACACTGCAATTCGTTACCGTTTAGCATGTTTTTGGTAACTAATTGCAGTGTCTTTATGCATAATTTGTTCTGCTCAAAATTATAAATAATTGATTCACAACTACATAACAAAACGCAAAATTCATGCGATTTTCTTGACTTTTCTTCTTGAATTTATTTCTACGCGATTCTCAGAGGGCAAAAATGTGGTGAGTTTTCTAATTCTCGCAATTACCTTAAAGTTTCCGTTCCGTCTGCTCCTCACGCCAATTTACAAGGTAGAGATGCTCCGTGGCACGCGTGAACGCCGTGTACAGCCAATGTATGTAGGACGGTGAAAGCATGTCATCGGTCATGTACCCTTGGTCGACATAGACATGCGCCCATTGCCCACCCTGCGCCTTATGGCAAGTGACGGCATAGGCATACTTTATCTGCAAGGCATTGAAATGCTTGTCCTGCTTCAATGCCTTGAACTTATCCTGCTTGCGTGACATGTCCGCATAATCCTCAAACACACCGTTAAAGAGCGTCTCCTGCTGCTCACAGGTCAGTGCGGGAGCCTCACTCTGCAAGGTGTCAAGCACTGTTGTCGCCTGAATCTCCAGCCCGTCATAGTCAGGAAACTCCAGCCAGACATCGGCAAAACGGAAGCCGAAAAGTTCGCGAGTGTTCCTTACGCGCCGCACCACGCAACGGTCGCCATTGGCAAGGAACGGCGGCAGACTGTCATTCTCCGCCTCTTCCTTTCCCATTTCGGCTTTTATGGTCTCCGTCCAGAAATAGTTGTTCTTCACAATCATCACCGAATCGCCGGACGACAACTCTTCCTCACGGTCAAGCACTTGGTTCCTTATGCCGAGATTGTAGACATTGGCGCGCTTGTTGCTACGTGTTATGACTATCGTCTCGTCCATTCCCACACGGCTGTAGCTCGACCCAAGCGAGTCTATCAGCTCATTTCCGGGACAGACTGTTATGTCGGCAAAGCCGTCAAACCTTATCTTCGGCAGCTCGGTCATGTCATCATGAGTGATAAGGTTGCGCAGCATCGTGGCGTTCCACAGTATGCCCGACTCCTGCGATTGGCGCAGCACCTCCGTCAAGTCGTAATCGTAGACCGTCAGACCGTAGCCTGCAATGTAGTCAGAAACCAGTGCAGGAGCCTCCTCACAACCGACAGGCGGTAGCTGTGCAGTGTCGCCTATGAGGACAAGGCGGCAGTTCCTGCCCGAATAGACATAGCGCACAAGGTCGTCAAGCAGGTTGCCTGCCCCGAATGCTCCGCTCACTCCAAACTCCGAAGTGTTGATCATCGAAGACTCATCGACCATGAAGATTGTGTCCGTATGCATGTTTTCGGCAAGCGTGAACGCATCAGACATGTACGCCCTCTGCCGGTAAATCTTGCGGTGGATGGTGTAAGCGTGAAGCCCTGTGCCGTCGAGTCCTTGTTCAAAAACCTTTGCTGCACGACCTGTGGGAGCAAGGAGCACAACCTTCTGCTTCATTGCGGTCATGGCGCGTACTATGGCGCGGGCGACACTTGTCTTGCCCGTACCGGCAGAGCCACGCAGCAACATTGCCACATCGGTACTCGCATCAGTCATGAAACGGCTGAAGACCGCCACCGCCATGCCCTGCCCCGCCGTCGGCGAGAAAGGCAGGCGGCTTTCTATCCGGTATGCCCATTCTTGTTCAATCATGATTGCAAAATTACTTAAAATTTATCACTATACCAAAAATTCATGAGTATTCTTGTGTCATTTGTGGCTAAAAATAAGTACCTTTGCATTTATGAAGCAACCACGAACAATCATACGCATCGGACAACAGTCCCTCGCATTCATGTCTCCGGAAGGCACTTATGAGCCTTACACCGTGAAGAGCGGCATGTCCATGGCTGCCAATCTGCGCGAGGCTTTCCGTGACAGTGAGACACTGACGAATGCAGGCGACAGGGTGCAGGTCCTTATCGATGCCAACATATTGCTCATTCCGATGGAGGAATACGATGAGAGCCTGACAGAAATCTTTTACAACCATACTTTCCCGGAAAGCACGACAGCCAACGGACTGAACATCAGTTCCGGCAGGGCTATCGTCAGTCATGTCATGCCGGAGCTCAACTGTGTAGCCGTTTTCGCCATGAACAAGGACTTGAAGATGGTCATCAGCGACCATTTCAGTGACGTTCGCATAGCACCGCTGCTTGCACCGGTATGGCAGCATCTGCACCAGCGCAGCTATGTAGGACAGACAAAGAAGCTGTTTGCGTACTTCCACGACCGCCGTTTGGCTGTGTTCGGGTTCAACAAAAACCGCTTCCGGTTCATGAACGAGTTCCGGGCGACATCAGTAACCGATGCGGCTTATTTCATACTTTATGTATGGCAGCAGCTTGCAATGAACAACAAGAAGGACGAACTCTACATCGTTGGTGACATGCAGGAACCGGATGCGCTGCGCGAAGAGCTGCGGAAGTATGTCAGCAACGTGTTCCCTATCAACCCGTCTGCGGAATTCAACCGTGCTCCGGTGACAAAGATTCCGAACGTGGCGTATGACATCGTGACATTTTCCATGAACGCTTAGGAGACAGAGACAATGAGAATAATAACAGGAATTTACAAAGGCAGGAGGTTTGACATTCCTCGCACGTTCAAGGCACGGCCTACAACGGATTTTGCAAAGGAGAACATCTTCAATGTCATTCAAGGCTATCTTGACCTTGACGGCGCACTCGCACTTGACCTTTTCGCCGGCACGGGAAGCATTTCTTTGGAGCTTATTTCAAGAGGATGCCGCCAAGTGGTGAGCGTGGAGGCAGACCGCGACCATGCTAATTTCATACGCCAGTGCCTGCAAAAATTGGACACTGACGCGTGCAACCTTGTGCGTGGCGATTCGTTCCGCTTCCTCAAGTCATGCCGCCAGCAGTTTGATTTCATCTTTGCCGACCCTCCTTATGCGTTGAAGGAACTGCCTGAGATTCCTGACCTTGTGCTTGGCAAAGGGATTCTTGCCGAGGGCGGAATCTTCGTTTTTGAGCATGGGAAGCAGTATGATTTCTCCGACCATCCGCGTTTCATGGAACACCGCTCCTACGGCAGTGTGAATTTTACGCTGTTCAGATAGCCTGCAAGCCAATAATGTCAATATTGTCAGTACTGTCAGTATTGTCGATAATGTTTATCCAGCATATTCCCGATGATTGACAACATTACAACTGCCAAGATTCTTGAAGCGGCAGACATCGTCGATGTCGTGTCAGAGTTTGTCACACTGCGTAAGGCAGGCGCGAACTACAAGGGGCTGTGCCCTTTCCATGATGACAAGACGCCGTCGTTCTCGGTGTCGCCTGCACGCAATTACTGCCACTGTTTCTCATGCGGCAAGGGAGGCACACCGGTGGGATTCATCATGGAGCATGAGCAGATGACTTACCCCGAGGCACTGCGCTGGCTGGCAAAGAAATACCATATTGAGATAAAGGAGCGCGAACTCACCAACGAAGAGAAACTTCAGGAGAGTGAACGCGAATCGATGTTCATTGTCAATGAATGGACGGCAAAATACTATCATGACATCCTGCACAATGATGCCGACGGCAGGGCAGTAGGCATGCAGTACTTCCGCTCGCGAGGATTCCGTGACGACATAATAGAGAAATTCCGCCTGGGCTTCGCCCTCCCTGACCGCCGGGCTATGCCACGTGAAGCCATAGCAAAAGGTTACAAGGCGCAATTCCTGTTAAAAACAGGACTGTGCTACTCCAAAAACAACGACAATAATCCGGGCAAAGAGACTGACCCGGAATCACTTGTCGACCGTTTTGCAGGCAGGGCGATATTCCCATGGATAGGAATGAGCGGCAAAGTCGTCGCTTTCGGCGGCAGAAAACTTGACAAGGAGACAAAGGGAGTACAACAGAAATATGTCAATTCGCCGGACTCTGACATTTATCACAAAGACCATGAGCTTTACGGTATCTATCAGGCTAAGAAGCAGATAAGCAAGGAGGACCGTGTGTTCATGGTGGAAGGTTACACGGATGTTATCTCCATGCACCAGTGTGGCATAGAGAACGTTGTGGCAAACTCCGGCACGGCGCTGTCCATCCATCAGATTCACATGCTTCACCGCCTTACAAAGAACATCGTACTGCTCTACGACGGTGACGCTGCAGGTATCAAAGCGGCAATGCGAGGTACAGACATGTTGCTCTCCGAGGGCATGAACATCAAGGTACTCGCCCTCCCTGACGGCGACGACCCTGACTCTTTTGCAAAGAAACATACACCGGAGGAGTTCAGAAAATATGTCGAAGAGAACCAAACAGACTTCATCCAGTTCAAGACAGATGTGCTGATGAAGGACGCAACAGACCCTGTGAGGCGTTCTGATGTCATCTCCTCTATAATAAAGAGTGTCTCCGTCATCCCTGATCCGATTATCCGTGCGGCATATCTTCAGGACTGTGCGACACGACTCCGTATGGATGAGAAGACCTTGCTCACAAAGATGAACAGGTTTATCAGTGACGACATCAAGGAGCGTGACAAACGTAGGGAGCGTGAACGGTCTGCCACTGCCCCACAACCGGAGCCGACTCAGAACGTGTCTGTCGGCAATGACTTTCCGCCGGAAGACCTTCCCGACGAGGCTTTCGCCCCGGCTGCACCAAAGGCTACGGTCAAGAAAAGCAGTGTTTCGGAGTCCATCGAACGACTGATAATGCAGGCTGTCGTGCGCCATGGCGACAAGATAATCCTTGACGATGTGGAGACAGAGGACGGTGGCACCATGTCATTGAACGTTGCACAGTTTGTCTACTACAACCTGACATCAGAGGAACTGTCGTTCTCCAACCCTCTCTACAACAGGATGCTGGAGGAAATCATCTGCAACGCGGCACAGGAAGAGTTCCGCTCCTCAACATTTTTCACGAAACATCCTGACATAGAGATAAGCAAGACCGCCACCGATTTGGTCATGGAGCGCTACACCCTGTCAAAAAGCCTTGAACTGAAATACACGAAAGAGGGACTCCGCAGCCATGTCGAAAGACTCCTTTTGGAATTCCGCCGTGACATTGTGGACGCAAGACTGGATGAGCTGCTACAGCAGATAAAGGCTTTCGGCAACGATATGGAGAAGGCTTCTGAACTGCTGACGGAATACAGTGAGCAGAAACAACTGTCTGCCGCCATAGCGAAACAGCTCGGCAACAACATCAGATAACCAACACTCTGACAAATGTCACAAATTGTTTCATACATAGAAGACACAATAACAATATGGATAATAAAAGAACATCAGTGATTATCGCTGACGCTGAATACATTGACAGTGTGGCTTTCAACCTCATTGTCAACTTCGAAAGAATGATAGGTCGCCACATTCCACAGGCGGATATGGCGCAATGGGTGGAATGCATAGCCATGGACGGCGGCGTGCGTCGTGTTGCCGAAGTGGACGGAGAACAGAAAAATAAAGACATTCCCGAATGCAGTGTCATCCTTGTTCATGACAAAAAGAATGACGAAATGAACAATTTCAACCCGGGAAAGTTCACCACCGAGCTTAACAACCAGGCTTTCAAGGGCGACCTCGGAGAGTTTGTCTTCAACGCTGTGGGTGCTGAAGAGGGCACGGAAACCATGTCAAAATATGACATTCTCACAGACATCCTTGCCGCAATGGTCGACGAACCGCAGGTGAAAAACATCATGGTCATCCCAAACCTTGATTCAAACGACAACGGAGTGATGGAGCGTCTGCTGCCAGTCCTTCGCCATATCGACCGCGAGTGTCCTGAAAAGCGAGTGACATTGTTTGCCATGCAGCCACTCAGCGGTGTCCCTTGCCGCACGGAAATCCTTGGCTACTCCCTTATGGCAGCCCTCGGAATACGCGCCGATGAGATAAAAGACTGACTGTCTGCATATACAATGACCGGCAAGTACTATCCACTTAAGTACTTGCCGGTCAATTATTTTACCCGATATAGTTCAAGAAAGCATCAACTTGCTGTGCCAAAGCCTCTTCCTGTTCTTGTGCCAGAATCATGTTGCCATGAGTCCATGCCTCAACTCCCAGCACGATTCCGGTCTGCGGTTCCCTCATAACATCCGCATTGATGAACGGCAATGTCAGAAGCTCCGTCAGCCTTGCACGGCAGTTGGCAGTAGCCATCCCACCGCCGGCACCGCTCAATGCCACTTTCTTCTTGTTTATGGCAAGCGGAGAAGTGTGGTCATCTGCAGCAATAGGACGTGAAAGCCAGTCGATGAGGTTCTTCAGATGACCGGGATAACCGGAATTGTATTCCGGCGAGAATATCCATAATCCGTCAGCCTCCGCTATCTTTCTGCGAATCTCAGCAACAACTTCCGGAACCGGAAACTCTATGTCCTGGTTCATCATTGGCAGCTCTGAATAGTCCAGATACTCCACAACGGCACGTCCGGAAATGAGTTGTTCCACACGGTTTGCAAGTTTTCTGTTGAACGATTCATTACGCAAGGAACCTATTATGAACAATATCTTTTTCATGTTTGCTCTGCTTTTTCATTATTCAGCATAAAGGTGATAAACTATGTTTTTCATCACTTCAGGAATGGGTCAATGACAGCAAGCAAATCTGCCTTTGACATAGCTCCACTCTGACGCCATAGCATTTCACCATTTCTGAACAACATGAGCGTCGGCACTGAACGTATCTGATACTCACCGGCAATGTCACCTTGCTGGTCAACATCCATTTTTATGATACGTATACGGTCACCAAGCACATCCTTAACCTGGTCAAGAATCGGATGCATCATCTTACATGGCTGACACCATGTGGCAAAAAAATCCACCAAAACAAGTTGGTTGCCTGAAATTACGTCTTTGAATGTTTCCATACTCGATAAATTTTAATGTTAATAAAACAATTACATGCCTTGGGTAAATCACATTACCTGTCAGGCTTTGAGTGACTCTTTGTCTGTAGTTCACGGTGCAAAGATACCGCAATTTCCTTGAAACACAACCCTCACTTAAATGAAAATAATATTTTTTTAGGTAAAATAATACGGGTCACATGGAACATTCAACCATGTGACCCGTACGTTATATTATCGTTAAATAAATAGCTATCAACCTTTTACAGCTTGCACTTTACAGCGATTGTTGGATTCCAGTACATCTTTGAATTGTCTGAATAGAAGCCGCTATAGAACTCCATCTCTGTACCGATAGAGATTGGGCATTTCTTAAGTCCCTTGATCGAGTTGAGGTTAAACCACAACTGTGGCTCGGAGATGAACACAAGTTTGCCATGACCGTTAGCCTGCTCGTCACGCCAAAAGTCGAACACACCGGCGAAAGTCAGCGCATCGTGAGCGAAAGTAGTGCTCCATACGCCCGTAAACTGGCAGGATGGGAACGCATGGTTATAAGTGCCTTTGAAGAACTGCTTGTACATGACCTGAAGGGAGAGGGTCTTCTTGTAGTCAGCAGAGTGCATGTTGTAGGCAGCACCAAGGAGAGCAGCCTGCTGATAGCGTGCTGAGAATGACTTCTTGGAGCAGAGACCGCCGTCATACTCGATGTGAGCGGCGAAACCTTTCTTGCCGATGTTGAACTCACGGCTCAACTCAACATACGCTCCGGCAGCACCGTCGTTATAGAAATCCATATCGATGAAATAGAACCATGTTCCAAGTCCGTCGGCAGAAAACTGCTCAAATGTGCCGGTAACCTTAGGACGCTCAGCCTGCTCGTCCGGATAAACATTGCGACCAAAGTCATAGTGAAGCTGGAGATTACCCTGCGCCATACCTGTGATGGCTGAAAGCATCATCAATGATGCCAAAACAATCTTTTTCATTTTTTGTTTGTTAAATACCTATACGTTTATAACGTGAATTATAAAATATGGGTGCAAAATTACAAAAATAATATTAAATGTCGAATAAAAAACACGAAAATGTGCAGTAATTCCGATAAAATTGTTAATTTTGCATGAAAAGGCGCAGGATTGGATTGGCTACACATAAATATTATATATATACGCGCACAAAAAGCAGCCAATGTCAACCGACTAAGATAAAGTAACCATTGAACACATCAAACTACTAATAATTATGAACTACTACGAGATTGGCAAGACAGGCATGAAGGTTTCTGCACTGTCTTTCGGAGCATCATCGCTTGGCAGTGTCTTCCGTGAAACAAAACTGGAAGAGTCTCTTGAAGCTGTATACACAGCAATAGACTGTGGCATGAATTTCATAGATGTCTCTCCATATTATGGGCACTATAAGGCTGAAACCGTGCTCGGACAGGCATTGAAGAACATCCCACGTGACAAATATTACCTTTCTACAAAGGTCGGAAGATACGGCGTAGACGGAAAGAACACATGGGATTATTCGGCAGAGCGTGTCACACGCAGTGTCTATGAAAGTCTGGAGCGACTGAACATCAACCATATCGACCTCATCAATGTACACGACATAGAGTTCCAGGGCGACCTTCCGGGCGGCTTGCAGAAGATTGTCGACGAGACTCTCCCTGCACTTGTGAAGCTGCGCGATGAGGGTGTTGTAGGTCATGTCGGCATAACAGACCTGCAGCCGGAGAACATCAAGTGGGTCATCGAGCACTGTCCGGAAGGCACAGTGGAGGCAACATTGTGCTTCTGCCACTATTCCCTGAACGATGAATTGCTGAACGACTACTTTGATTTCTTTGAAAAGCATAATGTCGGCATAATCAACGCCTCTCCTTTGTCCATGGGACTCCTCTCCTCACGTGGCGTTCCGGCATGGCATCCTGCACCAAAGTCGCTTGTGGATGCTTGCCAAAAGGCTGTCGCTCATGTCAATGAGAAAGGCTATCCTATCGAGAAACTCGCCATACAGTATGCTATCAGCAACCCTCGCATAGCAACAACACTGTTCTCTTCCGCCAACCCTGCGAACGTGAAGAAGAACTGGGAGTATGCCGAGGCTCCAATCGATTGGGAGCTTGTCAAGGAGGTTCAGGACATCATTGGTGACCAGATGCGTGTAAGATGGAAAAATTCATAAGTGAGGCAGAATGCCGTGAGCGGTACTATAAGTCCGGCAATATGCAGGTTATCATCGATGCACATTCCCATTTGTGGCTTTGGCAGCATACTGTTGTCAACGGCAAACGGATAGAACAGTTGCCGAACGGCAGGAGTTCGTTCATGGGCAATGAGGTGCAGATGATGAATCCATGGATGCGGGACAACTACAATTCTGCCGAGAAGTTCCTTGCCAACATGGACTTTGCACAAGTTGGTGGAGCGGTTGTGACACAGGAGTTCATCGACGGACTGCAGAATGACTATCTCGAGTATGTCGGCAGACGGTGGCAGGACAGGTTCTTCGTGTTCGGAATGTGTGAGTTCCGCAAGCCAGGCTTCCTGATTGAAGTACAGGTTCTTCTGCGCCGTGGATTCAAAGGCATAAAGATTCCGGCGGCAAGACTGGTTGATGACCATATCAACATACGGTTTGACACGGAGGAGTTCATGCAGATGTTCCGACTCATGGAGGAAAATGGCATGATTCTTGCTATCGAACTTGGTGAGGGAGCATGCCAAAACGAGCAGTTGGAGACTGTCATCAAGGAATGCCCGAACCTTAAAATCGTTCTCGGACATTTCTGCATGGTCAACCGAAAAGACTGGCAGAAGCAGATGGCGCTGTGCTCCCATGAGAATGTCTATACTGACATGGGAGGCATAACGTGGCTGTTCAACGATGAGTACTACCCATATCCTTCCGCCATAAGTGCCGTAAAGGAGGCTGCGGACTTGGTAGGCATGGAGAAAATCCTGTGGGGTTCGGACTATCCGCGTACCATTTCAAACATCACATACCGACAGTCATACGACTGGATATTGAAATCCACGGAGCTGACCGACACAGACAAGCGCATGGTTCTCGGCGAAAATGCCAAGAAAGTGTACGGATTTGAAAGCATACCGGTGTTGCCGTACATCCCAAGCATGAGTGAGTAGCACAACAATAACAAACACTCAACCAATATATTACAATAACATCAAACAACAAAGACATAAAGATAAAAAGATGAAAGCAATTCAGATTCCGGGACTTCAGCAAATGGCTGTTGTCGAACTGCCGAAGCCGGAGGCAAAGGCAGGTGAGGTACTTCTCAAAATGGAGTATGTAGGTTTTTGCGGTTCAGACTTGAACACATTCCTCGGCCGTAACACTATGGCAAAAGAAAATGTAATTCCGGGCCACGAGATAGGTGCTGTAATAGAAGCTGTCGGTGAGGGCTGCCCTGACACACTGCAGCCGGGCATGGTCGTGACCGTCAATCCATATACCAACTGTGGTCACTGTGCGTCCTGCCGTAACGGGCGTGTAAACGCGTGCCAGCACAATGAGACTCTCGGCGTTCAGCGCGACGGAGCAATGCGCGAGTACATGGCACTCCCTTGGCAGAAGATTATTCCCGTAAAAGGTGTTAACACTCGCGACGCCGCTCTCATAGAACCGATGTCAGTAGGTTTCCACGCTGTCGACCGTGGTCAGGTGACAGACATCGACACTGTTGTCGTGTTCGGCTGCGGCATGGTAGGACTCGGCGCCGTTGTGCGTGCCGTGCAACGTGGTGCGACAGTGATTGCCGTTGACCTTTCTGCCGAGAAACTACAGATTGCCAAGGACCTTGGCGCAAAGTACGGCATAAACTCCAAGGAGGAGAACCTCCTCGAGAAAGTCATGGAGTACACCGACGGCTACGGTGCTGACTGCGTAATCGAGGCGGTAGGATCCCCTATCACCTACACAGCTGCCATCGACATCGTCAGCTTCACAGGCCGTGTGGTCTGCATCGGCTATGCAAAGAGCGGCGTGGAGTTCCAGACAAAGTACTTCGTACAGAAGGAGTTGGACATCCGCGGCTCACGTAACGCCAACCCAAGTGATTTCCGTGCAGTGCAGAAATATCTGGAGAACGCCAGCATTCCGATGGACCGCTTTGTGTCAGGAGTCTACACTCCGGAGACCGCAAAGGATGGCATGGAGGCATGGGCAGCAGCACCGGCACAGGTGTTCCGCATCCTCGTAGACTTCAGATAACACCACCCACATTACGGAGAAAAAGGAGAATCCCCCTCAACAATATGGATTTCCCCTTTTTCTCTTCAGATATTATCCGTAATTTCGCAACCACAAAGAAGGTTACGTATAGATTGCGGAGACGGTTACGGTCGTCGTTAACATCAAAGGCGGACGGAGTCTGTCAAGGCAAAAAAGACAGAAAAGTTATGAAAAAGATTACATTCCTTGCATTGTCAGTCCTTGTTCTGATAAGCAGTTGCAGCTCCTACACAGCTACAGGAGCCGGTTTCGGCGGAGTCATAGGCTCAGCTATCGGAGGTATTGCCGGTGGCTACCACGGTCGTGATGTGGGCACACTTGTCGGCATGGCAGCAGGTGCGGCAACCGGTGCTGCCATTGAGAATGCCAAAGAACAGCAGTACAGGAACCGTGTGGCTACGGCTGTGGAGAACGACGGTGTCTATTACGACAGCAACAACAATGGCTACGGCTCTTCTTCACGACGTTACGGCACTCCTAACAATGACGCCAAGTCAAGGCGCATAAAGAGATACCATGACAATGTGGAACGCAGAGGAACCCACAAATCCACCTACTCCACCAAGGAACACTACAACGGACAAAGCAACGGGTTCCACCTTGAGCCTACGGATGACAGACGCCTGACGGAACAGAAAGTTACCACTACGGAGTCGGTGAACGACTCCGGATACTCCAGCACGGCAAAATACGATGACCGTATTGAATTGGAATGACGCATAAAACGAAAAGGTAAAAAGCTGAGGTCATAACCCTCCGCTTTTTACCTTTTGTCGTTTATGCCCAAGCCACAAACCCATTTCGCCCCTGCACTCCTTTTATCTGTCTATCAACCACCTATACACCTGACCAACTATGGAAGACAAATACGAAAACATGATTATCGAGACAGCGGAAAAAGTGTTCAACTCCATGGAACCGCGCGTCTCCCCACGGCAACTGAAACAGCTTCACGACGCTTACGAATTCGCATACAACGCACATAAGGAGCAACGCAGGAAAAGCGGAGAACCGTACATCATCCACCCAATCTCCGTCGCTCTAATTGCAGCAAAAGAACTGATGCTTGACACCAACTCCGTCACAGCATCATTCCTTCATGACATCGTAGAGGACACCCCATATACCATTGACGACATACGCGAGCGTTTTGGCGATGATGTGGCATTCCTTGTCGATGCCGTGACCAAACGCAAGAAATCAAAATACAAATTCTCCAAGCAGGTGGACAACTACCAGCAACTGCTCTCATCCATGCAGTTTGACATCCGCGCACTTATGGTGAAAATCGCCGACCGCCTGCATAACATGCGCACACTGTCGTCCATGCGACCGGACAAACAGATGAAGATTGCCGGCGAGACGGACTATTTCTATGCTCCTTTGGCAAACCGCCTCGGTCTCTTTGATGTAAAGACGGACCTTGAGAACCTTTCATTCAAGTACCGCTGCGGCATGGAATACACTGACATCGTCCTCAAACTTGACAAGGATAAGAAGGACAACAGTGCACGACTGAAACTCTTTACGGACGACATCGAGGCGATACTCCATGAGGCAGGCATCGATGCAAAGGCCACTGTCTATTGGAGAGCACCTTATTCTATATGGCGACGCATGAAAGCCTCCAACAAGGATTTCATACACCTTGACAACCGGTACTATATCCGTGTGACATTCTCCGGATGCAACGGCAGTGAATTGTCTGAAAAAACAATATGCCTGTACATCTACTCCCTCCTCACAAACAAATACAACGAGAAGCCGGGCTCGTTCCAGAACCTCATCGACCAAGGCAAGGAGAACTCCTACAAGTCCATCAACGTGATGCTTCTCTCCCACGAAGGCATATGGGAAGACGTGCAAATCTGCTCAGACAAAATGGTCGAGGCATCACGGTTCGGATGCATGGCGGAGGTGGCGGAACGCGCCGAGACACGCAACTGCGGAAACAATGTGTCACTGCAGAATGTACGCAAATGGATAGAGAAATTCCGGAAGATACTCAAAGAGATTGCCGCAGAATCACAGACACAGGGATTTATCGAGAGCATAAAGTCATCCCTTTACTATGATGACGTCCTCGCATTCACACCAAAGGGAGAAGCCATCATACTGCCGAAGGGTTCGACCGCACTTGATTTCGCATTCGAACTGCACACAGACATCGGACTGCACGCTAAATACGCCCGCATAAACAGCAAACTAATGTCCGTGCGCACGGTGCTCAACCGTGGCGATGTAGTGGAAATCGGAATGGAAGACGATGCACTGCCAAAGGCTGAATGGATGCAATATGTGCAGAGCTACAAGGCGAAACGCAGTCTACGCTCCTATTTCTCCAAAGAACTTGCAAAGCAACAGTACCAGCGATGCACATGCTGCCTGCCTCTGCCGGGAGGAGAGACAATCGGCTTCCGTGAGGAGGACAACTCCATAACGCTCCACCGACGCAACTGCCCGGAGGCGATACGGCTCGCATCTAAGTTCGGTGACAACATCATCTACATGGAATTCGACGAAAGCCCTGACAGAAAATACCCTGTGACAATATACATCAAGGCAATAGACCGCTATCACCTGTTCATCGACATATTGTCGAAAATCACCAACGACCTGCATCTGTTCATCGACTCACTTAAAACAGAGACCAATGACGACATAACGGACCTCACCGTGACATTCTACGTTCACTCCATCCGAGAGCTCAACTCTGCCATACAGTCCCTGTACAGCATCCCCGGAGTGGATGAGGTGCGACGGGTGCAGAACCTGTAAATCATAACCTATACCAATGACAATAATCCATCCGCCACCCTATCATGAGTGGCGGATTTTTTTATTTTGCAAACCTTATATGCACCGCCGGAGATAAGGCAGAAAAACCATTTTACAAAAGAAAACTCACAGCTTTTTTGCCCCAAAATACTCGCATAAAAACAAAAAACATTCTGTAAGCTGTGAAATTCGCAAAATCTCACAATTTCACCAACTATCTGTTATTCAATAGTTTATGCATTTATAAATATTTCTTGGCATTATCTATTATTGCAAAAGGTTACACTTGACTTTGTGAAAGGTTACCTTTCGTAATACAGAAGGTAACATTTCGCAATGCCAAAAGCTACCTTTCTTGTGCTTTTTTGACAGAAAAACACAAGAAAACTGCCAATACAGGCATTTTCAAACACTACAAAAGACTGTTTCTAACAGCATTCTGCCTATTATGATAAATAGAGAATTGGAAAACTCATGCATATTTTTCAGAGATTTCTCAACATGCGCAACTCCTGCCCGCCAACCACAAAAACTGCTATCGGAAGTGCCAAAGCGCGAGTGCAACAATGACAACACACACTTCCGACAGCAAGCATTTTCAATACAGGAAAATGCAAGCATTATATTATTGCAGTCGTCCGGTAAACATCCACAAGTAGTTGTGAAACCACACTTGCATAAGAAATATTTTGCATAAAATGTGGCTCTGCCACACTTTGTATGAAAATATTGGCAATAAGGAATAGGAGTTTTCGCAATTCAATTTTGCTTGACTATAATAAGTTTTACAATCCGTTGCAAACACTACATTCATAATACAAAAAAAACTCCCACAGTCTTTTTGTTGATTGTGGGAGCTATGTATCAATAGCAGCGAATTTCCTTTTACCAGTTGCTATGCACGGATTCACGGATATAGCGGTCGTAAATCGCAGCGACACCGTCCATTTGCTCCGGTGTCAGTCCTGGAAGTTCGGCAGCCCTCACATTGGACAGCACTTGTTCATGCTTGCTCGCACCGGGAATGACAGTGCTCACAGCATCGTGCATCAGAATCCAGCGCAATGCATAAGGGATAAGGTCCTCAGTATGGAATAACTTCTTCAGTTCCCCTACTGCCTGCAATCCGAGTTCGTAATCCACACCGGAGAAAGTCTCGCCCTTATCGAACGCTTCGCCGTTTCGGTTATAGCTACGATGATCCTCCTTGCCAAACACAGTCTCCTTCGTGTATCTGCCCGTAAGCAGTCCGCTTGCCAAAGGCACACGAGCCAGAATGCCCACATCATTTGCCTTTGCAGCCGGGAAGAGCTCCTCCAATGGTTTCAGGCGGAACATGTTGAAAATCACCTCCATGGCAGCGATAGGATATTCCATCGCCTGCAAGCCTTCGGAGACCTTCTCTATGCTGACACCGTAGTGGCTGATTTTCCCTTTCCGCACAAGATTTTCCATGCCCGCAAACAGTTCGTCCTTTCGGTACACGGATGTTGGAGGGCAATGGAGAAGCACAAGGTCCAATTGCTCAACACCCATGCGTTTCAGGCTGCCGTCGATAAACCGCTCCATGTTTTCGGCAGTATATCCCTCAGCTGTGTGAGGATTCAATCCTCTGCCACACTTGGTTACAACAAAGAAATGGTCTTTGTGTTTTGCAATGAACTTGCCGATAGCGAGTTCACTGTTGCCACCATTGTAAATATCGGCGGTGTCAATCAGGTTGATTCCACTTTCATAACTCGCCTCCAGGATTCTTTGAGCTTCCGCCTCGTTAAAAGGCTCGCCCCACTTAGTGCCAAGCTGCCAGGTTCCAAGACCTATTTCACTGACCATGCGGTTTGTTTTGCCAAATTTTCTTTGATTCATAATTTTCCATTTATTATTAATGTATGTTTTATTACGACATTTCCTTCATCAAAGAGCTTCTTAAACCGTAAAGCTGAATGACATGAGGTCGTCTATCATCTTTCTTTGGATTTCATTCTCATTCCAAGGCATCCCATCTATCAATGACAGTCTCTTGATAGCTTGGATGCCACGTTCCTTCAGCCCGGATGAGATTAAGCCGGTTATCTTTATCTGCGCAAAAGCGGTGGCGTAAGTGACAATGTCGCTTTGAACCATATTCATCTCAGTCATCATGTCTGATGACATTTCTTGAACTTCCTCTGCATCAAGAGTGTCTGCCGCGACATACGTCATCCCACATGCCTCTTCAATGAATTTCCGTGGAAAAGCGTCAAAGTCAAAATCAGGCATTTTCCTTATGTATTCATATATGCCGGTTAATGTGTCATGTCCCTCGTCACTACCAAACGGAGCCTCCTCATCGCATTCCGAATAATAGAAATCCTCACGGAAATGCTCGGCAAATCGCGGGTGAGAAGTCTTAGGGTTCAGTCCGTACTCTTCATTGTCAAGATATAATCTGTTGACAAAATCAAAGTTTTCATCCTCAACATAGCCTTTCTTTATCTTTGAACGGATAATCTTTTCAGCTTCCTTCCTACACTCTTCCTCTGTGTCAAATTCCTTCAAACCGAATGTTCCTATACGGTCACATCTGCCGTAGCCTACCGCAAAACTGCAACCACTGTAGTCTATCCACCAAAACTTATGTGTCTTGTCGTCCTTATACACAAAGCCTCTTTTCATATCACTCTTGTTTTTAATTAGTTATCATAGGTAGTGAAACAACTGTTTCGCCTGAACAAGTACAAAGGTAACAAAAAAAACAGACAAACAATAATTTTGGAAGTCTTTTTATGCCAAAGAATCATATATTATGAGGTTTTCGCCCAAAGGGACTGACAGACACTGCCAAAGTGGCAGACTGTGGCATATTTTATCTGTTGGCACGGTCATTGTAACTTTATAGGCAGCGGGGCATCCTAAAACACAAGTTCCCGCAAAACAAGAACGAAAGTATAAACATTAAAAATATAAAGAAAGGAAACAAATTATGGGAAAGATTATCGGTATTGACCTCGGAACAACAAACTCCTGTGTCTCTGTGTTTGAAGGCAACGAGCCGGTTGTTATAGCAAACAGCGAAGGCAAGCGCACAACACCTTCTATCGTAGGCTTCGCAGAGAATGGTGAGCGCAAGGTGGGTGACCCTGCAAAGCGTCAGGCAATCACCAACCCTAAGAACACAGTCTACTCTATCAAGCGTTTCATGGGTGAGACTTATGAGCAGTCAGCAAAAGAGGCTGCACGCATGCCTTACTCTGTAGTCAATGAAGGTGGCGTGCCACGCGTTGACATCGACGGCAAGAAATATACTCCACAGGAGATTTCTGCAATAGTTCTTCAGAAAATGAAGAAGACTGCTGAGGATTACCTCGGGCAGGAAGTGACAGAAGCTGTCATCACCGTACCGGCTTATTTCTCAGACTCACAGCGTCAGGCAACAAAGGAGGCAGGTCAGATTGCAGGTCTTAACGTTAAGCGTATCGTCAACGAGCCGACAGCGGCAGCTCTCGCTTACGGTGTTGACAAGGCAAACAAGGACATGAAGATTGCTGTATTCGACCTCGGCGGCGGTACATTCGATATCTCAATCCTTGAGTTCGGCGGCGGTGTGTTTGAGGTTCTCTCAACAAACGGTGACACACACCTCGGCGGTGACGATTTCGACCACGTGATCATCGAGTGGCTTGCCAACGGTTTCAAGGCAGACGAGGGCATCGACCTCACAAAGGATCCAATGGCTATGCAGCGTCTTAAGGAGGCTGCCGAGAAGGCAAAGATTGAGCTTTCAAGCACTACTTCAACAGAAATCAACCTGCCTTACATCTCAGCAGAGGGCGGTGTGCCTAAGCACCTCGTGAAGACTCTCACACGCTCACAGTTCGAGCAGCTTGCTCACTCCCTCATCCAGGCTTGCCTCGTGCCTTGCCAGAACGCAGTGCGTGACGCAAAGATTTCAACATCAGACATTGACGAGGTTATCCTCGTAGGTGGTTCAAGCCGTATCCCTGCCGTGCAGGAGGTTGTCAAGAACTTCTTCGGCAAAGAGCCTTCAAAGGGTGTTAACCCTGATGAGGTTGTGGCAGTAGGTGCTGCTATCCAGGGTGCTATCCTTGCCGGTGACGCAGGTCAGGACATCGTGCTCCTCGACGTTACACCTCTTACCCTCGGTATTGAGACAATGGGTGGCGTGATGACAAAGCTTATCGACGCAAACTCTACAATCCCTTGCAAGAAGAGCGAAGTGTTCTCTACCGCAGCTGACAACCAGACAGCCGTTACTATCCACGTTCTTCAGGGCGAACGCCCGATGGCATCACAGAACAAGTCCATCGGCAACTTCAACCTCGAAGGTATCGCACCGGCACGCCGTGGTGTTCCACAGATTGAGGTGACATTCGACATCGATGCCAACGGTATCCTCTCCGTATCTGCAAAGGACAAGGCAACCGGCAAAGAGCAGTCTATCCGCATCGAGGCTTCATCCGGTCTTTCAAAGGAGGACATCGAGCGCATGAAGGCAGAAGCAGAGGCTAATGCTGACGCAGACAAGAAGGAGCGTGAGAAGATTGACAAGCTCAATCAGGCTGACTCCATGATTTTCCAGACAGAGAACATGCTCAAGGAACAGGGTGACAAACTTCCTGCTGATGTGAAGTCAGAGATGGAGGCATCTATCCAGAAGCTGAAAGATGCTCACAAGGCTCAGGACATCGCTGCTATTGACACTGCAATCGCAGAGCTCAACACTGTCGCACAGAAGATGTACCAAGCCGGTGCTCAGGCTGGCCCACAGGCAGGTCCGGACATGAACGGCGGCTTCAACGGCGGTGCTCAGAACAGCAACACCGGCTCCAACTCTTCGGACGCTCAGGACGCAGATTTTGAGGAGGTGAAGTAAGAGCAACAGCATATAACAACAGAAAGGAGTGTAACTTAGAATGTCACACTCCTTTCTGTTGTTATATGTAAATAAACACTATATTATCGTTATGCCAGATTTTATCTTTATATTAGCAAACAACTACATCAACCCAATCAATATAATTGGAGACTGCATCTGTTGATTGCACCACCTTGATTATCTTGATGTCCGGAGAAATATCCGGAACGAGCGTGCGCTTGATGTTCTCAATGTATGTCACGGTTTCGTTTCCACAGAATTTTATGTAGGAAAGCTTGTAATTATATACGCGTGTGACAACATTCTGCGGCATGTCATCAACGAAAATGCCGACACGCTTTACGGAAGATTCTGGAGACGACAAAGTGGAATTGTCCGCCCTGTCAGGAAGAGTCCCGCAACAGGATGGTAATTGTTTAATATACAGCGGATTATTCCTATCAAATACAAGTTCTACAATATCCTGATTCAACTCTGACATATCATGTATGATTCGTGCCTTTCCCATAACTTAACAACTCCATCTGTTTATAAATAAAACTCCTTCATAATCTCCTGATACCATTCACTCCGTGAGCCATCGGCATTTAAGAGACAACATATCTCTTCAACAGGTTCACAGTGCATTCCTTTCTTGAACACAAGGATGAAACGTTTCGGCTGTTTTCGTGGCACTGTCTTTATGGCATAGCAGTGCTTCATGCAGAATCCTGTTATCAGACATTCGGCAGTGAACCGTTTAAAAGCTTCCACCGGTATACTTGCAGAAAAAAAACCACCGTCTTCCAGCAATGAATATGCACCACTAACAAGGTCATGGAAAGAAAGGCTTGAAGTGTGCCGTGCCCTTGTCCTCCCTTCGTCCGGATTCTCAAAACTATCATCATAGTACGGCGGATTGCTCACAATACAGTCAAAGACAGGTTTTTCCTGCCCATGCCACAAACTCTCGTCAGAAGAGAACTTGCTGAAATTCCCTTTCACAAGCGTTAGTCTGTCAGCAAAAGGAGAAGCTGCGAAATTGTCATAAGCATCCAAATATGCATTATCGTCAATTTCTATCGCCGTCACTTGTGCGTCAGGAAAACGCTGTGCGAACATCAATGAAACAACACCTGTCCCCGCACCGATGTCAAGCACTCTACTACCACCTTCGCCCAAAGTACCGAGAAGCACTCCGTCTGTTCCCACCTTCATAGCCGCACGAGGTTGACGGACAGTAAATTGCTTGAATTGAAAATAATCATTGCTCATTAATTGTTCCTTTAGAATAACAGTTTTGATAATACGAATGAACAGCAAACCATGCATAAGACAACTGCATTTCAACAGTCTGCTTACTATAAGTAACTATGAAAAGCCTTAATTATTGTAATAATTAAAGAAAACTTTCGATTGTTCTAATATTTTTTCGTAATTTTGCACACTCAATAGCCTAAAAATTAAGGACAAAGAAAAAAACAACCAACTTACGAATTCTGACAAAGATTATATGAACGAGAACTCACAGATACAAATGATTGCCGACTATGAAGGCGATATAGAGACTTTATTTGACATAAATTTTGATGGAGTTATCCCTATCCTTGCCACAAGGAATATCGTGATGTTTCCCGGGGTAATCTGCCCTATCCTTATCGGACGCGAACAGAGTGTAGGTCTCATTGACGCAATGAGAGCAAACCCTAACCGCATATTCGCAGTGTTCTGCCAACGCAATTCCGACGTAGAGATTCCGTCAAAAGAGGATGTGTACACTACCGGAGTATATGCCAAACTGGTGAAAGTCATTGACCTGCCGGGAAACCAAAAGACAGCAATTGTGCAAGGCCTCAGCCGTTGTACGCTTGATGATTTCTATTATACACCGGCATATTTTGAAGGCAAAGTAAGTGCCATGCCGGAATTGCTGCCAAAAGCAGACGACACGGAATTCAACACTGCCGTAAAAACCATGCGCCGCAGCATGGAGGAATACATACAGAAAAACGATGAATTCCCTAACGAGTCTGCTTTCGCACTGCAGAACATCTCAAACAACATACTTGTTACAAACTTCTCGGCAACCAACCTCCCTATTTCCATTACCGAGAAGATGGGGCTTTTGGAGACACAAAGCATCAAGGAACGATTGTTCAACCTTCTGAGAATCCTCAGCCGTGAAATACAATTCCTTGACCTGAAACTCAACATACAGAACAAGACACACGAAGACATTGACGAGCAGCAGCGTGAGTATTTCCTTCACCAGCAGATGCGCAACATCCGCGAGGAACTTGGTGGCAGCGAAGGCTCGCCTGAGAAGAAAGCGCTGAAGGACAAAGCCGCAGCACAGAAATGGAGCGAAGATGTCAAGAAAGTTTTTGAAAGGGAATATGACAAGCTGGACAACTACAATCCTCAGTCTCCGGACTATCAGATCCAACTGACTTATCTCCAGACATTCGTATCCCTGCCATGGGGTGAAAAGACCGTCGATAACCTCGACCTGAAGCATGCTGAGAAAGTTCTGAACTCTGACCATTATGCCATGGAAAAGGTGAAGGAGAGAATCCTTGAATTCCTTGCTGTCATGAAGCTACGTTCAATGGCACGCCAGAACAATGAGGAAATAAGGCACAAGTCACAGATTATCTGCCTTTTCGGCCCTCCGGGAGTAGGAAAGACCTCACTCGGCAAGTCCATTGCCAAAGCTATCAACCGAAAATATGCACGCATATCTTTGGGCGGAATGCACGATGAGAGCGAGATTCGCGGTCATCGCCGTACATACATCGGAGCAATGCCGGGACGCATCATCAAGGCACTGCAGAAGGTTGGCTCATCGAATCCTGTATTCATCCTTGACGAGATTGACAAGGTAACACAGAAAACAATAAACGGCGACCCGACATCAGCACTCCTCGAAGTGCTCGACCCGGAACAAAACTCCACATTCCACGACAACTATCTTGATGTGGACTATGACCTCTCCGACGTGCTGTTCATTTGTACGGCAAACGACCTCGGCACTCTCCCGAAACCATTGCTTGACCGTATGGAAATCATAGAGATCACAGGTTATACCACAGAAGAGAAGTATGAGATTGCAAAACGCCATCTCGTCAAGCGCGACAAACAGGACAACGGATTTGCAGGAAAGGAATACAAAGACCTGAAATTTGACAAGAAGGCGCTCATAAGAATCATTGAGCAATACACACGCGAAAGCGGTGTGCGCCAGCTTGACCGTCAAATCAACAAGGTTCTGCGCAAACTGGCGGTGGAGATGCTTACAAAAGAAAGCGAAGAGACCGGCTTGGAGAAAATACAGGTTGACGATATTGAGAAATATCTTGGCAAGCCGTTGGTTACCCGTGAAATCTATCAGGGCAATAATTACGCCGGAGTCGTTACGGGACTTGCATGGACAAGTGTAGGTGGAGAAATCCTCTTTATCGAGACATCCCTTTCAAAAGGCAAGGCTGGAAAGCTGACACTGACAGGAAACCTCGGCGATGTCATGAAAGAGTCTGCCGTTCTCGCACTCGAATACTGCAAGGCTCACTCTGACCTGCTCAACATCGACTATCGCATTTTCGACAACTACAACATCCACATCCACGTTCCTGAGGGTGCAACCCCAAAGGACGGTCCGTCAGCCGGCATCACCATTGCCACTTCCATCGCCTCTGCACTGACACAGCGTAAAGTGCGCAAGAACACGGCAATGACCGGAGAGATTACCCTACGCGGACGTGTCCTCCCGGTCGGAGGAATAAAGGAGAAGATTCTTGCAGCAAAACGCGCAGGCATCACCGACATCCTCCTATGCCATGAAAACAGGAAGGACATTGAAGAGATTGCTGACTTCTACCTTACCGGCCTGGAGTTCCATTATGTGGAGAATGTCAAGGATGTTTGGGATTTTGCCCTGACAGATGAGAAGGTTGACAATGCAATAGAGTTCACTATCGAACCTGAAAAAGACAAGACACAGACGGCATAAGCCTGATGTGTCTTGCCATATAAAAAAGATTATCACATGAAATTCAAATTAGAATATACTGACAACGCTTCTGACGCAAGAGCGGGAACAATAACAACTGCTCACGGAGAGATAAAGACTCCTATCTTCATGCCCGTCGGCACATGCGGTGCCGTAAAGGGCGTACATTTCTCGGAGCTTCGTGAACAGGTGAAGGCACAGATTATCCTCGGCAACACTTACCACCTCTATCTCCGCCCCGGACTTGACATACTGCGAAAGGCAGGCGGTCTGCACGGATTCAACGGTTGGGAACGACCAATACTGACTGATTCCGGAGGCTTTCAGGTCTTCTCACTCACCGGCATAAGAAAGCTGAAAGAGGAGGGATGCACATTTCAGTCGCACATCGACGGCTCACGCCACATCTTCACTCCTGAGAATGTCATGGACACCGAGCGCATAATCGGCGCTGACATCATGATGGCGTTTGACGAATGCGCACCGGGAGAGGCAGACTTTGAGTATGCAAAGAAGTCCATGCAGATGACCCACCGCTGGCTTGACCGCTGCCTGAAACGCTTCAATGAGACCGAACCTCTCTATGGATACGAGCAGACACTCATGCCTATCGTGCAGGGATGCAAATATCCGGAACTGCGCCGTGAATCAGCTAAATTCATAGCAGATAAAGGGGCTGATGCCAATGCTATCGGAGGACTTGCCGTAGGCGAACCTACTGAAATCATGTACGAGATGATTGAAGTTGTCAACGAAATACTTCCTAAAGACAAGCCACGCTATCTTATGGGAGTGGGCACTCCGCAAAACATCCTTGAAGCCATAGAACGTGGTGTCGACATGTTTGACTGCGTGATGCCGACACGCAACGGGCGCAATGCAATGCTCTTCACCTACGAAGGCACAATGAACATGAAGAACAAGAAATGGGAGGATGATTTCTCACCTATCGACCCGGACGGATGCGATGTTGACAGGATTTACACAAAGGCATATCTTCATCATCTGTTCAAGGCACAAGAGCTCCTTGCCATGCAGATTGCCTCAATACACAATCTTGCATTCTACCTACGCCTCGTCACCGACGCACGCGAACATATAATAAAAGGTGATTTCACACAATGGAAAAACTCCGTAATCTACAATCTCGGCTTAAGAAGATAAACCTGCCCGGGATAAACAAAAGGACAATAAGAGGACTATTGGGACTGAAACGTCTTGACACTTACATCATCAGTAAGTTCATCGGAACGTATTTCTTCTCAATATTCCTCATCATCTCCATTTCCATTGTCTTCGACTTCAACGAGAACCTTGCAAAATTCACACAGTACCACGCACCATGGCAAGCCATAGTCTTCGACTACTATGCCAATTTCGTGCCATATTTCGCAAACCTCTTCTCACCGCTCTTCTGCTTCATTGCCGTGATATTCTTCACGTCAAAGTTGGCAGGCAACTCGGAGATAATCGCTATCATTGCTGCAGGAGTAAGTTTCAAGCGACTGATGCGCCCATATATGATTGCATGCGTACTTATCAGCGCCATGTCATTCTATCTCGCATCCTACATCATTCCGAAAGGAAATGTCGTGCGACAGAATTTCGAGTCTATGTACAAGAACAACAAGAAGAACACTTCCGCCGACAATGTGCAGCTGCAGGTGGACAAAGGCGTCATCGCGTACATAAAGCATTACGACAACATCCACAAGACGGGATTCGGCTTCTGCCTTGACAAGTTCGAGAACAAAAAGCTTGTCTCCCACATGACAGCATCCAGCATCCAGTACGACACACTCGCAAACGCCAAATACCACTGGAAAGCGACAAACTGGAAAATCCGTGAGATGAAAGGCATGCGGGAATACATCACCAGTGGCAATGCCTTGGACACACTGATACAGATGGAGCCGATTGACCTCGTGTTCTCCAAAGGACAGCAGGAAACCTTCACCTCCCCACAGCTCAAAGAGTACATCAACAAGCAGATTGACCGTGGTTCGAAGAACATCGTGCAGTACGAAGTGGAGTACCACAAGCGTATAGCCTCATCCTTCGCCTCATTCATTCTCACCATCATCGGTGTCTCACTGTCCTCACGCAAGCGCAAAGGCGGCATGGGCATGTACCTCGGTATCGGTCTGGCACTCAGTTTCATATACATCATGCTTCAGACCATCAGCGCGACTTTCGCCATAAATGCCGGTGCCCCTCCTGCCCTCGCAGCATGGATGCCGAACTTCATCTTTGGCGCAGTAGCGTACTTCTGCTACAGGCATGCACCGAAATAAAATATTTGAATAATTTCAAAGTCAACCTTTGCAAAGAGATTTGTTGATATAGAAATTTGACATACTTAAAAAGTGTATGTGTGTCAAAAATAAGATGACAATTTCAATAACTTACACCCCCTAACTACTAAAGTTGAAATAGCCGTATAAAACTCTATTTCGAGTAATAATACGGCTATTTTTGTATTTTTAGAGATGAACTTGTTCAAACTAATTTATATTCGTTAATTATTCGCTAAAATACAAAAAA
>NZ_SRZC01000013.1 GCF_004792655.1 Palleniella muris | reverse complement strand
TCCATTCCATGGAGCTTATGCTGCCGTTGTAGCACGGGTTCGCTCCCGAGGCATAATTCAGCTTCTCAGTCAACGCATTGCCTGTGATTGCTGTTGCCCAGCCATGAAGGTCATAGGCATATGAAGCACTGTGCGCGCCTGCGCCTTGCTCCATTCTGCTGATGCGTCCAAGGTTGTCATATTCATATGATGCGATTCGCTGTGCCTTTGAACTGTTGCCATCTGTAACAGTCAAGTCTGCATGGAGAATCTTTCCGCTTTGTCCATCATACATGTTGACAAGTTCTGTCCGATACTTATGTGCAGAGGCGGTGCCAAACTCTTTTATCACAGTTTGTGATGCATGCCTTACTGTATTTATGAATGTATAGTCGGTGTGTGTTGAAGTATATATATTGTCCGAAGAGATGCTCCGTGACGCAATCACATTTCCACGTATGTCATAGAAAAAAGCTGTCAGCGTACAATTACCTTCAGAGTCGACTACGAACTGTCCTGTCTTTCGTCCTTTACCGTAGTCTATGCCTAATCCTTCTAAAATCGGAGTCTGGATTAGTTTCTGTTGCAGGCTGTCCACTGGAAGGTTTCTCAATGCTCCACAGTAATTGACGAAGTCATAGTTGTCATAATAGTTGGCAAGTTCCGCCTTCGGGCTATTGTAGTTATAAGGATGTGCTATGGTGTATCCTCCGAAATCTTTTGTTTTGTCATGTGCCGCCGTTACATCCAGCATTGCGAGGTTGTCACCAGGGTGTGCCACTCCTGAGCATCGTCCCTGTACGGCAAGCCTTCCGAATCTGTCATAGACATAAAATTCATGCCGTGGATATGATGATTCACCCATTCTGCCATCCTGCATGGCTATCAGGCGGCCATGGCTGTCATACAGATATTTTGTCGGTTCGCAGCCCGGCAAGATTTTCTTGACAACATTTCCTTGGTCATCATATCTGTATTCATAGGCGTAAAGAGCCTTCTTCTCCTCGGCTTGGTATTGTGGGGTGAGGACATAGCGCAGCTGTCCAAGGACATTGTATACAAAGTATGTGTCATTGTCCCCGTTGCGCCGTTCAAGAATCTTGCGCCCTTCAAAGTCAGAGAACACTTCCACGGTGTGTCCGTCAGCATCTGTTGTTTTTACCGCTGCAAGTGCATTTGGAGGATAATACCCATCTTTAACAAGTGAAATTTTATCACATGGGGCATCATATCTCTTTACAGAGTTGGCAGCATTCGTCAGATATTCGTATGCCACACCTTTGTTTCCGGAATGCCATGCTTCACCGGGCATCATTTCTTTTACAGGGCGGTCTAAGATGTCATAAGTTTTGAGTGAGTAAGCGTAGTTATCAGAATAAGTAGACTGTCCCAAAGATTCAAGAGAGGAAGAAGGGACAAAATCATGTGTCATGCCACTGACCACCGGCAGCCATGCCTTTCTTTCCCGTCCGCGGTCATCATATTCCGTATATGCCGCTGCATAATAGCCTGATGTGTTTAGTCCGTTAACGACTGTCTCAACAGGTCTGTTCAGACCATCATAATAAGCCATTTCCGTCTTTTTGTTGTTTCCTGTTTCATCAAGCATTGTCTCTGTCATGATATAGTTGCAGTTGCCACTTTCATTGTAGTGGTAACGTTCTGTGGCAAACTCCAGTGTCGTCCCTAAAGTGGAGAATCTCTTGTCCGCCAATCTGCCCTTTGCATCATATCCATAATGGAGCTTGAGGCCATTTGGCATTATCTCTGATGTGACACCTATTTGCGGGGCATACTCGAAGTTGCGCACTTGCGCATCTGCCCATGTCTCAAAGTCGTTTGTTGAATGGTAACAATCGTCAATCAGTTCTAATGTTGGATACTCATGGTTATATCACCATGCGAAGCTATGTCTCTGACCGTCTTTTGTCTGCATTCTAACAATCCTCCCATGGTCGTAGTCGTCTATGACCCAGTTGGGAATTGTGTAATGGGATGCTCTTGTACCGTTGTATTGTGTGAAATTCGAATTGATTGTTGATGGTTTGTAGGTGTATGACGACTTGGGGTAATAAGAGTTCCCGAATTTTGCATATTCCGTAAGGACAGATTGCGCGACATTGCCTCCTCGGCAGATTGTCTGCTCAACAGGATAGTCAATCATGTAAGCGTCTTTCATCTCCCTATATGGAGGCGCATTGATGTCAGAAGGATAGACAATTTTTGTTGTGACTGTTCTTCCGCTGTCATCCGTCATTGTCTCAGAACTCAGCAGATTGTCTTGGGTGTACGTATATTTATATCTGACAGTGCTATATGTATGTCCTCCACCTTTATAAAAATGTGTAGTGACATCTTTATTCGTCAGCATGGAGTTCCCTGCTGCAAGCCAATATATTGAGTAGTAGTAAAATTCTTTCCGCGTTCCAGCGAGAGAGCCCCAGGTCACAATTGTGTCCATACCAGTTTCCCTTCTCACCTCCATGCCAGAAATTTGTTTCATTTCTTTTGTTGTATATGAGTAGTCTTCTTCTTTGAGGATTCTGCCATTCTTGTCATAGTATTTTTTGCTTTCCAACTGTCCACGTCTGAAGAATGCGCCATTATACCCCATGTAATCAGAGTTATTGTCAATATTCTGAATATTGGCGTTAGCCCATGTATTGTAAACACATCCATTAACCACTTGATATGCACAGTCGGTAGTGGTGGAACCTATGAAATGAGCGAACCCGCTATACATATCGTAATCGTTCTCACTATACAAGTCCGAGTAATTAGTGTCTTCAAGCATAGTGTGGTTGTATTCAACATACCCATCATCAAATATTTCACGCACTTGTGGATACATTACACTATTTCCTTGCGCGACACAAGATGTATTTACAGCATTTGGGCATAGTTGCAGATAAGTGTCAATAGAATTCTGACGTTGTAAAGGGTCATTTTTCTGGCCACGTTCCTCGTAGAATCTGCGCTTTAAGAAATGAGGATGTCTTGGCACATCTCCCTCGGAATATTCAAATGACCTTGTAGATGTTGTTTCTCCATAACAGGATATTATCTGTTTTATGCGCAATCCGCCACCATAGCAGCTCATGGAGTCAGGCCGTCCATATTGGTTTTTGAATCTGTCAACTGTAGAATAATGGTTCGGCTCATAGATGAATTTCTCGTACCCTCCTGATGGATAGGTGATTTGTTTTAATGAATATGCATGGATGTATGAAGGATTTGCATCAACATTGCGCCCTTTATTGTAACTGACGATTAGATTCTCATTAGTTTTTATCGCATTCCCTAATTTCCGATAAAGGCAGAACTCCACATCCTTAAAGTTTGGATATGACATCATGGAGTCGTTTGCCTCTTTCTGTGAAGGCATAGCGTTGCAATATCCCCAAGCGTCTTTACCAGAGAAAGCGTTGCGGTGGGGCATTGTTGGCTCACCTTCAGCATCGCCATAGTAACTGAACTTATAGACTCTTGGCTCTTCATATGTTGAGCCGTACTCCTTCAAGCTCACAAGTTTAAGCCGCTTGTCATGGGCAGAGCAGTAAGAGGATTTTGTATTGGCTATGAAATAGTCATAAATGAATTCCCAGCGTTTTATACGATTACCCTGAGCATTGTATACGTTTATCTGTGATAGTCTTACCGGTGGTTCTGATGAAAGAGGGGTTGGAATATCCTCACGACTCTTAATGTGGGCAAACTCAACAGTAGTCCCATTGCTTGCTTTTATCTTGGTTATTTTTTGTGTCAAATGATTGTAAGTGTTTTCGTGAAAGAAGAATGCCCCCGGACCGCCAAGCTTGTTGGTGCCACCAAGGTTCACTCTTCTTTCCCACACTTTCTTGCCATCAAATCCATATGCCAGATTGGACATCACTTTGATTCTATCATATTCGCCAGAGCGAGTATAGCTCAGTTGAATGGAATCCATAGAGTCAAAACTGACAAACTTTGATGGATTGTAAGCTGATGATATATTATTCTGCCCAGTGTGCCCAGTTACCCAAGTGCTTTCTTTTGTATTGAATGTATATCTGTTGCCCTTGTTATCTGTAGCTGAGAAGGAGTCATCGATTTGAGAATAAGCAAACTTGACTCTTTTGTCACCAGCAAAGTTATACCATTTACGCGAATTACCATCATAAATAATTTGTCCATTATGACCTAAGAAATTATATGAGACAATGTCCGGCTGATAATCCTTGCAACACGTTTCATAGGCTTCACGTAAAATTTTCGTGCCTATTCCATAGAAATGTTCATCGTCGATATCTCCGTGTGAAGGCAATGTGTCATTTCTCACCACATTGATGTCATGATGACCTACCGTTGTTATCCCGATGACTCCACCGGCGTTCAGGCTCCATCCCAGGCCTACCCATGAGGCTGTGTCGTCAACCTTGATTCCTCCCGCATGATAAGTCAGGGTTATTGGCAGTTCAAGCGAGCCGCATTTGATAGTGTATAATGGTATCGATATGCTCGGAATGCCTGTCGCATAACTTACAGGAGTCTCTCCATAACGGCATAAGGCTTGTACAGTAGGAGACGGAGGGATTATTTGAGGAGTTTGCGCTTCTGTGTTTTCAGTTGCGGAAGCTGTCTGCGCTTTAAGCATGATGATGCTGTCCTGTCTTATGGAATCACAAATGTTCTCTTCCGCAATTGCCATAAGAAATGGGTATGTTGCCAGTATGACAAGTGCAATTAGTTTGATTCTCATAGCGTTATTGGTTTAAGGTTGTTTTGTTGGATGACCGTTGCCTATTGAATTCTATATCAATATCAAGTATCTTATGGTTGCTGCCTTGTGTGCAGTCTTGTGCATCCTCTATCTTCTGTCAGCTCTTTTTCATAGGCGATGGGGCTATTAGGTTTCGGTTACAAAGTTACGTTTTAATTTCGGAAATCGTGAAGAAAATCCTATTTTTTTGTTTTTAGAATGTAAAAAAATAGGAAAACAGTTACTTCGTATAAACTGCTTTTTATAGTCAAACAAAATTGATTTGCGAAAACACTCATGCCTTATTGTCAACACTTTGCACGGCAGTTACTGTAGAACATGGAAATTATACAAAAACGTAGTCATCGGGTAATCGGAAAACCATGAGCAATGCGCTTGCATATTTTCGCAAATCTATTCTGTCTTACTATAACAACTACTTATCGCATACATTGCAGTATTTGCTCTGAGCAAACTTCTTCTTCATGGCTTCAAGGCTGAACTCGCATCCGCAGTAAAGTTGGTTGTAGAAGCCGATTTCTTTCAATAACCGGTTTCTGCGCTCCTGCAATCCGCCTTTGCGCCAATTGTGAGTGTCAAAGATTACTTTCCCTTTTTCTGTTTCTGCAGCATGGTTCACCTGTTCGGCTGCCCACAGTCCGGCTTCGTTTATCTGGTCAAGACTCTTCCAGCGGCTTGAAGCAAGGGTGGTGGTGAATGTCCCAATTCCTTCTTTCTTGGCGATTTGTGCAGCACGTAGTAAACGAATCTTGAAACATTTCAGGCATCGCCCTCCGCGTTCAGGCTCGTCCTCTAATCCATGGACAGCATCGAGCCACTCCCTATGGTATTGTTCCCAGCCTTTCCATTCCGGGAGGTGGTCGTCGTCAATCACTCTGAGCCCGAGTTCTTCGGCGTACCGGGTCAGTTCGTTTTTGCGTATCATGTATTCCTCTTCCGGGTAGATGTTCGGGTTGCAGTAGTAAAGAGTGGGGTGCACATCGTGCTGCATCATCCATTCGAGGATGGCTGATGAACATGGGGCGCAGCAGCAGTGGAGAAGTGTTTCTGTCATTGTTTGCTTTTTGTTGATAATCAGTCTTTTATGAAGGTGTGTTTTGTGGTGTTGCGAAAGGTTACCTTTTGGGTGGTAAAAAGTAATCTTTTGGCATGTAAACCGTTACCTTTTGCATGCTGAAAGGTAACCTTTCGCTTCACAATGGATTGAAGAGTGGGGGATGTTTGGTGGAATGATGGTCTTGATACCGGCAGAGCCCGTTAGTCAAACACCTTAAATATGTTATATGTTATGTCGTTGTCATATATATCCTCTTTCTCATATTTCTTTACCCGGCGTACTACAATTATTGTCAGCGGAAGCACGACTATCTCGTAGCCTGTCTTCAACAGGACTTGGTAGCACATCAGCCATGGCAGCTCTTCTGTAGGAATCACTCCGTAGAATGCCAGCGGAAAAAATATCAGTGAGTCAACACTTTCACCAAAAACTGTACTGAGAATGGCGCGCAGTGAGAAATTGCGCCCTTGGTTCCATATCTTCATCTTGGACATGACATAGGCGTTGACAAACGAGCCGCAGATGAATGCCGCAAATGAAGCCGCTGCGATGCGTGGAGCAAGACCGAAGATAGCATGAAACCCTTCTTCACCAGTCCAGTAGTCTGCACCGGGAAGCCAGTCGCATAACGCTCCTGCGGACACGAAGAAGAAATTCATGAGGAATCCCAGCCATATCAGGATGCGTGCCTTGCGATAGCCCCAAACCTCACAAACCACATCATTGATGATGTAGCTGATTGGGAAAATGATAAGGCCTCCCGTCTGGCTGTGGTTGAAAAACTGTATCTGCTTTGTCTCGAAAAGGTTGGATGCGATGAGGCATACAGTGAAGAGCATGCTGAAAAGCATAAAGAGCAGGCTCACCTGTGAATTGTTTTTTTTCATGTTCTTGTTTTTATTTAAATGGGGTTACCAAGCACCCATTCCACAAAGTTGCTTGCAAAGTTACGTCTTTTATTTCAATTTGCGCAATTTATTTCGTAAAAAATATTAATAAGATTGACAAAAATCATTTTTTATTTGTAAATTTGCAGTGTATTATTCGCCTTTTTGGGCTTTGTCCTTTCCAAGGTGGATTGTAAGAACGTGTTTTTCAGGCACACCATAAAAAATGCATTATCCAACATATAATATATGAAACACATAAGAAACTTCTGTATCATAGCCCATATCGACCACGGTAAAAGTACACTGGCAGACCGTCTGCTGGAGTATACAAAGACAATCGAGGTGACGCAAGGGCAGATGTTGGATGATATGGATTTGGAGCAGGAACGTGGCATAACAATCAAGAGCCATGCCATACAGATGGAGTATGGGTATGAGAACGAGCACCCTGACTTTGAGAAAGGACAGTATGTCCTCAACCTGATAGACACTCCGGGGCATGTCGATTTCTCTTACGAAGTGAGCCGTTCGATAGCTGCCTGTGAGGGTGCATTGCTTGTCGTGGATGCTACACAAGGCGTTCAGGCACAGACTATCTCAAACCTGTACATGGCTATTGAGCAGGATTTGGAGATTATCCCTGTCATAAACAAGATTGACATGCCGTCAGCGATGCCTGACGAGGTCGAGGATGAAATCATAGAGCTGATAGGATGCAAGAGGGAGGATATACTCCGTGCATCAGGAAAGACAGGGGAAGGCGTGAAAGATGTGCTTGACGCTGTCGTGGAGCGTGTGCCGGCACCGGAAGGTGATAAGGACGCGCCACTGCAGGCCTTGATTTTTGATTCTGTGTTCAACTCTTTCCGTGGAATTATCGCTTATTTCAAGATAGAGAACGGTTCTATAAAGAAAGGTGATAAGGTGAAATTCTTCAATACCGGCATGGAATATGTGGCCGACGAGGTCGGAGTGTTGAAGATGAACATGATGCCTAAAAAGCAGCTCTCGACGGGCGAGGTAGGTTATATTATAAGCGGTATAAAGAACGCAAAGGAAGTGCAGGTGGGTGACACTATCACTCACATAGACAATCCTTGCAGTAAGGCAATCTCCGGTTTCCAGGAAGTGAAGTCAATGGTCTTTGCCGGTGTCTATCCGATAGACCCTTCTGATTATGAGAATCTTCGCGCTTCACTTGAGAAACTGCAGCTTAACGATGCATCATTGACATTCATGCCGGAGTCATCCGTTGCCCTTGGCTTCGGATTCCGTTGTGGATTCCTCGGACTTCTCCACATGGAGATTGTGCAGGAACGCCTTGACCGTGAGTTCAATATGGATGTTATTACTACTGTGCCGAACGTGTCGTACATGGTTTATGACAAGCATGGCGAGCAGAAAGAGGTGCATAACCCTTCAGGGCTTCCGGACTTGATGTCGATTGACCACATAGAGGAACCTTATATATATGCGACAATCATTACAGATACCGCTTATATCGGTCCTATTATGACGCTCTGTCTTGACAAGCGTGGCGAACTCATAAAGCAGGAATACATTTCCGGCAATCGTGTAGAGATTCATTTCCATCTCCCATTGGGTGAGATAGTTATTGATTTCTATGACAAACTGAAGTCTATCTCGAAGGGATATGCTTCGTTTGATTACCACATTGATGGATTCAGACATTCCAAGCTTGCCAAGTTGGACATACTGCTGAATGGCGAGAGCGTTGATGCTCTTTCTGCTTTGACACATGTGGACAATGCCGTGGGATTGGGAAGGCGTATGTGTGAAAAGCTGAAAGAACTGATTCCGCGTCAGCAGTTTGACATCGCCATTCAGGCTGCCATTGGCGCAAAGATTGTGGCACGCGAGACCATAAAGTGTGTCAGGAAAGATGTTACGGCAAAGTGCTATGGCGGAGATGTCTCTCGAAAGCGCAAACTGCTGGAGAAGCAGAAGAAAGGAAAGAAACGCATGAAGCAGATTGGTAATGTGGAGGTGCCACAGAAGGCTTTCCTCGCAGTATTGAAGCTTGATTGATAGAATTCTGGCACTGTTGGCAGAATGAGGATGGCTGTAACAGCTTTGTGCATGAAATCAAATGGATTATAAAACAATAAGGAAATATATATCTAAGAGCTAATGGCAATATTTGAATACTAATAACAAAATTAAAACTAACAGGGATTAACACTATGAAGCAACAAATCATTGCTACCAGAGATGTGGCACGTGAACTGGCGCGTAAGTACAGTACCATGACTCACGATGAACTGGATGAACTGGAGAATATACTTGTGCCTATGAATTTTCCAAAGGGCAAGAAAATCCTTTCGACAGGTGAAGTGTGTAAGTATATATATTACATACATCAGGGACTTGTGCGTCAACATTATGTTAAGAATAACAAGGAGGTGACAGAGCATTTCGGGGTTGATGGTACAATATGCATGAGTATTCAAAGTTTGTTTGAGGAGATTCCTACACAGCAGGAACTTACGGCTCTTGAGAACACATATATATTCGCTATGCCAAAGAAGAGTCTTGAGCATGTGGCTCTCCATAATAATAATATTCAAATCTTGTATAGGAAAATCCTTGAGGAGTCTCTTATAAATTCCCAGATTCATGCTGACCTTGTAAGATTTGAGACTGCGCATGGCAGGTATGTGCGCTTCTGCAAGCTGATGCCACAGGTTGCTTTGCGTGCTCCGTTGGTGTTCATTGCATCGTATTTGCAGATGACACCTGAAACACTGTCACGTGTCCGTGCACAGCCAATGTAGCTTTATGGCTGTCTGCATACAATCGAACAAACAAATTGCTTCATAAAAACGTTCAGGGGAGATGCTCAATTTTGAGTATCTCCCCTGAACGTTACACAATAGGGAAAGGGCTAAATTGAAAAACAAAATCGCCAAGACTTTCTCCTACAGAGTCATTGAAAGTTTTGACGATTTTGTTATTTAGAACAGATTCTACAGTTCAGAACTGCCACCATCTTTTCTTTGGCTTATCAGTAGAATTTGGCTGATAAGGATCGTTTTGTGCTGTCTCGAAAATGATGTCGTTGTAGGTCTTGTTCTCTTTAATCATCTGGTAGATTGTTCCCCAATCAGGAAGCCCTCCGACATTGCGGTCATCAATGAACATGTCAACTTTCAGTTTGCGTGAATAGATATCGTTCTTCTCACGCTCTTCTTCCGGGTAATCTCTGTTTACTGCCCAAAACTCTACTCCTCTTTCCCGGCACCATTGTATGGCTTCATCAAGAAGCTCTCCCTCACGTACTGTCCATAATATCAGGCGGTGTTTGTCAGCAATGAGCATCTTCAGTGTCTCTATTGCAAAAGGCTGTTCTTCACCAATGTTGGGGTATTCGTGTGTTACGATTGTTCCGTCAAAATCGATAGCGATTGTCATAGGTTATATATTTTTTTCAGATACTGATTGATTGTCAATATTGTTTCTGAGATATTTGCTCTCTCTTGTCTGGTTGGTGGTTTGCTTTTCAGTAGGTTTGTTTCCAACAGCTGCCAAAATAAAGGTGTCCCTCTACATTTTCCTTGTATAGGGACACCATATAGTATGGTTTCTTTCGGATTATTTCTTTATGGAATTGTCATTCGGAGAACTGTAGTGGCTGCTTGCATAATTGCCGTAGCTTCCATAATGTCCGTAATGTCCATACTTGCCATAGCTTCCGTATTTACCATAGGAACCATATTTGCCGTATTTTCCATACTTGCCGTAGCCGTATGTATAACTGTGTGTTTTCTTTGTGAAGTCAATACAGTTGATAGCTATGGACATGTTTGTGAACTTCTTCTCTGTTGCCAATTGATTTATATAACCGAAGGCAGCCTTTGGAGTGTACTCTGCACGGCAGACACATAATGTTGCGTTAGCAACACGGGCAATACTTAATGTGTCAGTAACGATACCAAATGGCGGAGTATCCACAATGATATAGTCATAGAGGTCCTTGAGGTATTCAAAGACAGCGTCAAGAGATTCTCTTGTCACCAACTCTGCCGGGTTCGGTGGGATAGGACCTGCAAAGAGTACGTCAAGGTTATCGTTTACTCCGGAGTTCAGGATATTGCTCTTTACATCCTGTTCGGTGACAATGCTCTTTGTAAGCAATGGTGTGATGCCGTGCACTTTATCCTTTACTCCGAAGAGTTCGGCGAGTCGTGGCTTGCGGACATCAAGACCTACGATGACAACTTTCTTGCCAAGGAGCGCAAGGCTTACTCCAAGGTTGGAGGCTATGAATGTCTTTCCTTCACCGGCTGTACTTGATGTTACCATAATGACTTTCTCTGATTCCTTTATGGTAAAGAGTATGTTTGTACGCAGGCTTCGGAACACCTCGGTAATCATGTTGTTTGTGTTCTCATGCACAACGATACCGGCTTTTGTCTTGACTGTCTCACTTGCGATTGGAATATCACCGGCGATAGGGAGCTTGGTAAGTTTCTCAACATCATCACGCACTGATATCTTGTAACGTATCAGCTGTATAAGGAGCAATATACCGAACGGTATTGCAATGCCGAGAACAATCGCCATAAGCATGATGTTGTTTTCTTTAGGCGCAATCTTTCCTACAAGGCTCGGTTCGTCGATTATCTTTCCCTTGTTGGCTGTTGCAGCAAGTGAGATAGAGTTCTCTTCACGCTTCTGGAGGAGCATAAGATACAGACCGGAGCTGACTTCCTGTTGTCTTCCGATTTTGTTAAGGATGCGCTCTTGTGTTGGCGATGCCTGTACCTGCGCATTGTATTTTGCAAGTTGTGACTTTAAGGCATTATTCTGTATCTGCAGGTTCTTCTTTGCCTGCTGTATAGCGTTGCCGATACTTGCTGTAAGTGTGTTGAGCTGGTCGGTGAGGGGTGCTACCGTAGGGCTGTTCTCGCTTGCGGTACGCATAAGACGGCTGCGCTCAAGTGCCACCTGGTTGTACTGGTTGATGAGCGATGATGCAGTTTGGTCGGTAAGTCCTACATTTGATGGCAATGTCTGGTACTTGTTTTGTGGCATAGCCATGTACTCCTTAATGCTGTTGAGCAAGGAGATTTGTGTGGATATGTCTGCCAATTGCTGCTCATAGTTGGTAGTCAATGACATCGCGTTAGAAGCATTTGTATTGATTTCGAAAACCTGGTTCTGGCGTTTGAAGTTTTCCAGTTGGCTTTCTGTTTCTCCAAGTTCGGCACTGATTTTCTCCAAACGGCTGTTGATGAATTCTTCCGTACGGATAGCGATTGTGTTCTTGTCCGCATTGGCTTCTTCGTTGTAGCTGTCAACCAATTGACCAAGGTAGTCCAAAGCTCTTTTCGGAGATTCGTCATTCAGGGTAATCAACACTATTGATGATGCTTTTCCTACCGGTGCTACAGCTATCTGCTTTGTATAAACGTCAGCAATGACTTTTGGGGAATTGATGGTAACGTACAACGACTTGCTTCCCCAAGTCCATTCACTGTTTGGATTTTTTGTAATCTGTATCTTTCCTGCTGCAGTAGGAATCTGTGTAGGAATAGAACTTACAGTTTTATTTATGGAATGTTGACCTGCTTGCCCTGTAATAATGTAGTTTCCATTCTTGAATTTTATCTCCAAGTTGATAGGAGAGGTAAGTTTCTCGATAGAAGCTGCATCAAGGTCTACGATGACAGGCTGGCTGCCATATATGAGTTGGTCTCTGAATTTTCCGTCGATTTTGTAAGTTGTGTACAGTTTTAGTTTCTTGACTGCATTAAGAGCAATGGAATGGGATGACAGGATTTCCATTTCATTGTCGAGACCGCTGGAGTTTGAAATCAAGCCAAGGTTCTCAACATCAAGAGTTCCGGCAGACTTGCTATTGTTGTCCTGTATGAATATTTTTGTATTTGTTTGGTATATTGGTGCCTGATACTTTATATATACGATACCTGCGGCAAAGCATATAACGACAGACAGAACGAACCATTGCCAGTTGAGGATAAAAATGGCAATTATGCTCTGTAGGCTAAACGTGGAGTTCTCCTCTGCCTCTGTAATGATATTGTTGGCAGGGTTTTGTATTGTATTTTCTTCCATATGGTTTATTATGTGTTTATATAGGAGAGCCTATTTGAGTAGATTCAAGAGGTATTTTCCGTAATCGTTTTTTGCCATAGGGGAAGCGATGGTACGGAGCTCGTCAGCGGAAATCCATTTGTTCCGGAATGCGATTTCTTCCAGACATGCGATTTTGAGACCTTGTCTCTTCTCGATTACTTCGATGAATGTTGAAGCTTCTGCAAGGGAGTCGTGCGTGCCGGTGTCCAGCCAGGCAAAGCCGCGTGGAAGGGTTTGCACTTTAAGAGCCTTCTGTTCAAGATATGTCTGGTTGACAGTTGTTATCTCAAGTTCTCCGCGTGCGGAAGGTTTTATGCTCTTTGCTATTTCCACAACAGAGTTAGGGTAGAAATAAAGTCCCACCACAGCATAGTTCGATTTTGGGGCTTTCGGCTTCTCTTCTATGGACAGGCAGTCACCGTTAGCATCAAACTCTGCCACTCCATAGCGTTCCGGGTCATTGACCCAATAGCCGAAAACAGTAGCCTTGCCGTCTCTTTCGACATTTTCCACACTCTGTTCCAGTACCTTTGTGAAACCTGTTCCATGGAATATGTTGTCGCCAAGTACAAGGCATACACTGTCTTTGCCTATGAATTGTTCACCGATGATGAATGCTTGTGCAAGACCATCCGGGGATGGCTGCTCTGCGTAGGTGAATTCAACACCGATGTCATGACCGTCACCAAGCAGACGCTTGAACCCGTGGAGGTCATGTGGGGTGGAAATAATGAGAATTTCCCGAATCCCGGCGTTCATCAACACAGAGATAGGGTAGTAAATCATCGGTTTGTCAAAAATCGGTATCAGCTGCTTGCTGATACCTTTTGTAATAGGATAGAGGCGTGTGCCGGAGCCTCCGGCTAATACAATACCTTTCATTTGAATAATGTACCTTATATTATATGATTTTTACTTCAAACATATCAATATGCATGCTTGTCCGGGTGTATTACAGACCATGCTGTTCTGAATATGATTTCCAGGTCAAGTTTGAAAGACCAGTTCTCGTTATACCAAATGTCTCGCTTTACACGTTCTTCCATCTGCCACAGCTCTTTTGTCTCGCCACGGTAGCCTGTCACTTGTGCCCATCCTGTTATTCCCGGCTTGGAGAAATGGCGTACCATGTATTGTGAAATGACGGCAGAGTACATTTCTGTATGCAGAAGCATGTGTGGGCGTGGACCGACAATGCTCATGTCTCCTTTAAGCACATTTATGAACTGTGGCAACTCATCGATATTTGTTTTGCGCATGAAATCTCCAAACGCAAACTTTCGTGGGTCATCCTTTGTCGCCTGAATGCGGTCGGCGTCCTTGTTGACATGCATCGAACGGAACTTGTACAATAGGAATGTTTTCCCGTCCATACCGGTACGCTCCTGCTTGAAGAACAATGGACCAGGGCTTTGTATTCTTATGAAAGCCCACACAACAGGTATTATAGGCAGGAGGAATATACATGCTATGGAAGAAAACACCAAGTCGAATGTTCTTTTTACTATGCGGTTGTCAAGGCGGTTGATGTTGTTCGTATGATTCGTGAACAATGTGTAATCACCAAATGCTACCGGCGAGAGATGTAGGCTCAGGTTTGAATAGATTCGCGGTACAAGGTAGAATTGGATGATATGCTTGTCACAATAATGTATGATAGTGTTAACATCATCTCTGTCGTCTGTTGTGGACAGAGAGCACATCAATATGTCTGATGTGAATGGGGTGCATCCTTCACGCATGGCTTTGACCAGTTCGCTTCTTGTGCCAAGTTTCTTGAATCGCTCAGGTGCAGTCTTTATCTCGTTGTTGCTGTAATATCCTTTGACATCATAGCCGATGGATGACAATTCCTTCATCTGCAGGTATATGTCCAGATTTGCAGGGTCACTGCCAACAAACACAACGGAACGAAGATTGTGTCCCGAGCGTCTTATCTTGTTGAGCAAAATGCGCTCAAGCATACGTGCGAGGAGTGTTATTGCAAAATATATTATAGCATACGAGATTGCGAAACTTACGATATGGTCAGGCTTATGGAGTGCAAGGTGGAATATGACTACTATCGCAAGTGTCTGTACCAATGTCAAGCGTGTTACGCGTAGGATAACGCTTGTAATGTTAATTCGTCTGACATGGATTATTGTGCTGTAGAAAGACAAGCTTATTATAGCCGCCATTGTTACATAAAGAGCACCACTAACGCTGTCTGTTATTATTTCCTGTGGGACAAGAATCTTCTCAATGTCAAAAATGCACCAATATGTGATGTTTGCCAACACAATGTCCATTAATGTGATGGCGATCAGAATTATTGTACTGCTGTTCGAATGTACCCTATGAAAATTAGCCATGTTTTTTTAGATGCTGTTAGTTTATGTGTCAATAATATAATTCAGTGCAAATTTACATAAAAAACAGGAAATGGGCAAATTTTTGGCTTCCATTTTAATGAAATGCGTTATTTTTCTTGTGTAATCCACAAAAAATGACTAATTTTGCTCTCGAATCAATTAAATAACAAGATAAAAATGGGATTTTTAGATAAACTTTTTGGAAAGAAACATGATGACAAAGAGCCGGGAATGGAAGATTTCATGACTCTTATAAGGGTCTATTTCCAAGCGTCTATTGCAGCAAACGCCGGAATCACCAATCTGGCAATGCTTCCTGACCTCAGGGTTTTCAAGTCAACGCTTAAAGTCGCGACACAGAACAATAAACTTGGTGTGGGGGAGCGTGTGCGTTGTCGCAAAATGCTTACGGATATGTACGGCTTGGATGACATGTTCTATAAAGAGATAGACCAAAGTGTGAAGAAAAACTGCCGCAAGATGCAGGATGTGCAAGTTTACTTGGTGCAGTTTCAGACGCTTACGCAAGAGTTGATGATGCTTTTGGGCAATATCATGAAATTCAAATTGCGCCTTCCTTCATTCTTTAAGGGAACCTTGCGGTCTATGACGGAAAAAACTGTCAATGAGATTTTTACGAAGAATGATTATGATGATCCTGCAACAGTGAAGACTGTGATGGAGCTCCGTAATCTTTCAAAGCGGCTTGGCTTCTCAGAACAGTGGATTTCCGCCTTTGCATTCCAACTTATAATGCTCGCTAAGAAAGAGTCTGCGGCAAAGGAACAATAAATATAGTTTGACTTTTGCAGGCAGGTAGATTAATGTGATTGTGTTAAATGACTAAATTTGCAAAAATAAATATTTATCCATATGGCATATTCTGAGCAGGAAATACAAGACTTTTCTTTACTCATTAGACAGTTGCTCCTCAAGTACAAAGAGATGCGACAGGAACTTAATGACATGAAGAGACAGTTTGCCGCTCAGGAGAAATATGTCAAGGAGATGGAAGTTCTTACCAATGCTTCCATGCACGATTATGATATGCTGAAAGCTGCTCGTATCATAGAAATCGGCGATGGGGATTTGGAGACAGCACGCAAACATGTCAATAAACTCATCCGTGATGTAGACAGGTGCATAACCCTGCTCACTGAACAGCAAAACGGACAGTGATAAATATTGATAAAGTTATGGTTGAAGAGAATAAACTTAATATAAGATTGCATATATACGATACAGACATGGCGGTGAAGATTGACCGTCAGGATGAGGAGATGTATCGTCACCTTGCTTTGCTTATAACGGAAGTTGTCGGTAATTACACAAATTACTACAAGGGGCTTAAGAGTGAGAAAGAGATACTCTATATGGCTCTTGTTGACATAGCACTTCGTTATGAGCGAGAGGCAAAGCGCAATGATGTTACGCCATTCTTGGAGACCATCAAAAAACTCTCCGTGGAGATAAATAATGCTCTGAAAGAAGAGCAGTAACATCGATTTTTTTTATTATAAATATAAATTAATATGCTAATTCCAATTATTATAACAGCTTTTGCCGCATTGATTGTGGGAGTAAGCGTTGGATACATCATTTTCCGGTACATCCTAAAAGGCAAGTATGGTGAGATGATTGCCACTGCCGAAAAAGAGGCAGAAGTATTGAAGGAGAAAAAACTCCTTGAAGTTAAAGCGAAGTTTCTCAACAAGAAAAATGAACTTGAGAAGGAAACACAGCACCGTAATCAAAAACTCCAGCAGAGCGAACAGCGTGTACGCCAGCGTGAGCAGGAACTGAATCGCCAGCAGGGAGACTTGAACCGTAAGAGCCAAGAGCTTGACAATGAAGCCAAAAGACTTGACAATGAACGTAATTTGGTTGCTGTCAAGGCAGAAGAACTTCAGAAGATGGAGGAGCAGGAACTGTACAAACTTGAGCAGATTTCCGGTTTTTCTGCCGACGAGGCTAAAGCACGCCTTGTGGAGACCTTGAAGGACAAGGCACGTCTTGATGCGCAGGCATACATCAACGACATTGTCGAGGAGGCTAAGCTCAATGCAAACCAGCAGGCACGCAAGATTGTCATCCAGACAATCCAGCGTACAGCCACCGAAACAGCCATAGAAAACAGTGTGTCTGTCTTCCATATCGACAATGATGAGGTCAAGGGTCGCATCATCGGACGTGAAGGTCGCAATATCCGTGCACTTGAGGCTGCTTGTGGTGTAGAGATTGTTGTTGATGACACTCCGGAGGCTATCGTTATCTCTGCTTTCGATCCTATCCGCCGTGAGGTTTGCCGTCTTGCCCTGCACCAGCTTGTCGCCGATGGCCGAATCCATCCTGCACGTATCGAGGAAGTTGTGGCTAAGGTCAAGAAGCAGCTTGACAATGAGATTGTTGAGACAGGTAAGCGTACAACAATAGACCTTGGCATCCATGGCTTGCATCCTGAACTTGTGCGTATAGTCGGAAAGATGAAGTACCGTTCTTCTTATGGACAGAACCTCCTGCAACACGCTCGTGAGACAGCTAACCTTTGTGCTGTAATGGCAAGCGAATTGGGACTTAATCCTAAGAAAGCAAAGCGTGCCGGATTGCTCCATGATATTGGTAAAGTGCCTGATGAGGAGAACGAGATGCCACATGCTCTCTATGGTGCAAAGGTTGCAGAGAAATACAAGGAGAAACCAGACATCTGCAATGCTATCGGTGCACACCATGACGAAATGGAAATGCAGACTCTCCTTGCTCCAATCGTACAGGTTTGTGATGCTATCTCAGGTGCTCGCCCTGGTGCCCGTCGTGAGATTGTGGAGGCTTACATCAAGCGTCTCAATGACCTTGAAGCGATAGCAATGTCTTATCCGGGAGTGACAAAGACCTATGCTATTCAGGCCGGTCGTGAGCTTCGTGTGATTGTCGGTGCAGACAAGATGACTGATGCTGAGACAGAGGCTTTGTCCGGCGATATAGCAAACAAGATTCAGACAGAGATGACATATCCGGGACAGGTGAAGATTACTGTTATCCGTGAGACTCGCTCTGTTGCTTATGCAAAGTAATGAGTGCATGATTTCATACTGTTTCTATACAGTATAATTATATATAAGAATGCAGGAGTAAGTTCTTTATAGAATTTACTCCTGCATTTTTTATTGTAAGATGGTGAGAAGCAATTTCTGGATTACTGCTAACTCAAGTCTCGTTGGTCATCCGAACCAATAAGGAAACAGTATAAAACCAATAAGGAAACCATTCGGATTGGGTAACTCCCTGACAGTAACGGAACCTTTTTATAAACAATCAATCTCCTTTTGCAATAAGTCTAAGAAGTGTGCAGCATGTGCGCCGTCCATTTGAGTGTGATGGAATTGGAATGAGATAGCCAGTTTCGTATGTAACAATCCGCGATGATATTTGCCCCAAATCATGAACGGATTATTGAAAATGCCACTGTACATGCCCACTACACCATCTATTTCGTACTGGACTAACGCAGAAGTTCCAATCACCATACTGTCCGTAAGGTCGTGATTGGCACATGAATTGTGCACCTGTTTGGTCAGTTGGAGGTAATCTTCATTAAACTTTTGCAGACTGTCTGACAGTGGAATGTCACATGAACTGACCTCTCCATCTTTGTTCATGACAATTGTGTTCACTGCGAGTGTGTTAAACTGCATGAGCTTATTGCCCACAGGCAACATGAAAAACTCTTTTATTTGGATTGCCGCCCGTCCGATACACCAGCACATCAGCATGTTGAATTTCAAGTCTCGCTTTCTGCTTAACTTGCGTAATCGTGTCACATCCAGTGTCTTAAAGAATGTGACCATAGGCATTGGTGCCTGCATCCACACCTCGAATGCGTAGGCACGCGTTGTCTTTTTGGGGTCAATTTCTGTCATCATACGCTCATAGGGTTGGGTGATAAAATAACAAATGGTATTATGCCTGATATATCCGTTTTATATCAGACTACTCGTTTACTTTCCTTTTACTCGTGATTACCAGTATAATCCATGTCGCAATGCAAAACGGTGCTGTCAGTCCCGGTATGCCGACCTGTGGCAACAGATGCGCGAGAGCTATTTGGATAAAGAATGTTATGATGATTCCGACAATCGTAAGCATAGCACTTTTGCGGAAAACAGTTCCCAAGGCAATGGCTGTCAATGCCGGATTGAAACCGTAAAGTCCGTTTGTTATTGCTGTTGTGTCTTGGCTAAAGGCAAATGCAAGGATGATTCCGGCTGCCGAACCCAAGGCGCACCATACTGCCGCACGCCAATCAGCAATGAGCAAGCCTAAGAGGAAGAGTGCGCCACAGATGTAGGAGTTGATGAGGAATATCTGGGAAACTCCGTTCATCAAGCCCTCTGCAAGAGAGGAAACGGTAATGCCGTGCACCGTTTCTGTCGGTACGGAAGTTGCTGTTGGTAAGGCAAAGCAGAAAGATAGCCAAGTCAACAGAATGAAAGGGAAGGTGAGAGCATTGATGCCAAGATGCTTCAGCGGCTTATTCATCAACTCCCTGAGCCACGGCGACATGGCAGAAAGGACAATGAGCGCAGTCCACATAAACAGAGTGTCGGCAAAGAACGTAGGCAAGGCACATCCGATGAGTATGCCGTTGTATCCGCAAAGCCCTTGGTCTGCATCCTTCTCTCCCTTGTGAAGAAGATATGCCGGTATGGTTGACGCTATGAGACCGGCCATTGCGCCAACTGCCACAATTACAGTGCCGTACATCCATGAACCGATTATGATTCCTGTAAGAAACAATGCTCCGGTGTTTACATTGTCCATGAACATCACTTGACCTGTCCCGCGTAAGAGTGAGCGGCAAAAAATACTTGTATTTTTCATTTTGCTATATACTGTTTATGTGAGTTTGTGCCAATAAAGCTCTTTGAAAAGTTTAGCGTGTGCAAAAGTACAGAAATTTTCTGTATTAGCGATGCTTTTTCACTTTTAAATGCGGGTTGAGGAACGAAAAAGTAAAGTGTGGCACTTTGTACTGTAAAAGGTAACACTTTATCCAATAAAAGGTAACACTTTGTTATGCAAAGCGTTACCTTTTGTCATACCAATGGTTACTTATTGTTTGCTTGTTAAGTGGAATATTAATCAAGGGCACAAATAAAGCAAGAGGCTGCCCGACGCAAAACATTGTCGGACAGCCTCTTGTATGTTGCTATTTGCTATGTCTTCAGCAAAGCAGATGTTTACTGATGCTGGTCGCGGAGAAGGTCGTTGACAGTCTTCACAGGGTTGAAAGTGCCGAGTGGAACCTCAACAAAGATGGTGTTCCAGTCAGACATTGCACCGTTCCAAAGTCCAGGAAGTTCAAGTGCCTGAAGCTCTTTGCCGTTCTTTGACTTGGAAGAGATGAAGCCTGTTGTGCGGTCTATATAGTCAGGCAGGTTGAAAGCGTTCCCTTTGTAGTCTTTCACTGCGCAAACGAGGTCAACCGGATTGAAGTGTGTTCCTTCGGAGAAATACTTCATATACTGTTCGTTCTTCTTGTCAATTTGGCTTGACTCAAGGATTTGCAGAGAGTAAGTGCCGTCTTGATTATATGCAAGGAACGGACCACCACCAGGCTCACCGACATTCTTCACCATGCCTGCTACTCGCATCGGGCGGTTGAGTTTTTTGCGGAGATAGATTACAAGGTCTGCGTCCTCAAGCTCTTTGATGTCCGGTTTGCGGCAGCACAGGTCGTTCTGTACGAATTTTACAATTTCAATAAGCTTGTCGTGGTCGTACTTTCCTGAGTCAAGGAGTTCGAGATATTCAAATGCCTGTTTCTGCAATGTCACGAGCACACCTGCAATCACCTGCTTCCATTCCACTGTCTCAGGCTTCAGGCGGTCAGGTACGACATTGTCAATGTTCTTTACGAATATGATATCGGCAGAGATGTCGTTAAGGTTCTCTATGAGCGCGCCATGACCACCCGGGCGGAACAATAAGCTGCCGTCTTCGTTGCGGAATGGAGTTCCGTCAGGATTGGCAGCTACAGTGTCTGTCGAAGACTTCTGCTCAGAGAATGAAATGTCGTACTTTATGCCGTATTTCTCAGCATAATAGTCTGCCTTGTCAGCCACTTTCTGCTTGAAGAAGTCAAGATGCTCGCCGGAGACTGTGAAATGCACGTTTGCTTCGCCGTTGGATGCAGCATACAGCGCGCCTTCCACGAGATGCTCCTCCATTGGAGTGCGTGCGCCTTCCTCGTATTTGTGGAACAAGAGCATGCCCTTTGGCAGCTGACCGTAGTTCAGACCGTCTTTTGCAAGCATGCCTTTGGCAACTGATTTGTAGTCACCCTCAGCGATAAGCTCTTTCACTCCTTTGCCTTTCTGTTCTTTGAGAAGAACGTCAAGTGCATCGTAGAATGCGAAGTTCTCGATGTTGTCGAAATACTTCTTTTCAAAGTCAGTTGTCGGCACGTCATAGTCCGCGTCAGCAAAAGCGAACATATCCTTGAACATTCGTGAAGCTGCTCCGGATGCAGGTACGAACTTCACAATCTTCTTTCCCTCTGCTTTATAGGCGTCCCATGCCTGTACATAGGTCTTTACTTCGTCTGCAGACGGAGCTACGATGCCTTTTCCGATTACTGCGGAACCTTCGAGTTTGAGGAAAGGGAAACCGGTTTTGAATTCGTTGAGTTGCTGTTCAAGTTTCTCAGGTGTGATGCCTTTTGAGGCAAGTTGCTGCAAATCTTTTTCTGATAACATGTTTTTTTAGATTTATGGTTTCTATAGAGATTATGCGATTTCAATGGATTACAACATGGCAATGGTGTTGCTGTGTCGTAAAAGGTATGCCATAGTTAAGTTTCTATCGTTGCTACAAAATTAGTGAATTTATTTTAAATCAAAAAATAAATAATAAAAAAATACAGAGGTAATAACAAATTTTATTATTTTTGTATCGCAAATGCAGCGACGTTGGGAATAGCATGTCTTTTTCTGTATGCAAATCATGTCAGATATGATTGGTTCGGTTATGGCAAAAAGAACGTTTCGATGTTTGGTGTATGTGAAAATAATTTGTAAATGTTATGGAGGAGAAACTCAGTTTTACAGAAGCAGAAAGGCAGGAAATAGCCACTCTGCTTGAACAGTTGAAGGAGAAAGTTGGCTGTTTCCTGCATCAGGATGACGAGCGTAATATACGTCATCAGGTTCTGCAGTCTTTGGAGGATGGTAGGATAGGGCGTGATGTCTTTCATCTTAACCCAATCCTGCACTCGTTGCAGACAGCTGTTATTGCAATAGATGAGATTGGGCTTAAGCGTGACAGTGTCATTGCAATAATGCTTTACAGGAGTGTCCTTAATGGTTATACCACACAGGAGGATATTCTTGATAAATATGGGGCAGGTGTGTCAGACATTATTAATGGGATAATCCGTATTCAGTCCCTTTATGAGAAGACACCGACAATCGAGTCTGAGAATTTCCGCAATCTCCTGCTTTCTTTTGCAGAGGACATGCGTGTAATCCTTGTGATGATAGCCGACAGGGTCAACCTTATGCGCAACTTAAAGTGCTGTCCGGATGCGAAGGCACGGCAAAAGGCTGCTGAGGAGGCAAACTATCTGTATGCTCCTTTGGCTCACAAACTTGGACTTTACAAGCTGAAATCCGAACTGGAAGACCTTTCGCTGAAATATCTTGAGCATGACGCATACTACCATATCAAGGACAAACTGAATGAGACGAAAAAGCAGCGTGATGCTTATATACAGAATTTCATAGTGCCTATACAGGAGAAGCTGGAGGCGCAAGGACTGAAATTCCATATAAAAGGCAGGACAAAATCCATACACTCCATTTGGCAGAAGATGAAGAAACAGAAGTGTCCGTTTGAGGGTGTCTATGACCTCTTTGCCATAAGGATAATCCTTGACTCAAAGCCGGAGAGGGAGAAAATGGAGTGCTGGCAGGTTTACAGTATCATAACCGATATGTATCAGCCTAATCCCAAACGCCTTAGAGACTGGCTGTCTGTACCAAAGTCCAATGGTTATGAGTCACTGCACATAACTGTTCTTGGTCCGGAAAACAAGTGGGTGGAGGTTCAGATACGCACCGAGCGTATGGACGACATTGCAGAGCATGGTCTTGCTGCCCATTGGCGCTACAAAGGCGTCAAAGAAGGTGGTGGCATGGATGACTGGCTTGCTTCCATTCGCGCTGCAATGGAAGCCGGTGATGATTTAGAGGTGATGGATTTCTTCCGGAAGTCGCTGAAGGACGAAGAAATATATGTTTTCACTCCTAAGGGCGACCTCTTTAAGTTGGCGGCGGGTTCCACCGTCCTTGACTTTGCTTTCTGCATCCATTCCAAAGTCGGCTGCCATTGTACCGGTGCGAAGGTTAATGGCAAAGTGCAGAATATGCGCTATGAACTGCGTTCCGGTGACCAGGTGCAGATCGTCACAAATGTGCAGCAGCGTCCAAAGCGCGAATGGCTGCAGATAGCCAATACTTCACGTGCCAAGTCAAAGATACGGCTTGCATTGAAGGAGACTGTTGTCAAGGAAATTGCCATAACAAAAGAAATGGTGGAACGCAGGTTGAAGAACAGGAAACTGGACTTTGATGAGGCTACCATACAACAACTTGTGAAAAAACTCGGGCTGAAGGAAGTTGCGGAGTTCTATCGCCAAGTCGGTGAGGGGATTCTTGACATGCAGGAGGTTATAGAGAAATACGCTCTGCTTAAGAATCCAAAACCAGTCCAGTCTTCTTTGGCAGGCGATGAGCGTATTGACCCTGACCATCGTTCTGCCGCTGATTTCAAATTGACTGACGAGTATATCACTGGTGCGGCATCAAATAGAAGCGGTATTGAGGGCTCACGTTCCGATGTGCTTGTCATAGACCAAAGCCAAAAGGGGCTGGATTATACTCTTGCAAGTTGCTGTCATCCTATCTACGGTGATGATGTGTTTGGCTTTGTCACTGTTTCCGGTGGTATAAAGATTCACCGTTGTGACTGCCCTAATGCGCCCGAACTGCGCCGTCGTTTCGGTTATCGTATTGTTGATGCACAGTGGAGTGGCAAAGGTTGTGGGCAATATGCCATTACGCTGCGTGTGATAGGCAATGATGACATAGGTATTGTGTCAAACATCACGTCCGTAATCTCAAAGGAAGAGCGTATACTGATGCGCTCCATCAATATTGACAGCCATGACGGTCTCTTTGCAGGGACACTTGTCGTTAATATTGATGACACAAGCCGTCTTGAGCAACTGATGAAAAAGCTCCGTGTTGTCAAAGGGGTGAAGCAGGTGAGCAGAGTGTGATAGCTGCATTGGCATTATATAACAAGGTTTGAACGACCAGTATGAAGAAGAAAGTGGTGTTCAACATTATCCGTGAATTATGGATTTGTTGAACACCACTTTTATTGTCTCAGGTATTAAAAAAATATAGTTTTCCCCATAGAGGGACATATTATTCCATGTCGAAGAACTCTGTATCTGCGTTGTTTTCCTCTTTGTGCTGCTTCTTTGGCAGAGGCTTGAGGTTGCCTTTCTCGTCAAACATACCGTAGGTTGTGCGGAGAACGATGAACTCTGTACGGCGGTTCAGCTGGTTGGCAATCTCCTGCTGGTCTTTCGGGAGCTTTTCTATGAACTCTTGAGTAAGACGGTCATCCTCTTTCAGCCATTTGTATGTCTCTGTCAGTTTCTTGCGTATGACCTTCGGTTTCTCCTTACCGTAGCCGCGTGGAGTGAGGCGGTCGGCTGCAATACCTTTGGATTTGAGATAGGAACATACCGATTCCGCACGTTTCTGTGACAGGGTTTTGTTGTATGCAGCCGAACCACGATAGTCACAATGGGCAGAGAGTTCTATAGTTATGTTCGGATTTTCGTTGAGCAAGTCCACCAGTTTGTCAAGAGCTTCTGTGGATTCTGGTGTCAGTGTTGCTTTATCAAACTCGTAGTTTATGTTGTTGATGAGTGTAGGGATGCCGATATTCGGCAGTGGGAACTGTAATGTATATTCCTCTGATTCTTCCACTTTTTGTACTCTTAGTTCCTCTTTATGATTAAGGAATCCCGGGCAAGTGGCAAGGAATATATAATCAACATCCGGGTTAATCTTTTGCTCGAAAGAACCGTCACCCTTTACATTGAGTTTCAGGTTAGTGCCATCGTTGCCAACCATGTAGACAAGAGCTTTCGGAAGTTCGTATCCGTCATTCTCGTATACCCAGCCTTTTACAGTCTGTATTATCTCAGGGTTCTCGAAAGAGTATATTTTGTCCCAGCCACGTCCAAGGTCTGCACGATTGGATGAAAAGTAGCCTTTATTCTGCAATCCTTCAAATGTCATGCCGAAATCATCACCGTTGGAGTTCAAGGGGTAGCCCGGATGTTCAATCTTTAGTTTTCCATTCGCGTCAGTAGTGGCATAATAAATGTCCAGCCCTCCCATTCCCGGCAGTCCGTCGGAAGAGAAATATAAATCACCGTTAGGGCGGAATGCCAGAAACATCTCATTGCCCGGAGTGTTTATCTGTGACCCGAGGTTCTCCACTCCGCCAAATCCTGCAGCCGTGATGCGTGCACGCCAAATGTCCAGTCCTCCTTGTCCTCCGGGCATATCGCTTACGAAATAAATCCAGTTTCCGTCAGGTGACAGGGTAGGGTGGGCGAAACTTGACAGTGTATCCTTTGTAAGCTCGACAACAGTGGCTTTGCCCCATGCAGCGTCAGATCGGTTTGACTTGGCTATTTGTGCATAGCGTGGATATTCTCCGTCATTGAGACACTGAGTGATGTACATTTCCCTGCCGTCAGGCGAGAAGGAACATGTGCCCTCATCATATTCTGTGTTTATGCCACCTGTGACTGCTTCCGGTCTGGACCACTTTCCTTTGTCGTCTTTTTGTGAGACGAAAATGTCTCCGGCTTTTGTTCCCGTAATGCCGCTAAGTTCGTCTCCTTCAGCGTCATTACGAGTTGAGGTAAAGTAAAGTTGGTCGTACTGGTCACCTGCAAGCATGGGCGAGAAATCGGCACGTCGTGAATTGAAAATGTCCTGCTTCTTCACAATGTACCGTGAACCGTCTTTTTTCCATTGCGGTGCCATTTTTGCGGAGAGCAAACCGTTTTGTGCCAGAATATTGTCAGGCATGGAATCAAGAACCATTTGCAGCTCTATGGCAGCGTTTTTATAGTCACCGACTTTCAGCATCTGTCTGCCAAGGCTAAGGCGGTCGTTGATTGTTGCAGTGTTGTATCTTACGGCATTGCGGTATGCGCCAACAGCTTTCTGTGAGGCATGGATGCGTTCATAGCAGTGAGCCATTTTCAGTGCGAGCATACCACGCTTTGCGCGCTCTTTTGGCGGAGTCTTGGAATAAGCTTTCTTGAACTGTTCTCCTGCGTCATAATATTCGCCAAGGGCGAGGAAAGCCTCGCCTTTCTTAATGTTGTTGTCTATTCCGCAGGAGGAGAGCAACAACAATGAAAATATAATTATAGAAAATCTATTCTTCATTGTCGTTTATGTGAAGAATGATGCTTGTTGCACCGCATGTGAACAGTGTCCCGTGGTCAATCACGCGCCGTTCCCTGTCGCCGAGGATGTCATTGTCGACAAAGGTGCCCGTGTTTGAAGGACCATCGCGGAGGATATACTTCAGTTCGCCCTTTTTGTTTCGTGAGATGTTCAGCACGCAATGGTGAAGATCCATCGAAGGGTCGCTTGTCTCGACCGGGCAGTTGATGTCATTTCCTTTTGCATATTTTCCGATGATGTTGTCGCCAAGGTGCAGTGGGATAACTTGCTTGTATCCGAACACGTTCTCTATGACATGAATCGAACCGTATTCCGTCTTTTCAGCTTCTTCTTCCGGGTTTGCATCGCGTTGCGTCCTTTGCAGTTTTGACACTCCCATGCGAATGGCAAACTGCTTGCCGCATTCCGAACATTGGAAAACCAGTTGCTGGCCATCCTCGTATTTTGTCTCGTCAAAGATTATGTAATTATCGCATTTGGGGCAACGTACGCGCTTCATCTGAAAAGTATTTGTTTTGGTTATAAAAAAAATATGTGTCAGCGACAAAAGTTATACATTACCGTTGGCATAAGCATATTTATGGATATACTTAAAAGCTAATGCATTTCCTTTTGTTTTCAGAACTCCATAATCCATCCGTCATTGAAATGTCCGGATTTTTTGCGTAGGTTTCGCAGTGAGTCCAAAGCCTCTTTCTCGGAAGAGAAGCGTCCATAGATGACTTTCGCCCCATTCTTGCGAGTTATCATTTCTGCTTTGTCAAAGCCTTGGCTTCTTAATTGCTTTACAAAGTCATGGGCATTGTCTTCTGGCACACGGCTTGCAAGTACAATGCTGAAAAACTGTTGTTCTGTTATTGCCTCAGCAATAGGAGCCGGTTCCTGCTTCGTTGTTTCCTTGGCAGTCACTTCCTCTCTGTTTACAGGCTTTGCTTTGTGCTGCATAACGCTTTTTGCGGCAGTGTCCGCATTGCGCATCTGCTCCGGTAGGATATTGTACAGAATCCCAGTGTCCATGTAGCTTTCGGACACAGTTGGCTTGGATGTCTGCCCCACAGGTAGCGAGAAGACAAGCAGTGCGAGGATTGTGGCAGCTATTGTGCCAACATGTTTTATTGTGCTGACACGTATTGAAATGGTACGCTCTGTTGCTGGCTCCTCCGGTTCTTCCTCTTCTGCTGCAGGTCTTGTAATGTCTTGTGCTACAGCCAACTGAGGAGCCGGTTTCGGCTCTTGGTGAGGTGTGCCAGCATGAGATACTTCGCTCTGTCCAACTGTTGCTGTTGTACGAAGAGGGGCTATGTCTATTGTGTTTAGCCCGTAAAGTTCAGGTGTCAATATTCCTGCCTCACAAGGTTCGAACTCTATTTTTCCATTGTCATTAAGTGTGAGTGCTCCAATGTCATTGAGTTCACATTTCCCTTCATTGCGTATCTTCTGCTGCAGTTCGGTCACTTCGTCTTCGATGCGGCGCAAAGCCTCCGGATAACTGATGTCATACGCCTCTATATAGGATTGTGCAAGAAGGGAATCGTTTATCTGTAATTGAGCGTTGAACCCAAGCTGTCGCAAAGGTGGTAGAAAAGACTGTGTTTCAGCGTCATATCGTGCACACACATGATGAGCCATGAAGCCACCAAGCCCAGGGACAATGACACAGTCGTTGTCCAAGAGAAGTATTTCGATATGTTTGTCCAGTCTGATCATGTAAAAATCCGTATGCGAAATTCGAGTGCAAAGTTACTAAAAAATGTTCGATTCCGCAAATCATAAGGCAAGAGATTTTGATTTTTATGCTCAAAATTTTTGTTTTGCACCTTTTTGAAAAACAGCATGAGTTTTATGGTTAACTTTGGTTAAATTAACAGACGGACACCTATTGTTTTGCTGTTTGTGTCTGATTTGCAGATGGTTTGTATTGGTTAATGTTGTGAAGGGTAACGTTTTGCCTGTCGTTTGGTTACCTTTTGATTGGTTTTTCGTTGCCTTTTTTATGCCAAAAGGTTGCCTTTTGCTGCATGTTTGGTGCGTTTTTGCTTTCTCTGAAAATATAACTGTCAGAAATACAGGTTGTTACCGGAGTGTGTGAAGATCGCGAAATTCGCGCTTTTGACAAACTTGGTGGAAAATATTAGAATCTCACAGGGCAATAAATGACCGGGTTTTCTATAAAAATATTCAAAATAGTTGCGTACGTGAAATAAAAGAGGTATCTTTGCAAGATAATATAATACGTTATAAATATTAACAATCAGAGATGGAATATATAAAGACAGAAATCGAGGGCGTTTATATCCTTCAGCCAAAAGTGTTCAATGACCAGCGCGGATATTTTTTCGAATCGTTCCGCCAGTCTGATTTTGATGCTAACGTTGGAGGGCATACGGAGTTTATTCAGGACAACGAGTCGAAGTCAAGCTATGGTGTCCTCCGCGGCCTTCATTATCAAAAAGGGGAGTTCTCGCAGGCAAAACTTGTCCGTGTCATAAAGGGCAGGGTGCTTGATGTGGCGGTTGACATAAGGAAAGGGTCGCCGACATTCGGAAAATATGTCATGGTGGAACTTAGCGAGGACAACAAGACGCAGTTCTTTATACCGAGAGGGTTTGCTCATGGCTTCCTTGTGCTTAGTGACGAGGCGGTATTTACTTATAAAGTAGATAATGTATATGCCCCGCAGAGTGAGGCGAGCATTCGCTTTGATGACCCGGACATTGATATCAAGTGGCCGATAGACGCAAATGAAATCCTGACGAGCGAGAAGGATATGAAGGCGAAGTGGCTGAAGGATGCCGAGGTCTTCGGGTAAGAGGCTTGCCGTTTGCAGTGCGGTGTGAACGGCATGTGTTGTTTGGATGATAAATGGATTTTACTGCTGTGCGTAAGATATTCTTTTTTATGGCTTCCTGTTTGCTGTCTGTGTCATGTTATGATGCCGTCAGGGACAATACCGCCGTTCTTGAAGAAGACAAGGACGCGAAAGCTCTTCTGCAAGGCGTTTGGACTAACGGTGACGATGGTGAGGTGACGATGATGGTGAAAGGCGACAGTATCATCTATGCGGATTCCATGCTGTCTCCTGTCTATTTCGCCATTATAGGTGATACGCTGATGCTTCGCGGAAACACTGAGGTGCGTTATGCTATCACAAGGCATACGGCTCACCTTTTTGATTTTGAGAACCGTAATGGTGATGCTGTGCATCTGTGCAAGTCGGATAATCCTTATGACAAATACATCTTTGACGGGAGGAAACCTGTTGTGCTTAACCAGCATCGCCTGATAAAGCGTGACTCCATAGTGGGGGATGGCGAGGACAGGTACCATGTGTATACGCAAGTCAACCCTTCGACGTACAAGGTTGTCAGGACATCGTACAATGAGAATGGCATATTGGTGGAGAAAGTCTATTACGACAATGTCATTAATGTGTGTGTCTATAAAGGTGCGCAACGGCTTTTCTCTGCAGACGTGTATAAGCGTGATTTTGCAAAATATGTCCCTGCTTCATACCTACGGCAGGCTGTGCTGAGTGATATTGGCATAGATGGGGTTGCAAACGGCAGTGTTGAGCTGACTGCCTCTGTCTGCGTGCCTGACTCGCCGACGTCGTACAGGATAAAGATGATTGTTTCCAGACAAGGGAAACTGACAATGAAAGTCCTTTGAAAAATGATTCTTGGCAATAGTTATGGTATGACCGCAATAAGACAGCAAAGGCTCCGAAAAGGAGCCTTTGCTGTCTTATTGGTTTGACGGTTTGTTGAAAAAAGTCTGTTGTAGGAAGAAAAAGTGGGTCATACTGTGATTGTGATGAAAACTCCTTATGTAGGTAGAGTGCCATGTATCTTTGTAATCCACCGGCTCTGAAAATGGCTTGGAGTAGGACAGAGGTGAGGTTTGAAGGACAAGTCTCGACAGTGACCTCGCGATAACCGGACTCCGTTGTGGCCCGCCATTGAGTACACGCGTTCTCAGTTTTCTTGAATTATTTGATGAGTTCCCCGATCTAACCAGTATGACCCACGTGCAAAATTACAACTTTTTTCTCTTATGGCAAATAAAAATAAGGGAAATTTTGATTATTCCATAATTTTTTCTTAATTTTGCATTCCGTAAACAAACATACATTATTTAATATATAAGATGTACAGAACAAATACCTGCGGTGAACTCCGCATAGAGAATGTAGGTCAGACTGTGACTCTCGCCGGTTGGGTGCAGGGCGTGCACAACCTTGGCGCTTTGATTTTTGTTGACCTCCGTGACCGATATGGCATTACGCAGCTTGCGTTCAGTGATGACGCTCCGGAGGAACTCCGCCAGAAAGCCGGTCATCTTGGACGTGAGTATGTCGTTCAGGCGACCGGTGTTGTGGCAGAACGCTACTCCAAGAACTCCAAGATTGCTACAGGAGACATAGAGATAATAGTCTCCGAACTGAATATTGTAAGTGAGAGCCAGACTCCTCCTTTCACGATAGAAGACAATACCGATGGTGGCGATGAACTGCGAATGAAGTATCGTTACCTTGATTTGCGTCGCTCATGCGTCCGCAAGAATCTCGAATTGCGTCACCGCATGGCGATACTTATACGCAATTTCCTTGACTCACGTGACTTCATCGAGGTGGAGACACCTATCCTTATCGGTTCCACTCCTGAAGGTGCGCGTGACTTTGTTGTGCCTTCACGTATGAATCCTGGACAGTTCTATGCACTTCCACAGTCACCTCAGACTTTGAAGCAGTTGCTTATGGTGTCAGGGTTTGACCGTTATTTCCAGATTGCGAAATGCTTCCGTGATGAAGACTTGCGTGCTGACCGCCAGCCGGAGTTCACACAGATTGACTGTGAAATGTCCTTCGTTGACCAGGACGATGTCATAGCTATCTTTGAGGATATGGCACGTTCACTGTTCAAGGAAATAAGAGGCGTGGAACTTCCGGCAAAGCTGCGTCAGATGACTTGGAAAGAGGCTATGGAAAAGTATGGCTCGGACAAGCCTGACCTTCGTTTCGGAATGGAGTTCCGGGAGCTTAAGGAAGTGTTCCCGGCAGGACAGTTTGCGGTGTTTGACTCCGCAAACTATATCGGCGGTATTGTCGCTGAGGGCTGTGCTGCCTATACTCGTAAGCAGCTTGACCAGCTGACTGATTTTGTGAAATCCCAGCAGGTTGGCGCAAAAGGACTGGTGTACATCAAGCTGAATGCAGACGGTACGATAAAGTCATCCATAGATAAGTTCTACACTCCGGAGCAGTTGCAGGCAGTTGCCGACAAGTGTGGAGCAAAGAAAGGCGATTTGATTCTTATCCTCAGCGGTGAGCAGCCTAACAAGACACGTGTGCAGCTGTGCGCTTTGCGTCTTGAGATGGGCAAGCGCCTTGGACTGATGGACAAGGATAAGTTTGAGTGTCTGTGGATTATAGACTTCCCTCTGTTTGAATGGAGTGAGGAGGAGCAGCGACTCATGTCTACCCACCATCCGTTCACTATGCCTAATCCTGATGACATTCCATTGCTTGACACTGACCCTGCAAAGGTCCGTGCAAAGGCGTACGACTTTGTATGCAACGGTGTGGAAGTCGGTGGCGGCTCACTCCGTATCCATGACGGCAAGCTGCAGGCAAAGATGTTCGAAGTTCTTGGGTTCACTCCCGAAAAAGCAATGCAGCAGTTCGGTTTCCTCATCAACGCATTCAAATACGGTGCTCCTCCACATGCCGGACTTGCATTTGGTTTTGACCGTTTCGTAAGTCTTATGGCCGGCTTGGATTCCATCCGTGATGTCATTGCCTTCCCTAAGAACAACAGTGGACGCGATGTCATGCTTGACGCACCGGGAGCCCTTGACCGGAAGCAGCTTGATGAGTTGCAACTGAAATTGGACTTGAAGGATTGAATCCTTGATGTTTAGCAGTCGTGGAGTTTGATGTTTGTCAATAAAATTGCGTGTCTGTTGCCAAAATGGCGTAAATGCTTGAAATATCGTGCGATTCCTGTTGCTCATGTCGAAAATAATGTTTACTTTTGCACCATAATTACGAAAAGAGACTTGTATTTTTTCAGGTAAATAATTATGGCAGAAAAGAAAACAGCTACTGTAACAACAAAGGCAGCAGCAACAAAGGTGGCGAAAGCTGCACCAGTGAAAAAGGCTTGTACAGCAAAGAAAACTTGTGCAACCAAGACAGTTAAGACTGTTGACATGGCAGTTGAGAATATAGGCTTCCGTGCAGGTGATGTCTATCAGACACTCGCAAGTGAGGCACAGCCAATGACAGTGGCACAGATAGCAAAGGCTGCAAACATCAGTGAGACAGAAGTGCTCATGGGAGCCGGATGGTTGATGAAGGAAGGCAAAGTTGCTGCAGAAGCAGACAAGCTTGTCCTTGCTTAATCAAGGGAAAGGCTCATCAAGAAGAGGCGTTTTCTGAAATATCTCACTCTTGATAAACAAAAGGAATTCTACCGGTCCATCATTAGGCAGGGAGAATTCCTTTTTGCTGTTTTTAGAGGCAGGATGCTTTTATGCAAAAGCCTGCTTCTCCTGATTATATACAACGAAAGTAATAGAAAAATATTCACGCATCATTTGGCAGATTACAGTAAGGACATAACGGAATTGTTATTGAGGATTCCTGACGGATTGCCGTTAAGGAAGATTGTGCGGCATGTGTACAATGCTCACAATACATTCTTTGAGACAATATCCATGGAGGATGTCAGTCGTGATGTAGCCTCCTATCTTCAGCGACGGAGCAAAACTCCCGGGTCTCCTATTGAACGTGTGGGAGCGCGTGGCTTTTACCGCCTGAATCCTGATTCCGGAGAGTCGAGGCAACTGATGCTTCAGTTCAGGGAGCAGGAAGAGGAAAATGCGGTGGAGCAGCATGAGGAGGAACAGAAGTGTTCGCCCGGTCTTTTTGATGATTTCTTCGACAGTCTGTAATTTTTTGATGCAGAGAACGATGTGCACCAATGATGCAGTAATACGGTAATAATTTTAATCTCCTGATATATTTATGAAGAATAACAACCTCGTGATTATGGCAGGTGGCGTAGGCAGCCGCTTTTGGCCAATGAGTACAGAAGAGACGCCAAAGCAGTTCATTGATGTGCTTGGTGTAGGAAAGTCGTTGTTGCAACTGACAATGCAGCGTTTCGCAGGAATCTGTGCCCCGGAAAATGTATGGGTAGTCACAAATGCTGCTTATGTGGATAAGGTTCACGAGCAGTTGCCTGAAATTCCACGTGAGAATATTCTCAGTGAGCCTTGCCGCCGCAATACAGCTCCATGTATCTGTTATGTCAGCTGGCGCATAAAGTCAAAGAATCCGAATGCCAATATTGTCGTGACACCGAGTGACCATATCGTTACAGACACACAGGAGTTCCAGCGCGTGATAAAGTCTGCTTTGCAGTTCACAAGTGAGAGCGACGCCATTGTCACTCTTGGAATGAAGCCGACACGTCCGGAGACCGGATATGGATACATACAGGCAGACCTTGCTTCAAACACCCTGCGCAACAAGGAAATCTTTACCGTAGAGCAGTTCCGTGAGAAGCCGGACCTTGAGACTGCCAAGGAGTATGTCAAGCAGAATAACTACTTCTGGAATGCAGGAATTTTCGTGTGGAGTGTCTCAACCATTGTCAATGCCTTCCGTCTCTATGCTCCTACGATAAACCGTATCTTCGAGAGTTTGGAAAGCGTTTATGGCACACCTGAGGAGCAGGCTATGATAGACAAGGTTTATCCTGAGTGCGAAAGCATCTCTGTGGACTATGCCATTATGGAAAATGCAGAGGCAATATATGTCCAGCCTTCTGATTTCGGTTGGAGTGACCTTGGCACATGGGGCTCATTGTGGACTCTTGTCAAGCATGATGTCAATGGCAACGGATGCATCGGAAGCAATGTGCGCATGATTGATTCTCATGACTGCATTGTACATACTACCGAAGAGAAACAGGTTGTCATACAGGGACTTGACGGCTATATCGTGGCAGAGAAAGATGACACATTGCTGATATGCAAGTTGTCGGAAGAGCAGCGCATAAAGAACTTCCACGATTGATAAAGGACGGCTTTGCACATGGAAAGCATAAATTACGGCAGGTGTTCATATTTGAATGCCTGCCGTAGTTGGTTTTGTTTGTATGTATGTTGTTTTCCGGAGAATGTTCTTGAAATTATTTTGTTATTGTATTGATTATCCAAACAACAGTTTTAGAGCTTCTTCCACTCTTCGTACGGGGTGGATGCTGATGTGAAACCGTTTTAAGTCCGTTCCTGCGGTATTGTGTTTCGGGATGATGATGTCTGTGAATCCGAGTTTCTCTGCTTCTGCAATTCTTTGCTCTATGCGGTTGACGGGGCGCACTTCTCCTGACAGTCCGACCTCACCGCACATGCACCAGCCCGTTTCGACGGGGATGTCAATGTTGCTTGATATGACAGCCGCAAGGATTGACAAGTCCATTGCCATATCCGTGACACGCAGTCCGCCGGCGATGTTTATGAAGACATCCTTCTGTATGAGTTTGAAGCCCACGCGTTTCTCAAGTACGGCGAGCAGCATGTTCAGGCGGCGTTGGTCGAATCCTGTTGCCGAACGTTGCGGAGTGCCGTAGGCTGCAGTGGAGACAAGCGCCTGTGTCTCGACGAGGAATGGGCGCACACCTTCTATTGCTGCGGAGATAGCGAGTCCCGACATGCCATCACGATCCTGTGTGAGCAGGAGTTCGGAAGGGTTTTCCACTTGTCGTAGTCCCGTCTGTTGCATTTCGTAGATGCCGAGTTCGGATGTTGAGCCGAAGCGGTTCTTTATGGAGCGCAGGATGCGGTACATGTGGTGTTGGTCGCCTTCAAACTGTATGACGGTGTCAACGATGTGTTCCAGGATTTTCGGACCTGCGATGGCTCCGTCTTTTGTGATGTGCCCGATGAGTATTATCGGTGTGCTGCTTGTTTTCGCGTATCTCAGCAATGCTGCTGCGCATTCGCGCACTTGTGTGAGGGAGCCCGGCGAACTGTCCACGGTATCAGTGGCTATGGTTTGTATGGAGTCGATGATGACAAATTGGGGATGAATGTCATTCATCAGGTTAATGATGCTCTCCAATGAGTTTTCGCATACAACATCGATGTTATCGTTGTTGTTACTACTTCCGTTGCTCAGTCGTTCGGCGCGCATCTTTAATTGGTGTGCGCTTTCCTCTCCGCTGACATAGAGTATGCGTATGTCGCTGATGTTGAGTATAGTCTGTAATGTCAGCGTTGATTTTCCGATACCCGGTTCTCCTCCAAGTAGGACGATACTTCCTTTTACGAGTCCTCCTCCGAGCACGCGGTTGAGTTCATTGTCGTGCATGTCGAGCCGTGGTTCGTCCTTTGTTGCTATGTCGCGCAGTTTGTGTGATGTCGGAGTGTTTTTCTGCCCGATACTTAAAGAACTCTTTGCGGAGTTGCCTGCGATGCGTATCTCGCGGAATGTGTTCCACTGTCCGCAACTTGGGCATTTGCCAAGCCATTTTGATGATTCCTGTCCGCAGTTGGAGCAGACATAAGCTGTTTTGTCTTTTGCCATTATTTATTTTTGGAAGGACATAATTCTGATATCGGGCATTTGTTGCAATGCGCTTTTCTTGCTGTGCAAATGTATCTGCCATGGAGAAGTATCCAGTGGTGGGCGCGGGACAGGAGTTCTGACGGAATGAGTTTCACAAGTTCGCGTTCCACCTTCTCCGGAGTGTCAGCTTTTTTCGTTACAAGCCCGAGTCTGTGGCTTACGCGGAAGACGTGCGTGTCAACAGGCATTGCTGCTTGGTCGAATGCAACGGCAAGCATCACATTGGCAGTCTTCCTTCCTACTCCGGGGAGAGAGACAAGAGCATCGAAATCATGTGGCACCTCACCGTCAAATTCCTCAACAAGTTTTCTTGCAAGTTGTGCGAGATGAAGGGATTTTGCATTAGGATAACTTACGCTTGATATGTATTCAAGTATATCCTCCGCTTCGGCTTTTGCCATTTCCTGCGGGGTAGGGAAATGCTTGAACAATGCGGGCGTCACCGTATTCACGCGTTTGTCAGTGCATTGTGCACTGAGAACGACAGCGCACAGCAACTGGAATACCGAGCCGAACTCCAGTTCGGTGGTGATTTCCGGTTGCTGTGCGTGGAAATATTCAAGTATGCGTTCTGTACGCTCCTTCTTTGTCATTATTTTTTCTTGTTCTCTTTCTTTGTGGCAGGTGCCGGCTTGTATGCCTTGTTGAGCCCTGCTATGATTTCGTTGGTCACGTCGTATGCTTTGTCAGCATAGAGGAGGTTGTCTCCTGATTTTGAGAAGATGATCGAGTACTTCTTGTCTTTGTTGTACTTTTTCAGATAGTTGGCGATAGAATCATGGAGAGCAATGTTGTATTTCTCCTGCTCTTGCTGGAACTCTGCGCCAAGACGCTGTTGAAGAGCCTGAAGGTCAGCATTCTGCTTCTGCAAGCCTGCCTGAATGGCTTCTGCCTGTTCGCGTGTGTATGCGTTCTGCTGAATCTTCTGCTGGAAATTGTTTGCGGCAGTCTGGAGAGCCTGACCTTTCTGCTGTATGGTAGCCTCTATGTTCTGTCCCTTTTTGGTAAGAATCTGTGTGTAATCCTTGCAGAACTGGTATTGTGTCATGATGGAGTCCACCTCGACATAAGCTATTTTGAGTTCTGCTGGTGCGTTCTGTGCAGGAGCGGCAGCTTCATCTGCGTTCTTTGACTTGTCACACGCTGTCAGTGATACGGCGGTGAAGGCAGCGATGGCTGCTGCGCGGAAGATGTTCTTGTTCATTTCTGTTTATAGTTTTTTGTTGTTTCTTTTCTTTTTCTTTTCGGCTGGTTATGCTTTTTTGCGTATTTTTCTGCTGACATGCTCCGAACGCTCCCGCTCTTCTTTGTCTTGGTCCATAACGCAGTGTATTCCCCTGTCTTTCATGGCTTGGGAGTCATGGATATGTATTGACGACATTTCCCCGTCAGGTTTCAGCAACACCTTTATTCCGATAAATGCCATGCCAATAGCAATAATTAACACCGAAAGTAATAGAGTTTCAATCATTTTTCGTATCTTTGCAACACATTTCTGATGTATTCAGGTGCAAAATTAGTAAAAAAAGTTCATATAACCTTATTAATTATACTAAATAATGACTAAAAATGAATTAAAACCACAAATAGTGTTTGATGAGTTCGCGAAAATAAACAAAATCCCGCGTCCTTCAAAGCATGAGGAAAAGATTATAGAGTATCTCAAGAATGTCGGTGAAGAATTAGGGCTTCCGACAAAGGTGGATGAAGCAGGCAATGTTGTCATTTGCAAGCCTGCCACTCCGGGATACGAGGAAAAACCGACTGTGATATTGCAGTCGCACATGGACATGGTCTGCGAAAGCCTTGCAGGCAAGGAAATTGATTTCGAGACTGACCCGATAGAGACTTACGTCGAGGGCGAGTGGCTGAAGGCTGACCGCACGACTCTCGGTGCTGATGACGGCATCGGTATGGCTATGGAGCTTGCGTTGCTGCGTTCCGATGATGTTGAGCATGGACCTATAGAGTGCGTGTTCACTCGTGACGAGGAGACCGGACTCACCGGTGCTATGGGCATCAAGGAAGGTTTCATGACCGGTGATTACCTCATCAATCTGGACTCAGAGGATGAAGGCCAGTTCTTCATCTCTTGTGCAGGCGGCATTGGCACGACAGCAGTGTTCAAGTACGACAGGGAGGAGGTTGGAAATGATTTCTTCTTTGTGGAGGCAGAAATAAAGGGACTGCTGGGAGGGCATTCCGGAGACGACATCAACAAGAAGCGTGCGAATTCCATCAAGCTGATGGCGCGTTTCCTCTACAATGAGATGCAGAAGATGCCGGTGCGCCTTGTCTCATTTGAAGGAGGAAAGGCTCACAATGCCATTCCGCGTGACTGCAAGGCTGTTTTTGCCGTTCCTGTGTCAAAGAAGGAAGAGGTGAAAGTGGATTGGAACATATTTGCCTCGGAAGTTGCTGACGAGTATCATGCTACGGAGCCAAGCATAGAAATGCTTATGGGTTCGGCGGAGACCGGTCAGGTGATAAAGGAAGAAGCCTCAAATCGTATTATCCGTTGCCTGCAGGCTGTTGACAACGGAGTGTTCGCAATGTGTCAGGACGAAGAACTTTCCTGGCTTGTGGAAACATCAAGCAATCTTGCAAGTGTTCGCACACAATGCAATGAAATGGAGGTTGTTACATCGCAGCGTTCTTGTGTCATGAGCCAGCGTGATAACATCGCAGCCACAGTGAAGGCGTGCTTTGAACTCGCAGGTGCAGAAGTGGAGCAGGGCGACGGTTACCCTGCTTGGCAGCCACGTGCAAACTCACATCTTGTTGATGTTACTGCAGAGACTTACTGCAAGTTGTTTGGCAAGGAGCCTAAGATTTTGGGAATACATGCAGGACTGGAATGCGGATTGTTTGCAGAGCGTTATCCGAATCTCGACATGGTGAGTATGGGTCCGACGCTCCGTGGCGTGCACTCTCCGGACGAGAAGCTTCACATACCGTCAGTGCAGATGGTGTGGGATCATTTGCTTGAGATACTGAAGAATATCTGATAATATTCATAGGACGAAGATGCGAGGGTGCCATGTCGTTGTGTGCATTCTTGTATCTTCGTCTTATTGTTTTTTGGCGTTTGCATCTCATTGGATGCAAATGTGGAATCCTATTTTTGATTGAAATTGAATAAACGGAAAATATTATTTGCGCTGTCGCTGATATGCTTTTTCAGCGTCAGTTCTTTTGCTATAGGACATCCTAAACGAGAGGTTAGGGCTGTGTGGCTGACCACCATAGGCGGACTTGACTGGCCGCATTCCTACTCCCAGTCACAGAACAGCATGGCACGGCAGCAGGAAGAGTTGCGGAAGATTCTTGACAAACTCCAGCGCGCAAACATCAATACAGTGTTGATTCAGACGCGTATACGTGCGACAAGCATCTTCCAAACGACAGCATCTTCGGGCAACGAACCGTGTGACGGATGCCTGTCAGGCTTCCCTGGAAAGTCTCCGGGATATGATGCTCTTTCCTTTGCCGTGGAAGAATGCCACCGCCGCGGCATGGAGTGCCATGCATGGGTAGTTGCCATTCCCGTAGGAAAATGGAATGGTGTGGGATGCCAGCATCTCCGCAATTCGCAGCCGGGAATTGTCTATCGGATAGGGCAGGAGGGCTACATGCGTCCGGAAGACTCGCGCACGGCTGCTTATCTGGCGCGTTATTGTGCGGACATTGCACGACGATACGATGTTGACGGTATAAGTCTTGATTATATTCGTTATCCGGAAGCACAGGCGAAATTGCCGCGTGCAGATGTCGGAAGGGCGAATATCACTCGTATCGTGAAAGCTGTGCACGATTCTGTGCGGGCTGTGAAGCCGTGGGTGAAGCTGAGTTGTTCCCCTGTTGGCAAACATGATGATACAAACCGCTTTTGGAGCCGTGGCTGGAATGCGCGAAGCCGTGTGCTGCAGGATGCCAAGGAGTGGATGCGCTTGGGATATATGGACCAAGAATATCCGATGATGTATTTCCGTGGAGACAATTTCTATCCTTTCGCTGTCGACTGGATAGAAGGTTGCCATGGCAAGGCAATTGTGCCGGGACTGGGAATTTACATGCTGCATCCGCGTGAGAGCAATTGGAGTTTGGATGACATTACGCGTGAGCTCTATGTCCTTCGTCATGAAGGTGCAGGCTTTTGCATGTTCCGTTCAAAGTTTTTCACAGATAATGTTAAGGGTATTTATGACTTCGTGAGTCAGAGTTTTTGCCGTTACCCTGCCATAGTGCCTGTGATGTGTGGGCGTGAAAGTGATGCTGTTCCAGCTCCTACTGATATAAAAGTCTTCAGTTCTGCTGGGGGGGCAAATGTGAGTTGGAGTAGCAATGGGAAAGACTTGTTATATAATGTATATGTATCGGATTCTTATCCTGTGGATGTGAGCAAGGCTGAGAATCTGCTGTGCGTGCGTAGAAAGGGAACATCAATAGCAATCACCAAACCAATGAAAATGTTCTTTGCTGTCACTGCGATGGACCGTTATGGCAATGAAAGCAAGCCGTGCCAGCAGCCGTGTGCAAAACTTCCTGAAGAGATAAAGCCCGGTTGGTATTGGGTGACTCACCCGCTTGGCAGATAGTATGTCTGTGCTTTCTGCAAAAGAAAAGTGTGGTCTTTATAAAATAAAGTTTGCCTTGACGGGCAATAAGAAAATGAAGTGTGACCTTTCGGATGACGGAAGGTCACATTTTTATTGGTCGGAGGTAACCTTTTGCAGTACAAAAGGTCACCTTCGATTTGCTATGCCATTAAGAGGGGATTTTATGGGAAAAACCGGCATTTTTATCGCTTTTCACCTCTAAAAAACAACAAAAATGCAGGAAAAATGAAAAAAGTTCCCGAAATCCTTGCACAGTTCATGAAAAAGTCGTACCTTTGCACTCGCAATTAGGAAATCACTCATCCTTTGCAGGCAAGCAAAGCCTTTTGGAGAGATGGCAGAGTGGTCGATTGCATCGGTCTTGAAAACCGACGTACTGAGAGGTACCGGGGGTTCGAATCCCTCTCTCTCCGCTAAGGGCTCTTGAAGAAATTCATGAGCCCTTTTCATTTATTAATCCCACAAATGGGAAAGGAATATGATTTTCATGGAGAGATTGTGCATCCTAAAAATGTAACCATAATAAATATAAAAAAAAATGTATCCACTTTTGTTTGAGCCAAATCTACATACTGTGGTTTGGGGAGGGAATAGACTTGAAGAATGGAAAGGAGTTGTCAGGACTGGTTCACCTGTTGGGGAGTCATGGGAAGTAAGTTGTGTGCCTTCATCAACATCGGTCATTGCTAATGGCAAGTGGAAAGGCAGATTGCTTTCAGAAGTTATCAAGGAGTACCCGTATGGAATACTTGGGGAGAAAGTTGCCAAGAAATATGATTGTGAGTTGCCTTTGCTCGTGAAATTTATTGATGCAGAGCAGGATTTGTCCATACAAGTCCACCCTGATGATGAGATGGCGCAGAGAGAGCATGGCAAGATGGGCAAAAGTGAAATGTGGTACATCATTGATGCAAAGCCAGGTTCTTATCTTTATGCCGGTTTCAAGGAAACTCTTACACCGGAGGAGTATGCCAGAAAGGTTGCGGACGGAACAATATGCGAGAGTCTTGCAAAGCACGAGGTTCACAAGGGGGATGTTTTCTATCTTCCTGCCGGAAGGGTTCACGCCATTTGTGGCGGAATTTTTCTTGCGGAAGTGCAGCAGTCTTCCGATGTGACTTACCGTATATTTGATTATAACCGCCCGGGCATAGACGGCAAGCCTCGTGAGCTTCATACAGAACTTGCATCAAAGGCTCTTGACTTTGAGGTTATAGACGAGTACCGTACGATTTATGATGATGATGCTCATCGCGCAAACCACTGCATAGACTCACCGTTCTTCAATGTCCGTGTCGTGGATGTCGAGGCTCCTTTTCATCGTAATCTTCTGAAATACGATTCTTTTATAATAACGATGTGCTTGGAAGGAGACTGCAAGTTGCGTATGCGCTCTGAGTTGTCTTTGGAGTCTGAGGTTGTTCTTTATGAAGGACATTCGTGCCTTATTCCGGCAGATATAGCTGATTATGACGTGGTTCCGTTGAATGGCAGGTCATTGTTGCTGGACGCTTTCATAGACAATAAGGACCGTTCACTGTTGTCACGTGCGACGCGGTTCCTGCATATTACAGACAAATAGTTTTTTCTTACGTATGGCATAGCAGATGCTTTTGCGTTCATGCGGATTGAGGAAAATGAGATGCTCCCTGAAAGATTCCAAACTGTTTTTGGGGACATCTCATTTTTTTTTTGTACCTTTGCATCATAAACTTAATAAAAACATTAGAATTTTATGGCAGATACAAAGAATTATAGGATTGGAGTTGATTATAAGCTCTATACAGTTGGAGATAATGGAGAGCGCGTTCTTGAGGAAGAGACAACAAAGGACGTGCCGTTCCGCTATCTTTCCGGTTTTGCGATGACATTGGATAAGTTTGAAGAGGAGACCGTCGGACTTAATGTCGGTGACACTTTTGACTTCACCATTGAGAAGGAAGATGCTTATGGTGACTATTTCGCTGACCGTGTGCTTGATTTGGGTAAGGACATGTTCTCTATTGACGGAAAGTTTGATGCGGAGAACATAAAGGTCGGAGCTATTGTGCCTTTGCAGAATGAGGATGGCGCACGTTTCTTCGGACATGTGCTTGAAATCACTGACACGACAGTGAAGATGGACCTTAATCATCCTTTGGCAGGTCGCAGACTGAATTTTGTCGGCAGCATTGTTGAAAAGATTGAGGCTTCGGCACAGGAGATTCAGGCAATGATGTCGCATCTTGCCGGTGAGGGCGGTTGCGGAAGTTGCGGCGGTGGTTGTCATGGCGGCGACTGCGGAAGTTGTGCGGGTGGCTGTGGCGGCTGCAAATAACCGGAATAGTCAGGAATAGAATAATCATCAATAATATATCCGATTACTATGTCGAATAGCACAGGTACAATCTTCACATTGACAACTTTCGGTGAAAGCCATGGTGCTGCCATTGGCGGTATTGTTGATGGTATGCCGGCTGGAATAGAAATAGACGAAAGGTTTGTTCAGCAAGAGCTGAACCGCCGTCGTCCCGGTCAGAGTGCGATAACCACAAGCCGTAATGAGCCGGACAAGGTTGAGTTTCTCAGTGGAATATTTGAAGGAAAATCAACAGGATGTCCTATTGGATTTGTCGTTTATAACCAAAACCAGCATTCTCAGGATTATGAGAATATGCGTTGCCTGTTCCGTCCGTCCCATGCTGATTTCACATACCACGAGAAATATGGCATACGTGACCATCGTGGCGGTGGCAGAACCTCTGCCCGCATAACCATCAGCAGATGTGTCGCCGGTGCATTGGCAAAACTTGTGCTGCGACAGATTGGTGTGGAGATTCATGCGTACACAATGCAGGTTGGCAATGTCGGTATAGGAAAGGATTATCAGAAATACGACCTGTCATTGTCGGAGACAAATGCTGTCCGTTGTCCTGATTTGCAGAAGGCAGCGGAAATGGAACAGCTGATAAAGGAAGTGAAGTCAGAAGGTGATACCATTGGTGGTATAATCCAATGTGTGGTGAAAGGATGTCCTGTAGGACTTGGTTCACCGGAGTTTGACAAGCTTCATGCTGTCCTTGGCAAAGCAATGTTGAGCATCAATGCTGTTAAGGGCTTTGAGTACGGTGATGGTTTCGATTGTATATGTGCTCGTGGTTCGGAACAGAACGATGTGTTCTATAAGGATGCGGACGGTTCTGTGCGGACACGAACTAACCATAGCGGCGGAATTCAAGGCGGACTGTCGAATGGGCAGGATATTGTCTTCCGTGTAGCTTTTAAGCCTGTTGCTACATTGCTGAGAGAACAGGACACAATCGACATGGAAGGGAATCCTACTGTGCTGAAGGCAAAGGGACGCCATGATCCTTGTGTTCTGCCACGTGCAGTTCCTATTGTTGAGGCTATGGCTGCGATGGTTATACTTGATGAATATCTTAAGAACAGAAGTGTAAGATAATAAGAAAACTGCTGAGAACTAATTTATATGGAGTTTTATAAATTGGTTCTCAGCAGTTTCTTTATTTTAGGAGAGAATTTATTCCGAGAGAATTTGTGCGTAAATCCTTTCAAAATGATTGCGGAGGAGAGTGGGGGAGGCTATTATATTACGTATGTTTTTCAGGTGCTGTTCATTCTCCGAACCGGCAATCCAAAGGTGTATATAGCCACGGGCGGAGTATTTGGCATCCAGATGTTTGTAGAACCGCTCAAAATGTTCCTCCTTTGTTTTCTCCGGATAATGGTCCATACCATATTCTATGGTGCGGCGCATGATAGTTTCCGGTTCCAGTTCGCGGTCTGCCTCAGCGACAATCTTTCCGTAGATGCTTCTCGGTGCTTTTGAAGCGGAAGCACGATGGTCTTCAACGGCCTCTTTCATTATCTTCAGTTGTTCCGGTGAGAACCAACGTCTTAGCCTTGCGTCGGTGATAAGAATCTTTCCTGATGTGATGTGGTGTATTGCACGAGGTCCTTCAAGTCCCAGATCATGGTATGCTGCAATGACATAAGCCATATCCTCGTCCGCACCGATATTGCGCGCAAGGGTCAGGGACTTGTTGATTACATTTGTTGCGTGCCTTATTGAATGGGCACGGTCGAAATCATTGTATCGAGGGAGAATCTCCGTCTCGATGAAATTCATTATTTCAAGATTCATGTCAGTTATTGAATGTCCAGTTGAGTCCAAAGCGGAACACACGTCCGTTGATAGGATTGTGCGGTGTCAGGAAGTAGTTACCCTTGCCGGAGCAGTTGACATGGCTCATCATAAAGAAGAAGCGGCATTGTTTCAGCTGGAAGTTAGCATAGACATTGCAGATAGGGTAGTTGCCGACCTTGGTGCGTAAGTCCGGGTTCTCCTGAATTGCGAATGATTGCAACTGCGGTACATATTCCGGTGCGTAGTAGTTTGTGAAGTAGCGCATGTCGACACCGAAGTCTGTGGCAAGCACGCGGGCAATCTTGAATCGGAGGTAGAGTGTGCTGTAGACATTGAATTTCGGCAATGGAAGGACTGTCTCATCCGAGCTTTTCTGGAATGTGAGCACATTGTCAAAATGCAGGATGCCAAACTTCAGGTTCTGCCACAGTTGCGCTGTGATGACCTGCACGCTCGATACCTGATGCGGTGCTGCTGTTGTGGCGATGTGCGCGTTGTTTTCTCCCAATTCGTATGATGTTCCGAGGTAGGTGTAGTTTGTGATGTTGTCGACAGCGAACCGGAAGCGCGTTTTCGTACGCTGGAGTGAGAAGTTTCCTTCAATGTGAGTGCGTGTCGCGTTGTCAAGGTTCTCATCCCATTGGAAATGGCGTGATGTGAAAGTCTCAAAATATTCGCTTGGGTCATTAAGACTGAATCCGCCTTTTGCCTCCAAGGTAACTGTATCTCCGAGCAAAGGGAAATTGACTTCCGCCTTACCTTCTATCTCAAATTGTCCGGCATCGTCTCCGGCAACGCACACTTCACCGATGACATCAAAGTTGAAAGTCTTGCCCTGATGCCTTGAGAGTTGTCCGCCCACACTGAAGTTGTGCTCATTCCATCTTTTGAACTCGTGGGGTGATATTGGGTTGGAATAGTGGTACAATTCACTGGCAGCGAACACCTTGAGTCCGGCTTTCGCATATTTGTTGAATCCTTCGAGAAGAGAGACACCAAAAGTGTTGCGTAGATAGGAATGTTTATATCTGTCGTTGATGGAGTCTGTCTCCAAGTTGTAGAAGTCATCCTTGTAATAATTCTCCGGTGAGCTATATGCAAGATATGTTCTGCGGTAATTATCAAACTGTGCTGTATGGAAGAAACTTGTAACAGGAACGTATTCTTCCTTGGTGAAGTCCTCTTTCTCCTGTTGTGGCTTTTCCTCGATGATTTCCCCGTTGCCGGCTTCCTCCTTCTCCTCCTTTTCTTTCTCTGCCTTTTCCTTTGCAGCGGCAATGGCAAACTTTTTTGCTTCAATTTCCTGCTCAGTCATTGGAACACGGCGTGTGAAGCCCAAACTGTAGCGGTGTGTGAAGAATACGTGCTGATTGTCGTGCCTGTTCCAGTTGTTGCTGAGTACTGTGGGAATCTCGTTCTCACTGAAGTTGTCCGTGAACATTTCCGGATGTTTTATGTAATTATCATCCAGTATGCCACCGTTCTCTGCTTGTTTCTGGTGGTTTGTGGACATCAGCAGGTGCGCTTGGTATCTGTCGCCAAGATAGCTGCCCCACATAGTGTAGTTAAAATGTGAGGTGCTTTGATTCTGATAATATCCTCTTGCGTACAGGTAGTCAAACTTGAATCCCACTCCAAGTTTCTTACCAGCATTTACGGCAAACAAAGCTTTCAGGTGGTCCTCACCGTTCATCTTGTTTCCGCACTGGTTGTATTCAAAGTTTGTTATTGGCGACAGAGTGTTTGTGAAATGAAAGTCCTGCGGTTTGACAATGATTTGCGACCATCCGCTTGTGAATATGAATTCATCGTCATCATCATCTCTGTCTATGAAAATCCTGTTGATGCGTGGGGAGCCGTTATTGCCAAGGGTCTGATATTCTCCATATATTCCTGATGGGAACACATGGTTCATGCGGAGATAGGAAGTCGTATCAGGTTCGGCATGGCTCATGTCTCCGGACAAAGCATCTACTGTCCAGACATAGAGTCCTTTAGGAATCTTCTTATGTTGGGCAGTAGAGTCGCGGCGTCCGTTTGTCATATTGCCGTCTGCATCGACCATAGTTCCGTCATCAGAAAGTAGTGTGTCGTCAAATTGTGCGTTGGTTGTGATTGCACAGAAAAATAAGAGTGATATTATTAAAAGTCTTTCCACTTATCGAATTATAGAGTTATAATACATGTAGAGCCGTGTTGTTTGGGATGCCTCTTTCTATTTTCGGAATCTCAATACACATTCTGCCATTTTGAAGAACATTGATGTCATAATGACAAGAATTCCTAATGTCGGTTCTGGTTGAAGCCAATACAACAGACCACCACTTACTGCACCAATCATGAAAATAATGTTCAGAATCTGCCGTATGACGAAAACACGGCTTTTGCCTCCATTATATTCGTTGTCAATTTTTCTTTTATGTGTTTCCATTTTTTGCTTAGTTATTGTTTACTTATTCGTGAAAGATAATTGAAGATTTCTTCAACCCTGTCAATGGTTTTTCTGCGGAATTTTCCGCTCAGAGGGTATAGTCTTGTACCTTTCTTGTTTATGGCCTTGCTGTCTGTAATCCATTCCTCGGCAGTGTATATTTCTTTTTTGTCTGTTTTATATTCATAGGAAATACGGCAAAGTCTTATATCTACAGCACCGTTCTTGCAATTCGCAATGAGTGTGTATCGGAATTGGGTAAAGTCTTTTGATATGAACGAGGAGGAGAATACCATTTCCTCATCTAACTTTGCGGCTATGATATGTTCACGCTTGTTGACTGCAGCTATACGACTGTCGGATTGCAGTGAGTCTTTTGTAAGAGATTGTATGGCATTTAATGCGCGGTCGTACAATTCGTCAGCGGAAACACCGGGAACAGTTATAGTCTTGTCCCATTCCACCTTACCGTTCACTTCCGGTACTTTTCCTGCAGCATATTTTGGATCTATTTTAGAAATAGCTTGTTTTGTCTCCTTATGTGCAGAAATAGCTGTAGTATTTTTCTGCTCTTTCTGTTTCTTTCTTTTAGAGTTTTTAGTGTTCTCTACTTGAGTGTCCTCCGGCAATTCCCATTCGGATTGTGCCATTGAGCTCAGAGGGAGGCTGGCAATGGCAAGGATGATAAGTTTTTTCATGTTTGTTATTGATTAAGAAGGAATTGTTTGAAATCTGTAAATTCTTTGGTCATAGGTACAACCGCTTTCTTTCCGTGCATAAATGCCTGAAGGCGTGCCGGTATCTCAATGTCTGTTGAAAGGATTCCGTCAACGGTATCCTTGAATTTTGCCGGATGAGCCGTTTCACAGAACACTCCGGTCTCACCGTCCAGCAGCTGTTCCTCAAGAGCTCGATAACCACATGCGCCATGAGGGTCAAGGATATATCCGGTAGTAGCATAGCATTGTCTCATTGTCTCACGGATAAGCTCGTCACTGTATGTGGCACCGGAAATATCTGCGCAAATATCCCGATGTTCTCCTTTGTAAAGCTCAATGATACGTGCGAAATTGGAAGGTGCTCCGACATCCATGGCATTAGCTATGGTCTGGACAGAGGATTTCGGTTCATAGACGCCGGTTTGCAGATATTTGTAGAAAATATCGTTGGCATTGTTGGCTGCAATGAAACGCTTTATCGGCAATCCCATCCGCTTGCCGAAGAGTGCAGAGCAGATGTTACCGAAATTGCCTGACGGAACACAGACAACCAATTTGTCCGCAAGACCTTTCTCTTTCATGCGGGCATAGGCATTGAAATAGTAGAACGCTTGTGGTAGGAAGCGCGCAACATTAATAGAGTTTGCAGATGTCAGTTTCATGTGGCGATTCAGTTCCTCATCCATGAACGCAGCTTTCACGAGTGCTTGGCAGTCATCAAACACTCCGTCAATTTCTATTGCAGTAATGTTTTTGCCAAGAGTGGTGAACTGGCATTCCTGAATAGGGCTGACTTTTCCTTTTGGATAGAGCACATAGACATGAATGCCTTCAACACCAAGAAAACCGTTTGCCACGGCAGAACCTGTATCACCGGAGGTCGCAACAAGGACATTGACCTGATGTTCTTTATCAAGTTTGCCCTCTTTCTTCAGGAAATATTGCAGAATGCGTGCCATGAATCGTGCACCTACATCCTTGAACGCCAATGTCGGACCGTGGAAAAGTTCAAGAGTGTATATATTCTCTGTGATTTCTTTTACAGGACAGTCAAATTGCAATGTATCATATACGATGTCCTTCAGAGATGATGCATCAATGTCGTCTCCAAAGAACGCATCGGCAACTTTGTAGGCTATCTCCCGGAAGGACAGCTTCTCAATGTTGTCATAAAACTCTTTCGGGAGTGGCTTGATATGCTCAGGCATATACAGTCCTTTGTCTTCTGCAAGACCTTTTACGACAGCCTTTTCAAGAGTTGCTAACGGAGCCTTTCCGTTTGTTGAATAATATAGCATAATAATGTTTTGTTTACAGTGATTGGAATTGTCAGATGCTCATCAGAGCATTTATGAAACCGTCTTTCTCCAGAGTTCCGTAAGAGCCCTCTTTGCAGGAGTCTTCATCGTATTGCTGCACAGAGTCCGGTGTCAGTCCCGGTGCATAGATGAGGAACGGCACCGGGTCTGCGGTATGTGTGCGGTGACGAACCGGGGTAGGGTGGTCAGGCAGTACAGCAATGGCAACATCCTCATTCTTGACATTCTCGTAAATCGGACCTATAATCCTGGAGTCAAGGTCTTCTATCGTTTTGATTTTAAGATTGAGGTTACCGTCATGTCCGGCTTCATCGCTTGCTTCCACGTGCAGATAGACGAAATCATCTCCGTCGTGTAATGCTTTTATTGCAGCTTCCGCCTTGCCTTCATAATTGGTGTCATACAAACCGGTTGCTCCTTCGACGTCTATACATCTCAGCCCGGCAAGAGTTCCGATACCGCGGATAAGGTCAACAGCTGTGATTACCGAACCGTGCTTTATTTGTGGATACTGCTCAGGGAGCGTTTTCATGTGTGGACGATAACCGCCAGCCCATGCCCATATACTGTTTGCCGGGTCTTTCCCCTGTGCGATGCGTTCCTTGTTAAGCGGATGTTTAGCAAGAAGTTCTTGTGACCTGATTGTCAAATTGTTGATGAGTTCAGCTGTCTGTTGCGGTGTCAGTTGTGTTGTCGCGTTATCGGTATCAGTATCTTCGCCGGCCTTGACAAGCAATGGACGCCACGCTTGTCCCGGAACATCGTGAGGCGGAGTGCATTGTATGTGTTTGTTTCCACCTTTAATGACAAGGAGGTGGCGATACTGCACACCCGGATAGAAATGAACTCTGTCATTGCCAAGATGCTCTTGCAAGTGTTCCATAAGCACTTTTCCTTCCTCCGTATCAAGATGTCCGCAAGAATGGTTCTTGATTTTCTCATCTTCAATGCAGATGAGATTACAGCGTATAGCCATGTCGTCAGGAGCGAGTTCCACGCCGATAGATGCTGCTTCAAGCGGTCCGCGCCCTTCGTACACCTTTTTTTGGTCATATCCGAGTATGGAGGAATTTGCCACTTCGGAACCTGGATGAAAACCATCCTGAATGGTTTTCAGCATGCCTGTGCGTCCGTTTCTTGCAAGCAAATCCATATAGGGAGTGCTTGCAGCTTGTAGCAGAGTCTTGCCACCAAGTTCCTCGTTATGCCAATCTGCCATACCGTCGCCTATTATGATAATGTATTTCATTGTATTGATGCTTTGATTTCACATTATTATATATTGGCGATAGACATCACATTGGCAAACACTCCGGCTGCCGTAACAGATGCTCCGGCTCCGTAGCCTTGTATGAGCATAGGATATTCTTTGTAGCGTTCAGTTGTAAGAAGGACAATGTTGTTGGAACCGGCAAGCTCGTAGAACGGATGCTCCTGTGGAACTTTCTGTAATGAGACGCTAGTCTTGCCATTGTCAAGTTTTGCAACAAAACGCCAACGCATATTGTTCTCTTCCATCACTTTACGCTCTGCCTCGAACTCTTTGTCGAGTTCCGGAAGCCTCTTCCAGAAAGTCTCCAAACTGCCCTCAAAATATTCATCCGGAACGAAAAGGTGCTTCTCGACATCGTCCTGCTCCACTTTGTAGCCTGCTTCTCGTGCGAGAATGACAAGTTTGCGGACAACATCCATACCAGAAAGGTCTATGCGCGGATCCGGTTCTGCATATCCTTTTTCGTGCGCAAGACGTACAGTCTCCGAGAATGGCACCTCCTCGGAAAGTTCATTGAATATGAAATTCAGTGTCCCGGACAACACTGCTTCAATCCTAAGTATGCGGTCACCGGAATGCACAAGGTCGTTGATTGTTCCGATGATAGGCAGTCCTGCTCCGACATTTGTCTCAAAGCGGAATTTCACGCCATGAGCAAGTGCCGTTTCCTTAAGATGCTTGTAATTAGTGTATTTGGAAGAGGCGGCAATCTTGTTGCAAGCTACGACACTGACATTGTGCTCAAGCAGCTCCTGATAGAGTTTAGCCACCTCAATAGATGCCGTGCAATCGACAAAAACACTGTTGAAGATGTTCATTTTCAGTATGCCTTCAAGCATTTTCTTTGCATTGCTTGGCTCTGCCTGGTCGAGTTGCTCGCGATATTTGTTCAAGTCTATACCCTCGCGCGAGAATATAGCTTTCTTTGAAGAGGCAATTCCTACGACATTGAGGTTGAGGCGGCTGTGCTTTTTCAGTATTTCCTGCTGGTCGCGTATCTGTTCTATGAGTTTGCCGCCTACGGTTCCTACACCGCAGATAAAGATGTTGAGGACTTTGTATTCCGAGAGAAAAAAGGAGTCGTGGATGACATTGAGCGACTTACGGAGATATTTCTCCTGCACGACAAACGAGATGTTTGTCTCTGAAGCACCCTGCGCACATGCGATGATAGAGATGCCCGAACGTCCCAATGCACCGAACAGTTTGCCGGCAATGCCCGGAGTGTGCTTCATGTTCTCGCCCACAATGGCAACTGTGGCAAGACCGCTTTCTGCTGACATTGGGAACATTGCTCCGGTCTCAATCTCTTTGGCAAACTCGTTGTTGAGCACAGTCACGGCATGTTCCGCATCGGTGTCCTGCACACCAATGGATGTTGAGTTCTCGGATGATGCTTGCGAAACAAGGAACACGGAAATCCCTTGCTCGGCAAGTGCTGTGAAAATACGTCGGTTGACACCTATGACACCGACCATGGAGAGACCGGTCACGGTGATAAGTGTCGTGCCTTTGATGCTCGAAATGCCTTTGATTGGCTTGTTGTCATCGTCAACCTTCTGCTTGATGAGTGTTCCGGGATGTTGAGGGTTGAACGTGTTCTTCACCCTGATAGGAATGTTGTTGACACACACCGGATAGATTGTCGGAGGGTAAATTACTTTCGCACCGAAATTACACAGCTCCATGGCTTCGATGAAAGATAGCTGGTTGATGGTGTATGCTGCTGGTATGACTCTCGGATCAGCGGTCATGAAGCCGTCAACGTCGGTCCATATCTCAAGAATCTCTGCTCCGAGTGCGGCAGCAATGATGGATGCTGTGTAGTCCGAACCGCCACGTCCGAGATTCGTAGTCTCACCGTTGTCCTTGTCCATGGAGATGAATCCCGGTACAAGAGAGATGCGTGGAAGGTCGGCAAATGTTTTTTTGACAAGTTTGTTTGTCAATTCCGAATCAAGAATGTGCTTCCCGTTCTTGGAAGAAGTCTTGATGAACTCCCGTGAATCAAACCAATGTGCCCCTTCGATAAGTGTTGCCACAATCTGTGACGAAAGTCTTTCTCCGTAGGCAACAATGGCATCCTGAGTCTTTGGCGAAAGGTCATGTATCAGGTAGACGCCGGAGTAAATGGAGCGCAACTGTTCCAGCAGTGCATCGACAATGTTAAAAAGTTTTTCCCTGTTTCTGGAATCAGTGATTATGGTGTCAATCATCTTATGATGACGGTCAACCATTGCGTCAAATTCCTGTTTCCACTCGTCTTTGCCCTCAACGGCAAGGCGTGATGTGGCAATAAGCTTGTCGGTTATACCACCAAGGGCACTGACAACTACAACTACCGGTTGCTCTTCTGCAGCGTTAAGGACAATCTGCTTAAGGCTGAGAATACTTTCAACAGAACCTACACTTGTTCCGCCAAATTTCAATACTTTCATTTCGTTCTATTAATGTTTTTGGTCTGCCTGCATTCCCCGATACGTAAGGGGACGGAGACGGTTACACATCCGGGCAAATGCTGATTCGGCACCGTCCTCGTTCAAGACCTCAAAACAAAAGAGGATTCCCTTGCGTAAGACAAACTGCAAAGCCGGCCTTTGCCCAATGAATGATAATTTAGTGCAAATATACTAATAATTTCTCAAGAAACGATGCTTTTCTCCTATTAAATATGTAATTTGTTTGCTTTTTTTAGTATTATGACTGATTCGCTAAGGTATGACGGAAACCAAGAGAAGGCAATAGTAAAAGTGTAACGCAAATGCTGTCATGGTCAAAGGTAACGTTTTACAGTGCCAAAGGTTGTGTTTTGTCATGTTAAAGGTAACCTTTCACCGCATAAAGTGTTACCTTTTGGCAGGTATTGGATAAATGATTTTTATCTTAAGTTTAATGCGGTAATGTAAGTTTTTGATAATCATCATGTAATCATGCTTGCCTATATATGAAAAGAGCGTAAGTTCTGCAAACTATGATTCGCACAACTTACGCTTGAAAAAATACTTTCCAAGATGCTATTTCATCATGTATTGTTTATTTGTAGAACTCTGTCTTTCCGGCTGAGAGAGTGTTCTTCATCAGTGAGCAGATTGTCATAGGACCGACACCGCCCGGTACAGGAGTGATGAATGAACATTTCTCCGCAACTTCATCGAACTTTACATCGCCGGTCAGCTTGAAGCCTGACTTGCGTGTTGCATCAGGCACACGTGTCGTACCGACATCTACAATCACAGCACCTTCCTTTACCATGTCTGCTGTGACAAAGTTTGGACTGCCAATTGCTGCAATGATGATGTCCGCTTCGCGGCATTCTTTCTTGAGGTCTGCAGAATGTGAATGGCATACGGTAACTGTGGAGTCTCCGTATTGTTTCTGCATCATGAGCTGTGCCATTGGTTTTCCTACAATGTTAGAGCGTCCGAGAACAACACATTTCTTTCCGCTGGTCTCAATGTTGTAGCGTTTCAGCAGGGTGATGATGCCAAGTGGTGTGGCGGAAATGAAGCATGGGAGTCCGATTGCCATACGGCCGACATTGATAGGGTGGAAGCCGTCCACGTCTTTCCTGTAGTCAATGGCTTCAATAATCTTCTGTTCATTGATGTGTTTCGGGAGTGGGAGCTGTACAATGAATCCGTCAACGTCCTCGTCCTTGTTTAGTTTGTCAACACAATCAAGCAGTTCTTCCTCTGTGATGTCGTCCTCGTAACGAATCAGAGTGGACTTGAAGCCACAGGCTTCGCATGCAAGAACTTTGTTTTTCACATAAGTCTCGGAGCCACCGTCATGCCCTACGAGCACTGCGGCAAGATGCGGTTGCTTGCCGCCCGTTGCCATGATTTCCTTGACCTCTTCTGCTATCTCTGCCTTTATGGCTGCAGCTGTTGCTTTTCCGTCTATTAATTGGTACATTGGAATGGAAATATGATAAATTAAGATGCGTTGCCGTGTATGTGGCAACGCATGTATACTAATATGTTATCGTCTAAGGTTTTTCATGGCGTTTGCCATAGCCATCATCTTGCCTGGTCCCATGCCTGTCACCATTTTCATCATCTTGCGTGTCTGGTCAAACTGCTTTATCAGGCGGTTAACCTCCTGAATGTCAGTGCCGGAGCCTTTGGCTATGCGCTGGCGGCGTGACTGGTTGATGATGTCCGGGTTCTCACGCTCCTTCGGTGTCATGGAGCCTATGATGGCTTCAATGTTCTTGAAAGGGTCGTCAGGAATTTCGACATCCTTGATTGCCTTTCCTACGCCGGGAATCATTGCGGCAAGGTCTTTGACGTTACCCATCTTCTTTACTTGCTGAATCTGGCTGAGGAAGTCATTGAAGTCAAACTTGTTCTTGCGTATTTTCTTCTCAAGGCGCTTTGCTTCTTCTTCGTCAAACTGCTGCTGTGCACGCTCCACAAGTGACACAACGTCACCCATGCCGAGGATGCGGTCTGCCATTCGCTCAGGATGGAAGACATCAAATGCTTCCATTTTCTCTCCGGTGCCTATGAACTTGATAGGCTTGTCGACAACGGCACGTACGGAAAGGGCTGCACCACCACGTGTGTCACCGTCAAGTTTGGTAAGGATAACACCATCGATCTCAAGTCTGTCATTGAATGTCTTTGCTGTAGTGACAGCTTCCTGACCAATCATTGCATCGATGACAAGGAGGGTCTCGTCCGGATTCACTGCATCTTTTATGTCACGAATCTGTACCATCAGTTCTTCGTCGATAGACTGACGGCCTGCGGTATCGATGATGACAATGTCATTGCCGTTGAGCCGCGCATGGTTGATAGCAGCCTTTGCAACGGCAACAGGGTTTGTCGCACCTTCCTCTATATAGCATGGCACAGCAACCTGCTCTGCAAGTACACGGAGCTGCTCCATGGCTGCAGGACGGAAAGTGTCACAGGCAGCAAGCAATGGCTTGCGGTGCTGCTTGGACTTAAGCATCAGGGCGAGTTTTCCTGACATGGTTGTCTTTCCGGCACCGTTAAGGCCTGCCATAAGGATGACAGCCGGATGCCCCGGAGTTGACTCCAGTTTCATTTCTGTAGCCTTGCCACCCATGAGTGCTGCAAGCTCGTCATGGACCACCTTGACCATGAGTTCACCCGGTTTGATGGCAGTGAGCACATTCATGCCCAATGCCTTTTGCTTCACGGTGTCTGTAAAGGTTTTTGCAACTTTATAGTTAACATCGGCATCAAGCAGTGCACGGCGCACATCTTTAAGTGTTTCCGCAACATTGATTTCGGTGATTTTTCCCTCACCTTTCAGTATCTTGAACGACCTTTCCAGACGTTCATTCAAGTTTTCAAACATATCTTTTCTTTGTATTTGTTATCTAAAATGCAAAGATACAAAAAAAATATAAAAGTAGTGAGTTGAAAATTAAGATTTTAAGTTACTATAACAAAACTGTGGCATTTAATGTGGCTTATTGTTTGATAGTTGCTTTTTTGCAGGCTTCTGTGACATTGTGGTTTCTGTTGATTTGCATTTTCTTATAGCGGAATGACCACTGTTTTTCCTTCTCTTTTATGCCTAATATCTGTGAATGAGGGTCTTAATTGTGAAATTTTGATAATTTTTCATTTCATATTATGATATTTCAATATAATTGGTTTACCTTTGCTGATGTTAGGTTACTTTGTGAATTTGCTGACATTTCTTAATGAATAAAAGATTCGGAGGGAATTTGGAATATAACTTTACATTCTGCTCATATACATTTATTTCTGATAAACTAAAACCAACTGAAACTATGAAGAAAAAGATTATTGTATGCATCGCTGCATTGTTGGCGACGACTTTTAACTCCTGTGAGCAAGCTGATTTCACGTCTGATGAAGGTGATGGTGTTGAAACTGTACCATCTTCAAAGGGAAAGTCTGTGAACATTTCATTGAGGAGTGCCAGTGACACACCGATAGAATATCCTGTCCGAATATATGCTTTTGACGAGAGTGGTATGTGCAAAGCTTCGGGAACAATAACTTCTGATGCGGAAAACACCGTTGTGCTTAAACTCCCCAAAGGCACTTACCGGTTAACAGCAGTTTCATTGCCGGAGAATTATTCGCTTGTGGATGGCGATGTGCTGTCTTCAACAATAATTCGCATGCCGGAATGCGGATATGCCATGAAACCGTTTTCTACAGGCAATGCAGATGTTATTGTGTCTTCGTCTGCATCACAGTCAGTAAGTATCAGGATGGGATACAGGCAAGCAGCTGTAAACGTAAGGTTGCTCAATACGCCGGCAAATGTCACCAGTATGGATATTTCTCTCAGTACACCGTATAGCACCATGTCATTTAACGGTTTGTATGATAACGCGAAGTCTGTTACTGTCCCAAGTCGGAAATCCGGAGACTCATGGACTACGGAAACGTTTTATGTAATGCCGACACAGAACTCACAGACTATGCTGACGATGCATCTGACATTTGCCGATGGCTCATCACAGTCATATTCCTACACTTACAATGCCATACTGAACGCAGGTGTCCCCTATGTATTTACAGGGCAATATGATGGAGTGGAATCCGATGCAGACATAACGGCTTCAATCCAAGGAGGGGAGTGGGCAAAGCCTATTGAGACAACCTTTGATTTTGGTCCTGGTGTAAACTCAGGCGGCAGTCATAACGAGACTACATGGTACATGTCTTCTTTACCAAAAGCAGGTGAAGTCGTTAATGGACATGTTGTTGTGATTTCGGATGAAAAAACGTCAGAAGAGGCGGATATTGTATTGCTGTCCCTTGATGAATGGAGCAATGTTTATTCAATGGCAAATGAGAGTCATAAAGCGGAAACGAATGCGCTTGTCGACAAATATGCAGAGAATGGTTTGATGGAATGGCGCTTCCCGACAACAGAGGAAGCTACGGTGTTGAATCAGCTTTATTCATCTGATTCGGCATTGGATGAGCTCAACAGTGTGGTTTCCAATGCCGGTGGTGTGAAATTGTCAAAGACAAAAACAGGTGGAAACGTTCGTTACCTTTGTAACAATGGCAAATCTACATTCACATTTGCTGTAAATGGGAAGATAAACGCTGCGGGTGCTACTGTTGCATATAATCTCAGGCTTGTCAAGTCGATAACAGTCAAACGCAAATAAGTTGCGTGACAGAGAGTTACCTATACGAAATGTCCTCAAAGCCAAATCGGTTTTGAGGACATTTCGTATAGGTGCTTTTGGCAAGCATTTTCATGTTCTTAAAACAATGAATTGCACTCGCAAAAGACACGTGGCTTGTTGTTTTTATGAGTTCATTGTGAGCAGGAACTCTTCATTGTCACGTGTGCCGCGCATACGGTTCTGTATTTCCGTCATAGCCTCGATAGGGTTCATGTCGGAGATGTACTTGCGCAGAATCCACATGCGGTCAAGAGTTGTCTTGTCCTGCAGCAGGTCATCGCGACGAGTGCTTGACAGTATAAGGTTCGCAGCAGGGAATATTCTCTTGTTGGCAAGTGAACGTTCAAGCTGCAGCTCCATGTTGCCGGTTCCTTTGAACTCCTCGAAGATAACCTCATCCATTTTCGAGCCGGTGTCAATGAGTGCTGTCGCAATGATTGTCAATGAGCCGCCACCTTCTATGTTGCGTGCTGCACCGAAGAAGCGCTTTGGCTTTTGCAGTGCGTTGGCATCAACACCACCGGTGAGAACCTTTCCACTTGTAGGCGCGACAGTGTTATATGCGCGTGCAAGGCGGGTTATTGAATCAAGGAATATCACCACATCGTGTCCGCATTCCACCATCCTCTTTGCTTTTTCCAGCACAAGACCCGCTATTTTCACATGACGCTCTGCGGGTTCATCGAAAGTTGAGGCGATGACTTCTGCGTTCACAGTGCGTGCCATATCGGTGACTTCCTCCGGGCGTTCGTCAATGAGGAGCATCATCAGGTAAGCCTCAGGATGGCTTGATGCTATAGCATTCGCGATATCCTTCATGAGTATTGTCTTACCCGTTTTTGGCTGTGCGACAATAAGTGCGCGTTGTCCTTTTCCGATAGGAGAAAAGAGGTCTACTATCCGTGTTGACAGATTTGTTGTCTTTGGATTGCCGCACAGATTGTATTTCTCGTCAGGAAAGAGTGGGGTAAGGTGCTCGAAAGGCACACGGTCACGAATCTCCTGCGGGTCTCTGCCGTTGATTTTCAGTACATCCTGCAAGATGAAATATTTATCTCCGGTGTTTGGCGGGCACACTGTGCATTCCACCATATCTCCCGTTTTCAGCCCTAACTTGCGCACTTTTGGCATAGGGATGAATATGTCGTCAGGTGAAGAAAGATAATTGTAGTCGCTTGAGCGCAGGAAAGCATAGCCCTCCGCCATTACTTCTGTGAAACCGATAGCCTTGATACTCTCCTTGAAATCAAAGCATGGTATGCTGTCTTCCGACACTTGCAGTGATGCTGAGAGTATCTTGTTTGTTTGCGGATTGTCAAATATGTCGACATTGACAGTCATGTTTGTGTCCACAATAGGCAAGTCCTCTATTGTGATGAAGTCTGTTCCGTCGCCAGGGTCTCCGAGCCAGATTCCGTTTTCCGAGGTTTCTGCATCTTCTTCGGAGTCACTGTCTTGCTCTTCGTCATCTTCTTCTTCCTCTTCCTCATCCTCGTCCTCGGTGTCCTCCTCAGGCGTGTTTTGTGTATTCATCTTTTCTTGGAGCCGGGCAATGGTGGCATCATCGACAATCTCTTCCTCTGGCATGGCATCGTCCTCCGAATAGTCGTATTCCTGATTATCAGTGTAGTCTGTTGCACTGATAGTTTCCGGAAATTCCGGTTGCTCAGCATCCACATCATTGTAATTCTCGTCGGCAACTTCTGTTTCAAGGGAACTCTGGCTTTTCGCATTTTCCTCAGCGATTCTTGCAAGATACTCCAATTCTGCTTTTGACTTTCGCCCACGATGTTTAGGGAAAGGGTTTGCTGTGGAGTCGGAATCAGTGACCATTGGTGTTGAGAATAGTTGTGCGCTTTCCATGGCTCTCTTTTGTGATGCTTTGGTGTCAAGGTTTTCTCCCTCAATGCCATTCACACTATAGACATGGTCAGGAGCTTCTTTCTTGACAACTCTTTTACGCATGCGCTTTATAGGCTCTTCTGTATCAACCATATTGTATTGTTAGAATAAAGTCGGGTGAATTTTAGAAAAAAGGCACGTCAAGGAAATGTGCCTTTGGAAATTTGTGCAAAGGTATGATTTTTTTTTGTTATTTCAAAATAATTTTAAGAAAAAGGTATGTGATTTTTGTCCTTTTGCTCATTTTTGTGCGTTTTTGGCAGGAAAAGCGATGCAGATGCTTGTGTTTGCATTAAGAATAGGTTGTGTTTTCAATTGGAAATTTCTGCCATGCCGACTCATGTCGTGGCTGTGAGTCCGGCAGTGTCTGGCACATGCCAACACTTACGCAAGCATCATTTCATCCAAAGTGCTTTTATTGTGTCTTGTTGCTGTTGCAAGGATAATGTCGCCTGTTGTGAGACATCCATACACCTTCCTTTTTGCAGCAAAGAAATGTCATGAGTTTTCTAATTCTCTATTTATCATAATAGGAAAAACTAAGTTTTCAGAGATGAAATGTGACACTCTGCGTCTCCAATCGTTATCTTTCGTGCTGTGAAAGGTTAGCTCTTGCATCATGGAAAGTAACCTTTTGCAATGAGGGAGGTTAGCAAATCCACTGTTATTCGTTACAAAAAAATGGCGAAAGGTGACCATTCGCGGTGCTTTCTTGTATGTGTGATTTTGTTTTGTGATGATAATGTTTTGATATACAGTGAGATAACGGGTGTACAAATTCGTGCGATATCAGGCTGTCTGTCGTCTCTATATTGTTTCCGCATGAAATATGGAGGGCAAAAAGACCATGAGTTTTCTAATTCTCCAGGTTGGTTTGGTGTATCTGTTTCGTGTGTGAGTCTTGCAAGGTGCCGGATGAAGCATGATATGCCATGCCTATTAATATTATTAAGGTGTAATGTGGAAAAATAGCTTTTTTGCAAAAAAATGCTTGAAATATTTTGGAGGATTCGGAAAAAATCAGTACCTTTGCACTCGCATTTGGAGAAATGCTTCTGGTAAAGAACACGAAAATGCGGAAATAGCTCAGTTGGTAGAGCACAACCTTGCCAAGGTTGGGGTCGCGAGTTCGAGTCTCGTTTTCCGCTCACATCTTGAATAATGGCTTTCTTCTTGTGGAAGTGGAAAGGTTTGAATGCCCAGGTGGCGGAATTGGTAGACGCGCACGTTTCAGGTGCGTGTGCAGCGATGCGTGCAGGTTCGAGTCCTGTTCTGGGCACACAATATTGCAGAGTATTCTGTGATTTTGAGATATGCTGGAGAGGTGGCGGAATTGGTAGACGCGCTACTTTGAGGGGGTAGTGTCAATCGTGACGTGGGAGTTCGAGTCTCCTCCTCTTCACCACTCAAGAATCTTATCAGAATGCGGATTTAACCTCCGTATTTTTTTGCGGAAATAGCTCAGTTGGTAGAGCACAACCTTGCCAAGGTTGGGGTCGCGAGTTCGAGTCTCGTTTTCCGCTCTTCTTTTCTTTAAAGGAAAGCAAAGAAAAAACACGACATCACTAATGAATTTATATGTAAGATATTTTGATAGCGAAATATTGGTGACCAATGCCGATGACGCTATCTCTTTTCTGTATGGTATAGACGAGATATGTATGAATGAGCGCATAGCCTCGGATATACGTGAGTATTACGAAAGTGACAACCGTTTCCCTAAACGCTACAAAGTGCGTCCAAAGGTCTATTTTATTATGATAAAGACTGATGCGGACACGATGCAGGCATTCAAGGACTATCGCAAAAAATCTGTGTCACAGGCAAATGAAGGCAGCATGCATAACTCTTTCTATGGTCAGGGGTATAATGACTATAGGAATGCCAATGTGCATAATGTTGAATCGGCAGTCTATTCTTTGCAGAAGGAGCATTTCGGCTGGTATGAAGGCAGCCTTGATTTCAAGCGTGTCGTGACCAATCCGTCCACAGGCAAGAGCGAATACCGTGATACGCATTTCGTAGCACGATGCAAGGCTATGTCCGGTATGGATTGCTATAATCGCATTGTTGACCATCTGTATTCGCGTGTTGATGGACGCAGCCAGTTCCCGTCAGCCAAAGGCAAGAATTTCAGGTACAAGTTCCTTGGTGAATGCAAACCTTTACCCATAGAGTACAATGAATAAGGTGATGCTTATAGGTAATGTGGGAAAGGAGCCTGATGTCAGGTATTATGCGGCAGACCAAGCCGTGGCTCATGTCAGGCTTGCTACAACAGAACGTGGCTACACTCTCCCCAACGGAACTCAGGTTCCTGACCGAACGGATTGGCATTCACTTACTTTCAGCAAGGGACTGGCAAAGGTTGTGGAGCGCTACGTTCATAAAGGCGACAAGCTATATATAGAAGGGCGTATCAGATACAGTACTATGGAGGACAAGCGTGGAGTGCGTCAGCTTGTAACCGATATTCTTGTTGATAATATGGAAATGCTGTCACCAAGGAAGTCTGAGAATACTGGGCAGACGCAGCCTGCTGCCATGGGACAGGAAAAAGATAACATTGAAATTCCATTTTAGATGGACTTGGACATTATATTACAATCATTAGGGCAAGTGCATTTCATAACACCAACAGTTGGTGTTGTTTTTGCTTTCGTGCTGACACTTGTTCTTATCTTCTTTTCCGGGTTGGCGAGTGGCTCGGAGATAGCTTTTTTCTCTCTTTCACCGAATGAACTTTCAGAACTCGCCCCGGAACATTCCAGCACTGATGCGACCATCAAATATTTGCGTGAGGATTCCGAGCGCACTTTGGCTACAATATTGATTGTCAACAATCTTGTCAATGTGACTATAGTTATGCTGTGTAACTATATTTTCACACATATTGTTGATTTCGGTGGTGTCGTATGGCTTGAAATCCTCTGTGTTACAGTACTGCTGACATTTATATTATTGCTCTTTGGTGAGATTCTTCCGAAAGTATACAGCCGTCAGAATCCGTTGGCATTTTGCCGTAGGATATGCGGAGCGGTGATGACATGCCGGACTGTATTCTGGCCGTTGGAGTCTATACTGATGTCCACAGGCTTTTTGGCTTCCAAAGTTGTGCAAAAGGATAATTATGTCCTTAGTGTGGATGAATTGGAACAAGCGTTGGAACTTACGGACAAGGATGACATTCGTGAGGAGGAAAGGATTCTCCAAGGTATTGTCCGCTTTGGTGATGAGATGGCAAAAGAGGTCATGACCAGCCGTCAGGACATTGTGGATTTGGAGATTCAGAGCTCGTATGCCGATGTGCTGAAATGTGTTATTGAGAATAATTACAGTCGCATCCCTGTCTATCAGGGAAGCGAGGATAATATCTGTGGCGTGCTATACATCAAAGATTTGCTGCCACATCTCTCCAAACCGTCGACATTCCGTTGGCAGTCGCTTATCCGACCGCCTTATTTTGTTCCTGAGACAAAGAAAATTGATGATTTGCTGCGTGATTTCCAAAAGAACAAAGTGCATATAGCCATTGTGGTGGACGAGTTTGGAGGAACATCAGGAATAGTTACTCTTGAAGACATTCTTGAAGAGATTGTAGGCGAGATTAATGACGAGTTTGATGATGAAAAACGTTCGTACGTGCAGATTGCCAATGGTATATATGTATTTGAAGGAAAAACATTGATAACAGACCTTGTGAAGATTCTTGATGTCGATGATGATGAGTTTGACGAGGCAAGTGGTGACAATGGCACCATAGCAGGCATGCTTTTGGAACTGAAAGGTGATTTCCCTGTGCTTCATGAAAAATTGGCATATAAGAACTACTCTTTTGAGGTTCTTGAATTGGAGGGCAGGCGTATTTCCAAAGTCAAGCTGATGATTATGGCGGACAATGCATAATGCTGTTACGTTCAATAGAATTGCTCGTGATTACATTTGTTGTATGGTAATGCAAAGTAATCATGGGCTGAATTTCTAAATCGGAAGTCAACCATCTTTGTGGGGAATCAATAAGTTTTTGCGGGCAGTAATATTTCCCAAAGAAAAGAACCAAGAAGAAATGATGAATGAAAATGATTTTTCTGGCAGATATGCAATTGGAAAGGTTAGGCAGATTGCAGAAGAATTGTCGTGTGATGGTGCTGAAATAAAGCTACTTATGGACTGGCTGCAGCATTCTTCTGATAAGCGTGTGCGGATGAATGCTGCATGGGTATTGAACAATATGGATAGGAAAACTCGTACAAGGTTGCTTTTGCCATATCGGGATGAATTGACTGACCTTGCCATGTGTGATTTGCCCTTCCGCCGTAAGATGATTCTTTCTTTGTTACTTGATTTTCCTGTAGATAACAATCCACGTATAGATTTGCTTGATTATTGTCTGGGACATCTGTGTGACGAGAAAGAGAGCCCCAGTAGCCGTGCTTTTATGATATATCTTGCAGCAAAGATGTGCAAGCCTTATCCAGAACTTTATGCAGAACTGCTCAACATGTTGGATATGTTGCCGGCTGTTCTGCCACCGAGTATTGCCTGTGCAAAGCGGAAAGTTAAAGGTAATATGCCTTGAACAATTGGCTTTGATATGCTTGTGCCAGTTTTTTTTGTTTGTCTGAGCAATGATATGCTTTCAAACATTATATATAACCTAAGCTATAAAAAATATCGCCACTACCAATAAGTATGCACTTGTCAGTAGTGGCGATATTTTTTATTCAAAGAACTATTAGATAAAATAGTTGCGTGAATTGATTGTTGTTTTATTTTTCAATATAAAGCATTGCAACACGGTTGAACTCGTATACTTCGAACAGCTTGTCTGTTTCACCGCAACCCTCAGCTGTGATGCGATTTGGATCAATGCCATATTTCTTCACGAGCATGTCCTTGACTGCATTTGCACGGCGTACACTAAGGTTCATGTTGTTGTCATGTGGACCTTCCGGAGATGCATAGCCCTTGATTTGTATTTTAAGTTCAGGGTGATTCTGCATCATCTTTGCTGCAATCGCTACATTGTTAGCCTGCTCAGGAGTTATTACAGATTTGTCGAGCTGATAGAATACAGCCGGCAGACTTGGCTCATTGATAACTGTCTTTGGTGCTTTTTCACAATCTTCAAGAGCTTTTTTCAGATTTGCAATCTCGTTCCTGAGTTTCTGGATTTCGTCATTGTCTGCAACATTTTTTGCACGGAGACTGTTGATTTCGTTATTCAGAGCGTCAATCTCGTTCTGGTCACATGGCTCTACAATGAGGAAATTGTGTGAACCATTTGAAGTCTTGAACTTGTAGTTCACACCTACGTTGAGCTGCAAGAATGAAGAATTGCTATGGTATTTCACGCTTTGGAAGCCCTGTGAATAAGGATCAGAGTTGACACCTGCGATATTGTAGATGATAGCAGGCTCTGCATATACAGACCATTCACGGTTTTTGCCGAAATTGTAATTGAAATCCAAACCAATCTTGTGGTTTATCATGTTCTTTACAGTTCCATTCTTAGTTGTATTCTGTCCCCAATAAATACCTGTTATGACATGTATATCAAACTTGCGTGGTTGTCCCAAATATCCCCAGAAGCAGTTGCTGATGTTTAATGAACCCAAAACTCCTGCTGTCCAGTAACGTGTGTTCTCTTTTTCTAAGTTCTCACCATACATCTCGTTGATATACTGACCAACACTCTTACCATTTGCTTTAGTGGAAAAATAATAGTTTCCTTCTAATGCAAGACCGAAAGAAGGGGTCAGCCATTTTCCAATGCGGAGACCTGCATTTCCGTTTACGCTGAATTTGTCAGGCTGGTTTGTTGTTTTTGTTGATGCACCACCATTTACGCCAATGTACCAGTTGTCAAAAAACTTGTTGCCATAAAAACCGTGTTCATTGTTTTGTGCATTTGCAGCCATTGCAACTATACTAAAGACTGCAATAAATAGACTCTTTTTCATTTTTGATATTTATTAAGGAATAAGAAATTAATCATATCTTCTGCAAAATTATTGTTTTTTCTTAATACCTCCAAATTTTCCGGTTAAAATCAATAAAAAAAACGTTAAAATGCTGCAAATATTAGTTTTTTGATGATTATCCGGGGCTTTTGATGATTGTTTTTGCAAAAACTTGCAAGTAAATATTAGTTGCCATTTGCAGATTCGCAATCATCAAATAGATGACATTTTAAATAATGTATCTGGATTACTCATATTGTTGACAGATACATTATGAGCAATCCATAAGAGCATTTTTGAACCTCTTTGCGATTTTAATCTTCAAGTAATGCTTTCGCTTTTTCCAGTAGCCATTCCTGCTGCTCTGGAATTGACATATTACTATTGTCAAGAAGGATGGCGTCCTCGGCCGGTTTTAGTGGAGACACTTCACGATTGGAGTCCATGTGGTCACGCTCCTTGACATTTTTCAGTATTTCGTCATAATCTGCCGGCATACCTTTCTTTTGCAGTTCATCATATCTGCGTTTGGCGCGAACCTCCGCCGACGCTGTGACAAAAACTTTCAGTTCGGCATTGGGGAACACCGTAGTGCCAATATCCCTGCCATCCATGACAATACCTTTTCCTTTACCCATTTCTCTCTGCTTGTTCACCATTGCTTCTCGGACAAATGGGATGGCGGCAATAGGGGAGACATGCTTGCTGACCTTAATACTTCTGATTTCATCCTCTACACGCTCTTCATTAAGATAAGTGTCAGGGCATCCTGTTGTTGCGTTGAGTTTGAACGAAATGTTAATCTGTGGCATTTGGTTGCAAAGTTGGTCCATGTCAACCTTATTATCCATGCTTATCAGATTGTTGCGCATAGCATACAATGCTACCGTGCGATACATGGCACCTGTGTCTACATAGATATATCCGAGTTCTTTAGCCAACTGCTTTGCCATTGTGCTTTTGCCACAGGAAGAGTGACCGTCTATGGCTATGGTAATCTTTTTCATATATTATTATAAGATTTGTTTGTTATATTTTTATAGTATGAAAGCTATGTTTGCGATGATGCTTGATGATGATACATGATATTTTGCGTATGACAAGTTCAGTCTGAATCGTTCAAGGTTTATGCCTGCTCCAATAGACAGACCGGCAGAATGGGCTGAAGAGTTCCCCTCGCTGTCAATGGTCTTCATCTCGTCTGCACGACGGAAGCTATATCCTCCCGCAACATAAAACTGTTCTGAGAGCAGGGCTTCAGCACCAATACTTAAGTGATTGATAATTTTGTAATTAAGGTGATTCAAGTCAACAAGAGTTGCGGAAAGCCTCAGTGGTGATGTGCCCAATTGCTTGCTGACACCAAGTTGTATGTCAAGAGGCATTTTCTCATAATTATTATCATACGCTTTTATCTGTCCTCCAAGATTTTTTACAACGAGGCTAAATGACCATTCCACATCCGGAAGATAGTAGTTTAATCCAAGGTCGACGGCAACGGCAAGTGATGTGTATGAAGAGATATTGCCATATACCATTTTTGCAGCAATGCCACCGGCAAGGTTTTCCATTAGTTCATATCCAAGCACCCCGCTCAAAGCAATGTCTGTAGCAGAAAACGTGCCAAGGTCGTTATTGTATTCGTCTCTGTGTTGCATGGAGCCGTACCCCATATATTGCACTCCAATTCCCACATTCCACTTTTCTTTGAACACCATATTAAAGGCTGCAGAGGCGTTATGGCATCCACTCATATAGTTCATGTATTGCAGTCCGACCGTTTTTGGTGTGGCTCCTATGATTAGTGAAGGGTTTTGGAACATCATCATCAGGTCATCATCAGGTATCGTGATGTTGTCGCCTCCAAGAGCTGCCGCGTGAGCGCTAACCGGAAGACGAAGGAAATTATATTCTGTCCGACTCTCGTCCTGAGACCATAGGTTTGCGGTCAAAATGAGGAAAAGACAAGTGGAAAGCGTTCTCTTCATATAAATATTTATAATTTATCAGCAAAGTTAGTCATTTTTCCAGAAAAGAGATGTATATTTGCATATTATTTTATAATATAATAACGATTTTGATAGTAAGAAAGACATATCGTGCTGACATAGACCGGCTTCGTCCGAAGATATTCCTACTGGCTTTTATTGCTGTTGTAGGGATGTTCTTGTTGGTGCTGCAATGGCAATCTGTGAATTTCACATCCCGTCTTTTGGAAGACATCTCTGATGATGTCGAAGTGGACATGGATTTCCTGGCATCATTGAAACCGGAAGAGGATGTCATTGCCGCCAAGGTTCATGAGCAGCCTTCCTCAACGGATCAAATAAATAAGGTTGATGAGCTGACAGACCAAGCAGAACTTGAGGAATTGAAGGAGCAGGTAAAATTCACCACTTCAGAGTCAGATAATGCTGACCAACTGAAAGAGAGTGAGGCGGATCCGATAGCCCCTGCCAACGCTTCTGTTGCCGGTGAAGATGTTCCATTGCGTGTTGTAGAGCAGTTGCCGGAGTTTCCGGGCGGGATGTCTATATTCATGACTTGGCTTACCAATGAGCTCCACTACCCGCCATCTTGTCGCAAAGCGAACCAGCAGGGCACTGTGTCTGTGAAGTTTGTTGTGGAAAAAGACGGCTCTATAACAAATGTTGAGATAGCCAAGCCATCTTATGCTCCCCTAAACACTGAAGCCTTACGTGTCATCAAGGCTATGCCCAAATGGAAACCAGGGCAGGAAAAGGGAAAGCCAGCACGCACGGTTGTAGCTATACCGATTGTCTTCGCTTTGTGATTCCGGCAAATTTATGAACTAATTTATATAACATAAGTATGAAAACATCAAAAGAACTACTCGCCATTATCAATGAGTATATGGATAATATAAATTATGACAGGCAGCCTAAGTCTCTTTACGAACCAATAAAGTATGTATTGTCTCTTGGTGGCAAACGTATTCGTCCGATACTGATGCTTTTGACTTACAATATGTATAAAGAAGACGTTGAAGCTGTACTCCCTTGTGCTTGTGGCATAGAGACTTATCATAATTTCACTTTGCTTCATGATGACCTTATGGATAATGCTGACATGCGTCGTGGAAAGGAAACTGTACATAAGAAATGGAATGCCAACATGGCTGTCTTGTCCGGAGACACAATGTTGGTTACAGCCTTTTCACGTATGGCAGAATGCGACGCAAAGCACATGCCTGATGTGATAAGACTGTTCACCAAAACCGCCCTCGAGATAGATGAGGGACAGCAGTATGACATAGAATTCGAGTCACGCAATGATGTCTGTGAGGAGGAATACATAGAAATGATACGCCTAAAGACAAGTGTACTGCTTGCCTGTGCCATGCAGATTGGTGCTATCCTCGCCGATGCTTCTAAGGAAGACAGGGATAACCTTTACATGTTCGGTGAGAAACTTGGTCTTTCTTTCCAGTTGCAGGACGACTATTTGGATGTTTATGGAGACCCAAAGGTCTTTGGGAAGAATATCGGTGGCGATATAATTGAGAACAAGAAGACTTTCATGCTCATCAATGCCACGAAGCTGGCAGAAGGTGGAGATAAGGCAGAATTGGAGAGATGGTGCTCGTTCTCTGCAGAACAGGTGATGGCCGGAGATTGCGACCGAAACGAGAAAATAAAATCTGTGACAGGCATTTATGACAAATTAGGCATAGGCAAACTCGCAAAGCAGCGTATGGAATATTACTATCAGGAAGCCTTGCGTCATCTTGATGCAGTCTCTGTTCCGGAAAGCAATAAGGCACAGTTGCGTGAGTTTGCGGCAAACATGATGAAGCGTGAGAAATAACACTACTTTCCAACAAACATAACAGAGCCGTGATAGATACTCATACACATTTGGACGGAGAGGAATTCAAGGACGACCTCTCGGAAGTCATAACGCGTGCAAAGGCTGCAGGAATAGAGAAAGCGTTCATTCCCGCCATAGACTTGCAGTCGAGCAGGCGGATTTTGGCATTATGCCAGCAATATTCCGACTATTGTCATCCGATGATTGGCATTCACCCTGAGGAAGTCAAGAATGATTGGCGGGAACAAATGGATGGCATTATGGCACTATTGTCATCAGATGTTATCGGAATAGGTGAGGTGGGACTTGATTATTATTGGAGCCGTGAGTTCGAGAAAGAGCAGCTAGCCTGCTTTGAGAGGCAGGTGGAATGGTCTGTTGCCACACAGCTGCCACTTATGATTCATTGCCGCAAGGCGCAGAATGAAATGGTCAAACTGTTACGTAAGTATGAGAAAGACCTGCCGGGCGGAGTGTTCCATTGCTTTACTGGAAATGAGCATGAGGCATTGGAACTTCTCGAATTTGAAAGGTTTGTGTTAGGAATCGGAGGTGTGTTGACATTCAAGAAGAGCAACCTTCCTCAGACATTGTCGTCTGTTGTGCCACTTGACCGCATTGTTCTTGAGACAGACTCCCCATATATGGCTCCTGTTCCGCATCGTGGAAAGCGTAATGAGCCATCATTTGTTGCAATGGTATGCAATCGTCTTGCAGAGGCTTACGGCGTTGCTGCAGCTGAGGTTGATGCAATAACGACAAAGACCGCCAAACGCATATTTGGGTTGTAGAGCGGGAATCATATTCTATAATAGAAACGAAACAGCCGGATATTCCTTACGTCAAGGTGTATCCGGCTGTCTCGTTTCCGACTTTTGCAGTTCTGTACGAATGCGCTATTTGCAGAATAATCTGTAACGTGGATTTCCGTGGTGATAATTCTTCAAGGGTAAAATACGGCATAGGCAATAAAGATTGGTTAATATTTGTTCGTCTTGACTATATAACGCATCATATTGCCTTTTATTGTAGCTGTTTCAGCGTTTTTTTCATATTCGTGGTTGTTGGTTGCACTTAAAGAAAACAGCCATATATTGGAAAGTGTTTAACCTAATTAGCTTTGAGACATCTCGATTGGAAGGTTATGCTGTTTCAAAAAACTGAGTTTGTCCCAGTAGCCCCTCTGATATACAATAAGATTGTTTTTGATATGGAAGAAGCCGCAACCACGCAACCCCAATGGGTCTTTCCATTCCATTATTGCCCATTCTCCATCTTCAAAAATATTTTCAACAATGCAAACCATCTTGGCTGTTGCAAACTCATCGGCAAACATACGAGATATAGCTTCTTTTCCTACTATAGGCACGTTGGCTACCTGATGGTTTACAGCATCATCCGCATATAATGCGGCAATTCCCGCCACATCGGATGCGTTGAAGCAATCAATCCACTTTTGTAGTATTTCTTTAGGTCTCATTTTTATTGAATAAAATTGTTATTCGCTTATGCGGAAGATAAATATTACTCCTTGTCATTCATGGTGCAGACTTATAAGAACCATTATTCTGTAATAAGTCGATACATCGTTGCAATATCCTCCGATGCCATCTCGAATTTTGATTTCTCAATCAGTATGTTTTGCCCCGTCATTATATAAGATGGAAGGATGCGAATACCGTTATATAAAATCTCAGTATTGCGCAATTTATAGGTGGATACGCTTGGAACGGCATTTTTCTTGGTTGCCTTCTTGCTAATCATATTGAAGGCTTTCTTTGCCACATCCCCCATAAGCATGATAACCTTGACATTGGGAAACAATGCAAGTTCTCTTTCCAGATATGGCAGACTTTCCTCTATACTCTCCTTTGAAACAGCATATTCGGTTTTGGGCGTTTTGACGGCATTGGTAATGTAAATCCCACTGTTTAGAATATCCTGCACAGAGCTTGCCTCTATCCCGGCTTTTCGGAACAATGGAATTGTCGTTGTCATATACGCAGCATTCAGTCTTCCATAGAAATCATCTTCTATGCATGATGGGACAACCTCGTTTATCATGATTGCGTAAATCGTTTCCGGCATAACATCCACATCATTAAAACGTAAACCTGTTTTACTTGTAGAAAGCTGTTCCAGTTCTTTTTGAATATTCATAATCCTAACCTTTATAGTTCTGCTTGATTTCATTGATTGACTTGCCGCCAATGCCGAAATTCTCATCAGGCAATTCCTTGATTGTGACAGTGAAGAACCGCGCCGGGATATGTGTTATCTCGGAAGCTGTTACCGTGAGCTGTTCAATCAACTCTTTCTTTTGCTCTGCGGTCAATCTGCCGCTTTCAATGGTTATGTATGGCATATTATTACAAATTTAATTTAGACATAATTGAAGTCATGTTCTGCCCAAGATTGCGCATATTTGCCATTCCTTCATCGTCTTTCAAAACATCGCCTATGTCTTTGCCGTAAACCATGTTCCAGTAAGTAGAGCCGATAACAATCATTTCCTTGTTGAGCATAAAATGATTCATGGTATCTATGGCTGTCATGCCTCCGGCACGTCGAACTGCGGCCACCGATGCACCTATCTTATGTTTAAGTAATCCGGGATTGGTGGCGACAACAACTCCTCCACGGTCAAGAAACGCCTTCATCTTCGATGACACATCAGCCGAATAAACCGGTGAGCCCAAAATAATTCCGTCTGTCTCAACAATACGGCTGAATACATCGCAAAAACCATCTCCTTTGAATACACAATTACCATGTCCTTTACAGGCAAGGCAAGCGCGGCACGGTTGGATATCTATGTCTGCCAACTGAATCAGCTCCGTTTCAATACCGGCTTTATTCAGTTCTTCAAAAACCGTATTGATTATTATCGCAGTGTTGCCTTCTTTGTGGGAACTGCCGTTAATACCTATTACTTTCATATAGATTTTGTCAGTTTATCCATTATAGAAAATCATGTATTTGTTGAGATTCGACAAACTCCATTTCTATGCAATTCCAAATCTCACCGAGGCAAGTGTAGCTTTCAGTCTCTTCTTTTTGAACTTGCTTGAATCCCGCAGCTTCATAACAATGTATTGCAGATGGATTATTTTCAAATACACCAAGCGATACTTTAGTCGCATCTAATTCTTTGTGGGCATAATCAACAGCCATGCCGACAAGTTTTTTACCCAAGCCGAGACCTCGCTTTGCATCATCAACTATTACGAATCCAAGTCGCCATTCTGAATTTTCAGGGGTTGGCTTTCTGAGTGTTATATAACCTATGACTTCTGCAACATCAACCATAGTAAGAGCGATTGAAGAATGTCCGTCTATGAATTTGTCATGAAATGAGTTAATATCATTTCCCGTGACAGGGTAACGCGAATACCTGTCGGCACACCATTGACGCATCAGATACTCGCTTTTCAGCCATCCGGCAATAATATTTGCGTCAGCCGGATGAAATTCTCTCAATCGCACGTTCATGGCCTGTAATCACGCTTTATTTCATTGATTGACTTGCCACCGATACCGAAATTCTCATCAGGCAATTCCTTGATTGTGACAGTGAAGAACTGCGCCGGGATATGTGTTATCTCGGAAGCTGTTACTGTGAGCTGTTTAATCAACTTTTTCTTTTGCTCTGCGGTCAATCTGCCGCTTTCAATGGATATGTATGGCATATTATCTTTGCTTTATATAGTTTGTAATCAGCATTGAGATTATTCCGATACAAAGATAGATCGAGGCATATACCAGAAACCACGGTTCCTGAATCCCAAAGAACAGCCATACTCCTGCAAGAAATGCCACGGCAGAGATGATTGGGAGATGCCATAATTTCTTGATATTTTTTCCGGAAACAAAGCCAAGGATTATTGAATATAATGGGTTTATGACAAGGAACAGCATCATGCACAATGCCATACCTGCACATTCGGATGCAAGTTTTGCTACGGCAAACGGCAGGAAAAACATAATTGCCACGGTTATGCTAATCCATATCGTAATTACTCTGCGGTTTTCGTTCATGACAATGGTTTAATTCAATAGTTTTATTAGGTCATCGACAGAAACATCCATCCTTTGGGAAACTTCTTCCAAAGCCATTCCATTAGAGATGAATCTCTCTATGACCATTTTCATTTCCTCGCCGACTTCTATGAGATGTCCATCCAAATCGTAAAAGCGGATTACCCGTTGTCCCCAATCATGCTCAACGACATTGCCTAAAAATTTGAGTGAGGGATAATCATTCAGTTTTTGCAGAAAGCCGTCAAAATCATGTTCCTCAAAGACAATTTCAACATTGTCGGGCTTTTCCCGGACTTGCTCTTTGGGCACGCCAATGAGCCAATCGAAATCCTGCTGTAAAGCCAGACCGCATGAGAACAGGATATTTCGTCCATAATCCTGACAGACTTCCAACCCGAATATGCTTTCGTAGAAACTTCGGGCTTTGTTTATATCTGACACGGATAAAACCGTACAACAATATTTCATATTTGTTTTTTCCAGTGTTAGAGGTTGGGATATAATTGGCGCATCAGCTCTCAGGTTTTAAAGTTGCAAGATGAGCATAACGCTTCTTTTTTCTTATGTCTTGGAAAGCGTTGCCTCTGCCCGAATGCAAAATTAGTTGTTTTTATTGATATTTTGTTTAAACCAATTAGCTTTAAGGCATTTTTAACGAATATAAATTAGATTAAACAACTTCATTATAAAGATAATCCAATCATAATTATAAGAGGTCACGTTTCAAATGGTGAATACGTGAGTTCGGGATAAAAAAGTTCCTTTCAATAATGGATGTTTCGTGTTTTTGTCAATCTGCAACCAAAGTGAGGCAACTACTTGCAAATTGTCATGTGTTCATAGCCTTTTTGTGAGATAAAAATATAACAGATGTTAAAATGCTATTGGTGTGACGAAAGGTAAGACTTTGTGTTGTAAAAAGTAATCTTTTGCCAAGTGAAAGGTAACGCTTTGCATTGTGAAAAGTAACCTTTCATAATGTCATTCAATGTCTTTTGAGTTTCATGTCAGCAGACAGCCTTTCCAATTCCATCCTTTATGGGTTGGTTGTTGTGCTGTGGTGAGTGGATATGCCGCCATTATGTATTCATCGTTTGCTCAAAGTACAGCAATTTGGCTGTGTAGGTTGTTTTTTTTGTTTATAATGATGAAATAATTTGTATAATTCCACAAAATGCTGTACTTTTGCAATGAAAACGAATGCCACATAGATTCATGACAGATTACTGTTTATTCTATATAAATAATGTCATGTCATGACTTAATGTTGCTATAATAATAAAAATCCTTATCCATGTCAATCTTTTTGCGAAATATTGTTTTGCATTTGGGTGCCTGCCTTCGCACCACAGCTTTGTTCTTTGCATCCACAATCATTCTCTTGCCTCTTGCTGCCCAAAGTGAGAATGACGGCAGGACTCGGATTGTGATAGAGACAACATTGGGAAACATCAAGGTTGCGTTATACGATGAAACTCCGCTACATAGTGAGAACTTCAAGTCGTTGGTGGACAGAGGGTTTTATGACGGACTGCTGTTCCATCGTGTCATAAATAAGTTTATGATTCAGGCGGGCGATTCCACAAGCCGCTCTGCTGCTCCTGGAGGATTGCTTGGCGACACCTCGGAACCTTATACCGTACCTGCAGAGATTCGTTTCCCAAATCTTTTGCACAAACGCGGAGCGTTATGCATGGCACGTGAAGGCGATGCCACTAATCCACAGAGGGTTTCGTCGGCATATCAATTCTACATTGTTTACGGAACACGTTTCAATGATGATATGCTGGATAAGGTGCAGGCGCGACTTGATGCGTATACAGGAGGAAAAGTCGTGCTTACACCGGAAGCCAGAGAAGTGTACAAACGCATAGGAGGCACTCCACATCTTGATGGGCAATACACGGTTTTTGGCGAAGTCATCGAAGGAATTGACATTGTGCGAGACATCCAATGGGTTGATACTGATGCCAATGACCGTCCGGTGAAAGATGTACGCATCATCAAAGCTTACACGCTGGAGGCCGAATGATTTCCATTTTATACATGAGACGAAAAGTACTTGGTGACAGAGTGTTAAAAAAAAATAAATACAACTTGTTACGATTGCGTACTCTTGGTGTTCTCGCAAAAAATATGTAATTTTGCACTCTGTTTGGAATAAGTATCAATTAGAAACGCAAAAATTTAGGATAGAAATGTCTAAAGTTTGTATGATTACGGGAAAGAAAGCCATGATAGGCAACAATGTTTCCCACTCAAAGCACCGCACAAAGCGCAGCTTTGATGTAAACCTCTTCAGCAAGAAATTCTACTATGTAGAAGAGCAGTGCTGGATTTCACTTAAGATTAGTGCAGCTGGTCTGCGTCTGATCAACAAAATCGGTCTCGATGCAGCTCTCAAGAAGGCTGTGGCAAACGGTTATGTTGATTGGAAGGACATTAAAGTTATAGGAGAATAATCAAGATGGCAAAGAAAGCTAAAGGCAACAGAGTGCAGGTTATCCTCGAGTGCACTGAGATGAAAGAGAGTGGTCTTCCTGGAACAAGCCGTTATGTGACTGTTAAGAACAGAAAGAACACTCCTGAGCGTATGGAGCTCAAGAAGTATAATCCAATCCTTAAGCGCATGACTGTGCATAAGGAAATTAAATAATCCATTAAACCGATTAGACAATGGCAAAGAAAGCGGTCGCAACCCTCCACGAAGGCAAGCAGGATGGTCGCGCTTACACTAAGGTTATTAAGATGGTGAAAAGTCCTAAGACCGGTGCTTATATTTTTGACGAGCAGATGGTCAAGAATGAGGACGTAAAGGATTTCTTCAAATAAGCAAGATTTCTTTCACCGTAATATTCGAAAAAGATACTTTTGTCCGCACAAAGTTCTGCAACGCAGAGCGTTGTGCGGATTTTCTGATTAGATATGGGATTGGGAAAAATCAAAGGACATGCTGCACTTATCGGTGCAAACGTTATATGGGGATTATACGCTCCGTTATGTAAGGATTTGCTGAATGCGCAGATTATACCACCCCTCATTCTTGCCGGCATAAAGACAGCCGGTGCGGCGTTGCTGTTTTGGGTACTTTGGGCAGTATTCAGGATTGTAAAGCCTTCCCATACTATTTCCAAAGAGCATATCGAGAAGAAGGACTATTTGAAAATCTTGAATGCTTCACTGATGATTATCGCTGCCAATCAGATATTCATCACTTTAGGATTGAAGTACGCCAGTCCGGTCGACGGAACGGTATTATGTGGTATCACACCATTCTTTACTTTGATCTTAGGAGTTGTTTTCCTGAAACAGAAGGCGGGATTGATAAAAAACTTAGGTGCAATCCTCGGGTTTGCCGGTATGTTGCTGTTCGTATTCGGCAGCGATGTAAATACTGCGATGCATGTCAGCAATCCGGTGCTTGGTGACACCCTGTTCGTATTGAGCCAAGTATGCGGAGCCATCTATCTGGTGTTTTCCGGTGATATTCTTGGAAAATATTCATCGTTCACACTGATGAAATGGATGTTCCTGATTTCCGCTGTAATAATGTTGCCGCTATATGTACCGGACGTTATGGCACTTGACTGGACATTGCTGTCAACAGACATGTGGATAGAGTTGGGATATATCATCACCTTTGCAACATTCCTTGCATTCCTTCTTCTTCCGGTTGGTCAGAAGCAAGTGTCACCGACAACGGTGGCTATGTATAATTATCTGCAACCTGTCGTAACTGCCACTTATGCAGTAATATTCGGATTGGCACAGCTTAGCATGCAGACCATTGTTGCCACAGCATTGATTTTTGTCGGTGTGTGGATAGTAAACAGAGACAATAAATAAAAACACCACTCATGGGAATATTCAGTATTTTTAAGAAAAAAGAGACTCTTGACAAGGGGCTTGAAAAGACCAAGACCAGTGTATTTGAGAAAATCAGCCGTGCAATTGCCGGAAAGAACACTGTCGATGATGATGTGCTTGATGACCTCGAAGAGGTGCTGATAACATCAGATGTCGGAGTTGACACTACGCTTAAAATCATAGAACGCATACAGCAACGTGTGGCGCGTGACAAGTATGTCTCCACATCAGAGCTTAATAATATCCTCCGTGAGGAAATTGCCTCTTTGCTTGAGGAGAACAATACCGGTGACCTTGATGACTGGGAACTTCCTTCCGATCATAAGCCGTATGTTATTCTCGTCGTGGGAGTTAACGGTGTTGGTAAAACAACTACAATAGGCAAACTGGCATATCAGTTCAAGCGTGCCGGCAAGAAGGTTTACCTCGGTGCTGCGGATACATTCCGTGCGGCAGCTGTTGAGCAGATAGTTATCTGGGGAGAAAGGGTAGGTGTGCCGGTTGTCAAACAACAAATGGGAGCTGATCCGGCAAGTGTTGCTTTTGACACGCTTGCCTCGGCAAAGGCGAATGGTGCAGATGTTGTAATCATTGATACTGCCGGCCGTCTTCATAACAAGGTGGGCTTGATGAATGAACTTAAAAAAATCAAGGATGTCATGAAGAAGGTTGTTCCTGAAGCACCTGACGAAGTGATGCTCGTCCTTGACGGCTCTACAGGTCAGAATGCTTTTGAGCAGGCAAAACAGTTCTCCGCTGTTACGGAAGTGTCATCCCTTGCCATAACAAAACTTGATGGAACAGCGAAAGGAGGAGTTGTCATCGGAATATCTGACCAGTTGAAAGTCCCTGTGAAATATATCGGACTTGGTGAGAATATGGAAGACCTTCAGTTGTTTAACCGTAGGAATTTCGTAGACTCTCTGTTTGGCAAGAAATAAGGACATTATACGTTTAATGTCGTGTTGTTGAAGCTATTATATTGATATGATAAAAGGAAGAGTTGACATAATCACGATGGGGTGCTCGAAGAATCTTGTTGACAGTGAGTCTTTGATGCGCCTTTTGGGAAAGAAAGGCTATGATGTACATCATGAGCCAACTGTTCCTGAAGGTGAATATGTTGTAGTGAACACTTGTGGATTCATTGGCGATGCAAAGGAAGAAAGCATTAATGCTATCTTGGAACTTGCAGAAGCAAAGGCAGAAGGACGGATAGGAAAACTCATTGTCATGGGATGTCTGTCAGAAAGGTATCTCGCTGATTTGGAGGAATCAATACCGGAAGTGGACAAGTATTACGGTAAGTTTGATTTCAAGGACTTTGCAGCTTCATTGCCGGAAGTGGACAGCAATGTCAATGATGGTGATGTGAAACTCACAACTACTCCAAAGCACTATGCTTATATCAAAATAAGTGAAGGGTGTGACCGTCGTTGTGCTTACTGCGCCATTCCTCTTATCACAGGAAAGCACAATAGCCGCACTATGGATGACATCCTTGATGAGGTTCGTCTTCTTGTAGCCAATGGCGTCCGTGAATTCAATGTCATAGCTCAGGAACTGACATATTACGGCATAGACCTGTATGGTGAGCGTCGCATAGCACAGCTTATTGATGAAATAGCGCATGTGAAAGGAGTGAAATGGGTACGTCTTCATTATGCTTATCCTAATCAATTCCCGATGGAACTCCTTGACGTGATGCGTAAGAACAAGAATGTCTGCAAGTACCTTGACATTGCACTGCAGCATATTTCTGATAATATGCTTGAACGTATGCATCGCCATACTACAAAGGAGGAGACGATGCGACTTATAGAACGCCTTCGTGAAGCTGTTCCCGGAATACACTTGCGCACGACTCTCATGGTTGGTTTCCCAGGAGAGACTGATGAGGATTTCCGTGAACTTGTTGATTTTGTCAAATGGGCACGCTTTGAATGTATGGGAGCATTTGCTTATTCGGAAGAAGAGGGTACATACAGTGCCTTGCATTACAAAGATGATATTCCAACCGAGACAAAGCAACTGCGACTCGATAAACTGATGCGCGTGCAACAGAACATTTCTGCAGAATTGCAGGCAAACCTTATCGGAGAAACGATGACTGTCGTTGTTGACAGAAAAGAAGGCGACTATTATATCTGCCGCTCAGAGTTCAGTTCGCCGGAAGTAGACCCGGAAGTCCTTGTGCCTGCTCATGAGAAAACTCTCCGCAAAGGATGTTTCTATGATGTCACCATAATCGCTGCCGAGGAGTTTGACCTCTATGCAACGGTTGTGAAATAGTTTTGCTCATTATCCATAAACATACAGACTGTGAATAATAAGGAATTTATAGCTACTTTGGCAAAAAATACAGGTATTGGCAAAGAGAAGACACAGACTTTGGTCAATGCTGTCATAGCAGCCATGTCTGCAACGTTCGATGATGGTGATAATGTCACTGTCGCTAATTTTGGCACTTTTGAACCTAAGAAACGTACAGAACGTATCATTGTTAATCCTTCATCAGGACAGCGTATGCTTGTTCCTCCAAAGATTGTGCTTAACTTTAAGCCTGCTGCAAATGTTAAGGATAATATTAAGAAAGGAGGAATGGAATGAGTACGATGAAAGAACTCGCACGCACAGTGTCCGAACGACAGGGACTTACACGTGCGGAGTCAGAACAGTTTGTCTATGCAATGTTTGAGCTCATAAAGTCCACCCTGCATTCCGATGACCAGGTGAAAGTCAAAGGATTGGGCACATTTAAGGTTCAGACAGTCAAATCACGCAGCAGTATTAATGTGAATACCGGTGAAAGGGTTTTGATTGATTCTCATGAGAAGATAACCTTCACGCCGGATAAGGCTATGGCTGAAGCGGTCAATAAACCTTTCGGGCATTTCGAGACAGTAGTGCTCAACGATGGGGTTGTCTTTGATGACATGGAAAATTCGGCAGATGATGAAGTGGGTATTTCTGATGAGCCTCGTATAGAACCAAGCATGCAAGAAAATTTGTCAAAACCTTCTGAGCAGATAAGTGATATACAGATTACATCGACTGTTCCGGAGAATCTGAATATTGGTTCAGAAAGTAATGAGGCTATTCCAAAGAATCAGGAGATGATTTCTGACAATCATGAGGAAATTCAGGACCAAGAAAATGAAACTATCCCTGAAGATGAGCAGGAGGCTGAAGAAGAGATTGTTGCAACGGACTCGGAAAACATAAACGCTTCAGATATAAAATTCTTACTGTCGAAGACAAATGTAACAGAAGAAACTCCAGAACCAAATGCCGAAGATGACAAACCGTCTTCTGGCAAAACAGGCAATAAGATGATGCTCTTCCTTTACAGTGTGCTCCTTGCCGCATTTTTTGTAGCAGGATTCTTTACAGGTCGCATGACGATGACCACAGAACATGCTGCAACCTCTCAGACAAATGTTCCTCCGAAAAAGACTGTTATAAGGAAGGTTGTAAAAGCCACTCCTAAGCCTGTTGCTGTCAAAAAGAAAGATACTATCCATGTGGAGCAGCCGAAAGCGGAGGTTCAACAGCAGACAACAGTTGAGCCGCACAAGAGTCCGGAAAAGGAAATCATTGGGAATTCATACGATTCCGACCCGAGAATACGTACCGGAGCTTATATTATCACCGGCATCGAAAAGACTGTAACAGCAACAAAGGGGCAGACTATTGAAAGCATCTCAAAGACACACTTGGGGCCGGGAATGGAATGCTATGTAGAGGCTGTCAATGGCGGAATGAAAGAGTTGCGTGAAGGGCAAAAGGTAAAGATACCTTCTCTTAAGATTAAAAAAAGAAAAAAGCAATGAAGAATAGTAACGGCATATAAAACTCCACACATACATCAGAAAAACAGACATTAGTCCAACTGACAGTGCACCGCATTGGAGTTGGACTAATGTTTTTATTGTCCTTAAACAATAAAAGTGTTATTGTTTTAAAAAACTAAAGAGTGAGTCAAAACCATTTCATTATTTTTTATTACCTTTGCAGAAATTAAGGATAATAATAAATTATTTTCTCTAAACAATGGGTGGTTTTTTCGGGACGATTCAAAAGAAAAGATGTGTTGAGGAGTTGTTTTATGGTATAGACTATCAATCACATCTTGGTACAAAACGTGGAGGTATGGCTACTTACAGCAAGGAGACGGGTGGTTTCAAACGCTCAATCCACAATCTGGAGAGTACATACTTTAGGACTAAGTTTGAGGACGAGTTGCCGAAATTTTTCGGTGAGCAAGGAATTGGGGTTATATCAGATACTGATGCCCAACCTTTGCTGATGAATTCTCATCTTGGCAGATTCGCTATCGTTACAGTGGCGAGAATAAATAACGCAGAGGAGATTGCCCATAAACTGCTTGCGGAAAACATGGTGCTTTCTGAGTTCTCTTCAGGCAGAATCAATCCTACAGAGCTTATAGGACTTTTGATAATCAAGGGCAAGGATTTTGTTTCGGGAATCGAGAATGTTTACAAGAATGTTCAAGGTTCTTGTTCTATGCTCATCCTAACTGAGGACGGAATAATAGCAGCACGTGACTTTTGGGGCAGGACACCGATTGTCGTTGGACAACGGAAAGACACTGATGGTAACATTGAAGCCATGGCGGTAACATCAGAGACTACAGCTTTCCCTAATCTTGGTTTTGAAATCTCTCATTTTATCGGACCGGGTGAGATTGTGCGACTGACAGCCGACGGAATGCAACAGTTGCGTAAACCGGAGAATCAAATGCAAGTTTGCTCTTTTCTGTGGATATACTATGGTTTCCCTACATCAATCTATGAAGGTAAGAATGTAGAGGAAATGCGTTATCAGACAGGCTTTGCTATGGGGGAGGAAGATGATACGGAGATTGACTGTGTAGGTGGAATTCCTGATTCGGGTATAGGCATGGCTGTGGGATATGCTGCCGGTCATCATGTTCCTTTCCAGCGCGCAATTTCAAAATATACTCCTACATGGCCACGTTCTTTCATGCCTACCAGCCAAGAGACACGTAACCTTGTAGCGAAGATGAAACTGATTCCAAACGAGTCTATGCTCAAAGGCAAGCGTTGTCTTTTCTGCGACGACTCCATTGTCCGCGGAACACAGCTACGTGAAAACACGAAGATTCTCAAAGAACTTGGTGCAAAGGAGGTTCACATGCGTATAGCCTGTCCTCCGCTTATATGGGGATGCCCATTCATAAACTTCTCTGCATCAAAGAATGTATTGGAACTTATAACACGCCGTGTTATTGAGGATTTTGAGTCTGGAAGAACAAAGGCAACACAATTGAGTGATGTTTCCGGTGGAACAAAAGGAGATAATGTGTGTGAGATGGAAATCTCTGATGAGCGTCTGCATCAATATGCGCAGACAGGCTCTCCTGAATACGAGGCAATGGTTGCAGAGATAGCGAAACGACTAAATCTTGATTCCTTGCGTTTCACAAAAATAGAGGATATCATTGAAGCTATAGGTTTGCCAAAGTGCAAGATATGTACCCATTGTTTTGATGGAAGTTCGAGTCATACGATAAATAATTTCTAAACTTTTATAGCCCTTGTACCTACAAATAAATGGTACAAGGGCATTTTAATTACCGCTCTATTTTATTGAAGAGAAGGCGGAAAGAGAATTTGCTTGAAGAATCTCTGACATTAGTATTGCTAGCGTGTAAGTTCACCAAAGCCATAAAGTAAGTCTGCACGTCCGCCTGTCGGACGGAAATAAACCAGACACGAATAGCGATTCTCCGTTTGGTGGTAGTTCCCTTCCGCCGGTAGTGTTATTGTTTCTCCATTATTCTGGCGGAGGAGGTATTGATATGAGTAATATCCCATTTTAAGTTTGACCGCACAATGGTATTGCTTGTGTTCAGGGTCGTATTCCATAAGATACTCATTTAGTAGACGGTCAGTCGTCCATTGACCATTAAGGTAGACATCACCTTTGAATGGTCGTGGTGAGTCATATGTGAAATGGCAAATAAAGTATTCTGATTCAGTGTCGTTGTTTATGTTGTCTGTGTTGCGGATATAGAATGCTCCGTTGGCATCCTCGTCGTAGACATAATTCGGGCGTGGTTTGTCGGTGAATAGCCATACATGATAGTTCTCTCCGTCGAAATCCGTATGGTCAACTCCCATGGAGGTTCTATGGAGGTCAAGAAATTCAAATTTTCGGTATTCGTTTCCTGCTGCAAAGATCAAGTCCTTGCAATGTTTCCATTCAATTCCATCAGCAGAGCGGAATGTTGGGCGTGGCAGCCAACGTGCGCTTGTCCACCTGTTGTTTTGCAAAGTAATAGTTTTTATTTGCTCGTCAGGGTTCTGTATTCTGATATTATTATATGAGATACGAACAGTGAGTTGTTGATGTGCATTGTTAAAGTCAATATCTGTCGCAGTGGTCATTTCAAGACCTACGCTGAACTTTGGTTCTACAACCATGAAACAACATGTGGCTATGTCTTTCCCTGAATTATCGTCCGTTATTGTGAGACGATAGTTTCCTGAGAGTTTAAAGCGACATTGCTCATTAGGCAATTGGAGCCGATAATGGGTGTAGAGTGTTGCCATATTTATGGATTCTTGGTAGTCATCAATTGTCAGCCCATTGTAAAATCCATCAATGAAGTCTGTCTCAAAAAGTCCTTTGCTTGGTGTCCAATCCGCTTCACAATGTTCGAGTTTGTAAGTGTATCGGTGGTAATCATGTGTAAGATTGTCAAACTCTATGTTTATTCTTTCATCACGTCCAAGAGAAATGATAGGTAACCCCAGCCAGTTCTGCTCTGCGACAACTTCAAGAGACTTTATCTCTGGTGAGAGGATTTCATGACGTTGAGCATTCATGCAGGTTGGTATCAACGAAAGGAGGTGTACTGCTACTATTATGATTGCATATTTCTGTTTCATGACATTATTTTGATATTGTATGTGCAAAGTTACTACAAAAAAGTGAAATGCGGAAAGATATAGTGATAGAATTGAGTTACAAGGGTTTTGGTTGAAGTGGCGATAATCCGTGAAGCCATTACAATCCCTGCCGAAGCCAAATCCTGACGCCGCTACGTTACTTGTTCGTAACCATGCCCGAAAATGCGACAAACGGGTACGAATAGCGAAACAAGGCTCTAAGGAATAGTGAGTTATCCATAACTCATGCGAAAAATCAGGTTACGGAAAAAGATTGCGCCGTTCCTCCCCGTTTTGCGTACCAACACCGGACTCTTCACCAACTAATTTTGAAACCCAAAAATTAAGGACAATGAAGAGTACATTTTCAGTAATCTACTACCTCAAGCGTCAGGTAGTGAAAAAGGACGGGACAGTTCCCGTCATGGGACGCATCACGGTGGACGGCAGCCAGACACAGTTCAGCTGCAAACTGACTGTCGATCCGAAACTGTGGGACACCAAAGGTGGACGTGTCACGGGCAGAAGCACGGCGGCACTCGAAACGAACCGTATGCTTGACAAGATGCGGGTACGCATCAACAGGCATTATCAGGAAATCATGGAGCGTGACAACTTCGTCACGGCGGAGAAGGTGAAGAACGCCTTTCTCGGACTGGAACACCGCTACCACACGCTGATGCAGGTGTTCCGCCAGCACAACGAGGACTACGAGAAGCAGGTGGAGGCAGGCATGAAAGCCAAAGGCACGCTGCTGAAGTACCGCACCGTTTACAAGCACATGCAAGAGTTCCTCGACATCCGCTACCATGTGAAGGACATCGCCCTAAAAGAGCTTACCCCGGCTTTCATCTCCGACTTCGAGATGTTCCTGCGCACGGACAAGCACTGCTGCACCAATACCGTGTGGCTGTACGTCTGCCCGTTACGGACGATGGTATTCATCGCCATCAACAACGAGTGGCTGACGCGCGACCCGTTCCGCGAGTATGAAATCAAGAAGGAGGAAACAACACGCAGTTTCCTGACCAAAGATGAGATCCGCCTGCTGATGGAGGGGAAACTGAAAAACGCCAAACAGGAATTGTACCGCGACCTCTACCTGTTCTGCGCCTTCACGGGGCTGTCGTTCGCGGATATGCGCAACCTTACGGAAGAGAATATCCGCACCTACTTCGACGAACACGAGTGGATAAACATCAACCGCCAGAAAACGGGCGTGGTGTCCAACATCCGCCTGCTCGACATCGCCAACCGCATAATCGGCAAATACCGGGGACTGTGCGGGGACGGCAGGATATTTCCCGTTCCGCATTATAACACGTGCCTTGCCGGTATCCGTGCCGTCGCCAAGCGTTGCGGCATCACCAAGCATATCACGTGGCATCAGAGCCGCCACACGGCAGCCACGACGATATTCCTCTCCAACGGTGTTCCCATCGAAACGGTCAGCTCCATGCTCGGACACAAGAGCATAAAGACGACGCAGATTTACGCAAAGATAACCAAAGAGAAGCTCAATCAGGACATGGAGAACCTTGCCGCAAGATTGAACGGCGTCGAGGAATTTGCAGGTTGCACCATCTAAAAAGAAAAGCCATGAAACGTGACACAATCATCATCGAGGACAAGGCAGTCAGCGTAACCGGTAACGACGTGTGGATGACCGCCACCGAAATAGCCGGATTGTTCCATACGACCGTCCCGGCAGTGAACGCCGCCATCAGAGCCGTCCGCAAGTCGGACGTGCTGAACGACTACGAGGTGTGCCGCTACATGCAGCTTGAAAACGGGCTGCACGCGGACGTGTACGCCCTTGAAATCATCATCCCGGTCGCTTTCAGGGTGAATACCTACAACACCCACCTGTTCCGCACATGGCTGGTGGGAAAGGCACTCTCACAAGAGAAACGGCAGACATACGTGATGTTCATACAGAACGGAAAAGCCGGGTATTGCTGATTGCACATACCCCATAAGACAAGTAAACGGGTAGCACCACAAAAGGTGTCACCCGTTTACTTTTTCATGAAACCGCCTCACTCCAGCGGCTTGCGGTAGTTCGCTTCCAGTACCCCGCGCAGCCCCGTTTCCGGGTAAAGCACCTTCCCTCCCAAAAGTATGAAGGGCAACACGCGGTTGTTGCGGTATTCCTGCAAGGTGCGCCGGCTCACACGGAGCAGTTCCGACACCTCGCCGTCCGTCAGGTAACGTTCCCCGTCCAGCGGAGGACGGTAGCTTTCCAGAAATGCGGACAGCCATTTCGAGCCTTTGCGCATATCCTGCACCACAGAGGCTATCGGCTCGTCTTCCATCGTAAAAACATCGTTGTTCTCGTTCATCATAACTTCGGATTCAGTGGGTGAATAAATCAAATCATCTGCCGTGCGGATAGAGCGTGCCGACAAGCGGTATCAGCCGCTTCACCTCCTCTGGCTTGTAATAGAACCTGCGGTTTATCTGCGAGTAGCCGATAAGCCGCCTGTCACGCAGCGTCTGCAACGTGCGCGGGCTTATTCTCAACTGCCCGCAGACCTCCTCGCCCGTGAGCCATCTTTCCATGCGCCCCGTGTCGCTTTTGCGCCTCAGGGCGGCGACCTTCTCCGAGAGTGCGCCGAATGCCGCCACCATCATCTCGAAAGTCTTTTTCTCGATAGATACTATTTCCATATTCATGTCATTTAGAGTTTGCCGCAAAGGTAACGAAACGGCATACAAGACGTATCGTTTTCCGCTGAAAGGCTGCCTGTTGCGCCGTTTGACCGGGTTACGGAGCCATCTTCCGCAAAAATCTTACGTGAGTCACGTAGTGAGTTGTTAAAGCCCCTTTTGTTTATTGCCGAATTTTGTCGCAGAAACAAAAAGAAAGGACTGAACATGAAAGTGATAACAATGGAAAGTTCCGCCTACAAGGAGATGATGGCGCAGATTGCGAACATCGCAGGGTACATCCGCGAGGCAAGGGACGAGAAGAAACGGAAGCGGGAAACCGAAGACAAGCTGCTTGACACGGCACAGGCGGCGAAGATGCTCAACGTGAGCAAGCGCACCATGCAGCGTATGCGCACCGACCACCGTATCGAGTATGTGGTGGTACGCGGAAGCTGCCGCTACCGCCTTTCCGAGATACTGCGGCTATTGGAGGACAACACAGTAAGGAACGAGGAAGGGACAATAGACACCCTGTTCCACAACCACACGCTGCGCACGGGCGGCAAACCAAAAGGAAGGAGGACATAGGTCATGGAACTGCTCACACGAAACAACTTCGAGGGCTGGATGCAGAAGCTGATGGAACGGCTCGACCGTCAGGACGAACTGCTGCTGGCGATGAAGGCTGAGGGGAAACAGCCCACTATCACGGAAAGCATCCGCCTTTTCGACAATCAGGATTTGTGCATGTTGCTCCAGATAAGCAAACGCACCCTCCAACGCTACCGCAGCGTAGGCGCATTGCCCTACAAGACGCTGGGCAAGAAGACCTATTACAGCGAGGAGGACGTGCTGACATTCCTTTCCAACCATATCAAGGACTTCAAAAAGGAAGATATAGCCTTCTACAAGGCTCGTATCCATAATTTCTTTCATAAATAACCCATTAAAACATTTTTCAGATGGCAAAGAAAAAAGACGAAAAGGACGTGCTGGTAGTCCGTGACGAGAAGACAGGCGAGATCAGCGTGGTAGCCGGGCTGAACGCGGACGGCACACCCAAGCGCACCCCCGCAAAAGCGGAGAACGCGCAGAGTTTCCTGCAATTCGACCGACATGGCGACGTGCTGGACAACTTCTTCAAGAACTTCTTCCGGCAGTGCAAGGAACCCAGCCGCTTCGGTTTCTACCGCATTGCGGCAGACCAAGCTGAAAATCTCTTAGAGGTGATGAAGCAACTGCTGAAAGACCCCGAAGCGAACAAGGAGCTGCTCGCCCCTCACAAGGTGGACACCTCCGACTATGAGAAGAAGGTGCAGGAAGAGATGGCAGCACAACAGACAGAGAAACAAGAACCTCAAAAACAGGAGAACATGGAACAACGGAAAGAACAGCAACAGGACAAATCCGAACAGATGCAGGGCAAACGTGGCTACCAGCCCATCGACGAGAGTAAAATCAACTGGCAGGAGCTGGAGGACAGATGGGGCGTAAAGCGGGACAACCTTGAAAAGTCCGGCGACCTTACGAAGATGCTCAACTATGGCAAGTCCGACTTGGTAAAGGTCAAACCGACCTTCGGCGGCGAATCATTCGAGCTGGACGCCCGCCTCTCCTTCAAGAAGGACGGTGAGGGAAACATCAGCCTCGTGCCGCACTTCATCCGCAAGGAGCAGAAGCTGGATGAGTACAAGGAACACAAATTCTCCGACAATGACCGGAAGAACCTCCGCGAAACGGGCAATCTCGGTAGGGTCGTGGACATTGTGGACAGGGAAACGGGCGAGATCATCCCCTCCTACATCAGCATCGACCGCAAGACGAATGAAATCACGGACATTCCGGCAAGCAGGGTGCGCATCCCGGAGCGCATCGGCAAGACGGAAATCACCACGCAGGAGCGGGACATGCTCCGCGCCGGACTGCCCGTACGCGACAAGCTCATCGAGCGCAACGACGGCAGAAAGTTCGTCACCACCCTGCAAGTGAACGTGGAGCAGCGCGGCGTGGAGTTCGTGCCGGGAACCGGCAAGTCGCCCCGTACCGCACAGACACAGGAAACCAAAGGCGACACATCGAAAAGTCAGGCGCAGGGCGGGGAAAATGCCGCACAGACCAAGAAGGAGCAACGCCGCAACACGTGGACGAACGAGGACGGCAGCATCCGCCCCATCAGCAAATGGAGCGGCGTGAGCTTCACCGACCAGCAGAAAGCCGACTATGTGGCGGGTAAAGCCGTGAAGCTGGAGAACGTGACCGACAAGCAGGGCTTCCATGCCACGATGTATATCAAGTTCAACCCGGAGAAGGGACGCCCGTACCGCTACGACACGAACCCTGACAATGCACAGCAGGTTGCTCCGTCCAACGAGAGCCGCACGCAGGTGGCGGTGAACAACGATGGCAAGACCAACGAGGCTACAAAGAATCTGAGAGAGCCGTTGCAGAAAGGTCAGACCAACCCGAAGGACGCCCGCCAGCAACAGCAGCAGGAGAAGCCGCAGAAGAAAACGGGCAAGGGCATGAAAATGTAATCCCGTGTCCGCCACTGAATCCAAAATAAAATCCAAAGTATCAACAAAAAAGAAGAAGACATGAAGACAATCATTGCAGAAAAGCCCTCCGTGGCACGTGAAATCGCCCGCATCGTGGGCGCGACAAAGAGAGAGGAAGGATATTTCGAGGGAGGCGGTTATGCCGTGACATGGGCATTCGGACACCTCGTTCAGCTTGCCATGCCCGACGGCTACGGCGTGCGCGGATTTGTCCGTGACAACCTCCCGATTATTCCCGACACATTCACGCTCGTCCCCCGTCAGGTCAGGACGGAGAAAGGTTACAAGCCCGACAGCGGCGTGGTGTCGCAGATAAAAGTCATCAAAAGACTGTTCGACACAAGCGAACATATCATCGTGGCGACCGATGCCGGACGCGAGGGAGAGCTTATCTTCCGCTACCTCTACCACTATACGGGTTGCACCACTCCTTTCGTGCGCCTGTGGATCAGCTCTCTCACCGACAAAGCTATCCGCGAGGGACTGCGGAAACTCGAAGACGGCAGCAAATACGACAACCTCTACCTCGCCGCCAAAGCGCGGAGCGAATCCGACTGGCTCGTGGGCATCAACGGCACACAGGCGTTATCCATCGCCGCCGGACACGGCACGTATTCCGTGGGGCGGGTGCAGACACCAACGTTGGCTATGGTATGTGAACGCTACTGGGAGAACCGCCGCTTTACGTCCGAAGCATTCTGGCAGCTCCATATCGCAACGGACGGTTGCGACGGCGAAGTCGTGAAATTCTCATCCTCCGAGAAATGGAAAGAGAAAGAACCGGCGATGGAACTATATAATAAGGTAAAGGCGGCAGGTTGCGCCACTGTCACGAAAGCCGAGCGCAAGGAGAAGACGGAGGAAACTCCCTTGCTCTACGACCTGACCACGCTCCAGAAAGAAGCCAACGCCAAGCACGGCTTCACGGCGGAACAGACGCTTGAAATCGCGCAGAAACTCTACGAAAAGAAGTTGATAACCTATCCGAGAACGGGAAGCCGCTACATCCCCGAAGACGTGTTTGCCGAAATTCCCAAACTGCTCGCTTTCATCGGCACACAGCCCGAATGGAAAGACAAGGTGCGGGCAAAAGCCGCCCCGACACGCCGCAGCGTGGACGACGGCAAGGTGACAGACCACCATGCCCTGCTCGTCACGGGTGAGAAACCGCTCTTCCTCTCCAAAGAGGACAATACCATCTATCAGATGATTGCCGGGCGCATGGTCGAGGCATTCTCTGAGAAATGCGTCAAGGATGTGACCACTGTCACGGCGGAATGTGCCGGAGTGGAGTTTACCGTAAAAGGCAGCGTCGTGAAGCAAACCGGATGGCGTGCCGTCTATGGCGAGGAAAAAGAGGAAATTACCATCCCCGGCTGGCAGGAAGGCGACACGCTGACACCGAAAGGCTCGTCCATTACCGAAGGAAAGACCAAACCCAAGCCGCTGCATACCGAAGCCACCCTGCTCTCGGCAATGGAAACGGCGGGCAAGGAAATTGAGGACGACGCACTGCGGCAGGCGATGAAGGACTGTGGCATCGGTACTCCCGCCACACGCGCCTCCATCATCGAAACGCTTTTCAAGCGCGGTTACATGGAACGCTGCAAGAAGTCGCTTGTTCCCACCGAAAAAGGACTTGCCCTCAATTCCGTCGTCAAGACGATGCGCATCGCCGATGTTGCCATGACGGGCGAATGGGAAAAGGAGCTGGCGCGTATCGAGCGCGGGGAACTGTCCGACGACACCTTCCGCAAGGAGATAGAGGCGTACACACGTGAGATAACCTCCGAACTGATCTCGTGCGACAAGCTCTTCGGCAGCCGTGACTCCGGCTGCGCGTGTCCCAAGTGTGGCACGGGCAGGATGCGGTTCTACGGCAAGGTGGTACGCTGCGACAACACGGAGTGCGGACTGCCCGTGTTCCGGCTGAAAGCGGGACGCACCCTGTCCGACGATGAAATCAAAGACCTGCTCACCGAAGGGCATACCAAGCTGCTCAAAGGGTTCAAGAGCAAACAGGGCAAGAGTTTCGATGCTGTTGTCGCCTTTGACGGGGAATATAACACGACTTTTGTGTTCCCGGAGGCTAAAAAGGACAAGAAATTTTCAGGACGGAAGAAATAGTATTAACTTTGCCACTTGTTCAGAGTAATGAATTGTTCTTCGATACCGGATTACACTCATACTTTGGATTTAGTGGTGGCACTCGGAGGGATACCGAGTGCCTTTTTCTTCCTTTTTCCAACCGATTATCCCGTTAATTATCAATCCGCTAAATCCAAAGTAATGAACAACAAGAAGAAAAACGAGGGTCAGACCGACTTTTCCTATTACGGTCTGTACCTGCTGGACTATCTCCGCACGAACAAGTTTGAACAGGCTGACGACACCGCTTTCATACGGGAACGGGCCGACCGTGCCGCCGAAACGTATGAGAGGGCACGGCTTGAAGGCTATCCCGCCGATGGTGCGCAGGAACTGGCGATGGACACGCTGCTGCGCGGGCTGCATTATTCCCGTTACGCCATCCTCCGCGAAGTCGTGGAAAACGAGTTTGCCGATGAAGTGCCGGAAGAGAAGCGTGAAGCCTTTGTCCTGAAACTGCTGCCGCTTGTCGGCAACGTGTTCTCCGTCTATGACCTCTCGGATGACAATTTCGCCCTGTCTTCCGATTACGACCTGCTCTACACGGAGCTGACGGGAGCAACCGTCCTTTACTTAGACGAATATGGCGTTTAACCGCAAACAGAAACTGCGGGACAACATCGAGGCGATACGGACGGCATTCATCCTTGACAGGGAAAATAGGACAGCGACAACCGAAGAGCGTGCCATACTTCAAAGGTACTGCGGTTTCGGCGGTCTGAAATGTATCCTCAACCCTGCAAAGGAACTGACGGATGCCGTCCGGTGGGCGAAATCCGACCTCGAACTGTTCGCCCCGACGGTGGAGCTGCACAGGCTTATCCGTGAGAACAGCAAGGACGAAACAGAGTACAAGCGGTTTGTGGATTCGCTGAAAGCGTCCGTGCTGACCGCTTTCTACACCCCCAAAGAGATAACCGACACCATCGCGGACGTGCTGGCAGATTACAGCGTCCGCCCCGCCCGTATGCTCGAACCGTCGGCAGGTGTCGGCGTGTTCGTGGATTCCATGCTGCGGCACAGCCCCAATGCGGATGTGATGGCTTTCGAGAAGGATCTGCTCACGGGTACAATCTTGAGGCATCTCTATCCCGACCAGAAAATGCGCACCTGCGGTTTTGAGAAAATCGAAAGACCGTTCAACAATTATTTCGACTTGGCGGTGTCCAACATTCCGTTCGGTGACATTGCCGTGTTCGACGCGGAGTTTCAGCGGAGCGACTCTTTCGGCAGACGCTCCGCCCAGAAAACCATCCACAACTATTTCTTTCTCAAAGGACTGGATGCCGTGCGTGACGGCGGTATCGTGGCGTTCATCACCTCGCAAGGGGTATTGAATAGCACCAAGACCTCCGTGCGTAACGAGCTGTTCAGTCAGGCCAATCTGGTATCCGCGATACGCCTGCCCAACAACCTGTTCACGGACAACGCGGGCACGGAGGTGGGCAGTGACCTGATTGTCCTGCAAAAGAACCTCAGCAAGAAGGAAATGTCGCAGGACGAGCGGCTGATGACCGTGATACAGACGGACACGAAAACCGCCCTGACCGACAACGCCTATTTCATCCACCACCCGGAACGCATCGTGCATACGATGGCGAAACTTGACACAGACCCCTACGGGAAGCCCGCTATGGTTTATCTGCACGAGGGCAAGGCAGCAGGCATCGCCGGGGATTTGCGCCGTATGCTCGACGAGGATTTCCATTACAGGCTTGCCATGCGCTTGTATTCGGGTTCAATCCGGCAGGCAGGAACGGAAGAAAAAGTTGCCGTTCAAAATAAAGTAGAGCGTCCTGCCATAAAATTGGAAACAGTATCCTCGGCGCAGACGGTGGAAACTCCGACAGAAAAGCCGCAACCCGCAGATGAAAAGCCGGAGATAGAACCGCGCCCGCAATATTCCGCAGGCGTGCAGCTCACCCTGCTTGACCTCTGGGGGATGACGGAAGAGGTCAGCCAACCGAAAACCTCCAAAAAGAAAAAGACGGTGAAAAAGGCAGTTACGGCAAAGTCCACTCCGCCCAAACCGAAAGTCACGGTTACACCGACAGCTCCAACTGCAAAACCCGCAATGGAGAATAAGGAGGTGAAAGCGGAGAACACCGCCAAGCCTGCCGACCCGGACGACATCTATGCCACACTGGACTGGGATACCAATCCTCCCATCAACGGTTTCTATGAAATGATGATGGGTTTGACGCCGGAGCGTAGGAAAGAACTTCGGGAACTGGCAAGGCAGCATAACGAGAAACAAGTGGCGGAAAAGACGGAAGTGAAAGCCGTGCCGGAAACTTCCCGTGAGCAGCCACGACAGGAGGAAACACAGCCGGAGGCAGTCGCCGCACCTGCCGTTACAGATACCCCATCGGAAGCGGTGGGGACTTTCCTTTTCCCCGACATCGAAGCGGAAAAGCCGAAGGAGGAAGTCGTGGACCTTTCTCCGCGTGCCTACCACCGCACGCCGGAGATGCACCTGCGCGAAGGGTCGCTGGTGGCTGACCGGGGGCGTCATAACATCGGCTACCTGAAAGACATCACGCCATACGGGGCGACATTCCAGCCGCTCGACCTGAAAGGATACCAGAAGGAAAAGGCGTTGTTGTATGTGTCGCTGCGTGACGCCTACGAGCGTCTGTACCGTTATGAATCGCTCCGGCGCGAGGCAAATGTTCCGTGGCGAGAGCATCTGAATACCTGTTACGATGAGTTTGTCATGCGCTACGGCAACCTCAACGCCAAGCAGAACGTGAAGTTAGTGATGATGGATGCGGGCGGGCGCGACATCCTTTCGCTGGAACGGATGGAAAACGGAAAGTTCGTCAAGGCGGACATCTTCGAGCATCCTGTTTCCTTCGCGGTGGAGAGCCATGCCAACGTAGGCTCTCCCGAAGAAGCCCTGTCTGCGTCGCTCAACAAATATGGTACGGTCAATCTCGACTATATGCGGGAGATAACCGACAGCACGGCGGAGGATTTGCTCACTGCCCTGCAAGGGCGCATCTACTACAATCCGCTCGTGACCGGTTACGAAATCAAAGACCGTTTCATCGCCGGAAATGTCATAGAGAAAGCGGAACGCATAGAGGCATGGATGGGTGACAATCCCGAAAATGAGCGTATGCCGGAGGTGAAGCAGGCGTTGGAGGCTCTGAAAGATGCCGAGCCGCAGCGCATCGCCTTCGAGGATCTGGACTTCAATTTCGGGGAACGCTGGATTCCGACGGGTGTCTATGCCGCCTACATGAGCCGGCTGTTCGACACGGAGGTGAAAATCGCCTATTCCGCAAGCATGGACGAGTTTTCGGTGGTGTGCGGCTACCGCACCATGAAAATCACGGACGAGTTTCTGGTGAAGGGGTATTACCGGAACTATGACGGTATGCACCTCCTAAAACACGCCCTGCACAACACCTGCCCTGACATGATGAAGTCCATCGGCAAGGACGAGCATGGCAACGACATCAAGATGCGCGACAGCGAGGGAATACAACTCGCCAACGCCAAGATTGACGAGATACGAAACGGCTTCTCCGAATGGCTCGAAGAGCAGTCGCCGCAGTTCAAGGAGCGGCTTGTGACGATGTATAACCGCAAGTTCAACTGTTTCGTGCGCCCGCGCTACGACGGCTCCCATCAGACCTTTCCCGACCTCAACCTGAAAGGGCTGGCAAGCCGGGGTATCAAGAGCGTCTATCCCTCACAGATGGATTGCGTCTGGATGTTGAAACAGAACGGCGGCGGAATTTGCGACCACGAGGTGGGAACCGGTAAGACGCTGATAATGTGCATCGCCGCGCATGAGATGAAGCGTCTGAATTTGGCACACAAGCCGATGATTATCGGGCTGAAAGCCAACGTTGCGGAGATTGCAGCCACCTATCAGGCGGCATATCCCAACGCACGTATTCTGTACGCTTCGGAGAAGGACTTTTCGACCGCCAACCGTGTGCGCTTCTTCAATAATATAAAGAACAACGACTACGATTGCGTCATCATGTCGCACGACCAGTTCGGCAAGATACCGCAGTCGCCGGAATTGCAGCAGCGCATCCTGCAAGCAGAGCTTGACACGGTGGAGGAAAACCTCGAAGTGCTACGGCAGCAGGGAAAGAACGTGTCGCGGGCGATGCTGAAAGGATTGGAGAAGCGCAAGCACAACCTTGAAGCGAAGCTGGAGAAGGTGGAACACGCCATAAAGTCACGCACGGACGACGTGGTGGATTTCAAGCAGATGGGCATCGACCACATCTTCATAGATGAGAGCCACCAGTTCAAGAATCTGACTTTCAACACGCGCCACGACCGTGTGGCGGGATTGGGAAACAGCGAGGGAAGCCAGAAGGCACTTAACATGCTCTTTGCCATACGCACCATACAGGAGCACACAGGAAAAGACTTGGGTGCGACCTTCCTCTCCGGCACGACTATCAGCAACTCACTGACTGAATTGTACCTGCTGTTCAAGTACCTGCGCCCGAAGGAGCTGGAACGGCAGGACATAAGGTGTTTCGACGCTTGGGCGGCGATATTTGCCAAGAAGACGACGGATTTTGAATTTAACGTGACGAACAATGTGGTCCAGAAGGAGCGTTTCCGCTACTTCATCAAAGTGCCGGAGCTTGCCGCCTTCTATAATGAAATCACGGACTACCGCACGGCGGAGGATGTGGGCGTTGACCGTCCTGCCAAGAACGAGATACTGCACCATATACCGCCCACGCCGGAACAGGAGGACTTCATACAGAAACTGATGCAGTTCGCCAAGACGGGCGATGCCACCTTGTTGGGCAGGCTGCCGCTTTCGGAAACGGAAGAAAAGGCGAAGATGCTCATCGCCACGGACTATGCCCGGAAAATGGCACTCGACATGCGCATGATAGACCCGAATTACGAAGATCATCCCGACAACAAAGCGAGTCACTGTGCCAAGATGATCGCGGAGTATTATCAAAAATACGACGCCCAGAAAGGCACGCAGTTCGTTTTCTCTGATTTGGGGACATACCAGCCGGGCGACGGGTGGAACGTCTATTCGGAAATCAAGCGCAAACTGACGGAGGACTACGGTATACCGCCAAGCGAGGTGCGCTTCATTCAGGAGTGCAAGACCGACAAGGCGCGGAAGGCGGTGATAGACGCCATGAACGCCGGGACGGTGCGTGTGCTGTTCGGCTCTACCTCTATGCTCGGAACGGGTGTGAACGCCCAGAAACGGTGTGTGGCTATCCATCATCTCGATACGCCGTGGGTGCGACATGAAGTCGCATAGATAATTGTTGGAATGATACTTACGGGTATCAGCTTTAACCCGCTGTTCCGTCAGCGGTAGCCTACCGACCGATGCACCTTAATGTTGTATTAAGCGGTCGGGACGAAGTACACTTTCGCAAGACAAGACAGAACCGTGAGGGGAAGTCAAGTACGGTTAGTATCATACCGTAGAGTGGCGAGGCTGGATAGTATGGTTAGCGCAAGCGAACTGTTAGTAAACTTCGTAATGTCACGAAAGAGTGTAAGATACTGGCACACTCTACCCAAAAGGGAAGCGGTCGGTTAATCCTCTCCATGGTAGGATTACACGGATATAAGCACCGCCGGAGGATGAGACAGAACCTAACCTATCCGTTAGTTATCTATGTGGAACATGGTAAGCCTGTATATCTCCTGTCATGTAAAAATGACAGGTAAGCTGACAGCAATGAAAGCCGAATGGTGTGCAGGTATAAGATAACAGAAAAAGCGAATGCCGTTCTGTAATGGAGCGGATACGGATTGAACCGACATCACGGGCTGATGTTGGGCGACATCATCCGACACGAAAGTGGGCAGACTTCTGTGACGACATTAGGTAGGCAATCAAACCGAATGTTGTCAAATGGTGATTCTTTACAATTAACTTTTAGAACTTTCAAAAGGAGGAAAGCAAATGAACGAAAACAAGACATCGTGTGCGCCTGCTGACAATCAGCAAACACTTTGGGACAGAATAGACTGGACTAAAGCGGAGTTGGCTGTCAGAAAGCTACAAGCACGAATTGTAAAGGCTCAGAAGGAAGGCAGATACAACAAGGTGAAAGCCTTGCAGTGGACGCTGACCCACTCTTTTTACGCAAAAGCCTTAGCCGTAAAGAGAGTTACTTCTAACGGAGGTGGCAACACCCCCGGAGTGGACATGGAAACATGGGAGAAACCCGAAGCAAAAACACAAGCAATAAGCGAACTCAAACGCAGAGGCTACCAGCCGAAGCCATTGAGAAGAGTCCACATCAAAAAGAGTAATGGCAAACTGCGACCGTTGGGAATACCGACAATGAAAGACAGAGCCATGCAAGCACTCTACCTTATGGCATTAGAACCAGTGTCGGAAACAACAGCCGACTCACGTTCATACGGTTTCCGCAAGGAACGCCGCTGTATGGACGCGGTAATGCAATGCCATAACATTCTCCGAAAAGGCTATTCTCCCGAATGGATTCTGGAGGGTGACATAAAGGGGTGCTTCGACCATATCAGCCATGAATGGCTGCTTGCCAACATCCCTATGGACAAGGCAATACTCCGAAAATGGTTGAAATGCGGCTATATCTTCAACAAACAGATGTTCCCGACAGAGGAGGGAACGCCACAAGGTGGCATTATCTCTCCCACGCTTGCCAATATGACATTGGACGGATTGCAGAAAGTCCTTGCAGAGAAATATAAACGAGTTAGAATCAAAGGTAAGTTATATTCGCCAATGGTGAATCTTGTCCGTTACGCTGATGACTTTATAATTACCTGCGAGAACCGTGAAACACTTGAAAAGGAAATCAAGCCATTGGTAGCCGACTTTATGTCTGAAAGAGGTCTGACCTTATCAGAAGAAAAGACGGTGATAACCAATATCCGTGACGGTTTCGATTTTCTCGGTTTCAACATCCGCAAATTCGGTAATGAAATATTGACCAAGCCGACCAAGAAAGCCGAAAAACGCTTTATGGAGAATATCCGTAAGGTGACAAAAGGTCATAAGGGTTGCAAGCAGGAATCATTAATCAGGATGTTGAATGCTAAAATTCGAGGATGGGGAGCATATTATCAGCATGGGGCGACACGTGATTCTTTTCACAGAATCGACCATCAGATATTTCTCGCCTTGTGGCAATGGGCTAAACGCCGTCATTCCAAGAAAGGGAAACAGTGGATAAAAGACCGCTATTGGCACAATATCCGAGGGAACAGCTGGACTTTTGCGGCTAAGTTCAAGAAATCAAACGGCAAAGAAGACCAACTTACCTTGTTGAAACTGGCATCTTCGTTTCCTTTTCTGCAATATACGCAGATAAAGGGGGACATGAATCCGTTTGACGCAGACTGCCGCCTGTACTTCAATAAAAGAATGAAGTCAAAGATGCTTGTGACGCTGAAAGGACGTAAATCCCTGCTTTACCTATGGGAAAAGCAAGGTCGGAAATGTCCGATATGTGGTGAACCGATTGACACGCATAAGGCATGGAATGTAATGCCGACCGTACAAGACGGACGGAAATGCAATCTGTTGGTTCATGATGAATGTTTCAAATTATCCCGTAAAAACAATGGAAACAAGAAGTAGGATGAGCCGGTCTCTGCACACGAACAGAGACTTTGAAAAGCTTGAGCCGTATGAGGGGAAACCCTCACGTAAGGTTCTGAGGGGGGGAAGAGGGCAGTAATGCCCTTGACCTACCCGATCGACCGTCCGACTTGCAACAGCGTGACGGACGCGGAGTTAGGGCAGGTAATGAGATTGCCAAACATTTCGCCGGGAACAACGTGGATGTAATCATCTACGCGGTGGAGAAGTCACTGGACAGCTACAAGTTCAACCTCCTGCACTGCAAGCAGACTTTCATAAGCCAGCTCAAAAGCGGTGCGATGGGTGCGCGTACCATCGACGAGGGGGCAATGGACGAAAAATCGGGCATGAATTTCTCGGAATACATGGCGTTGCTCTCCGGCAATACCGACCTGTTGGACAAGGCGAAACTGGAAAAGCGGATCGCATCGCTCGAAGGGGAACGCAAGTCGTTCAACAAGGGCAAGCGTGATTCGGAGTTCAAGCTGGAGTCAAAGACCGGCGAGTTGCGCAACAACACGGCTTTCATAGATGCCATGACGGAGGACTGGAACCGCTTCCTGTCGGTGGTGCAGACCGACAAGGAGGGCAACCGCCTTAATATAATAAAGGTGGACGGAGTGGATTCCGCCGATGAGAAGGTCATCGGAAAGCGTTTGCAGGAGATAGCCAAGAATGCCACGACCGGAGGGTTGTACACGCAGGTCGGTGAACTTTACGGTTTTCCGATAAAGGTGGTGAGCGAAAGGATACTCAAAGAGGGATTGGAGTTCACCGACAACCGCTTCGTGGTCGAGGGGAACTACAAGTACACCTACAACAACGGGCATCTGGCGATGGCTGACCCGTTGGCCGCCGCCCGCAACTTCCTCAACGCGATGGAGAGGATACCCTCCATCATCGACCAGTACAAGGCGAAGAACGAGGTGCTGGAGATGGAGATACCGCAGTTACAGGAGATAGCGGGTAAGGTGTGGAAGAAGGAGGACGAGCTGAAGCAGTTGAAGTCCGAACTTGCCGCCCTTGACCGAAAAATTCAGCTGGAGCTTGCGCCACCCACGCCCGAAGTCGCAGAAAAGGAGAATGAAGGGCAACAGCTCAAGCCGGAAGCGGAAGATGTGAGGAACAGGCAGGCGCAATATCCCGAAAATGCACCGCCGCAGATACGCAGTCCGGCGGATAGTATCGTTGCCAACCATGTCATAATCGGGCGTCCGGGACTGTATGCCAAGGAGGAAACCCGGTCCAAAGGATTGAAAATATAACCTAAGGAATTTTATCTGAAGTATTAATAAGGGCTATCCCAAAAGGTCTAAAAGTAAATTTTATCCTTTCTGCAAGTATCTATAGGATGGCAACTGCATTTTTTTCTTTTTGGGCAGCCCTTATTAAAATTTATTCTTATTTTAGGTTATATACATTCATGTCCATTTATGTAAAAAATTCCTGCTGACCTTGTTTATGTCTTGTCAGTCACCATTTGCAAAACCATATTTGACCCTCAAAGAGGCTGAATTTGATAAGTAACTTGCTACATACTCATAATAAGGAGCTAAATAGAACACGAATGGGAAATACACAAATGCTAAACTAAAGAAGATATTGGCCAAAATAAACGCTATACCGAGAGAGAAACTTGATTTTTCAACTTCCTAAAACGGTGTTGTTCAAACATTTCTACTTATTTGTACTTGCCAGTTGAACCTACGCTTCCCTAATAAAATGTCTATGAACTTGTTCAAACTAATTTATATTCGTTAATTATTCGCTAAAATACAAAAAATACAGCGTATTTTCCAAAAGGTTTATTATATTATT
>NZ_SRZC01000012.1 GCF_004792655.1 Palleniella muris | reverse complement strand
GCCTGCGCCGATGGTACTGCACTGCAATGCGGGAGAGTAGGAGGCCGCCTTCTTTCAACGACCCTCAGGATGTATGTCCTGGGGGTCGTTTTTCCTGTTGCCCCTTCCGTAACAGCCCTTTCCTGTCGGTGTCTTGTTGCCAGTCTGCATCCCCTCCAGTCCTGCCGTCCCCCACGGACACGGCCTGTCCGCTGGTGCTGTGCGGCATTTGTATGGCTGGAGTGCCTTGGCAGGGAATCTTTATAAATGCGGTCTTTACGGTCGGGCATGTTCCGTGTAACCGGTAATTGGGGCTGGACATCAATGCCGGCATCGCTACTGTCTGCCGCATATGGGCCTTCTGCCTGCATGTCTTCTTCACAGCTTCGTTATTTTTGTATGTCGTTGTCCACTGCCAACATATCGCCTGACATGGCCTGCTGTCTGCCTCTGCCTGGTGGCTGTTAAGCCGATGCCAATGCCATATGTTTGGTGTCGTCCTTCCGGATTGGCTTGTGGATGCCGACAGGCGTTGATGGAGTATTTTTCAAGTTGTACTGCCTATAGAGTAGATGACATGAAGGGCGTTGCATCTCTTTTCTCTGTTGCTGTACGCACTTTTCCTCGTTTTAGTGAGTGGGGGTATGATGGTGTTCTTATTTTATTATTGGTGTCCGGTAAAACTTTCAAGCCTTATTTGATTTTTATTTTCCTCGTACAGCCGATGTCTTGAAAGTGTATGGTGAAGATAAAACTCCATTAGAAGAGCCTAAATTGTGCAAATATGGCATCCTTGTAAATAAATACCACACGAAAGGAGAACATTTTTACCGGACAGCCTACGCAATCACTGAAACAGGGGGATTGTCAATGTATAAAAACACTCAGAATAGCCAGTTAAACACGTTTACCGGACGCCAATATTATTTTATATGTTCTGTGTGACAGGTGCTGTAATTGGATATTGTTGTGTGGTGAGTAATTGTAGGCGGAGTCAAGACTGCATGATAGTATTTATGCCAGTGTTGTTTTGATGGTATTTAGTAATGCATACAGTACCGTTCAAAACGAACTTGTGGAATCATTTATATTCACTCCTGATTACTTTATATTGGCATTTCTATATGTCTCCTGATGACATGTTATATGTTCTATGCTGCTCTGTGTATTTGATGTAAGAACCACTTGTGTTGAGTCTGATGAAGGGAAACCTGTACTTTCCATGCTTGTGCGGAAGAATTTTGTTAAGGAAAATGGATGGAAAAAAACATAAAAACTAGAAATTAAGAGAACAAAAAATCATGTATTTGGTTGATTATTGCTAAAAAAGTTGTTTTTAATTGCAGAAATTACGAAATATGGGTTGAAAATCCAAAATAAAATATTAATTTTGTAGAAAGATTTCATTGCTGGATTATAATGTGAGAGATTATTCCGGTAATTAGTATTAGTTTTTTAGTGAAAAAGCATAATGCTTTCTGAGATTTTTATATTAAGATTAATATGAGAGCACAAAAATTATTTAGAGAGTGTATTTGCCACTTATTTGTGGTAGATGCCAATAACATAGCATAGACAGAGGAAAGTGACGCTGGATAGCTCTAAATCCCTTTCTATAATCAAGGAAAACAAGTGTTTTCCTAATGAAGTTCATGTTTCCAAGGTTGATTGTAAGTCGACCTTGGGAATAAAGTTTGTGTCAGAATGTGAACCTCAATCTCTTGACTCTGCATTTGGTAAATTGCAGCCATGGGGATATATTTATATCCATAATATGGCAGTAAAGGCATTTGAGGAGAAGGTTATGGAATATAATGCCAGTCACAATGATTCTCAGCATACTTGTTTTGTTCATCGCTCTTACCGTTATAAGGTGAAAAAAACAGGAAATGGTGCTAAGAAGGAGTTGTGCCAGACAATTAGCGGTTTGGTGTTTCTTCAGGGTAGAACCAAGGAACTGCAACTTTTCTTGAAGGAGAACTTTCCACAGTACCATTTGGTCAATGATTGCAGTACAGGGAGACCTGCTTCCATAGCGGACAGTGTTATGAAACCTTTTATGGCTGTCATACAGGCTAAGCCTGAGAATGTCACTTTCCTTCGTGAGCCTTTTCTGAAATTTGCAAAGAATCATGTCCGTTTGCGTGTGTTGTCAGGATTGTTCAAAGGACAGGAGGGATATATTGTCCGTATTGACCGTGACCGCCAGCTTGTCATGGAGTTTGCCGGCTATGCCGTCGCCATCCGCGGGCTTCATAAGGAGGATTTTGAGGAGGTGAAGGAGTAATCTGTACCTGTTAAAGAAATTATTGCTACTACGACAGAGCGAAGTTGTATTATTAGTTTATAGTAGACTGTAATGACTGCTTTCCATAAATGTATATACAGACTCAAGAACTCTCTTTGTTTCTTGATAAAGGGTCATTTGGAATATAGCGCTGAGGAAGAAGAGGTAAAACGTATTTTCGGGAAAGACGCAGATTGTGACTATTTGGTAAAATATGAAACGGTTGAAGAGGAAGAGGCCAGTTCCACTGCCGGTTATATTGTTTTCATAGATCATGAGAATGATATAGACTGGAAAATTCAGGGAGGCTGGGACAAAGAGTGGAATCAGGAGGACAAAAAAGCTTTTATTTGTAATATCTCCAAGTTAAATGTTGCGGAGAAAATGCCATGCCCTCTACTTCGTTTTAATACCGTCAGAGCGTATAAAATACTTCTCGGGCAAGGTGTGTCACAGTGTTGCTGTAAGTGTTTTGAAGGCATAGATGATATAATCAGGAAAGCCGATGACTTCCGTCGGGAGCGGAATATGGAAGCTGCCCGTATGACCTGTCTGTTAAGCGGTTCTGTCTTTGTGATGATGTTGTTTGGGACTCTTGTAGCCATGATGCTCACGGACTTCCTTCCCGACCACTTTCTCCTGTGCAAGACATTGTTCTGTGCTTCTTTGGGAGCATTCGTATCTATATGGACACGTTACGGGAAAGTGGAAATGACAGGAGAAAGTCCGCGTAGCCTGCTTGTTCTGGAAACCACATGCCGTATTGTTGTTGGCATGATTTCAGGTTTTGTAGCAATGAAAGCCCTTGAAACAGGAATGATACTGAAGACTCTTTACGAGAATAATACGTCATGCACGGTGGCTCTTGTCGCCTTTTGTGCGGGCTTTAGCGAGAGGTTTATACCATCAATAACAGAACAGGTGCAGAAGAAGGAATAGTGAACAGGAAGGTTTTATTAATAGGATACAGTGGTGGCGGTCAGGCTCCATTACTCGGAATGAAAAGTGATTTTAAGGCATTTGCCGGATTCTTTCGATCAAACCATGGCGGAGCATACAATGATGATGAAATAGAATCCCATATTAATCTTACGCGGCAGCAATTTTCTGACATCGTACGTGTATTGCATATTAGGCACATCTCGTCTGTAGCGATAGTGCTGTGTCTCCATGGAGGTTCGGATAAATACGGACAACCGTTTTATTGTTTTTCCGATGGTAATAATATCTATTTGCATGAGATAGAGGATATGATGCGTGGCATACCTGCTTTGGTGATAGCCGACAGTTGCAGGGAACGCTGGCTGGAGCCAATCAGTGAAAGCACAGAAGTAAGAATGTTCTCGAAGGGAGGTGGTATACAGTCTTCACGGGAAGTTTACCGTGCGCTGTATGATTCTTATATCAAGGTTCTGAATGCAAATACATTTACTGTGGGCTTTGCTTGTGCCGATAACGAAGTTGTCGATGAATCATCCCGTGGAGGATTGTACAGCCAGACACTTATTGAGTGTGCAGAAACCGTAGCCCGTCAATTGGCTGACAGCAGGGACAATATGGCAAGCTTTTCTTATATCCATTCTCTTGCAGAACGGGTACTTGCCTCTACAGACCAGAATCCGGAATACAGAGGCACACGTTCACGGTATCAGTTTCCTTTCGTAGTACAGCCATGAATATAAAGCGCAGACTTTTAATAATACCGAATGATGGCGGAACGGGCAACCATCTCAATGGGGTTGCCAAAGATATTGAAAATACCGTCAGTTTCTTCACTTCCAATGAAGGTGGGGCTTGGGAGACATCAGAAATTGTTCGTTTGCCCAACCGTCCTCTTCTATCCGTTGTAAAGACGGCATTGTATGATGCACGGAAAACGGCTGATTATGTTCTTGTCATTTTTACAGGACACGGTTATGAAACTCCGGACGGCATTATTAAGTTTGAACTCAATAATCTTGCCTCTATATCGATAGGTGACATACGCTCCGTCATTTCTCCTGTGCCTCTTCTTATCATCGGCGACTGTTGCAGGGTAATATACAAAGAGAGAATATTTGAAGCTAAATCTCAAATACGCATGTTCTCCCATGGAGGTGCCGTTCAACCAAGGGAATATTACCGTAGGCAATATGATAATGCTTTGTCAGCACTTCAGCCAGACGCTTTCCAGTATGGGCTTTCCTGCAGTCGTGATGAATCATCACAAGATACATCCTCTGGTGGGCTGTATCTTACATCCCTGTATGAGACAGCCGGGAGAGTCGCCAGTGCCGAGCTTAACGACACATCGTTTATTATCCGCTCTTTTGCATACGTCCATGACCGTGCCGAGCAGGCAGTCTCCCGTAATCGTTACTCACAGCATCCGCAAAGAGGCGGAGATTCTCAGAGTATATTTCCGTTTGTAGTGTTTTGAAATATGGATATTTTTTGAATAGTTTTGCTTTATGGTGATATCGCTTAAAGGCGGATATTTGTATCTCATAGACCTAATCTCATCAGGAATTTAATCCATTTATTAGTACGACTGATAGTATAATTTGGTTTTTTCCCTTTTGTATTGGGGGGGGAAAATATATTTTTTACGGTTATGAACGTATCTTCTGATAATAAAAGATTGGCAAAAAATACTCTCATTTTATATATGAGAATGTTTTTAACAATGGTTGTTGGCTTTTATACAAGCCGAGTCGTCCTTAATACATTAGGGATTGTTGATTATGGTATATATAATGTTGTTGGAGGTATTGTCGGCGTGTTATCAATGCTTAATAGTGCAATGGCAGGAACAACACAACGGTGGATAACAATGGCTATAGGAGTAAATGATTCTCAATATTTAAGAAAAGTATTTGCTGTTGGTTTAACGGCACAATGTATAATAGGTCTAATAGTCTTTATATTAATGGAATCAATAGGATTATGGTATCTATATACTCATGCTGTAATACCTGTAGAACGAATTGAAACTGCATTTTGGGTGTTTCAAATATCAGTATTCACTCTTTTACTAAATATTATTAATGTACCATTTTTAGGAAGTATTATTGCTCATGAGAAGATGGGAGTTTTTGCATCATTTTCCATTGTTGAGGTCTTTGCAAAATTGATAATATGTTTTATGTTGAGTATTACATTATTTGATAAATTGTTAGTGTATGCCATTCTTTTATTTCTGGCAAGCATGATAAATTTCTTTTGGTTGCATATATATTGCCAAAAGAAAATACCTGAAGCAAGATTTATTTTTGGTTGGGATAAACAAATGTATAAGGAAATGTGGAATTTAACATCTTGGACAATGGTAGGGCATATTTCTTTGATAGGTTATACGCAAGGAATAGTATTGTTGATAAATATGTTTTTTGGTCCAGCACTGAATGCCGCTTATAGTATAGCTAATCAAGCCACAAATATTATAAATCAATTTAGTAGTAGTTTTCAAACTGCAATAAATCCTCAAATAACGAAAAATTATGCATCAAAGCAATATGGTGAAATGCATAAATTGATATACAGAAGTGCTAAATTCTCGTATTTCTTAATGCTTGTTATAGCTGTTCCTTTGTTTTTTGAAGCAAATTTTTTGTTGAGAATATGGTTGGGAAATGTACCTGATCACTCTGTTGCTTTTATGAGGTGGGGTATATTTATTGCGATGCTGACTGCAGTTAGAAATCCATTGGTAACCGCTGCTATTGCGAATGGACATTTAAAAAAATATCAATTGGTGGTTAATGGAATTTTGATAATGGTGGCTCCGCTTCTTTATATTGCCTTTAAATTAGGGGCATCGGCAGAGTGGGCCAATATAATTCTGCTGATAGCTATGTTTTTGGCAGTATTGGCGAGTGCCTTTATGCTACAAAAAATGGTAGCGTTAAATTTTGGTACTTTTATTAAGGAAGTTGTCTGTCGTATTATCATTGTGAGTATTTTTTCTTTTGTAATACCTCTGCTTCTTTACACACAGATGAACGAGGGGTGGAACCGGCTATTTGTACTTGGTTTGTGTTCTGTTATAGTATCTTTTATGTCCATTTATTTCGTGGGATTGACGGCTCAAGAAACTCGGTTGGTAAGGGAACTGGTATCGAAAAAAATGAATAAAATATTTGTTAAGTGAAAAAAAACAATTTACTTCATCATAATTTGGTGGCAATTAAACAGTAAAGTCAGGAAGTATGAACAAAAAAACGTGCCAACCCCGTAAGGGTAATATAGATTTGCTACGTTGCATAATGTCTTTTTTTGTGATTTGCATACATTGCAAATTTCCATATAAAGATAGTGTAAGAGAGATTATTGATATTGCGGTTCCTGTATTTTTCTTGATTTCAGGATTCTTGTTTTATACGCCTGATATTTTAAGAGAGAAAACCAAAATTGAGAAAATGCTGAGAAGCGTATTACTTTTATTGATACAAAGTACTACTCTTTATATGTTCTGGAGATATTTTATCTGTTCTATTTGCAATTTAGATTTTTGGCAGTTTGATTTCTTTAATTTTCTGTCCTGTGATAATCCCTTTGGTGCTCATTTATGGTATCTGCATTCTTATTTCGTATTATTGATAATTTTATTATTGCTCAATAGATTCAAGTTAACAATTAGTGGTATTCCTGTTTGGATAGTGTTACTATTAATGATTTCGGAAATTCTTTTAGCACGGGAAGGGCATTATGGATTATTGTATGGAATAAAACGTGTGTTTTGTGTTGCTATGCCATTCTTCCTTATAGGAATTTTGATTAACAAAAATAAGAATTGTATTTTTGAAAAGGGTAAATGTTATCTATATTTTTCGGGGGGGGTAATTTGTCTTTACAACATATTCGTAGGGGTATATACATTCTCTTATTCTTGGTCTACTGTTTGTTTGGCCATTATAATGTTTATGGCATTACTTCAGATGAATATAACGGATAATATATTTTCAAAGATAGGACTTAGAAACTCTTTGCATATTTATATAGTACATTGGATTATTATAGATATTATGAATAATATTGCAAAGTTTGTTCCAGACTTCAGCCTGTTGAATGATTACATGCAGCCGATATTGGTGTTTGTAATATCATTGATATGTTCAGAATTATATATGACAATGAAAAATCGTTTTGTTTGTATTTTCAAAAAATAATTTATGCGTCCATTACATATTATTATGCCCATGGCTGGTGAGGGCAGCCGTTTCTTGAAAGAAGGCTGGACTACTCCCAAGCCGTTGATTCAATTAAATGGGATACCTTTGTTCAAGCGTGCTATAAGCAGTGTCAGTGTAGAAAGTGCTCCGATGAAATACTCGTTTATAGTCCGTAAGGAACATATAGATAGATATCATATTGATGACCAAATTCGTGAGATATTGCCTGATGCGAATGTTTTTTCAGTAGAGAAGACAACCCGTGGTGCTGTGGAAACGTGTTTGCTGGCAGAGTCGGCAATAAGTATGGAAGACAGCATAGTGGTTATGGATTGCGATTTGGAATTTCGTAGCAAAGCTTATATACAAAGACTTCAGGAAATCTTAAGTACACCGGTGGAACGGGTGACTGGTGGAATGCTGGTAAGTTTTAATTCGGATATGCCAAAGTATAGTTACGCAGAAATTAATGCAGACGGGAATGTTGTCCGTACGGCAGAAAAAGAAGTTATCAGCAATCATGCACTTTGTGGGGCTTACTTTTTTTCTTCTGCCCAAGGATTCCTAAAGGCCGCGCACAGATTACTGAATGAACCGGTATTTACAAAATCAGAATACTATGTATCCCTCTTGTTTAACTATTTGCTTGCGGATGGAGAGACGGTCGGTCTTGCAGAAATGGAAGAATATTACAGTTATGGGACTCCGGAAGAATTAAAACGATATATGCAATCATGATACGTGCAATTGTAACGGACTTTGATGGAACTCTGGTGGATACGTTTGAAGCTAATTTCTGCGCTTATCAGGAAGCGTTCCAAAAAGAAAAAATAAATCTGACGAAAGCAGAGTACGAAGCATGCTTCGGCCTCCGCTTTGAACGGTTTATGGAAGCTATGAATATAGATGATATTCAGATGTCCAATAGGATACGTGAATATAAGAAGCAATTTTATCCTAAGTACTTCAGCCGGTTAACTGTGAATAAACCTTTGTTGATATTGATAAAAACATTCCGGGGAATGGGTGGATTGTGTGCTATAGCATCAACGGCAAGAACGGAGAATCTGATGAATGTATTGAAGTTTCTTGGTCTGACAGATGAGTTTGATTGTATTTTATCTGGTGCGGATGTGAAGAACGGCAAACCTGATCCTGAAATCTATCTGAAAGCAATGGCACGCTTGGGCGTATCTCCGGATGAAACCATGATTTTTGAAGATTCTGCAGTAGGCATTGAGGCTGCAGAGCAGAGTGGGGCATATTTTATGCGGATAATATTATAAGAAATATTTTATGGAAATAGAAGTGAAGGGGCATAGTGGATGTTCTATCGAAATATTCCGTCAGGGCAAAGAACTTTATATTCTAAAAGGTACGCAAGATTCCAAATATGTGGAACGTCTTTACCGACAGGCGTTGAAACAGCAAAATGCTGCAAAAGAGGAGTATCAGTTTGTCCGTATTCCACAAATTGATGAGATAGAAAAAGATGACAGTCACATGGTGATGAAAATGGAGTATGTCTACTCCCATAATTTTGTTGACCATTTTGAAGCTGCAGGATTTGAGCAAGTCAACTATTTTGTGAAGGCTATCCGTCTTTTCCTGCAACGCGAAATTGAACAGTCTGCCATGACAAACCTGTCCAAACAGATTGTAATGGATAAATTTGACGATGTTGTGTGCAAGGTCAAGTCCAATACGTTTTTTGATATGGATGATGAAATCAAGCAGCTGATAGAGGCTTCCTCCCGTTGTTTTGAGACATTGCCGGAAACGTTACAGATTCCGGTGGGACGTTGCCATGGGGATTTGACTTTCTCGAATATCCTTTTTAACGGCAACAACTATTATTTGATTGATTTCCTTGATTCATTCATTGAGTCCCCATTGCTGGATATGGTGAAATTGCGGCAGGATACTTGTTACCGTTGGAGTACACTGATGTATGATGGCAATTTTGACGAAACACGCTTCCATATAGTAGCCGACTCCATTGATAGTCAATTAGATGCTTGTTTTATGCAATATGATTGGTATAAGAACTATTATAATGCATTCCAGTTGATGAATTTCCTTCGCATCCTGCAATATGCTAAGGAGGAAAAAGTAGTGAACTATCTGAAGAATACCATACAAAGTATTTTGAATCATGAGTAAAATGACTTTGATAGTACCAATAGCTGCTGATACGAAAGAAGGACAGGAGATGCCTTATCTCTTCGGTCTTGACGGCAATGGTTTGATGTACTGCGTGAAAGCAGTGACGGGATTGGATTTGAGTGTATTTGATGCTGTCTATTTCACAATCTTGAAGAAGCATTCCATACAATATCGCTTAGCAGAGATGATGCGTATCCAGTTTGAACGCTTTGGCATTGCTGATAAGGCGTATGTTTATGAATTGGAACAGCCTACAGCCTCTCAACCGGAGACTCTTTACCGCACAATTGTGGACAACGGAATTACAGGAGCGGTACTTTTCAAGGATGCTGACAGCTATTTCACTGCCGATGTACTTTGCGAGAATACCATCTATACTTATCCATTAGACAGTATGCAGATGGTTAACCCACAAAACAAAAGCTATGTAGTAATTGACGATATGTATTATGTCACTAATATCATAGAGAAGAAGATAGTGAGCCGTTTCTTTTGTGCCGGAGGCTATGGATTTGAAGATGTGTGTGAATTTGTACAGGAATACGAGAAACTGTCAGCGTTGCCGCAACTCCATCTTTCGCACATTGTATTCTCGTTGCTGCTGCAACAGGCTCATTTCCGCCCGCACATGGTGAAAGGATATCAGGACTGGGGGACAAGGGATGATTTTCAGAGAAATTACTAATTCGACGGAGAAATGATAATCTTAACTTTGTCGGTGGTGCTGTTGAGTGTCTTCCGGATAATCCGCGAGCCACAAGCTAAACGGTTTGATTTTACGAAAACACGTGGCATATTTTTACGTGCTTTACTGCCACTGTGCATAGTGGCGCATCATGTGGCACAAAAGCATGATTTAATGCCGTCAGCAATCGATTATGATTTGGAATTGATAGGTGCTTATGTGGTCTGTGCCTTCTTCTTTATGTCGGGATATGGCCTGGAATGCAAATACATAGCTGAAATGTCATTGATTCTCCCCCCCCCCTATATTGGGTTAAGGAATTAGTTCTGAGAGTCCGGGCTATTTTGATTCCGACACTTGTGCCTGTCGTTGTTTATTATATAGTTCTTGGACTACAGGGGTACAATGTGCTGGATATATTTGTTGATAGTTTAAAACGTAATGACCATTTTCCGCTTCCTTTTTGTTGGTTTTTGGTTACATTACTCTTTCTTTATGTGCTGTTCTATGCTATGGCAATATTTGCTATGAAATTTTTCTGGGTTAAAGATAATTTCTTTGCGGTGCTGTCGGTATTGCTGTTTCTTGCTATTGTATTGTGTCATATTCTTCATTTCTTGCCTTGGCATTATGCAACAATATTGGCTTTTGGAGTAGGGGTTGGTTATAGAAATTATGAATCGGGTATTTCCCGCAATCATTTTCTTATGTTTATGCCGATACTGCTTTTGGTTATTATGATTAGTTGTATACTGTATTTGCCTGGAACAACCGAGTTGCTTTATGGGTTATGGACGATAGGGTTCTTTGTCGCTTATGCTTTTGTCGCTTTACCGGAAAAGTGTCCTTGGATAGTGCGATTTTTCAGTAATATCAGTTATGAATTATATCTGTGTCAGTGTATTGGTTTCGCACTGATTCCGAAAACTTGGAATCCGTGGCTGATATTTATAGGGGTGTTGTGTATGGATATTTTATTCTCGGTAGCAAGTAAGCGGCTCACGAAACAGATGTTCAGATAAAAAAAGTTTTTAGAATGATAATTAAATAATATTATGCAGATTTCAAACTTGTTCCGCCGTAACTGGTGGGCGATATTTTATTTCAATTTCAAGATGCTGCCATTCAGGCAGGCTATTAAGTTCCCATTTGATTTTTATGGATCTGTAAGATTTCCGGATTTGTCAGGAAAGATAGAAATACCTGATAATATTCATCGTGGATGTTTCCAGTTTGGACAATGTGAGAATGCTATTTTCCCATATTCGAAAATGACAATAACAATTAGGGGACTATGGAAATTTAATGGAAATTTATTTAACCTTGGAACAGGTTCTACGGTTGAAATAAACGAACATGCTGTTCTTGAGACTGGTACTGATGTGTTGATAGCGCCAAAATATAGGATTATTCTAAAAAAAGGAGCAAAGATAGGCAACCATGTACGTATAAGTTGGGAAGGGCAAATGTTTGATTCCAATTTCCATTATATGCGCAATACGTCTACAGGCGATATTCCGTTTATCAATAAAAACATTGTGATTGGAAATAATTGTTGGGTAGGTAATAGGGTTACGATAAATAAAGGTTCTCAACTTCCTGATTATACAGTTGTAGCGGCAGGAAGCCTTACGAATAAGAATTATATCAAAGACGGCAAGACACACCTTACTCTTGCTGGAAGTCCAGCAAAAGTTGTGGCAGAAGGATTTGAACGAATCTTCGAAACATTGGAAGAACCTCTTTGCATAGAACTGAACGAACGCGAATACAGAGAAAATCCATGAACATAGGAATAACATATTGCGGGCGTGAGCGCAAGGGGCTATGGAGCGGTACATGGGATGCTTTTGACAAGTATTTTTCCCAGCATCCTGACATTGAGAAGGTAGAGTGGGCGTCAGTATTTCCACACATACCAACATGGTATCAGAAATTATTGACATTATATAGTCGCTGCTTCTATACGAAAGATGGAAATCCTTTTGAACAGCAGATGTATCCGCTTTTCAAGAATGAAACGCTGAGAGTGGTCAAGAGGATGGAGTCTGAATGGATTATTGCGAAGACCATTACCGATGAGTTTCCGGCAAATAAGAAATACTGCACGTATGTAGATGCCGATTTTGAGGAGGTGATGAAGACAGATATCAATCGTAACAAGCCTCTTTTCAATTATTATCTTAATTATTACCATAAAAAAGCCGGAGAGGCTTATCTCAGACAAAACTTGGTGTTTACTCAAAATGAGTGGACACGCCGGTCGTTGATTAAAAAATTTGGTCTCGCAGAAAAGAAGGTTATTAACGTAGGCTTTGGAGTAAGCCTCAAGGCTTATGAAGGAATAAAGAATTATGACAGTAACTTGTTGCTTATTGTTTTGCGCCAACATAATGCCAAGGTTAAAGGGCTTGATTTGCTCATAGAAGCACTTCCATTGGTGCGCAAGCAATATCCTGACGCTCGTTTGGCGATAGTAGGAAACAGTCTATATCAGGGCACAGAAGGAGTTGACTGTTATGTGGATACTCCACGCAGTAAAACTGTAGAACTGTTTGAACAGGCGACACTTTATGTCATGCCGTCGCGCAATGAACCAAATGGTATGACTTACTTGGAAGCTCTTTGCAATAAGGTGCCTTTTGTTGCGCTAAATCGTTTTGCAACACCGGAATTTTCCGGTTATGGTCAATGGGGGTTCTTATGTGAACAGGAAGATGCTAAGGAGTTGGCAGAAACCATAATAAAAGCACTGAGTGATAAAAAACGCTTAAAAGTCATGGGTGAGCAAGGACAGCATTATGTAACTGAGACTTACCGCTGGGAGAAAGTTATTGACAAAATGTATAATGCAATGAACTGCTACGAATGATGGGTAAGGTAGGGATAAATGTACAGCCTTTAGTGAGTGTTATTGTGCCGGTCTACAATGCTGAGCGGTATTTGCTGAAATGTATAGATAGTTTATTAACACAAACTTACTCTAATATAGAACTGCTTTTAGTGAATGATGGTTCTAAGGATGGCAGCGGGAATATATGTGATGATTATGCACGCAAAGATAGTAGAATACGAGTTATTCATTTAGAGAATGGAGGGGTTTCTCGTGCTCGTAACAAGGCACTTGAAATCATGAAGGGAGACTGGGTCTGTTTTGCAGATTCTGATGATGAAGTGACTCCAACCTATGTGCAACACTTTGTAGATGCAATAGAAGATAATGTGGATATCATTATCGCCGGTGCCAAATTTGTGCATGAGGATGGCAGACAGACTGTACTTGGTTATAAAAAATATGGTATTCTGTCGTTGCCGGAAATATTCTCGGATAATGAAATAACGGCACACGGCTATGCATGGAGTAAATGTTATCGTGCCAGCCACATACGCTCAAATACATATAATAAAATGCTTCGCTTCCCTGAAGAAATAAAATTCTCAGAGGATTTGATATTTGTAATGCAATATCTTGCAATAAGTCCTAAGGCGAAATACATATCATCATCGGATTATATCTACTATTTGAGGAGTACAAGTGCAAGTGGACGTGTGTTTCCATTTAAGGTTGAAAATTGTTGTTTGAATAGATATATAGAATTGATACATGAACTATCAAGGCAGGCTGGAATGGAATTGATGGAATTGCAAGCGGTAGGTTCAATATTATCTATGTTGTTTGCACGTGTACGTAATAGTATGTATAGAATAGGTGAATTGAGCAAAACGGAAAGGATTGCTTTTTATCAATCTCAATCATTATCAGTTTACCAGTATATATTACAGAATAATCACTTTTCAAATATATTAGTAAGAATAGGATATATCCTATTTATGCATGGTGCGCATTGGCGGTGGTTAGACGCTTATTTCTATGTTATGATAGGTATAGTAGGCAAAATGGTTAGACGATAATAGTTATTTATGAAAAAGTTTATTGTTTCTTTGCTTAAAGACCCTCCGTTTTATTATGCGCTCATTATTGCTTCAATGTTTGTGGCATCATTGATAGGCAATATTGGTATATTACTATATTATCCGATGTTGTTTTTCTTATGTTTTTTTTATAATGGAAGGACAAAGAACAATATAGGTTCAGTATGGGGAATATTTTTGACAGCGTGTGTATTTAGCGTGCTTTTTAATACAATTCTTCCGGTTTTTAAGGCACCTTACAGGTTGGCAGGTTATTCGATTTTAATATTTGCTGTTACTCCTATATTGTTTAATGTTAAAAAGGCTGTGATGTGTTTCAAGTTACTCCAATATACATGCCTACTATTGGTTGCTGTTGGTTTCTTGAACTATTATATGTATAGAACTGGTGCGCTTGAAATATCAGAAGGCAATCGTGTGTTTGCTGGAACTATTGGCACTAATTTCTTGGGAATGCTGTGTAGTATGGCAATTCTTTATCTCGGTTCACTATTACTTTATCAGAAGGCATTGGACAAAATATTAATTTATTTATTTTATATATTATTGATAGGTCTCCTGCTATGTCTGTTGCTGTCATCATCGCGTAATTCTATTGTGAGTATAATCATTTCGACATTGGTAATGGTTTACATTAAGTTTCAAGGGAAAATAGGCAGTACGCTTGCTGTTTTTGCTATATTAGCAATACTTGCTGTACTGACATTCCCTTTATGGGAAGAGTATATTGTTGGTATTTTGGATAAACAAGGAGGAAACACAGATTCTTTTGATATGCATTCGCGTGAGGCTTACTGGGCAACACGTTGGAAAGAATTTATTTCAAGTCCTATTTTCGGTATCGGATTTGCTTCCGTCTCAAATCCGACACCGTTTTCTTTGATGACAGGAATAGTTGAGACTACTACCGGATGGGGAGGGCTGTTCTCGCAGTTGGGCTTGATAGGTGGCATCCCGTTTTGTGTACTTACTATCCAAAATATGAAATATTTGCTGACTTGCAAGGACGGTCGTTTCGTTCATTGTCTATTAGGGGCATTACTCTCTTTTTTCTGTATTAATTCTATAGGTGAAGGTTATATAACAACTGTTGGATGTCAATTTACTGTTTATTTCTTTTTGACGCAGGGGGTTGTTTATGTACTGCGTAAGAAATGGATTTCTGTTGACTCTTTTGTTCCATTATTTCTAAAATCTACAAAAATATGATACCTAAGATAATTCATTATTGCTGGTTTGGTGCTAATCCGCTTCCTGCTGATTTGCAAGAATATGTTAATGGTTGGAAAAATATGTTCCCTGATTATGAGATCAAGTGTTGGGACGAAAGTACGTTTGATATAGCAAATTCTCTGCCTTTTGTACGTGAAGCTTATGAAGTTAAGAAATTTGCATTTGTGGCTGATTATGTACGAATGTGGGCAATGTATCATTATGGTGGTATTTATATGGATACTGACATAAAAGTTCTGAAGCGGTTTGATGATTTTATGAATTATCGTTTCTTTACAGCAGTGGAGTATCATGAGGACAATGTACGCATCAACCATGTGGAAGATATGCTTACGGCTGATGGGTGCAAGAAAAATAAGAATGACATTATCATTGATATTTGCATAGAATCAAGCATTTTTGCTGCAGAAAAGGGGCATCCTTTTATAAAGGATTGTCTGCATTACTATACAGATAAACATTTTGTATTGCCTGATGGTAGCTATTATGACAAGATAATAGTTCCTGTTATTATGGGACTGGAAGCAGAGAAATACGGTTTCAGATATGTTAATAAATTTCAGGTATTAAAAGAAGATATGCACCTTTTTCCAGATGAATATTTTACTCATCCAAGTAAACAAACCGCAAATACATATGCGTTACACATGGTGAAGAATAGTTGGAAGAAGATGAGTACATTTCAAAAAATATATGCTTCGTTGGCACAAAACAAAGTTGTTAAAAGCATATATGATATATTGGAGAAGATGCCATTTATGCAACGGTTGTTCGATTTGATTCAAAAATACACATGGTTAAAGAAATAAGCGTGTCGAAGCGTATAGTGTGGGTGGATATATGTAAAGGACTTGGTATATTAATGGTTATGATAGTCCATACCGGTGTATCGTCATTGTCCACACAATTGAATTCCTGGATGCTTTCGTTTGTAATGCCTCTTTTTTATATGCTGTCAGGAATGATGTTTAATCCGGATAAGTATGATACTTTCTCCAAGTATTTTAACAGACGCTTCCAAACGTTGGTATTACCTTTCTTGGTATTGAATACGACTCTTTTTTGCTTGGCAAAGTTGATAAATTTATCCAATGTTCAGCCGCATTGGACAGAGTTGTTTACCGGTGTATTAGCGATGTATTTTATTCGTGCGTTGTTTGTATCAGAGATATGGTATTATCTGTTGCAAAGATTTGTCGAAAGGAAATCGGTAAGACTGTTAGTGGTTGTTATGGCTATCATTTTCTGTGATGTTCTGCGAGGGGTAATACCGGAATACATAGGTGATACAAGAAATGAGGCTATAGGTGTGGTTTTGCCAAGTATGCCACTACTATATTATGCTATTGGACAATTATTTCGTACAAAGATTATTTCGTTGGATATAGACTCTCTGAAGCTCTCTGTTATTCTGTTTATAATGCTGATTTCAATAGGAGCTTCTTTGATTCTGATTCCGATTTGTAAAAGTTATTTATACATACTGCCTGCAGGTACAGGCATTATTACGATAGTGTCTTGTTCTATGTTATTATCGAGATACCTAAAAGACGGATTGGTTAATACCGTAACTTATATTGGTACAAATACATTGATTGTGGTAGCTTTTCATCAGATTATTTATAATGGTATGAAGGTGTTCACTCAATATTGGCATCTAACAAAAACTGTAGATGCATTAATTCGGATAGGAGTAATGTTTATAGTTCTTGTTATCATTATTGAGGGGGTGAATAAGTATTTACCATGGGTAGTTGGGAAATTTAAATATTAATCATATTTATGCTGCAATCATTGTTGTTTCTTGTTGTTGTATTAATTTGTATACGAATGACATTTTTGTCTACTCCAGTAGCAATCAGGGGGGGGATTTTTGATTTACAATTAACTAATGCCTATCGTGGCGTAGCTATTCTTTTCGTTATGTCACAACATGTAGGTGGAGCTTTAGGTACGAATATTCTTACTCCACTGGGTGGTATTGGAGTCGCAATTTTCTTGTTATTGTCCGGCTATGGATTATCGGAGTCTTATAAAGCAAAAGGGCTTGATGGCTGGATAAAGAAAAAAATGATTCGTGTATGGATTCCTTTCTTGTGTACCTATGTTATTATATTTGCATTGCGTGAGGATTGTGGATGGATAAAGTTTGTACGTCAAGTATTGACTATTGATAGGAGTGAATATTGGTATGTGGATTATATACTAAGGTGCTACATGGTATTTTATATAGCTTATAGATGGCTATATAAATATAGATGGTGGCTTTTAGGTGGTTTTGCCTTATATTCTTTCTTGTTGACACATAGTGGACTTATGGAAGAGCAATCGCTTAGTTTTTGTTTTGGAATCTTGTTGTCTGAGCGGAAAGAACTTTTTCTAAGTGGGAAAAAGTTTATGATGTTTGGAATAGCAAGCTTTGTAATTGGACTTATTTGTTTATTTATCAAGCAACTTCCGGAAATCAGAGTATATGAAGGATGTCTTTTGTTTTCATTTGTTCAATTAGGAATTAAGCTGCCCCTTGCTATAGGAGTAATATTTATGCTTTGGAAACTTCCACGCAAGTGGGTGATATCGCCCTTATTACTATTGAGTGGTACACTGAGTTATGAGCTATATCTGGTTCATTGGCAGTTCATACCTTTTGTAGGTCAGTATGCGACATCTGCATTGGCAATGATTGTTATGGCTTATTGTTTTGCGTATGGTATGCACCATGCACTTTCTTTGATTTACTTTAAGAAATCCTCTAAAAACTGAAAAGAATTCTATTGGTATGAATCTTATTTTCTTACAGAACTGTGTCAGCCCTCATCAAATGCCTTATATAGAGGAACTTCCCCAAATGCAGGGCATAGATAGAGTTGTTGTAATTTCACCTCGTGTGGATTACGATGACCGTAAAGAGATGGGGTGGCAGGCTGAGGACTTAATGAAATCTGAGCGAGTCGAGTTTGTAATTGCTCCTGCCATAGAACAAGTTGAGTCTTTGTTTGACGAAATTCAAGAGCAAGATACATATTGTTTCTTTTCAGGCATTAATGCTTTTCCTGAAATAGTACCCTGGATGAAACTTTCCTTGAAATATGATTTTAAACGGGGAATCATTACAGAACCTCCATTATTATATAGTCATCCCTTATGGCAACATAAACTTCGGTTTATATTGAAAGACTGGCATTATGTGAAATATTTCAATAATGTTTTTGTGATGGGCGATGCGTTTGTCTCTTATTATAAAAAATGGAATAAGCGATGGAAGGTATCTCCGTTTATGTACTGTACTAAATGGAAATCACGTACTATGCCGGCTCCTGCTACTGATAAACTTAAGATACTTTATGTAGGTAGTTTGAGTGACCGTAAGCATGTGGCGTGGGCAATGAAAACACTAATCAAATATGGGAATATCGAAATAGGTATTGTCGGTGATGGTGAGGAGCGAGCTGTGATAGAACAAATGCTCCCTTCTGCTAAAGCTAAAATTATGATGCATGGAATGCAGCCTATGGAGAAGATTCCGGAATATATGCAGCAATATGATGTATTGATTCTGCCTTCCAAACATGATGGCTGGGGAGCTGTAGTCAATGAGGCTCTTACTTTAGGACTGTATGTGATATGCAGTAATCATTGTGGGGCAGCCTATCTTTTGCAGGATAAGCAGCAAGGATTGGTATTTGGCTTGGATGATAATTTTAGTTTACAGGCAGTCATTGAACAATGTATTAGTCAAAAGAATTGGATACGGAATACTGTTGAACAACGTATAACATGGAGCAAGGCACATATATCAGGGAAGGCTGTTGCTCAATATTTCATAGAACAACTTGTATAATATTTAAGTATGACAATACTACATTATATACCGAGCATAGACCGCACGTCTGGCGGTGTCGGTGCCTACATGCAGTTGCTCACTGTTGAATTGGGGAAGTTTGTGGAGCTGCATGTGGTTACCCATCGTGAGGCGAATCCGCTGGAACTGGAGAACTGTACAGTTCATTTCATTCCGCATAATAACAATCCTTTTTCCAACACAGGGAAGCGGGAGTTCCTTCAACTGCTCCATGACATACAGCCGGACGTGTTCCATACAAACAGTTGCTGGTTGCCGATGTCGGCGCGTACCGCAATGTGGGCAAGGGAGACGGGGTGCAAGGTGGTGTACACACCGCACGGCATGCTTGAGCCGTGGATTATGCGCCGTCATTATTGGACAAAAAAACTGCCGGCCTCAATGCTGTTTCAGCGTAAAGGTATACAGATGGCCAATCTGCTTCATGCCACGGCAGACAGTGAGAAAGATAATCTGTTGAGGCTGGGATGGAACAGAACGATAGAGGTCATCCCCAACTGTGTAGAGGTGGACAAGATAGTCCTGAAAAATTCGTGGAAACGTAAGAAAGAGATACTGTTTCTCAGCCGCGTTCATGTGAAGAAAGGCATTAATTTCCTGATAGAGGCCGTTGCCTGCCTGAAAGAAGATTTACAAGGATATGCCATTCGCATTGCCGGTGAGGGCGATGAGGCTTATATTGCAGAACTGCAATCACTGACGGAAAAGTTGGGCGTGGCGGACTTGGTTCATTTTGAAGGTGGTGTGTACGGTGACCGTAAATGGGAGCTGTTCAAGCAGGCAGACTTGTTCGTGTTGCCCACCCACAGCGAGAATTTCGGCATTGTTGTGGCAGAGGCTTTGGCTACTGGCACTCCTGTCGTGACAACTGTTGGCACTCCGTGGCAGGAGCTGGAAACTTGCCGTTGCGGATGGTGGACGGAAATCGGTACGGACGCAACGGCCGATGCTCTGCGTAAGTTCCTGAAATGTACGGAAGAGGAACTGGAGACAATGGGTCGCAATGGTCGCAAGCTCATAGAGGATAAATATTCCACAGTGGCAGTTTCCTGCCAGTTTGTTGAGATGTACAAACGCTTAATCTAAATATATTCAATGACAGATAGAAGTAAAGACCTTATGGAGTTCAAGACTCCTTATTCCAAGAGGAACAAGCTGAGGCGGCTTGTGTGGTCTGTGGTGTGGACTTGTTTGGCCCGTCCTTTCCCGCGGTCCATGGCTATGGGGTGGAAGCGTTTCCTGTTGAGGGCTTTCGGGGCAAGGATAGCTCCGACGGCGAATGTCTATTCCTCAGCGACAGTGTTCCAGCCTTGGCTTTTGACAATGGACGACTATGCCTGTCTGGCGGAAGGTGTTGACTGCTATAATGCCGCGCCTGTACGTATCGGGCGCAATGCCACCGTGAGCCAGCGGGCATTCCTCTGCACCGCCGGGCATGACATCAGTGACCCGCATCACGCCCAGACCGATGCGCCGATAGACATACGGGAGAGGGCGTGGGTATGTGCCGAAGCCTTCGTCGGGCAGGGTGTTACCGTTGGCGAAGGTGCCGTATGCGCGGCAAGGAGTGTTGTGATAAAGGATGTTGAACCATGGACTGTCGTTGGCGGCAATCCAGCAAAGTTTATAAAGAAAAGGGTGCTGAAAGATGGGAATTGTTAAGAAAAATATCGTGGGGGGGGTAAAAACAGAGGTGTAATCGTTTTGAAGTTTATAGCGGCATTGCTCATTACATATTCCCACATGGGAATGCTGTTCCCAAAGTATGGAGGTCTGGTCACTGGCGGCGCTATAGGAGACGGACTGTTTTTCTTCTGTTCCGGCTTCACGTTGTTCCTTGGCCGGCAGGACGGTTTCATAAACTGGTATAAGCGCAGAATAAATAGGATATATCCCACAATAATCATGTGGGCATTGCTCTCGGCATTGCTCTTTGCCTGGGATTGGAGCATAACGGATTTGATAACTACTCCGAAGTATTGGTTCATTCCATGCATCATGGTCTACTATGCCATATTCTACCTTATCCGCAAATGCATGTTCGACAGACTCAATCTTGCTTTCATCTTTGCCTTCATCGTCATAGCCGTTTCCAGTTTTTGGCTGTTGGACACCGGCAGTTCCGTAATGTATGCGGCAGTTCCGTTCATGAGGGTCTACTATTTCCTCTTCATGATGCTCGGCGCGATGACCGCCATAAGGAAGCCTGCAGCGACCACCGTCTTGAAGTCTGGCTCATACGCCTTGCTCTGTATTATCCTGTATTATTCATGTATGGGACTATACAAGACTGATTCTTTCTATTGCAACTTCCAGTTAGTGTCACTGTTTCCATTGCTGTCAGCCGTTTACTGGCTGTTCCGGCTATGTGACACGGCAGTTGTCGGCAGCCTCTTGGGGCGGAAATATATAGGCACAGTCATATGTTTCATATCAGTGCTTACGTTGGAGGTGTACATGGTACAATATGCCATATTCACAGACAAACTTAACAGTATATTCCCTTTGAACATCATCATAGTCTATCTCTTGATATTCGTTGCTGCATACTTTCTGAAATGCGCTTCTCACGTATTCTCTCAAATATTCAGTAATGAACCTGTCCATATAAAGGGAATCTATCAGGTGTAATACGGAGCTACGGCAGACGTATGGCCTGCAAGTGGGCAGGAGCAGCAAACCTCCGCATAAAGTCTATGTCAGTCACTCACTTTGTCTTAATGTAAAAATACATTTTTTTCTGCCTGAGAAAGAATTTTTGATTTTTCTTTTTGTGGCAGAAATATTTTTTGGTATAAAATTGAATTAATAACATTAGAGATATGAGCAATACGATAGCCGCTTTAATCCTCACTTACAATGAGGAGAAACATATAAAGCGTTGTATATCTTCCTTGAAGGGAGTATGTGACGAAATCTTTGTTGTTGACTCTTTCAGCAAGGACAACACAGTCAAGATAGCTGAAGGCCTTGGAGCGACAGTGATTCAGAATCCGTGGAAGAACTATGCGACGCAGTTCAATTTCGGCTTGCACAACTGTGGCATAAAGTCTGATTGGGTTTGGCGCATAGATGCCGACGAGTTCCTCGAGGGGGAGATAGGGCATTCTGTAAAGGACGCAATAGCATCATGCAGTGATGATGTCAACGGCATCTATGTCCGCAAGCGCATTGATTTCATGGGCAGGCCGCTGCTGCATGGCGGGTGGTATCCGAGCTATCACCTTAAGGTGTTCCGCCGTGGCCACGGCGATTGCGAGAACCGCTGGATGGACGAGCACATCCGCCTGTATGATGGCCGTTCAGTCACAGTAGAGTCAGGCAACCAGGTTGACGCGAACCTCAATGACCTTACATGGTGGACCGAGAAGCACAACGGCTATGCCACCCGTGAAATGGCGGACATGCTGATGATGGAGTACGGGCTTGACGCGAAGTCGCAGGAGGTGGAGCCGAAGTTCTTCGGCACGGAGGAGCAGCGCAAGCGCTGGCTTAAGATAAGATATATAAAGACACCGCTGTTTGTCCGCCCGTTCATCAACTTCACCCTCCGCTACATCGTGAAAGGCGGTTTTCTTGACGGCCGTGAGGGGTTCATCTGGCATATTCTTCAGGGCTTCTGGTACAGGATGCTTGTCGATGCGAAGATATATGAATTGAAGAAGCGTTTCGGGTGGGATAAGGAAAAGATAAAGAACTATTTGCAAGAAACATATCTGTCCTGAATGTCCTTTCATATAGAAGTTATAGAAATGAGTTTTTGTAAAACAGATATAATACTCTTATGAAGATATCAATAATAACCTCGTGCTACAACCGCGCGTCCACCATCCGCAGTGCCATGGATAGCGTCCTGAGCCAGGATTATCCTGAGATAGAATACATCGTTGTTGACGGAGCTTCGACAGACGGCTCCATTGATGTTATACGCGAAATAGAACGCCTCACCCATACAGGTGAGTTCCGCTCCTCCCGTCCCGGCTTTGAGATGAAAGTGATATGCGAGCCCGACGGCGGCATGTATGAGGCGGTGAATAAAGGGATCCGTGCGGCAACAGGCGACATAGTCGGTCTTGTCCACTCCGACGACTTCCTCTATTCCCCTCATACACTCTCCCGCATAGCCGCTCGCTTCTCCGAGAGCCATGCCGATTTCCTTTACGGTGACGGTCTTTTCGTCAGTCATGACCGTACCGACAATGTTGTCCGCAACTGGATAGGCGGCAAGTACCGCCTTTGGAAAGTCCGCCACGGCTGGCTTCCTTTACATCCGACATGCTATATCCGCCGTAGCGTGATGGAGCGCAAAGGCCTTTACAACGAGAGCTACAAGATAGCAGCGGATTCCGACCTGTTGTTCCGTTATCTTGTTGGCGGCGAGCTGTCCGTTACTTATCTTCCTGAGTACATCGTCCGTATGCGCATGGGCGGGCTTAGCACGGACAGTGCCCGCAGGAAGCAGATGTGGCGTGAGGATGTCCGCATGTACAGTTCCCATGGCATGAATCCTGTGTTGATGAAGCTGGAGAAGATGCTGTGGAAGCTTCCGCAGTTCATCGAGGCAAAGTTCAAATAACGTGTAGGAAGAGCTGAGCCGCTTGTTGAATGGCAACGACCGCTAGACGATTAATGTTCGTCTGGCGGTCGTTGTGGTTTTGTGGGATTATAATGTTTCAAGGAGTGTGCTGATTTCCTCTTGCGCGCCTTCTGAGAGTTTGGATAGGTCTTCTTTATCAAGGTTGCCATTGCGGAGTAGGGCTATGATACCGATTGGAATCATACGTGTGTCGTAGTAATCCTCAAGTCGCATGGCTTCTTTGAAGAAGTCTTTTGACATTTTGGTTATTTCCATGCTGCGGTCGAAGGCATTCTTTTCTGTGTGGTATGGTTTTGAGATGATGGTGGCGAGTTCTTTCTGCCACTCTTCATGGCGGCGGAGGATTCCTATTTTGAGAATTTCCTTTGCTATTCTAAGATCGTTTTTTTTGTGAAGTCCATATTTAATTTGTTTATGAGTTTTTTTGTTACGATACTGTACCAAAAGTAATAGTGTTTCTTTTAGTGTGTCTGAGTCAGGTCTGTCTCAGGAATGACGCTGTAAAGTTGAATTGTTTTTGGTACAGTATCTGCGGTTGTTAATTATATATTATTGGTGTCCGGTAAAAACAATGACAATCAGAATAATCCGATATATCACCATCTTATGAGGTTTTTCATTAAAATGGGCTTGTCTTGTCACCGCTGACGCGGTTCTCTGCACAGGTATATCTTGACATTGCGTACACAATCAGAGATGTATTTGCATTTTATAAGACTCCAATTATCCTAAATCGGTCATTGGGGCTATTTGAGGGCAATGATTTATAGTGACCGTCATTAGGGAGTGGCTTTTGCTAACTACACTATATCAATTGGTAATGTAGGCAACTGTGGATATTTTGTTCTAATAACCGATTTGGAATTATATATGGTGTTTTTTGTGGTGTGATACAATGCAATCAGCCCGCACAGCCTTTGTTGAAAGGTATGTGTGGGCTGATTTCGTTTTACGGGCAAGGGATAATTACAGATTTTTCTTTATGAGTTCAATCATGTCCTTGTACTCCTCATCGGTGAGATACACCTCACCCGGGTTCATGCGGAACAGCCCCGGATAGTCAGGACCTCCCACGTACTTTGGAGCAAGGTGGAAATGGAGGTGGGAGAGAGTGTCGGAGAATGCGCCATAGTTTATCTTCTCAGGGTTGAATGCACGCTGCATGGCACGTGTGGTCTGCGCCACGTCAGCCATGAAGTCGTTGCGCTGCTGGTCGTTAAGCTCGTTTAGGTCATTGACATGTCCGTCATAAGCCACAAGGCAGCGTCCGCGGTAAGTCTGCTCCTTGAAAAGGAAGACGCGTGAAACACGGAGGTGGCAGATTTCAATCATGAGGTTGTGCAGTGTCTCATTGTTCTGGCAATAGAGACAGTCTTTCGGATCAGAATACATAATTTTGGTAGTTTGTAAGTTAATGTTTATATGGTTTGTTATGATAAGGTAATGTGTGATTTTATGAATACTTCATCCATTTCCACATTTCCTTAACAGTTGGTTTCTTGCCATACATGAGTATGCCTATGCGGTAAATCTTTCCGCCTACCCATACAAACAGCAGGGCTGTGGCGTAGAGTATTGCGAGAGAGAGCAGCTCCTGCCACAGAGGCACTCCGAACGGTATGCGCACCATCATGACAATAGGGCTTGTCAGAGGGAACATGGAAGCCCAGAAAGCCAACGGACCGTCAGTGTTCTCGGCGGAGCCCATTGCTGCATAGAGTGCGAAGACCATTATTATCACCATTGGTGTCATGAACTGCGACGAGTCTTCCTGAGAATTGACTGCTGCGCCTATTGCTGCGTAGAAAGAGGAGTAGAGGATGTAGCCTCCAAGGAAGAAGAACAGGAACATTATGACTATCTCCGCCAATGGCAGATTGCTTATAGCCTGCATGAATTCTGCCGACGAATCATTGTTCTCCATTGCCTGAAGGGCTGTTTGTTGTGCCACGTTACTGCCTTCAATCCCTATTGTGGGGTCTGCCATGGAAGGCATGACACTGATGCCCACAAGTGCACTGATGCCAAGAAGCATTGCGCCCCATACAAACATTTGGGTAAATCCGACAAGCATAACGCCGATTATTTTTCCCATCATAAGCTGGAACGGCTTCACACTTCCCACAATCACCTCTATGATGCGGTTTGTCTTCTCCTCCATGACGCCCTGCATGACCATTGCGCCGTACATGAGCACAAACATGTAAATGAGGATTGCAGAGATGAGTCCGAGTGCCATTGCGAGTTCACTTGACGATAAAGTCTCTTCACCGTTGTCACCCCATTTCACTGTTTTAATGTTTATGCTTGTCTGCAAGTCGCTTACGATGTTCTCAAGCTGTGGGATGTTGTAGGCGGCGAGCTTGTCCTTGTGGACTTGTGTGTCAAGGATTCTCCCCACATAGCGTATGAGGTCGTTCTGCACCTCGTTACGGCTGTATATCTTTATTGCATTGGGGTCTGAAGTCAGGTCTCCTGTTATGCAGACAACAGCCTCAATGTCCAGTTCTTCATTGTTATATAGCTGTACGTCACCTGCTCCCGGTACGAATTTATAGCCCTTCATTTCATCGTCCGAAGCGCCATTGCCGGCAGTGCCGGTGTTGGTGAAGAGCGGCAGATATTTCTCTGTCTTGTCCATGATGACTACCTGCTTCTGCTCGTCATCCTTTATGGAACCAAGAATCACGGGGAATGCGCACAGTGCGGCAATTAGGAAAGGCATGAGAATGGTCAGTATGAGGAATGATTTCTTCTTCACACGCGTCATGTATTCCCTGCCTATAACTATTCCTAAATTATTCATTGTGTGGATGTTTTAATTGTTTGTACCGGATGTTATTGTTTGCAGGAACACATCGTTCATTGACGGAAGAACCTCATGGACTTCAACGTTCTTCAGCTGCCGGGCGAGGCTTTCCACCTGCTCGCGTGTCCCCTGTGCCTTAATCTCGAATGTGCCGTCAGAGAATTGTCTTTTCACGTCAATGACGCTTCCCGAGAGCACTACCCGGCTTTTGTTTATCAATGCGATGTCGTCGCAGACATCTTCCACGGACGCCATGTTGTGGGTGCTGTAGATTATGGTGTGCCCCTCGTCCCTCAGTTGCAGTATCTCACGCTTAAGAAGCTCGGCGTTTACTGGGTCGAAACCAGAGAATGGTTCGTCGAAGATGAGCAGGGGAGGGCGGTGGACAACGGTTGTTATGAACTGCACCTTCTGCTGCATCCCTTTGGAAAGTTCCTCCAGTTTCTTGTGCCACCAAGGCATTATCTCAAACTTTTCAAACCATTTCGTCAGTTCAGCCTTGGCGTCCTGTGACGACATACCTTTCAGTCGGGCGAGGTAAAGAGCCTGTTCGCCGACTTTCATTTTCTTGTACAAGCCGCGCTCTTCCGGCAGATAGCCAATCTTGCGCACATCGTCGGCACAGAAATCATGCCCGTCAAAGATAACCTTGCCACTGTCCGGGGCGGTGATGCGGTTGATTATACGGATTAGTGTCGTCTTGCCGGCACCGTTCGGACCAAGCAGTCCGAACACTTTTCCCTTCTTGACATGGATGCTTACATCGTCAAGGGCGGTATGCTCAGCATACCTTTTTACTATATGTTCTACTTTCAGCATAATCTAAAATAGTTTTCTTGCATATTCGATAATGGAGTCCTTTCCGCGTCGGAAGTCCTCATCGCTCAGTGCGACATTGATGTCCGGGTTTATGCCCTGTTCTGTTGAGTTGCCGTTGATGTCATACATCGGGCAGGCGGAGAACCTTATCGACCAGCCGTTGGGCAGTTCCGAGGAGAACGGCATCCCTGCTCCACCGCCTGTACGGTCGCCGACGATTGTTGCTCCGCATACTTTCATGTATTTAACAAACTCATTGGCAGCACTGTAAACGCCACGATTTGTGAGTACCACAACCTTTTTCTGCCACCGCAGACGGTTGCTTGCGGACAGATGCTGCTCTGCCATGGCAGAGAAATCCTCATGCCCTTTGCCTGTCTTGTGCTGCATGTATCCCACGATGATGTCACGGTTGGTGAAGCGTCTTGCGAGTGCTTCCGCAGAGGTCAGCATGCCTCCGCCGTTGGAGCGGACATCGATGATGAGTCCGTTGGCAGGTGCAAGGTAGAAAAGAATCTCGTCAATGTTTCCGTCTCCTATAGCCTGTCCGAATGAGGAGCAGCGTATGTAGCCGATGTTGTCATCAAGGAAGCGGTACTGCATGCCGCAGGTTTGGCGGTAATCCGTATCGAGATATGCCCTTAGCAGTGTGTCGGAGACATTTGCCGGATAATCCTCCCGCCACGACCAGTTGCGTGCAAGGTCAAAGGATGACGACATGTTCACATGTCCGTCCCGTAGTTCACCAAGCATATTTCCGAGAACTTCGAACAGCTGGTCGCTGTTAAGAGGGGCAGAAACCTGTCGTTTGTACCTTTCGTGAACTTCGTTCCAGTTTACGCCAAGCTCTTTTTCTTTAAGAGGAAAGAAGCAGTAATGCTCGTCCATGATTTTCCATAGAGCCTCAAAGTTCCCGTTCGGATTGTTTTCGAACTCCTCTTCATTGACGCAGCTTGTCATGAGTGCCGGTATGAGGGAGATTGCAGCAAACAGGATTGTCTGCCGTAATGATATGCGGAAAATGTCGGAAGAGAGTTTCGGAAAGAAGGTTTTCCATTCTTTTAATGGGTTCATAGACGCCTCCTTCCTGCATAAAAGCTATGTGTCATGCCAATCATAAGCATGGAACTGTATATGTGTTGTTTCAGATTGTTCACCTGCAACTGCCGGTAGTCGCCAAGATAACCCACGGAGAGGTTTATCCGCGAGAGGCAAAAGGTGAACGTCAGTTGCTGGCGCAGTGACGGCATGGAAACTATTGTTGTGGGAACTATGTTGCGGTCATAGTTCCCTTCGTTGAAAATCTCATAGTACGACTGCCCATAATTAGGGGAAAATGTCAGACCAAGAAGAGGGCATGACGCTTCGTAAGCCACGGTTATGCGCCCTTTGCCGTCAGCATTTCCGCATTTAAGGGCATATTCCGCCATGGCGACAGGTCCGATGTCAATGAGTGCACGTGCTTGTGCCGGATTGTTGCCGTTGCGTGTGTTGTAGATGAATCCTCCAAGAAATTCCGCCTGTGCGCCACTTCTAAGTGTCAGACGGTTGGCAAGGAACGACCATTTCCTTAGCACACCATACTGGAAATGGTAAGCACCTGAAATCGTCGCGCCGTTCTTGGAGCGCGACTTCCCATAGGAAAAATAACCCTCATTGATGATAAGCCGCGTCCAACGGTTTTTCCTTGTTTTGCCCTCCTGCATGGAAATTGAGTCACATGTGGCTTCTGCGCGCTCACGCACGGTGTGGGAGAGGTAGCGCACCTCCGGTCCGCCATAGTGCTCAGGCGAGAGGTAAGTGTCCTGCACACTGTTGTATCCCACGCCAAACATCTTTGTGGAGGTGACATGCTTCTCCTGTGCCGACAGCGTCAGGGGGACGAAAAGGCATATTATGTAAAGGAATCTATTCATCGAAGTCAAATGTCAACTGTCCTGTAATCTCATCCCTTACCTGCTGCTCCGTCTTCCCATCGTCCGGGTCAAGTGACTCTCTCTGCGTTTCATTGACGGTTGCAGGACTGTCATTGCTGTCATCCTCGGCAGTCTGTTCTGCAGGAGGCTCAGGCAGGCGTGTAGGTTCAAGTTCCTCAACTCCGGCAACAGGCCATATCACTACGCGCTTTCCTTTTGCCTTGAAGCCTGCAACCTTGACATCGATGAACGGCTCGCACTCAACCTCCAACGGTTCACGCTGTATGGTCTCGTTGTTCTTGAAGTCCACTCTGACACGCGGATATGGCGTGTCGGTAAGGAGAAGGAGCGATGACCCCTCCGAACCGAGAATGTTCTGGTGCTTTTTCGTTGCAAGGTCCATGCGGAAACGCTTCATGTAGACCTGTCCCTGCTGCTCCCCATTGTGGAAAAGCAAGGTCCAAACCTTGGCAGTGTCCAGTTTTTCTATTACAAGAATGTTCTGCTCATAGTGGTTGTTGAGGTCGAAATTCGTGATGTATACCTCACCATTGTCAAGCACCACGAGAATGGCATCGTTATCATTGAACTTGCCAAGGTACTTTCCGTGCTCGTCATAGTTGAGGCGCAGCACATCAGGGTCAAACCAAACGTCGCGCCCGTCAAGAGTGGAATGGCCGCGAGACTTCAGGGATATGCGGTGTATGGTTGTCTTTGACAGGATGTTTCCTCCTGCGTTGCGGTTTTTTACGGCAAGACTGCCGAAATCGTACTCTATGAACAGTTTCTTAACCTTCGCACTCGGTTCAAGAGTTACCTTTATCACTTCCGCCTCACCATTCGGGTTTGCGGTGAAATAGACCACCTTTGAGCCGGCAGTGCCCTTTGTAAGGTCATATTCGCTGTCACGCGTGAAGCTGGCAACATTGAATCTCTTGGCATAGTAGCTTCCGTGTTTGCCGTCGCGATAGACAACATTATAGATTGTGCGTGTGTCGTTCTTCTTCTGAACCTGTACATGAAGGACATTCTTGCCGATAAACATCTTCTCCTGAACCCTGACAACCTTGTACTTGCCGTCCTTGTAGAAGATGATCACATCGTCAAGGTTAGAGCAGTTGCAGACAAACTCGTCCTTCTTCATGCCTGTGCCGATGAAGCCCTCCTGACGGTTGATGTACAGTTTTTCGTTGGCTTCCAGCACACGCACTGCGTCGATGTTTTCGAAGCTTCGTATCTCGGTAAGGCGCGGATAGTCCGCACCGTATTTCCCTTTCAGGTACATGAACCAGTTGCAGGTCACCTCCGTGAGGTTGGCAAGGTCACGCTCAATCTCCGCAATCTCCGCCTTGATGTTCGCCATCAGTTCGTCCGCCTTGTCCTTGTTGAACTTCAGGATGCGCTTCATCTTGATTTCCATGAGGCGTATGATGTCATCCTTTGTAACCTCGCGCACAAGTTGTGAGTAGAACGGAGTAAGGCGGTCGTCGATATGCTCGCATGCCGCGTCAAGGTTTGCCGCATTCTCGTATTTGCGGTCCTTGTAGATACGCTCCTCGATGAATATCTTCTCCAAAGAAGCGTAGAACAACTGCTCCATGAGTTCGCCACGCCTGATTTCAAGTTCCTTGCGTATGAGGTCTTTGGTCTGGTTGGCACTGTAGCCGAGAACGTCGGAGACAGTGGCGAAAATCGGCTTGTTGTCATCTATGACACAGCAGTTTGGCGAGATTGAAACCTCACAGTCGCTGAACGCATATAGGGCGTCGATTGTCTTGTCCGAGGATATTCCCGGAGCAAGGTGCACAAGAATCTCCACCTGAGCCGCCGTAAGGTCCTCCACCTTGCGTGCCTTGATCTTGCCTTTCTCTATGGCAGACGTGATGGACGCGATGAGCGTCTCGGAAGTCTTGGAGTAAGGAATGTCGCGTATGACAAGCGTCTTGTTGTCGATTTTCTCTATCTTGGCACGTACGCGCACCCTTCCTCCGCGCTGTCCGTCATTGTATTTTGACACATCGATGCTGCCACCAGTAGGGAAATCCGGGTACAGGTGGTACTCCTCACCGCGCAGATGAGCCACAGCAGCATCGCACAACTCGTTGAAGTTGTGCGGAAGAATCTTTGACGACAAGCCAACGGCAATGCCCTCCGCCCCCTGTGCAAGGAGCAGCGGAAACTTCACAGGCAGTGTCACCGGCTCTTTGTTCCTGCCGTCGTAGGACATCTGCCATACCGTGGTCTTCTGGTTGAACACCGTCTCCAGCGCGAATTTCGACAATCGCGCCTCAATGTATCGCGGTGCGGCGGCACGCGAACCGGTGAGAATGTTTCCCCAGTTGCCCTGACAGTCGACAAGCAGGTTCTTCTGTCCTATCTGCACAAGGGCGTCACCGATAGAAGCATCGCCATGCGGATGAAACTGCATGGTGTGTCCCACGATGTTCGCCACCTTGTTGTAGCGTCCGTCATCCATGCGCTTCATGGAATGGAGGATGCGGCGCTGCACAGGCTTCAAGCCGTCCTCGATGTGCGGGACGGCACGCTCAAGGATAACGTATGAAGCATAGTCGATGAACCAATTCTGGTACATCCCCGAGAGATGGTGGACTATCGAAGCATCAAAACGGTTGGTGGGTTTGTAGTCTGTTGCCTGCTGACGTTCCTCAGCAGATTCCAATTCTTGTATATCGTCGCTCATGGAGAATGGTAGGTTTCTGTGGTTTTTATGCAAAAAAGAGCCGATAAAATGCTCCTATGCAAAGTTAATCATTATTAAGGAAATGGCAAAATTATTTGACATATTTTTGAGGTTACAGACTTTTTTTGTAATTTTGCATACATAAATGACATGCAGCATGCAGGTGTTTCCATTGACAAATGGAATGCGGCGGTTGCAGTGTGACATATTTTGTTTATCGGATCATGAGCAATATCGACATAATAAGAGTAACCACAAAGAAAGAACGGAAAGCGTTTGCGCATTTCGGAAACGAGCTTTACAAGGGCAACGAGTACGCTGTCCCAGACTTGGAGTTTGACGTCCTTGACACGTTTGACCCGAAGAAGAATGCCGCATACGAGTTCTGTGAGGCGGACCTCTTCCTCGCAAAAAAGGACGGAAAGGTCGTCGGACGCGTCGCGGCGGTGATAAACCACCGTGCCAACGAGACTTGGAACACAAGGAATGTCCGTTTCGGCTACATTGATTTCATAGACGACATGGAGGTGTCAGCAGCACTTCTCCGTACCGTGGAGGAGTGGGGCAGGGAGCGCGGCATGACCTCTTGCCAGGGACCGATGCTCTTCACTGACTTTGACAAGGAGGGCATGCTCATAGAGGGCTTTGACAAGCTCGGTTCTGTCGCCACGATTTACAATTATCCGTACTATGTCACCCACATGGAGACTCACGGTTATGCCAAGGAAATCGACAGCGTGCAGGTGCGCGTCGCCGTGCCTGACGAGATGCCGGAGAAGTTCAAGCGTGGGGGGGAGATGATTATGCGCCGCTACAACCTCAGTATTGACAAACTGACCGCCGACATGGTGTTCCGCCAGGGCTACGGACAGAAAATCTTTGACCTCCTCAATGCTGCCTATGCACCGCTGTTCGGCTTCTCGCATCTCTCACAGAAGCAGATAGACAGCTACATAAAGACTTATTTCGGGCTTATAGACCTGAAGTTCGTGACCTTGGTTCATGACAGCGAAAAGAACCTTATCGGTGTAGCCATAACGATGAATTCCATGTCGCGTGCCGTGCAGAAGGCGAAAGGCAGGATATTCCCGTTCGGCTGGTTCCATTTGCTCAAGGCACTGAAATTCAAGATGGAGGACACAGTTGAGATGCTTCTCATCGCCGTGCAGCCGGAATATCAGGGCAAGGGTGTTAATGCGCTCTTCTTCTATGACCTTATCCCTATCTACCAGAAGGCAGGGTTCAAATACGCAGAGACTGCTCCACAGTTGGAGACAAATATGAAGAACCTCAACCAATGGGAGATTCTCAATCCGGAATTCCCTAAGCGTCGCCGCTTCTTCTGCAAGAAACTGTAGACAGGCGGTGCCCCCCCCCCTATTAGGCTCCATTTCCATATAGCCAAATTGTAACTGATTGATAATCGGTAATGCTATTTTGTTAATACTCCGTTTTAAATCGAGGCGTGGCTCACCCCACCTTGTAATTGAATTCTATTGAGGCGTGTTTGATACAAATAGGCAAATGGAAAAGATGAAAACAAATTGGCTGAATTTTATGCCTATAAGGTTTGTTTTTTAGATCGCTATGACAATAATATGACAATAGAAGATATAAAGAACCTTGTATCAGCCGATGAGTCGCGGACTCTGGAACTGAAGAAGACTACCGGGGAACTGAAAGACGGTATGCACTCGGCATGTGCATTCTTGAACACCGAAGGTGGTTGGCTGATTTTTGGCGTAGCACCGAAGTCTCTAAAGATAATCGGGCAAGAAGTGACAGACAAGACACAGCAGGAGATTGCTCAGGCGTTGGCTGGTCTGGACCTGCGGTAGATGTGCGAGTGGCATATGTTGATGTGCCGGAGCGTCCGGGCTACCAAATCATTGCTATGCATTTTGACGGTTGGGTATGGGGAGAGCGTCCGCATACATTTCACGGATGTCCGTATTATAAAGTTGAAAGCACAACGAAGGTTATGCCACAGGATATGTACGATGAGCGCATCCGTGCTCACCAACCACAGATGTATGCATGGGAACGATTGGCGGCTGATGGTGTGACGTTGGCAGACCTTGACGAGAGTTTGATTCGTAATTGTATCCGCCGAGGTATTGATGGTGGACGTATTCCTGAGTCGGCATTGTATGAACCGACTGGAGATATTCTTTCAAAATGGAAATTGCTTAAGAATGGAGTACCGACAAATGGAGCAGTATTGCTCTTTTCCAACAACATTGATGAGTATCCACAGTTCACTTTGAGGATGGCGCGGTTTGTGGGTACGAATAAAAACATGTTCCGTGACAACCAAAGAGCCGAAGGAAATTTCTTCAAACTTCTGGATGCCGGAGTTGCATTCTGTTTCAAGCATCTTTCTCTCAGTGGCAGGATTACAAACCATAGTCTTGAACGAGAGGAACATCTTGAAGTGCCTTATCATGCGTTAAGGGAGGCTCTTATCAATGCCCTTTGCCACCGTCATTGGGAGAGATATAATCTGACCATCAGTCTTGCCATCTATGATGACCGCATAGAAATAGCAAGTCCCGGCACGTTCCCGCCACAGATAACCGCCGAAAATATCAAGGAGCCTCACGAATCATATCCTACGCGAGTTCGGGATAAGCAATCATTTAAAATAGCTCCATCTGCCTTGATTTCTCCACATGCACGGGCATAGCCTCTGGCTTGTTGTCAAAGAAGCAGTATGCAGTCAGTGCGGAGCAGATGTTCATTATGAAGTTGTGCACAGACCTGTGCCTTGAATGTACAATCTCCGCCTTGTTCTTCAGCAGGTCATTGATGCATTCGATGACATACCTCTTCCTCAGCATTATCTTGTCATACATTGGCATGAGCTTGTTCTTCATGTTCGCCTTCAGACCATGGACAAGGTGTATCCCGTTGCTGAAGAGAGTTTCGAAGAGTTCCTTCTTGATATACCCCCTGTCGGCAAAGACCTTCCCATAAAGTTCCTTTGTGAACACGCTCCATACCCTGTCGTCCCTGTCATCAACGTTAGCACCTGTAAGACAGAACGTTATGACCTCACCTCTATCGTTGCACATAAGATGCAGCTTGAATCCGTGGCACCACCCCATGGTCCCCTTTCCATCCGTGGCAAGACCTTCGAACACCTTGTTGAAACAGTGCCTCACGTTATGGCACACCGGAATCATCGTGCTGTCAACGAACGTTATCCCGGAGCACTTGCCGAAAGCCTGCAGCCTCATGAAAAGCATAAGAGGGAAGAAGACGCGCGGCATGAGTTCCACGAAGCGGTTGTAGGATACGGCGGAAGGGAAATCCTTGGCAAGATGCCCCTTGATGAAGAGCATGTAGTAGTGCTTGAAATTGGCGAATGTTCCGAAATGGTAGCATACAAGGATTGTCATTATCTCGCTCTCAGACATCATGCATTCACACTTCCTGCGCTTGCGCCCGTCCATGTCAGAAAGGCGCAAATACATGTTTTTTTCAAGTTCTGCATGCAATTTCTTGGAAAACTCGTCGATAATACAGAAAATTTCAGTAACTTTGCAAGTGGTAATCATCGCTTATGTTTTTAGTATGTTATTGATTTTCACTTACAAATATACAAGATATTTGCGGGATTACCAACTTTTTCGGGGACTTTCTTATCCCGAACTCGCGTATTTATGTGTATCTTCTGTAGAGTTGCTTTACTCTCTACTACACCTTTAGCGTTGTATATGTAGCTATTTGTGGAGGTTTATCACACATTCATAAATTCTAATGACCAATTTAGGATTATTGAAAAAAAACGACAAAAAGGTGTGGGTTTCTCAGAATTTATTATTACCTTTGTATAAGGGAAGCTGCATCTCGGCATAACATTCAAGCAAACTTGATGTTTCTGCTCTCAATTTGCATTACCTTTGCCATGTCATGAGGATGCTGTTTATAATGACAGGCAACTCATGGATGTTGACGAACTTTATCATACATTAATCTAAAAACCGATAACTATCAAACACTATGAACAAGAATTTAGAACTATGCCCTAACCCCATGGTGGCAGCAATAGGCAAGCCCGCAGAGGAGTTTACCAAGAAAGACATCGTCAAGTACATTGAAGAGAATGGCATAAAGATGGTGAATTTCATGTATCCTGCAGGTGATGGCAGGCTGAAAACCTTGAATTTTGTCATCAACAGCATGGCGTATCTGGAGCAGATACTGACATGCGGAGAACGTGTCGACGGCTCAAGCCTTTTCCCATTCATAGAGGCAAGCAGCTCGGATTTGTATGTCATTCCGCGCTTCCGCACCGCATTCCTCGACCCATTTGCGGAAATCCCCACACTCTCGATGCTCTGCTCGTTCTTCAACAAAGACGGCGAACCGCTTGAGTCATCGCCTGAGAACACATTGGCGAAGGCATGCAAGGCGTTCACCGACGTGACCGGCATGGAGTTCCATGCCATGGGTGAACTGGAATACTATGTCATTGCCGATGACGAAGAGATGTTCCCTGCCACCGACCAGCATGGTTACCACGAGTCCGGACCATACGCGAAATTCAACGATTTCCGCACTTTGTGCATGGCATACATAGCACAAGCGGGCGGTCAGATAAAGTACGGGCATTTGGAAGTGGGCAACTTCACGCTCGACGGAAAGATATTTGAACAAAACGAGATTGAGTTCCTGCCAATCCCTGCACAGAAGGCTGCCGACCAATTAATGCTTGCGAAATGGATAATCCGCAATCTTGCCCATCAGGAAGGACTAGACATAACTTTCGCGCCAAAGATTACGGCAGGCAAGGCGGGCTCTGGTCTGCATATCCACATGCGTATAGTGAAGGACGGCAAGAACATGATGCTTGCCGACGGAAAGTTGTCAGACATCGCACGCACGGCAATAGCCGGCATTATGCAGGTGGCTCCGTCAATCACTGCCTTCGGCAATACCAATCCGACATCATACTTCCGCCTTGTCCCTCATCAGGAAGCACCGACCAACATCTGCTGGGGCGACAGAAACCGAAGTGTGTTGGTGCGTGTGCCGTTAGGATGGACTGCTAAGACAGACATGTGCGCCATAGCCAATCCACTTGAGACTCCGTCAGACATCGACACTGCACAGAAACAGACTGTGGAAATGCGCTCGCCGGACGGTTCGGCAGACATCTACCAACTGATAGCAGGTCTGTGTGTGGCTTGCCGGTTGGGATTCGAGTTGGACAACGCATTGGAGGTGGCTGAAAAGACTTATGTGAACGTGAACATACACAACGCTGAGAATGCCGATAAATTAGCGCAACTGGCGCAGCTGCCTGACTCCTGCGCTGCCAGTGCCGACTGCCTGGAAAGCCAGCGTGCTGTGTTCGAGAAACACAACGTGTTCTCCACTGCCATGATTGACGGCATAATAAAGAAGCTGCGTTCGTACGAGGACAGCACATTGCGTCGTGACATCGAAGGGGACAAGGAGAAGATGCTGCAGCTTGTGAAAGAACATTTCCACTGCGGATAATGTTATTCTATGTCTAATAGAAATAATTACTTTAATTCAATAAAAAGCCGTAATAAACCGTTCTAAATAGGATGGAATATCACGGCTTTTTTGTAATTTTGCAGTCGATTTCGTCATTTTGCATGTCATTGTATTGAACAACTCAAGTAAAATATGCCACAACATATTACAGTAACAGATTATAATCCTGCTTGGCCTGACCTTTTCGAAGAAGAAGCAAAACGAATCCGAAAGATATTGAGCAATAATTGTAAAGCACTTTATCATATCGGAAGTACTGCTGTACCCGGACTTGCCGCCAAACCGATATTACGACTGAAATGGTGGAATTGGAGTCCCGAAAAGATTTTTGACAATATGGATGTATTGTGCAGTGGAAATCCGGAAGGTATAAAACAGTTTCAAAAATAACATATTGACATGTACCGAGGTAGAATTATTATAATTACCGGTTCTCCGGGAACAGGAAAAACTACGATAGCAACAATTATCGCAAAAGAATCTGATTTTGCAAGGTCTGTGCACATGCATACAGATGATTTTTACCACTACTTGAGTAAAGGGGCAATACCGCCCCATTTGCCCGAATCTCAGGAACAGAATATTGTTGTTGTCGAAGCTTTCTTGGAAGCTGCCAAACGTTATGCCCGCAGTGGATATGATGTGATTGTTGATGGTATTGTAGGTCCTTGGTTCTTAACTCCTTGGAAAGAAGCTATACAAGAAGGGTATGAAATTCACTACATCATATTGAGAGCGGACAAAGAAGAAACTATGAAACGTGCCATTGAACGGACCAAATTAAATAGAGACACCAATATAGAGTTAGTTGAAACAATGTGGAAACAGTTTGTTAATCTCGGTGATTATGAGTCAATTGTCATAAACACTACAGATTGTTCCATTGAAAAAACCGTTTCGATAATCAAAGAACATGTTAAAGAGAGGCGGCATTTGTTATATAATGAATCACACGGTTGCCAAATTGTTACCGCTACTTCTCAAATACTCGGTTGAATGTTTATTCCTAAAATGATTATATCAAATCTAAAGTATGTTTAGCAAAAAAATAGCGGAGAAGCTGACGCTTTCCGAGAACGCTGTCAGCAATACACTGCAACTATTGGACGAAGGTTGCACAATCCCATTCATTTCACGTTATAGAAAAGAACGTACAGGAGGACTGGATGAAGTGAAGATTGGAGAGATTGCCAACCTTTATGCCACGCTGAAGGATGTGGCGAAGCGCAAAGAGACTATCGTCAAGACTATCACGGAGCAAGGGAAGATGACTCCCGAACTGCAAGAACGCATTGATGGATGCTGGGATGCAAATGAGTTGGAAGACATCTATCTGCCATATAAGCCGAAACGCCGCACTCGTGCGCAGATAGCGCGAGAGAAAGGACTTGAGCCGTTGGCAACGCTCATCATGCAGCAAGGATGCGACCCGGAGCGAGAGGCAAAGAAATTCCTTAACGAGAATGTCGCATCGGTGAAGGACGCACTGCAAGGGGCACAAGACATTATCGCGGAAAACATCAATGAGGATGAGCGTGCCCGCCAGGGAGTGCGCATGTCTTACCAACGTGACGCCGTTATTGCTTCAAAGGTGGTGAAGGCAAAGCAAGACAGCGATGAGGCGCAGAAATATGCTGATTATTTTGACTTTTCCGAACCGCTGCGCAAATGCTCTTCTCATCGACTGTTGGCAATGCGACGTGGTGAGGCGGAGGGTATACTGCGTGTGACGATTAGTGCCGACGAGGAGCGTTGCATAGACAAACTGCAACGTTTGTTTGCTAACAAGAACAGGATTTCTGCAAACGCTCTTGACGCTTTGAAAAACAAGTTTAACGCCTCAGGCAGAGGCGCAGTAAAGACCATGTCTGTCTCTGTTGGTGACCGTGGCAGTGAAGAGGCGTGCAATAAACTCATCAGAGAAGCGTGCGAAGATTCTTTCAAGCGTCTGCTCAACCCTTCGATAGAGACAGAGTTTGCCGCACTTAGCAAGCAGCAGGCTGACGATGAGGCGATAAAGGTGTTCACTGCCAATCTGCGCCAATTGTTGCTGTCAGCACCGTTAGGACAGAAGAGGGTGATGGGCGTTGACCCCGGATTCAGAACCGGCTGTAAGGTGGTCTGCCTTGACGAGCAAGGCAACCTGCTTCACCATGAGGCAATCTTCCCTCATCCGCCAAAGAATGACCGTCTGCGTGCGATGGGCAATGTGCAGCAAATGGTGAAACGCTATAAGATAGAAGCAATCTCGATAGGCAACGGCACCGCCGGTCGTGAGACAGAAGAGTTCATTCGCGACATAAAGTTTGAGTGCCAACCGCAGATATTCGTTGTCAGCGAGGATGGCGCTTCGGTATATTCTGCATCGAAGACAGCACGCGATGAGTTCCCTGACGAGGATGTCACAGTAAGAGGAGCTGTGTCTATCGGGCGCAGACTTATGGATCCGTTGGCGGAATTGGTAAAGATAGACCCGAAGAGCATTGGTGTAGGGCAATACCAACATGATGTTGACCAGACAAAGCTGAAGAACAGTCTCAACCAAACTGTGGAAAGCTGCGTTAACTCGGTAGGCGTGAATCTGAATACTGCCAGTGTACATCTCCTAACTTATGTCAGCGGGCTTGGTCCCTCTTTGGCGAAAAACATCGTGGAATACCGTACCGCCAACGGAGCGTTTAGCTCACGAGCGCAACTGAAGAAAGTGCCACGCCTCGGTCCGGCAGCTTTCGAGCAGTGTGCCGGCTTCTTGCGCATCCCTGACGCAAGGAATCCGCTTGACAACAGTGCGGTGCACCCTGAGCGTTACAAGATAGTGGAGCAGATGGCTAAAGACCGGGAATGCACAGTCTTGGAACTGATAAAATCGCCGGAGAAGCGACAACTCATTGACATAAAAAAATATACGACAGAAGAAGTCGGACTCCCGACTCTCACCGACATTATGAAAGAGCTTGAGAAGCCCGGACGTGACCCGCGTGAGCAGATTGAAGAGTTCCGGTTTGATCCTAATGTGCATACGCCTGACGACCTTACCGTTGGCATGACGCTGCCGGGCATAGTGACCAACATCACAAACTTTGGTGTGTTTGTCGATGTTGGTGTGCATCAGGACGGATTGGTGCACATCTCGCAGTTGGCAGACAAGTTTGTAAAAGACCCTAACGAGGTTGTCCACCTCCGCCAGCATGTCACGGTCAGGGTGTTGGACGTGGATTTGAGACGTAACAGAATTGCGCTTTCTATGCGGTAGGATAGCAAAATAATTTTGTTGACTAAAAAAGAGGTCAGGATTCGTTATTATGCGAATCGTGACCTCTTTGCTTCTTACTTTTTTGCAAAACGTAAAAACAGTGGCTAACTTATTTTCCTTCTACTGCTTTTGGCGTCCAAGCATTGAAGAAGCGCAGGACTTTCTTTTGGTCATAGCCCTGACCTTCCTCCAAGAAAGAGCTGTCCTGAATGTGGATTACATTCCCTTTTTCATTCAGTACAACCATGACGGGATAACCGAAGCGTCCTGGATTTCCAAGGCGTTTAAGCAGTTCTGTCGGTGCTTTCCTGCGAGGGTAGTTCACATGTATATAGACATAGTTGTCCGCAACAACCTTTGCCACCGCCACATCCTTCTCTATGAAGTCGGCAAAGCGCAGGCACCACGGACACCAGTTGCCGCCAATCTGACAGACAACGTATTTCCCCTCCTGCCTGGCTTTCATCACAGCGTTGTCAATCTGCACCATTGGGTCAATGGTTTCGTCATAGACTTTCTTCACCTGTGCATCGGCATTCAATGCGAATGCAACAAGAATGAGCATTGATAAAAGATGTTTTCTCATTATATTGTAAGTATGTGATTTTATTATATATTGAGTTTGATAATAACAATCTATAGTGTAAACATGAGGGACAAATTAATGTATAATACCATGCTTAGACGAGTCTTGTGTATAATTTAGATATTCTAAGGTTGGGAATATAGTAGGCTGTAGTTTTTTATTCATCATGCATACAATATTTAGCTGTATGAATCTTTTTAGCGTATCTTCTGGAACATCATGTCCGCAAATGAATGTATTTGACTTTGAAAGATTTTCTTTAACATCATATTTTAAACGAATACAATACGGTTCATACCCATAAACGCTATAATTCCCTTTGCTCTTTTTATATTCCCATGTATAGAGATAAGAATCACCCATACTACCTTCTTTATATTCTGAAAGCACACAATGTAATTTATATTGAAACATAAAATATTTCCATAATTTATATGCAAAATATAAGATGAGGGTAAGTAAAAGCCATATCCATAGTTGCATGGAGTATGTCCATACTAATTTTGATGTTAGTACCCAATACAAGCCAGATGCTATTAAGCTGCTGACTATACCTAATATGAAGTTTTTCATTTGTTCTTAAATTATAAGGTTCTGACTAACATAATACAAGCCGATGGCAGTTGGGCTTGTTCCGAACTGTCGAGATATAGTTGGTCTTATGCAAAGATATGTAATTTTCTTGTAATTACCAAAATAAATTCATTGTTTGTTAGAAATATAGAGATAAAATAACGTATTTTTTGTCAGTTTTTGCTTAATAACTAAGAATGATGAAAAAGTATTTAGCAGAAATGGTTGGCACAATGGTGCTTGTGCTGATTGGTTGCGGTGATGCTGCCGGAGTTATGGCGACATCGTTTGCCTTTGGTCTCTCTGTTGTCGCTATGGCGTATGCTATTGGAGGAATAAGCGGGTGCCATATCAATCCGGCGATTACACTTGGCTGTTTGCTCACCAAACGTATCAGTGCGAAAGATGCTGGCATGTACATGCTGTTCCAGGTTGTCGGTGCCTTCATCGGCTCTGCGATTCTTTGGGTGCTCACTTCAAATTCGGCTGTTGAGGGTACCGGAGCAAACATGTGTCAGGAGGGCATCACTGTAACGTCGGCACTCATTGCGGAAATTGTGTTCACGGCGGTGTTCGTGCTTGTAGTTCTTGGAACAACAGACGAGAAGAAAGGCGCAGGAAACTTTGCGGGATTGGCAATAGGACTTTCACTGGTGCTGGTTCATCTTGTATGCATCCGTTATACAGGTACATCTGTAAATCCGGCACGCTCAATCGCTCCGGCGGTGTTTGAGGGCGGACAGGCATTGTCAGACCTCTGGATATTCATCGTCGGTCCATTCCTCGGTGCTGCCGTTTCCGCAATGGTATGGCGGTGCATCGGTTCGGAAGAGAAATGATTCTCATTCTACGATACAAAATGGGGCTGTCGGCTTTTTATGTTGTCCGGCAGCCCCATTTTGATTGTTGTAACCTTCCTGATTGATTGCCTTTTGATCATTTCACTGCCTGCAAGAGGTGTAAGGATGGAAAAAGAAATAATATTAATATGATGCGTAAAAACATGAAAATCCTTGCATTTTTCAGAAAAAAGCATTATCTTTGCAACAACTTTACCAATGCTCTTGCCTTGACAGCATGGTTGGAATCTTTATGATTGGATGCCTTTGATGCATGTAGAGGTCGGAGAAGAAAGCTAATAACAAACTAAAAAACCTAAGAGAAAGTATGATTGATCTTGTTATCGGAAATGTCCCTCTTGACTGGGCTTTATGGATAGTAGTGGGTGTTGCTTTCCTTATTATCGAGTTGCTCACAGGCACGTTGTACGTCTTTTGCTTTGCCTGCGGAGCACTGTTGAGTTTCCTTGTGTCATTCTTTACGGACAGTTTTGTTGCGCAGTTGTCGGCGTTTGCCTTTGCCACGGCAGTGAGCATCTTCCTTATCCGCCCTATAATAAAGAAATATCTCCACCCGAAAGAGAATGAGAAAGTGAGCAATGCAGATGCACTGTTGGGCAAGGAAGGGCGCGTAAGCGAGCAGATTACCGGCACAGGCTACGGCAGAGTGGCGATAGACGGTGATGACTGGAAAGCGCAGTCGCAGGACGGCATGACTATTCCTGTAGGCAGTAGGGTGAAGGTGGTCTCCCGTGACAGCATAATCATAACTGTTGCTCCATTGTAAGAAACTTTTATTGCCCGTGACCATACTGGGCGGAATCATAACCAAAAACATTATAATAATATGGTAGGAATCTATGTTATCGTAGCCATCGTAATCCTGGTGGCTCTTTTTGCCAAGAACGCACTTGTCATTGTGCCGCAGTCAGAAACCCGCATCATCGAGCGTCTCGGCAAGTATTTCGCCACACTCTCACCGGGTGTGAATGTCATCATCCCGTTCATTGACCGTGCAAAACCGATCATTGCGTTGCGCCGGGGACGCTATATCTACTCGTCTACCATCGACCTCCGTGAGCAGGTTTATGACTTTGACCGTCAGAATGTAATCACGAAGGATAACATACAGATGCAGATTAATGCACTTTTGTATTTCCAGATTGTTGACCCGTTCAAGGCTGTCTACGAGATTGACAACCTGCCAAACGCCATTGAGAAGCTGACGCAGACAACATTGCGAAATATCATCGGTGAACTGGAACTTGACCAGACACTGACATCACGCGACACAATCAACACTAAGCTCCGCGCCGTCCTTGATGACGCAACAAACAAGTGGGGCGTGAAAGTCAATCGCGTGGAGTTGCAGGACATCATGCCGCCGGAGTCTGTGCTTCAGGCTATGGAGAAGCAGATGCAGGCTGAGCGTAACAAGCGTGCCACAATCCTTAATTCCGAGGCTGACAAGCAGCAGGCTATCCTCCATGCCGAGGGTGACAAACTGGCTATCATCAATCGTGCTGAGGCTGACAAGCAACAGGCTATCCTGCGTGCCGAGGGTGAGGCACAGGCACGCATCCGCAAGGCAGAAGCAGAGGCCATCGCCATACAGAAAATTACCGAGGCTGTGGGGCAGAGTACCAATCCTGCCAACTATCTCCTTGCTCAGAAGTACATACAGATGATGGAGGAGCTTGCGCAGGGTGACAAGACAAAGACTGTTTATCTGCCTTACGAAGCAACTAATGTCCTCGGTTCCATCGGTGGAATCAAGGAATTGTTCAAGGAAGGCAAGTAAAGCATATCTGAAATCCTTACGCTGTTACTTGCTTAACGGTGTTGAAGGCAGAAGTATAATACAGAATAAATGTGCAGAACCGTCGTCATTTCGGTTCTGCACATTGTTTTTCTTCGTTGTTGGACTTGTCCTTCTTCATTATTAAAACATCCTCTATACGTTATTGGAAATACCTCTTTTTGTTGTTAAGAAAATGTAATTATTCTCCTATAACCCCAATATGGTTTTGCAGTCTGCCATTTTCTTCGTACCTTTGTGTCCACTTTCGCGCCTGTGGCGAAATTGGTAGACGCGCCAGACTTAGGATCTGGTGTTTTGCGACGTGTAGGTTCGAGTCCTATCAGGCGCACTGTGTAAAATCGTAAGTGTCTAAATTATAGATATTTACGATTTTTCTTTTAAGCAAATTGGTGACTTTTTGGTGACTTAATCAAAGTCTAATTGCTTTTGACACATAAAAAGCGGCTGCAAATCTCCCGACTTACAACCGCCACATTAAATATTCATTGCAAAGGTACAAATTTTCTGTGAGACTACAAAACAAACAAAATGCAAGCAATCTGCAAAATGTGTGTAGTATCCGTTAAAATTCCCTATCTGCTTTTTACCGGTGTTGAGGCTGACACCCCGCCCCCTGTTTTCGTGCGCTAATATTAAATGCTACCTTCAAAAATATTTTTTTCTTTTTTCAAAAAAGGGGAGCAACCCAAACAAAGTGAGTCACTCCCCAAACAATAGATATGGAAAACAGATTATTTTCTTTTCTTGATGTTGGTTTGATAAATGGCGGTGGGGTTGGCAAAATACTCTTCACCACTGAACTCTATCATGCCAATAAACCGCTGCCACATCCCCACGGCGGCAAATGTGCATCCTGCGGCCTTTATGTCCTGTTCGAATGTGTTGAGGCTGTCGGCTATCTCCTGCGCACGCTGCCAAAGATATTCTGCTTTCGGGTTATTTGAATAGATAGAACACGCCTTAACCAGCTTTTCCTCACACTCTTCATCAAACACACACCGACCGTTATCAACGCGTGTGTAATTCTCCATTTGTGGGCTTATAGCACGCCTTATATGTGTGTGGGCACTCCTGATAACCGTTGCTGTGCCGTCACCATTAAACTTGAAACTTCCCTGTATAGACTTGGGCAAGGTGCTTACATAAGCATCAAAATCCGCACGGGCTTTCTCCTCCTGCCGTGCAATGGTTGTATCAAGGGATGAAAGAAACTCCACTATCTCTGCATCCGTGGAAAGGGTCACTCCCAGCTCTTTCAGGTTCTCCAGCGCATCATTGACAGCCTCAGCGTATTTCTTATTGTAAATTCTCTGATTTTCGACTTTCTTTGTGTCTGTATAAATCTTTTTTTCTGTCATAACTTTAATTTTAAATTTGTGTTGTTTTTCCTTTTAGGACATTTTTCTCTGCGCTTCTTATAAGTTGCAGGTTTTTGGCTTAAAAGGCTGTTAGAAGCAAAAGAAACACTACTTTTGCAGCCCTGCCGTGCGTATAACAGCCTTCGCGCGCCAAATAATGCACTATATGTTCGCGAAATACCCTGTTTTTTTCTTCTCCTCTGTGATATATGGAACACGGTCGAGCGGATAGAACATTGTCAGCTCCGGCACAAAACCGCATATCCAGCTGCCTACACCCATATTACGCCCTTTTTCCAGCTTTATCTGCGCCGTATTGTGTGTATCCACGTTTGCGTATTCTCCGCTGTATTTCCGCCCGTAAAATTCCGGTCTATAAACCATAAGCAATATATCACACGCATCAACTATCTGCGCGCTGTCCCTTACACGGTCTTTGCTCGGTTCTGGGTTTTCAATGTTGCGGTTTAGTTGCGAGAGTGCCACAATGACGATATTCAGGTCTTTGGCGAGGTTTTTCAACTTTCGTGCCGCATCGGCGAGTTGCTGCTCTCGGTTAACTCCCTTGTCGCTGATGCCAAGTATTTGCAGGTAGTCAACGAATACTAAGCGTACACCGAAACGCTTCACTAACCGCCTTATGCTTCCCATGATGTTTTCTAAACGTGAAGTACTACGCTCGTCAATGTACAAAGGTATATCACACAAGCGAGTGGCAGCCTCATCAATTTTTTTTATGTCATGTTCAGCCAACGGTCGCGTTGCTATATCAAGCGACCTGATGCCTGAATGCATAGATATTACGCGCGTACCCAGCTCCTGTGAAGTCATTTCCAGTGAGTAAAAGGTTGTTGGTGTTCCTGTTGAGGCTGCAAATTTCGCGATAGATAGGGCAAAGGCGGTTTTGCCCTGAGATGTGTCACCGGCAATAATCACGAGGTTTCCAAGTCTAAACCTGCCTTTTTCGTCAATATAAGGCCAGCCAGTAGATATGCCGCTTTTCTCCCCTCCTGCGAGATTTTTCTCAACGGTAGAATTTACATCTTTGAGAATGTCCCTAAAACTCCTTACTCCTGCCGGTATACCCTCCTGTAAAGCTCCTTGCAATTTCTCGCGTATCTCATCGGCTGTAACAGTGGGATTCTTTGCCTCGGCGGCAAGTGCTGTACATAGCTGCCATATTTTCCGTTTATCCGATATTTCTCGGAGTTGCAAAGCGTGCTCTCTTACCATGGCGGATGTTGCAACACTCTCGCTAATACATGCAATTTCTATAAATTCAATTTTGCCGGTGAGAATCTGTGCGACGGTGAGCATATCGGCGGTTTTCCCCTCATTGGCGAGTGTTGCGATAGTGGTGTAAATTTCCCTCCACACGGGGCTTTCAAAGTCATCGGTAGATAAAATATCGGAAATCTCGCTGTATGCGTTGCTGTCTATCAGCAAAGCTCCGATAACGCATTTTTCAACTTGAATTTCTACTTTTTCAACCATATACGCAATGTTCTATTAACTGATTTATATTTTTTCTCTGCTCCAACCACATTATCAAGTGCGAGCATTTTCTCATGTACTTTCTGCTCTCCATAGTCCGCGACCAGCTTACCATATTCCTCTTCTGTTAGTGGTGAACGGAACTTAGCAAGCGTTGGGAATTTCTCTCTCAATGCAACAAAGAATTTATTATTTTCTTTGTCGGCGGTAGCCGCCATAATATTATCCTTATCCTTTACTTTACTATACATTACTATACTATTGGTTTTGTCTCGGTTTTGATTTGGTTTCGTTTCGGTTTTGTTTTCTGATTTTCTCGCATTTTGGTTGCCGTTCATTGTAGGCTTCTTTGTCCCTTTCGGACAACCACCCTTAGTCCCATTAAGGAATTTTGTCCATTGCGAATCAATGGTCGCTTTTAGCTGCACCCATAGGATATTTGCCATCGGCGTGGTGAATGTTGGTTCTATTCTATCGAGGGCATAGTCGCAAATGGCCTCGTAAACCTCCAGTCTATCAGATACCGGCAACATATTTAAAGTGTCCTTAAAGCTCCGGTAGAAAGAAAAATACGGTCTATTCTCCATTGCTTTCCCTCCTTTCTTCTTCCTCCAGCATATCGGCGGACTTCACAATACCCGCCAGCTCTCTAACATGATTTCCTATTTTTTCAAACGAATCGCCATCTTTGACCATAAGGCAAAGATTGACAAAGCAGCGTCCTATCATTTCCGCGTGTCTTTTCTTTCTGTTTTCCATATTGCCGCCCTCCTTACTTTTTCAATGAATCTATTTGCGATTGAAAATACACGGGGCGTTTTCCCACGCGCTTAGGAATGAGGTAGCCGTCACGTTCCCACCTCCATAGTGTATTAGTTGATACACCGAGTATTTTTGCAGTTTCCATGGCTGTAAGCTCCTTATCTTCCTTTTCCGGTACAATGTTCTTTGCCTCATCTATAAGCGATAAAGCGAACTCTTTAAGGTCTGTAACCGATACCACAACCTGCAAATTATCAATTCCCGAATTAATTAAATTTTGAATATTATACATTTAAATATAATTTATGGTCTTCAGCTCTCTCCTCCCCACCTTGCCGCCGGTGAGAAAGAAAGAACCTCAACGGGTGGCGGCTTCCACTCGTCTGAGTGCAAAAGTATAAAGAAAATAAAGGGAATGCAAGAAAATAAAAACGGTATTTACGGTTGCGCCGTAAATGCCGTTATTTAAGCGAATTATTTACCGTGAAAATGTCTTGTCTATTTGCAGAGGTTCTTCATTTAATGATTTTACCTCTTTATTGTAGTCGCTTCTGTTTGAGAATTCGAAAACATTAGAAAATGTATTAAAGTTAGGAATATTTATATTTCCATTTTTGAAATAAGCGAGAATCAGCCTCAATGTAGCAATCCTGGACATTTTGTTTTTGTTACCATTTTCGATAATATTTCTTATTTCCGTTATTTGCTCATCTGTAATATTCCACGCACTACAATCAGACTTGCGTTGCTGTCTTTGTCCCTGTTGAACAACGACTGCATTTTCAGCTGGTAAGGCTGTTCCCTCTTGTTCCTCAAACATTGCACCATACCCCGAAAGCAAAGAAAACAAAACCGTCCCCTCGCTGAAAGAATAACAGTACTTCTGTGCTGTCATAGCCAAAAAATTAATAGCCTTAGGAATGTCACCTTTGACAGCAATGAAAATTCTGAATAATGTGTTTCTAATAGTAGCATCCTCCTGAACTTCCCCTTTATGGATATATTCTTTTATTCTTTCCTCAATCGCCGGGTATAAATTATCCAAATTTTGTTTCTCAATGCTCACAAAATCACGCCACGAAAACCCGTCAAGCCTTGCTTGCAGTGAAGCCACCGGCAATTGTGCCAAACATTCATCAAGTTCCGTTCTTGTTTCCACCGACTGAATTTTTCCTATTTTTTCATCTAAACTATCTATGAGCATAGAAAAAGCTATACACGGAAAAGGTATTTGCAGCTTTAGCTCCCCGACTATATTACTTATATCAGAAAGCAAAGTTATATATTTCGTTAAACCGTCCATTTATTTTGTTTTTATGGTTTCTTCTTAATATCACAATTTGTGATTTCAAATTATATTGCCATTATCATGTTTACCTGTTCCTCCGTAAAACCAGCCGCCAGCAACTTCTCGCGCTTATCAGTATCGCCCTTTGTTGCCGTTGGCTTGTCTATCTTAGAAATTACATCTTTCAGTGTTTCCGTCTCAATGTTCCTATATCGAGAAAATGCCCTGCTCCCCTCAACGTGTCCCGACATCTCGCCGATAATATTAGGGTCTGCCACCTGTTTATAAGCGTTCCCCACAAATGTACGCCTGGCAAGATGGGAACTTGCCACCTCGTTTATTGGGCGGTTTTCATTCTCACCTGTGAGAGCATTGCGCACGATAACTTTTCTTGTTATGCCGGCAAGTGTGAATATCTCCTTTATTGCATCGTTGTACTTTTGGGGACTAATGAAAGGAAAAAGCCGTCCTTTCTTGTCAACGCCGTTGTATTTTGCTATAAGGCTTTTTGCTGTGTCCGACAAAGGTATCTTTGCCACTTTGCTTTGCTCACCCTCATCCTTTGTTTTGTGCGGCGCGTAAGTCAGTACATCATCGTGGATATTGCTTGCCGTAAGTTTTACAAGGTCACCAACACGACACCCCACAAAGCAATGAAAAATAAAAATATCCCTCTGATGTTCCAAATGTTTTGTAGGCATCGGCGTTGAGGCAATTATATTGCGTTCCTCCAGCGTTATATAAAACGGCGTGCCGTATTTCTCACAGCCTATCTTTATACCCTCAAACGGTCTGTTTTTAGTGCGTTCAGTCTCCACCAGCCAATGAAAAAACGCTTTTAGTTTCTTCATCAGCTTTATTGTAGCGTTTTCACCCCTGCCCTCTATCAGACCATAACCGGCCTTTATGTTTGCCGGATAGTTTTTCAGAATATTCTCAAATATTTTTGGATATTCCTCGGCCAAATCTTTCTCTGCTCGCAAATAGTCGCGAAAATCTTCTATATCGTCACGTGTCACGGTATGCACATTGAAAGAAAAGTCCTTGCGTTTTTTGTCTGTCTCGCGGATAAAATACTCATACCTTGCCACGGCACGCACCAGCACGCGGAAGCCCTTGGTATGGTCATAGCTGAATTGTTTCTTTACCAAATAGTCCTCGGCAAGCTCGTAAAAAGTCTTATTCTTTTCTTTTTGCTCCTTTGTCAGGTAGTTTTCGGGATGCAGGTGTTTATCCACAACATTTTTCAGCCAATCACCAACCATAACAGATTTATCATTGCCGACCTCTGTTTCAGCTTTGCTTATCGCTGTTATTATTCCATTGAGTTTTTCCAGCTGCTCGGTGTGATACTTGCGTACATCGGGGGCTATGATACGTTTCTTGCTTAGGTCTATACCCTTATCATTGTCAAAAAACACCGGCAACGTGTAAACCTCACTTTTAGCGGTTAGGTGGAACGACTTGCCATCAACTTTTGTGTACGCGGAAAGATAAATTTGTTTTCTGCCCTCGGCATCTGCTTTTGCCTGTAACCTTTTCGTTATTTTCATATTTGAATATTTAATGTTTTATCTATTTGCAAAGGTATCAAAAAAATGTGACCGAAACAAAAATTTTGGTGACTTTTTGGTGACTTTTTGGTGACCTAATTAAAAACAAACGTTATTTCAAGAAAACGAGCAAAAACAAAATATAAAAACAAAGCATTAAATATCAGTATCTTATAACCGTGTGCGTATTTTACCCGATTTTATACGTTTTCATATATTGTGTGCCTATCAGGCGCACAAAGAAGAGTCCTTGCAGTACATTTGTACGGTGAGGACTCTTTCGTTTTATATGGGAATATGTTTGCTTTTCGCCATAAAAAAGGAGGATTTTACAAAAAAAATTTATAATTTTGCACCTGATAGTTTATAATCGATAAAACGAAAGTGATATGCCACAGTATAAAGAACAGGAGGGGACAGGCTCAAAGACAAGAGTGAAGGATGAGGAACCGGATATGTATGATGTCGTGATGCTTAACGACGACTTCACGACAATGGATTTTGTCGTGGAAGTGTTGCGGACGGTTTTCTTCCACAACCAGCCTGCTGCGGAGCGGATAATGCTTGCCATACATAAGAAAGGACAGAGCGTTGTCGGCACATACACTCTTGACATTGCAGAGTCAAAGCAGCATAAGGCCATGCAAATGGCGCAGGCGGAGGGTTTTCCGCTGCGCGTTAAGGTACAACCTCATAAAGGATAGAAGATGCTAATCATAGAAAATTCCACAGAACTGCTTCAGGAAGCCCTGAGCGAAGCAGAAGCTTTTGCGCAGGAATCACGCCATGAATTCCTTACTCCAGAGCATCTGCTGTGGGCTGTTGCGCAGCAGGAACAGTTCCAAAAGGCATGCCCTGACAGTGAAGAATGCAAAAGGGCACAGGATAGTCTGCAAGAATATCTGGAGAAATATTTGCCGGTTGTTCCTGACGATATGGACTGTCAGGTTGCTCCTTCGCAGCACCTTGGCAAAGTGGTGAATGCCGCCTTCGTGGCTCTTGAAGGTGCTTACGGAAGGCTTCTTGATGTTACGCATGTCATTCAAGTGATGATGATGCAAGAAGACTCTTATTGCAGCAAGATTCTTGCACAGATTCATGGCGGCAACAAAGGGCTTTTCATGTCGCACCTTGTGACGGAATACGAGTCAGAGGGCATAGAGGAAAAGCATGAAGAAGGAGCAGACACACCGGAAAAGAAAGGCGAATGGGAGAAATATGTCACTTGCCTGAATGACAACGTTGATTGTTACAATCCTTTGGTGGGGCGCAAGGAAGAACTGGAGCGCACTGTCCAGATTCTCAGCCGTAAGGATAAGAACAACCCTCTGCATGTGGGCGAACCCGGAGTAGGCAAGACGGCAATCGCCTATGGTCTTGCTGCAATGATAGAAAACGAGGAAGTGCCGGAATGCATAGCCGGCAGCAGGGTTTACGCCCTTGACTTAGGCGCGCTCATTGCCGGCACAAGCTATCGTGGAGAGTTCGAGAAACGTTTGAAGAGTGTGCTTGACGGTGTTGAGGAAACCGGCAATGCCATACTGTACATTGACGAGATTCACAACATCATCGGTGCCGGAAGGATGGACCAAGGTTCGCTGGACGCGGGGAACATCATGAAACCTTATCTTGCCGACGGCACTGTGCGTGTCATCGGTGCGACGACTTACGAGGAATACAACAAGAACTTTATCCGTGACAAGGCTTTCAGTCGAAGGTTTGAAATGGTGCCAATCCTTGAGCCGTCCATTGACGATTGCGTGGAAATCCTTAACGGCATAAAGGGCAGATACGAGGATTTCCACCATGTGGCGTTCACAGACGAGGCTATAAAGTATGCCGTCACGGCGTCTGCAAAGTTCATCACAGGACGCTATCTTCCTGACAAAGCTGTCGACCTTTTGGACGAAGCCGGCGCATGGAGAAAGCTGCATCCTACGCAGGATGCTGTCCAAACCGTTGACAAAAAGCTTGTTGCGGAGGTGCTGGCAAAGATATGCAAGGTGGACATACTTGCCGAGGACAAGGACGATTTGCAACGCCTTGTCGATTTGGATAAGAGAATCAAGGCGCAGATATTCGGTCAGGACAAGGCTGTCCGGGAGGTTTCCGAGGCGGTGCAGATGGCAGGCACGGGACTGATTGACGACAACAAACCAATGGGAAGCCTGCTCTTTGTCGGACCTACCGGTGTCGGAAAAACAGAGGTTGCCAAGGTTCTTGCAGCAGAATTGGGTGTGCCGCTTATCCGCTTTGACATGAGTGAGTATGCCGAAAAGCATACTGTCGCCAAACTAATCGGTTCGCCTGCAGGATATGTCGGCTACGATGACGGCGGTCTGCTGACAGACGCCATACGCAAGACTCCCCACTGTGTCCTGCTCCTTGACGAGCTGGAGAAGGCTCATCAGAACATTTACAACATACTCCTGCAGGTCATGGACTACGCCATGCTTACCAACAACAAAGGTCAGAAAGCAGATTTCCGACACGCCGTAATCATCATGACCACCAATGCCGGTGCGCAGTTTGCCAAGCAGTCGATAGGTTTTGCCAACACATCCACCGCCGGCAGCGTGATGATGAAGAGCGTGAAGAGGACTTTCAAGCCTGAATTCCTCAACCGTCTGACAGCAATAACCGTCTTCAACGACATGGACAGAAGTATGGCGGAGCGCATCCTTGAAAAGAAGCTGCAGCACTTGTCCGACAAACTGAAGGCGAAAAACATCACTCTGCGATTGTCCGACGAAGCGAAACAGCTGTTGCTTGAAAAAGGATTCTCGGCAGAATATGGCGGCAGGGAGATAGACCGCGTCATCACTTCGATGCTGAAACCGTTGCTCATGCGCAGCATTCTGAGGGGAGAAACCATGAATGGCAATGTCGTGGAGGTCATTGTCGAAGACTCAAATCTTAAAATAAAAGCGTAATTCCTGACATGGCGGCGACAGAATACTATTATGTAGAAGTGCAGGGAAAGATAGTCTTTCTGCTGGATGATGACGACAAATCCTTCCCGGACCCATTGTCCGTTCCTATGAAGGACAGACTTCCGGACGGATTGTTCGCTGTGGGCAGTGACCTCAGCCCAGAGCGTCTTGTCGAGGCTTATTCACAAGGAATATTCCCATGGGCGGCATTCCGTCTCAACGAACTGCATTGGTACTGCCCTATGGACAGGTTTGTCATCTTTCCGGAGGAGATTCATGTCTCGCACTCCATGCGCACATTGCTGAACAAGGGCAAGTACACTGTCACAATGGACAAGTGTTTCCGCGAGGTCATCGAGCATTGTTCGCAGCTCCGTATAGATGAGGAGGGAGCCTGGTTGGGACCACAAATGGTTGAGGCATACACGAAATTGCATGAGCAGGGTGTCACGCACAGTGTGGAAGTGTGGGACATGGACGGCAAACTTGCAGGCGGGCTGTATGGCGTTTACCTTAACGGCGGATTCTTTGGCGAGAGCATGTTCTCCCTTGTGCCGAGTGCATCGAAGATAGCACTGGTTCACTTGGCGGAGCATCTAAAGGAGCATGGCGGCAAACTGATAGACTGCCAGTTTGAGACACCGCACCTGAAATCCATGGGCGGACGGCACATCTCCTACGAAGAGTATATGGACATTTTGTGGAGATAACCTTTCTTTTATTCCTGGTGTCCGGCAAAACACAATGCTTCTCTGATTGTGTACATGACTATCAGGATGCTTCTGTGCAGAGAACCGCGTTAGCGGTTCTCAAGACAAGTCTCTCTTGAAGGAAAAAACTCATAAGATATAATATATAAGAGCTTCACTGCCTATCTTTGTTTTTTAGCGGGCATCAATATTCTTTTATGCCAACAAAGAGACTTTGCCAAAACAGGCATTGTCTCTTTGTTCGTAAAAAAAATCACCTTATCGTGTAGTTTTTCGCCTGAAACGAATACTAACGATTGAAAGCTGAACAAAAAAACAACAGAAAAATGAAACAGAACGAAAAAGAGTTCATGCAGATGGTCAGGGCGAACAAAAGCACCATCTACACCGTCTGCTATATGTTCTCCAAAGACAGCGACGAGGTGGACGACCTCTTTCAGGAGATTCTCGTCAATCTCTGGCAGGGCTATTCGCGCTTCGAAGGGAGAAGCAACATCAAGACTTGGGTCTACCGTGTCAGCCTGAATGTCTGCATCACCCTCGACAAGAAGAAAAAGCGGAAGCGCGCCGTGGAGGGTGTGCTTAGTGGTGTAAGCCCTTTCGATGACACTGACAGCAACGCCCGGCAGATGGAAATGCTGCGCAAGAGAATCGCCAAGCTCGGTCCGTTTGACCGTGCCATAATCCTCCTTTGGCTTGAAAACATGAGCTACGAAGAGATTGGCGATGTCGTGGGTATCACAGCCAAGAATGTGTCGGTAAGGCTTTTCCGCATAAAGGAGGAGTTGAAAAGGATGAATTCACAGGGTAATGAATGTTAAACAACTAAAAGACAAATGATTATGAATACCAATACAACTGACGAACTGGAGATGATGCGCAAGGAACTTTCCGCATTCAAGGAAAAACTTGACAAGCAGGTGACCGTGGGCGACAAGATGCTGCGCAAGGCGATGCACTCGAAAATCATGTGGATACGCAATTGCAATGTCTACATCACCGTGGCAGGGCTCCTCATGCTTCCATTGGTTGCAGCAGCCGTCTATTCATTTTCTCATTCACTGTTCCTGACGACGACCCTCTGCATTGGTGCGATAGCCGAAGCCGTCTACAATGTGATTAACACGCGTGGGATGAAAGACCTTTCGACGGGTGACCTCCTTGCCACAAGCCGCCGCATGCTCCGCTTCAAGCGCAACGAGAAACTTGCCATGGCGATAGAGGTGCCGGCACTGCTTCTTTGGCTGGCTTTGCTGACTTCCACCATGTTCCGGAACCATTCCGGCAATGCGCAGATGCTCTCAAACATCTATGTGATGTTGGTAGGTTTCGCCCTCGGCTTAGTGTTTTTTGCATGGATGTTCCGCAAGGAAATGCGGCTCATCAACGAGACTGTCAAGGAGGTAGAGGAGTTCACGGAACAATGATTCCGCATTTCCTGGAAACACTTGGTCTTGCGCACGGAAAGGACTCCGGACAGCGCATGCCGGGAGTGGTGAAACGAAAGGTAACACTTCGTGTTGTGAGGGGTAACGCTTTATAGTGTAAAAGGTAACGCTTTGCACGGTAAAGCGTTACCTTTTGCCTTGCTCATCGTATCTTGCTGAATAATAGGCTGATAGCTTCCGCTAAAATACAAAAAACGTTAAGAATGGACAGGAGGAAGAAAATACCGGACAGAAGGCACGGTTTTTCACGGATTAATATATACCTTTGTAGTGAAACTATTATGAAAAAACGAAAAAAATGACTAAAGGATTGAACTTCATAGCGATAGATTTTGAGACGGCGACAGGCAAGCGCGCTTCGGTGTGCGAGGTGGGCATCTGTGTTGTGCGTGACGGCGAGGTTGCAGAAACGCGCTCATGGCTTGTGCAGCCGGAGGACAACCAATACAGTTATTGGAACATTAAGTGTCACGGCATTCGTCCGGAAGACACCGCCGACAGCCCTTCTTTCCCGGAGGTTTGGGAAGAGATCGAGCGTCTGTACCTTGACGAGTTTGACACGTTTGTGGCGCACAATGCTCCCTTCGATCGCAGCTGTCTGGAGCATTCCGCCAGGCTTTACCACCTCCATTTGCCTGACCTGAAATGGCACTGCTCACTGAAAACAGCCAGGCAGATGTACGCCTTTGGTTGCAATACGCTGGGCTATCTTTGTGAGCAGTTCGGTATTCCTGAAGGTACTCACCACCGTGCCGGAGATGACGCGGAGATGTGCGCACGCTTGTATTTGAGGGAAATGGAAGATGGCGGTTTGTTCCGGCCTTGATGGTGAATGGTGGGATTGCCGCACATGACAGGGTGTCTTTATCGATTCATTGCAATGTGGTGACAGAGATATTGCCGGTTACGGGTCGGTGATGCTGCCGGTCGGTGATGCTTTCCTTACTATTGCGATTCATAATGGTGGGACATGGATGGCACATGCCTTGACATTTTGGAAAAGAATATGGAGAATAATTCTGCGGGCATTCCTTTCTGTTGGGAATGGCCTGCCGATGTGTCTCTCCGTATCTGAAGTTTGTGGGATGAAAAAAGCCTTTCACCTGTTTGCTGCAAGTGAAAGGCTTCTCTTTTGCCGCCGCCGATGCTGTCCTTCTCTAACCGTGTCTCAATAAAAATAGCCTACGGCAATCATAGGGGCGATATTCCATTTCCGGCCGACATATATGGCATTTACTGACGGGGTGAGTGTCCAGCGCTTGGAGCGCAGGTCTGCCCCGATGCCAAATACGGCGGCTATGCCTTTACGGCTGTCGCTGCTTCCAAGGGTTATTCTGCCGTCTTCCACGATAATCCCGCTGCTTTCGTATGGCGGGAGAGGCTCGTATCTGTCATACTCCGCCTTCTTTGCGCCATAGCCTATGAGAGCCTTGACATAGACGTCAAAGAAGCGGTTCCCGGTCTGCAACACTTCATAACCCGGTCCCGTGGCGGCAAGGAGACAGTTGCGCTCGTCATGGATACTGAACGGGCGTCCTTTCTGCATGACATCCTTATTGCCGCTGTGCGAGCCCCAATGGCCGTTTATTTCCCAGAACAGGCGTTCGGAAGTGTAGAAACGCGCGCTGATGTCAAAGGCTATGCCCTGCGGAGAGTAGGCGTCAGGCATGTGTTCATAGCCGGCTCCTATGGTGAAGAGCATGCCGCCGTCTTTCCATGATGTCTCCTGCGCCACGGCGTTCAGTGAGGAGAGTGACAGGAAGGCTGTCAGCAGCAGGTGCCGTATGCCGGTATGTATGCCGTGTTGGGTCATTTTCCTTGAGGGGTATATTGCTCGGTTATGGTCTTGAAGTCGAAGGCGTCAATCTCCTTTGTCTTTATTTTCTCACAGAGAGCAGGGTCGTCGGCGAGGAATTTCTGCCATTGCTTGCGCATGTGGGAGCGGCTTGAGGTGTTGCGTCCGAAATGTATGGGACAGTCGTCTCCCTTCCTCTGCAGGCAATACTGTATGCCGGTATCTCTGCTGTAGGTGATGATGAGCGCGCCGTCTTTTGCCAGACTGTAGGTGTTGCCGTAGGCTGTCACGATGAGGTTGTCGCCCACGCTGTTGAGTATCTGCCAGCTCTTGTAGGTGCGGAACTTAAGCTCGCCTTTCTTCGTGTAAGGGATTTTGTAGTCGGTATAGACGAGAGTCTGCTGTTTCTCCGGCTTCCCCTTGCGTGAGAGTGTCATGTATCTGATGGTCTCACTCTTTATCTTCTGCCTTCCCTCGGCGGTCTTTATGCTTATTGTCTTGGCGCCGGAAGGAAGATTTGACGATCTCTGTCCGCCTATCTGCCCTGATATGATGCGGTTATCCACGGTGGTTATTTCCGTTTCGTAGAATGTTGTGCCGGCAATGACAGCCTCCGCTATCTGGCATGACGGTAGAGTGGTGAGGCACAATGCGGCAATGGCGGCAAGTGCTGAGAGGAATGTTGTTTTTGCTTTCATACTGTTGGATTTTTTCTCAGTGGCAAAGTTATTGCCTGAAAACAAAACAACTCTCAACAAATGTTGAGAGTTGCACGTTATGGGAGAAAAAGTTTATGATGTATGTTGCTCAGAGCGACAGGGCTTTGATATAGGAAAAATCACCCCCCCTCATTGAATGTCAGCGACTTGCGTATGCGGCTGAGGTGTGTCGGCGTTATCTGCAGGTATGATGCCATCTCCTTCAGCGATATGTTCTGCAGGATGTCGGGATGCCGTTTCAGCAGTTCCCGGTAGCGTTCCTCTGGTGTGAGGCGGACGATGTCAGTGTAGGTGGTGTATGCCTGCTTGAACAGCGCCTCTGCCATGGCATGCCTCATGGCCGGCATGGAGAGGAGCATTTTCCTTACAATCTCTATGGGGACAAGGACAGCTTCCGTATCCACGGCGGCAATGATGTTTGTCCTGACCGGAGTCTTGTCAATGATGTTGAGGAAATCTCCCACGAGTGTACCGCTGAATGAGAATCCTGTGATGCGCTCGTTGCCGTCAGTGTCTGCCACGGTGTATTTGAAATATCCTTTCTTTACAATGCCGGCATATTTCAGCCGCTTGGCATCGGCTCTCGGAATGGTGAGGGACTCACCTTTGCGCAGGCGGTGGAGAGTGCCGTGTTCCGCGCATATCTGTTGCCAGAAACTCATGTCTATGGCATCAATGTAGGAGTTGAAGTTTGCCATGGCTGCGGGTTATGGGGTGGATAGGGTGTGTGTTGAGACGGTGTGGATGTCAGACGGGGCATGCGGTCTGTGGCGCGTTATGGCCGGAGTGGTGACGTTACGGTCAGTAGCTCCGGATATTCAGTCTGTATTTTCTTAGGCATTTTCTTCACGACCTCCGCATAGCTGTGGCGTATCATGTCGGTGATGAGGCTGTCGGGAAGTGTGCCGAAGATGTTAATCTGATTCCAGTATTTCTTGTTCATGTGCCATGCTGCCTGTATCTCGTGGTGGTTCTCACGCAGTTGGAGTGCCAGGTCAGGGTGGCATTTCAGTACGAACCATTCCGGATTGCTGAGGCTTATCATTGCGAAAATCTTGTCCATGACGCGGAAGGCAAGCGCATCCTCGTCGAATGGAAAGTCTTCGTAAGTCTGTGGGAGAGAGAGGCAGTAATTCCTTATTTGTTCGATGTCCATGGTTGTTGATGGGGTTACAGGATTGTGTATTGTACGCCTACTGCAAGGCATATTATGTCTTTGAGTGGTATTGTCTTGCTCAGGATTCTCTGGCGGACATAGAGGTCGCAGGTGGACACTTCATAGTAGAGGGATATTTTCTTTGCAAGAAACCGCTTGTGTGCAGGTACAAGGAATGTCACTTTCTGTCCTATGCCGAGGTGGAAGCGTATCCTGCTTGAGAATCCGTAATAGCCTTTAGGGTAGCGGTCGGGTTCCTTTGTCCAGAATTCGTCACTGAGTATGGAGTTCAGGAACAGTGTTCCGTAGAGTGGCTCGATAGTCCATTTCTTGCCTATCGGCAGGCTCCATGGGGTGTACACCTGCTTGACGGTGAATGACCAATAGGATGAGGGAGTGTGGTTTTTCGGGAGATAGCCAAGGAAAACATGCGTTCCCCATTGTCCGCGCTTGCCGTAGCACCAGCCGATGCCGGCGGAAACCATGCCGATGTCTCCTGCATACTGCAGGGAGAATCTGTTTGGAATCAATGCTGCCCATTGTTTCTTATACCAATTCGTGCGTTTCTCGTAATTCCGGTATTTCCTTTGGACGTCTGTTATGCTGTCACCGCAAGCTGTTTGTGCAGAATCAGCCGTTATGGCCAGAGTGTCTGTCTGTGCGTTTGCTGTCCCTAAGGATGTGAAAAGCAGTATTGCGGGCAGCAGTTTAGAAATCAATCTTCTCAAAGTCATATCCGTCTTTCCTTATTTTAAATACATAATAGGCACGCTCCTTGATGTTTGTGCAGCCGTAATAGATGATGCCGTTGCTGAAGATGTCGCTGACATCATCGCAGTGGTTGTGGCCGTTGACGCAGAAAAGTCCGGGATATTGCGTCATATATAGGTTGAAGACCTTTGCCACATTATTGTTGAACTGCTCGTCGCCGGGGCGTGAGTGCATCACGGCTATCGTGCGTTTTATGGAATCTTTCTCGGCATTGAGACCTTTGAGGGTCTCGATGTCCTGCTCGATGAAGTTGAAGTCCGGCACAGGATGTGAGTAGTCGTATTCTAAGGCAACGGTGTTGAGGCATACGAAATGGATGTAACCGGCGTTGAATGTGAAATTCGGAGTACCGTAGATGTACTCGAAAGTGTGCTCGCCGTTGCCAAGGCAGTCGTGGTTGCCTATCACTGAGACATAAGGCAGTCCTGAGGCTTCAAGCTGGTCTCTGCACCACATGAACTCTTTCGGCAGCCCGAAGTCGGTCTGGTCGCCGCCATGGACAATGAAATCAATGTCGCCACGCTCCCGTATCAGCCTTATGGCGTCCTGCATGTTTGTGTTGCTGCCCTGCGTGTCGGTGATGAATGCGAAGGTTATCTCTTCCTTATCCTTGCACAGACGCTCAATCTGCTCAATGCTGGTAGCGTGTATGTTTGTCCTTCCCTCAAACTTTGTGCTGTATGGGTGGTATTCAAACATGTCACATCCCGACATGAAGAAAACAGTGAGCATCCCAATGACAGTATGTTTTATGGTATGTCTGTTCATTCTTTTATTGGTCTGTAAAATTGTTACAAAGGTATTTCATTTGTTCCAACACCACAACTTTTTTAGTGTTTATTTGCAAAAAACAATAGCACCGCATAGGGGAATAGTTCCCGATGCGGTGCTGTGTATGCTCCAAAACGTAAAAATATTTACGGAGAAGAGACGATTATCCGTAGATAATCTTGCCGTTCTCGTCAGTGTTTTCAGGGATGAATGACTTGTTGTACTGCTCCATTCCGCGGAGAGACATACCCATGTTGGAGAATCCGCCGTCATGGAAGAGTGTCTGCATGGTAACCTTCTTTGTGAGGTCGGAGAAGAGTGTGATGCAGTAGTCTGCACAATCGTCTGCTGATGCGTTGCCGAGTGGTGACATACGGTCAGCGAAATCAAGCATACCGTCGAAGCCCTTGATGCCGCCACCTGCTGTGGTGAGGGTAGGGGACTGTGAGATACAGTTGACGCGCACCTGCTTCTCGCGGCCGTAGATGTAGCCGAAAGAGCGTGTGATGGACTCAAGGAGAGCCTTTGCGTCAGCCATGTCGTTATAACCGAAGAATGTGCGGTGGGATGCAACGTAGGTCAGTGCGAGGATAGAACCGCCTTCTGCGATGGCGTCAAGTTTCTTTGCCACCTGCATCATCTTGTGGAAAGACACTGCGGAGATGTCAAGAGTCTTGTCCAGGAAGCCATAGTCGAGGTCATCGTAGGTGCGCTTCTTGCGCATATTTACAGACATTGCGCATGAGTGCAGTACGAAATCTATCTTGCCACCGAGAGCTTTCTGTGCCTCAGTGAAAAGGTTCTCGAGGTCTTCAACGCTTGTTGCGTCGGCAGGGATGACGGCTGCTGCGTGAGTTGTCTTGGCGAGTTCGTCAAGTGTTCCCATGCGGATAGCCACAGCAGTGTTGGTGAGCACAATCTCTGCACCTTCCTCTACGGCACGTTCTGCTACTTTCCAAGCTATGGACTGGTCATTGAGGGCACCGAAGATGATGCCTTTCTTTCCTTTAAGTAAGTTGTACATATTTTCTTTTCTTATGAGTTTGTTATCTTAAAAAATTTCGGCAAAGGTACAAACTTTTTCATTAACAGACAAATAATTGTAAGAAAAACCACCATAATCTCCGTTTTTGAGAAGATTATGGTGGTTTAAATCATGTCTGTGAAAGTATTAATACAGCTTTTGTGCAGTATTTGTTCTTTCGTTTATCTGCGGTAGTCTGCGAGGTCTTCGGCTGTTGCGGACATCACGAAATCGTAATGCTTCTCAACCTCGGAAGCAGCATGGCGTGCATAGACACGTGCCGATTTGCCGAAGAGTTCGGGAGCTTTTGACGCATCGGCGATAAGGAGGATTGCCATGATGCAGTCGCCTGCCATTTCGTAGAGGTGGCGGATGACGAGGTCTTTGAACTCATCGTTCTTCTGATTGTTGGTGTAAGCGACAGCAGCGTTGTACTTCTCAGCCATCTTTGCCACACGCTCCTTCAGTGGAAGGAACTCCTCTGCGCACCAGTCTGCAGAGCCTACGGATGCCGGAGCCTGACCTGCTTCAAGCATTTCGGCAATGACCTGACCATAGAACCCATTTGTAATGTAGCGTCCAGCGGCAACAGTCTGAAGCTGTGTCGTGCCCTCGTAGATAGTGAGGATACGTGCGTCACGGTACAGACGCTGGCAAGCGTACTCAAGCATGAAGCCGGAACCGCCGTGCACCTGTATGCCGTCGTATGCTATCTGGTTGGCATACTCGGAGGTCATGCCCTTTGCCATTGGTGTGAAAGCATCGGCAAGGCGTGAGAATGTCTTGCATTCAGCCTTCTCCTCAGCGGTGAGACGCTCACCATTCTCCTTGCGCTCACGCTCGATGTCCTCAAGAGTCTTGTACATATCTACGTAGCGTGAGGTAGTATAATATAATGTGCGGCTTGCGTCAAGCTTAGCCTTCATGGTGGCAAGCATGTCGTAAACGGCAGGGAACTCGATGATAGCCTTGCCAAACTGCTTGCGGTCCTTTGCGTAAGCGAGGGCTTCGTTGTAAGCCATCTGCGATGTTCCGGTTGACTGGCCTGCGATTCCGAGGCGCGCACCGTTCATAAGTCCCATGACATACTTGATGAGTCCGAGTTTGCGTGAACCGCAAAGCTCTGCCTTGGCGTTCTTGTAGACAAGCTCACATGTAGGGGAACCGTGGATGCCAAGCTTGTTCTCGATGCGTCGCACGTCAACACCGCCGTCGCGCTTGTCATAGATGAACATTGAAAGACCGCGTCCGTCGCGTGTGCCGTCCTCTGAACGTGCGAGCACAAGGTGGATGTCAGAGTCGCCGTTGGTGATGAAACGCTTGCAGCCGTTCAGTCGCCAGCAGTTGTTCTCCTCATCGAATGTCGCCTTGAGCATAACGCTCTGCAGGTCAGAACCTGCGTCCGGCTCTGTGAGGTCCATGGACATTGTCTCGCCATTGCATACGCGTGGCACATAACGCTTGCGCTGATCCTCGTCGCCAAACTCATAGAGAGTCTCTATGCAGTCCTGCAGTGACCAGATGTTCTCAAAACCTGTATCTGCGCATGCTATCATTTCGTTGATGGCAGAGTAGATTGCCATTGGAAAATTCAAGCCTCCGTAGCGGCGTGGCATTGTCACACCGTTGAGTCCTGCCTTGATTGTAGCGTCAAGATTCTCGTAAGTCTTTGACGCATAGACCATGCGGTTGTTCTCCACATGAGGGCCTTCGGCATCGACAGCCTCGGCGTTAGGAGCGATGATGTTTGCTGTCACGTCGCCTGCGAGGTCAAGGACACGCTCGTAAGAGTCCAGTGCATCCTCGAAATTCTCAGGTGCATAGTCATACTTGCCGAAATCGGAATAGTTGCGCTCCTTAAGCTCCACGATTCTTTTCAGCAAAGGGTGGCTGAGATGAAACTTTATCTCAGGATTATCTTGAAAGAAATTTGCCATTGTTTGTTTTCTTTGGTTGTAGGTTGTGGGTTGTAGGTTTTTGTGATGTATCATATTGCATCATGTGTTATCATGTTGCATCATAACCTCCAAAACCTAAAACCCAAAACCAAAGTTACTTGTTGTTCTGCTTGTAATACTTTATGAGTTTAGGTAGCACTTCCTCGACAGTGCCTGTGATGACATAGTCAGCGATAGTATTGATAGGTGCATCCGGGTCGCAGTTTACGGAAATGATGATGCCTGAATCCTGCATACCTGCGATGTGCTGAATCTGTCCTGAGATACCACATGCGATATAAACCTTCGGACGCACTGTCACACCTGTCTGTCCGATCTGGCGGTCATTGTCCACCCAACCGGCATCGACAGCGGCGCGTGACGCACCAACTTCGGCATGAAGCTCTTTGGCAAGCTGGAAGAGAAGGTCGAATCCTTCCTTTGACCCCATGCCATAGCCTCCGGCAACGACGATAGGCGCGCCTTTCAGGTTGTGCTTCGCTTCCTCCACATGACGGTCGAGAACCTTCACGACATACTCTGTCTCAGGAACATACTTTGCAACATCATGGCGTATGACCTCACCCTTGTAGTTCTCGTCGAGCACCTCTTTCTTCATCACACCCTCACGCACAGTAGCCATCTGTGGACGGTGCTCAGGGTTGACGATTGTCGCAACGATGTTTCCGCCAAAGGCAGGGCGAATCTGATAGAGCTGCTGCTCATAGTGCTTTGTCACAAGTTCGCCGTCCTCATTCTTTACCTTCATGTCGAAATCACCAATCTCAAGCTCTGTGCAGTCGGCTGTCAGACCGCTGAACAGTGCTGAAGAGACACGCGGACCGAGGTCGCGTCCGATGACAGTGGCACCGAGGAGGCATATCTGTGGCTGCTCCTCCTTGAAGAGATTGACCACAAGTGAGGTGTGAGGGTTTGTGGTGTACGGGAACAGTCCCTCAGCGTCGAAGATGTGGACTTTGTCCACGCCATATTTCATTACTTGGTTTTCCACCCCGTCAAGACCGCTGCCTGCGATGATACACTCTAACTGCACGCCGAGAGTGTTGGCGAGCTTACGGCCCTTTGTGAGAAGTTCGAGAGCGACATCCTTGACGGTCGTTCCCTCTATTTCGCAATATACAAATACGTTGTTCATAGAAAATGCGCCTTGTTATCCGATGATTTTCTCATCGAGAAGTTCTACAATAAGTCCGTTGATGTCCTCGTCCGAACCGGTGAGCGTGCGTGATTCCTTTGCCTTGAATACAATGTTCTTCACGGCTTTAACATTCGTTGGTGAGCCAGCTTTGCCTATCTGCTTAGGGTCGCACTCGATGTCCTGTGCGTTCCACTCTGGGATGGCTGCTCTCTTGTACGCCATTATGCGTTTCGCATTAGCCGGACGGCATGGCGCAGCGGAACCGTTCACGGTGATGACAAGCGGGAACTGTGCCTCGACAGTCTCCACACCGCCGTCGATATGACGCTTGATGACAATCTTCTTTGTCGCCTCGTCAAGGGAGAGAATCTCCTCTGCATAAGTAACCTGGGTAAGCCCAAGCTTCTCCGCAATCTGCGGACCGACCTGTGCTGTATCACCGTCGATAGCCTGACGGCCGCCAAGGATAATGTCCACCTCACCGATTTTCTTTATCGCCTGGGCGAGGGTGTAGGAAGTGGCGAGGGTGTCCGCGCCACCGAGAGGACGGTCTGTAATGACATACCCCTTGTCTGCGCCACGGAAGAGTGCCTCGCGGATGATTGCGGAAGCCTTTGGCAGGCCCATGGTGATGACTGTGATGGTAGAGCCAGGGAACTTGTCCTTGAGGATAAGAGCCTGCTCCAGAGCGTTGAGGTCGTCAGGGTTGAAGACGGCAGGCAACGCGGCACGGTTGACGGTACCCTCGGCTGTCATAGCGTCAGGGCCGACATTTCTTGTGTCAGGTACTTGCTTGGCAAGCACAACAATCTTTAAGCTCATAAGAGATGCAGTTTTAGTTATTTTCTTGTTTTCTTTTTGTTTCTCAGCAGATTCCTGCACGGTTCCAGTGGCTGGTGCCCCTTCTGTCACGCACAGTCTTGCTTTGTAAAGATAATGCAAACTGAATGCAATATGAATTTTTCACTATTGCTGAGGTGCAGCTTATCTTATGCAAAAGTACAAAATATTTCCGAAATTGCAAAAAAAACGATAAAAAAAATGTGTCGGTGCTGCAATCATGGCTGATGGTAAATCAAGTTTTTAAAGTAATCGCCCTATTCTCCCAATATGTCAAAACATTGTCCAAGTCTCGGTTTTTACGAGTATCTTCTTCGTCCGCGTGAATCTGTATGAGAAAATCTGAACAAAGAAACTGCTGATGACTCGTGCAGATGTGATCCGCATGTTGATTCATGGGGACTAAGAAGATGTGTTTACTGTACAGATTTGTTGTTTCCTGTTGCTCTATGAAATATGAGAGTTCAAAGCATGTGTGGTGCAATGTCAGTGTTTTTTTGGCTTCTTTGTTTTCTTTGAGTCATGCCTGTCTTTCGCATCTGTATCAGGAGAAACGCAGAATGGCTTTCAAAAGTTCACTTGCTTGTCGGTTTGTATTGTGAGTTTGCAAAACTTCACAATGGTTAAAAGTGGGAAATTTCTTGACAATGCAGGTTGCTTTATTTTTACTCCCTATGCACTTCTGAAGCCGGAAAATAACGCAAAAGATAGCGTATTTGGCAGTTTTATGCCTAATCCGATACTGTTTGTATTGAAAAGTATTACTTTTGGAGTGGAAAAGCAGCACCTTTTATACAGCAAAACAGTATATTTTGATGTTTTTTTTGTGTTGATTAGGTGACGAAATAGATGTTTGGTAGCTAATTAATTAATATACAGTATGTTATATACAATGTGTTTTTGTAATATTCCGTTGTCTGTCTTTCAGATTTCCGTGGAAATGTTAAAACTGAAAAGATTGTTCTACTCCTATGGCGTACGTTGAAAAGTGCAATACCATTTTGCTTGCGTCTCAAAACATTTCTATGTTTTTTTTGTTCAAATTTGTTGGATGCTACAAAAATAATGATTAACTTTGTACTCTGTAATGAATATACAGGTATCTATGGACAATACTGATAATGGCGAAATACTTTTACTTGCTACAAGTTATCTTAACAACAAATCAGAAGATAGTCCTGTCAATAAAATACAGCATTTGACAATCTGTTTCATTTCCTCCGTGGTGAAATTCATCCATCAAAAATGATGAAGCAAGCATGGTATCACAATAACTGCATCGATGATGGATTTGATATAGATATTTATGTAAGAAATAATAAAATGGATAAAACCATGAATCGCAAATATGATATATTATGGCTAAGACTCAAGATGAAATAAAAGAACTGCTTTCCACAAATTCATTAAAAAAAGGAATAGCAAATAATTATATTACTATCAACAGCGATAATAGTTATATAACATACCATTGTAAGAATAAGACTAAACGTAAACTCTCTAATCCAGAAGAGTTTGTACAGGCGGCAACTTTTCTTGAACTCATATTTGAATATAATTATTCACCCCTTAATATATCTGTCAATGAAAATGTTCAAATAGGTTCTTCAACAAAAGAAGCGGATATTCTTGTCTATAATGAGACAAATTCCAAAATTTTGATTGTAGTTGAATGTAAAGAAGAACAAATAAACGAAAGACAATTTCAGATTGCAGTTGATCAAGCATATAGCTATGCCCATTCTTTGGCAAGTCAGTATATCTGGGTTACGTCAGGGATTAAAGATGAGTACTTTGAGTTAGTTGAACTATATCCTGTAGAACGAATTAGCATCTCAGATATTCCCAAACGAGCGGGGAAAGTCGAAAGGTATAAATATGTAAAAGGTTCAAAAGAACCTCAGGCTGGGACACAAGCAGAATTGCGACAAAAGTTCAAATCAGCTCACGATGCTTTGTGGGGTGGCGGAGCTTTAGCTCCTACTACAGCTTTCGATGAATTGGACAAGCTTATTTTCTGTAAAATATGGGATGAGAAATGGAGAGATAATGCGCCAAAGACAAAAGGGGAACCATTTGCCTTTCAAATCATCTCTTATCATGAGGACAAAGATGACAAACAAAATCTGAAAGCAAAAACAGAACTTGAAAAACGTGTTCGAGAATTGTATGAGCATGGGCGCAAGAAAGATCCTGAAGTCTTCAAAGACGACATTAAACTTGACAAACATAAGATATATACTGTTGTTCAGTATCTACAAGACATTAACCTTTCCAGAACAGATCTTGATGCAAAAGGGGTTGCCTTTCAAAGTTTCATGGGAGAATTCTTCCGTGGAGACTTCGGACAATTTTTCACACCTAATCCGATTGTTGAGTTTATCGTAAATTCCATTGGAATAGAACGTGATTGGAAGATTCTTGATACTTCGTGTGGCAGTGGCGGTTTCTTGCTCCATGCCCTAAAAGCTGTTCGGGATGAAGCAAATGAAATTTATGGCGAGGATGTTAATAGTTCTTCTTGGCGTAATTATTGGCATGAGTTTGCAGAAAAACATTTATTCGGCATTGAAATCAACGAGCAAATATCGCGCGTTGCCAAAATGAACATGATAATTCACGATGACGGCCACACGAACATCATTACCAATGACGGTCTTAAGAACAATAAAACATTGGAAATTGAAAATCGCAATCTTAAGTTCCAAGATGGGACGTTTGATTTGATTATGACAAATCCTCCATTTGGTTCCACTATTAAGGCAGACGAAGTAAACTATTATAAAGAATATGAGTTGTTTGAAAAAAATCTTGGTATTACGGAGATAAAAGACCGGATTGCAGATGATAACAATAAAAAGAAATGGCGTGCATCTCAAAGTACAGAAATCCTTTTCTTGGAACGTTGCTATAAATATCTGAATGAGGAAAACGGATATTTGGCAATCGTTGTACCTGACGGCATTCTGACAAATTCAACAAGTCAATATGTACGTGATTGGTTGGTTGAAAAATTCAGAATATTAGCTATTGTTTCGCTTCCACAACACACATTTGCACATGTAAACGCAGGTGTAAAGTCCTCCGTCCTGTTCTTGAAAAAACATCCACAAACTCTTACAAAGAAGTTTGAACAAACATTGAACAATGTGAAAGCGATTGTTAAGGTAGAAAAAGGATTGGGTAAGGAACAGCGGCAAGAACGAATATTGGAACTTTACAAAAAAAAGATCTATCAATATTCAGAAAATTATGATATATTGATGATTAACGTAGGAAACATTGGTTATGATGCAACAAACAAACCGATGGACGGAAACGAGTTACCTGATGCTTCATTGAATATTTATAACCATATACATAAAATTTGAATTTATGACAGCGGAAGAATTTATTTTTGACACTCCACTATATCACGAAGTTTCTTTTGCCGATGAGGCTGAGCCTTTTGCAAAAAAATTGTATAGTCACTTTTCTAAAAATACATTTGATGGTTATAATCCTTTCCAAAAAAAAGAATCAACATTCCTTTTGATACAAGGAATAGGTAATGATTGTATAGAAGGTTATTGGCATAGTTCGTATACAGAAAAAATAGGAATACGTCAAATAGTTTTAAGATGTTGTCGGTATAATGATAAAATGCATTTATTGGTACGTTGGAATCCAGAAGAACGAACCATTACAAAAATCGGACAATATCCTTCAGTGGCAGATGTGCATATTGGCCAAATAAAGCAATATAAGAAAGTTCTATCCAATGATAAGTTGAAGGAATTCACTCGTGCTATTGGATTAGCAGCAAATGGAATTGGAGTGGGCTCATTTATTTACTTAAGACGAATTTTTGAGTCACTTATTTATGAAATCGCAAATAAAGCCATAACAAATGGGGTAATAAAGAAAGAGGATTTTGAACAGAAGAGAATGGATGAGCGTGTATACGTTTTAAAAGAACTGTTACCGTCTTTTCTTGTAGAAAATAAATCTCTTTATGGAATCCTAAGCAAAGGAATCCATGAATTATCCGAAGAAAAATGCCTCGCTTATTTTGATATTATGCGAAATAGCATTGAGCTAATTCTGGATGAGCGTCTTGATGCTATTCAAAAAGCTGAGAAAATAAAAAAGGCGTCTAATGCATTAAATGCAATACAAGCACAAATAAAGAAATCAATATGATTCTCGAAAAGATAAAAATAAAAGACATTATAGGGTGCAGATTTGATTTTACTTATCTGCACTACATAGGTCACTGTTATAGATATCCAACAGTCCCTTTGAGGAAATTGCTGACAGAAAAACCACAATATGGATCAGGGGAAGCTGGGATTATTCGAGAAAATAATGAAACAATAAGATATGTGCGAATAACAGACATTGACGATAACGGTTTGTTGTTGGATAATTGGGGCGCAACAGTAAATAACGTGGAGCACAAATATATTCTCAATGATGACGACATTCTTATAGCTCGGAGTGGAAATACTGTAGGCAAATCGTATATTCATAAAACAGCAAAAGTGACATATCCATGCCTTTTTGCTGGCTATATGATTAGGTTTGTTGTCAATCAAGATTTGGTTCTGCCTGATTATCTGTTTGCATTCACCCAAACTTCCATTTATAAAGAATGGGTTAAGGCTACACAAAGAACGACAGGACAGCCTAATATTAATGCAGAAGAATATGGAAATATGCTTGTCCCCCTTCCTCCTTTTCATATCCAGAAGAAAATTATTGATGCGCATAAGCAAGCATTGCAAGCTAAACAACAAAAAGAACAAGAATCTAAAAATATTCAAAGTAGGGTTGATACATATATATTGAATCAATTAGGGGTAATATTGCCTTCTAAAGATTCCTTTGAGAACAAATGCAATATCATTTCTGTATCTCAATTGATAAACAAACGGTTTGACCCATATTATCATCAAGAGTATTTTGATCAAGCGTTTAAGCAATTGTCAGAAACATCTAATTATAAATTGCGAAGATTAAGTGATATTACCGTATTGATAACAAGTGGCATCACTCCAAAATCAGGTGGTGATGATTATACTGATTCTGAACATGGTGTAGCATTTATCAGAAGCGGCAACATTGACATTATGGGTGAAGTAGATTTTGATAATTTATTATACATAAAACGAGAAGTTCATGATACTCGAATGAAGTCGTCTAAAGTACAAAATGGTGATATAATGATTGCTATTGTTGGCGCAACAATAGGACAAGTGGGAATTTACCATTCGTCTCGTGAAGCAAATATAAATCAGGCAATAGCATTAGTACGATTGAAAGATGGGTATAATCCGGAATATATTAAGGAGGTAATCAAATCTTCAATAGGTCAGCTAAATCTTGATCGCCTTAAACGACCAGTAGCCAGAGCGAATATAAATCTTGAAGAAATATCCTCAATGCTTATTCCCGTACCCGAAATAGAAATCCAAAATAAGATAGTAAAAAATATTGTTTCGATACGGCAACAAGCAAAACGACTTCAAAAAGAAGGAGTTGAATTACTTGAAAAAACAAAGCAGGAAATAGAAAACATAATATTAGGTAATTTATGAAAGAAGACATCTATTGCATTGCATGTCAATGCCAGACCATTATAAATAAACAAATAAAAGTTTCTCATAACAAAATTATAGATAATCTCTGGAATAACCGAATAAAACGGAAGAAATGGCACTGAATGGCTTAGTGGAAAGGCATTTGCGAAGCCAGACGGTGACAGCGGCAAAAATCGGGTAACGCAAAGGAAAGCGGAATTATGAAGCAGAACGGTTTTCAAATCGTTACCCGCCGGAAAGTGATTTTTAACACTTGTCACCGAAACTGGCAGCTTGTGGCTTCGGTTGGCTTACATGGTCTAACTCGTTGATATTTAACTTTGCAATCAAAAAAACGAGTATGGCAAGAAGCACATTCAAAGTGCTGTTCTATGTGAACGGCAGCAAGGAGAAAAACGGCATTGTCCCCATCATGGGACGGGTTACAATCAACGGGACTGTAGCGCAGTTCAGCTGCAAGCAGAGCGTCCCCAAGACGCTTTGGGACGTTAAAGGCAACAAGGCGAAAGGAAAGAGCCGCGAGGCACGGGACATCAACCTCGCGCTTGACAACATCAAGGCGCAAATCATCAAGCACTACCAGCGCATTTCCGACCGTGAGGCATACGTTACGGCTGAAATGGTGCGTAACGCCTATCAAGGGATAGGAAGCGAATATGAAACACTGATAAAAGCATTCGATAAGGATTGCGCCAACTTTCTGAAACGTGTCGGAAAAGACCGCAGTATCGGCACATACAAGGTGATGGTAAGGGCAAGAAACTATGTGGCTGCCTTTATCAAGTCGTTCTATAAGCGAAACGATATGTCGATGTTGGAGCTGACACCCGAATTTATCAAGGAGTTTGCCGCCTACCTGACGGCAGAACGGGGATTGAAGAATGCTACCATCTGGCTTAATTGTATGTGGCTGAAAGGTGTCGTGATGCGGGCGCATTACAACGGGTTGATACCGAGAAATCCGTTTGCACAGTTCCATATCAGCCCGAATGTAAAGGAACGGGAGTATCTGACGGAAGATGAGATAAAGACCGTAATGATGCATGAGTTTGAAAGCCCCACGCTAACGCTTGTCCGGGACTTGTTCATCTTCGCCTGTTTCACTGCGCTGAGCTTCGTGGACATGAAGGAGCTGACGACGGATGAGATAGTGGAGGTGAACGGCGAGAAATGGATAATCGGCAAACGCCACAAGACGGATGTGCCTTTTCAGGTAAAGCTGCTCGACATTCCTCTTCAAATTATCGAACGACACAAGAACCGTTCAGACGGTAAGTCGGTATTCGGTGAAATCAACTACTGGACGATGTGCAAGCAGTTGAAAAAGGTTATCAAGGAATGTGGTATCGAGAAGTCAATCTCCTACCATTCAGCACGTCATACTTTATACTTCTCTAAAACTATGATTATAACTATCTAAATATCAACACAATTCAAACTTACATAAATTTACGACTAACACGAAGGTAACATATTCGTCGAAAAAAATTAGCCTGATTTATAATTGAAAGACAGTTGCAAATATACTACTTTTACCTTTTCGTTGGAATTATTTTTTGCCTTCAAAGAAAAAAACAAGCCCAATTATCCGCTTCCCTCTTTTTTATACCCATTCAAAATCGTCTTTGCTTTCGACCTTGTTCAAAGATATACATGAACAGGTCAATAAATATGTCAGTCAGTTCATGTATATATAGTACATGACTTCTGACTTGTTTTGTCTTTAGACCGAATCCGATTTCATTGTCATCGTAGAGACCCGTCTTTAATCAAGTCAGAATATTAGTCAGTCAGTTCGTGTATATATAACACGACTTTCTGACTTGTTTCGTATAAGGTCTTTTTTCTTTTTTTGAAGGCCTCTTCTTTTTTTGTTCCACGTTGTGTTAATGATGTTCCATTTATAGAGCTTTCAGCATTTACGATTCCCACGAAAGTTTGTTTTCGTGTGCAAAGTTACGGAGAGAGAACGTCCACCAAGAAGCGTTCCCTATCTTCAGCAAAATTTGACGGAAACTTTCCGCAATCACAGATTCCGGCATTTCATAAAATTTTATCCTTGATTTCTTGTCTATCGTCCTTTCACTCTCCGTCTGAAACGGCACATGAAAACAATCCTTTCAGGAGAAGTCGAAAGACCTTGAGTAAAGGGGAACAAGTTTAACAAATTAAAGTTTAAGAATATGCCTAACTGGTGCTGCACAGCGTATGCGATAGAGGGCGACGCAAAGGAATTACAAAGCCTCTATGATTTGATGAACAAGCTACAGGAGTCAAAAGACCCTTCTGTTCCGAATGGATTTGGGACTACTTGGTTGGGATGTCTTGTTGATGCCCTTGGCGAAAAATGGGAAGATGTATCTTGCCGTGGAAGCTGGAACGATTTGGAGTTTGACGGCAGAGTGCTTACTTTCAATACAGAAACAGCATGGGCTCCATGCAATGAGACGCTCGATGTGGTATGTAGGAAATATCCGGCATTAAACTATCTATATCGGTCGGAGGAACCAGGAATGGCTCTGTATTATACCAATGACGATGAAGGCAGATACTTTCCTGATAGATTTGTTGTCGAAGTGTGCATTTCAAAAAAGGAATACTACACCGAGTATTTTACAGATTTACAGAGTGTATATGAGTGGTTGGAGGAAATCTGCGATATGCAAGTCCAGTCAAAGCTGGATGTGGATGCGATTGTAGGACAATGGAGAAAAAAATATGCACATGCCCACTGCTATATCCACGAGTACAAAATTTCCGCTTGACCGATTTTTCAAAGGCATAGATAAGGCTGAAAATTCCTAATTTATAATGCTGAAATCCGTATTGGCTTAATTCCGATACGGATTTTTAAAATTCAGTCTGCCGACAGTTGCGCCCTGTTATAAGGTACAAGGATTTGTTCAAAACCTTTGCAAGTTATCCGGTTATAATCTTTTTTTCTTTTATAAGGCTTCCAGCAGCTTTTTCTCTGCGCCCTGTGGAGGATTCTATTTTTCTACGAAGGTAAATCGGCTTTCCCAATCATGTCAATGCCGACTGTAGTCGCGAGTGAACCGTAAAATCTTCCTCTTCTCCGTCGAGCGTATTTTTCGTATCAGCCTTGCAGGATTGCCCCAGCCTCCTTCTTTATTGCAGAAAAATAAATCCCAACGGTCGCAAACAGGCCGAATAAAGGGAAATAATAACAACCAAATAAAAAGACAATGGGCAAATACGATTTTATCAAGACAGGCAACCTGCTTTATTGGAATGACCCCGACAACGGCATATCCAGTGGGGGCTACAAAGTTATTTCCGTTCCTGAAGAAGTGTATGAGGACAGCATCATTTTGATTGCAAGCGACCACTCTGAAGCGGAGGTACTGGCTTCCGAATTATCACCGATACCCCCGACAAGAAGCCATAAGGAGGAATTTCTGAAATGGAGAGAGAAACAAGAAGCGGACGGTACTGCGTTTTACAATAGGCTTTCAGAAGTTATTGCTACCGAGATTGATTTGGAAGTCGGCGACATGGTGGCGTTCACAAATGATTACGGCGTTGTATTCGGTCCGTATGAAATACTCGCTTTCGGCAAACCTTGGAACGGTGACAGATGTGTGTACCTTGACAGTGATGCCTATTGGTTTGCAGACCGTCCGAACCAACTCACACTGATGAGCAAGGGGACTTCAGAATAACAGACCTAAGCATAGACCATCCGCTACAATACGGGTGGTCTTATACCTCAAGACCATATCGGGCTATACCTTTTATAGTTCCGCTTCATGCTTATCCTATTTTATCCATCCAATATCCCTGTATAAAGCCGGATCTGCTTGCCGTGACATCGCCACGGTTTGTTTTCCTGTGCAAAGTTACGGTGGACGAACACCGTTCAAGTATCGCCGTGCTACCTCTGATGAAATTTGACGGAAACTTTCCGCAATCACAGATTCCGGCTTTTCATAAAATTTCATTCCCGGTTCCTTGCCCTCTGTTCTTGCCTCCCCCGTTTGAGCCGCACGTAAAACAAACCCTTACGGTGAAGTCAGAAGGCTTCAAAGGCAGGGAAATTAAATAATTGAAATATGAAAGTGATATGTACGAAATGCGGAGGTATGAATGTGGCGTGTGAAGCCATGATTAACCCCAATGACAAATCTTTCCGTAATTATACGGACGAAGCATTTATTTACGGATGGTGTGATGACTGCGGCAACGGTGTTGTCCTCTCTGATGTCGATGAAATCAAAGAGGATATTGACAAACTCTATGCAAATTTTTGTGCCGAGCATGGAACAGAGCCGCTTTATGCGATGTGTGAAATCGTGTGGAAAGATGAAAAATTTATTGAGCCGTCCCCTGTAACCGTAAAGTTGTCCTCAGATGCGGACGATGCCACTGATGAAAAGATATTCTTCTATTGCGATGGTATCGAAGACCTTAAATCTCTCGCTGTATTTGGAGTGGAAGATTTCGTCATTACATCCTGCAACTATTTAACCAATGAATTATAACAAGATGAATAAGTACAACTGGAAAGGCTATGATTTTATAGGGACAGTACCCGAATTTGCAGAAAAGTTCGGGTACTGCAAGACCCCTACTTTTGTCAATGCAGTAAAAAGAGTTCCACGGCACAAATACAACTGCATGGACGCAGTGGAGCAAAGAGCCTATGAGGAAAAGCGCAAACGTGCGAAGCGAGCCTACTGCATCTATATGAACGAAGAGATGACTGACAGCTACATCATCACGAAAGAGGAGTATATGGCAACAAACCTCCCAATAAAGGAGAAGCGTCACGAACCATTCTTGCTCTCGTATCGTAACAGGGTATTGCCATATAACTTCATCGGAAACAGCCATGATGAAATCCCTGTCAAATCCGCCATGGTGAAATACTCTGCCGAAGCTGTGAAATTCGCCGAACAACTTTTGCTTGCCGCAGGATATTTCAACGGAAGCGACCCTGTGGAAAAGCCATCGGTAAAGGTAAACTACACTTCGCTATACCTGACTTATGCCAACGGCATCAGCATTACATTTGATTCCGAACGGAACCATGACGGAGTGGGCAACTGCCATCTGGAGGTTATAGACTTTAACGGAGAAAGGATTTACAACGGCTGGCGGAGATTAAGCAGCGTCGATGAAATCCTACACTATACCACCATAAACAAGGACAGCAAAGACGCCTCTTGCTATTTGGGGTGACAATGACGGACAGGCAGGGAAGCCCCTGCCTGTTTTCTTAAATCATCCGTTGCCATTTCTCTTGTATTCCACGGAGTTCACCTGTGGTTATATCTACGATTTCCTGTTATAGCCATACATGACAGTCCATTTATATAGTCAACTCCGTCCTTTTCTATTTTGGATTTATCAATTCCTGCTTGTCGGTCGGGGTTACAGAATATTACGGTGCAAAGGTAGAAGCCGCTGTCAGATCGTCAAGGTCTGGCACACGGTGTTTGTCACTGCAAGATGGAGACTCCGCTCTATCTTTCCCTCCAAAACCTTGCCTTGTCTGCCATGCGCCACCTTTACAGGCACTGTAATATTCAAAATCCCGACGCACAAGCGAAAAGGCAGGGATAAAAACCAATAACTTTAACACAGACAAAACCATGTATGAGACAGAAGAAACATCGGACATCATCGGCGCATACTGCACGCTTATAGAGGACTATCAAGGCATCTGTGACGGTCAGATTGTTGGAGATTACGGCACAGAGGTCGTAGTACGGCTTTCAAACGGCATAGAGATGGCAACCCATCGGGACGAAGTGATTGTTTTCGATTGACACGTGCCAATGTATGGATGCGGCAATCCGGGCAACATGCTCGGATTGTACCGTCCTGGTATTTCCTGTTATATTTCTTTTTTGAAGGCCTCCCTTTATATTCCACCAGATACGGTTACTGTAAGATTTCCTTTTTTATCTTACAATCCCTTTGTTAATGGCAGACTGTTTCGCCGATGCAGTCAGTCCGTGCCCTCCTTGGAGACACGCCTGGAGCGTGCATTTCCTTTTTGGGCTTGCTCTTTCTGCTTTTGCCGGATTTATTCTGTCAGCGGTTAGCCGGATGCGGCAAAGACTGCGGCACTTCATCCGTCATCTTTCCAATCATCCATTATCCGTATGGACATCGACCATGGGCCAGCCATTCTTGAGAAGCGGTCAATACGTCCACGTACAGCCGCACTCACATACACAGCCACGAGGCGGTCTCTTTGCTGTCGGTACTGCGTCAAAATGAAAGGAACGTGCAATATTCGGTTTCCGAGTTTATGCGGAAGTCGCCATGACGTACAGCCAACCGGTAAAGTATGGTGTCGCCAAGTCACCACAACAGTGTTACGGCGAGTCATACACACTTATTTTTCCTGATGCGAAGTTATGATCATGGCGGAGCTTTGGCTCCTACGGGACGGACATTGCCTTTGACCAACGGCTTTCAACAAATCTTCCTTTTTCTTTTCACAGGCTCAACAAAAAGAGTATTTGCCGAACCTTCCGCTGGTGCTACCCTATGCCCATGTCATCTTTTTGCATCGTAAAAATTAAATGTTTAACTCTTTAATACTTAAAGTTATGGCAACTTCAACAAACAACACCAACTCTTTCAACCTCAGTGGCTTCGTAGCCGTCAACGCAAACATCCGCAACTTCGAGAAGAACTCGGTTGCCCGTTTCCCCCTCTCCATCAGCCGCACGGAAACCAACGGTGACGAGACCACCCGCAAGTCGGCCCTTGTAAACTGCGAGTGCTGGCGCAAGTCCGAAGAGGCATCGACCTTCGAGCTTCTCAAGAAAGGCAAGCTCGTCCAGGTTTCAGGCTTCATCCGTCCGGAAGAATGGACATCGGAAGACGGAACCAAGCACAGCCGCATCGTCTTCGTCGCCACATCCGTCAGCGAACTGTCCACCGAAAAGAAAACCGATGGCAAAAAGCCGGCGAAAGGCAAGACTTCCAAGAAGAAGGCTGCGTGACGCTTCCAAACCTCTCTTCTCAAAAGACGGCTACGGCCGTCTTTTCTTTTGCTCACCGGCTGCGGTCAAGCCCTTTATATATTCTGGCTGTCACCGGTTGTAAATCCCAATCACCAGTTATATCTCATTGTTCATCCGGCGGCCGGTCATCCGTTTTCTGCGGCGAATTTGGAGGTGGCAGGGCAAACATCAAGGCACACTCCGTTCTGAAGGCCTTGCCTAATTCCCCTTATGGCCACCATCCCCTCAATGCCGCAAGAAAACAGGAATGGCCGATCCGCAAGCCGGGCTAAGGCAGGGAAAAGGTCATCCCACAAGTCTAACAGTTAAATTCAAAAGAAAATGGAAAAGAGCATCGAAAAAATCCCGACCTACGCATTGCCTTATCTGGTGAATGGCGATGCAAGTAACCTGAACGCTGACGAGATTAAGCAGATTGACGACATCTGCCGCGAACAGGGCATCGAAGTCGTCGTCCCCATCACAGAAAGCGAAGAAGGAGGCGCAGAACCGTATTTCAGCAGCGTCCCTTTGTTCGGGCAGCCGACCGAAGTGGAGGATTGCATCATTATCTATAAAAATAATGATTAGTGCCATGAATACAGATGACCGCAACATCGTGTTCAGCAAAGCCACGCTGGATGAGATAAGGCAGGATGGGCAAACCGTCCTGTCAAGCAGTGACGGTGTTTCTATTCCGATGATATTCCGAAATCTTAGCGGTAAGAACTTTTCGAGAGCGGAATACCTGGACTACCTCAAACACGTGGCATACGGTGATATGGGTTTCGTTCCCGGCACAATCACGTTGTGGCATGGCGGGATTCTGACAGCGGAAGCTGTACTGGAGAAACCGGCATACTGACAATCAAACCTCTAAAATTGTTGATTATGGAAAAAGAAAAACTGACAGCCCATGACGAGGAACTGATAGAACTCGCATACTCCACGACCTACCGCAGCAGCATCCGCACGATGATACGGGAAGCTGATACAGAACGATGCCGTATAGTCCTACGGCACATCATGGAAGATGCCGATGTGGATTGGGAAGATTGAGCATGACAGAGGGACTGCTGACATCCGGCAGTCCTTTTCCATGCGAAATCCATTTATAGCAGACATGATGTCCTTGAACTTGCCTTTTATAAGGTTTCGTCAACGCTGGCGAGCCACTGGGACATCCGACGCTGCCAGTCACGCTGACACCCTGCATTACGTTCAAGTCCGAGCGGCCTCCGGCACAGGGCGAGCGTGGGCCGGCAGAGTGTGTCATGCTTCCACACACAGCCTGTCGGTGACACCCACGGTTCGCTCTTCACCCCGACTTACCCTCCACTCCGGGCTGTCGTGCCTGTGCTACGGCCAGTCCCGTGACCTTCGCCTGCTTACTCTTATAGCAATTTAGGAGCCTTTTATAATGACGCTTGTCCGACATGGCCGATACTCCCTTTATAATCTTTGGTAACGCTGGCGGATCGCAGGGACACCCGATGCTGCCAGTCACGCCGACACCCTGTATTACGTTCAAGTCCGGGCGGTCTCCGTCACAGGGCGAGTGTGGGCCGGCAGAGTGTGTCATGCTTCCACACACAGCCTGTCAATGACACCCACAGTTCGCTCTTTGCCCCAACTTTACCTTCATTTCGGGATGCGTGCCTATGTTGCAGCAGGTCCCGCGATTTCCGCCGCCACCCTTTATAAATACTCACCGCCATTTTTAGAAAATTCTTTTCTGTTCGGAACCGTCACTACCTGTGGTTATCGGCGCGAAGTTCGGCATCCGGGCTTATATGCCAAGGTTGTACGGAGTTTCTGCGAGATTTTACTGCCGTGCGGTAAAATCATCTTGAAAACCTTGTCCCTAAAGCCTCTTAGATGCCCCTGTGTTGCGCAGATAACCACCTTGCGGACGGCTCCTGAAGGAGCAGGAAGTAAGGGAAGAAATAAATCTTCAACATTAAGGTCAGATATGAGATACAACAAGAAAAAGGCATTAGCCGACAATGTGAACGCCATTGAGACAGCGTTGGCGGTACACAGTCAGGGCAGACAAGCCACTGACAGCGAGAAAAAGACATTAGCCCTTTATTCGGGTTTCGGAGGTATCAAAGAGGTGCTGAACATCGGCACGGATAAACCCATGCCCGACGGCATGGCAGAGCCTATGATGCGGTTACAGGAACTCTTGCAGAAATTCGCAGACGGCAAGGAAGCGGAATATAAGGCATTGGTTGACGGAATAAAGGCATCCGTGCTGACTGCTTTTTACACTCCGCAATTCATCATTGACACCGTGGCAGCGCAGATACACACCATCTTCAGCGACAACGGTATGCGGATGCGTTCTTTTCTTGAGCCAAGCGCAGGGATTGGTGGCTTTTTGAAAACAGCCATGCAGGGAGCAAACACATACGCTTTTGAGAAAGACCCCATGACAGGACTTATCCTGTCGCTTCTCAATGACAAGACAACTACCGTCACGGCAGGGTTTGAGACTATCGGGGAGCAAGACCTACAGGACAAGGGCTTTGATGTCATTGCCTCCAACATTCCGTTTGGCAATTTCCGTGTGTTCGATGCCGACATGTGGAAAAAGGGCGGCATATACGAGCAATCCACCAAGACCATACACAACTACTTTTTTATAAAGTCAATGGAACTGCTCAATGAGGGCGGCATACTTGCCTTTGTGACCTCAAGGGGCATAGCTGACACTCCGGGCAACAAATTTGTTCGTGAGTATCTTGTGAACCATGCCGACCTAATCACGGCATTACGGCTTCCCGACAATATCTTCATGGAAACAGGCGGCATCGAGGTAGGCACAGACCTGTTGGTATTCCAGAAGCACACAAGGAAAACAACCCTGTCACAGCGTGAGAGGCTGTTTGTTCAGACCGCCAAAGAAAACGGAGCGGACGGCATAGTAACGGAATATGCCAACAAACTTTTCGCACAGCCCAAGACCGCACTCGCCACTGACAGCCGTATCGCCATGAACCAGTTTGGGAAATATGTAAGGAAATACCAGTGGCAGGGCGAGGAAGCGATGATGCGGCAATACTTCTCCGCATTGCTCAAAATGGATTTCGACCGTTTCTTCCATAAGAGCCTTTTCCTTAATGACGGACAGGACGCACAGGGGCAAATGTCGCTTTTTGACCTTTTCGGTGAGGAAATCACACCGCAACCGAAAGACAGGGGCAAACGTGCATATACCGACAAAGTGGCATGGTGGATGAAAGACGGAGCAATGGTGATGTTTGAGGAACAGCTCGGCAACCTCAAGATGCGCAAGTCAAGCCGTTATGCTGATGTTGCGGTGGATTTTGTGCCTATGGCTGACATTGAAGCGGCGAAAGAAAGGGCAAATGACTATTTCCCCATCCGTGAAACCTATTTTGAACTGTCATACAAAGAGCGTGAGAAAGAACAGGAATACCCCGAATTGAGGGAACGTCTTAATGCGCTATATGACAAGTTCACAGCCAAGTGGGGGCTGTTTCACGACAACGACAACAAGGAATTTATCATGCTTGACAGCCTCGGCATCGAGGTATTCACCATTGAAATGCAGTCGGGTGACACCATCGGCAAGGCTGACATCATGCGTGAGCCTGTGGCATTCAAGAAGATAGATGCCATGACCGTGCTTTCCCCCATGGAAGCGTTGGCGACAAGCCTCAATTTTTACGGCAAGGTGGATATGCCGTTTATCGCCCGAAGCTCGGACAGAAGCGAGACGGATGCCATAAATGACCTAAAGGGCGAGATATTCTATAACCCCATATCGGGAGAATGGGAGAACAAAGGGAAATTCATTGCCGGGAATGTGATTGCAAAACACAAGGAAATCATGTCATTGCTGCAGGAACTTGACGGAAACGAAAAGGAGTATGCGGAAACCTCGCTGAAAGCATTGGAGGAAGCGACCCCCGAAGCAATCCCCTATGAGGAACTGGATATAAATATGGGTGAGCGTTGGATTGACTCAAGCCTGTATGCCGCTTTCGCAAAAGAACTTTTCGAGACCGATACAACGGTTATGTATTTCGATGTGAACGACACCTATGTTGTTTCCTTGCAGGGATATTCAGCTGTAGCCTATCACACCTATTCTGTCCGCAACTATAACGGTGAAGACTTGTTTGTCCATGCCCTGCAGGACACCGTGCCCGAAATCACAAAAGAGGTGTACCGCAAAGGTGACAAGGTGCGTGTGCCGGACGAGGAAGCCATACAGGAAGCGGCTACCAAGATACAGGAAATCCGCAGCAAGTTCAATGCATGGCTTGACAGCCAGCCCATAGAGGTGCGTGATAACCTTGTGAGAGCCTACAACGAGCGGTTTAACTGTTATGTCCGTCCGCATTATGACGGCTCGGCGCAGACATTCCCCGGTCTCTCGTTTGAACAGTTCCCTTACGATGACCTCTATTCCTCACAAAAGGATGCTATCTGGATGATTAAGCAGAACGGCGGCGGCATCTGCTGGCATGAGGTCGGTACAGGAAAGACCATGATAATGTGCGTAGCCGCATACGAAATGAAACGTCTCGGACTTGTTCGCAAGCCTATCATTATAGGGTTGAAAGCCAACGTGCATGAAATAGCCGACACTTTCAGAAAGGCTTATCCGTCAGCGAAGATACTCTATCCGGGCAAAGAGGATTTCACTCCAGCCAACCGTAAAGAGGTGTTCTCAAAAATCCAAAACAATAACTGGGACTGCATCATTCTCACACACGACCAGTTTGCCAAGATACCGCAGTCAGATGAAACGATGTTTGAGATATTTTCGGAAGAACTGCAGGATGTCGAGCGTAGCCTTGAGGTATTGGAGGAAAGCACCATGCGCTACCGAAGTGGCAGGATGCAGAGCGGATTGGAGAAACGCCAACAGAACCTACAGGCGAAACTCGCCAACCTGCGCATGAGCATCAACAGCCGCAAGGATGATACGGTCGATTTCCACTCCATGGGAATAGACCATATTTTCGTGGACGAGTGCCACATGTTCAAGAACTTAATGTTTCAGACACGCCACACGAGGGTTGCAGGCATCGGAAACACGAAAGGCTCACAAAGGGCAGCGAACCTGCTTTTCGCAATTCGTGACATACAGAAGCGGACAGGGCACGATTTGGGTGCGACATTCCTGTCGGGTACTGTCGTAGTCAATGCCCTTACAGAGCTTTATGTGATGTTCAAGTATCTGCGTCCTGATGAACTGAAACGGCAGAGGATAAGCTGCTTTGACGCATGGGCGGCAATATTCACCAAGAAATGCGCCGACTACGAGCTGAACGTGACAGGAAACATCAAACGCAAAGAGCGTTTCCGCACCTACATCAAAGTGCCGGAACTCGCCGCTTTCCTGCGTGAGATAACGGACTACCGCACAGCCGACATGATTAACCTCGATGTGCCGGAGAAGAACGTGCGCTTCCTTTCCCATGCCCCGACCATGGCACAGGAAGAAATGATAGGGCGTCTTGTATCATTCGCCAGTTCCGGAAATTGGACGGATCTGGGGCTTGACATTCCCGAACCGGACAATCTCGACAAGGCGAAAATGCTTATCGCTACCAACGTGGCAAGAAAAATGGCTCTTGACATGAGGCTGCTCGGCGACAAATTCCTTGACGATGAAAACAACAAGGCTTCCATCTGCGCAAGGACGGTCTATGACTACTATGTGCGCTCAAACGCAAACCGTGGCACACAGTTCGTTTTCAGCGACCTTTCCACCTACAAGCCTAATGAGTGGAACATCTATTGCGACATAAAGGAGAAACTGATAATGCTCGGCATCCCTGCAGGTGAGATACAGTTTATCCAGTGCGCCACCACCGAGAGGGCGAGGAAACGGCTGTTTGACGATATGAACACAGGCAGGGTACGTGTGCTTTTCGGCTCTACATCCATGTTGGGTACAGGTGTAAACGCCCAGCAGAGGGCTGTTGCGGTGCATCACCTTGAGATACCTTGGCGACCTGCCGACATGGAACAGCGCAACGGTCGGGCGGTACGCAAGGGCAACACCGTGAAGCTGTGGGGAAACAATACCGTGGATGTGGTAATCTATGGTACAGAAAAGACACTTGATGCCTACAAGTTCAACCTCTTAAAGAACAAGCAAATGTTTATCAATCAGATAAACAATGGCACGATAGCCGTGCGCCGCATCGACGAGGACAGCATGGACGAGGACAACGGCATGAACTTTGCGGAGTTCGTGGCAATCCTTTCGGGAAATACCGACCTGCTGAACAAGGCGAAGCTCGACAATAAAATCATGCAGCTTGAAAAGGAGTTTGCCATATTCAAGAAAGAGCGCGGACGTGCGGAGCGCAAGATTGCGCAGAACGGACAGGACACGGAAAAAGCGGCATCCTTTATTCAGCGTATGGAAGATGACCTTGAGTATGTGGCATCATACAGCGGCGACAAAATCGCTTCCCTGCTCTCGACCGGCGAGGACACGGCGGAAAAGACAGGCCGTGAGCTTCACAGGATAGCAAAGGCATATCGGGGGAACGCCTATACCGTCATAGGCTCATACATGGGGCTTGACCTCTTGGTAAAGAGCGAGTACAACCTTGACGGCTCATTTGACCGCAACACTTTCTTTGTCGAGGGCAAAAGCGGTCTGAAATACCGTTACGGAATTTCCGGTGCATTGCCATTGGGCTTTGCAGACACGGCACTCTATCCGCAGACCACGCTTGACAAACTGCCCTCTATCATAAAGCAGCAGCGTGAGCGCATAGCCAAACTGGAAAGCGAGCTTCCCACATTACAGGCTATCGTCAGCCGCACATGGGGCAGACAGGATGAACTGACCGCACTCAAACAGGAATGTGACGAGTTGAAAAAGCGGATTGACGAGAGTCTTAAGGACAACAGACCGGAACAGGAAGAGGCGGAAACAGACATGCCTCCGATACCCGGCAGAAGAGCGACTGATTACGCTGCCTGATTACAATATAATTTCTGACCTTTCCCTCTGTTTGGTTGTGATAACCGGGCAGAGGGTTTCTTCTGTATAGAAAAAGATTGTCTCGGATGCTTCTCGGACTATAACCGGCATACCTATTATACATATCAGATACCCTCTTATCCACTGTCCACCGGTCCCTTTTTTACATAGTGGGAACCACCTGATCCTACTTGCCTTTTGTATGTAGAAGCACCTGTTATACTCATCTTTTTAGAGTATCTTTCCTTGAAAGCCGTCCGACCGTGGTTTACGGCGCGAAGTTCGGCATCCGGGAGCGATGTGCAAGGTCAGGCTTTGTTTCAGCGAGATTTTGCAGCATGGTGAAAAATCATCTTGAAAACCTTGCCTTTCGCCCCTTGACGATGCCATTGTTATGCGCAGATAAACCTCTTGCGGAAGGCTTCGGAAGGAAGATTCCAAGATAGGGAAATAAAAATTAAAACAAAATTCAGCGATGCGAACAAAAAGAATGACAGCAGAACAAGGCAGAAGATGTGGCATCAGCCGCTTCCCAAACTTCCATTGCACTGGCTCAATAAAGGGCATGAAGAAACTCTATTACGGAAATGATGCGCTTCTCGTAAGGTGTGGGCAGTATGTCTATAATGTGACAAGCGAGCCGTCAATATACAATCAAGCAACAATATAATTTCATACGGACATGAAACAGATAATATGGACAAGTGACTATCTTTTAGATGATAAAGCGAGAAAGGAATACGAGAACTCACAGCGTTACCTACTCGATGATGACGATTACAAAGTCAGCGATGCGGAATGGACAGAGGTTACCAACGATAATCTGACGGACGAGCGCATGAACCTTGACAAACAGATAGAAGGTGTTGTCATAGCATTTGCCGACCTCGGTTTATGGAACGGCAGACGGCAAGGGTACAAGATACTCGGACATAACATCAACGGCATATTCAACGTGTCGGAAGATGAAAACGAATGGTATGGTGACGGCTTCAACATCCGTGGCAGCCTCTCACATCATGACGGCACCCATTATGTACTTTACCGTGTGGCGAAAGACATTGACGAGGCGGAACGTATAGGTGAAATGATTTACAACCGTGAAATAGACGAAGCCGGCTTCCGCAAAAAAACACGCTCGCTTTATCCGTATGTAGCGGAGATTTATGGGTGGAAAACAGGACGTTTCAGAAGGGCTTTTCAAAAAGCGGTGTGACCGATGACACGCTGATTTCTCCATGAGGGGTTGTAAAAAATTCTTTATGGTGGAACGGCGTGCCGTCCTTTCCCTTTATATCTCCGTCTGCCATCCGACCTATTTATACGGAATATTCCCTTTTGTGACATAGGCTCCCCGCCCTGTAATAGCGGAATGTCTGTAAATTTCCAGCAAAACATCAGGAGCGAGGACCGAATGGCCGGCATCACGCTTCTTTCTTTTTTTGCAGGAAATCTTATCGGCAAACATGACACATGCCGTATGCTGACACAAACGGCAAGAGTCATTCTTCAGTTTGCCTGGCAGACCATCTTATTACCCACCCGTGCCTATGCCTTTCAAGTCGTCCATGCGGCCGATTCCTGTTTTTAGCCAACAGATTTCATGGTAAGAACTTGCCTTTAGTCAATAGCCACCTTATTTATCTCGGTCTGCAGTATATCGAGGAATTTTGCGGCATGGGCACCGTCCATCTGAGTGTGGTGGAATTGGAAAGATAAAGTCAACTTTGTTTTGAACCAACTCTTACGGTATCGCCCCCATATCATAAACGGATTGTTGAAGATACCACTATACATCCCCACGGCTCCGTCGATTGCATATTGGACCAATGCGGATGTGCCGATCACCATGCTGTCGGTTATATCATGATTCTCGCAAGTCTCCGCCACTTGTTGCGTCAGACGGAGATAATTGGCATTGAATTTAGCCACATCCGGAGAATATGGAATGTCGCATGAACTTACTTCTCCGGTCTTGTTGGCAACAATGGTATTGACCGCTATCGAATCATAGCGGACAAGTCTGTCGCCCACAGGAAGCATAAAGAACTCTTTTACCTGGCTTGCCGCTTTGCCGATACACCAGCAAAGCAGCATATTGAATTTCAAACCGCTTCGTTTACTGATTTTTCGCAATTTGCTGACATCTATGGTACGAAACAATGTAACCATAGGCATTGGGGCTTTCATCCACATTTCAAATGCGTATGCGCGGGTTGTCTCCGCAGGATTGACTTCTTGCATCATTTTTTTGATGCAAAGTTACGCTGACATTTTTGCATGGGATAGAAGAAAAGAGACATTCACACAGGATGGGTGAACAAATCGGAATATGGCTCACAATGGTTCAATAGTGATTTGGGTGTGTAGCCACTCATAACCTTGAAGTCCCGGATAAAATGCGACTGGTCGGTAAAACCGCAGTGGTAAGCTATATAGGCATAATCCCGTGAACCGCATTGCAACATCCTGAGCGATTTTTGAAATCTGACAATCCGGGCATATTCCTTCGGATTCATGCCCACCTGTTCACGAAACACACGTTCGTATTGTTTCTTGCTCAGACAAGCGTTGTCGGCAAGGATATTGATTGGAATGGCCGAGGTGTTCAATAGTTCCCTTATCGAATTGCCTATTCTTTGAATATTCAATGTCGGTTTTACTTTACCCAGCAGCCACCGTTCAAGGATGCCAAGGGATTCGTCACTACTTTGGCAATCGAATATCTTTGTGGCAATCTCGCTGAGCTGTCGGTTATCAATATCATATCCCGAAATCTCCCGGTTGTAAAAGGCAGATGGCGGTGTGTCTATGAACATCCCTATAGTATGCGGATAAAACACAGCCACAATCATGTCCAAATTTCCATCCGATTGAATATGTGACGGGAAATTCACTTGCCCACTTATAGTAAACCTGTTCTGGAGACTATTTAGTTCGGGAACATATAGTGGTGATTTGCGGTGGAATATAATCTGAGGACAACCAATGGGAAATGTCAGGACACTGAACGGCTCATCGTCCTCCAGCATCCAGTAATAACGCACATACGGGCGTAACTCTTGTTTCGGTTGGATAATCCTCATGACATACGTGTTTTGTATGTGAATACTGTTTCCCTTTATTTTGCAGTCTGATCTGAATGTCTGGAGATGAACTCAACAGATTCTTTCACGGAACGGCAGAATGCCGTCGGCTGTCCGGCAACCGTTATAAACAGATGGACTGATCCGGGAATCAGAACATATTTCAGTTCCACCCCAAGTTGCGTCAGCCTGTCTGCGAAGCCTGCCCCTTGACACCGGAGTATGTCTCGTTCAGCCGCCACAAGCAATGTTGGTGGCAGTTTGGCAAGAGCCGAATCAGCCGCTTCTGCAGGAGATACCAACGGATGGTGTGGTTCTGAGGTATAAGCATCGTTGAAAGCGTTCATTAGTTCACTGTCAAGTCCGAACCCTTTCCCGAATTGTTTCCATGATTCAGAGTCGTCTGCATAAGCTTTTGTGACAGGATAGAAGGTAATCAGACTGTTGAAAGTATTCTCGGGGAAACTCAGTGCCACGGCTATGGCAAGATTTCCGCCTGAACTGTCTCCACCAACAGAGATGCTGTCACATTTCCACTCCGTCATCTTGCTTTGAGCAAATTTTATGGCATCAATGCAATCGTTCAAACCTTCGGGAAAAGGATGCTCAGGCGCAAGCCTGTAATCTACGGCAAGCACAGCAATGCCCTTCTCAGCCATTGCTGCGCAATATCGGGAACAACTGTTTACACTGCCAATCACCCAACCGCCACCGTGGAAATAGACAAGTAGTGGTATCGTGTCGTTATCATAGCGATCGCTACGGAAGAATGTCAGGTTGTTGCCTATGTCAGTGCGGGTCACTCCAATGGGTAATTCAGCTGCCAGGTTTCTTGCATTTCTTACGTTAAAAAGCAAGTCGTCATCGCCGGCAATCGCCTTGCGGATCGCTTCTGTCTGGTATTCCTGAAGTTTGTCCGGCATATTGGCAAGAAATGAATCGGCTTCAATACGTTCCGTATTCTTGTCGCAGTCGGTATTTGCGGAATATAGTGAGCATGCGCACCATATTACAAGTGCAACAATAAGCAACCTGTTGAATTTTGACATCAAAAACATTGATCTAAATGGAATTATCTTTATAGAAAAAAGAGTCCTTTATGTTGTCTATACTTCTTTTGATATATATGGAGGATAATCGTCTTTTGATAATCTTTTTTCCAATGTTTTCGGATTGACATCCCAAAGTGTAGGAAGATACTCATATACAACTTTTCCTTCATTAAGATAAACACGGATTCTGGAATCAAAAGCTACAGGCTTATATTTATCCTCATCAATAGGATTATCCCTATACAGTAATTGGTTTTCCTGCCAACAGAGTTCCTTTCCATCAAAGACGACATCAAATATACCACATACAACTGCATCCATCGTTTGGTTTTGAACTGTCGTGGAAACACAATGCATATACCCTGTTAATTGATTTGTACTTTTCCTCATTGCCAATTCATAACAAAACACACTTGTACCTGTATAGTCTTTAGCGATGGTAGTTCTCACACCGTTCTCATCTAAATTAAAAATCTGTTCATGGGTTATGGTAGTGAGATTAAACTTAAAGCCATTTACTGTTCTTTCCAGATTGGAAAACACCATTTGGTCGCTGTATATACCTTCCAAATTCCCATCTCCAAGTGTATAGACAACCTCATCAGTAGCCAATTTCTTGCCAATAAGGTGATTCTCTAAAAAGTGAATAATTTTATCTTTCATATCTAAACAATTATTAGTCTTTCCAGTATTGGAATTGAATTTATTTTCCATATATTCTACTTTACTGCTTTTTTATTGCATGACATTTGCGTAAGGTCATCTCATCGGCAAATGCCTGTTCACCACGTTCACGGATATAGTTGATACATGCAGGACGGTCTGACCCGAACAAGAGACCTAAAACATTTCCTATAGGATTGGAGAAGATCCTGCAATCTGTAACATCCTTATCGCACTCAGCACAGGTGTGAAAACCGCAGCCTTTGGCACATGTCCTGATTTTGCACCATGAAGTTTTCTCATTAAGGTGGCAACCGGGGCATTGTTCCGTAAGATACTTACGACATGCGCCACAGTACAGCCCGCACGCAGCTATCAGTTGTTTGTTTGCTTCAATCTTTTTCACTACTATTCACATGTGCGCCCCATAGTCCAATAAGGCTGATTATTAAATGCAAAAGCGCGGACCGCAATACCACTTCTAATTTGGAGGTCGTAGGAAACCTTGCATACAGATGTAGTAATAGCAGCCCACGCTATAGCGTGAGAACCACCATGCCATCTTAGTATGCAATTTGAAAATTTCCTACGTTTCCAAATACTTGATGAGCATAACGCTTCTTATCTTTTCGTATGTTTCGGACAAGAGTTGCCTCTATCCGGGTGCAAAGTTACTCATTTTTTGCGGCAATCTCTTATAATTTAATGGCTTTCTGCGTTTGGGCTGTAAGATTTTGCCTCACATCGTATTCTCGCACTCCCCAAAATCCAGTTATATGAAATCAGAACACGCTATGTTCTGAAACACCTCTTCTATATTGTCTTTTTTGTGTTCGTTCGGTTGGCCGGCCTCAGATGATTGTTTTACCGCGAAGTTAAGTCCGTCCGGCAACCGTCAAGGCCATACCTGTCGGTGACTTCCGAAAATCTTCCTCCTGCGGAGCGTATTTTCGTGTCAGCCTTGCCTTTATGCCTGCCGTTAGCTTCGTGTTTGCAGTAAAAAATTCCTCTAAGTCCGGAACACACCGGAAGAAAGGGAAAAGTAAACTTAAAAAATATCAGTTATGGACAACAGACCCAACAAGGAACAGGAACTTGCAAAACAGGTGGAAATGGCTCTAAACTCCTTCAGCTTCAGCCCCAAACTGTTTGCAGCAGTTATCCCGACAATGCACCGCACGTTACAGCAGTCGCTTTGGCGGCTCATAAAGGAGTGCATTAAGGTTATCGCTGACGATAAGACAGGACACGATGACCGCAACATGGCGTCACATCTTGAAGCCAAGGAGATGCTTGAATACTTAAACAAACATGGACGGCACATTCCGTTCGTATAAAATCTTATGGATATGGAACAGACATTCTATCTACTTACAACCCTCATTGAAATGCAGGACAGCGTTTCTGACGGACACGCCCCATATCGTTCACTTGACGATGCGATGAAAGCATTTGAAGATGAAATCGCTGATTGCCAAGAAAACTTCAACGTGCAACACGGTAGCACTCTGATAGACCTGCCACGGTGCAAGGAATGGAGGACAGAGGACGGTTACGGCTATACGGTGACAGTCGAAGAAATGACACTGCTATGAAAAAGCCAAAATACAACTACATCTACAGACTGATTGACCGGATAACCAAGTCCGGTCAATCAAATAATGACAGTTTTACCTATTACGGGCATCTTGTGGAACTGCAAAGCGGTACAAGAGGCTATGTTTCTGTGACACTGTACAAAACAGATGACAGATATGGTGGAGAACTCGCAGATTTCAGTTTCGACTATTGGACGCTTGAACTGCATTTTATCAGCACAGTAGGAAAGGCTCTAACGGAAAGCATCATCTATGCTTTCAGACATTTTTATACTCCCCGGACTATTCGCATATCATACGATGAATACGAGTATGAGGACGAGGATACGACCTATGAGTATGACGAAACAGATTGGGACAAGCCGCCTGTAAAACGGTTCAACAAGTGATAACCATCAAACAAAAAGTATTATGACATTCGATTACAACAAGGAACACAAGACATCCATGTCGCTGGTGCTTGAGAACGGTATTTCAGTAGAGGGCGAGTTTATCGACCTCAGAATAACAGTCGATACCCTGCCAAAAGGGAAGCAGTGGTATCAGATACGTCACAGTGACGATGATGGCTCAGAACCCGCATCGCTAAAAAGGGGGTGCGTGGTTGTAAACTTCTTCGGCACTTTCATCTGCGACCCGATAGACGAAATGAAAGACGGTGACGAACTGGAGATAACAGAATGGGGTTGGTAAATGACCGCCCCTGTATATAACTTAAAATCATGGATATATGAAAGTAAAGAATTTTGCGACATTCGGGCTGTTTGTTGACGGCGAAATTATAGACAGCGGAAGCATACACGCTATGGAGAACGAGGCGACACGAAGAATCTTAAGCGGTCAGTCTGAAGCCGCCCACATATCTGTCTTTGACTTCGACGGCGACAAGGTTGTGGAGAAAGCACCTGTCTTATCGCTCCGCAGAAACAATGACAATATCATCATCGCCAATATGTTGTTGCCCGACAATTCCGAAAACGTCAGGAAAAACCTCACGCTGATTGAGATAAAGGATATTGTCGATGAGATAATGGAGTGTGACTCTTTGGTTGACCGTACCGAGTTTGACACGGTACGGTGCAACATCGGCGGCGGTATGCTGTGGCTCTGTGACCTTGAGAAACTGCAACGGCATTTCGACATAAAGGGTGTTATCGCCGAAGGAGATAATATCGCCCTGCTTATCCGCAATTACCAACTTTGACCTTTTTCCCTTTGCCTTCCCCACCGAGGCAAAGGGAGCCTGCTTTTTTATAACGCTGAAGCGCAACCCCTTTTTAATGCGTAACAGTCCATACCTGTTTTATCTTCCGGTTTTATCCGTCGTACCTGCCAGTTATAGTTCTCTGCCATGATTTCATACATACCGCCTTACCTCTACGGATTATTTCTGCAAAGGTAGCGGCAGGCTTTGTCAAACGGCAAATCCCGGACGGCAAGCCTTATGGGAAATCTTCCTCCATTTGCATGGAGCGTATTTCTCATCCTTGATTTGCCTTTTTGCCGCCATGCCCCTTTGCCGGCAGAAAAATCCCTCGCGGCAAGCCGGACAGCTTCCGAAAAAAGGGAAATGACAAAAATTAAACATATCATATTATGGCAAAGGTAACTGATGAAAAAGTCAAGAGACAGCTGGAGAAAAAGACTACGTTCTTCCTTAAATACTTCCCCGTGCGCATAAAGAACGTGGGCGAGGACGCTGTGGAAGCACGCAAATTGGTCTGGGCGTTCAAGGATGCGGAAGACGGAGCATGTGAGAAAGTGGCACGAATGACTTCCGACTACATAAACAAGGAGTATGGAGGTAGAGCCAAAGACATCGTATTTGTCTGTGTTCCTGCAAGCACGCAGGAGCAGAACGAAAACCGCTACCGAAAGTTCTGTGAGAGGGTCAACGAAATGACAGGCATCCGCAACGGCTTTCCGCACGTGAGAATATCGTGTGACAGACTTGCAGTGCATGAGCACCGCCACGACAAGACTGTCCGCATGGCTCAAGTGATAGAGTTTGATGATGATTATTTCTACGGAAAGGATGTCGTGGTCATGGATGACATCATCACCACCGGCATGAGTTACGCATTGTTCGCCAACCAACTTGAAGTGTTCGGGGCAAACGTATTGGGCGGCATCTTCCTTGGACGCACACATTACCGATATGGGAAATAACATAAATCCAACTGCCATTAACAGGCGGTGTTCCGCAGCCTTTACGGGACACCGCTCATTTCCCCATGGAGGAACGGCAAACGTAAAGGCTGCCTTGACGGAGCTTATCAGAGATTGGCACGGAGAAGGTATCACCAATTATATGTGCGGCATGGCATTGGGCTTCGACCTTATGGCGGCAGAATGTGTGCTGCAGGCAAAAGCGGATTTCAACGACATCACGCTTACAGCCGTTATACCATTCCGCGACCAGTGCGGGATGTGGAATTGGAGTGACCGCCAACGCTACCATGCCATTTTACAACAGGCGGATTTTCACATATTACTGAGCGAGGTGTATTACAAAGGCTGTTTGCTTGTGCGAAATGATTTCATGCTCAAACATGCGAGCCGTATTGTTGCCTACTATGACGGGCGACGTCGTGGTGGCACATACTATACCTGCAACAAGGCTGGAGTCATGAACATTCCTGTCCTTAACTTGTATGACCATTTGTCGGGATGACACACTAAGGATTGTCCGTCCGTGGAGAGGGAATAAACCTCTTCACGGAAAGCGCAAGGCTGCCCTCTTATATCCCGGCCGGTCATGCAGGTCGTCTTAACCTGTTTTACCGCATTTACCTTGTTTACAACCTCTCGGTGTTCTCCTGCTTATATCATTCACATTCTCTGGTCTTGCCCTGGTTCTTTCCCTTCGTCACCGGTTTGGTTTTATCAGATGCGAAGTTCGGCCGTCCCGCTTGATCCGGCGGCTTGAAGTGCATTTCTTGCAAAATCTTCCTCCAGTGGAGAGTATTTGGCAAGAAAAGCCGTCGTATGAAGCTGATAAGACAGCCGTGTGTTGCATCTGTAAAACTCCAAAGCGGTTCCGGGAAAAAGGGACTGAAGAAAGGGGAAAATAAACATTCAATAATAACCCATAAATTCAAAAAAATGGAAGCAACATTAAATCAGACAGCAGTAAAGGACATCACAATGGTTGCAATCTCTGCAATCCGTCCTAATGGTTTCAACCCACGCAAGCACTTTGATGAAGTGAGTTTGAACGAACTCGCAGAAAGTATTCGTCAGCAAGGAATACTACAGCCTGTCACCGTGCGCCCCATAGCAGACAGCAACGACTATGAACTTGTGTTCGGTGAGCGCAGATACCGTGCTGCAACGATTGTCGGCATGCAGGAAATCCCTGCCATAATCAATGACCTTTCCGATGAAGAAGCCGAGGAAATCGCCATTACCGAGAACCTCCAGCGCAAAGATGTGACACCCATGGAAGAAGCCAATGCCTACCAACGGCTCATGGAAAGCGGACGGCACGACCTTTCTTCCCTTGCTGTGCAGTTCGGCAAGAGTGAGGCTTATATCCGTACAAGACTGAAATTCGCATCGCTTATTCCCGAAATCGCCGCCTTGTTGGAAACGGACGAAATCACGGTCAGCGTGGCAAGCGAAATCTGCCGTTACGGTGAGGACATACAGCGTGAGGTGTACGAACAGCACCTGAAAGAAGATGTGACATATAGCAGTTGGCGAGGGCAGAAAGCCTCTGAAATCGCAAGGAGCATTGAACGGCAGTACACCGCAGACCTTGACCGTTATTCTTTTGACAAGACCCTGTGCCTGTCATGCCCCCACAACACAAACAACATGTCGCTTTTCTGTGAGGGTTGTGGAAAATGTGCAAATCGCACATGCCTTGCCGAAATGAACGCATCGTACCTTGTGGAAAAAACCCTGCAGGTATTGGCGGAGAACCCCACCGCAACGCTCGGACATACCGACTATGACTACAACCTTATCGCTGTGGAGCGTCTTATGGCTATGGGACATGAGGTGGAGAGTGCCATGCCATACGGTACGGCTTATCCCCGACAGCCCGAAGCACCTGAAAAAGAGGACTACGACAACGAGGAAGCCTATGAAACGGCATGCAGTGATTACGAGCAGGAACAGAGCGACTATAGGGAAAGATGCGCTGAAATACACCGCCAAAGCGAGAACGGCGAAATATCGCTCTACGTGAAAATAGGAAGCAACAACATAACGCTGTGCTATGTAAAGAAGAACAACACCGCAGACGATACGACACAAGGACAGCCACTTTCTCCTGTGGAAAAGTTGGAGAAACAGGACAAGCGAAACAAGGAAATCGCCCTTGAAAAGACTATCGAGGACACCAAGAAGCAAATCCTTAACATAGATGTGGCAGAAGCCAAGTTCGGAGCGGACGAGGACAGAATGGTTTATTTCTTTTTGCTGTCAAGCCTACGGAGAGAGAACTTTGCCCTGTTAGGTATATCCGAAGAACACTCCCCATACCTCAATGACGAGGACAAGATGAACATCATCGCCAATCTGACGGCAAAGACAAAGGCTGTTATCCGCAGGGATTATCTGATAGCGCAGTTCAAAGACGCATACAGGAACAATGCCACAGCAGACCTTATGCTTGACTTCGCACGTAAGCACATGCCGAATGAACTTGCTGAAATTGAGGACGGCTATAACCAAATCTATGAGAAGCGACACCAACGCATTGAGGAAAGGAAAGCCGCTATCGTGGCTAAGGAAAAGCCAACGGACGAAAATGACGATGCAGCAGAGGCATCCTCCGAAGATGCGAAGCCGGAAGAAGCTGCGGCATAATGAGCAACAGGCAGGGTGGAGAAATCCGTCCTGCCTGTATGCTTAACATACCGTCAGACAACAACGGGCGGCGACACTTCCTGTTATACTAATTCTCGATTCATCCTCCAGTTATAAACTTTTATACTAATCCTTTTGGGCTTCCTCCATTTATACACGCTGGTGTTGTATCATATCAACCGTCCTGTCGGCTCTGTTTTTCTCTTGCAAAGTTACTGCGAGGTGAATTTGGCCCAAGTACCGCCATACTATCCAGACTTTATTTTGCGGAAGCCTTCCTCGATTTGTAGCCAAATCGGGTGTTCCATAAAATAAAGTCCGGATTTCTTGTGCATATTCTCCTGTCTTCGCAGTGATGGGCGCAAGTAAAAATCAAATCCCGACCGGACGGAACGAAGCTCCTGATGTGAGGGGAAATAAAAATTATTCATAAACACTTAAACATGAGCGTCTATATGGAAAAAGATTATGTGATGTCTGTTGCTGAAACGGCAAAGCAACAACTATTTGGCATGACCCGGACTTCTGTTCTTATGTCATGGGGCATAAGTGGTTTATATGCCACAGAGTTCAAGGACATGCCGGCATTGAAACTTAAAGTCAATGGAAGATTGTTCAAGGGGTTTGTAGTAATAGCCCTGAACGGAAGCGACTATTACGAGGTCTATCTCACAAATGATACCGAGACGAGACTTGTCAGCGATGAAGTCTGCTTTGACGAACTTGGAGAACTGATTGACCGCCATATCGAGCGTGGAGACAATCAAGAAGAATACGATAAGTTTTGTAACATCCAACTGATGAAGCTCGTGACGGGTTAATGGCTTATGACAAATACAAGGCGGTGAGATGTCCGAGGATGTCCCACCGCCTTATATGCTACAGATTGATGATACCACTTATAAGAGCATTTTATATCACTGTTTCTTTTGCGGATAATAAGATGCTAAATTCCAGTTTTTCCATAATAGTCCAAGCGGACACAATTCAGCTTCACTTGCTCTTACCCATGGCGTATGAAGACATTTATCTTCTGTTGGGTTTAATCCTTCTTCAGGGTGCTCATTGAAACTTCGTACACACCAGGGATATAATGAACATTGAAAATTCCCATCATGGAGGATCTTGTATATTTGATGCACAGATTTCAAAACTTCCACATTCCAACCAGCTATCCCTTGTGGTTTAACGGTATAGTAATCTTTCTGCTTATTCTTCATCATGGGAGTACCTAAATCATTTACTATCTGAGTAAATAATCCACTGGTTGAAGCAGGTGAATCAGCAATAATATCTAATAAATATGATGGATTATGTTTTCGTAAATACAATGCTTTATCAATAACTGTATCAACCCATCCCTGATATGCTTCGTGTAATTCCGGATGTTCAGGAACCCTATAATAGGATTTCAGTTTTTTTCTTGCCTCATTAGCAATACCTTCAAAAAAATCAAATAGTTTAATGTCTGTATTAACCTTGGCGTTTCCTAATTGAGAATATATATCTTGAGCCTTTTCTGGATTGTATTTTTTATCTCTAAACTGATACAGCATATCAACAAAAACGTGACCAGGATTAGAAAACATCAATGAGCAATCAGCCAATGCTAATACATTTAATATCCTTTGCCCAAACTCAGGGAATATGGCACTTGCAACTTTTTCCGCTGAAGAATATGGAAAATCATCAGATTCTTCATATTCTCTACAACAATGTCTTTCCATTATATAGGCAATGCTCTCTTTTATTGCCGATGCGCCAAAAGATATTATATCATCTTCATTTGCTTGAATACAAACGGCCGGGATACTTGGTAAGTTTTGTTCTTTTCCGAATTTCAATTCAAAATTCTCTACAGAAACCCTTACATTGTCCAAGGTTTTTATATTGGTATCCCAGTCTCCCAATGTAACATCTTGAACCTGTTCATTAAGTCTGATATTATCTTTGTTATCATCATATATATACGGAACTTCAAAGGCTTGTTTACCTTTTGCATATATATCATTGACCACACTTTGAACATACTCTCCATAGGCGTAGCATGTGGTTAGTCCATAGGTGGTAGTTATATCTTGTAAAAAATGGATATATTCATGAAAGAAAAGAGAAAAGTCTCTTTCCGAAAGCTTGTTCAAATCAATTTCTCCATCAATCTTTAGATACATTTCAAAGAAAGCGGGTATATATTCACCTCTATTAGCTTTTTGTCTGTAATCCATATTTCCTTTTCTAAATTTTCATTCGAGATATATGACACAACATTGTCCAGTATGACAATGCTTCCCCTCTCAGTCCTCCTTCTTCTTTCGAGGGCCGAGTGGTCCTTTCCAGCGACCGCGATCAAGCTGCACATTGGCTTCGTTCAGGATGCGGAACACGCTGCTCCGACTACTAAATCCAGACTCCTTGAAAATTTCATCAATGGAGAATCCTTCGAGATACATGTTGACAATACGCTTGTTACGCTCGGCACGCCCCATCGCTTTGTCGCTAATGCTCTCAATATGCTTCTTTATCCTGCTTATATGGTGCGAGGACTTACGGATAGCGTTTGCTTCCTGCGGCAGCAGGGCAATGGCGGTAAGCACGTCACTTGTCTGCGTTCCGGGAAAAAGCTCGTTGCCCGAATCAATCCTGTCACGGATGGACACCAGTCTGATGTTCTTCACCCGGCAGAACTCCAGAAAGAAGACGAGCTGCCTCGCACCACGCAAAGCATTCGACAGTTTGGGTATGACAACAGTATCCCCGAACTGGACACGCCCCATAAGGCTGTCCCACATTGTCCTTGCCTTGTCCGCAGACAACAGTTCCTCTCTTACAATCTCCACACAACCGAAGTCTTCCATCCATCCGCTGTCCGCAGAGAAGTCCTCGTAACCGGGAGCCGTCATTATATATCCTATTTTTGCCATCGTGTATAAGAGTATGATTTTGTCTGCAAAGTTAGCTAAATAATCCGACAACTTATCAGACTCTTCCCAAAATCAGCCATTCTGACGCCATTTCTATGATTATTTATCGGATATAACTGCTAAACGTTATAAAGTTAGTCATATTCACAGATTATTATATGCTGTTAGCAACAGATTTTTCACAGCAAAAAATGAGTATGATTACACTCATTTACAGATTGTCTTTCAATGTCTTTCCTTTGCAACCCCAAAAGTTACAGCCATTTGCAAAAATCGCATTTAGAGTATGATATTTCAATTTAATATAAATATAATTACGATTGTACTTATATCTCGAAATTATACTCTACTTTCGCAGCATCAAACAATCGCTTGTGCGACAAAAACAGATATTGATATGACTGATTATCCGTCAAAAAAGACAATGGCGCGGCAGATTGCCGCCTTGTTACCAATGTTCTTGCTGGGAATGTTGGTTTCCGCCTGCAACGGCAGTGATTCAGAAGCAAAAAGTTTTTCTGACGCCAATGCTGCGTTGGAAGATTACGAAGCCTTCCTGCGCTCTGTATCTAAACAGAAGACACTTTCAAACTCAGAGCTTGTATCTTCCGTTTTGGAATGGAAAGCTCTCGATGATTCAGTGACAGCTGCCATGTTCCGTGACAGCGTACATACGAACCGTGCAGTTGTTGATTCGACATATTTTTCCCTGCGCGATTCCATTACCGATAAACTGACTTCGCTTGTTGACAGCCGTAAGCGGTCGTTTCAGGATTATCTTGACTTCTCGCTGGCCGTCAACAGACCGAGACTTGACTCGCTCTCAAACCAGTTGATGATGTCAGCACACAGATTCTATGCCTCGATGGATTCCGTCCCTGTTTTCAACATGGACAATGTTTCTACCATTCACAGGTATGAAGACATCCTCGATGATGCAACCCGCCGTGGGATTCATACAAAACGAGACCTGTTCTTGTTCCTTCGGAATGAGGACAGAGCCTTCCGCTCTTTTCTCGTTCATCTGCCGACACTCGGTGGCATCCCTCTCGCCAAAGTCCGCGACAGCTCGTCTGCCCTGATGAAAGAGATGGTCGAGTTGTGCCAAGGAGATAATCCGGCATTTACCACTTCCGAAGTTGTCATACTGCTTACGATGCGCAATAACCGACGTCTGTTGCAGAATGCCCTGCAATGCGTGAACGACATCAACAACCGCAAAGTCAAGGGCGGAGATCAGGCGGCAGCCTATCTGTGGATGCTGTTACAGCCATGGATTTCATTTGACGGCTTCGCCCTCTCGCTTATGAGCGAAGCACAAATAGGCACACTGAAGATATTGGCAACAGAAACGCCAAAGTGCGTGGTCAAACTTGGGAAACCGCAGTTCCCCATTGATACGGATGAGCTTCCTTCGCTGCTCATCAAAACCACCATCACAAATCTCTGACACGAAAAACGAATACAATTATGCTGAAACACAAAATTGAGAGATTCCTCACATACATCTCCATGCAGATGCCGTCACTGATGTCACGCGCGAACTATGCCGGTGCAGAAATCTTCGACGGTATGGCCATCCTTGAGTTCAAGTTACCGAAGCCCTGTAACATAAGCGACCTGCTTGACGAGTTCGACGACCAGATGGAACTGATTATCCTTTACCATATCATTCCGTCTGAAGCAACAGTCATGGGACACCAGTGCTGTGCCTATTCCAATCCGTCATTCGATTATCTGTACAAGGTCAACGGTATCAGTGATGACAATGGCATCTGCGATACCCTGTACGCCTCGCTTTATGATTCGCTTGAGAATTTCGGGCTTGACTTGCAGGCCGAGCTTAACGACCAGACGGCGAAAAGCAAGGTCGTCTTTGCCCGCAAGGAGGAAGATCTCCTGCGCGACTTCATGAAATAAACCAGAGCCACTTATAGGATGAAAGAGACCGCATACAACAGAATTGTCGAGATAATCCGTGCAAGGCGCACCTGGATAACCGTGCTTCATGCCGACAGGGAACGTAACATGATGGTTCAGGTAGGACGTGAACTTCGGGAAGTACGTTGCCGTGTGCTTACACTTGTCGCCCTGCGTAAACACGGGCTGTATGAGCAAGGCCATGTGTGGGACATTCCGGAGTACAATCTTGAAAAGGCAGTGCGCTCACTCAAACGCGGTTCTCGTTTCAAGGAGCGGTGGAACAAAGAAACAATAAGTCCTGATGACATTGAAGAGATTATAAACCGTGCATCCTATGGATTCATCCGGCTCGAACTTTCCGATTTATAACTAACAACTCAAATAACACAACCATGCTGATAAAGATTCTCTATTCACTGATGTTTCCGACATTCCTTGTCGTACCGTTCCTGTATAAAAACAAACGGCCTGCCATGCTCGTCTTCTACCGTAACATGGCGATGAGTTTCGCTTTCAGGAAAGTGTACACCAAAATGTTGCTGCTTTTTCTGCTGGCATTCCATTTCTATCACCTGACGATTTTCCAGAACCATTATGACCTCATCCCGTCATCGGTGCTGTGCTTTGCGATGTTCTCCCACAGTCTCTGTGAAAGATTTATCTACTTCCTTCAGGATTGCCGTGTCCTGTGGGTCGGCATGGTTCTCTCCTTGACGTGCCTCTTCATTCCGCACTTCATGCCTCTTGGCTTCTCCATCGGTGTACTGCTCTGCGGAACAGTATTCTATCCGTCCCGTCTGCTCAGAGACTTAATGCTCCTGACGGAATGTGCGTACCGCCCGGATTGCTACGAAGACCTGCTGGAGCTTTCCGAATTATATTTCCGTTGGGATGAATCAGGAAACTCTATGTTGCAGGAATCCGAGCGAGAACGGAAGCATGTGTTTAACGAAGAGATAGAGGATGCAGAGTTTGAAGAGATCGGACATGAACAGGACGAAGTGTAATCATAAACCAGACAATATGAAATCAGAAGATACTTTTAGTCTCACGACAAATATGGCCCTGCTCCGCAGCCTTCAGGAAGACAGGCCTGCTGATGGCGGACGGCTGTCACGTTACAGTGCGTTTGTCTATTTGTTGGAACGTGCGAACAAAGAGCCGAGCACAGCAATATCCTTCGGACAGGAATTTCATCTTTCCGTTGGCCAGCTTGTGACTTCATATAGCGAGCTTGCTGTCGTTTGGGGATGGTCACGCGACAACGTGCGCAATTTCTTTCTTGAGATGACCAAGACTGGGGCCATTTCGGTTGAACGCCGGGGGAAGGCGACGGTCATATCCATTCCCGTATGCATGTCCGGCACTCCGACACTTACACGGCTTCCGTCCCGTGAAGAACGTGACCGTCTGCGTTTCATCTTCGGCACGATGTCCATCGAGGAACTGGCGGACATGTTCGACTCTGTGATTTCAAAGACCGAACATGATGTCGAGAAGTTGGATGCGGACGACCCGCACGACATTAAAATCGGACGACGGCTGCACCGGTTGGTCAATCATCTTGTGTTGCATCCTTCCGGTTTCTTTCCAAAAGACGACCGTGTGGCGGATGCCTTGCGTTGTCTGTTCATTGATGATTGCGATTCCGATTTTGCAAGGTTCTTCACCTTGCTTACTATCGGTGGACTCAAACTGATAGATGACCGCTGCGACAACACGGAGTTCCCGCCGTCGTTACCGGACACTACGATGCAACGGCTCGCTGCGGTCCTCGAATATTATTCTCCTTTTATAAGGCACGGTGTCCTCACCAATCCGACCGTCTTTGGCTATCAGGGACGGGCTGCGCCCGAAACAGGAACCGATACGACTCCGCATACGGGATAACACGGCGGCTTGCCGCCTCATTATCGGACGGGCTACGCCCAAAAAGGCCGCTTTGCGGCTGTTGGGAAGCATAATACCCCGGATTTTCAGCAGAAAACCGGGACAGACCGCCAAAAGCGGCAGCAAGCTGTGAAGTTATGGAAGAATTTTCTTCGCAAAATTCAAAAAAAATGAAGTCGGATGGCTCCCAAAAAGCCTTCGGAAAATCAAAAAAACGACGAAAAAATCATGGCAAATTCACAAAAACAAGTCATGGATCTCAAGGTTGCAAAGGGCTTCACCGAAGCTCAAAGCGATGAGCATAAACGTAACTGGGACGATAAAAAATGGGGCCGGGCATCGGGATATGGAGCCTACGACCGCACACGCGACGGCCTGAATTTTGAAATCGTGAAGGGAAAAATCGTTCCTCTTGATAAGACAAAATCCATCCCTGAACGCATCCGTGAGATACTGTCGGCGCGTGGAATCAAAGACCCTAACGAGGGATTGCCGGAGCCGAAATTCCGCACGGTGGTGAACTTTATTTTCGGTGGTTCACGAGCAAGGATGCACGAGTTAGCTTTCGGAACTCAGACTGTAAATCTGAATAAGGATGCCGACAATTCCCATATAAAACGCTGTCCGGACATTGAGAAATGGGCACTGGATGTGTATCGTTTTGTCGCCGACAAATGGGGCGAAGAGAACATTGCCGGATTTGTCGTGCATCTCGATGAGACGAACCCACATTGCCATTGCACCCTGCTTCCGATAAGGGATGGACGCTTCGCTTTCAAGAAAATATTCGGAGGGAAAGACTTGTACGACTACAAGGACTATATGCGGTCGCTCCACGATGAATTTGCCAAAGTGAATGAGAAATGGGGATTGGTGCGAGGATCCGACATAACTAAGACCGGGGCAAGAAATATCCCTCCGTATGAATACAGACGACTGTTGAGCAGGGAATGTGCAGACCTTGAGACGCAAATCGAATCGGACAAATCGTTGCTGCAACAGTTGAAACTTGAAGTATCTCATGCTGAAAGAAGGGTAAAAGGACTGACCACAATGATAGCCAATCTGGAGAACCGCAAAGCAGAACTGGAGCAGGAAATGGTACAGCTCTCTACCGATTTGCAAGCCGGAAAAGGAAATGCTGACGAGTTGCAAAAGAACATTGACAGGCTTAGCAAGGACTATGAGAAAGTGCTGGATTCCCTTACGGACAAGCGTCAGAAACTGACCGAGGCAAGTCGGAAATTATCTGAATACCGGGAGCTGGAGGAAGAATCCAAAGAGAAAGCCAACGAATACCGGCAACAGGCAGAGGACTACAAGAAAGATGTCCGAGAGGCATCCGGTGACCTTGCCCAACAGGTTCGTTTTCGCATTGCGGATGCTTTCGTGAATAATGTCATTGACAGCCTTAAAAGCACTTTGCCAACGCTCGGCGATGCAGGTTCAGTATTTAACAACACGCTGCTTGGAGACCTTGCGGAACGTGGAGAGGAGATTCTAAAATGCGCCGGACTGTTGTTCGCCGGATATGTTGATGGTGCCACAACTTTTGCCGAGGGACACGGTGGCGGAGGAGGCGGAAGCGACCTGCCCTGGGGACGGAAAGATGACGAGGACGACCTTCTTTGGGCACGGCGTTGTCTCTTCCGTGCGGCAAAAATGATGCGTCCGTCAGGCGGAAAATCTGTAAAACGTAAATGATATAACACTAATTCAAATAATTCAAACGATGAAGAAAATCTTATTTTCAATGCTTGTGACCTTTGTGGCACTGCTTGACGCGAATGCCCATGCGGTCAGCCATGCGGAGATGAAATTGAAGGAAATCGAAGCCGCACAAAAGGAAATTACGCTCCGCAAAAAGCCGAAATATCTCTCCGGTGCAATCATTCCTTCATGGACAGACAACTGGTTTATAAGCGTCTCGGGAGGCGCATCATCCTTTATCGGTTCGCCGTTGGGGTGCGATGATCTGTTCGGACGCATCAAACCTGCCTTACAAATATCATTAGGCAAATGGCATACACCATCGGTGGGAAACCGTCTCGTATTTCAAGGCTTCGAGTGGAAAAGCGGGGCTTTGACGAACCAACAATACCGTCATTATCATGCCGACCTCCTTGTGAACCTGATGCCGTCGATAGCTAAGGGTGATAAGGAATGTCGGTGGGATATTATTCCCTTTGTCGGTGTCGGATTGATTGACAACCGTGATGCCGGGCGCAATCCTTTCGCTTTCAATTATGGTGTCCAAGGGCGTTTTCGCATTGCCGATGGACTGCATATCACCGCTGAAATCGGTGACGCGACCACGTTCAAGGATGCCGACGGTCTTGGTTCTGCACGAGAAATCGGAGACCACCTACTGACGCTTTCGGCTGGTGTCTCATGGACTTTCGGAAAGAACCGTGGATGGAAAAAGGTCATTGACGCACGGCCTTATGTCATCCTCAATGAGCGACTGAAGGCTGCAGCATACGAACAAGAAAAAGAGAATGAAAGGCTTGCCAAAGAGAATGAAGCAAAAGCCAGGCTGATTGCCGAACTCCGAAAGATTCTTGAAATCGAGGGACTGCTTGACAAATATGCCGGATGTTTTGAACGTGTCGATGACCACGGTAATACCTCGGCAGGAGGCTATACCATGAACGACTACAACGGGCTTAACTCACTTAGAAAACGCCTCCGTGATGGCAAAAACGGCAGTCCCGAAAAGGATAACCGGTCAGAAAATGCAGTGTCCGGGGAAAGCAACGGAAGCAAGGCAGAAGTCGGCAGTGACGGGAACAATAACAGTTATGCGGATGATGTCATTAACGGCAATGCCGCACTCGGTGCACCCATATATTTCTTCTTTGAACTCGGCACCGACAATCTTGTAGAGGAATCACAACTGGTGAACATCGACGAGATTGCACGTATCGCTAAGAAATACAACCTTAGAATTGAAATTACAGGTTCGGCCGACAAAGCTACTGGTACGGAAATGATCAATTCAAATCTCGGTTCTCAAAGAGCCACCTTTATCGCCGGATGCCTGAAAGAACGAGGCATTCTGGAGAACAATATCAAGAAAATCTCAAGGGGCGGTATTGATGATTATACACCGGGAAAAGCAAACAGAAACACCATCGTCAGACTTTTCTTGCCATAATAGACGAGCACTAAGAAGCTAACTTTTTCATTTTTTTGCAGGCAGTCCCGACCGTGAGGTTAGGGCTGTCTTTTGCATAAACAGACATACAAAAAATGACTATTAAGAGAACGTCGAGGTACAAATATTTGCGCTTAAAACGCCTGATTTTACAAAAAAAATGAGTTTAGATACTACTATGTCTTGTGGTCGTTTCAATAAACAAAGGCGGCTTTACACTTGAAAAATCATCAAAATTTCAAAGGTTAAATCATCCTGTTCCCTGTCGTCAGGAAATAATAGAATCAATCTGAGTTTACGGTCAAAACGATACATGTCCATCGAATTTTGGAAAGAGACATAGGATTTATATTGATGTTCGGTTTTAGGAAATTAAAGTAAGGGAAAAAGTATGCGGACAACCTGAAATAACCTAATATATGCCGATTTGAGCATTGCGAAGAGGCTTGGTTGCTTCTATTGGGTGTAAAGGTAATAGTCTTTTCTATCTGCAAAAGATTTATGTCGTTTCGGACAATTTCGAGGCGTTTTTTATTCAGCTCGCATCCGAGCACATGAAAAATAAATTGAAAATAATCCGCTAAAAACTTGTGTATGTGCGGATTATTTTGTATCTTTAATATGGAAGTTGTTTAAACTAATTGGATTTAAGACATTTTTTAACAAATATGACTATGAATGCCAGATAGTTCCACCCTTTCCAGCTATCCACAGTTGTGTCAA
>NZ_SRZC01000011.1 GCF_004792655.1 Palleniella muris | reverse complement strand
TTTTCGCCTCCCCTGTAAGCAGGAGTGTGGGAACCGTCAACATGTGACAGTGACAGATCCACCTTGTCCTTGTTCCCTTTGACCAATTCGGTGAAAGCGCGCTGCCAGTCACCGGCCTTGCACCATTTACGATAATGGTGGAAGACCGTGTTCCATGTCGGGCAATCGCCGCTGAAGAGATGCCCGACAGGGAGAAGACGCCATTGACAGCCTGTCTTCAGCTTGTACAATATTGCATTTATAATCTCTATAATGTTAAATTTTGATGTGAAACCTCGTTTTGCCACAGAAAGATATGGAAGAATTGATTTTTTTATCGTATCTTTGCAAAGTACAGCGTATTTTGACATTGGGATATATATTAAGGTTTGGTCACAATAATATAATAAACCTTTTGGAAAATACGCTGTATTTTTTGTATTTTAGCGAATAATTAACGAATATAAATTAGTTTGAACAAGTTCATTTATAGTTTGTTCGTTACCTGCACTAAAAACAAGAAAGGCGTAAGTCAGCTTCCTGCTTACACCTGAACGATTAGGTAACGCCAATCACCTTTGTAGAAGGTGAAGCGAGAGAATATACAACCTACGCCGTCTCGTATCTGGTTTTCATCAGATGTCGGAACGGTACTCCTTGCCTATAGCCCAAACAGAAACAGACAAAGTGCCATACTATCAGGTACAGCACTCGTCCTCCTCTTTCTTAGGAAAAGACAAGGAACTTTGGATTGCTTTATCCTCTACAATGTATTTTTGGCGTTTTTAATCGTTCGGATTCAGCAATTTGCCAATCTTGTAGCCGCCACGCTATCACATAGCATGGCAAAAACCAATGGCAAATTTACTAATAACCAATTTATTTGCCAACATTTCCGGAGAGTATTTCCCATTGAAGACAAGACATTTGGCTGTTTCTTGATTGAGAACAACTTTGCGCAATACGAAAAGACTATGTCATGATAGTAGCAATACGGGCAGACGCTATATGGCAGCGGACAAGCGATTCGCACAACGGCGTGACGGATTACTGTGCGCCATCGTTCCTGTTAAGCAGGCAATGCTTTGTATAACTTTTATTGATGTCGTCCGATAAAAAAACTATTGTATATTAGCGTAAATTCGTCGAACTCACGTTAATGTATAACTTTGTAACCACAATTGCACTTACCGGTTGACTGTTCATGCAATTATTTTTGCAACAGCAAAAGGTGACACCCCACAAAACAAAGTGTTACCCTTTGCATTGTAAAGTGCCACCTTTTACCATAGAAAGTGTTACCTTTTATCCCTCAAAAGATAACACTTTGTTTTTGCATTTATAATAGATTGATTTTTAGAAACATACAAGTCAATCTTCCAGTGTGTAGGTTACAGTTGTGACCACACGCACTTTCTTTATGTAAGGAGTGTTTTGGTCACGGTCCTCTATGGAGAACTGTCCCTGCCCTGCTGTATGGATTTTGCCTATTGAGCTGTTGCTGTTCTCCGCAAACTGCTCTGCCGTAAGGCGCGCATTCTTTATCGCTTCCTGCATCATCTTCGGCTTCATCTGCTGGAATGCCACATATTCATACTGCACTGTGTTCTGGTATCCGCCGTCAACGATTGCCACACCTTGCTTCAGGAGTTCGCCCTGACGTGCCATGATGCCACGCACAAGTTTCACATTGTTTGATGTCACAGTGATGACGGATGTGACATTGTAACGGTAGCCATTGGTGTTTGTACGGTACTGGTCGGCATTAAGGTCTATGACGACAGGAGCATTGACACTTATCTCGCTGTCCTTCACACCGTTTTGCTTCAGGAATGCCGTCACTTTGCTTGTCGTGGCATTGATACGGCTGTAGAGTTCCGGCAGGTCATTGCCCAACTCTTTTGTCGGGATAGGCCATGTCACCTTGTCCGCCGCCACCTCTTTCTCGGCAAGTCCCTTGACAGTAACCGTCCTGTCTTTCTCCGCATAATTGTCGATACCCGCCTTGATAGAAAGGCCTAACACGACTATACTCACTGCGAGTATTGCCGACCGGATGATTCCTTCATTCTTGCACATAATATTTTCTTTTTTGGTTAAGTGCGGTAAAGGTAGCATTATTTGCCGAAAGAAATACATCATCGCCTGATATTTTATTGTTTTTTCAGAAATCTGCCCATAATTTCACAACTATTCTACGGACAAATTTATCTCAACCACAGCACCGTAAAACGGTGTGTATGGTTTACCAGCATAAATAAATTTCACTCTTGCAGATTGGCAAAAGGACGTTGTCCGTTATGTTCACGCTTAAAGTCTTGAATCATTCGTGCTTCCACATCACGTGGCTCTTCATCATGCAATATTTTCCAGCAGACAACCAAGGAACGGGAGTCTGACAACTGCCAAATATATCGTCCACCTCTATGACCTACCGCTTTTCCTGCACCAAATCCAAAATATTGCTTCAAGCGCGATTTCAAAGTAGCTTTCCCTTCCTTCCCTCCTGTCTTTCCGATGTACATAACATGAGAGCCATCAACCCATTTTTCTTGTAGTTCTTCTACCGCAACATTCGGGTCTTGTTCCTTAAAGAAGCCTCCTGTCCCTACCTCTAAGAAGCCAGGAGACTCCGTAGTGGCTCTGAGCACAAGATATCTTCCTCATCGTCTATCTGCGTATCATAGATTTCGGAAGGAAAGGTTATTTCATCCTCCGGGTCTTCAAGATAGTCATCGAGATGTTCATTGAAAATGTCGGCTTCACTTGTACCGCCGGACAGTGCCTTATAGACTCTCTCCGAAGCCTCACGGTCATACTCCCTATTCTCCGGCGCAGGAAAGCTTTGGTGATACGGCATGGAGGTACGGGGAGCGGTATTTTTATCAAGGTTTCCTTCATGTGCTTTATGGTTCGTCACGTACAAGTAAACACAATAAAGCCCCAAAATGACACACAAAGCATACACAATTTTGTCTTCCGTTCCATTTTTCATTCCGTTGTCGCTCATAGTCTTATAGAATTAAAAATAATCAATGCCCCAAGGAACGGCATTATGCAAAACAAAAAGCCGGCGGCAGGAGATTTCAAAGGCATATATATAAAACAAAACAGGATAGACTTGAGTGTCTATCCTGTTCGTTGTGACTCCTGCAGGATTCAAACCTGCAACCTTCTGATCCGTAGTCAGATGCTCTATTCAGTTGAGCTAAGGAGCCATCATTCTGGCTTTGATTCCCTTTGCTTTTGTGACTCCTGCAGGATTCAAACCTGCAACCTTCTGATCCGTAGTCAGATGCTCTATTCAGTTGAGCTAAGGAGCCATCATTCTGGCTTTGATTCCCTTTGCTTTTGTGACTCCTGCAGGATTCAAACCTGCAACCTTCTGATCCGTAGTCAGATGCTCTATTCAGTTGAGCTAAGGAGCCATAACCAAGCATTGTTTCTCAAATGCGGATGCAAAGGTACTGACTTTTTCTGAATCTCGCAAATATTAATGGAAAAATTCTGATTTCCCCTGCGAATAGTTTGATTTACATCAAAACAAATGTAACAAAAATATCCCCGCCGGCATAGTAATTACCGACGGGGATATTTGAGGTTTATCAGACTGGAATCTGTATCAGCATTGATTTATCCAATCCACTTGATGTATGCGAAATCGCAACGGTGTGGGAGGAGGTCGTTCTTAGGATACATACGAACGGCTGTCTTGTAAGCACCTGCCTGTGACGGTGTGTAGTGAGCCTCGAATGTGTAGAGGTTGCCTTCCACCTTTGTCACCTCAAATGGAACGATGCGCTTGATTTCACGGTCAGTATCCGCCATATCATTCTTCAGGATTACAAGCTCCACTCCTACTGCATTGTTGAGTCCCTGCTCGTCAATGACAAACTTGATGTTCATTTCCTTGCCTGTCGCAACACCCTCTGTGAGGTTTGACTCATTGGAAACAACATAGATGCTGTCCCAACGCTGTGCCACTGTCTCCTTCCATGATGCGAGTTCCTTGGCAACCTTGTTGTCGTCCTTTGCAAGTTCTGCGAAACGCTGTGCCTGCTTTGTGTAGAAGCGGTCATAGTAGTCGTCAAGCTGACGCTTCATTGTGTAGTGAGGAGCGATTGTAGCTATAGAGTTCTTGACAACCTGCATCCAGCCTGCAGAGATGCCCTTCTCGTCCTTGTTGTAGTAGAGAGGCACAATCTCGTTCTCAAGCATATTGTAGATTGTTGCAGCGTCAAGCTGATCCTGGTAGCCCTGGTTCTGGTATGTACGCTTCTCAGGAAGAGCCCATCCTGCACCCTCGCGGTAGCCTTCCACCCACCATCCGTCAAGGACAGAGAGGTTGACAACACCGTTCATCTCAGCCTTCTCGCCGGAAGTTCCGGAAGCCTCGAGAGGACGTGTAGGAGTGTTCATCCAGATGTCGCATCCTGAAACAAGGCGGCGTGCGAGCTGCTGGTCGTAGTCCTCAAGGAAGATAATCTTGCCGAGGAACTCAGGACGCTGTGAAATCTCGTAGATGCGCTTGATGAGTCCCTGACCGCCACCGTCAGCAGGGTGAGCCTTTCCTGCGAAGAGGAATGTCACAGGGTGCTCCGGATTGTTGACAATCTTAGAGAGACGCTCAAGGTCAGTGAACAGGAGGTGAGCACGCTTGTATGTTGCGAAGCGGCGGCAGAAGCCGATTGTCAGTCCGTTAGGGTTGATCTTGTTGAGGAGTGAGACAACGCGTGCTGGGTCGCCCTGGTTGCGGAGCCATACGTCCTTGAACTTAATCTTGATGTAGTCAGCGAGCTTGTTCTTCAGCTCCATGCGTGTTGCCCAGAGTTCCTCGTCAGGACAGTTGTAGATGCCGTGCCAGATAGACTCGTTGGACTGGTCATTGAGGTGGTTCTTGTCGAAGTACTTGGCGTAAATCTTGCGCATCTCTGTCGCACACCATGTAGGGAAGTGAACGCCGTTGGTCACGTAGCCGATATGGTTCTCCTCAGGCCAGTAGCCTGCCCATGTAGGAGCGAACATCTTCTGTGACACCCATCCGTGGAGCTTTGACACACCGTTTGATTCCTGGCAAGTGTTGAGTGCGAATGTTGACATAGAGAACTTCTCATTATGGTCATCAGGGTTTGTGCGTCCCATACCGATGAACTCATCCCAAGAGATGCCGAGCTGCTGTGGATAGCCGCTCATGTATTTGCCGAAGAGGTCTTTGTCAAAATAGTCGTGACCTGCAGGCACCGGAGTGTGGCATGTATAGAGACCTGAAGCGCGTACAAGCTCTATTGCCTGATTGAATGTGAGTCCCTCGTGGATATAGTCGATAAGGCGCTGGAGATTGCAGAGTGCAGCGTGTCCCTCGTTGCAGTGGTAGATGTCCTTCTTTATGCCGAGCTTCTTCAGTGTCAGCATACCACCGATACCGAGGAGAATCTCCTGCTTCAGACGGTTCTCCCAGTCGCCACCATAGAGTGCGTGAGTGATTGGGCGGTCGAACTCGGAGTTCATCTCGTTGTCAGTATCAAGGAGATACAGTTTCACACGTCCAACGTTTGCTGTCCATACGGAAGCGTGAACCATATAGTTGGTGTAAGGAACGTCAACAACGAGAGGCTCACCTGTGGCAGGGTCGAGAGTGCGCACTACAGGGAGAGAGTTGAAGTTCTGTGCGTCGTAGTTTGCAATCTGGTCACCCTCCATAGAGATTGACTGCTTGAAATAGCCGTAACGATAAAGGAAGCCCACAGCACACATGTCAACGTTAGAGTCGGAAGCCTCCTTGACATAGTCGCCGGCAAGCATACCGAGACCACCGGAATAAATCTTAAGTACCTGTGAGATACCATACTCCATGCAGAAGTAAGCAACAGAAGGACGGCTCTTGTCAACAGGCTGCGCCATGTACTCCTTGAAGAGCTTGTCAACGTTCTTCACCTTCTTCATGATTTCCTTATCCTTGGCACACTCTTCCTTGCGCTCATAAGGGAGTTTCTCAAGGAGAGCCACAGGGTTCTCGCCTACCTTTTCAAAAAGGTCGCGGTCAAGTGAACGCCACAGGTCACGTGCCTCATAGTTCCATGACCACCAGAGATTGTGTGCAATCTCGTCAAGACACTCTAACTCCTGAGGAAGGGTTGACTTGATAGCCAGTTCCTTCCAAACCGGAGCATTTACGTAATTTGCTTTGATTTTCATTGTTTGGTGTATTTGTTTTATCTTTTGTTAGCTTTGGTTAATGCAATGTCATACGCTTTGCGATAGTATCCAATGAATTCATTCCAAAGAGCCTTCTTGGAGAGTTTGTCGGCATTTGCCCTGGCTTTCTTCACCTGAGCTTCGGACATCTTGGAGAATTTCACGATAGTATCCTTTATAACGTCAACAACTTCCGAATAGTTGTAGTCTGTACGGTGGATGGTCTTCACACCGTCTTCTATCTCCGAATAAGCTCCCTTTATTGTGTTTGCCCATACTCCGAAACCGGCAAGGTCTGTGGTTATGCACGGTACCTTGAATGCCACGGACTCCAATGGAGTGTATCCCCAAGGCTCATAGTAAGAAGGATAGACGGACAAATCCTTGCCGATGATTACATCATAATAAGGTGTATTGATGATACCGTCATCACCATTAAGATAACAAGGAATGAAAATAACGACAACCTTGTCCTCCTTACGGTTCCACATATTAAGATATTTCATCATGTCAATGACATTGTCATGGGACATGTCATTAAGCCAGTGGGTTACCATTGGGAATTCCAGCGGAGTGTCAAAGGTCTTGCCTGACAAGTAACGCTCTTTCAAGTCCTCACGCGGACTGCCGACCCATGCCGGAACCTCGATGAGTGCTATCACCTGCTTCTCCAGTCTGTCGTCACGCAACAGACGGTTCATGGCTTCCGTGAAGACATCGATGCCCTTGTTGCGGAACTCATATCGTCCACTTGTACCTACAATCAGGGTATCATCGCCGAACTCACGTCCTACAAGACAGTTTGCAAGGCGGAGAATCTTCTTTCTTGCTTCCTTGCGCTTCTTGGTGAATGTTGCCCCTTTCGGCACAAAGTCATTCTCAAAGCCATTTGGGAGCACAACATCGACAGGCTTCCCTATGAGTTCATGGCATTCCGTGGCAGTGATGTCGGACACTGTCGTGAAAGCATCGGCATTGAATGCCGTCTGCTTCTCAATGGAATGCTTTGACTGAATGTTAAGTTCCTCCGCCATCTGGTCACCGTTATAGCACCAGAGATAGTCATAAAGAGGTTTGTTGTTGCCTGCTATGGAACGACCGATTGATGTCGCATGTGTCGTCCATATTGTGCCTACCTTCGGAAGTTTGTCCTTAACATACAGCATACCGAGACCCGTCATCCATTCATTGGCATGATAGATGACTTTCTGAGGTGCCAGATTAAGGTAATAATACAGATTTTCAACTACAAGACCTGCTGCATACGAAAACATAGAGGCTTCATCATAATCACCATAAGCATGGAGAGAATCCACCTGATATTTTTCCCAAAGGCTTGTATATATTTCATTCTTCTTGTCGAAATACGGTTTAAAATCAACAAGAACAGCTATAGGTTTTCCCGGAATATCCCATCGTCCCACCTTGACTTTCAGCCCTTCAGCATTAGCTTTCTTCTCCCAATTCTCAAGGAGTGAACTGTCCGGTCTGAAATATGGCGACTGCTTTTCTCCCCAGCAGTCAGGCCCTATAAATATAAGACGGTCACGGATAATGTCAGTTAGTGTCTTTGCTCGTGTGGAGAGTACAGTATAAATACCTCCTACCTTATTGCAAACTTCCCAGCTTGACTCAAATATATAATCCGGAAACAACATTTTCTTTTCCATTATTCTGATCTGAACTTGTATTCTCTACTAATATTTTTCAATGCAAAGATAATAAAAAAATCCTTAAATCCAAACATGTCCATGTTGTTTTTGGATAATTCTTTCAGTATTGCAAGCGAAAATTGACATACATCTATATGAGAATAAAGTTTGACAACAGTTTTGCCATGCTCCACACATGAGTTTGCAAAAAGAACAGCACAGCACCATTGACAAAAATCATAAACGCATGGCTATCAATGTTTTCCCTCTCTTCTTTTGTTATGGTCAAAATAATATTGCCCTTTGCTCTTTGTGAATTTCCAGAAAGAGATTGCCTTCTCTGGACAATAGTGGTAGCATGCCATGCACGTCATGCATTTCCCTGTATGAAGCCATTCCGGTCTGCCGTCAGTCATCGCCATGTTGCCCACCGGACAATGATTCCGGCATTTTCCGCAACCGATACATTTTCCGGCATTGACCTTGAAGCGTTTGTCGGTAATGAGGAACCTGTAGAAGAACTTGCCAAGCACACGGCTGTAGAAACGTGGCAATGCTCCTCTATGCAAAGGCATTCGGACAGAACGGTTCTCGGCTATGATGTCTGCGAACTCAAGCACCTTGCTGCGTGCATTCATCTTCTTTTCCGCCTCACGGATGTCTGTATCGACATCCATGAACGGCAAACCGACATAAGACTCCGGCATGATGATTGAGCAGCATGACCTCACTTTCAATCCTTTGACTTCAAGGGCAGCCTCCAACTGCTCACCATACTCCCCACAGCTGTCCCCACAGGTGATGAGGAAATAGCAATATGGGGAAAGCGTTCCCTTATGCAAACTATCTTCGTCAGCATGCGTGACGAAACTCATTTTATCAATGAAATCACGCACCAATGGCTGAAGACGCCAGCCATGGACAGGCAGACAAAAGCCTATCCTTTCTCCGGCACGGATACGATAAGTGCAGTCACCATTAACGGCATCGGGAATCGAGACGACCTTATCATTGGTCATCTGCGCCAGCAAATCTGCCGCCCAACGTGTATTTCCTGTGCAAGATAGTGTGAATATCATCTGTGTATAATGATTGTTGTATTATTCAGAACAGGAATTATAATCTTTCTGTGTGAATGTGACATGCAGAAGCATAGTGCCCGGAGTCTTTTGCGAACGACAGACATATTCAAAAGAGAATCCAGCGTCCTTATATGCCTGCATACCAGCATTTGAGCGCACCATTTGCAACATGCTTTCCACAATCTCATCATTATGCCCGGCAAGCATCTCTTTATCATCAAGTTTGTCAGTGAATGTCATGTACGTGGAATATGTCTTTGTCGCACTATGGTAGACAATGCTGTCCGTGATTACATCATTCTGAGGAGGCGTCGGGCAATATTTCAATGTGTATTCCCTCGCCTCTCGCTCTGCGCGTTCCTCTATGCTCTCTTGACATGATGAAAGAAAGGCGCACGCCATTATAACAGCAAAACATGGTATCCTCATATTCCAAACAGAACAATAAATGTACAAAGGTTTCATCCGCAACAGCCGGGAATCCGGACGATACAGCATCACCTTATTATAATATTACAGCATTTGCTTCAGTGCCTGTGCAAACTGGTTAGGGCAGCTTGTCGTCTTCATTCCGCAAGTGATGCCTTCAAGTCGCTTGATGACATCTTCAGCCTTCATGCCACGGACAAGTGAAGCGATTCCCTTCGTATTGCCATTGCATCCGCCTGCAAACTCAACATCCTCCACTACCCCGTCATCAGTGAGAGTGACATTTATAAACTTAGCACAGGTTCCTTGTGTCTGAAATGATAATGTTTTCATATTCTTCTTTATATGCTTGCTTTTCTTGTGGCATGTCAGGAAACTCACATCACCACACTGCATTTTCCTACAAAGTCCTGACGTTTGCATAAGTGTTTCATGCAAACGCCAAGACCTGCGGTGGAATTATGTAATCCAAACAACGTGGAGCAATGATGCTCCATTCGTCATTTCCTACTTCATATTTGTGTACACAGTCTGAACATCGTCAAACTCCTCGAGTCGCTCAACCATCTTCTCGATAACCTCGCGCTGCTCGTCAGTGACTTCCTTAAGGTCGTTAGGAATATAAGTGAACTCGCCACCTACTCCCTCAAAGCCCTTGTCCTCAAGGAACTTCTGAATCATGGCATAAGACTTAGGGTCACCATAGATAGTGATTGTGTCCTCGTTGGTATCCTCATTGAACTCCTCGTCAAACTCGTCATCGACATTGAAGTCAATCAGTTCGAGGATAAGCTCGTCCATGTCAAGACCTTCAGGCTTCTTGAATGTGAACACACACTTGTGGTCGAACAGGAAGCTGAGTGAGCCTGTTGTGCCAAGGTTGCCTGAGAACTTGTTGAAGATAGAGCGCACATCAGCCACGGTACGTGTGGTGTTGTCGGTCAGTGTGTCAACAAACACAGCGATTCCGTGAGGACCGTATCCCTCGTATGTCACCTCCTTGTAGTCAGACTGGTCCTTACCCATAGCGTTCTTGATGGCGCGCTCGATATTGTCCTTCGGCATGTTCTCACGCTTGCAGACAGCTATGATGGAACGGAGTGTTGGGTTTGTCTCCGGCTCCGGACCGCCTGCCTTCACTGCGATTGCAATCTGTTTGCCCAGACGTGTGAAAGTCTTTGCCATGTGGCCCCAACGCTTCATCTTGGCGGCCTTGCGATATTCAAATGCTCTTCCCATTGTATTTTATGTTTTTATGTTTGTTTCTTTTATAATTGCCGAACACGGTTTTTATCTCAGTTCCGCATCAAGCTGCTTCTTCAGGTTAGTGATGAGCTTGTTCATGATTGCATCGATAGCCTTATCATTGAGTGTCTTCTCCGCATCCTGAAGGATAAAATTGACAGCATAGGACTTCTTTCCTTCCGGCAGTTTGTCACCCTCATAAACGTCAAAGAGCTCGACAGACTTAAGCAGCTTCTTCTCTGTGTTACGTGCTATGCTCACAATCTGCGCAAACTCGATATTGGAATCGATGAGAAGTGAGAGGTCGCGGCTTACAGCAGGGAACTTTGAGATTTCCTGGTAATGCACGGAATGCTTCTTGACAGCCTTGCAAAGCTGAGTCCAGTTTATCTGGGCGAAATAAACCTCATTCTGTATCTCGAACTTCTTCTGTATCTTCTTGCTCACGATACCCATCTCGCAGAGCACCTTTCCACCACGTGTCATGACTTTCAGAGCAGCAGAGAAAAGGTCGGAATTGGAGCGTTCGATGACTGTCATCTGAGGAGTGAGTCCCACACGCGCAAAGATGTTGTCGACGGTTGCACGGAGATGATAGAACGACATCTTCTCGTCCTTATGCGCCCAAGAGCCTTCTATGCTCTTGCCCGTCATCCACAGACCGAGGTAGTTCTCCTCCTTATAGGCTCTCATAGGATTCTCGTCATCCTGCTTCTCCTTGGAATACTCGTAGAGGTTTCCTACTTCGAAGAAACGGAGGTTAGGATATTTGCGGTTGGCATTGCGCACAATGGCTTCAAGACCTCCGAAAAGTAGTGTGCCACGCATGACATTAAGGTCGGAGGACAACGGATTCATGATGTTCACAAGTGACTCTGCAGGCACACTTTCAAGACCGTCATAGTACGCGCTCTTTGTCAGTGAGCTGCAGAGAATCTCACGGAATCCCGCACCCACGAGCTGCTCTGCCACAAGATTCTGCATCTTCAGCTTCTTGTCCTCCTCACCCTTGATGACAAGCGAGGACTTCAACTGTGTAGGAATCTCCACATTATTATATCCGTATATGCGCAGGATGTCCTCGACAACATCGCAAGGACGCCGGACATCGACACGGTAAGCAGGCACGGAAAGTTCCAAACCTTCGGCTGTCTCCTCGTCGATTGTCATTTCAAGTGATGTCACAATAGACTTGATAGTGTCGTTGCCTATCTTCTTGCCGATAAGGTTATCGACATAATCGTATTTCAATGACACCTTTGCCGGTGCGATAGGATTAGGGTATTCGTCACAGATTTCCATTGAAACCTTACCGCCGGCAAGCTCTTGGCAAAGGATTGCAGCCTGCTTCAGAGCGTAGATAGTTCCCTCCGGGTCTATACCGCGCTCGAAACGGAACGACGCATCTGTGGAAAGACCGTGACGGCGTGCCGACTTGCGAATCCATGTCGGGTGGAAATAGGCCGACTCTATGACAACATTCTTTGTCGTCTCGTAAGTTCCGGAGCCTTTGCCTCCGAACACTCCGGCAATGCACATCGGCTCTTCCTCATTGCAGATGGCGAGGTCATGCTCACCGAGAGTGTGCTCCTCACCGTCAAGAGTGATGAACTTTTTGCCTTCGTTGTTGTCCTTGACAATGATATGGTTGCCTGTCACCATGTCGGCGTCAAAGCAGTGGAGCGGCTGTCCATAGGCCATCATCACATAGTTTGTGATGTCCACAATGTTGTTTATCGGACGCAGACCGATGATTGAGAGCTTGTTCTTCAGCCATTCCGGAGACTCCTTCACCTCACATCCTGTGAGTGAGACGCACGCATAACGGCGGCAAGCCTCTGTGTTTTCTATCGTGACCTTTACAGGCAGGTTCTCATTGTCCACCTTGAAAGCGTCGCATGAAGGACGGTGGAGGGTGGACGGCTTACCATTGTTCACAAGCCATGCGTTAAGGTCGCGGGCAACACCGTAATGAGAGAGTGCATCGGCACGGTTGGCAGTGATGTCCACCTCTATGAGCCAGTCGCTCTCAAGGTTATAGTACTCCGCAGCAGGCATACCGACAGTGGTGTCCCCAGGCAGTACAATGATGCCGTCGTGGTTTGTTCCCACACCGATTTCGTCCTCGGCACATATCATGCCGTTAGACTCCACACCGCGCAATTTTGACTTCTTGATGACAAACTCTTTATCGCCGTCATAAAGCACACAGCCCAAATCAGCGACAATAACCTTCTGACCGGCAGCGACATTAGGCGCACCGCAGACAATCTGCTGTGCCACTGGATTTCCCTCAGCATCCTTCTTGCCGAGGTCAACGGTGGTAACATGGAGATGGTCGGAGTTAGGATGTTCCTCACAAGTGAGGACCTCGCCGACATAAAGTCCTTTCAATCCACCCTTGACACTCTGAACTTCCTCAAGGGCACCAACCTCAAGACCAATGGATGTAAGGGCAGCGCAGACTTCCTCAGCAGTGAGGTCGAAGTCCACATACTCCTTAAGCCATTTATAAGAAATATTCATATTTTCAGAAACGTTTTTGAAATTTTGTCTGCAAAATTACTATTTTTTCATGAGAAAAACAAATAATTTCACACATCTGTTTTCCATTCCGATTATTTTTCTTATTTTTGCAAAAGAATGCGCAGCATCATCCTCCGATGGATTCTCGCGCAAAACCGAAAGCCATCCAACCCAAAACAACTCAAAATGAACGCAAAGCGCATACTTTCCCTTATTCTCGAAGCAGTCATGTGCTGCATAATCTTCCTTGTGGTTGAGTTCTTGTTCGAGGGCAGCATCGACATTCAGGAGACACTAATACAAGCGATATTGGTATTGTTCCTGATGAAACTCTTCAAATTGCTGGAGGACTATTACATGAAATACTGACTCCGCGCGTGCTTACTGCATAGCGGATTTGCACCACGCGCCGGCAAGTTGCCGGGAAACAATTATTAATCGTTTTATCATGATGCACCATGTTGTGCCATGTTGAATAATGATGCATCCCCTAATTAACAACTAAACCCCTTACAACTATGGCTGTTGACATCAAGTTTTCCCAATCCTATTTCTGGCTCAATTCATGGGTTCTCGCCAACATCGTACAGCTTGGAACGCAGAGTTTCTGCGACAGATTCGTGGACTACCACATAGACCCATGTCGCCGGTTGTACGACCAAATGGTGCTGGCAGCGCGTTGCGGAGTGGCGAACATTGCGGAGGGAACGGCACGCCACATCATGATTCATCAGGTTGCGTAATGGCTTCTCAAGCTGCATTGTGGTTCTTTTCATGTTGTGGCATGAAAAAGCCCACTCCGCCACCCCCAATTCGCAACGCTCCATTCCGCCATTCACACTCCTTCACCTTTGTTAAACAGTGGAAATATTTTGACAATCGCAAGTCTCTTTTTTCACTCCATCCACACTTGAAAAAGAGAAAACCAACGCTGAACGACACGTTTTTGCCACTTCCCCACCCCATTCCTATCGAATGACACCACCATTCGATACTTTCTACCTTATCATTCAATACACTTCGCATCGCCATCCAATACCATTTACCCCTCAAAACAATACCTTTTATCACCTTATTTATTGCCCCCTGAAGCCGAAAAAGCGCGCATACAAATCCAACACCCTGACACACAAACAATTACACTTAAGCCAAAATCCATACAAAATTCCCAACATTTTCCCGCAATTCTCCGCAGAAATGTTAAAATCATCATGCCACACAACGCAGAAACAATACCACACATCCTTCATTGTCATTATCGCATCTGCAAAAAAATCTCTAAAAATCGTCCGCTATTCAAGAAAAAATGAGTAACTTTGCAGCGCAATTCATACAGAGTTGCCTTTATATGAACTCAAAAAAGACATCTGTTTCATTTATTAGCGTCCCGGTAAGAAACTGGGGGCATTTGGAGAACTGGAAAAGCACAGCCTCCATGTGACACATTAACGGTTTGGTATCATACAACAGGATGATACTCAGCGAGTCTTTTTCAGTCACCCATGGCAGACTGAAACTACAAAACAAACATTATTAAACATCTTTTTTTCATGAACAATCTTCGATTGCTCACAGGGTTGCTTTCTGTGACCTTGTTGAGCGGTGGAGTGCGTACCCATGCCCAGTCGGTGGTCACATTGGAGGAAATCTTCAAGACCGCCGAGGCAAACAGTGCGCAACTCCGCCCTTCATTCTCTGCACAGGAAGAGGCAGAGCATGCTGTCAGTGTGGCGAGGGCAGGACGACTGCCGGACATATCCGCTTCGCTGTCAGCGAGTTACATTGGTGACGGATTCTCCACGAAACGTGATTTCAGTGATTACCAAAGAGCGCCGATACCTCATTTCGGCAATAGCATTTCGGTAAACGTGACGCAACCCGTGTACACCGGCGGTGCAATGTCACGCGCCATCGAACTTGCCGAACTGAAATCCATGGCGTCACGCTATGCCACTGATTTCCAAAGGGACAACATCAGGCTGCGCCTTGCAGGTTTCTACCTTGACATTTACAAGTACACTAATCTCCGTCAGGTGGTCGAAAGCAACATCACGGCGGCACGGAAGGTGCTGGAAAAAATACGCGCAAGGCATGAGCAAGGGACAGTACTGCAAAACGACATCACGCGTTATGAACTCCTTCTGTCCAATCTGGAGCTGCAACTCGTAAGGATAAACAACACTCTCAGCATCCTTAACAACAATCTTGTGACAACGGCGGGAATGCCGGAAAGCACCGTCATTGTGCCCGACTCTGCCATCCTCGACCGCTCTTTGCCAAAGAACAACGCCGGCCAATGGCAGCAGGAAGCACTCTCCCACTCTCCTTCACTGAGCCTTGCCCGCACGGGAGTGGACATGAGCAAGAAAGCGGAAGCTCTTGTGCGTGCCGAGCGCATGCCGAAAGTGGGATTGCAGGCTGCATGGAGCACCGACGGACCTATCCTCGTGGAAATCCCTCCGATAGACCGCAACCTGAGCTATTGGTATGTCGGTGTCGGCGTAAGCTACAACATCTCTTCGCTTTACAAGAGCAACAAGTCGCTGGCAAAAAGCCGTGCAGCCACCAAGAAAGCCATGGAGGAACTTGCTGTTGCCGAGGAGAATGTCACGCTGGCAGTAAACGCCGACCATGTCCGCTACCTTGAGACTTACGAAGAACTGAAGACGCGAACCAAAGGAGCAGAGCTTGCCGAAAGGAACTACCGCACTGTCGAGACGCGCTACTCTGCCGGCATGGCACTGATTACGGACATGCTTGACGCAGCAAACGCCAAGCTCGAGGCAGAACAGCAGCTTGCCGACGCACGCATAAACATTATCTACTATTATTACAAACTATTATTCATCACCGGAAAAATATGAAACATCGCAACAAAAAATTACTTTCTTACGTTATAACAGCAGTCGTTGTCTCAGCCGTGGCATTATGGGTGGGCAGCAAGTTCGTCCACCTTGGCAATGTGGAGTTCACCGACAATGCGCAAGTACGCCGCCAGATTGTCCCGATAAACAGCCGTGTGCAGGGATTTATAAAAGAGATACGCTTCAATGAGTACCAAAAAGTCAGGAAAGGCGACACACTCGTCATCATTGACGATGCCGACATGCGACTCAACGTTGCACGCGCCAATGCCGACTACCGCAACGCACTGGCAGGGCGCGGTGTGGCTGACAAGTCTGTAACCTCGGCCTCTGCCAATGTCGCTGTGAGCGAAGCGTCCGTGGAAGAAGCCAAAGTCCTTATGGACAATGCTTTCAAGGATTTGGCTCGTTACGAGAAACTTCTTGCAAAAGATGCTGTGACACGCCAACAGTATGACGGCATAAAGACCGATTACGAGGCGAAGAAGGCACGTTACGAAATGCTTGCGCGCCAGCGTTCCGCATCCTCTTCCTTGGTCGATGTCAACCGTCAGCGCATCTCACAGTCGGATGCGGGCATAGAGCTTGCCAAGGCCATGCTTGAGACTGCCGAGCTGAACCTCAGCTATACGGTGATTGTCGCGCCATGTGACGGCTATGCCTCACGCAAGACCATTCAAGAGGGACAGCTTGTACAGCCGGGACAGACTCTGCTTGACGTGATTGCAGATGATGATGTATGGGTTGCTGCAAACTACAAGGAGACACAGCTCCGCCATATAGCTCCGGGCAGCGATGTTGAGATAAAGGTGGACGCCATCCCTGGTGTTGTGTTCCATGGGACTGTGAAATCTCTGTCAAAAGCCACTGGCGCGTCACTCTCACTGATTCCGCAGGACAATTCCGCCGGCAATTTTGTAAAGGTCCGCCAGCGCATTCCTATAAGGATAGAGTTTTCGGGAAGTAACAAACCGGAGGACATGGCACGCCTCAGCACCGGCATGAATGTGGAATGTAGCGTGAGGTACTGATATGGCAGACTGGCATGCTCCACAGGGACCGTTCGACATTCCGGACGTTCCCGACTTCGTTCCACGGTGGCTGAAGCCATGGCTGTTCATCCTCTTTGTGCTGATAATCCAGTTTTCGTCAGGCGGAGTGTATCTCGCTGCCATATCGGACATGGTAGGCTCAGCGGCATTGATGCAGGAGGACATCCTCATGGCGGGCTATGCCTCATTGATAGGTCTTGCCATAAACTTTGCCGTGATGTTCCGTGTGAAATTCCGTTTCTCCACACGCAGCCAGCTTATTGTCTCAGGATTCGTGCTTATAGCAGCCAATATTATATGTGCAATAACCACAAGCGTTCCGGTGCTTGTCATGACATGCTTCATTGCCGGATGGTTCAGGATGCAGGCAACACTGGCATGCAACTCCACGATACAGCTGTGGCTGACACCAAGCCGCGACATGGCAGTGTTCTTCTGCTATGTCTATCTGCTTGTGGACGGTGTGATACAACTGAGCGGATTGGCAGCCATATACACCGCATTCTTTTCCGAATGGCAGTACATGAATTGGCTAATGACAGGAATGCTGGCTTTGATGATTCTCCTGGTTATGCTCTTGGTGAAGCCTGTGCGCGGTCCAATGTCCCTCCCACTGGTAGGCATCGACTGGATAGGCGGTGCACTGTGGGCAGGATTCATGATGTCGTTCACATTCATCTGTATCTATGGCAATCATTATGACTGGTGGGACGCTTCTGAAATAAGGTGGGCAACAGTGACCGGGCTTGCGTTCCTCAGCATCAATCTGTGGCGGGCGACATTCCTTCACCACCCATACATATCGTTCCGCGCCATGAAGAACAGGAATGTCAGACGCGCCACATGCATCTATCTTGTGTTCTTCACACTTATGGCTACGGAACATGTGTTCGAGCATAACTATGCTGCCGCCATACTCGGATTTGACGAGACAAACCTCATTGACCTGAACCGGTATGCCTTGGTCGGTATTGCCCTTGGCTGCGCATTCACATATTTCACTTTCGCACTGCGCAAATGGCGGTACAAGACGATGACGGCAATAGGCTTCGCGCTTGCCGCCGGTTATCTTACATGGTTTTATTTCTTCATAGACTATGGTATAGAGAAGGAGATGCTCATTGTTCCACTGCTACTGCGCGGAGCTGCCTCGGTGATAATATCCATCGTGTTCCTGACCTCGATTGTGCAAAGCGGTTTGCCATTCCAGGTGTTTCCGCAGGCGTTGACAATCAATGGGTTCACGGGAGCTGTGATGGGTGCTACCCTCGGTCCTGCCATTATAGGTGAATGGCTGGAACATACAATGGCAAGCAATGCAGCGCTGCTCAGTGCAAACATTGTCGATTCCAACCCTGCGGTGGATCTTTCGTCCATTGGGGAATACTATGGAATGGTGCAGTTGCAGGCTCTCATCGTCTCCATGAAGGAAATTTACGGCTGGCTGTTAATCGTGGCATTGCTCTCGTTACTGACCATACTTGTCAGCTATGGAAACATGCGCCCTTTTGCGATATTCCCTAAATGGAGTTCCATACGGCGTTGCATAAAGTATTTGGCAAGGACTGAGTGAAAAAGGTTGTTGGAGATTAAACAAAATTGAACGCATAATCATGATACACCAACAATCATACCCCCATTCATACCCCTATAAAATTTGGATTTGCATGTTTATTGTTGTACCTTTGCACCAGCGAAGATAAGCTGCACCTCAGCATACATGAACAAGTTCTGTCTGCATTCGGTTTGCATTATCTTTGCACAGCCTTTCAAGAAAAGCAAGCGGTCTTTGAAATATTTACCATAAACATTTTAGCAAATTCACAAGAGCCAAGGCTGGTTTAAACAAGAAACCGGTCATGCTTCATCTGTGAATGAAACTACTTTCACCCACAGATGAAGCATGACCGGTTATATTGTTCCTTATATAAAAGGGCTCTATTATACTTTTTATATAGAGAGTTCTTCGAGTACCTTGATGAGTTTCTTATCAAAAGGTTTGTCGGAGCGGATAGCTTCTGACAATGGCACATAGACAACCTCATTGTTACGTACACCAACCATAATGTTGCGCTGCCCCTGCATGATCGCCTCTATTGCACCGACACCTGTACGTGAGGCAAGGATGCGGTCACGCGCTGTCGGAGTGCCGCCACGCTGTAGATGACCGAGGATTGAGACACGCACGTCATAGTCCGGGAACTCGTTCTTCACACGGTCGGCATAGTACATGGCACCGCATTTCGGTGATTCAGAGACAATGACAATGCAGGATTTCTTTGACTTGCGTATTCCTCGTTTCATGAACTCTGCCAACTGGTCGACATCGGTAGACTCCTCCGGGATGATTGCCGCCTCTGCACCACATGCAATGGCTGAGTTCTGTGCAAGGAAGCCGGCGTCACGTCCCATTACCTCAACAAAGAAGATGCGTTCATGGCTCTGAGCTGTGTCACGGATACGGTCGACACACTCCATGATTGTGTTCATCGTAGTATCGTAGCCGATTGTGTTATCAGTGCCATAGAGGTCATTATCAATTGTTCCGGGAAGACCTATGCAGCAAATGTCAAACTTGCGCGCGAACTCCATGGCACCTGTAAGCGAACCGTTGCCACCAATCACAACGAGGGCATCAATACCTTCCTTGACAAGTGTCTCATAAGCTCGCTGCTGTCCCTCATCTGTCGGAAATTCTTTGGAACGGGCAGTCTTCAGAATCGTACCTCCCATTCCTATGATTCCCGAGACATTCTCTGTAGTGAAAGGCTTTATTTCTCCATTAATAAGTCCTTCGTAACCGCGGTATATAGCTTTTATGTTAAAGCCATTAGAGATTCCCGCACGTGTCACGGCACGTATGGCAGCGTTCATACCCGGGGCATCGCCACCTGATGTCATGATACCAATAGTCTTAATCTTTGCCATAATTATTTGTTTTTTTTTTGGGGGGGGGGTATTTATTCATCATTATATCAAAAATAGAGAGCCTCAGCAATAAGGACAAGAAGTCCGAGGAGTGCACCGAGAAGCATCTTTGGTGCAAAATGCTTGAAATACCATCCGACTGTCGTTGTATTCATCGAGAAGAGCGCAAGACCTGACAGTGAGCCGATTCCGAATATCGTGCCACCGACTGCTGTGGCATAGGCGATTAGTATCCAATATTCACCATTTGTCATAAATTCCGCCGTACCACCTATAGGATGCAGGGACAAGAAAGCCGCCGCCGTGGCAAATGAATCCAAAGCAAGACTGACAACAGCGGCCATCAATGGCGCAAGGAACAGACTCCATGTATCACCGAGAGTATCCAGACATAGTTTTCCAAGCCACAGACTTGCTCCAGTCTCCACCAACACACCCATCATCAGCATCACACCCATGATGAAGAGCATCATCTGGAGCATACCATTGTGCATTGTCCGTGAGGAATTACGCTGAGTCATACGACTGTTGACAATAAGTTTATGGTTGAATGTCTCATTTACTATGGAAAGCAATGCGAGGACGCATAGTGCACCAACGAAAGGAGACAACTTGGTTATATCACGAAAAGTTGGAATGAACCATAGTCCACCAATACCGAAGAAGAACATGGCTACACGCTGCCATACCGTAAGGCGTGTATCGTCACCTCTATATGGAAGTGAGAAACGCTCAAGCTCAACACGCTCAGGCAATTTCAACGACATAAGGAAGGTAGGGACAGCCCATGCCACAAGGCACGGCAACGCCATCCATGCAGAGAAATGGCTTGGAGTAACAGCACCCATATTCCACAACAGCAGTCCGTTAGGGTCTCCGATGACTGTCAACGCTCCGCCAATGTTGGCACTCAGCACAATGACAGGTCCGAAGATTGTCCGCTGGCGTCTGTTTGGAAGCATCTTGTGCATCATGACAAGCATCATTGTCGTGACCGTAAGATTATCCATGTTGGCACTCAGCAGGAATGTCAGCACAGCTACAGACCACAACAATCGCTTGCTGTTGCGCGTCTTTATCCAATGAGGAAAGAAATCAAAGCAGCCATTAGTATCCAATATTTCAATGATGGTCATCGTAGACATCAGGAAAAGAACAATCTCAGAAGCCTTTCCCACATATTTTATGAATATATTGGATGCTATATATTCCTTCACAGCGACACTGTTGGCTGTCGCACCACGCAGGAAAGACATGTAGTCCGTTGGGTGCTGCGCCATGACAAAGTCCGAGCCGAAACAGATGTACAAAACCCAACCTACCGTACTGGCAAAGACTGCCAAGGCGGCTTTGTTGACAGAAGTCTTGGGAGTGGCGGCAATCAATATGAATGCCAGCAGAATAAATATGGCTATAACTATTGTCATTGTCTTGTCGGTTATATATTGTATGAACCTGTAAATATGATGTCTCTAATTGTCCTCTGTGTCCTTATACACTCACAGTAGCCTTAATATGTGGCCATGGAGCATAGTCTGTGAGTTCAAAATCCTCATATCTGAAAGAGAAGATGTCCTTAACATCCGGATTAATCTTCATCTTTGGCAATTTGCGAGGACTGCGTGTAAGCTGTAATTCTGCCTGTTCGATGTGGTTAAGATACAAGTGCGTATCACCTGTTGTGTGGATGAAATCTCCGCACTGCAGCCCGGTGACTTGTGCCATCATCTGAAGCAATAGGGCATAGCTGGCAATATTGAACGGCACACCGAGGAATGTGTCAGCGGAACGCTGATACAACTGCAGTGACAGTTTATCATCAGCAACATAGAACTGGAACAGGCAATGGCATGGCGGGAGAGCCATCTGCTCTATCTCTGCCGGATTCCAAGCACTGACAAGCATACGGCGAGAGTCCGGAGAATGCTGAATCATATCCACAACCTGACGTATCTGGTCTATAGTTCCTCCACAATAGTCCGGCCAGGAACGCCATTGATGTCCATAAACGGGACCCAGCTCACCATTCTCGTCTGCCCATTCATTCCATATACGCACTCCGTTCTCCTGTAAATATTTTATGTTCGTACTACCACTGAGAAACCACAGCAGTTCATGGATTATGCTCTTCAAATGTAGCTTTTTGGTCGTAAGGAGAGGAAATCCTTCGCTCATGTCAAAGCGCATCTGATTGCCGAAGATGGACTTTGTTCCTGTTCCGGTACGGTCTGTTTTCACCACACCTTCCTTCATAATCCTGTCAAGCAGGTCAAGATATTGTTTCATTTTTTACGTTTTGCGTTCTTTGTACGTACTATGTCAAAGAGATATGTTCCCTTGAACACTATACTATTATGATTGGAGCGTGAAAAATGGTCTTGCTTCGAATCACCATAGATATTTCCAAGACCATAGTAGTAACGTGCCTCCAAAGCTATATGCCCCACCTTTTTCATGGAAAGTTCCATGCCCAGACCTGCCGTTATACCAAAATCAAACTTTTTCTCAACAGGCATCGCATACTGTGCACATTCCGGACTGACTCTCTCCGGGTCTGTCTTCAAGGCGTCCTCATACTCGAAATTTGTCGTGGCTTTTTCCGAAAGCATAAATCCGAACTGAGGTCCCATATTCAGAAAGAACTTTGCACCTTTTTCCTCTCTTCCCCAACCCAAATGGGCAAGCAAGGGAATCTGGAAATAAGATATCCTACGCTGATAAGCTGCCGCTTCTCCTGTGTGAGCGCCGGTTTGCAATATGCAAGGAAGACCATCTATGCTCTCTATACGTTCCTTCCAACCAAGTTCTGCATAGTTCAATTCAATCTGTATGGCACAGATAGTATTGAAATATTTCTCACATGTATATCGAGCTGTGACACCGAAATTTATGCCTCCAAGCATATCCTGCGGTATGCTGTTTTCAAAAGCGATTTTATTAAGCTGATAACCACCATTGAATCCAATGACAAAGTCATTACGATAGTCTCCTACCTGCGCTTGTGCATCAGGAGCAAGCAACATAGAACCCAGTGCCGTGAATGCTACAACACTAAAGAGCCGTCTGTATGTTCTCATAAGAATACTCATCACGACACCCATGTTTTAGAAATGAATAAGCATGAATGCAGTATTCTTATAACCACCCTTACCAACACGTTCAAAAATCAAAGGTGTCTGCACCGGTGTATAGTTGCGCTGGGAAGAGGTGCCATGGAATTCCTTTCCATATTTTCTGTAACCCTTAACAAAAAACATCAGATGGTCATAGCCTGTAATGGCAAAACGAGGAATAGCACTCTGCATCGGTGACTTGAAATAGTCAAGATACTCCTTCTCCAGACGCTTCACTCCTAATGACGCCGTATCAAGGTTGTATACAGAAGGAACATAGGCATCATATTTATGGAACTTATTCTGCAATGTCTTTGTGTACATAAACCACTCGTTGTAACCGAACATTGATATTAGCATACCTGGATTTGCCTGTGAAAGAATATCGAGTTTTTCAATGGCCTTGGCTGTCTCAGCATAACGTCCGGTGTTCAATACGACCACGTTCCGCATGTTTCCGGAAAATGCCTTTGCAAACATTTCCTGAGAACTATTCAGATTGGTTATGCTATATGCTATTTTTTTCTCCTCAAGGCGTTTGCGCAATCCGAAAGTGAACGCACCTTTCTTGGACGTGACATCGTTACAGTCAATAAATATCGGATGGGCATTGGCAAACTGCGCCATAAACTGATCTATTGACTTTGCTGTTATGTCTGCCTGTGTCTGATATACCTGATGTATTTGTGGACAAGTCTGCACATCATCACCGGTAATTGAGAATGGAATAACCATGGTAATGTTCTTCTCCATACAGAAATCTGCCAACTGACGAACCTGTGATGTGTAAAGAGGTCCGAACACCACATTACATTTCGCCGCATTTGTCGCAGAAAGAGTATTGCCTATGTTATCCTCTTCCGCCACATTCCAAGCATTGATTGTCAGATTATATCCTTCCTTCCTCAGGTCTTTGGCAGCAAGGAGCATACCACGGTAGTACTCCACCATACGCTTGCCGTCACCATTAATATCATGCAAGGGCAGCATCACTCCGATATTAACCGTGGAGGCATTGGCTGTCGCTTTTGATGTGACAGATGTATTTGTGCCTGATGTTGCCTGTGTTTCAGATAACTGAGGATTATGTTCCGGAATATTCACCGACATTCCTTTCTTTAATACAAAATCCGGCTCACGCATAAAAGGATTGGCATTTTTCAGTTCGTCAATCGTAACCCCATACTCTTTAGCTATGCCAAATACGGTCTCCTTTTTCTTCACCTTATGGACAGAAAGGATTTTTTGGGCAGATAGTGACATTCCGCCAAAAAGGAACATGACCAAAACAAATATTGTCGTGTAAAATGCGTGTTTCATATCTTACATCCTAAAATTAAAGATTACGGACTATACTATAACTTGCGTTCTTGTATGTTTCTTGCAGGGACACTCTCATAAAGACATTGCAAAATAACTCCATTAAAATGCAAAAAGCGTCAAGACCTGATTTGCAGTGCCCTACTTATGTTAATTTGACCGCAAAATTAGTTATTTTTCTTTGATTAACAAAGTTTTTTTACTACTTTTGCACAAAATTCGTAATAAAAAATACATGTATTCTTATGAGATATTTGCTCTTAGTGTCATTATTAATGACAACCTCTTACCTATTCGGACAATCCAAACTACCGTCAATAATGCCTTCCGTAGAATACACCACACCTGACGGAATGACCGACAATACTCCTCAGAAAGAAAACGCCTCAGCTCCGGTCAACGCATCATTCCGAGCCAATCCTACAGATGCAGATGATTGGGACGCGCACTATGAATGGCGTTTCACAAAAGAAGGAGAAGAAGAACCGTATCTCACACGTTACGATGAGAATACAGATGTGGTTTTCACTGATTTCGGCAAAGTGTCAATTGTATGTTATGTTCAGTTCGTAAATAAAGAGGACAAGAACAACATCGTCCAAATAAGGGACAACTACTGGGGAGTAGAGCAAATGCCATTCACCATCAATGTTTCCTCATCCAAACTTGAGATGCCAAACGCTTTCTCACCTAACGGCGATGGCATAAATGATGTATACAAGCCAAAAAGCGGCTACTTGTCCATCGTGGAATTCCATGCCACAATATACAACCGTTGGGGACAGAAAATATTCTCGTGGGATGACCCTTCCACAGGATGGGATGGCACTCATAACGGCAAACCCGTAAAAGATGGAGTCTACTACTGCATAGTAAAAGCTCGCGGTGCCGACGGCAACACATTCAACTACAAGCGCGATGTCAACCTTCTGCGCGGATATGACACAACATCAACCACAACAAACCCATGATTGAAGTATTTGGAGCAAGGGTACACAACCTTAAAAACATAGACGTACAGATACCGAGAAACTCACTCACCGTAATAACGGGACTCTCCGGTTCAGGAAAGTCCTCGCTGGCTTTTGACACCATTTTTGCAGAAGGACAAAGGCGGTACATCGAAACATTCTCTGCTTATGCACGCAATTTCCTTGGCAACATGGAACGTCCGGACGTTGATAAAATTACAGGACTTTCACCGGTTATCTCCATAGAACAGAAGACTACCAACAAGAATCCACGTTCCACAGTTGGCACACAGACCGAGATTTACGATTTCCTGCGCTTGCTTTTTGCACGTGCAGGAGAAGCGTATTCGTGGATGACCGGTGAGAAAATGGTTCGCTATACAGAAGAGAAAGTCATAAGCATGATACTTGAACGCTATGCGGGAAAAAAGATTTATGTCCTTGCTCCACTCATTAGGAACAGAAAAGGTCATTACCGTGAACTTTTCGACCAAATGCGCCGTAAAGGCTATCTTTATGTACGCGTTGACGGGAAAGTTCTTGAGCTTGAGGAAGATATGCGTGTTGACCGATACAAAAACCACGACATTGAGGTGATTGTCGACAAACTTGCCGTAAAAAACGGTTCTGAGGAACGACTTAAAAACACTGTTGGCAATGCCATGAGACAAGGCGACGGATTGGTGATGATTCTTGATAAAGAGACAGAAGAGACAAAATTCTTCTCCAAACGACTTATGTGTCCAACCTCCGGTATCGCATACAAAGACCCGGCACCAAACATATTCTCCTTCAACTCTCCTGAAGGTGCGTGCCCACGTTGCAAAGGTCTTGGATACATAAACGAAATAGACATCGACAAAATCATTCCGGATAAGAAAATCTCCATTTATAGCGGAGGCATAACGGCATTGGGGAAATACAAGGCACAACTTATCTTCTGGCAGATAGAATCCATACTTTCCGATTATGGATGCACACTAAAAACTCCTATAAAGGATATTCCAGAGGAGGCTATGAACGAAATCCTTTACGGACGATTGGAGGACGTCCGTGTGTCAAAGGAGCTTGTCAAAACATCTTCTGACTATTTCACTGACTACCAAGGAGTGGTAAAGTACATTCGTTCCATAATGGATGACAACGATAGTGCTGCCGGACAGAAATGGGCAGACCAATTCCTTGACACCTGTACCTGCCCTACTTGTCAGGGGCAACGACTTGACAAGGAGGCTTTGTCTTATCGTATATGGGACAAAAACATTGCAGAACTCGCGTCAATGGACATCATAAGTTTGAGAGATTGGCTCATCGAGGCAGAGAAGCATCTGTCCGAGTGGCAAGCAAAAATAGCCACAGAGATTCTTAAGGAGATACGCACACGCCTTAATTTCCTACTTGATGTCGGACTTGACTATCTGTCCCTCAACCGCCAGTCTGCAACATTGTCCGGTGGAGAATCACAGCGCATCCGTCTCGCAACACAGATTGGTTCGCAACTCGTCAATGTGCTTTACATTCTTGACGAGCCTTCCATTGGCTTGCACCAACGTGACAACGAACGGCTTATACGCTCTCTGAAAGAATTGCGTGACCTTGGCAACACTGTCATTGTCGTAGAACATGACCGTGACATGATGCTTGCCGCAGACTGGATTATAGACATCGGCCCGAAAGCAGGAAGAAAAGGCGGAGAAGTCGTATTCCAAGGAACTCCTGCAGACATGATGAAGACTAACACCATCACTGCACAATATCTCTCCGGAGAACGGAAGATAGATTTGCCTACCGAGATTCTTCCTGACGGTGAGAAACATACTCTTCGCCGACAGGCAAACAACGGCTGCATAAAGATAAAAGGTGCACATGGCAATAACCTCAAAGGTGTGACAGTAGAGTTCCCTCTCGGGGTACTGACTGTTGTCACGGGTGTGTCCGGTTCTGGAAAATCCACACTGATTAACGAAACGCTGCAACCGATTCTGTCACAGCATTTCTACCACTCGCACAAGCGCCCGATGCCTCATGATAAGGTTGAGGGACTGGAACTTATAGACAAGGTGGTCACCGTCGACCAAAGTCCTATCGGACGCACTCCACGTTCCAATCCTGCAACCTACACAGGTGTATTCTCCGACATACGCAACTTGTTCATACAACTTCCTGAATCAAAAATCAGAGGTTATAAACCCGGACGCTTCTCCTTCAACGTTAAAGGTGGTCGCTGTGAGACTTGTGGCGGCAACGGTTACAAGAGCATCGAAATGAACTTTCTACCGGACGTGCTCGTGCCATGCGAGACATGCCACGGAAACCGTTACAACCGTGAGACATTGGAAGTGCGCTATAAGGGAAAATCTATTGCCAACGTGCTTGACATGACAGTGAACCAAGCGGTCGAGTTCTTCGAGAACGTGCCGAATATCCTTCAAAAGATAAAAACAATACAGGATGTCGGTCTCGGATACATTAAGTTAGGGCAATCGTCCACAACCCTTTCAGGCGGTGAAAGCCAGCGCATAAAACTCGCAACCGAACTCGCGAAAAGGGATACCGGCAAAACCATCTATATCCTTGACGAGCCGACTACGGGACTTCATTTTGAGGATATACGCATACTTATGGGAGTCCTGCAGAAACTTGTCGACAAAGGCAACACCGTGATTGTCATTGAGCACAATCTGGATGTCATAAAACTTGCCGACTGGATAATTGACATGGGACCTGAAGGTGGTGCTAAAGGCGGCACGGTTCTTTCTTGCGGAACTCCGGAAAAGGTGGCGAAAGCACGAAAAGGATTCACACCACGATTCCTTAAAGAGGAACTGGAACGATAATGCCTGTACCAAATACCACAACATATTCCACCAATCCAAATAATTAAAGACAGACAACAGATGAAAGAGATAATTGATTTCTTCACAGAATTGGCAAAGCACAACGAGAAAACATGGTTCGACGCACACAAAGCCGAATATAAAACCGTTAAAGCTCAATTCGATGCCTTTGCGTTAGAATTCATGAAAGGCGTAGAGGAATTTGACCCTCGCGTGCAGGGACTTGGAGTCAATGACATAACATATCGCATCTATCGTGACTTGCGTTTCACACTGGACAAAAGTCCATACAAGACATGGCACGGTGTCTATGTCTGCCCCAAAGGCAAGAAATCTGGAATGTCCGGCTACTATATTCATTTTGAACCTGCTACTGACACGTATTTCCTCTGTGCCGGACTCTACAATCCGGAAAAGGATGTCGTGAAAAGTATCCGTGAGGAGATTATGTGCAATGGGGACAAAGTGGTGGAAGCCTTATCATTATGCGAAGATTTCCAACTGCCATGGGACAAGGCTCTTAAAAAGATTCCTGCAGGATTCAGCGCAACAGATAAGTACAGTGACTACTACAGACTGAGAAGTTTTGAAATCTACAAGCCTGTTAAAAAGCGCGATGTGCTGAAAAAGGATTTCCTGAAGAACGCTCTTGCTGATTTCAGAAGGACTTACGAATACAACGAAATCCTGAATCGATGCTACGACTATGCGAATGATTGATGCACTGCTCAAATAGCGCAACAAACATATCGCAGCAAAGCATACTTTGACAACACCCCATTTTTACCACCCCTAAACCTAACTACCTATGAGACAGTATGTCCTCACCCTATTATTTCTCCTCCTGCCCTCATTCCTTTTTGCGCAGGAGGAGAGTGATACATTCCAAGATGTCTACAATTCATTGTCTGACATGGATGATTTCGATGAGGAAGGATGGACGGAAGCGTATGACAACCTTACCGCCATGGCACAAATGCCACAGAACATCAATGCTGCAACTTATGAAGATTTGCTGGCAGTTCCATTGCTTACTGAGGAACAGGCTGTAGCCATAATATATTATCGTGACCTTTATGGTGACCTCCGTTCTATCTCTGAACTGTCACTCATTACTGCTCTTGACCCTCCACGATGCAAAATTCTTTCCGCAATCTTCTATGCCGAACCAATACCCAATAATGCAAAAGGCATACTGAAATATCCGAAAAGCAGTCTGCTCATGACGCTTGCCGTCCCGACTTATGAACGGAAGGGGTTCAAAGAGGGGAAATATCTTGGAGACAAACTTAGCCATAGCATAAGATACCAACTGAAAACGAACCGTCTGCAGATTGGTCTGACAGCATCCAAAGACGCCGGAGAACAGTTTTTCTGTGGCGAAAACCGAAAAGGCTGGGACTTTTACACAGGATTCGCACGCCTGAAAGAGACCGGAATAATGAAAGACCTTATTGTCGGACATTATCAGGTTTCTATAGGAATGGGACTCATACTCAATAATGGTTACCGCCTTTCAAAGACTTCATTGCTGCTTACACAGCCGTCTTCCAAGACATCTTTGCGGGGACATACATCAAAAATGGAGAGCAATTACTTGCAAGGAGTTGCCTCAACCATAGCACTATGGCGCAGGAATGCAACTAAGAACATTTCTCTTACCCCATTCCTGTCATGGAAATATCTTGACGCTACAATGTCTGACACAGAACCTCCGACAATCTCCACAATCGTCTCCAACGGCTACCACCGCACAAAGGAAGAACTCATGCGACGATATGCCACGACACAGACTGTGGCGGGTGCTTCGCTCGTGTATACTTCATTGCCATTTCGCATAGGCTTGAACATTGTACACATTCATCTCAAAGACTCACTCGCACCATCTAAGAATCAGATGTACCGCCGCTATTATCCGGAAGGAAAGGATTTCACTGACGGCTCACTCTCCTACTCTTTCATCACCCCGAAACTGCAATTCTCAGGTGAGACGGCATTGGGAAAGGCAGCAAAATACAATGAAAAGGACAAGGACGGCATAGCCCTTGCAACGGCAAACGCCATCAGATGGAATTTCCACCAACAGTGGTCAGCATTCGCTTTGCAAAGGTTTTACAGCTACCGGCATACACCCTTGCTCGGAAGAAGCTTCGGCGATGTCAGCAACTGCCAGAATGAGAACGGCATCTATGCAGGCATGATGACAACAGCATTGCGCAACATCACCCTCTCTGCATACATTGACGGCTCCCACCATCCTTGGATAAGGTATGGATATGACAACAGTTCTCGCTCATGGGATACATACCTCTCAGCAGCCTATGAACGCAAGAACCTTTCCGCTACCCTGAAGTACCGCTACCGAGAACAAGCTACAACCGAAACCGGCTCAATCCTTCCGCAATTTGGAAGCAAAATCAATGGCACTGCACAACATACATTGCGTTCCACTGTCAAATATACCTTCGGACGGTTTCAATCTTCCTCGCAGCTTCAAGGAACATTCCTACCGACATCCAACGATTGGGGCTATCTACTTTCTGAAGGTTTTGGCTACCAAGCCATAAAATGGTCATTGTGGTTGTCCATCACATATTTCAATACTTCCGATTATCTCTCCCGCCTTTACATAACAGACAAGAGCATAACCTACGGCGCAACCTCATGCATGCTGTACGGTCAAGGACTTCGCACCAATCTGCTTGCCAAAGCGATAATAATCAAAGGTCTGCAAGCCTCTGTACGCTGCAACATCCTGAACTATTTCGACCGTGACAAGATTTCCTCCTCTTACCAGCAGATAGATTCTTCCTCCCAAACCGACCTCTATTTCCAACTAAACTGGAAATTCTGATTTCACAATTCCATTGCCGGGCAGAACAATATAATAATGTGAGTTCGACGAATTACCGCTATACATCAAGATTCTCAACCTAAATTCGTCGAACTCACGTTATAATAAGGTATACTACATGAACACGAAAATGTTCATATCATTCTGTAATACCCCAAATTTGTTCGTCAGATTTCTTTGTAAAATATTAAGTATGTAAACATGTCAAAGAGCACTTGTAATCTCTAATCCCATTATCAGGATTGCGATTACAAGTGCAAAGGTACAACATTTCACCAGCGATTCCAAATTTTATAGGGGTATCAATGGGGGTATATACATGTATTTGTTCTCCACAGAACTAAAAATATCACATCATATCTATTGGTATCACAGCCCCGTATTGCGACTATACAGTCAAGAAAATTGCACTTCTATCTTGAATGTATATGTCCGACAAAGAGAAAAGGCCGTATCATAATTCAAAATAGAGTTATGATACGACCTTTTATGTGGGTTCTATGGATTACACCGTAAAGATAGGAAATTGATGTATGAGTTACGTTTTGCCATCTTTACTTCCGGCATTTCCTTATTCTTCCGCTGCGATTAGAAGCGGATTTTGATGCCGGCATTCATCACAAAGCCATCCAACGGAGCGTAGATGTCACGGAACACTGGGTTTGTGATTGTACCGGTGTGGATAGTGTCGAAGCGAGTCTGACGGCGGTCGGTGAAGTTCTCGAAGTTGGCATAGATGGAGAAACGCTCCCAAATCTTCTCAGCCATGAATCCGCACACCCAATAGTCACGGCCCGTTGTGCCGTCACCGAGCTTCTGCTTGCTGAAGTAATAAGACTCGAGACCAACCTTCCACTTGTCCTCAACCTCATACATCAGTACAGCATTGAAGCGGTGCTTCGGAGTGAGGATGTTCTCAAAGCTGATTTCACCGTCTTTTGTGGCAACGTCCGTGAAGGTGTAGCCCAGGAACAGGTGGAAGTCCTCATAACGCAGCTTGACATTGGTCTCCAAGCCTTTCGTATCAGTATGTCCGTCGATGTTCACCATACGGAAGAGGTTGTCGTCCGTCTCCTCCATCATAAGCGGATGATTAAGGTAAGTATAGAAGAACAACTGGTTGATGCTCAGCGATACATTGTCATTGAAAAGCGATGTCACATAGTTGAAATCAAGGTTCGCTCCATAACTTCTTTCAAGTTTGTTGGTCTCGTCATTGATGGGAAGGACATCCCTGAACTGTATCCTCTCACTGTCCTCGGTGAAGACAGTAGGAGTCTTATAGCCGAAACCACCGCCGAGACGTGATGAGAACTTGTCGGTTATCTTGAAATGTGCAGAGACGCGTGGCAGTACTGCAGCACCGTAATCAACGACATAATCCGTGCGCAGACCAGTCTCAAGATTAAGCCAAGGAGCTGCTTTCCAGTTGCTTTGCACGAAGGCACCCATGGTTGTCTGGTTGTAGTCGCGCAACTGAAAGTCAGCAATCTTCTCCTCTTCAAACTTGTCTGTCCAGAGGTTTGCTCCCGCCACAAACTCCACTTTCTCATGAGTGTTGGTGTAAGCCAACTCGCTGAAGGAAGAAATCTGTGTGCCTTCAAAGTCATAGTCCCTCATGCCTATGCGGCGGTTGAAGTATGTCACACTGTTCTTGAAGTCGATTTTGCTTGTCTCGTTGAAACGATGCGCTAAAGTAATCTGCGAAGAATGGCGCTGCGTCTTGTTCCTTTCAAAATAAGAATGCTCATCACTGCCATGACCATTGACATACTCGATGTCACCGCCCATACGGTCCTCGAACATCATGTTGACACCGACACTTATCTCTGTGTTCGCTGTCGGATAGAGGAACAGTCGCGGATTGAACACAAAACGGTCAAACTCCGGTATCGCCGTGAAGCCTGTGTCCGACGGGTCATAAGCCCAGTTGCGGTTATAGGCGGCGAAGATTGTCGTGCCAACCTTGCCGAAACGCTGTCCGTAGAATGTGCTGATGTCAAGTCCCTTGCCTGTTGTTCCGTTGAGATGAATGCTCAGGTCGCGCTTCTCCTCCGGAGTTTTTGAGACAAGATTGACAAGACCTGCGATGGCACCGCCACCATAGAGCGTTGAGGTAGAACCCTTGATAATCTCCACCTGCTTAAGGTCGAGAGGCGGTGTCTGAAGAAGTCCCAGTCCGCTGGCAGCACCTGCGAACACAGGGAAGCCGTCTTTCAGGATTTGAGTGTAGCGACCGTCAAGTCCTTGTATTCTTATCGACGCGTTGGCAGAGGTCGCGGAAGTCTGCTGCGTGATGATACCCGTGCTCTCATTGAGGAGCATACGGATGTCACCCGGCTTCATGCTGCCTTTCTCACCCAATTCCTCACTGGAGATGAACTCCACGCGTGTAGGGATGTCCTGAATGGTACGTGTGCCACGAGTTGCTGAGACTGTAATCTCCTCAAGCATCTCCTCGTCCTCTTCCAGGAACACTTCCACAGGCTTGTCCGCGGAAAGAGGGAATGTGTAGGTCTTTGTCTCACTCTCGTAACCTATGTATGAGAAGGTGATGCGCTGCTGCCCGTCAGGTACATTCTCAATGACTATCTCGCCATCGGCATTGGAGACGACAGCGGTTTTGTTGACAGCAAGGACGGCACTCACACCGATGAGTGCTTCTTTTGACTCACCATCCTTGACGATGGCGCGGAATATGTTCTGTGCAAACAAGGTCTGTACTGACAACATCATGATTGCCAGCATTATGTTTCTTATGTTCATTGCTTCCTAAATAATTGATATTTAATGTTATACAAGTGCTGTTTCCTCCGGACATACGCCTGAGAAAAAGCATAATAATCAAACCCAACAAAAGATTGCCGGGCATTTGAGTGCGGTTATGCAGCCACAGTCCGGCAATGCGGACGGCAGCCACGAACCTGCATTATTCAGAAAACAAAGTGCTTTGGTGGTTTTGGCAAGGGCGTGGAGGCAGAGGCAACAACATCCTCCTTGTAATTGATAAATTCCGTTTTGCATCTCTGTTGCGCCACCAGTCGTGAAAAACAGACAGGCTTGACAATGGTGCAACCCGTACATGTGTTGCAATGCAAGAATGGCGAACAGCATGTGCAGTCGCAATCGTCCTCGTCCTCACATCCGTCGCAAACGGTACTTGCGGAATGGAACAGACATTCATCCATCAAAAAGCACGGTGCTGTCGACAACAGTACCGTAACAAGCGCCAATATGAATGAAAGTCTGCGAATCATGTGTTATTTGTAAATTCTCTTAATTTTCGGTGCAAAGCTAATGCAAATCGAGTGCAGAACCATCAAGCTTGCTTGAATGCTATGCCGAGATGCAACTTAGCTTATGCAAAGGTAATAACTTTTTATGAAACACGCAAGCAAATGTATGTATATTTCACAATAAATAGTAACGAACAGCGATAAGCGGCGCAGCAGCTGAGATGGCAAATCAAACGAGCCAAATTTCCGACCCCTAACACATTGCAAAACGAAGAGTAACCTTTTGCATGGTAAAGTGTTACCTTTGACATGGTAAAAGATTACGGTTTAAGAGGCAAAAGGTTACGGTTTACGGCTCCATTTATAACATTTTAGTAATCAACACATTACATTATTATTTATTTCTTATTACACCGGCAATCGCTTACCGCTTGGAAAGATGGGCGGCACGGTATTGCGTCGGCGACTGGCCGGTGTGGTTGCAGAACATGCGGGTGAAGTGGTTAGGATAGTTGAAGCCGAGTTCCTGGGCTATCTCCGAGACGTTCATGGTCGTGGTGGTAAGCAGGCGTTGTGCCGTTTGGATAACCTTCTGCTTGATAAGTTCCTTGGCAGTGATGTGCATCTGCTGCTTCACGAGGTCACCGAAATAGTTTGGCGAGAGACTGAACTGCGCTGCACACCATGCCACTGTGGGCTGCCCGAGTTTTGCAGCCTGACCGCTGGTGATGTAGTTGCTGATGAGGCTGTGGAGCTGTTCGGCAAAGTCGTTGCTGTCCTTCAGATGTTCGGAGAACTGACGCTCAAAGAAGCGTTTGCAATAGGACAGCAGCACACCGATGTGGAGGCGCAGCATGTGGTTGCGGAGGTTGTCTGTCGGAGCATGGAGCTCGGTCAGCAGATTGGAGAAACTGCGAAGGATTGCCTCGCGCTCGCCGGTTGTCAGGGTGAGGGCATCGGGCATATCGTGGAAGAAATACTCAAACATGTAGAAGTCGCGCCCCAGTCCGCATTTCTCCAACAGTTCCTTTCGGAACACAAGCATCCATCCTCGCGGTGGCACATCGGGGGTTAAGTCCATGTGCACCTCCTGCCCGGGGCGCAGCGAGAAGATTGTGCCGGCAGTGTAGCCAATACTTACACCGTCGCGCACCAATGTGCCAAAATCGCTGTCCATCAGCACTATGCAGTACATGTCGAAATCTGTCGGCTCGAACAGGCTCAGGTCGGCATAAGCGAGATTTCCCACCGCAGCCAACGGATGGAGCGTCGGCTGGCGGAAATATGTGTTGTATTCGTCTATGTTTTGTATAACTTTCATGCTCTAAACAGTTATCGTACATTGTTGATTTATAGTCCCTCGAAGGATTAGGTATTGCTCGAAGAACACAAAGAAGCAAAAGAAACTTTTTCCTATATAACTCGCTGAAAATGTGGCGGAGCCACACCTTATGAGTATTTTTTTACACATGCAGAGGCGAAGATGTTTCTTTTGATTCTTAGTTTTCTTCGAGCCATGACCCTAAAAGTTTTGATTGCTTATTTATATAACAAGGAAAAGGGGCATTTATTGTGCAAAACATGTAAAAATGGTAAGTATTAATGGTACGAGAAAGGTATATAAGTAAAAATGGTATCATAATAAGTAAAAAAGTTACAGATTATAATTTGTCTATCCATTAACTTTGTGGCAGAATAAGAAACAATAACAAAAAACTATAACTACTATGGCAGTAAAATTCTACAAGAGCGAGAACCAGGTGCCGCTCGAAATGCACAAGGTGCGTATGGTACAGAAGCTGAGCCTTCTCCCTGTCGACGAACGCCTGAAGAGAATACAGGCGGCAGGCAACAACACTTTCCTTCTACAGAACAAGGATGTCTACATGGACATGCTTACCGACTCCGGCGTGAACGCCATGTCCGACCAGCAGTTTGCCGCTTCGTTCATCGCTGACGACTCTTATGCCGGTTCCGCAACGTTCCTTCGTGTGAAGAAAGCCATCAAGGATGTCTTCGGCACGGACAATGTGCTGCCATGCCACCAGGGACGCGCTGCCGAGAACATACTCGCAGAGGCTTATGTCACAGAGGGCAAGGTGGCGTTCATGAACTTCCATTTCACAACCACAAAGGCTCATGTGACACGCAAAGGCGGCTCCGTAGAGGAACTTGTCGACCCGAAAGGTCTGCTGCCGCAGAGCAATGACCCGTTCAAGGGCAACTACAATCTTGAGAACCTTCGTCAGCGCATTGACGCTGTCGGTGCTGACAATGTGGCATTTGTGCGTGTGGAGGCTGGCACGAACCTTATCGGCGGACAGCCTGTCTCACTGGAGAACATGCTGGCAGTCACGGATATATGCCACGAGAAAGGTGTGCGCTCGGTGCTTGACGCATCGCTGCTGCAGGACAACATCTACTTCATGAAGACGCGCGAGGCACGCTGCAAATATATGGAGGTGGGCGACATCTACCGCCTGCTTGCCGACCATTTCGACATTATCTATTTCTCTGCCCGCAAACTGAGTTTCTCAAAGGGCGGTATAATCACGTCGAAAGACCCGAAGTTCACAAAGGAGATGATGTCGTTCATCCCGCTTTACGAGGGCTTCCTCACCTACGGCGGTATCGATGTGCGCACCATGGAGTCCATGGCTGTGGGACTTTACGAATCGCTTGACATGGAGTATATCAGCCAAGGGCCTGAGTTCATCAACTACCTGTGCAAGGAACTTGACGATTATGGTGTGCCGGTCATCCTTCCTGCCGGCGGTCTTGGCTGCCACCTCAATGCCGGAGCCTTCGTCCCTGACATGCCTCACAACCAGTATCCGGCGGCTGCAGTAGCGGCTGCGCTGTACATTGCCGGTGGCGTGCGCGGCATGGAGCGTGGCACAATGTCGGAACAGCGTGAGCCGGACGGCACGGAACGTTATGCGGAGCTGGAGCTTATGCGCCTCGCCGTTCCCCGCCGTGTGTTCACATTGTCACAGATAAAGTATTGTGCCGACCGTGTGAAATGGCTGTGGGACAACCGCGAACTCATTGGCGGACTGGAATGGACAGAGGAGCCTGAAGTCCTCCGCTTCTTCTTCGGCAGGATGAAGGAAATCGGCTATTGGCAGGAAAAACTCGCCGAGAAGTTCCAAAAGGACTTCGGCGATAGTCTGTAAGGAACAATTCTTTTGTTTCTTATCTTTCTCTGAGCAACACATATAGTCGTTTGTAAAAGAGTAAGTTAGTCAACAAAATTATCATGTCTTATGTTCCATTTTGTTGGCTAACTTACCTATATTCACACAAAATTGAAACCATTTGTTTTCAAAACTAATTATAAAATTAGGATAATTATTAGGTAGTTTAAGAAAAACAATATAACTTTGCACTATAAAAAGGAAACAGACTATACAACTCATATATAATCAATTAATTATTTATTCCTATGGCTATTGCAATACACACATCGCCCGAATTAACAGGTCGGAGTGCGGAACTTTTTGTTAAAGAAGCAGAAAGCCGTAACACCACTCGCCAACCATTGACAAAACAAGAAGAATGTTTGTTGAACAAAATCGTAAACAAAGGTCGAGCATTCAGAAAAAAGCTATTGGAAGACCATGAATAGTAAATTCTCCCTTTACGACGAATGTTCGCTCCTGCTTTGGGATGAAGATATTAAAAACAATATCAGTCCTATAGACTGCGGAGAGTCTGACTTAAACGACTTCTTTGCCAATGATGCCATACTTTATTCCCAACAATTATTGGGAAAAACTTATGTATGGATAACAGATAATGAGCCAAAACAGATAGTCGCAGCATTTACTGTTTCTAACGATAGCATCAAATCGCGATTAATCCCTAAAGCATCCTTGAACAAAATTAACCGTCCTATTGACAACCATAAAAGAGGACGTACATATCCTGCTGTTTTAATAGGGCGATTTGGAGTAAGCAAAGATTTTCAGGGTGGACACCGTCATGTTGGTTCTCAAGCAATGGAATTCATAAAACTTTGGTTCACAAGCAAAGAAAACAAGACTGGATGTAGGTTTCTGTTGGTTGATGCTTATAATAGCGAGGGCGTTTTGAATTTTTACGAACATTGTGGGTTCAAATTTATTTATCGTACAGAAGAGGAAGAAAAAGATTTTTATGGAATAAACTCGGATGACACTTTACGAACACGTATGATGTATTTTGACTTGAAATAACATAGCGGATATTGTTTGTGATTCTTTGTATTTGAGCACTATAAAGTTAGGACAAATTCCGCTTATTTACCAAATTTTCAGGCGATTAATTTCGTCGCACTCACGTTATTTATATTTGAATGATTTATACCTTACATAATTTCATAGTTATAGCGATTTCGTTATATCCGCTTTTTTTCTGCTCTAATTGAAGCTGCCTTCTTGCATTTTCTTCCTCAACTTTCTTTTTACTAATTTCCTCTTGTTCGCGTATAAAATTGTAAATTGCTGTATTATAATATGTAATTTTAATTGTAAAGCGTTCAGAGTCATATGACCCTCTATAGTCTTTAACAATATTACCAATATGGATAGTTTTTCCTTTGAACACCCAATTAGCATAGTGCAGACTCCTTTACAATCTCCATTCGTATATTGATTATATGATTCATAATTGTCATACGTTCCATATTTGTCAACGGAACCGTCAACATGTGACAGTGACAAATCCACCTTGTCCTTGTTCCCTTTGACCAATTCGGTGAAAGCGCGCTGCCAGTCACCGGCCTTGCACCATTTACGATAATGGTGCAAGACCGTGTTCCATGTCGGGCAATCGCCGCTGAAGAGATGCCCGACAGGGAGAAGACGCCATTGGCAGCCTGTCTTCAGCTTGTACAATATTGCATTTATAATCTCTATAATGTTAAATTTTGATGTGAAACCTCGTTTTGCCACAGAAAGATATGGAAGAATTAAATTTTTTATCGTATCTTTGCAAAGTACAGCGTATTTTGACATTGGGATATATATTAAAGTTTGGTCACAATAATATAATAAACCTTTTGGAAAATACGCTGTATTTTTTGTATTTTAGCGAATAATTAACGAATATAAATTAGTTTGAACAAGTTCGTTAAAATTAATTTCAAACTGTCATTTATCACCGCATTCCAATGTTGATACCCCCATTTGTACCCCTATAAAATTTGGAATCGCTTGTGAGATGTTGTAATTTTGCATCAGCGAAGACAGACTTCGGCTCAGCTAAAGTTAGCTTTATTGCGTTCGCCTTGCATTATCTTTGCATAAGTAATCAAAAACCCATACAATGTGGTGAGAAATTACAAGTGCTCTTTGACAGATTTACCATACATTTTATTATAATAGAGACAACTCTTTATTAATGTTCCACCCAAATATAAATAAAAAAAGGTCTCCTCAAGGATGAAACCTCAAAGAGACCTTATTATGTTTATGACCGTGAAAAGCCTGGCTCATCCCAAAGAGAGAGCCGCTTTTGGTGGTCTGCCACCGCAGGATTGCCTGCAACGTGGGATTTACTTGTTCAGAGCGAGAGCAACGTTAACGGCGCAAGCTACTGTACAGCCAACCATTGGGTTGTTGCCGATACCGAGGAAGCCCATCATCTCAACGTGAGCAGGAACAGAAGAAGAACCTGCGAACTGAGCGTCAGAGTGCATACGTCCGAGAGTATCGGTCATGCCGTAAGATGCAGGACCTGCTGCCATATTGTCCGGGTGGAGTGTACGGCCTGTACCGCCACCAGAAGCAACTGAGAAATATGGCTTGCCTGCAAGGATGCGCTCCTTCTTGTATGTGCCCGCTGTCGGGTGCTGGAAACGTGTTGGGTTTGTAGAGTTACCAGTGATAGAAACGTCAACATTCTCCTTCCACATGATAGCAACGCCCTCACGAACGTCGTCAGCGCCGTAGCAGTTCACCTTAGCACGTGGACCGTTAGAGTAAGCCTTTGTCTTGACAACCTTCAGCTCGCCTGTGAAATAGTCGAACTCTGTCTGTACGTATGTGAAACCGTTGATGCGTGAGATAATCATCGCAGCGTCCTTGCCAAGACCATTGAGGATGACACGGAGTGGCTTCTGGCGTACCTTGTTAGCCATCTCTGCAATCTTGATAGCACCCTCAGCAGCAGCGAAAGACTCGTGGCCTGCGAGGAATGCGAAGCACTCTGTCTCCTCGCGGAGAAGGCGTGCTGCAAGGTTTCCGTGACCGATACCTACCTTACGGTCGTCGGCAACAGAACCCGGGATACAGAAAGCCTGGAGACCGATGCCGATAGCCTCAGCAGCGTCAGCAGCTGTCTTGCAGCCCTTCTTGATAGCGATAGCAGAGCCTACGACATAAGCCCACTTAGCGTTCTCGAAACAAATCATCTGAGTCTCCTCACATGTCTTGTAAGGATCAAGACCTGCCTTCTCGCAAATCTCGTTAGCCTCTTCGATAGAAGAAATACCGTTCTCGTTCAGGGCAGCGAGCACCTGCTTGATACGACGGTCCTGTGATTCAAATTTTACTTCTCTAATCATAGTCTGTTTCCTCCTGGATTATTCTTTACGTGGGTCAATAGACTTAACAGCACCCTGCTCAGGTTTTGTGCGTCCGTATGTACCTGTTACTGACTTGAGAGCCTCGTTAGCATCAACGCCCTTCTTTATAGCGTCCATGAACTTGCCCATGTGAACGAACTCATAACCGCAGACCTCGTTGTCCTCGTCAAGGAACTGCTTTGTGATATATCCCTCTGTAAGCTGGAGGTAACGTGTACCCTTAGCCTTTGTGCCGTAGAGAGTGCCGCACTGTGACACAAGACCCTTGCCGAGGTCCTCAAGACCTGCACCGATAGCAAGACCGCCCTCAGAGAATGCAGACTGTGTGCGTCCGTAGACAATCTGGAGGAAGAGCTCACGCATAGCTGTGTTGATAGCGTCACACACAAGGTCTGTGTTGAGAGCCTCAAGGATAGTCTTGCCAGGAAGTATCTCAGAAGCCATAGCAGCTGAGTGAGTCATTCCTGAGCAGCCGATTGTCTCGACAAGAGCTTCCTCGATGATACCGTCCTTCACGTTGAGTGAGAGCTTGCAGCAGCCCTGCTGTGGGGCACACCAACCAATACCGTGAGTCATACCGGAGATGTCCTTAATCTCCGTTGCCTTAATCCACTTTCCCTCTTCCGGAATCGGAGCAGGACCGTGGTTAGGACCTTTTGCAACGACGCACATGTCGTTAACTTCCTTTGTATAAATCATATTTGCGAAAAATTATGAGTCACAAGTGTTCGTCATTGGCAATAACGCGCACTTATTGCTCAGGTTTAATAATTAAAAATCCTGAATGCAAAGTTACAAAATTATTTTAAAGAATTAGGAAAAAGAATGAAGTATTTGTTTTTTTTACAGTATTTTTGATGTAAATAAAAATATTTTTCGTAATTTTGCCGTACAAATTTCACGTATCTGCCTTACTGTACACACTCTCCATACAACAACGGAACGGCAGCATACGGCAAACGCTATACCAATAATGATACAGGTTACCATAAACGACAAGGCTCTGCAACTGGCAGCAAAAGCCGGAATGGACGAGTTTGTACAGGTCTTCGTAGACGGCATAATGGATGCCATCGGAGGGGAACTGACGGCAGAGACCATGGCAGAACTCAACTCCGACCAGATTACTCTCGTCGCTTATTCCATGCTCCGTGAGGAAGTGATGGACGGAGGGTTCATACAACTCATCCATAACGGACAGGGCAAGTTCATCTTCTTCAACCCGTTTGCCAAGGCTCTGGCACAATGGGGGCTTGTCGACCTCGCACGAATCATAAGGAAAGGGCACAAGCTGTACAAGAAGTACCATGAAGAAATCGAGGTGGAATGCACCGATGAGGAGTTCATGGCGATGTTCGAACGTATGCCGGAGTTTGACGACCTTGACGATGCTTTCGTTGCGGACGAAGAGAAATGGACAAGTGAAATAGCGTATTTCATTGACAACAATATAGAGAAATTCGCATCAATAGATGGCAAAGAAGGATAAAATGCCGAAAGGCAAAATCATGATAAAGAACAAGAAGGCGTCATTCGACTACTTCTTCATCGACACTTACACGGCAGGAATGGTGCTCACCGGCACCGAGATAAAAAGCATCCGCCAGGGGAAAGCCTCCCTGGTGGACACATTCTGTTATGTGCATAATGGAGAGATATGGGTGAAAGGCATGAACATCTCGCCATATTTCTACGGTTCTTATAACAACCACGAGCAGAAGCGCGACCGCAAACTTCTTCTGAACAAGAAAGAAATAAAGTACCTCGAAGTGAACACCAAGCACCAGTCGGGCTTCACGATAATCCCTATCTGCGTCTACATCAACGAGAACGGGTTCGCAAAGATGGACATCGCACTCGCAAAGGGTAAGAAAGAGTATGACAAACGCAACACATTGAAAGACAAGGAGGACAGACGCGAGATGGACCGTGCCATCAAGCGATTCTAACAAGTAGCTGTTGGAAATTAGTTTACACCGAATCACTTAAAATTACAAAATAATTTTCAATAGTTACTTGATGGAACTACTTAAACGACTTTATACAGACACTTTCGGCGCCGAACCGCATTCCGTTGAGACAATGACCAGTGCCGGAAGCAACAGACTCTACTACAGATTCTATGACAGGGATGGGAAATCCGTGATTGGTGTCATAGGAACTTCTCAGGATGAGAACCATGCTTTCATAACAATAGCGAAGCATTTTGAACGCAGACAGCTGCCTGTGCCTCACGTCATTGCCCAAAGCAAAGATGAAATGAGGTATCTTCAGGAAGACCTCGGCTCACGCTCTCTGTTTGATGCTGTCAAGGGGGGACGTGATGCCGGTGGCAGATACAACAATGCAGAGAAAGAACTACTGAAGCAAACCATACGCGAACTGCCGAACTTGCAGATTCGAGGAGCACGCGGAATGGACTTTTCCGTATGCTATCCGCAACCGGAGTTTGATGTCGCCAACGTACTTTTCGACCTCAATTATTTCAAATACTGCTTCCTGAAAGCCACTGACCTTGACTTCCACGAACTGAAACTGGAAGCCAATTTCCGTATGCTTGCCAAAGACCTTGTCGCATTAGGCACAACGGAAAGTTTCATGTACCGTGATTTCCAGGCACGCAACGTGATGCTGGACAAGAACGGCAAACCGTATTTCATAGACTTCCAAGGTGGCAGGAAAGGTCCTTATTATTATGATGTGGCATCTTTCCTTTGGCAAGCATCGGCACGTTATTCCGACACTCTGCGCAAAGAACTCATTGAAGAGTATTACAATGCGCTGCAGCAATATACAGAAGTGCCGAGCCGTAAGGAGTTCAACGAGAGACTCCGGCTGTTTGTACTTTTCCGCACACTGCAGGTTCTCGGTGCATACGGTTTCCGAGGATATTACGAACGCAAGAAGCATTTCATCGAAAGCATACCGCCTGCAATCGAGAATCTCAGGCAACTGCTCCGTGAGAATGATTTCCCTTATCCTTATCTCATGGACATGCTTGCACGGCTCTGTGCCTTGCCGCAATTCACACCTGCCCCTGAGCAGCCGAGAAAGCGAGAGGACGGTTACAAGATTGCGGAAAACGATGTCTACAAAGCCAATCCGCAGGACGGTCCTGCCACATTCTCGAAATACGACGGCAAAGGGCCTTTGGTTGTCCGCGTGATGAGCTTCTCTTTCAGAAAAGGCTTGCCGGATGATCCATCTGGAAACGGCGGAGGATATGTCTTCGACTGCCGTTCCACACATAATCCCGGACGCTACGAGCCATACAAGCAACTGACCGGACTTGACGAGCCTGTCATCCGCTTCCTTGAGGACGACGGTGAGATACTTACGTTCCTCGATTCGGTTTACCAACTCGCTGACCACCATGTGGAACGATATATACAGCGAGGCTTCACATCACTGATGTTCTGCTTCGGATGCACAGGCGGACAGCACCGCTCTGTCTATTCGGCACAGCATCTTGCAGAACACATCCACAAGAAATTCGGTATTAAGGTAGAAATCTGTCATAGAGAACAAAACATACAATGCACATTGCAATAGCAGGAAACATAGGTTCGGGAAAGACAACACTCACAAGAATGCTGGCAAAGCACTACAAATGGGAATCGAAATTTGAACAAGTTGTCGAGAACCCGTACCTTGAGGATTTTTATAAAGACATGAAGAGATGGTCATTCTGCCTTGAAGTGTTCTTCCTGAAAGAACGTTTCAAAGATGTCCTTGCCATCTCCAATAGCAAGAACACTGTCATTCAAGACCGCTCCATATTCGAGGGCGTATATGTCTTCGCCAAGAACAACCACGACCAAGGGACTATCTCTGACCTTGATTTCCAGACATATATGGAACTCTTCGAGCAGATGATGTCTATCGTGAAGATACCGGATTTGATGATTTATCTGCGGGCTGACATCAACCACCTTGTCGCAAACATTCAGAAACGTGGACGTGACTACGAACAGAGTATCAAACTTGATTATCTGAAAGGCTTGAACAAACGTTATGAGGATTTCATATACAATGACTATCCCGGAAAAGTCCTTACCATAGATGTCAACAACATGGACTACGAACACAACTCGCAGGATTTCAGGTATATCACGGACAGGATAGACAGTCTCCTGTATGGTCTTTTCCCACTGAAAGAAGAGGATGACAAAGACAGAAACGCTTAAAGAACAAACATAAACACTTCATACCTTTACAATGCATATAGCAATAGCAGGAAACATTGGCTCAGGAAAGACCACTCTGACCCAAATGTTGGCAAAAAGATACGGTTGGACACCACGATATGAGCCTGTGGACAACAATCCTTATCTATCAGACTTCTACGGTGACATGAACCGCTGGTCCTTCAACCTCCAGATTTTCTTCCTAAACAAACGATTCCGCGAAGTAGTGGAAATAGCAAAGTCTGACGACATAATCATTCAGGACAGGACAATATTCGAGGATGCGCGCATCTTCGCACCTAACCTTCATGCTCAGGGTTACATGAGCGACCGTGACTTCGCAAACTATTCCGACCTCTTCGACCTCATGATGTCACTCGTCGGAATGCCTGACCTCATGATTTACATCCGCTCAACCATCCCAAACCTTATTTCACAAATAGAGAAGCGCGGACGCGACTATGAGCAGACAATGCGTATAGACTACCTTACCGGACTCAACAACCGTTACGAGGAATGGATAAAGAACTATAAGGGCAACCTCATCATCATTGACGGAGACACTTGCAAATTCGGTGATAACCCGAAGGATTTCCAGAAAGTTACGGACATGATTGACCAAAACCATCTATTCGGACTTTTCTGAAACACCACCACGACAGCAGAACACTTATATAAAAAACATGGACTTGCACACACCTGTCACACTCCCACCCCACGCCATCACTCTGGAAACAGACTCTAAAGTGATGATGCTTGGCTCATGCTTTGCCGAGAACGTCGGCGGACAGTTGCAGATGCGCATGGGAAATGACAAGGTGGATGTCAATCCATTCGGCGTTCTCTATAATCCGGCAAGCATTGCACAAGCTCTGCGTCTGCTGATGAGGTCTGACTCTAAATCCATCGCCACGGACGAGAAGTATATATTCCATGGACAGGACGGTGCATGGCACAGCTGGCTTCACAGCAGCCATTTCTCTGACACCACAAAGGAAGGCTGCCTGGAAAAGATAACATCACGACTTTCCTCCGCAAAAGCGATGCTGAAGGAAGCGGCATTACTTTGCATAACGTTTGGCACAACGCGCCATTATGTGCATGATGACATCATCGTCGCCAACTGCCACAAAGAGCCGCAAAGACGTTTCCGAGAGGTTGAGCAACCGCTTAACGAGCTGACTGCCATGTGGCAAGAAGTGATAAAAAAACTTTTGGAACATAATCCAAAGCTAAAGATTTGCCTCACAGTCAGCCCTTATCGTTATAAAAAGTATGGTTTCCATGAATCACAATTGCAAAAAGCAAAACTTTTATTGCTTTGCGACAATCTTTGCAACAACGACTCTGTAGCCTACTTCCCCTCCTACGAAATACAGCTTGACGAACTGCGTGACTACCGATTCTACAAAGACGACATGCTGCACCCTTCTGACTTGGCTGTGAGCATTATTTCCGAAAGATTCATGGACTGGACTTTCTCGCCGGACATGAAAACAGAAGGCGCAAAAAGACTCAAAGAATATCGTCATGCGCAACACAGGCAACTTATTTAACCTTTAATACACAGAACACATGAAAATATGCTATATCGTCGCCATGGAGGCTGAAGCAAAGCCTTTTGTCGAGAAATTCGGAGTTGAAAAGGTCGAAAGTGCTTTCGGCAAACTGCCATGCCAACTCTACCAACACAGGCTTTCGGAAAAAGATTCCCTACACATCGTCGTCAACGGACAGCAGCACGGCTCAAGCCTTATCGGCTGCGAGGCGGCATCGATAACGACACTCAAAGCCATTGAGACCATACAGCCGGACATCGTAATCAACAGCGGAACATGCGGAGCATTCAAAAAGAACGGCGCGGAAATAGGCAAAGTCTACATCGGCAACGGAGTGATGTTCCACGACCGGCGCGTAATGGGCGATGACAAGTGGTACACACAATCCATCGGCAACTACCGACTCTCCAAACTCTCCGAAGAGATAGCCGCCGCCCTAAACATGCCAATGGGAAAAGTCACCACAGGCTCTTCGCTCGACATACAGCCTTGCGACCTTGAAATCATGGCGCAGCATGGTGGAGAACTCAAGGACATGGAGGGAGCAGCCGTGGCTTTCGTCTGCTCACTGCTCGACATCCCATGCCTGCTTGTCAAGTCGGTCACCGACCTCATCGACGGTGGCGAGAACACTCTTGACGAGTTCCTGCGCAACCTTGCCCACGCTTCCGAAGAGCTGAGCAAGGCGAATGTCAGGATTGTGGAACACCTTATCAACAAATAATCCTCAGACAACCAAACGATTGGTGTCATCCGGAAAAAAATAATGACAAGCAATCAAGCTGTTGTATATTAGCACATTATAAGGTTATTCTTCCAAAGGAGCTTGTTGTGTGAACCGCGTTAGCGGTTCTCCGCACAGAGGTATCCTGGCATAAACATATATACATTATATTTTGTCAGACACATACAATAACAGAATGTCATTGGAAATTCTCTTGTGAGACGCTTCCAATGACATTCTGTTATTTCAGATAAGGCTCAGGACCTTACGCCCCTACACCTTTTCCTCTTCATCCAAAAGGGCACCCTGCACCTCTATCCACTCCAGCTCGTCGCTGTCGACAAGGGCGCGGGTGTAGCTCTTGCTGCCGGAGAGGCGTTCGCGCTCGGGCAGGAACTCCACGCGCACAGCCTTGACCTGCCTCTCGAAGTTGAACTCGTCGAGGGTCTCCACGCCTTTGCTTTCGAGGGTATAGCGGAAATATCCCAGCCCCTTGATGTGCACACTCTTGCCCTGGCTCATGCGTGTGTGCATCACTCCGGCAATGTCTCCGAGGACAGCTTGCACGTCACTGTTTGATACTGTGGAAATCTTAGCCAAATCCTTGGCTATGGTTTCCGTCTCCACAGGCTTGCCCTGCACGACTGCGCGAGGGTAGTAAACCTTTGATTTCTTGTTGTACATTTTCTTCCAGAATGGCATAGTACAAAAGGTATTAAAAAGTTAGTAATTTATATCGTCGCTGACTTGACATTCCCGTGTCGGCGACTTGGGGTGCTCGAGTCGCCGACACGAGATGCTCGAGTCGCCGACTCGGGAAAATGCCCTCAGCGAGCTTTTTTGACGCTTCGTTGCAAAGTTACACTTTTATTTGAGATTTCCAAAATATTTTCCGCAATATTTCTGTTGTTTCAGAAATATATTTTATAGCTTATCTGCGGAAGCACATTCGCCTCGCGCTCTGCCTCGACAGTGTTGTCATGGAAGTTATAGCGATGACCGTAATAATCCTTGTAGCCTGTGATGTTTATCAGTTTTGCGGCAAACTCGTGGGAAACGTTCCTGCGGTTGAGCTTATAGCTTACGGTAAGGTGCGCCAGCACCATTGGTGAGAAGTGGCATGAATAAGGGTTGCTCTCGTCATGTACGGCATCCTGCTGCAGCATTGAGCTTTCGGTGTCTATGGGCGAATAGCGGTCTCCTCCCTGCACAGTGACCTTTCCGCTCAGTCCGAGGATGTTCTGCCGGCTGCTGTCAAGCATCCATTCCTTTCCGGCAAGGAGATTGACTGTGAAGTGGCGGTTATAGCGTGAGTCAAACCATTTGCCGTCATCGGCGGTACGGTATTTTGAGTTGTACAGCGAGGCAGTCGCCATGTAGTAGAATCCGCGTGTCATGTACTGTTCGAGAGTGATGTCTATGCCGTAGTTCATGGCGTTTCCCTCGTTTTTCAGGCAATCGGAAATGAACCAGTCATCGTTGCCTTGCAGGTTTATCATGGAGAATGTGCTTCCGGGGATGACCGGCACATCGTAGAGCCATTGGAAATAAGGTTCTATCCTCAGGTGGAGGTTGTCGCTCAGTGAATGGTCGTAGCCGAGCGAGAGGTAGTGCGCCTTGATGAAATCAAGGTTCTTGTTTATCATTCTGCCGGTGGCATCTTTGGTGAAATAGTAGTTCAGCATCTCCAAACGGCTGTGCATGCCATAGGCAAGAGAGAGTGACCGGCGTGGCGCAAACTTCCATTTCATGCTCAATCGCGGTTCGATGGTGTAGTGGTCATTGAGCGTGAACCACTGTCCGGCGATGCCAAGGTTCATGTCCATCTTGTCACCGAGATGTAGCATTGACTCCGTATAGGCGTTGACAAGCGAGCTGAATCCCGATTCGTCAGCAATGTCGGTCAATTCGCCCAAACGGCCTGCCGCATCGGCAAAGCGGAGGTCGTAGCGCAGTCCTGTCCAGCGGATTCCGGTACGGTTGGTATGGCGCAGGCTGAAACGTTTCTGCAAATAGCTTGAAGACACAAGGTTCAGGTACGTGTTGCGCACTATATTCTTAGGGAGCAACACTGCGTTGTCATCACATAGTTCGGTATGCATGTCGATGCTGCTGACTGTCGCTGCCAATGACGATTGAACATGTGCGCCGTCACCAACATATATCTTATGCTTTATACCCGCCGCTCCCATATACTGCTTCACATCCTGGTTCTGCCTGTCCTGCTCGTACTTCCACAGATTGCGGTCGGCTTCGGGAGTTGTGCCTGAACGGTCAATGAGCCCTACGCCCCATGCCGAGAACGTGCCTGCCTTGCCTGCAGGAAGGAAAATGTTGAACGACAAGTCCTGATAATCCGTGCCGTCAGCATCCTCGGGAAGCATGAACGAGAGAAGCGAGAGTGTGGAATAGCGATAGTTGAAAAGATAAGAACCGCCATAGCCTTTCTTTATCGGGCCTTCGGAGGCTGCCTCGATGCCGAGAGAGCCGACTTGGAATGCATGGCGGTAGTCGGTGTTGCATCCGCGTCTCATGTACATGTCAAAGACTCCGGACAAAGCGTTGCCATACTCTGCCGGGAATGCTCCCGTAAAGAAATCGGAATTGCCAAGGACATGATTGCTCAAAGCCGTGAATCCTCCGCCGCCGAAACTTGTCACATCGGCAAAATGATTGGGATTTGGAATTTCCACTCCTTCCATGCGCCATTGCAGGAACTTTGGCGCATTGCCTCGCACAGTGATGCCGTTGTTGCCGACATTCTGCGTCACTCCGGCAAAGGAAGAGACCAGACGGGCAGGATCATCGGCGGCACCGGCATAGCGTCCTGCCTCTTCCACGCTAAGCATGCGTCCGCCGAGAGCCATGTCGTTGATAGGTTTCTGCTTGTTGATGCGCGGACGCACGACCACCTCTTCGAGTGCAGCAGGGCTTTCGCTCATCTCCACATCGACGGCAATCGTCTTGCTGCCATTGACAAGAAACTCTTTGATGATTACAGGTTCGTAGCCCATGAAGCTCGCATTGAGGTCATAACGTCCCACAGGAACATCATTAAGCACAAAGTTTCCCAAAGAGTCTGTCACACAGGCTATTGTGCGCCCGTTGCCCGAAAGCGTGACTGTAACGTATGGAATGGTTTTGTTCTTGTCTCTCTCTGTTACTGTTCCCCTGACTGTCTGAAAATTCTGCGCACAAACGGCAGTAAAGAACAGTGTGCCGGACAGCAGCGTGATGAATCTCTTGTACATAATGTTTTTGGTGCAAAATTACTCAAAATGCAAGAGATTGGAAATACTGAAATTTCAGTATTCTATCAGACCGAGTGACAGAGCGCAGCGTACTGCCTCATGCGAATTGTCCACATTCAGCTTCTCCAATATGCGCTGGCGATGCGTATTTACCGTATGTGGGCTTATGTGCAGGCTGTCGGAGATTTCCTTGCTCAGCTTCCCTTTGGCGATAAGGTTCAGAATTTCAAGTTCGCGCCGTGTCAGTATCGATTCCTTTTGCAGATACTTTGCCAATGGCGAGAACACTTCTCCAGTGGCGGTATTGATTATCTGGTAGTTGACAGTAAACGGCGACGACTGGTTGGGCGATATTTCAAGGATGCACAAAGCAAGCCATATATTTCCTATGCTGTCAGTCTCCAAGACCTGCAGCGTCTCGGTGACACGCCTGAACCTGTCGCCAACCTTTGCCCTGTATTCGCGCACAATCTTCAGATTGCTGACATTCTTGTTTCCTTGGAATACATGCTGTAGCATGGCGAGCACATTCTTCATGACATCGTCCAAATCATCAGGATGCACCTCCGTATCTTCTTTTCCAAACAGTTGCTTGTGGTACTCCGACATGTACACATGTTCGAATCGGCAGTTGTCGTATATGGTGACTGCCTGATTTCTCATAATGTCCGACTGCGAGATGTTCCTGATGTGCCGTTGCAGCAAATCGTAGTCCAAATAATTGCTGCCAACCTTTCGAGAAAGCAGCAACTGCTTATATTCCTTATTCAAATCCTTGGTCATGGATAATAAATCATTGTAACCTTTTTTGTTTATTTTACAGATTATCTGATATTTACACATAACTATGAGCCATTGGTCACTTGCCTGCCTATTATGCTGTTGTTACTTGCAGAAAGGTTCCGGCTCAGCTGCCATTGTATAAGAGGATTCCTCATTCGGAAACTCATACGGCTTGGGCTTACGCACTGTATCAAGAAATATTTCATTAAGCTTTTGCGACAAAGCCATGAGTGTCTGCTCCCTGCATTTCGGCTTCAGCATACACTCCCAGACAACAAGCACACGCCACCCGGCTTGATGATAAGCGGCGTAGTTACGGTAGTCACGCTGCCTGTTACGCGTGATTTTCCTGAGCCAGAACTCCCTGTTGGTGTGAGGAATCTTGCAGCAACTACTGTCCTGCAACTCAACTACGCCATAAGTTCCGGGTTCTGTCCCTACAGCCTCGACATTATGTCCATGCCAAAAGCAGCCATTGACAAAGATGACTGTCTTTATCTTCCGTATGACAATGTCCGGCTTCCCCAAGAATCCACTGACATAAAGTCTGTAACGCCATCCCTCACTCCACAGCCAACGACGCACGACAATCTCGGGCTTCGTGTTCTTAGCCCTTATGTGCGACATGCACTTGTGCCGTTGTGTAGGAGATAGTTTGTCGGACATGGTTTTTCTTTTTTGCTTATCAAGGCTTATTTTTGCTCCTCGTACTCACGCATAATCTCTGCCGCCAAATATTTGTCACTGCGACAATGTAAGTCTGCCACTTCATCCTGAACAAGCTCTGCAATTTCTGAATTGTAAAATATATCAGTAGCCTCTTCAAGGGAAACTCCATACATTTGGCTCATCTCCATTATGATGCGTGCATATTTTGCATCCATCACTATCTGTTTGCTGTCATCGGTCATAATTTCTTACGTTCAATATACGTTAGACACTGTTGCAACATACGTTCCGAACGGATACAGTATTGAATGTTGGGATGTTCAAATTTCAAACGATTCAATGCAACTTCCTGCGTAATATGTCCATTGAAATACAAGTCAATTGTCAAAATAACTTTATCGTTCGCTATTCCACCAACCACCATATCGTATTCTTCCGTCTGCCTCCCTGAACGACAGTTTGCCACAAAATCAAGCCATTCCTTGTCGTAAGCAAGAAAATCCCGTACCTTCCACTCATCATTGTCTGCATCCAAGGTGTAAATATTCACATAGGCATTTTGACGGCGACGAATAAAACGCTGTGCATATTTCTCAGCCTGTTCACACATGGATGTGAGATAGAAACCACGCCCAAAATCAAGATACTCACGCGAATGCTTTGTATCAGGATTATCCACTACTACATTTGAAGCGTGGTATAATGTCATTTTCATACCGCAAGAACTCCTTTCTCTTTCATATAGTCAATAATGTCATCAGTAAGGTAATGCGCCCCGAAAGTGTGAAGCACATCATACGATGGAATGATATAGTCATACAGTATACCGGAATCTTTCAGTTTCCGATATACTATATTTCGTGGCATCTGTAATCGGCGTGAGACCTGCCCGATACAGAAAGTAACAAATTCTAATGTAGTCTTATTCATCCTTTATGGTGCAAAGATTATCTATCAACCTGCGACTTACATGAACAATGGTGCAGAAAGATGCTTGATTACCGATATAGCAAAACCTAATACAATTGCATTGGCAAGAATGATTGGAACAGCTTTCTTTTCCTTCTTGCCAACAATTATCACAATTGGAAGGGCCATGAGAAAAGAAACTATGGGACCTACAAAAACATATGACACATTCAATTGCGGGAGCGTTGTGTTGAAAATGATGAATGTTGCAACTACGTACTGAATGAAAGCTGACAAACAATCTGCTTCATCCATCTTCTTCACAAGCATAGGGACTGCATCGACAATCCCAATAACTATTCCTACTGCAATAGTAAATACAGTTTCTGGATGCAGTAGCCTAACTTCTATAGAGCTACCGAATTCTATAGTTAGTATAAATCCGTACACTTTCAGAGACTGCAAAAAACTATCATCCATAATACTCCCAAAATCCATCACTTTCATTGGAAAGGAAGCTTTTGATAATTGTGCAAACAATGCATATGTGACAGTTAACGTTAGCAATCCTAGCAAAATCACTCTTGGCACATCTGTGTTTAAGAATGTCTCAACCAATAATTGTAGTCTTTATGTTCCATTTGGCAGCAAAGAATTGTATGCTACCGCTGAGCAGTGGAAAGCTTTTGGTAATATCGTTGAAATGCCGGAGTCTACAGAACCGGATATGTCAGATCAGCCAACAGAAAAATGTGCTACTCCTGTGATTACACTTCATGGAAATGAACTTGTAGTGACTTGTGCAACAGAGAATGCGAGAATCCGCACAACCATAACATCCGATGACATGACCAAAGTCACTCATCAGAGTGGCGAGGTATTCTCTCTGGCTGGTCTGTATCTTGTGACATCATACGCTAAAGCAAGTGGAAAAGAACAAAGCGAACTTGCAACGGCTGTATTGGTATGGTCAAAGGCTGCAGACATGGAAACTGGTGTTGATGCTATCGATATGAATACTGACCGTGCATTGCTAATCCGCAGTGTTGGTGAAAACATAGAGATTGCAGGCACATCGGCTGATGAAACAATAAGCCTTTATAATATTTCCGGTCAGCAGCTTTATATGGGAAAATCAACAACAAATGCAACCACCATACCGGTAGCACTTACGCATGGTGAAGTCTATATTATCAAGGTTGGTGAGCAGTCAATAAAGTACAAGTTCTAAACGGCATTTGATTATAAAAGCAGGGATTCATCAATGATTTGATGTGTCCCTGTTTATTTTTTCATTATTTTGTTTGGTATTTTGTATCTTATTAGCTACCTTTGTTCTATAAATGGAAAATAAAAAACAAAGATAAGACATGTTGTGTATTTGTTACTTGTTGGTAATCAGTATTATACGTGTTATACGGTAGAAAAGTGGCTGTAATAGTTTCTAAATGAGTTCTGCAAGTGAAATTTTAACGTATTTAACTATCCTTAAGACGAAAAGTAGAAACGATTTGCCTTCAAAAAAGAGAAAAGGACATCCTTTTTGTTGGCAAGGTACACACATCACTTTACTTTATTATGTAAGCGTATATAAAGTACGCTTAAAATAAAGATGAAAGTAGGGAAAAGAATAATCATCATGCTGTAAGTTATATTTTCCCTACTTTTCTTTTTTTGAAGGTCAAGGTCTTTATAATAATGCCATCCATGCATAATTTGTCTGCTATACTACTTGTTTTATCATTAAATATTTGATTCGCTGGAAAGAAAGTAGCTTGTTTATGTTTTGATTTCACAAAAATATCGTAACTTTGTGGCAAAATATACAACCAATGGCAGAAAACAGTTCTTTCAAAGCAATGGAAGCGATTGTTGAGCGAACAGAAAACGGGAAAATCCTGATACCGGATGACTTCACATTATGTGGAACTCCGGACTCTGTTCGCTCCGGTCTGACGCGCCTATGCAAAAACGGGAAGCTGAACCGTTTTGCTAAGGGTATATACTATATCCCTATGTATGACAAATGGGATGGAACACCTCGCGAGCCATCTCTTGATGCGATTGCCCAACGGATAGCGGACAGGGATAAAGCACGGATTATTCCAACAGGCATATATGCACTCAACCGTTTGGGGCTTTCCACACAGGTTCCAACCAACATTGTATATATCACAGACGGTTCGGCACGTCAGGTGAAGTTTGGAGCAGGAAAAAGCATCATATTCCGTCATAGCAACGACCTTAGCAACTTTGCCTATCAGTCCAAAGTGATGCAGATGGCAATCATGGCGATGCGCGAAATTGGAGAAAATGCCATTACAGAAGAGCAAATAGCCAAGATAAAAAACATAATAAAAGACTCCGTGTCGGAAGACGACTTCAATCATGATATTGTGCTCACTCCGATTTGGATAAGAAAAATTTTGCAGCGATGAAGTTCGTAGATTTATCAAGACAAGACCAAGTGGATGTGCTCGACCGCGTTTCCACAGAGTTGAATATCCGTCAGCGTGAGGTCATTGAGAAAGACTGGTGGGTCACAGCGGTGCTTCGCGCCATGTTCAATCTTCCATACGCCAATCACCTTTCGTTCAAAGGTGGCACTTCGCTAAGCAAGTGCTGGCACTTGATAGACCGCTTTTCAGAAGACATTGACATTGCTATTGACCGTGAATATCTTGGTTTCACCGGCACATTGTCAAAGACGCAGATTAGCGACAAACTCCGCCGTGCAGCCTGCTCGTTTGTAAGAGAAACCATGCAACACGATTTGGCGGAACAGCTTTATCAAAACGTAATATCAAAGGATAAGTTCAAGGTGAACGTAAACATTACTCCTGTCTCAACAACCGATCCGGAGGTGATAGACATAAACTACGACTCTGTACTGTCACTTTCCATCGAAGGTAACGGTGGACAGTATATCCTTCCCAAAGTAAAAGTGGAAGTCAGCGGCAGGTCGATGAGCGAACCTGTCAGCGAGATTGCACTCAACTCAATGATAGATCAGGTTTATCCTAATGCGCCATTTGCTGAAGAAAAATTCACTGTTCGGGCTGTCATACCGGAACGAACATTCCTTGAGAAAGTATTTTTGTTGCATGAGGAATTTGCCAAGCCAAAAGAATCGATTCGGGTGGAACGTATGTCACGCCACATGTACGACATCGGCCAGATGTTGAAAACACCTATTGCCGAACGCGCCATCAATGACAAGGAACTCTATCAACAAGTAGTAGAACACCGTCGCACATTCATCGGTCTGCGTGGTTTTGACTACGATACGCTTTATCCGGCGACACTCAACATCATTCCACCGTCTGAGATTATTGAACAATGGCAAGAAGACTACGAGAATATGCGTATGTATATGATTTATGGTGAGAGTGTGCCGTTTGATAAGTTGGTGAATAAACTTAAAGAGTTGAATGTTTTAATAAAAGGAGTATTTATAACTCCACAAAATTAAGAATATGGGCAAGTTGTTGAAATAAACATTCAAAGTATTGGGTGTAACTGTGGATGACTTGTTGAGAACAGAATAATAAGGTTATGGGAGCAATCAAATTATATAAATATCTGGATTTTAACGGTGGATTAATGATGCTATCTAATAGTAATATTCAATTCACCAATGCTACGCAATTGAACGACCCGTTTGATTGCCACCCGTCGTTAATTGATTTCTCCAATGTTCCGAAAGAAGCCTGTGGTGGATGGACTCCGGAAATAATTGAAGAATTGAGAAAAGATCCATTTCGTAGAACCAGAGAAAAGGTGTGGATATGTAGCCTCTCCAAAATACATGACTCAATCTTGATGTGGAGCTATTATTGCAAGCATAAAGGTATATGTATTGGTCTGGATATGGAGAAAGCCCAAAAGTATCTTTCGAGAATACAAGGAAAAATCATGATTGGTTGTTCTGAGGTGGAAGTACAATACAAGGATATTGTAGAGAAACCTGATTATTTCAGGGATGCAAAAGATTTTTTCCGTTATCAGTTGTCCACAAAAGCAAAGGTTTGGGAACATGAACAAGAGGTCAGACTGTTTATTTTAGACCCTTGGCCGACATATATGAGTTTATTGCCAGGGCAAAATGATGATAAAGGTCCGATTGATTGGAAAGAGGTTCGGGCTTTTCCTAAAATTGGAGGAGAGTGTTTTGAGTCTGTCTATTTGGGAATCAATATGGATACAGATGAGAAATCAAAAATAACAAGCGTTGCACGAAAGATTAATCCAGACATTAAGATTTACCAAATGGGAATTGATGCAAATGCTTTTAAGTTGAATACAGAATTGATAAAATAGTAAAATGGCTAAGAAACAGAATAAGCCGGTGAAGGAAGAGACCCTTGAAACGATACTTTTCAATTGTCGTAACAGTCTGCGTGGGCGTGCAGCCATGACAGACAAACGCGACTTGCTGTTGACCCTTGTATTTTTGAAATTCATAGGAGAACGGTTCAAACAGCAAAAGGAGAAAATCAGGTATGAGATAGTGGAAGTTCAAGGCATTAATGATACGGATTTCATTGAGTTGCAACTTTCACGTCCCAATCAATATATGCAGGATGGTGTGTTTTTCCTGACAGATGAAACATTTTGGGACAAACTGATTCTCACATCGCCTACCGGTATGGCTATCGCTTTCGATACAGCTATAAAAACTTTGGATGACAACGAACCTAAATTGAAGAATGCTCTTCCACAGCAGATTTTCACGAAAACAGCCCTTGAACCGGGAGTTCTGAAAAGCGTAGTGGATGAAATAAACAAGATAGATCCACAGAAATTTAATGGCCACGACCTTATAGGACGTGTATATGAGTATTTTTTGCAGGCTTTTTCCATCAACGCAGACAAAGAGGAAGGAGAATTTTATACGCCACATTCTATAGTAGAGCTTATTGCCTCACTTATTGAACCTTTTGATGGGACAGTCTATGACCCTTGCTGTGGTTCTGGAGGTATGTTTGTTCAAGCGGCAAAGTTCATAGAGGCTCACGGTGGAAACACTAAAGCCATCAATGTCTATGGGCAGGAATCAGAACCGGCAACCTATCGTCTAGCAAAGATGAACTTGGCTATCCGAGGCATCTCCTACCATTTGGGCAATAAAGCCGTGTCCACATTCTCCGATGACCAGCACAAGGAACTCAAGTTTGATTATATCATGGCGAATCCGCCATTCAATTTAAAGAAATATGCCGAATACGGAGGTTTTGAAACTGATCCTCGCTGGCAAGGCTATGGAGTGCCTCCTACCAGCAATGCCAACTATGCGTGGATTCTTCATATTCTTAACAAATTGAATGTCAGTCGTGGAATAGCGGGCTTCCTACTTGCTAATGGAGCTTTGGATGACAGCGATACGCAGGAAATACGTAAACAGTTAATCGAAAGCGACAAAGTGGAGGCTATTATCGTTTTGCCACGAAACATGTTCTATTCTACCGATATATCCGTCACTCTTTGGATATTGAACAACAACAAGAAAGGCGGGTCATGGCATGGAAGGCAACTTCGCAATCGTACAGGTGAGATTTTGTTCATTGACTTGCGGACTTGGAACAGTAATATATACGAGAAGAAATATGTCCGTCTAGCAGAAGCGGACATAGACAGAGTACGTCAAATATATTTCAACTGGCAAACCGAGAATTTTGTTGAGTATGCCGAGCCGGAATTATACTATGCAGCACATCGAGACGAAATTCAAGAAAAGGGATATTCCCTCGTACCCTCCAGATACATTGAGTTTATAGATCGAGACACGGAAATAGACTATCAGTCTGCTCTTTCTGAAATGAGTCATAAATTTGATGTGCTGAAGAAAAGATGGGATGCAAACGAAACGGAACTCGTAAACGCTTTCAAAATTTTAGGGTATGGAAAAGAATAAGTTGCAACATCATGATATAATAACCGATACACTCTTTGATGACATTCGGAACATCATAGAACAAGGCCGTCAACAGGCATACGCAGCAGCCAATCAAATTACGGTACTTACCTATTGGCATATCGGGCGGCGTATAGTGGAAGAAGAACAGCATGGAGAAGCTCGTGCGCAGTATGGTACTCGGTTGATTAAAACATTGGCAGAACAGCTGATGCCTAAATACGGCAATACGTTCAGCAAGCGAAATCTGGATTACTTTCGCCAATTTTATTTGTGTTTCAATGATTTGGAGATTGTGAACACGCGTGTTCACAATCTGACTTGGTCGCACTTCCGCTCGATTATACAGGTTGCAGACCCCAAGGCCAGAGAGTGGTATGTAAAAGAGGCATCGGAACAGATGTGGAGTGTAAGGACACTCAATCGCAACATCGGTACACAATACTATGGTCGTCGTATGGCTTGTGTAAGGGAAGGATTGGCATTACCCTCTCCCGATATTGAAGCCAATGATCCATTGGAGTATATAAAGAGTCCGGTGGTTGCTGAGTTTTTAGGCTTCCGCAAGGATAGCAAATATGACGAGAGCCAGTTGGAACAAGCCTTAATAGACCATTTGCAACAATTTATTATGGAATTGGGGCGCGGATTCGCTTTTGTCGATAGACAGAAACATATTTCAACGGATACCGGTGATTTTTACATTGACCTCGTATTCTATAACATCAAGCTCAAGCGTTATGTGCTGTTTGAATTGAAAACACATCCTCTGACACATGCGGATGTGGGACAACTGGATATGTATGTGCGAATGTATGATGACCTTGTAAAAGATGAAAATGACAACCCAACCATAGGCATACTACTTTGCACCGAGACCGATAAGGTCTTGGCAAAATACTCAGTACTTAACGGTAGCGAGCAACTTTTTGCCGCTAAATATATGGCCTATATGCCAACGGAAGAAGAGTTAAGTAGAGAGATAGAACAGCAAAAACGTTTCTTCTTGGAACAACACGGAAAGGAGGAGTGATATATGGATGCTGGTAATGTAAAATGGGTTAGGATCGGAGATTATATCGAGCAATGTGACGAAAGAAACTCAGCGAATGTCAACTATCCTGTAATCGGTATAAATCGAGATAAAACATTTATGCCGACTGTTGCAAATTTGGATGGAGTAGATATAGCCAAGTATAAAATTATCACAAAAGGAATGTTCGTATTTAGTGGAATGCAAACTGGAAGAGACATCTGTATCCGCATCGGATTATACGATAATGAACAACCAGCTTTAGTCTCTCCTGCATATACAACATTTGTCATCAACGATGATAAAAAAGTTTTGCCAGAATACCTTTTCATGTATTTTAATCGAGACGAAAGCGACCGTTATGGTTGGTTTATTAGCGATTCCAGTGTTCGAGCCAATTTGGATTGGCCGCGTTTCCTTGATATTGAGATTCCGTTACCATCCCCTAACGAGCAGCAAAAAGTAGTGAATGCGTGGAAAGCATTTAGGGAAATCAAAGAACAAAATGAGGCTAAAGCAGCTCCGCTTATGCAAGTCTGCCAAAGCTATATTCAAAAGGCTAAAAAGAATAATGCAGATAAATATCGTATTGGTAATGCTATAAAAATTGTAGATACTGTAAATAAAGATGGCCATTCTTATGAGGTTTTAGGATTGAATAGCAATAAAGTATTTATGCCTACAATAGCTTCAATGGACACTATAAATACAAGTAAGTATAAAGTTATTAGAAAGGGGGAATTTGCATTTAGTGGTATGCAGACTGGCAGAGATAAATGTATTCGTATAGCATTATATGAGAAAGATACCCCTGCTCTAATATCACCTGCTTATACAACTTTCGCTCTTGATGAAAATGAACCAATTCTCCCGGAATATTTTATGATGATATTCAAAAATTCGGAAATGGATAGATTAGGTTGGTTTTACAGTGATTCAAGCGTTAGAGCAAATTTGGATTGGGATAGATTTATTGATATTGAAATTCCGTTGCTTCCTATTGAATTGCAGCGTGCAATTGTCAATATCTACAAATGCGCTAACGAAGCCAAACAAATAGCTGAAGACGCCGACCGGCTTTCGCGTGAAGTGTGCCCAGCATTGCTTCAACACGTTATACATTCTTAAATCGCAGCGATTATGGCAAACAAATGGAAATATTATGAAAGTCAATTCGAGGAAGCAACTATCGAACTTCTCCGCGAGGCACATTGGCAATATACATTCGGTGATGATATTCACCGGAAATATACCGACCCACTCATCGAAGAGGATTTAAGGAATTTTCTTGCCACTCAATACAAGGATAAGAATTTGACCACCTCCGAGATAGATGGCATGGTCGCCAATCTGCGCAATACAGGCGGTCAGAATGACTATTACGCTCTTCGGAATGCTTTTTTGCTCTATCGTGACGGTTACGACTTTGCGTATAGCGATGGTCGGGATAATCCGTTCCGCTTGGAATACATCGACTTCGAGCATCCCGACCATAATATTTTCCGTTGCGTCAATCAGTTTGTCATGGAGCAAGGTCGTGAGAATCGTCGCCCTGACATTCTGCTTTTTGTAAACGGCATACCCGTCTGCATCATCGAATTGAAAAATCCGACAAAACAGAATGCCACCATTCGCGATGCCCATACGCAAATTTGTATACGTTATATGCGGGATATTCCGGCATTGCTGAAATATTGCGCATTAGCAGTAATCAGTGACGGAGCCAAGAATGCTTTGGGTACGACATATACGCCATTTGAATTTTTCTATGAATGGAAGAAGATTGAGAATGAGGACAAAGCCGGAAAGGGACTTGACACGCTTCGCACGCTCATTCGTGGGGCATTGTCGCCGGAACGCATATTGGAGATATTACGGGACTATGTCTATTTCCCCGATCCGACAAAAGAAGACGACACGACTGAAATCGTATGCCGCTATCCTCAGTTCTTTGCTACGCGCAAGCTACGAGACCATATCCTGAATCATTTGCGTTCTGTCGGAGGTGATGGTAAGGGAGGTACATATTTCGGAGCCACAGGGTGTGGAAAAACTTATACCATGCTGTTCCTTGCACGCCAACTGGCTTTGCGATGCAGAAAGCAACTGGGTAGCCCTACGATTCTCATCATAGTAGATCGGGAAGATTTGGAAACACAAAGCGGAAAACTGTTCTGTCGTTCGAAACAGTATCTTGAAGATGATGCAGTGAAAGTCTTTGAGACAAGAAAAGAACTTGCAGAAGAGATGGGCACACGTAAAACCGGAGGTGTCTATATCACGACTATCCAGAAATTTGCAGAAACCACAGGATTATTGACAGAACGTTCCAATGTCATTTGCTTAAGTGATGAAGCCCATCGCTCTCAGAACAATATCGGTTCGAAACTATCCATACAAACCGAAGGAGAAGCCGATAGGATTGGAGCGAAAATCACATACGGATTTGCTAAATATTTACGGGATGCGTTGCCGAATGCTACCTATGTTGGTTTTACTGGAACTCCCATTGACGAAACCATACATGTATTTGGAAAGGTCGTAGACCAATATACGATGAGGCAGTCGGAGGATGACGGCATAACTGTCCCAATTAAATATGACCCTCGATTGGCTCGTGTGTTCCTCAATAAAGAACAGGCAGAGAAAGTAGAAGAGTATTATCGCCTATGTGCGGATGAGGGGGCAACGCCGGAAGATATTGCCAAGAGCAAAGCTGCCATGTCAAGCATGGAGGTGATTATCGGTGATGAAGATGTCCTGCACCGTGTTGCAAAAGACATTATCGAAGATTACAAGCGTCGGACAGAGACAACAGACCGTTTGCAAAAGGCCATGATTACTTGCGCAGACCGTAAGATAGCATTCAGGTTGTATAAAATCATGCGAGAGATGCAGCCCGATTGGTTCGAGAAAAAGAAAGCATTGAACGAACTTGTATTGACAGCGGACGAAAAGAATAAGCTGAACGACATCGCATTTGTCAATATGGTTATGACCAGAGATAAGGACGACGAAAAGGAACTTTACAATCTGCTTGGAGACAAGGACTATCGTAAATTCCTTGATTCAGAGTTTAAATCGGAAAAATCGAATTTCCATATCTCTATCAATGTGGATATGTGGATTACGGGATTCGATGTGCCTTGCCTGACGATGCTTTATAATGACAAACCGCTATCTAAACATACGCTTATTCAGACTATTTCGCGTGTAAACCGTAAATTCGGCACCAAAGAGTATGGTTTTATCATCGACTACATAGGTATTCGCGAGGAGATGAAAAAGGCCATGAAAAAATATGGTGGCGAAGTCGGGCCACAGGAAGATTTGGAGGTTGCACATGAAGTATTGCGGAATGAACTGCAACTTTTGCGAGAGCGATTGTCAGGACTGGTATTCGACCGTTTTTTCGGGAAAAATGACCTTGCCCGACTTCAGTTCATTCAGGAAGCGGCTGAGTATATCCTTGCCAACAGTGTGGAACGAAAAGGTGAGGTTTCTTTTCTCAAACTTTTCAAGGAACATGTCAAACGCCTGCGTTCTGCTTATAATATCTGTAACCCTGCCGGTATTCTGACCGAAGAAGAGGTAGCATGGAGTCAATGCTTCATGGGTATCTGCTCATACGTGAACAAAATGACTGCCACAGAGCACGACACAGAAAGCATGAACAGGCATGTGGAACAGATGGTTCAGGAAGCAATTCTTGCAAGTGGTGTGGAACGAGTAATGAATGAAGGTGTTGAAGAAAATATTTTCAGCGACTCATTCGCCAAAGAGGTAGATGAAATAAAAATGCCGTTTACCAAGTTTCAGATTCTTTGTAAACTTGTCGCTAAAGCAATCAGAGCATACAGCCGGACAAACAAGATACAGGCTGAACATTTCCAGAAAATGCTTGAAGATACGATAGATGCCTATAATACAAGGGACAAGTTGACATTCACCAACGATGTAACACAGAACGTAGTGAATAATGTATGTGACATTGTTTCATACAAAATCAATGAGCTGTCGAACAATCTGATAAACATTCTGAAAAAGCTTAAAGTTGATAGCGAGAAATTCAAGGAATTGGGTATCACTTTTGAGGAGAAAGCTTTCTTTGATGTCCTTGTCGAAGTGCGGGACAAACACGGTTTTGAGTATGCGGATAATCGTTGTATTGAGTTGGCAAAGAAAATCAAGACATTGATAGATGATACCGCTGTTTATGCCGATTGGCTAAATAACGACAACTTAAAAAGCAAACTTGCCAGCCAGCTTACTTACCTTCTCTACAAAGAGGGTTATCCTCCTCAATGGGATGAAGAGGTATGGCAAAAAGTTCTGGAACAGGTAGAGAATTATAAGAAACATGAATAAACTAAATAGAACAAGTTGACATGCAACCAATATACATAGATTTACACATACATACTTCAGAGGATGCAAATAATCTGAATACCAACTACGATATAGCAGAATTGGTCGGTCAAATAAAGAAACTGAATGGAGACAGTCCGTTTATGATTTCGTTAACAGATCACAACACCATTAACAAGTCAGCCTATTTGAAGGCCCAAAACCTGGGTCTTAACTTAATTATTGGTGTAGAATTACACATTCAAAATCGGGCAGAGGCAAAATCGTACCATTGTCATATATATTTTAACGCCCCTATAGAAGAGGCTGGAATAGATTCGCTAAACGAGATTCTGGATGAGCTATATCCTAATAAATTACCAGATCGAAATGACCCGAATACGCCAGATATCCAAAAAATCATTAATAGTTTTGACACATTTGATTTCATCTTACTACCACACGGCTCACAAAAACATGGAGCATTTAATTATAGCATCAACGATGGTGAAAATTTAGACAATGCAATCAATAGAAGTATATATTATAATCAATTTGATGGCTTTACATCAAGAAGTACCAAAGGGCTGGAGGCAACTCATCGATATTTTGAACGACTCGGAATATCGGAGTTCATTAATCTTGTGACTTGCTCTGACAACTATTCTCCCAGTATATATCCTCGCTCGCATAGCGGCAATGATGATGATTTCATCCCAACATGGATGTTTGCGCAACCAACATTTGATGGATTACGACTTTCGCTTTCTGAAAGTACAAGACTTGTGGCTAGTCATGAGAAACCAATACGACGAAGTGATTATATTGGGCATATAGAATTGCAGAATGAACATATAGATGTGAATGTAAACTTAACCGAAGGTCTGAATGTCGTAATTGGCGGATCTTCGTCCGGGAAAACTTTATTTGTGGATTCATTATATAGAAATATTCATCAGGATTTTGAGGGCTCGAAGTATATAGAGCGTTATGGTGTAGAGAATATAATTGTAGAGAATACAAGTGGGATGACCCCATATTATATATCTCAAAATTTCATCGCAGAAAATATCTCGGATAATAACGAAAAAAGCATTGACAAAATAGAGATATTAAGGAATATTTTTCCTGCAGACAATGAAATTAATCGTAGCATTACAACGGGGCTAAATAGATTGCATGAAGTAATTAGTGAAATGTTGCAGTATGTGGAGAAAATAGAGGACTGTGAGCGAACCTTGAATGCATTACCTAATCCAGGACAGTTGATTGTTACTGGCATAGTAAAGAAAAATGCGTTGAATATATTGATGCCAACGGCAGAAGAAGAAAGTCTCGTTAAGTATCCTTCGAGTCAATATAAAATCGATTTAAAAGCAATAGAGACTATTAGAACTTTTTTAGAGAATAATCCTTTGGTTGAAGGTGCAAATGAAGAGATTAACTCCATAAAAACAAAACTTGCTTTAGCGGCAAAAGCCTATACTGTGTTTGATGATGTGTCTATGGTCGTAAAAGAACATAAACAAGTTGTAGACAGAATACTGAAAGATGAACTTGGACAGCAGCAATCCCGCATCACAAACAAGGATAGTTTACTTAAAACTGTAGGTGAATATATAAAAGCTCTTGCGGGCTTTAAGCACTGTAAACAAGAGTTAATCAAAACAAAATACTCTTTTCAGACTAGAGAGATAGAAGCAAGAGGACATAAATTGTCTGTTATTAACAACTTTAGTTTTAACGATAAAGTACTAGTAGATGCATTGAAATACTGTTTAAAATCTAATATCAATACTATTGCAGATGTTACTCCGTGGAATTTGATGAGCCGTTATTTCAAGAAAAATCCCAATGTCGAATCATACAACGATATGACTCAGAAAGTATATACGAAATTGATGGAGTTAAATACACGTTCGTATAAGATTGTGACAAAAGACGGAAAAGATTTTAATAATTTGAGTCCAGGATGGAAAACGGCAATTTTGTTGGACTTAATACTAGGGTATGAACAAGATACTGCGCCCATTATTATTGATCAGCCAGAGGATAATTTGGCTGTGAAATATATAAATTCGACATTAACAGAAACTATCAAAGCTGTAAAATGGAGTAAGCAAGTGATTATGGTAAGCCACAATGCAACGATACCTATGATGGCAGATGCTCAAACAATTGTTGTTTGTGAAAACGATGGAAACAAGATAACCATTCGCTCTGCATCATTAGAAAGTGAGGTATTCGGACAAAAAGTATTGGACTATATTGCTGATCAAACTGATGGTGGCAGGACATCAATCAAAAAAAGAGTCAAGAAGTATAATTTTAAAAAATACAATTAAATATGAAACTGAAATTCAATAAAACAGAGGATGGTGATATCGCTGCTGTAATTCTTGATAATACAAAGCAGGAGGTGTTCTCGTACATCAAAATGATTGCCGCCCTTCTTGATGGACAGCCTATCGAATGTGAATATGGTGAAGGGATAACACCTGAAGAACAAGAACAGATAAAAAGTTTAAATGATGCCATATGGGAAAAAGTCCATCCAGAAGGAGAGAACGGAGAAATAAGCCTTTTTGGTAAATAGTATAATTATATAGTTCGTTTATATTTTGCTGTTCCATAGATTATAATCTTCATATAAGAAATACCTAATTCCATTTCTTATATGAAGATTTTTATTACATTCAAACATTTTATTGTTTCATATAAATCAAAGTGTGAAATTTTTCTATAACATTTCGTGTGAAATCATTTCATTTATGTGCTGATAAACATGTTGCATGTTCCTTACTACTGCATCATCAAAGGAGGTTGCTTTGCCAGATAATTGTGTTTTTTCAGACTATTGGTGTTCCATATTTGCCATAACCTTTTCAGTCTTGTGCCTTTAGCGATGACTAATTATTGTCACGTATGACGAAGATGCTGCCTTTTTGGGCTTTGTGATATGTTTTTTCATGCGGACTCCTCCATTACTTTAAGGGGATATTCGTACCATGAAGCACATATTGTTTTTGACAGTGACTTGATTATTCTATAATGCACTATCACAGTTTGTTTAACTTCTTCTGCAAGTAATAGATTGCCACTCCACAGTATGGATAGTAGACTTGTTTTTCATCCTTACTATACATGCTTGAGTATTTCTCAATCATGTGACACAGAAATGATTTATCTAACTTTCCATTTCTTTTTACATAAGACTGTATCCCTTTGACAAGTTCATCAATCATGCTTTTACGATTAGCCTTCAACAATGCAGTATTGAGATTAAGAATGTCATTGAGTTCTTTATCGTAAATATCATTTGACGATTTTATGCAGCCATCGTTAGAATAGGAAAGAGAGTTTATAAACACATTATCAAATAAAGAGAAACTGATGTCGTCTGAGCCTTTATTTTTGTCACAATGATCTTCTGTGCCAATATGACCGGGACAACATATTACCATATTATTGTAATCCAATTTCTTGTCATCATGTTTCTCCCTACTCAACATATGTTCGATACGGTGACCCTCATTGGATACACTGTCGCGATGAGGGATTCGGCGCATACAATAGGCACAGATATATCCTTGCTCTTTATAAAGAGGCTCAACAAGTTCCGGTATAGACTGATAATCCACATTTGGAGTCAGGCGATACCTTAGCCAAGCATCCGGCTCTTTCTGCTTCTTTATGAGTATCATGCCTATTCCTCCAAAAATGTTATCATTGTTTCTAATTGAGTGAACTCTGGGTCATCAGTTTTGGTTTTCTCTTTCAGGGAATCAAGTTTTGCCGTAGCATCATGGAATTGTCCTTTGTCGATAAGCCCTCTGATTTCTTTAATCTTTTCTGCTATCTCTTCCGCTCTTATCGATTGTCCCATATAAGCATTGATGATAGTAGACGCATCCATTCCGTATGTATTCAATTCGTGATGTACGTAAGTATCATTCTCCCTGTCATACTCCAGTTTATACACTACATTATCAGGGCATGACTCCACGGATGAAATGACTAATGGAGAGTGAGTGCTGACTATAAACTGAACGTTCTTGAAAGTGTTGTTCAGCGCTTTAAGTACACGCACCTGAAGTGCAGGATGCAGATGTTCATCAATCTCGTCAATAATCACTGTGCCATGAGTTTCCTTGTATGCCTCATTGCCATATATGGTCTTATTGAGCAATGCGCAGCGAATGGCAATATCTATTACAATGCTTACTAAACGACGATAGCCATCAGAGAGAAAATCCGTCTTAACTTCTCGACCGTCTGCAAGAAGGAACACCACCTCACCGTCATTGGGTCTGATTTCTATATCATTAATAATTCCACATCCTTCAGCACCAAGGGCACTTTTGATGGCATTACGTACATTTTCTATCTCCTCATCTCCTCTCTTTGCCTCGCGCAACACAAGGATACGTTTTATCCAGCAATCAAGCAATCCTTTTGAATCGAAACTTTCAAAATATCCAAACGACGGTTTTTGAGGGTACTTCTTAAAGTTCTTTTTCTCCTTATCAAATTTGCGAATGGAATGAATATCCTCTGTTGTATAATAAGCATATACCGGCAGTGCATTTATCTGCCTTGCCAATCCATTCTCCACGATGACTGCTTTGGATTGCAGCATTGTAGCATAATCCTTTAGACACTTCAAACCAGAAACAAGATTACGTGCATTCTTTTTTGACTTCTTTTCAATCATCAAGTCGCAGTACTCTCCGGATTCTTCATTCCTCCAACAAGTAGGAATTGTTTGTCCCCCCTCAATCTTCAATGCAGGAAGGTCATCATCGTCAAGGTGGAAGACAATACGTATCGGTTTGTCTTCACTCTCAATAGTTTGCTCTGCCCTTATTTCTCTGAAATCTTCGTCATCTGCACTCTTCCAAATAGTATTTTCGTCACTGAATCCAGAAAAGAAAGAGTTTATTACAAGGTTGCAGGCACGAAGCAAGGATGTCTTGCCAACAGAGTTGTCACCAATCAGCAGATTTATTCCTCTACGAAAAGACATGCTCTTCTCTGCATAGCATCGGAAATTTTGTATCTTAATATCTTTCATTTTATGTGATGATTTCAGTTTCGGTTATTTACTACTTATTGGAATTAGCCCAAAAAGATAGAAAGTTATTCATATATTATTCAGCATAAGTCACTTATTGCATGTTTATAACTTATGCCATGTGATTCCAGCCCTGCGCTTTCAGTGGGAACTCATTGTTGTCACGTGTGACGAGGAGTTGTCCGAGCTCCGGCTTTGTGATGTGGCCAATCATCTTAACGCCTTCCAATGATTCTATCTTTGAGAGGTCACCGATAGGTACGGTGAAGAGCAATTCGTAGTCCTCGCCGCCGTTAAGGGCGCAGGTTGTGAGGTTCATGTTGAACTCTTCGGCTGTCACAGCCACCTGATAATCAATAGGGATGTTCTTCTCGTAGACACGGCAACCGCAGCCAGACTGTCGGCATATGTGCATCAATTCGGAAGAAAGTCCGTCGGAAATGTCCATCATCGCTGTCAGTCGGATGCCTGCTTTGCGCAAAGTCTCGATGACATCGCCACGTGCTTCCGGCTTCAATTGGCGCTCAAGGAGATACTCTTTGCCTGCAAAATCAGGTGAGAAGGCAAGCATCTCGATTTGCTTGCGCTGCTCCGCCTTGTCAGTGTACTTAGCCTGTATCTCGCGAATCTGCTGGTAATAGACAGACTTCTCACGCTCAAGAATCTGCAGTCCCATATATGCCGCACCGAGGTCGCCGGTCACACAGATGAGGTCTGTATCCTTTGCACCGGAACGATAGACAATGTCCTCCTTACGTGCAGTGCCAATGCAGGTAATGCTTATTGCAAGACCTGTGAGCGACGAAGTAGTATCGCCGCCGACAATGTCGATGTTCCATTTGTCACAGGCAAGACGCAGACCGCTGTAAAAATCCTCAATGTCCTCAACAGTAAAGCGTTTTGAGAGAGCTATGGAGACAGTCATCTGGCGTGGTGTGCCGTTCATGGCAAAGATGTCGGAGATGTTCACCATCGCACTCTTGTAGCCCAGCTGCTGCATACTTATATATGTAAGGTCGAAATGCACACCCTCCATAAGCATATCCGTCGTGACAAGAGTCTGTTCGTCGCTGTTTCCGGCTATAACTGCACAGTCGTCACCGGCACTTTTCAAGGTGGAAGGGTTCTTTATCTCAATGTCTTTCGTAAGGCGTTCGATAAGTCCGAATTCGCCAAGTTCCTTTATTTCCATTACTATCTGAAGTTTATTTTGTTCTTTTCTGATGTATTCTCCGAATCCTTCAATCGGGCAAGGATAGAGTTTTTTGAGTTTTTCTGAAGATAGGACAAGATGAATTCGTCAAACTCTTCGGCACCGTCCAGCATGAATCCTATCTCTATCGGCAATGCAAGGATGCTCCTGCGTACCGCATCCGACAGTCCGTCGATGTCTTTCAGGCGTGCCGCATCTTTCTCGGTGGTGACGATTGTCCGAGGTTCAGGTATGGTGTCAAAGAGATTGTTTATCTTATCGATGTCCTTGTCAGTGAACCTGTGATGGTCACTGAATGTCATCGGGGTGATGTTCTTTGTATATTTTCCGAGGTCAAGCAAGAGTTGCTGCGGTGAGGCAATGCCTGTCAGTGCAACGACATTATACTTCTCCGATATATCTTCAAGCCGCATGGCATTTCCTTCCGGGAACACCGGATAGAGTGCGCCGTAGTTCAGGGTCGTAAAGAACAGTTTTTGGTAAGGTCGGAGGTCCATCGCTTTCTTTATGACACGGAACTCCATCGGGCGCAAATCCTTAGGGCATTTTGTTACAATGACAATGTCCGCGCGCTCCTTGCCGCTCTTCGGCTCACGCAAGCGTCCTGCCGGAAGCAGCTTGTCATAGACTATCAGACGGTGATAATCCACAAGGAGGATATTAACTCCCGGCTTCACATAGCGATGCTGATAAGCGTCGTCAAGGATTATGACATCCGTGTCTTCGGTCGCTTTGTCATGCCGCAGTCGTTCTATGCCCTCGCATCGGTTGGCATCCACGGCTATGTAAACACGGTTCTTATCCGTATCGGCACCGTATTTCATATACATCTGACATGGTTCGTCGCCAATGTCAGCGGATGTCATGTTGCCTTCCGCAAGGACATACCCTCGTGTCTTCCGTTTGTAGCCACGCGAAAGGACAGCCACCCTCACACGCTTCCGCAGCAGGCGCACAAGATACTCCACATGCGGAGTCTTTCCCGCCCCTCCGACGGTGATGTTTCCGACGGAGATTATCGGGATTGTGAAACTACGGCTGCGTAGTATTCCCATCTCGAAAAGCATATTACGGAATCCGACACCCATGCCGTAGAGCCAGCTCAACGGTGTCAATGCCTTGTAAATCTTTATGAAATCACCTTCCATATTTATATGATAAACCGGCGGGCAGTGTCTTTGTATGGGCACTTGCCCGCCGGGCTTTTATTGTGGCTGCCGTCTGTTGGGACAGCCAAAGGAGTGTGGTTATTATATTAACAAGTGAGGATTACTTCATCTCAAGGAAGTATGGCATACGTGCCTGAACAGTAGACTGCTCATTGACAGTGCGCATCAGCATGAACGGTTCATAGTATGAGCCGAGAGCGAGACGCAACTGTTCGTCAAGAGCACTGCCTGTTCCGCCACTGATTTTGTTAAAGAGCTGAGACATTACGTCTGGCATGGCAGGATAATCAGCAGTACGATAGTCCTTGACTTTAGCCAGTTGAGCAGCTTTCTTCACTGCATCATCAAGTCCGCCAAGCTGGTCGACAAGCCCGTTCTTCAGACCGTCAGTGGCAAGCCATACCCTACCCTGTGCAAGTTCTTCCACTTTCTCTACCTTCATCCTGCGTCCGTCAGCCACACGTTTGCGGAAAAGGGCGTATCCCTCATTTATCCATGTCTGCATGGCAGCTATCTCGTCAGCAGTGAGAGGGCGTGACATAGCCACAGGAGAGAATGTGGAATTAGCATTTGTCTTAACCTCGTCATAGTGGAACTTCAACTTCTGGGTCATCAAGTCTGTCAAGTCAGGGAATGCTCCAAAGATTCCGATAGAACCCGTAATAGTGTTTGGCTGGGCAACAATCCATGAAGCGTTACATGACATGTAGTAACCACCGGAAGCAGCACATCCGCCCATGGAGACAACAACCGGTTTTACTTTCTTCAGTTCTGAGATGTAGTGCCACATCTGCTCGGAAGCGTAAGCGTCACCACCAGGAGAGTTAATGCGGAGAACTACGGCTTTGATGTCATCGTCGTTGGCAAGTTTTTCAAGGTCTTTGCACACGTCCTTGCCTACAATCTGTGTTGTGCCGCCCATAGCGAAACCTTGGATAGGATGCTGAACTATAGCTCCTTCACAGTAATATACAGCAATCTCGTTATCAGACTTGTTCTTGACTGTGACATTCTTCATTGCAGCGACACTGAGCTGGTTTATCTCTTTGTCTGCGTCTAAGCCAAGAAGTTTCTTCACTTCCGCTTTCACCTGGTCGGCATACAGCATACCGTCAACAAGTTTCTGGGCTTTCAGAGTCTTTGTATTGCTCATAAACGTGAAGCCATCAGCAATCTTGTTCAGTTCTGCGACACTGATTTTACGTGAAGCAGAGATGTCTTTCAGGATATTCTGCCACATGCCGTTGATGTATGCAGAAACCTGCTCACGGTTTGCGTCAGACATTTTCTCCTCGGTGTACATCTCTGTGGCACTCTTGTAAGTGCCCACCTTTATTATATTATATTTCACACCGAACATCGCCATAAAATCCTTGATATACCTTGGCTGTGCTCCGATACCATGGAAATCAAGATGTCCATAAGGGTTGATATAGACCTTGTCGGCTACCGACGCAAGATAGTATGCGCCCTGAGTGAAGTTCTCGCCATAAGCGACAATCCATTTCTTCTTGGATTTGAATTCCTTCAGTTTATTGCGTATTTCCTGAATGGTAGCATTGTCAGTGGCAAGTGTACCGGTTTCGATGTAGATTCCTTTAATGGCATCATTATCCTTTGCCTTGTCAATAGCAGAGAGGATGTCATTCAGCCCTGTTGACAGTCCTTCGTCTCCCAACAATCCTGCGAACGGGTCATCAGCACCCTGTTCATTTATCTGTCCCCGTAGATTGAGGACAAGCACCGAATTGTCCTTAACCTCAGTCTCCGTTGATGAGGATGCCACCATACCGATTAGGCTGATGATAGAGAATGCTATGAAAATACCTATACAAAGGAATATGCCGAATACTGTGGCAAGAATGTTCTTAAAAAAATCTTTCATCGTTTTTGCTTTTTATAAAACCTGTAACAGATTACGCTGAGGTCTTCGGCTTTCCCGAAGGCCTCAGCGTTTTTGCGTTTATGTTAGTCCTTGTCCATAAGGAGTTCCATCATTGTCTTTGCTGAGTAAGCCACAGAGGTACCTGGACCGAAGATTGCAGCAACACCTGCCTTATAGAGGAAGTCATAATCCTGTGCAGGGATGACACCACCGGCAATGACCATGATGTCCTCACGTCCGAGCTTCTTCAGTTCCTCAAAGAGCTGAGGGATAAGGGTCTTGTGACCGGCAGCAAGAGAAGACACACCGACAATGTGCACATCGTTCTCGACAGCCTCACGGGCAGCCTCGGCAGGAGTCTGGAACAAAGGTCCCATATCCACGTCGAAACCACAGTCTGCATAACCTGTGGCAACAACCTTTGCACCACGGTCATGACCGTCCTGTCCCATCTTTGCCACGAAGATACGAGGACGGCGTCCTTCCTTCTCGGCAAACTCGTTCGTCAAGCGAACAGCCTCTTCAAACTCTGCGTCCTTCTTGTACTCTGAAGAATAAACGCCTGAAATTGTTCTTACCACAGCCTTATAACGTCCTACTATTTTTTCACAAGCATCACTGATTTCACCAAGTGTACAACGGAGCTTAGCACACTCGACAGCAGCCTCAAGCAAGTTGCCCTCGCCTGTGCGTACCACCTCTGTCAGAGCGTCAAGTGCCTTTTGGCCAGCCTCATTGTCGCGGTTAGCCTTAAGCTCCTTGAGCGCAGCCTCCTGCTGGAGACGAACGGCAGTGTTGTCGACCTCGAGGATGTCGATTGGATCCTCATGGTCAAGACGGTACTTGTTTGTGCCGACGATGGTCTGCACTCCGGAGTCGATACGTGCCTGTGTGCGGGCAGCAGCCTCCTCGATACGCATCTTAGGCACACCGGTCTCTATAGCCTTAGCCATACCGCCGAGCTTCTCAATCTCCTGGATATGCTCCCAAGCCTTCTCCACAAGCTCCTGAGTCAGAGACTCTACGTAGTAAGAACCTGCCCATGGGTCAATCTCCTTACATACCTTTGTCTCGTTCTGGATGTAAATCTGTGTGTTACGTGCGATACGTGCAGAGAAGTCTGTCGGCAGTGCGATAGCCTCATCGAGAGAGTTTGTATGCAGGGACTGTGTATGTCCGAGAACGGCAGCCATAGCCTCGATACATGTACGGCCGACATTGTTGAACGGGTCTTGCTCAGTGAGTGACCATCCTGATGTCTGTGAGTGAGTACGGAGAGCCATTGACTTAGGATTCTTCGCACCGAAGCTCTTGACAATCTTAGCCCACAACAGACGGCCGGCACGCATCTTGGCAATCTCCATGAAGTGGTTCATGCCGATAGCCCAGAAGAATGAGAGGCGTGGAGCGAAAGCATCGATGTCGATGCCTGCGTTCACACCGGCACGCAAATAGTCCATACCGTCAGCGAGAGTGTAGGCAAGCTCGATGTCAGCAGTAGCACCTGCCTCCTGCATGTGGTAGCCGGAGATAGAGATACTGTTGAACTTCGGCATGTTCTTTGATGTGTACTCGAAGATGTCAGCGATAATCTTCATGGAGAATGACGGTGGATATATATAGGTGTTACGCACCATGAACTCCTTCAGGATGTCATTCTGGATTGTTCCTGCCATCTCTTCGAGCTTTGCACCCTGCTCAAGTCCTGCCACAATGTAGAAAGCGAGGATTGGGAGAACCGCACCGTTCATTGTCATTGAGACAGACATCTTGTTCAATGGAATGCCGTCGAACAGAACCTTCATGTTCTCAACAGAACAGATAGAAACACCGGCCTTGCCGACATCACCGATAACACGCATGTTGTCAGGGTCATAGCCACGGTGGGTAGGAAGGTCAAAAGCCACTGACAGACCTTTCTGTCCGGAAGCGAGGTTTCTGCGATAGAACGCATTGGACTCCTCTGCTGTAGAGAATCCGGCATACTGGCGGATGGTCCACGGACGGAAAGGATACATCATCGAATAAGGACCGCGGAGGAACGGAGGAATACCGGCAGCGAAGTCAAGATGCTCCACGCCTTCAAGGTCTTCCTTTGTATAGACCGGCTTCACCTCAATGTGCTCAGGTGTCTTCCACACGTTCTTCACACCATTGTCCTTCTGCCACTGTGCGCCGTCTTTCTTCTCGATACCTGCAAAGATATCAATATTCTTAAAATCTTTTCTTGCCATAATCGTTTAGATACCGAGTTTTGAGTTAAACATCTTCAAAGTCTCCAACTGGTTGACCTTGACATGGATAAAGTTCTCTATGCCTGCAGCCTTCAGTTCCTCGGCACATGCCGGAGCACCTGCAACGGCATAGATTGCGCGGTTGTCAAGATACTTGAACGCAGGAACAGCATACTCTGCATACTCGTCATCGCTTGAGCAGAGAACGACAATGTCCGCACCTGCCGCAACAGCTGCATCGACACCCTCCTCAACAGTCTTGAAGCCGAGGTTGTCAATAACTTTGTAGCCGGCAGCGGCAAGGAAGTTGCAAGAGAACTGTGCGCGTGCCTGACGCCATGCAAGGTTGCCGATAGTAACCATGAACGCAACAGGCTGCTTCTCAGCCTTTTCTGTAGCAAGACGAAGGTCCTCGAAGTCCGCAGCAAGGCGTGTAGCCTTGACAGCCTTCAGTGTGCCTTCCTCGCCACACTTGCCCTTACACTCATGAGCGAGAGGAGCCTTGCCCTCAGATGTCTCGATGAAATTAGGGAACTGGTTTGTGCCGAGGATAAACTCACGGCGCTGTGCAGCATGGAGATGACGCTTGTCGTTTGTGGCGTTGATGTCATCCTGCACTGTTCCGGCTTTTATGGCAGCGAGGAAACCGCCCTGCTCCTCTACGTTGAGGAATATCTTCCAAGCCTCTGTTGCGAGAGAAGAAGTGAGTTCCTCTATATAGTAAGAACCTGCTGACGGGTCAACGACAGTATCGAAATGGCACTCTTCCTTCAGGAGCAGCTGCTGGTTGCGTGCGATGCGCTCTGAGAAATCGTTTGGCTTCTCGTAAGCCGCGTCAAACGGTGTGACAACGATAGAGTGGACACCGGCAAGAGCCGCAGACATTGTCTCTGTCTGTGAACGAAGCATGTTCACATAAGCGTCAAAGACAGTCATGTTGTACTTTGTGGTCTCGGCATTAACAATCATCTTGCAAGCGCAGTCGCATGAAGGATTGTACTGCTTGACAATCTCTGCCCACAGAAGGCGTGCCGCACGGAACTTAGCAATCTCCATGAAATAGTTCTCGGAGATGCCCATGTTGAACTTGATTTTCTTTGCTGCGAGAGTAGCATCGACACCTGCCTCGACAAGCATCTGCAAGTACTCTGCGCCCCATGCGAGAGCGTAGCCCAGCTCCTGCACGATATATGCACCGGCATTGCTGAGAGCAACGGTATTGACTGCAATGACGCGGAAGTGAGGATAGTCCTTGACAGCCTCAACCAAAGGCTTCGCAAACTGAAGCACTCCCTCGACATCCTTGCCGCCGAGCATCTTCTCCATTGGGTCCCAATCAATTGAAGCGACAATCTTCTCCTTGTCATAACCCTTCTTCTCGAAGATGTCGACAAGCATCTGAGCAAGCTCAACAGAGTGACGCTTGCATGTAGTGAAGTTCAGCTCCACGCAGTCGCAGTAGATTCCCTCGAGCAGAGTCTCCACGTACTCACGGCTGAGCTGTGAGCCGCAGATGTGGAAACCAAGGGATGTGATGCCCTTGTTAAGCACATCGAGTGCCTTAGCGTTTGCTTCCGCGGCAGAGTCTGCCACGATGTTCTGACGCACATACCATTCGTTGTCGAGCTTCTTGTTGCCACGGACAAAAGGAAACTCGCCCGGCATAGCCTCCGGAGTCTGCAGCTTCTCCACATCTTCCTTGCGGTAGAATGGCTGCACATTGAAACCTTCGTTAGTCTTCCACACCAGACGCTTGTTGAAATCAGCGCCCTTCAGGTCAACCTGAATCTTGTCAAGCCATTCCTGACGTGACGGTGCGACAAACTCGCTGAAGAGTTTTTCGTTCTTTTTTGCCATAATTGTTGTTAAGTTTTATTATGTTATGTTGCGATGTCAATTCATTTTATTATGAACGCACGTAATATTTTGCAAATTTACAGATTATTTTCTAAATAGGAGAATCCTGCAACTAAATTTAACGCAAGAATAGCATTTATCTGTGATAAAACTTTGTTTTCCCCATACAACGACTGCATTTTTCTCCCGAAAATTCACACAACAGCAAAACACTCCACGCAAATTTCGAAGACCAACACTTATTGCCAAATTGTTGTATCATCTGCGTATATCTGCGAAATCTGCGTGACCACCAATTAGAAAACTCGCCCATTTTTTAACATAAACATTTTCCTCAAAATAAAATTCAACAACAATAATCGGAAAATGACAAAAATTCCACCTTCTCACCAACCGCCTATCAATCAACAAGATAACATTTTTCATTCTATCTTTATCACAACAAACAACTGCGATTGGTATCAATTCACAAGGCGATTGGTATTGATTTGCAGCACAAAAGGTTATGAATTGCATCGCGATTCGTTACCTTTCGCACCGCAAAGCGTTACCATTCGCATCATCTTTCGCCACACATGGGGTCGCAAACAGACATTTTCCATCTTCAAAAGCATAATCCCGCCCTTTCCAAGGGGCAATAATTAGAAAACTCACAAGTGTACTTTGCAAAAACTTTTCATCGAATTTTAACATTTCGTCCAATAAGAAAACAAATGCCGGAGCAGATTGCTTGTATTTTTAGTATGTTATTGATTTTCACTTACAAATATACAAAATATTTGCGAGATTACCAACTTTTTCGGGGACTTTCTTATCCCGAACTCGCGTTGTAAAATCGGGAGAAATACCTTTGTAAGGGGGGGGGGAGAAAAACCTCGCTCCGCATTCACAGATACAACTATGGCAGAAGAAAACAAAATAATACTATACCAAGACGATGACGAGATAACCCGCGTCTCAGTGCGTTTCGCCGATGAGGATTTGTGGTTAACACAAAATCAGTTAGCGGAAATATATTGCACTACAAAACAGAATATTAGCCAACATATTGACAACATATTAAAAGACGGGGAGTTGGAAGAAAATCGAACTGTAAAGAATTTCTTGCTACCGCTACAGATTACGACCCTCGCAGCAGCATGAAGAAATTATTCTTTGCCACTGTGCAGAACAAACTACATTATGCTGTCCATGAGAATACGGCAGCAGAGGTTATCTATCGTCGCGTGGACAACGAGAAACCGTTTGTTGGTATGACAAATTTCAAAGGGAATTATGTCACCAAAGACGATGTCAAGATAGCCAAGAACTATCTCTCAGAAATAGAATTGCAGCGCTTGAACCTTCTTGTGTCCGAATTCCTCGACTTTGCAGAGTTTCAGGCATTGGAAATGAATCCTATGACCATGAAAGATTGGATTGACGCGCTTGACAACCAGATTATTGCACACAAGCGTCAAGTGTTGGTTGGCAATGGAAGCATCTCGCATAAGGAAGCTATCGAAAAGGCAGAAAACGAGTTTGAGATTTATCGAAGACGCGAAATGAATCTGTTTGAAAGTGATTTTGACAAAGCAATAAAAAAATGGAAAGGTCAAAAAGGTTTCGGCAAATAGTATGAATGACTATTACATGAAGCGTTTGGTGTTAGTTTTGAAACAAGAATAACAGCTTTTTTCTTCACAATCTGAATGTTATTATTTTATAATAAACACCTATTTTGAAAAGCTATTCACAAAAAAATCATTAATTTTGTACCTCAAATTGGAAATTAAAAACAAATTATAAGAAGAAAATGGAATTAGCAAGCAAGTACAATCCGAAAGATGTGGAAGCGAAATGGTATCAGTACTGGACTGACCACAAGCTCTTTTCAAGCAAGCCTGACGGCAGAGAGCCGTACACGATAGTTATCCCTCCGCCTAATGTCACAGGCGTCCTGCACATGGGACACATGCTCAACAACACTATTCAGGACATCCTTATCCGCAAGGCGCGCCTTGACGGAAAGAACGCTTGTTGGGTTCCCGGCACTGACCATGCGTCCATCGCCACAGAGGCAAAGGTCGTCAACAAGCTCGCACAGCAGGGCATCAAGAAGCGCGACCTCACCCGTGAGCAGTTCCTTGAGCATGCTTGGGCATGGACAGAGGAGCATGGCGGCATCATCCTCAAGCAGCTTCGCAAGCTCGGAGCGTCATGCGACTGGGACCGCACTGCCTTCACACTCGACGAGAAGCGTTCGGAGTCTGTGATGAAAGTGTTTGTCGACCTTTACGAGAAGGGCTACATCTACCGTGGTCTGCGCATGGTAAACTGGGATTCGAAGGCACAGACTGTGCTCTCTACTGAGGAAGTTATCTACCGTGAGGAGAAGTCCAAGCTCTATCACTTGAAGTACTATGTTGCCGATGCCGACACCAATCCTGTCGTGCTGACAGGCGAAGAGGGCGAGGTTGTCCATAAGGACGAGAAGGGCTACTACGCCATTGTCGCAACGACACGTCCTGAGACAATCATGGGCGATACCGCTATGTGCATCAACCCTAAGGATGTGAAGAACCAGTGGCTGAAAGGTCATAAGGTTATTGTGCCTCTTGTCAACCGTGTTATCCCTGTAATCGAGGACCGCTATGTGGACATCGAGTTCGGAACAGGCTGTCTGAAGGTCACTCCGGCTCACGATGTGAACGACTATGCGTTGGGCAAGACTCACAATCTGGAGACTATTGACATCTTCAACCCTGACGGAACAATCTCCGAGGCAGGCGGTCTTTATGTCGGAATGGACCGTATGGTTGTCCGCAAGCAGATTGCCAAAGACCTCGAGGAGGCTGGCTTGATGGATCACATTGAGGATTATGACAACAAGGTTGGCTACTCCGAGCGCAACCAGGACACTGCCGTCGAGCCGCGTCTCTGCAAGCAGTGGTTCCTCTCCATGCAGCACATGGCGGACATAGCATTGCCACCGGTGCTGGAAGGAAAACTGAAATTCTATCCTACAAAGTACGTCACGACATACAAGAACTGGCTGGAGAACATCCAGGACTGGTGCATCTCACGCCAGTTGTGGTGGGGACACCGCATTCCGGCTTACTTCCTGCCTGAGACAGAGGACGGCAATGAGCGCTTTGTCGTGGCACTTACCGAGGAGGAAGCACTTGCAAAGGCAAAGGAGATCGACCCTTCAGTGACAATGGAGCAGCTCCGCCGCGACGAGGATGCTCTCGACACATGGTTCTCTTCATGGCTGTGGCCGGTATCACTCTTCGACGGTATCAACAATCCGGACAACGAGGAAATCAAGTACTACTACCCTACTTCCGACCTTGTGACAGGCCCGGACATCATCTTCTTCTGGGTTGCGCGCATGATTATGGCGGGATGCGAGTACATGAAGGACATTCCGTTCCGCAATGTATACTTCACCGGTATTGTGCGTGATAAGATTGGACGCAAGATGAGCAAGTCCCTCGGCAACTCTCCTGACGCTCTCGAACTTATCGAACGCTTCGGTGCCGACGGTGTGCGTATGGGAATGATGCTCGCTGCGCCTGCCAGCAACGACATTCTCTATGATGATGCGCTGTGCGCACAGGGTATGAACTTCTGCAACAAGATGTGGAACGCCTTCCGCCTTGTCAAAGGTTGGGAGGTTGCAGACATAGAGCAGCCTGAGAGCAACGCCAAGTCCATAGCATGGATGAACGCGAAAATCAAGGCTGACTATGCGGAAATCAATGACCATTTCAGCAAGTATCGTCTTAACGATGCACTGATGACAGCATTCAAACTGTTCACGGATGAGTTCTCCGGCTGGTACCTTGAAATGATTAAGCCTGCTTATCAGGCACCGATTGACCGCACAACTTACGAGGAGACTTTGACCATCTTCGACAAGCTCCTGCACGTCATCCATCCGTTCATGCCGTTCATCACCGAGGAATTGTGGCAGCATATCATCGACCGCAAGGACGGTGAGGCACTCATGGTGGATGTCTTCAAGCTCGATGCTCTCACCGACGAGGAGAAGACTCTCCTTGCACGCTACGAGACAGCGAAGCAGATTATCTCCGGAGTGCGTGGCGTAAGGCAGTCGAAGAACATCGCTCCGCGTGAGCCACTGACACTGGAGATTGTGGCAAACGAGGCAGATGCCGACACTGAGCTCAACACTATCATCAAGAAGATGGCGGGTCTTTCCGACATCAACTATGTACAGCAGAAGGGTGACGGCTCATCATCATTCATGATTGGCACACGCGAATATGCCGTTCCTCTTGGCGACCTCATCGACACAGAGGCGGAAATCGCCAAGGCAGAGGCAGAGCTCAAGCACCTTGAGGGCTTCCTCAACGGCATCCGCAAGAAGCTCTCCAACGAGCGTTTCGTGGCTAATGCCCCTGAGGCTGTTGTCGCTCTCGAGCGCAAGAAAGAGGCTGACTCTCTTGAAAAGATAGCCGCTCTGAAAGAGACAATCGCATCTTTGAGCAAGTAATCGTATCTATGCCATGCCTTCAACGCCTTCATTGGCGCAGGGCATGGCATAATTGTTTTAAACATCACACAGCCAAAGGTCTTAACCAATATAATTCCAAATCCATTAGCATTCAAATATGTGACTCTACACTGCTTTGCTAAAGTCTCAAAAGAAATAATTCCAAAGCAACCATGAATTTTAGAATATTTTCATTAACTTTGCATATCTGACATATTTTGATTTCATTGATACACATGCTTAAACAACTATACGATTCCAATGATGCGTCCTCCATATTCGGATATAGCGGATTGCTGCTTGGCAATACTCTTGCCGAAGCCGTTAAAAGAATAGACTCTTCATGCTGCATTCCTTTTGTAGAAAACAAAAGCAAGGGAAAACTTGGCAACCTTGTGGAAGAGTATTTCTTTGGATACAAACCAAATTCAGACCCTCGCCCGGACTTTCCTGAAGCAGGTGTAGAATTGAAAGTGACACCATTGGCGCAAAAGAAAAAAGGGTTGGCAATCAAAGAACGCCTTGTTATTGATATGATAGATTATGTCAACATAACGGACATTCAATTTGAGGATTCACTGCTTTGCAAGAAATTCCTTCTTATGCTCATCCTGTTTTATATACATGACAGTGGGGCGCAGTGGCAAGACATGCAGTTTGTATATAGCGTGCTTTGGGCAATAAAAGACAAAGACCTTGAAATCATCAAGCATGACTATTACACCATCATCGACAAAATAAAGGAAGGCAAGGCACATGAGATTTCTGAAAGTGACACATACTATCTTGCTGCTTGTACAAAAGGGAAAGACGGTTCATCTCTGAGAAGACAGCCATTCAGCAAGGTTCTTGCAAAGAGCAGAGCATTCTCGCTGAAAGCATCGTATATGCGCACTGTCCTCTCATTTGTTGCAAATTCCGGCAGCAATATGGCCACGAATACGGATGTGCAGCCAGAGTTTCCTCAGCTTGTCAGTGTTGAAGAACTTCGTGCCGACTCTTTCGAAAACATTATTAAAAGACGCTTCGAGCCATATTATGGCTTAGACTACATACAACTTTCTGAATATTTGGGAATGAGCATCAAAGCTGCGGACAAAAGCAAATACGCAAGAATTGCCAAGCACATACTCCGGAAAGGTCTGAAAGAATATAATGATGCAGAAGAAATCCGCAAAGCCGGAATTATCGCTAAGACTATCCGCATAGAAAAGAACGGTCGCATAAAGGAACATATGTCTTTTGAGAACATAGATTATCAAGAAATACACGAGACAGACGATTGGGAGAATTCTCGTTGGTATGAGATTGTTCATTCGAGAATGATGCTGATAGTTTTCCGACAGGAGGATTCTTATCGTGGTGGATGGGAAAAAGAAAAACGTTATGTGCTTGACAAAATAGTGTTCACATCATTGCCTGACACTGTCCTTGCCGAAGCCAAAGAATACTGGTGGAACATAAAAGAAAATGTGGAGAAGGACACACTTTATGACAATAATGAGGAAACACAAAAGGAGAAAAGAAACACATTCTGGCGATTATCAGACGGCAGACATTTCCACGTCCGCCCCAAAGCACAGACAAGCAGAGACATGACAGAAAGCCCGTTGACAGGCGAACAAGTGAAGAAAAAGTGTTACTGGCTTGACAACAAGTACTTGGCAAACGTTGTCAGACAGGCATATGGTGATGAATGGGAAAACAAATTTAGAAGTAATGGTTAAAGAAAGACAGTATAGCTTACCGGAAGAGGCAGATTTGCACATTGTCTGCGAACCTGTTGCAAGATATAGTGCGGCAACACATAAAAACTATCATGAGCAGGCACTTTTCTCAGCATGTATGCCAGAGAACAGTAATGAGACATCGGATGATGTCCGTGTTGTGGAATTGTTTGCAGGTGTCGGAGGTTTCAGAATAGGATTGGAACGCGCATCCAAACGTTTCAAGACTATCTGGAACAATCAATGGGAACCATCGACAAAGCGACAGGATGCCTCGCTGATATACAGCCGGCAGTTCGGAATCGAGGGACACAGCAATGAGGACATAAATACAGTGCCTACATCATGCATTCCGGAACACGACCTGCTTGTTGGAGGATTCCCCTGCCAAGACTATTCTGTTGCTACGACACTAAAAAACTCCGGTGGCATAGAGGGCAAGAAAGGTGTACTTTGGTGGCAAATATACCGCATTATTTCAGAAATGGTGAATCGTCCTAAATACCTGTTTTTCGAGAATGTCGACCGTCTGCTGAAATCTCCCGCTTCACAACGAGGCCGTGACTTTGGCATTATCCTCGCTTCATTGGCAGACCTGGACTATACAGTGGAGTGGCGCGTAATAAATGCGGCAGAATATGGTATGCCACAGCGCCGTCGCAGGACATATATCACAGGTTATCTTAACACGACGAAATTGGCACACAATATTTCTTCAGACCTGAAGACTATACTTTCAGACGGAATCTTCGCCCAATCGTTTCCGGCACAAGTGAAAGAGGGTTGCCATGTTTCTGAGTTCGCAATAAACGGAAATCTGGCTGAAATATCTGCTAATTTCAAGCATGAATTCCATAATGCAGGTGTCATCAAGGGACGTGATGTGACGACGGTTTCAGTTGTTCCCATATACGATGGTCCGGCACTGACGCTCGGAGAATTGATTCTGCCTGACAGCGAGGTGCCAAAGGAATTTTTCATTGATGACGAGACCCTTCCAAAATGGAAATATCTCAAAGGGGCAAAAAAAGAGACGCGTGTCACTGCCGATGGCTATGAATACAAATATTCAGAAGGAGCGATGGCATTCCCTGACAGTTTGGACAAGCCTTCCCGCACCATCATTACCGGCGAAGGAGGACAAGGTCCTTCGCGTTTCAAACATGTGATAAAGACCGATAGCGGTCGTTACAGACGACTGACCCCTATGGAACTTGAGCGCCTTAACATGTTCCCTGACAACCACACAAAGGGGGCATCAGACTTGCGAAGAGCTTTTTTGATGGGAAATGCCCTTGTGACAGGTATTGTGGAAAAAGTGGGACTTGTGCTTATCAGCAATATTGATTGAAATAAACAGTTATGCATCGCATTGACACTGACAAAATAACATTTCTAATGACATTACAAAAAAAATCAATAATCATTCAACTTGAACATTTGCGAAAGTTGAGCAATTACCAATACAACTATGATTGAAAAAGGATTGACCCACACATCGTGTCTCACAGTAAAGGAAAGTGACACTGCCATCGCACTGGGTTCGGGCGATATGCCGGTGCTTGCCACACCGCGGATGATGGCGTTAATGGAGAATGCCGCCATGCTTGCTGTCGCCGGCAGCCTGCAGGAAGGAGAGACAACAGTCGGAGGGCACATCGAATCAAGCCACCTATGCCCTACTCCGGTGGGCAAAGCAGTGGAGGCGACAGCACGGCTAACCAAGGTTGACGGCCGGAAACTGACATTTGAGATTGAGGCTTATTGCGACGGAACACTCTTGGGCAAAGGCTCGCATCTGCGATTCATTGTCAATCGCGAGAAATTCCTTGGCAGATTGTAAACCATTTCTCGGCAAGTTACATAAAGTTTCTTGACTGATTACAAACAAATACATAAACTTATGAAACACTCACTCACAACATTCCTCCTCGCACTGCTACTTGGTGCAAGTTCATGCACTGCCTCTTCAGATAAGACCACAACAGGAAAAAGCGAACAAAACGATACGGAAACCGTCATCAACAACATCATGTCACGCCGCAGCATACGGAAGTTTACACCGCAAACAGTGTCCCGCGACACACTGGACAGAATCATCGAATGCGGAATAAACGCTCCAAACGGCATGAATGCGCAGAACTATGAGGTGAAGGTCGTGGACGACCCGAAGTCGGCTGCTTACCTTTCGGAGAACCTCCGCGGACTGTACAAAGCACCGGTCTATCTGTTCATCGCCGCCAATGATGAGTACGACATGGCACAAATTGATTGCGGGCTGCTCTCAGAGAACATCTGCCTTGCCGCAACCGCCTACGGTCTGGGCACTATAAACCTCGGAATGCCTGTACGCTCCATGAAGGAAAAGTACGACATACTTGACAAACTCGGATTCAGTGCGCATTACAATCTCTGCCTTATCGTTGCCCTCGGTTTCCCTGACGAAGCTCCGAAAGCAAAGCCACGCAACAAAGACAAAGTGCAGTTTGTGAAAGTATTGGGAAAATAGGTTGCTGAGACAAACCAACAATCTGCAATTAGGAACAAACAAATCAGCGTATGAATCACGAGCATCAAACCATAGAATATAAATCTATCCAGAAAATACGTACAGGTGACAAAGGTTTCGCAAATCTTGCAGTTACCTGCGTTGCTTTTGCCAATGCGCAAGGAGGCAAGATATTTATTGGTTATGACGACAAGAGTCAAGCTCCGGAAACTGATGTCATGATTTCGCAGGAAGAAGCAAACAATGCTGTTACCAAACTGCGAAGCAGATGTTTTGATGTTATCCTTTCTGCATCAGAGATACTAATCGCAGATAATAACAGTCACTACTTTATCATCTACGTCAGTCCGACCATCAATTCGATAGCCTCTACTTCCGATGGAAAGTTTTACATCCGCATAGCAGACAAATGTGAGCCTGTTCATGGTCAGGATATGCTACGACTGGCTTCAGAGAAGCAAAGCATCCAATGGGAACTGATAACAACAGAAAACAGATTCCCTGATATAGACTCCTCCGTTGTCGCTTCTTTTTGTGAAAAGATACGGAAGTCCGAACGAGTGGCAAACCATATTAAGCAGATGAGCGACATAGAGATAGCCGAAAGCTACAATCTGGTGAACAACGGACTGTTGACTTATCTTGGCGTCCTATGGTTTGGAACACCTTCACAAAGAAGCCACATCGCTTATCCTATTACAGTCCAGTATATTGTTTATGACCAAACAGACAAGAAAATCCGCAAACGTGATTGGCACGACAATATGCAAGACCCGTTGGAAATGCTGCTTGACGTTGAGAAAGAAGCTGTTGAACTGACTTATTCCTACGAGTTCCCTAATGGATTGTTTCGCACTCAAATCAGACATTATAATTCAAAGGTCATTCGTGAATTATTGTTGAATGCTTTTGCACATAAGGCTTACACAATATCCGGAGATATAATGATTGAAGTTTATCCCGACCGTTTGGAAATAACCAATCCCGGCAGTCTTCCGTTGGGTGTTACAAAGGACAATATCCTTCATCAGCGCATAAGGCGCAATCCACACTTAATACGCATAATGCACGACCTCGGACTTATGGAGGGTGAAGGTTCGGGCTACGACTTAGTTTACGAATTGAACGCAAGGGATGCAAAGAAAAACCCTGTTGTGGAAAGCGAATATAACCAGACGAAGGTGACACAATACTCAGGAATTACTAATCCTGAGATTATCAGTTTGATTGACTATGCTGTAAACCATTACTCTTTATCACAGAAAAACATCATTGCATTGGGCATTGTAGCACAATTGCAGAAAGTGTTGTCAACAGAACTGTCCATACTATTACAATTGACAGAGGACGAAAGACTGAGGTCATACACCGACAATCTTGTCAAGCAAGGATTATTAGTAACGCGAGGCATAAAAAAGGGAAATGCTTTTCTCCTTAATCCCAAACTAATTACAGCAGCAAAGCTAAACCAGCCTACAACACTGAAGACTGTAGAACCACACACGCTTGAAGCACTGATAATAAAAGACTTGGAACTTCATCCAAACTCTTTGTTGGCAGACATTAACAGCAGATTGACTGATGCTGATTATAAAGAAGTAAGAAAGCTTGTTTATGATTTGGTCAAAAAAGGCAAGTTAACACCATCAGGTCCTAAAAGCCAGCGCCGATATAGTAACACATAAATGGTAAAAAAAAAAAGAATGAAAAAAGAATTGCAACTACAACCAACGACAAACTATTGATATACAGCTTTTTGCTTTTCTTCTGTTTCTTTTTTCGTTATTACTATTCTATAACTTTGCCAAAGTATTGGAGGAATAAGATACAAAAAATGTCAGGACAGTCACCCTTTTCGGGCACGCTGTCCTGACTTTTCATTTGCCTTTTGCAGCAAAATCGACTTACATTTTCTATATGGCAGCAGCTTATGGCATAATATTTATTACCGCTGTCCGTTGGTAAAAAAGAGACTTATCGTTTCAAATATTTCTTTCCACCGATTACATACAGACCTTTATCCAGCTTCTGCAGGACCTCTGACAATGCAGAACCATCAGGTATAGTATACAGCAGTCTGCCGTCAATGGAATAAACCTTCGTCGGAGAAGCCACTGTGCTTGTCACAACACCCTCGATGCCGGTCATTGTGTCCGTGATGTCCGTGACGGTATACTTGCCGTTTGTCATTGAAGTGGAGAGCACATAATACTTGTCTTCTGTGATAGGACCGATGTCCACTGTCTGCGGTTTGCCGCTGCCCTGGTTAAAGATAATATTGAAACTATAGTCAGCTGTGTTCACATCAAAAGACTGACTGTACCACTGCTTGCCATTGATTTCCGTTGTAGTGGTCATCTTTGTGCCGGGCCAGCTACCGAGCAATGACACAGAAGAGTCCCATGCATAGAAATACATGTCGCTCCATCCCGGGTTCTGCACATAGACAGTCGCCTTATGAGGCTCAAACATTTTTATTGTATAGTTGTATGTCACGGTGTTCTGCGGTGTTCCGTTCTTCAGCAAAGCCACTTTCAGGACAGTGGAAGCAGCAATGGTTATCACCGCACCGCTGTTCACTGCCGTGCTTGACGCTGTCGGTTCTGTGCCGTCGGTGGTGTAAACCAGTTGCGCACCCTTGTCTTCTGAGATGGCAGTGAGAGTGACATCGAAAGAGTTGCTGTAAGTGCCTGACGGTTTGCTTGCCCACGGTGACTCGACATTATTAGAGAGATAAATCTTGTAATTCTTGCCACTTGTGGCGAGAGTCATGCCATTTGTATTGTCCGGGGTATAGTTGCCGGTGACAAGATAGACATATTTTCCGTTGTCACCGTTAGTGCGAATCACATAGTATGCCGCACTGTTGCGGAGTTCGTTGACAGTGCTCTGGTTAGTGACGCCTGCAAGTCGGCGGGCATTAATCATCTGCTTTATCTCCTCCTTGTAGTCCTTCCAATGCTTGAGGAACACGCACGGCGTACCCGGAGAGCAGAGAAGATAAGCGTTTGCAGCCTCGATGTTGTTCTTGATAGGGTCGTTTGGCTCTGTCGCGCTTCTGTACTGAGTGTCGTGGTTCTCAACGAAAGTCACGGCATAGCGTGAGTAAGCATAATTGTCAACACGGTTCAAACCAGCCTTTGCAAGGTTGTTCCACACTCCACTGTTGCATGCGTCACGAACGATATAGCGCAGTGCGAAGTCGAAAGCGGCACTCTGTATAGCACCGTCAACCTTTGTTCCGTTCACCCAATTCTTCAGTGCACCGGTGTTTCCGTCCCAATATTCGCCCACGGAGAATTCCGCATTGGCAGCCTTGTTGTACTCTCCGGTGTAGGAAGCGGAGTAACCTTTCACCATGTCGTAACGGTAGCCGGCATATCCGAGGTCATTCTTCAGATACTGAATGTAGTTGATGATGTTCTTCCTTACGTTCTCACTCTTGTGGTCAAGGTCACGGCAACCGCTCCAATCCTCACCTGTGTCGTAATTTGCGCTTAGTGAGATGCCGTTATTCTTCGCCCATGTGGCTGTCTTTCCACCATCATCATTGGCAGTAATGTCGGTAGGATACATCGTCCACTGTGTGCCGTTGTATGTCTCTACAGGATAGTCCACCCACGAACCGCCAACGCCAAGATTGTTGCGGTGGTTGACAACAACATCGGCAATCACACCGACATTGTTCTTTCTGAACGTGGAAATCATGGAGCGCAACTGGCTTTCCGTACCGAAACTTGAATTCTGGTCGTAATAATAGACAGGCATGTAGCCCATGTTGTTCCAAGAAGAGTTGCAGTTTCCTGAGTTCGGCACCCATACAAGGTTGAAATATTCCGACAGTTCTTCAGCCTGTGACTCAAGGTTTGTCCACTGTGTGTCGGTGTAAGAGTCCCAGAAAAACCCTTGCAGCATCACCCCATTGTAGTTAGCGGGCCATCCCTGTGCCATCATTGCGACAGACACGAATGCCGATGCAAGTAGTGTTGATAGTCTTTTCATGTGCAGGTTTTTGTGTTAGTTATACATGTTTTTCTTGTTTTCTTTACAAAGTTAATGTATAATGCAGACATAAGTATGGATTAACATGTTATTTATATGAATAACTGTGTGCAACCGATTGCAAAGCCGGCAGCAAACCTCCGTCCTGCGAAAGATGGCACTTTACTTTACAAAATGTCGTTTTGGAGAAAACTGGGTGTATACCTGCGTTTTGACAACAAAAAACTTGCGTTACCCCACCCAACTACCGCCATTCGGCGAAAAATAAGAATAATGGAAAAAATAATCCATGATTTGTTTCCATATTGGGAACTTTTTATTATCTTTGCAGCATAAAATCATTATTATGGAATTAAATCCACGTTTCAAAGTCATACTCCTGCCGGACGTGCATGAGTATCTGGCAACCTTGACAGAAAAAGCCAGAAACAAAATTATCAGTAATGTCCGCAAGGCGACTTTGGTAATTGACCCTGAATTATTCAAGAAGTTAGGAGACACTGAGATATGGGAATTTCGCACACGATTCAATGGCATGACCTACAGACCACTTGCTTTTTGGGACGAAAACCAAAAGTCAATAGTTATCGCAACGCATGGATTTACAAAGAAAACTCAGAAGACTCCGCCAAATGAAATCAAACAGGCATAGAAGATTATGAATGAATATTATAAAGACAAAAAGAAATAATATGGAGCATAGAAACTATTATACACTGGAAGAGATTGAAGACGAATTCATCGGTAAGAAAGGGACAATCAAAAGAGATGAATATGAAGCTGACATAAAAGCATTCATGATAGGTGATGCAATAAAGAAAGCACGTTTATCAAAAAATATGACCCAACAGCAACTTGGCGAACTCATTGGTGTGCAACGAGCACAAATTTCAAAGATTGAGAGTGGAAAGAACCTCACTTTCGCCAATATAGTAAGGGTTTTCAAAGCTATGGGAGTCACAGCAAACCTTGACCTTGGAAGTTTAGGGAAAGTAGCACTTTATTAATCTAAACAGCCATTCCGCATCGCAATATTATACAATACGGAACATCAAAAGCTGTTTCAACAAACAGGCAACTCCCTTGTCCGACAACATATCAAGGACAAGGGAGTTGCTCTTTACATACCGGTACAATTATTATTTCTTGTCTCCCAGCTTCAGTTCCACGACAAACGCGACCAGCAAACCTATACCGCCAAAGAGCAGGACACTCGCTCCATAAAGCATGCCACTGACCTTGCGGCTACCGTCGCAGCCGCTGTGCTCCTTGCCGCATGCGGAATGGCATGCCTGCTCATCTATTGCGGTGACATGGTTCGAGAATACGCATCGGCTGTCAGCCACCCGGAGATTCGTGACATACCGGGACTATACTTCTATGCACTTTTCATCATGGCATTCATCCTTTGCCTGTTGTTTGACAACCTGATGAGGAAACTGTATTTCAATCGGCATTCCGGATAACCAAGCTGCAGTTTGCATAGTCCCAAGTGTTAAAAATCAGAATATAATAAGTGACACTATGAAAGGTAACCATTCGCATTGCAAAAGGTAACGCTTGACTTAATGAAAGGTAACGCTTTGCACAGTCAAGTGTTACCTTTCGTTATATCAACCATATTTTAACATCTGTTGGATTTTCAAGGTTACACAAACAGCGATTTGCCTGATGCTTTGCAAACATTTGTTCACGTTTGCTTACATATTGGCAAAAGGAATATAAGACCACCAACATTAAAAGCTGTTTCTTTCCCATATCACAAAGAAACAGCTTGGCATGATGCGACTGCATGAGAGACTTGCACCCGACCATTCCTGCACATTGTGAACAAAAAACACAGGAACGGCATCGCTTGATTGCCATTCCTGTGTTTGCATTAGTATAGGGAAAGTTTATTGCTCAGTGGCAACGATAATCACAAGACGGTTGTCATTGTTTGCAGCCTTAGGCTGTACTGTGTCGCCATAAGAGCTTACCTCAAGGCGTGAAGCGTCAATGCCATAAACGTCTGTGAGCTTCTTCGCTACATTGTCAGCACGCTTCTTTGCTATGCGGGCATTGATTTTGGCATTGCCAGTGCCCTTGTCAGCGTAGCCCTTGACGGTAGCGGTAGCTGTCGGATGAGCCTTGAGCCATTCGGCAGCCTCGGCGATTTTCTTGTTCTCAGCCTCTGTGCCCTCTGACTTGTTTATCTTGAAGAAGATTTCCTTCTGGGTTGTCTCCTTGACCTTGACTACCGGCTTCGGCTCTTCCTTCTTCTCGACAACAACAGGCTTCGGCTCTTCCCTTACCACCGGAGCTGGTTCGGGAGCAGGCTGCTCCACCTTCTTTTTCTTATGTCCGAACTTGTATGTTATGCCGATGAATGCCTGCACCTGCCAATCCACCTGGTCGTTGAACTTGAGGTTGTACTGGTCATTCTTGTAGTTGGCGTCAGCCTCGAACATGATTGAGAAGTTCTTGCTGAAGTTGTACTCCACCTGTGTGCCAAGGCGACCGTTGAAAGAAGCGTGCTTTGTGGCACATGACACCGGACCGTCATAATAGATGTTTGCATTCTTGACATTTGTGACGATAGCATCAAACTCATCATGCTTCCAAGAGTAGTTTACTCCAAAACCGGCAAGCAGGTTCCAGTTCCATGAGCGGTTGACACGCTTTGGGTTGATGATGTTTGTCATGTTCATCAGCAAGTCCAAATCTGCGGTCGCAGCATTGAATTTGTAAGGTGTATCCTGATTGATGAAACCATAACGGTCAGCCTTGAAGCCACCTTTGGTCTGATAACCCGTAACATCAATACGCGCACCAACATACTGATTGAAATAGCGTCCGAAATATACGCCGAACTGTGGAGTAATAAGGTCTGTGAAATTGTAATGGGTCAGAGTTGCCTGAGCACCACCTTTCACACCTATGAAGTTATGTCCACCCTCAGGGTCTACGACTGTCTCCTGAGCGTTGGCAGCAGTGGACATTCCGAGAAGGAATGCCACTGAAGCTGCTAATGATATAATCTTTTTCATAATCACAATGTTTTTAATTATTTGTAAAGAGCACCACCACCATTGAGATTAAGGTACAAGCGCTGTCCCGCCTTTACTTTCACACGAGTCTGGTCACCACCGTTGCCACGGAAATCAACCTCACCGGTCTCCAGTCCGATGAACTCCGACTGCCACCAGTCTGCTCCTGGGATTGAAACATGCATACGCACCTCATCATCTGCTATGAATTTAGGAGAAATGAACACACCATTCTCATCCTTAGGGAATGTGAACACTGCATCAGGATTTGCAGCATCCCATGAACCAAATGTATTACCGATAAGGTAAATCTCCGGTTTGTTGATAGTCACGGTACGTGCACCTTCCGTATTATCTACAATAAGCAAATACCATCCGGCATTGCCTACAACGATGTTGCCACCGCCAGAAGGATTCATGCCTGCATTGTCATCAATTATTGTAGCCTCAGTTCCGAAGTCATTGCCCCAATCAGCCTGTGGTGCGAACTTGAACTCCTCACCTTCATGCAGATAAATGATTCTCCAAGACATGGTAGGATGACCATAGACAGGAACCAAAGGGAGCCATGTGCCACCCCAGCCATAGTTGCTGCCGGTAAGGTAAAGGACAGGGTCTGTGTCATAAATATAGCCTACAGCAGGGACATTAGGAACAGCCATTGGTGTCACATTGATTTTGATGTCGCCGGTCTTAACACTTGTTGCGTATCCATTAACAACGAGATTAGCATAGACAGCTCCATCGAAATCATAAGGTACAGACTCAGCATCCTCCCCCAACACCTTGAGTACAGCTTCATTCAACTTACCAACAGTAGTAGTTCCGGAAGCATCAAGAGCTATAGTGGCAGGAGTGACACCGGTTGAGCCTGACGGTACGAGATTGATGTAACTGTCAACCATCTTTATGTCCTCTGCAACATCTCCCTGGAATGTGACCAAAGAGATATTGGCAGCCTCGTCCAGCTCACTGACATTGACCGAAGTAACTGCCGCCTGTGAGGTTATGTTTGGCAATACAACAGCACCCTCCGGGTCGTTATGCTGAGGTTCCGCCCAATCAGTATAGTCTTCGGTGCAGGCTGTAAAACACAGACCTGCCATACCGAGAGCCAATAACTTAGTTATATTTTTCATAATCTTAAAATCGTTTTTTTAGTTTTACTTAATCTCACCTTCGCCCTTGAAGAAGTTCAGATAGAGCCTTTGACCTGCATCACCTTTCACGCGGTCTTGGTCATCACCTGTTCCACGATATGCTATCTTACCTTTGAGAACAATGAACTCACTCTTCCACCAGTCATATCCAGGCACCTTGACATAAGCACGCACGCCATCACCGTCACCACCAGGAACGCTGCCGGCAAAAGCAGGAGAAACAAAATAGTCATCTTTCACCGTTGGTATCTCGCATGACCATCCTTCCTCAAGCTCAGCCCAGTTTCCATTGCCGACGATTGGTCCCATGAGCCAAACTTTTGCTTCATTGAACTGGACATCATACTTGATTTCACGTCCGTTAACAGATGTTGTCACAACCATCAAATACCATTTGCCACCGGCAACGCTTGTAGCAATGTTGCCTCCGGAGCTAACGATTTCATCCTTAAGGTCACCAGAGACAGTTATCTTATCATAACCGACATCGTTACTGTCCCAAGATTTGGCAGTGTTGAGCTTTATGCCTTCATCATCAAGCCATACCATTGTCCAAAGGACATCATTTGTACTATGCACATGAACCATTGTCAGGCAGTTATCCCATTTCCAATCGCAGAATTTGCCAATGACATAAACGTCGGAAGGAGCCTCTACCGGTGCGAGAGTGTATGCCAAATGAACATTGTTGAGAGCTATAGTGTTTGAAGTAATCGCTGTGCCCGGCACTTCTTCGTTCACAGAAAGAATCTTTGATGTCACGCGGAAATAGAGAGGAAGATCCAAAGGGAACTGTGCCTCTTCCATTCCTTCATTCTCAACCTTTGCAAGAGTCAGCGTGCTGGCAAGAGTCTTTGCATCAATTTCTATCACAGTGTTGTTGTATGTCTCGTCAAGAACGATGCTATTGCTCATGTCCGCATTAAACGAAACCTCTACAGAATATGTAGCACTGACAGGAAAGCCATAGTCCGGCTGTGAGCACTTAAGCACGATTTTCTCAGAGTTGGCAAGGTCAACAAGTTGGTTTGCCATAGGAGACTCATTAAGTACAAACGTTGTCGGAGTCTGCAAAGTCGGATTTGAGTCTCTGTCATCTTCACATGATGAAAGCACCATTGTCGCAGCAGCAAACATCATGATATATGAAAATATCTTTTTCATTATAGTATTCATTTAAGGGATTAATAACCATTGTTCTGCGTGAGTTTAGGATTTGCATTCATATCCTCAGCAGGTATAGCATAGATGTCACGGTAAGCAGCGAAACTTGCGCCATTCTGTGCTCCACCTTTCCATTCCCACATGTACTTGTTACTGTGGAACATATCGAAGCGGATAAGGTCAGTACGACGGAAGCCCTCATAATAAAGCTCACGTGCACGTTCATCAATAATCTGGTTAAGCGAGTATGTCAACGATGTGCTGGCATGCGCACGGTTACGGATATCATCCATATATTTTGTACCTGTCGCTGTGGTCGTTCCACCGTTAAGACGTGCGTCAGCCTCAGCAGCGATAAGGTAAGCCTCAGCAGAACGCATCAGGAAATAGTCAGTGTCGATGAACTGTGAGCTATGGCCGGCACCACCTGTAGAATAAGTGTTGCGGAACTTGCCTACTGCGTAACCTGATGTATACTCGCTTGGAGTGGTGACAACAAGCTCACGATCTTTGCCGAAGAAGAGTGCGCGGTCGTCACCGGCAGCTATTGGCATGCTGTTAAGGTCTGTCTGTGGAGCGTCACCATTAGGGAAGAACTTAGCGACAAACTGTGAGCGTGCGCGGTTACCTGCCCAGAACTCCGTAGTATTAAAGTTTCCGTCAATATCCATATCAGCCTTCCATGTAGAAGCCATCAGGAACAGTGACGCACCCCAAGAAGTGGTAGTCTTGCCATCCTGAAGCAATGGCAGGATAGCCTCCTGTGAAGCACCGTTCTCACCATTGTCACCCATGAAGAGCATCTGGTAAGATGACCAACCATTGACACTTCCTGTCCAAAGTTTGTGAGGACCGTTGATAACCTTCTCAGCATAAGTCTGAGCATCAGCCCAACGAGCTGTACCGGTATACACCTCAGCATTCAGGTACATACGCGCAAGGAGCAGGTTTGCTGCATCCTGGTCAGCACGGCCGTAGCCTGTATCAGAAGACTTGCGTGCAACGGGAGTCTGCATCTGGTCCTTAACAGCAAGAAGTTCACCTTCTATCCAATTGAACAAGTCTGCACGCTGTATCTGCTCAGGTGATTCTGCGGAAATCTGTGTAGCAAAAGGCACGTTTCCAAAGCAATCCATCAGATAATAGTAATAGAGGGCACGAAGGAAACGGACCTCAGCCTCACGTGTGGCATCCACTCCGGCACACACTTCAAGATAGTGGTTGCAGTAGTCTATACCGGCATACAGGCGGTAATAGAATCCCTGAAGCATTGGATGCGAAGCGTCCCACTGGTTATAATTGAACTGAGGAATGCCGGTATCACCCCATGCGCATATAGCCTCGTCAGTCGGCAATTCGTTTGCATTCCAAAGCTGACGGACAAATCCAGTCGTGCCACCATCAAGACCGTCGATGTCACAATCGCCATTAGCTCCTGTATTACCTGCCAACGCCATGTTAGCATAGCATTTTGTATATAGGCCAGCCTCATCTACCGTGGAGATAGAACTTGGATCCTGAGGCTCCACATCAAGATAGTCGCAGGAAGCCAATCCCATTGTCAGCGCAATGGCAGAGACTGGAAGTATGTTCTTTATAAATTTAATATTCATAGTTGTTCTTCTGTTTAAAGATTAGAAATTAAGGTTCAGACCCATTGTGAATGAGATTGGGCGTGGGTAAACAGAACCAGCTATACCACCGAACACTTCAGGGTCAACACCTTCAAACTCTGTCCATGTGGCAACGTTTGTGGCTGTCAGATACAGACGGCCGCCAAGACCTTTGTAGTTGCCACCCTTGAAGAGGTTGTTGAATGAGTAGCCAAGAGTGATGTTGTCAAGCTTGATGAATGAAGCATTCTGTACGAACATGTCAGAGAGGACATGGTCATAAGTCTTCCAACCGTTCTCCACAGCCCATGGTGTAGAGTTCTGAGTGTAGCCGAAAGAAGAGTCATAGCGCTTATCGATATTCACGTTTCCTGCCTGGAAATCATTGTAGACATAGTTTCCGAAGCTGCCACGGAGAGAGAAGCCGAAATCCCAATTCTTGTACTGAAGACGTGAGCTGAGTCCTGCAAGATAAGGAGCTGCTGGACTCTTGTATATATACATATCTTCCTCAGAAATCTTTCCGTCAGCATTGCGGTCAACATAAACGCCCTCCAGCGGCTTTCCATTCTGGTCATAAACCTGCTGGTAAACCAGGAATGAAGATGCAGGATAACCAACAGTATGGACTTGGCAGGTATTACCTGTACCTGCAGAGATGCCACCTGTCTTGACCTTTGATGATTCGCCTGTCAGTTCTGTGATTTCGTTCTTGTTGTATGTGAAGTTAGCTGTCACCTCCCACTGCCAGTCCTTTGTCTGGATTGGGCGTACTGTGAGTGATGCCTCCACACCTCTGTTTTCCAACGAACCGATGTTTGAAGTCACCTGGTTACGGAAATTAGAGCCGGCAGAAACGTACGCTGTGTTGATAAGGTCGGTTGTCTTGCGGAAATAATAGTCAACGCTCGCTGTCACGCGGTTGCGGAACAGTGCGATGTCAAGACCTGCGTTCCAAGTCTCAGTGGTCTCCCACTTAAGATTCTTGTTATAAGCCTGTGGACGATAAAGGAGACCACTGTCATTGCCTACACCAGTGATAGGATAACGACCGTCAACGTTAGTGTTGTTGACATCATAGTTTGCGAAATAATTATAGTTTCCGATGCCATCCTGCTGACCTGTCTTACCCCAGCCAAGACGAATCTTTAACTCTTCCAGCCAGTTAGCATTCTTAAGGAAAGCCTCTTCGTTGACTTTCCAGCCAAGAGCCACGGCAGGGAATGTTGCCCAATGTTCAGCGAAACGTGATGAACCGTCGCGACGCACAGTTGCAGTAACCATGTAGCGGTCCCATGCGATATAGTTGAAACGTCCATAGAATGACTGCAGACGTGAGTGCTGCTTCCAAATACCGTTAGTCACATTATAGTCACCATTCACATCCGGGTTGATTCTTGAATAGCGGCTGTCACCTTCATAGCGGAGTTCACTCATCTCATAACCTGCCATGATGTCCACGTGCTGTGTCTTAAGGAAATCCTTGTAATACTGTGCATAAGCTGTACCGACAAGGTTGCGCTTCTTCTCGTAAGTGTAGCCGGTGCTTCCATAGTAGAAAGTCTGAGGGCTCCAAGGCTCAACGTCAGTCTTCTGAGTACCGTTAGCCCAATCGCCAGAAACGCCAACATGCAAGCGGAGGTCTTCAAAGCCATGAATCTGGTAGTCAGCCTCAACGTTCACCATATAGTCATAAGAGTTGGCACGGTCGTTCTTTCCATTAAGGATAGCGACAGGGTTCTTGCTGGCATTACTGTTCTGAGTGTAAGGATAGCCAGGAATGCCAAGCGCTGTACCGTCACTTGTCCATGTGAAATAATTATGGAAGTTGTCAAACTTAGAGTCGTAGCTTCTCACCGGCTGTGTAGGGTCGGTGCGAACAGCAGAACTCAGAGCCTCACCGTCAGCATATCTGCTGTGGGTATACATGAACTTAGCGTTCAGGTTAAGCTTCAGATGGTCATCAAGCAATGAAGGGTTGAGATTAAGATTAGCCGTTGTGCGCTGATAGTTTGATGTCTTTACCACACCATCCTGGTCTGTGAAACCTGCGCTGAAGCGGTAAGGCATGTTCTTCAGACCACCGGCAACGGTGATGTTGTGGTCAGAAGTTACAGCCGGGCGGTAGATTTCATCCTGCCAGTCTGTATCAGCATTGCCAAGCAGGTTCCATGCATCAGACCCCTCACCATAATAATTCTTCACGAAATCACGGTACTCTGCTGCATTGAGCACATCAACCTTCTTGTTTACAAATGAATAAGAGACATTGCCTGTGTAGGAAACCTGAGGAGCAGAACCTTTGCGTCCCTTCTTTGTGGTGATGATGATAACACCATTTGAGCCACGGCTACCATAGATGGCTGTCGCAGAAGCATCCTTAAGCACTGTGAAAGTCTCAATGTCATTAGGGTTAACCATTGCAAGAGCGTTAGGTGCACCCTTCACACCCTGGTTGTCGATAGCCATACCGTCAATAACGACAAGAGGGTCATTGCTGGCATTCAGTGAAGAACCGCCACGGATACGGATAGTAGCGCCGCCACCAGGAGTGCCGCCACCGGTAGTGACATTCACACCGGCAATCTTTCCCTGCATCATCTCTTGGGCAGAAGTAACAAGCGGCTTGTTCTTCTCGTCCGGCTTGATGGCTGTCACAGAACCCGTAAGGTCGTTCTTCTTTGCCACACCGTAGCCAATCACCACAACGTTCTCAAGCATTTTCGCATCGTCCTGCATGGTGATGACGAGGGAAGAGCCATTGACCGCCACCGTTGCAGGCTGATAGCCAACATACGACACAGAGAGCTTGCTGCCTTGCTCTGCATTAATACTGAAGTTGCCGTCAAAATCACTCACGGCACCTGCATTAGAACCTGCCACACGGATAGTGGCACCGATAATCGGTTCGCCTTGTGCGTCCTTTACATGTCCATTGACAGTAACCTGCGCAAAAGCCCCGACTGCCAGGAACAACCCTAATACAAGGGCTGCCAGCCTGAATGGAAGTCTGATGTCTGATTGCTTCATCATTACATTCATTAAATAAATTATTATTAAAAGTTAGTTAAACACTCTTTCTATCTTAAAATAGCCCTCTTGGGCACTGATTTCAGGTTTATGGTGCAAAAGTAGATGTTTTTCCACTAATTTAAGTTTTTTTTCTTACCTTTTGAGTTGTTTTCACAGGATTAACGATTGCACAACTTCTAAACTTGTTTTTAAGTATGTAAATGCCATTAATATTCAGTTTAATGGGTAACTTTGCAGTCAACAAACCTCAACAAGTCTGAAAAATCCTTGTCGGATTACCTGAAATTTACCTAATCAAGCCAAACAGTTTCCGATGAACAAAGCATACATATTATATATATAGCACCCATATATAGCACCACAGGTGGTTATGGAGGAAGTTCGTGGAATATGAAGCATGCGATGAGAAATGTTTCCCAGATTTCTTGCAAATGCCAAGAAATTTTCCGAATTTTGTAACAGAGTTGCGTCTGTGCCATGCCGCACTTTGCAACCAACTCCCACCGTCATGCGGACAATCCGCAAGAAGAACTGCTTTTATCTAACAAAAACAACCCACCCTGCCGGCAGGCGAAAGGAACGAAAATGAAAGAAAATGCCCAACTCACAATGAAGGATATTGCCAAGAAGTTCGGCGTATCGGTAACGACTGTGTCACGTGCCTTGAAGGATTATCCAAGGATAAGCCTTGAGAAGCGGCGCGCCATACAGCAGTATGCTAAGGAGCATAACTTCACGCCCAATGCCATAGCCGTGTCGTTGCACAACAGCAGAATCAAGCCAATGAAGGTCATCGGAGTGATTCTGCCGGAGTTCGTCCATTACTATTTCTCCTCTGTCCTTGCCGGCATAGAGTCCATGGCAAGCCGTCACGGCTACCGGATAATGGCAGCACAGAGCATGGAGGACTATGAGCGCGAAGTGCAGATATGCCAGTCGTTCCTTGAAAACAAGGTCTGCGGAGTCATTGTGTCACAGGCAAAGAACACAATGCAGTACGACCACTTCCAAAAACTCCTGGACAAAGGCATTCCGCTGGTGTTCTATGACCGCATCTGCACCGGAGTAAACGCCAACCGAGTGGTTGTCGACGACTATTGCGGCGCATTCAACGCCGTGAGCCACCTCATCGAGACCGGCTGCCGGCGCATAGCCTTCTTCGGTTCATCCATGACACTTGAAATCTCAAAGAACCGCTTCAACGGCTACAAGGATGCATTGCTGAAGCACGGCATAGAGATGGACAAAGACCTTGTCTGCTTCTGCGACAACCGTGCCGAAGCGGAGCGAATCACCCCCCCCCATTTTGTCTTCCGACAATCCGCCTGACGGCTTCTTTGCCGTGAACGACGACACCGCCATCGGAGCTCTTTATGCAGCCAAGAGAATGGGGCTGCGCGTGCCTGAGGACGTGGCTTTGTGCGGATTCACCAACGGCGACCGTGCCAAGGCATGCGAGCCGATGCTCACCACCGTTGACCAGCATGGGCAGAAAGTCGGTGAAGAAGCAGCGTCAATCATCATAGGCAAGGCTGAGAACACCATCCCTCCCGAGAAAGTGGAAAAGCGCATTGTAAGGACAAAACTCATAATACGCGGCACGACAAAACAGCCGGAAAAGGGATGACCCGGCAACGGAAAGCCACCTGAAAGCTACCTGAAAAAGATTTTACCCATAACCAATAACTAAAATAAATGATTATAAAATGAAAACAAGACCTGATTTGTCATTCAGCAAATTATGGAATCTGAGCTTCGGATTCTTCGGAGTCCAGATTGCCTACGCCCTTCAGAGTGCCAACATTTCGCGCATCTTCGCCACTCTCGGGGCTGACCCGCATTCTTTGAGTTACTTCTGGATACTGCCGCCGTTGATGGGCATCGTCGTGCAGCCGATAGTAGGAACATTGAGCGACAAGACATGGTGCCGCTTCGGACGCCGCATCCCCTACCTCTTCATCGGTGCCGCCGTGGCAGTGCTTGTGATGTGCCTCCTCCCTAACGCCGGCTCCTTCGGACTGGCGGTAAGCACCGCCATGTGCTTCGGACTGTGCTCGCTGATGCTCCTCGACACAAGCATCAACATGGCGATGCAGCCTTTCAAGATGCTTGTGGGCGACATGGTCAACGAGAAGCAGAAGACCCTCGCCTACTCCATCCAGAGATTCCTCTGCAACGCAGGCTCATTGGTGGGCTATCTGTTCCCATACATCTTCACAATCATCGGCATAAGCAACATAGCCGAAAAGGGTGTTGTGCCTGACTCGGTGATATATTCTTTCTACATCGGTGCCACCATACTGATACTCTGTGTCATCTACACCACCGTGAAAGTCAAGGAGATGCCGCCGAAGGAATATGCCGAATACCATGGTCTTGACAAACCTTTGGAGGATGAAAAGGTCAACTATCTCACGCTCCTCAAGAACGCTCCGTCGGCTTTCTGGACAATAGGACTGGTGCAGTTCTTCTGCTGGGCGGCATTCATGTACATGTGGACCTACACCAACGGAGCCATCGCCGAGACCTGCTGGAACACAACTGACGTAACGTCATGCCACTATCAGGAGGCAGGCAACTGGGTGGGCGTGCTCTTTGCCGTGCAGGCTATAGGCAGCGTCGTGTGGGCTATGGTACTGCCGATGATACGCAACCGCAAGGTGGCTTACTCCCTCAGCCTTGTCCTTGGCGGCATAGGCTTCTGCCTCGTGCCGTTCATCCATGACCAGCACGTGCTGTTTGTGGCTTATTTCCTTATCGGATGTGCATGGGCGGCAATACTTGCCATGCCTTTCACATTGGTGACAAACGCCCTCGAGGGCTACGGTCACCTGGGTGTCTACCTCGGACTGTTCAACGGAACGATATGCGTGCCGCAGATTATAGCCGCTGCATTGGGCGGCGTACTGCTTGAACTTGTCGGCAGCGCACAGGCCAACATGCTCTTCGTGGCAGGAGTGCTGCTGATGATTGGTGCTGCATGCGTGTTCATCATAAAGGAGAAAAGCAAATAACATAAGAAAATGTGACCGACAAATAACCGCACTTTGGCAAGCTGACCGTAAAGGTGCTCCAATACATTTGTAACCATATAGTTTTCAACAACTTACAAACCATCTTGCAAAAGGTAACGATTTACCCTGCAAAAGGTAACACTTTGCATGGTAAAAGGTAACACTTTACAAGGTGAAAGGTAACCTTTCGTTTTTTGAAAGATTACCGTCTGTTTTATCACTTGCATAAACACGATAAACAGACATGGGAACAATGGCTTGCAGACTGTGGTTTCACAACATAGATTACATAAAACCAACCATTATGAATATAGAGTTAAGATTGTCGTACAGGACAAAATACGGAGAGACATTGGTGGTCGACATAACCGATTCCACCGCAAAAAAGGCTGTCAGCCGGCATGCCATGTCCACATTGGACGGCTACAACTGGGCATGCAAACTTGACATGCCGTTATCACAGGGAGATTCTTTCGAGTACCATTACGCTGTCGTCTGCGACGAGAAGGTTCTGCGCACGGAATGGCTTGTGACGCCCCACCGCCTTGACTTGGCGGCGAAAGCCGACTGTTACCGTGTGGAGGATTCTTGGATTGACATGCCGGAGGACGCCCATCTGTACAGTTCCGCATTCACCGATGCTGTTGCAGGACAGCAGGTTACGGCATGTCCGCAGGTGGATTTCAGTAAAGCGTTATGCCTGAAAGTGCGCGCCCCACAGCTTAGCAAAGGGCAGCGTCTTGCGCTGATTGGCAGCGATGCCTCACTCGGAGCATGGGATGTGGCGGACGCACTGCCAATGACGGAACACTCTGCAAACGAGTGGGTTGCATGGCTTGACGCCTCTGCTCTCGCCGGCAACGACATTGAGTTCAAGTTTGTGGCACTCTCCGAGGAGAAGGACGGCATGCCTATGTGGGAGACCTGCTTCAACCGCACACTGTTTGTGCCGGAGATTGAGGACGGTTGCGCCCTTGTGCTCACCCTTTCACAGTCAGCAATGCCTGTATGTCCGTGGCGAGGAGCAGGCACAGTCATACCGGTGTTCTCCCTCCGCTCAGAGGGCAGCTTCGGTGTCGGTGACTTCGGCGACCTCAAAATGCTTGTCGACTGGGCTGCCAAGACCCACCAGAGCATAATACAGGTACTTCCGATAAACGACACGACAATCACCCATACATGGCAGGACTCTTATCCGTACAACAGTATAAGCATCTTTGCACTGCATCCGCAGTACACCGACCTTCGCCAGCTGCCACGTCTTGGCGATGCAGAGCGTCAGAAGCACTATGACGAACTTGCGAAAGAACTTAACGCACTGCCACAGATTGACTATGAGCGTGTCAACGAGGCGAAGATAAGTTTCCTCAAGGAACTGTTTGCAGAAACAAGCAAGAAGGTGCTGAAAAGCAAGGAGTTCGGCACTTTCTTTGATGCAAACAAGGATTGGCTTGTGCCTTATGCGGCCTTCTGCCATTTCAGGGACATGTACGGAACGGCACAGTTCAATGAATGGCCTGACCACCACAGCCTGTCGGACGAAGAGCGCGAGGAGTTTGCAAACCCTGCGACAAGGATGTATGCAGAGGCCTCTTTCTGGTACTTTGTGCAGTTTAACCTTGACAAGCAGATGCGTGCGGCACATGAATATGCACTTGCGAAAGGCGTAATCCTAAAGGGCGACATCCCTATCGGCATAAGCCGCGAGAGCGTGGAGGCATGGGTGGAACCGAAATATTTCAACCTCAACGGACAAGCGGGTGCTCCACCGGATGCTTTTTCTACCAACGGACAGAACTGGGGCTTCCCTACTTACAACTGGGAAGAGATGATGAAGGATGGTTGTTCATGGTGGGTGCGCCGCTTCAGCAAGATGGCGCAGTACTTCGACGCTTACCGCATCGACCACGTTCTCGGATTCTTCCGTATATGGGAGATACCAATCAACGCCGTGCACGGTCTGCTCGGGCAGTTCTCTCCGTCACAGGGCATGACGCGCGAAGAGATTGAAAGCTACGGACTTTGGTTCCAGGAAGACCTGTTCACAAAGCCTTTCATCACGGATTGGGTGCTCGAACGGATGTTCAATGAGCGTGCTCAGCATGTGAAAGAAATGTATTTGAACCGTTGCGGTGACAGATATGAGATGAAACCGGAATACGACACGCAGCGCAAGATTGAGGCTGCTTTCCATGGAAAGACATCCGTAGAAGAAACCAACCTGCGCAACGGACTATATGCTCTAATAAGCGACGTGCTGTTCCTGCGCGACCATAAGGACGCAAACCTTTATCATCCGCGCATCGCAGTGCAGACAGACTTCATCTACGAGTCACTGTGGGATTGCGACAAGGCTGCTTTCAACCGCCTGTATAATGACTATTTCTACCGCAGGAACAATGATTTTTGGTATCATGAGGCAATGAAGAAACTGCCGAAACTCACTCAGGCGACCCGTATGCTCGTATGCGCCGAGGACCTCGGAATGGTGCCGGAATGCGTCGCTCCTGTCATGAACGAGCTGAAAATCCTAAGCCTGGAGATTCAGTCCATGCCTAAAGACCCGGCTGTGGAGTTCGGCTACTTGTCACGCAACCCATACCGCTCTGTCTGTACCATATCGACCCATGACATGTCAACACTGAGACAATGGTGGGATGAGGACACGGAACGCGCACAGAAATTCTACAACACAATGCTGCAACATGGCGGTGCTGCGCCTCATCCGCTGCCGGGCTGGCTGGCAAACGACATCGTTGCGCGCCATCTCCACTCTTCGTCGATGCTCTGTCTGCTGTCATTGCAGGACTGGCTCGCCATAGACGAGGGACAGCGCCTTGCCGATGCTGATGCCGAACGCATCAACATTCCGGCTAATCCGCGCCATTATTGGCGTTACCGTATGCACCTGACGCTGGAGCAACTTATGGCTGCCGAGGAGTTCAACAACAGAATCTCGTCACTCATAATGGTAAGCGGCAGGCAGTAAAAAGGGGAATTTCGTAAAATGTGTAAACGTTTGCCGGAAACAACCGCATAGCGATTGAATATAGTAGCTCTGCCTTTGCAGTTACAGAGACTGATACGTATAAAGGAACCGCGTTAGCGGTGACAATATGGTAGCCGTGGGTAGCAACCCACGGAATCAATAATCCGTCAATGGCTACGACCGATTTATCGGTCGAATATTGGTTGTGGTTGTATCCTATTCGACCGATAAATCGGTCGGTTACAGAGACATTCTGCTAATCCCGTGGGTGCTACCCACGGCTACTTTCTTGTCACCGCTAACGCGGTTCCTGCAACTATGACTATGGGCGAACTTGGAGAATTCATGGATACATTTTACGGAAGAACCAAATAAAATGGAGTATTTTATTAATCTACAACTATTAACAATATGAATTATAGAAACATATTATTGGCGTTGTTGGCATCGCCACTTATGGCGACAGCCCAGACTGTGACATCGCCTGACGGCAATGTGGTGGTGAAATTCTCACTTGCCGACGGTGGAAAACCAACGTATGAAATGACTTACAAGGCTAAGGATGTGGTGAAACCAAGCGGTCTCGGACTGGAACTTGTGAAGAGCAAGCACGCAAGCAAGGGCATGAAGGAGACTGACCTCATGGATGGCTTTAAGGTGAAAGACACAAAAACCTCTTCATTCGATGAGACTTGGACTCCTGTATGGGGCGAGACACGCACCATAAGGAACAACTACAACGAGCTGGCTGTAACCCTTACACAGCCTGCAACAAAGCGTGACATCCTCATACGCTTCCGTGTTTATGACTATGGCATGGGACTTCGCTATGAGTTTCCGCAGCAGAACGAGCTGAACTATTTCATTATCAAGGAAGAACACACTCAGTTTGCAATGGCAGGAGACCACACTGCGTATTGGATTCCGGGTGATTATGACACTCAGGAATATGAGTATCAGATAACGAAGATGTCAGAAATCGGCAAGGTATTTGACAAGGTTTATGAGCGTTATGCCGACAACTCGTCTACCACAACGTTCTCAAAGACCGGTGTGCAGACATCACTCCAGTTGAAATCCGCTGACGGTCTGTACATCAATATCCATGAGGCGGCATGCCTGAACTACCCTACCATGCACCTCAATCTTGACCCTCAGACAATGACTTTTGAGTCATGGCTTACACCGGATGCCACCGGCAAGAAAGGCTACATACAGACTCCGTTCAACACTCCGTGGCGCACGGTGCTCGTAAGTGACGACGCACGCGACATGCTTTCATGCAAACTCACCCTGAATCTCAATGAACCTTGCAAGATAGAGGACACATCTTGGATTCATCCTACAAAGTATTGCGGTGTTTGGTGGAACATGATTGTCGGAGCAAAGTCATGGAGCTATACCAATGATTATCCTTCCGTGAAGCTCGGAATCACCGACTATGCCAAGTGCAAGCCTAACGGCACGCACGGCGCAACAAACGCAGAGGTGCGCCGATACATCGACTTTGCAGCGAAGAATGGTCTTGACCAGGTGCTTGTGGAAGGATGGAACGAAGGCTGGGAAGACTGGTTTGGTCATCAGAAGCTTGACGTGTTTGACTTTGTCACACCATATCCGGACTTTGACATCAAGGCTCTTAACGAGTACGCTCATTCAAAAGGCGTGAAACTTATGATGCACCATGAGACAAGCGGCTCTGTCATCAACTACGAGCGTCACCTTGAGGATGCGTTCAAACTTATGAACAAATATGGCTACGACGCTGTCAAGACTGGTTATGTCGGTGACATGATTCCACGCGGAGAGTATCATTACAGCCAGTTGATGAACAACCATTATCAGCATGTCATTGAGGAAGCTGCAAAGCATCATATAATGGTTAACGCGCATGAGGCTACACGCCCTACCGGCATCTGCCGCACATGGCCTAACCTTGTAGGCAACGAAAGTGCGCGAGGCACTGAGTATGAAGCGTTTGGCGGTAGCGTTCCGTACCACACAGTGATGCTTCCGTTCACACGTTTGCAGGGAGGTCCGATGGACTACACTCCGGGAATCTTCGAGACACAGCTGTCATCATGGAGCGAAAACAAGAGCTTTGTCCACACCACTCTTTGCGGTCAGCTCTCTCTTTACCTTGTGATGTACAGCCCGTTGCAGATGGCTGCCGACCTTCCTGAGCATTATGAGAAGTACGATGACGCATTCCAGTTCATCCGCGATGTGCCATGCGATTGGGACGACTCTAAGTACCTTGAGGCAGAACCGGCACAGTACATCACCGTGGCACGCAAGGAAAAGGGCAAGGACAACTGGTTTGTGGGCGGCAAGACAAACGCTGACGCACGCACGGCTGTCGTGAAACTTGATTTCCTTGACAAGGGTCGCAAGTACGAGTGCACACTGTACAAGGATGCGGAGAATGCCGATTACGAGAAGAATCCTAAGGCTTACACCATCACACGTCGTACCGTGAAGAAGGGCGATGTTATCAAAGTGAAGGAAGCGCGTGGCGGCGGCTTCGCCATGAGCATAATGGCAAAATAATCATTTACAGGAAAAGACAAAGAAATGGAAGCAAAAAAGATATTCCTTTCCTGTGCCATTGCAGCAATGAGCTATAGCGTTGCCAATGCACAGCAGTTTGATGAGATGGTCTATTCGCCACAGTCTACGACCTTCAAGCTCTTCGCTCCCAACGATGCGAAGGACGTAAAGGTGCGCCTTTATGGCAAAGGGCATGGCGGAAAGGCTGTCAAGACCGTAAAGATGAAGCGCACCGGCGACTGTCAATGGACAGCCGTAGTGCCGGGAGACCATAAGAACAAGTTCTACACTTTTGACACCGGACGCGGTGAATCGGCAGGAATCTTCGCGCGTGCCGTCGGTGTGAACGGCAAAAGGGGTGCTATCATTGACCTTAACGACACAGACCCGGCAGGCTGGGAGAACGATGTCCGCCCTGTGATTAAGTCGCCTGTAGACCTTGTTATATATGAGATGCACCACAGGGATTTCTCCATTGCACGCAACATCAATATCGATGCAGGCACTCCAAACGACATTAAAGTCAAAAGGGCAAGCACGGAATATCCCGGCAAGTTCCTTGCTCTCACTGAGGATTGGAGCATAAACTACCTGAAATCCCTCGGAGTCAACGCCATACATATCCTTCCTTCGTTTGACTATGCGTCAGTGGACGAGACAAAACTCGACACACCTCAGTACAATTGGGGATATGACCCGGTGAACTATAATGTGCCTGACGGCTCTTATTCCACTGACCCTTACAATCCTCATGTGCGCATTATCGAGTTCAAGAAGATGGTGCAGGCTCTTCACAAAGCAGGCATCAGAGTAATTCTTGATGTGGTCTACAACCATACTTTCGACATCGACGGAAGCAATTTCCAGCGCACTTATCCGGACTATTTCTATCGCAAGACAGCCGACGGAAAGTATTCTGACGGCTCCGGCTGTGGCAATGAAACTGCCAGTGAGCGTGAGATGATGCGCCGTTTCATAGTCGAGAGCGTGAAATATTGGATTGAAGAGTACCACATTGACGGTTTCCGCTTCGATCTTATGGGTATCCATGACATCGAGACTATGAACCTTGTGCGTGCAACAGTGAACGAGATTGACCCAACAATCTTCATCTATGGCGAGGGTTGGAGTGCAGGAACATGCGCTTATCCGCAGGACAAGCTCGGCATGAAGGCAAACATCGGCATGATGCCGGGTATCGCAGCCTTCAGCGATGAGATGCGCGACGCACTGCGCGGTCCGTTCAGTGACGACACGAAAGGTCAGTTCCTTGCCGGCATTGCAGGAGGGGAAGAGAGCATAAAGTTCGGCATTGCAGGAGCTGTGGAGCATCCTCAGGTTGACTGTGCAAAGGTAAACTACTCCAAGAAGCCATGGGCTTTGGAGCCTTCACAGATGATTAGCTACGTAAGCTGCCATGACGACATGTGCCTTGTCGACCGTCTGCGCGCAAGCATCCCTAACATAAAAGATGATGAACTCATACGCCTTGACCTTCTTGCACAGACGGCTGTATTCACATCGCAAGGCGTTCCGTTCATCCTTTGTGGAGAGGAAATGCTCCGAAACAAGCAGGGTGTGCACAACAGCTATAACTCTCCGGACTCCATCAACCGTCTCAACTGGAACAACCCGATACGTTACAGCAATGTCCTCGACTACTACAGCAAGCTAATTTCCTTGCGACAAAACCACCCGGCTTTCCGTCTTGGCAGTGCCGACCTTGTGCGCAAGCATCTTGAGTTCCTGCCTTCACAGGACGCACTCGTGGCTTTCCGCCTGAAGAACTATGCCGGACGTGACGACTGGCGCAACATCATCGTGGTGCTTAACGCCAACCGTGAGGCGCGCACCGTTGATGTTCCGGAGGGCAAATACACTGTTGTCTGCCGTGACGGAAAGATTGATGAGAACGGATTGGGCACTGTAAACGGCACGAAAGTGACAGTTGCGCCACAATCCGCGCTGATAATACATGATTAGAAAAGGTGACAGGTTGTTGGTTTTAGGTTATAAATTCATTATCCAATACCACAAAAGCCAACAACCTATCACCCACAACCAACGACCTCAAACCAATAACCTACAACATGAAACGAATATTATTCCTTGCAGCACTTGTGTTACAGACATTTGCAATGAAAGCAGCGACAGCGAAAATCGACAGGATTGAACCTGCCAACTGGTATGCCGGACTGAAGAATCCGTCACTCCAACTTATGGTCTACGGCAAGGACATCGCTACGGCGGATGTCAAAGTGGATTATCCAAACGTAAAGATTGACAGCCTTGTGCGCCTTGACAGCCCGAACTATCTTCTTGTTTACCTCAATGTCGGTGGCGCACAGCCGGGCACAATGACACTGAACATCTCTGGAAAGAAGGTGAAATACGAACTGAAACAGCGCGAAATGAGCGGTGACAAGCGCAAAGGCTTCACCAATGCCGATGTACTTTACATGCTCATGCCTGACCGTTTCGCATCGGCAGTGGCACCTACAAAGAAGAAGAGTGCCACAATTCCGATGAAGACAAAGTACACCGTGGACCGCACAAAACCTTCGTTGCGCCACGGTGGCAACATCGAAGGCATACGCCAACATCTTGATTACTTCACAGAACTTGGCGTGACAGCACTCTGGTTCACACCGGTCCTTGAGAACGACTCTCCTGACAACAATGGCAACAGCACTTACCACGGCTATGCCACAACAGACTATTACAGAGTAGACCCTCGCTTCGGAACCAACGAGGAGTACCGCCGGCTGATTGACGAGGCGCACACAAAGGGGCTGAAGGTGGTGATGGACATGATTTTCAACCACTGCGGATATGACCATCCGTGGGTTTCCGACATTCCTTCCAAGGACTGGTTCAACAAGCCGGAATGGCTTCAGTCGGTCAAAGAGGGTGAGACTCCCGAGGCGGCGGCAGCGAAAAGCGCACAATATCTTCAGACAAGCTACAAACTTACTCCTGTGCTTGACCCTTATGCCAGCAAGGTTGACATGAGCGAGACTGTCGACGGTTGGTTTGTACCGACAATGCCTGACCTCAACCAGCGCAACAGCCATGTCATGAAGTATCTCATCCAGAACAGCGTTTGGTGGATAGAGACTGTGGGAATCGACGGCATCCGCATGGACACTTACCCTTATGCCGACGCAAAGGCTATGGCATCATGGATGAAAGAACTTAACAGCGAGTACCCGAACTTCAATGTTGTGGGCGAGACATGGGTGACAGAACCTGCATACACCGCTGCATGGCAGAAGGATTCCAAGGTGGCAAAGGTGAACAGCAACCTCAAATCCGTAATGGACTTCAGCTTCTTTGAGAAGATAAACATGGCTAAGAAAGAGGATACCGATGCATGGTGGAACGGCTTCAACCGCATCTACAACAGCTTCGTTTATGACTACCTCTACCCTAACCCTTCAAGCGTGATGGCGTTCATCGAGAACCACGACACCGACCGTTTCCTTGGAGAAGGATGCGACACCGTAGCCCTCAAGCAGGCTCTCGCCTTGCTTCTGACCGTCAACCGCACTCCGCAGTTGTACTACGGCACAGAGATTCTCATGAATGGCACAAAGTCTGTGACAGACGGCAATGTGCGCAAGGACTTCCCGGGAGGATTTGAAGGCGACACTCGCAATGCCTTCACTGCCGAAGGACGCACAAAGCAGGAGAACGCTATGTTCAACTGGCTCAGCCACCTCTTGCATTGGCGTCAGGGCAACGATGTCATCATCAAAGGCAAACAGACGCAGTTCATCCCATTCAACGGCATCTATGTCATAGCAAGAACCCACAACGGACGCACCGTAATGACAATCCTCAACGGCACACGCAAGTCTGCCACAATGCCGGTAAAGCGTTATGCCGAGGTGATTGGTAACGCCCAAAAGGTAAAGGATGTGCTCACAGGCCGCTACTACAACCTTTCCACCGACCTTGAACTGCGTCCGCGCCAAGCCCTTGTGCTTGAATGGTAATGGTGTTTTCCCATGAACCTATCGGGAAAACAGCGTTAAGAAACACCCCTTTTAACACTAAACAACACTGTAAAATACAACACCGAGGCTGTGTCACTTTAGCATTGTGACACAGCCTCGGTATCTTTTTACACTCAGTAATCTCAAATTACAGTTCCTCCGAGAACGGGCTTCTATAACCCATGTTACTTATCCATGCGGATTATTTCCTCTGCCAAATACAAGTCACTACGGCAATGAAGCTCTGCAATGCCTTTGTCTATCAGTTCAAAAAGTGAAGAATTATAAAACATATTCATAGCATCACTATAAGAAATGCCCACTTTTACGGACAATAGTTCTATAATTCTTGCATACTTCATGTCCAATGTCAAACGGTCTGTTGTACTCATAATCTAAATATTAATCTTTCTGCAATCCGACAATCTCAGACATACATCTATCGCATTCTGCGTTATGAAGCATATTTGATGGTTTGGCTTATGGTAAACCAACTGCTGAAGGGCTTGTTCCAATGTGTATATGCCTGCCATGAAAAAATCCACAGTTCTATATACTTTGTCATTTGCAACACCGCCTTCAATAATGTCAAACTGTCCATATTCTGTTCCTCCTTTACGGCAACTGCAAACGAAACGCAACCATTCTTCATCGTAACTGTCAAAGATTTTTATCCTCATACTCAAACATGGAGCATATTCGAAAGTATGCAAATAAGCATCTTTTCCAAGCACAAGAAACCGTTCCCCGTATTTTACAGCCTGCTCTTTCAGCCGTGTCGTATAAAATCCTTTGCCAATGTCAAGGTTTCTACGAGAATGAACAGTGTCAGGAGCCGTTAACATAACGTCGGATGTGTGATAAACTAACATATCTCAAGCCCTTTCCTTTTCATTATATCAATAATATCCTGCGCTACATATTCAAGGCTGAAGGTATGAAGCACATCATAACATTTTACCAAATAGCCATCAATTATCCCTGCAGCGTTTATACGATTGTATATACATGACGAAGAAACTCCCAACATCAAAGAGAGCGTCCCTATTACTGCCGTTATATATTCTACATGTTCCCGCGTCATAAACTATTGGTTTTGAGTTTTTAATGCCGCAAAATTACACTTTTTTGGAGATAAAAACGTACAATCACTACATTTTTCCGGAGATAAATTCAGGGTTTTAACACACTTTTCCGGAGATAAGGCATGACAGTTTGCAGAAAAATCGGCTGACACTTCTGCAGAAATGCCAGCCGATAAGGATTGTCTTTCGCCTTCACTTACCAAGTGAAAAGTTACTTCACCGTCATCACCACGATAGACTTCTCAGGCATCTTGACGGTCAGTTTGCCGTTCTTGAGCTTTACATCCTTGAACGCAGCAGGCTTCACACGCTCCGGATTGTCAAAGTCGTTGTAGTCGCCGATGTTCTTGCAAGCAAGGATGCGTGCTTCCACCTTTGAGGCTTTCGCACCGTCAAGGTTGATAGCCACCTCACGCTTCTTGTCAAGATTCACATTGGCAAGGGCGATAACGATGCTGCCGTCAGCGGTCTTCGCAGCAGAGACACTCATCTCCTCAAGGTTGCGATAGCCTTTTTCGTTGCTTTCGTCCATGTCCTTATTCATGTCGTGACGCACCTTCATCACGTTGCAGTTCAGGTCAGAAGGAAGGAATGTAGCCTCCTGGAACGGCTTGTACATCTCGAAAACGTGGTAGGTCGGAGTAAGGACCATGTGACCCTTGCCCTTTGTGTCGGTTAGAATCATTGACTGGAGCACGTTCACGACCTGCGCAATGTTAGCCATACGCACACGGTCGGTGTACTTGTGGAACACGTTGAGCGTGAGTGCTGCCACGAAAGCGTCACGCATGGCATTCTGCTGGAAGAGGTGTCCGCTGACCGTGCCCGGCTCTTCGTCCCACCATGTGCCCCACTCATCGACAAGGAGACCTATCTTCTTTTTCGGGTCTTTCTTGTCCATGATGGCGCAATGCTTCTTTATGACATCCTCGATTTCAAGGCATTTGCCCAGCGTCCAATAGTACTGGTCATTGTCAAACTTTGTCGCAGAGCCTTTGCTTCCGTTCCATCCGGAGACGGTGTAGTAGTGGAGTGACAAGCCGTCCATCCTCTGTCCCACATTGTTCATCAGCACTTCCGTCCATTTGTAGTCGTAGTCGCTTGCTCCTGAGGCAATCTTATAGAGCCGGTTTCCGTCATAATTGCGACAATAAACGGAATAACGGCGGTAGAGGTCACTGTAGTATTCCGGACGCATGTTGCCACCGCAGCCCCAACTCTCGTTACCCACTCCGAGATACTTCACCTTCCAAGCCTTGTCGCGACCGTTCTGGCGGCGCAGCTTCGCCATAGGAGTATCGCCGTCACTCGTCATGTATTCCACCCACTTTGCAAGTTCCTCGACAGTGCCGCTGCCCACGTTTCCGCTGATGTAAGGCTCACAACCGAGCTTCTCGCAAAGGTTGAGGAACTCGTGAGTGCCGAAAGAATTGTCCTCGATTGTGCCACCCCAGTTGTTGTTCTGCATCTTCGGACGTTGGCTTTTCGGTCCTATGCCGTCCATCCAATGGTACTCATCGGCAAAGCAACCGCCCGGCCAGCGCAGCACCGGCACACTGAGATTCTTCAGCGCATTGAGCACATCCGTGCGGTAACCGTCCTCGTTAGGGATTTCTGACTCCGGTCCTACCCACAGTCCGCCATAGATGCATGTGCCAAGATGCTCCGCAAACTGTCCGTAAATCTCCTTGTGGATTTTCTCCTTTCCCTGTCCCGCGTGTACAGTTACAGTGACATCCTGCGCCGTCGCAGGGGAGAGAAAAGCAGCAAACATCATTGCTGTGATTACTTGTTTCTTCATTTTCTGTATAGTTAAGTGTTATTTGTTTAGAATCTGCTCTCAAAGTGCAAAATTACACAATATATTTGAGAAACGCTTCTTTCTGTGGCAAAAAAATCAGTTTTCCTACCCTATTACCATGTTTTTCCTCTTTTTCTGTCACATCATTGGGCAACAAATGCGCTATTACCACAGAATTGTATGCGTACGAAAATATTACATGAGTTTTCTAATGCTCTATTTATCATAACGGGAAAAATATGCGTTCTTCAGGCGAAAAATCATGCTTGACAATGTCAAAGGTAACACTTCACACTGCCAACAGTTACCGTTTGCAATGGAAATGATAACGTTTTGCAGTGGAAATGATAATGATTTACGCACTCAATGGTAACGAAATGCTGTGTTTTTTGTATAGAAAAACACAGTAAAACAATATAATACATTGATTTACAAAAGAATAGCAAAAGAGCAAAATTTTCACGATTTCACAACTTTTCCTTTTCAAAAAATCTACAGACGATTCTCAGAGAGCAAAAACAGCGTGAGTTTTCTAATTTTATTATTGCTATCCGGCAAACAGATACAACACATTATCATTCATCTGTTTCAGTTGTGACAAGCCCTTATTCTCGCATACAGTAACAGGGAGGGGCGTTGTAAAGTGTGGCGGAGCCACATTTTATGCGAAACATTTCGTATGAAAACGTGATTTCACAACAACTTGTGGAGTTTTATCGGACAGCAATATAATTTCAGACCTTATCCGAAAGACTGCGCAAGGGTGACAACCCGAACCGGCAGCCATACAAAAAAAGAATCTCCACAGCCAATAAAAACTTCTCTTGGCTATGGAGATTCTTGTCCTTTCTATCATATTCCGGCATGGAAACCGCGCTATTGCCGTAGCGGGAAGACCACCTTTCAGCAATCGGAAAAGTCATTATTTGTTCTTCTCATAATAGTCCAGCGCCGCCTTTATGTTCTTCTGCACTGCCGTAAAGCTCCTTGTCGCGCCTGTGCAGCCATCGACTTTCTGCTTCTCGGCGAGCTTCTTTGCCTTGCTGACCTTCAGGTTCTCATAGAGTGGCAGCAGGTGTTTCCTTATCCGTGCGAAATAGGAGACAGTCTCCATGTTCTTCAACGCCGTCACTTTCTTTACCTCATTGTTCTTGATATGCACCTCCACAGGAGTGCCTTTGCGGTGCCCGCGGGCGTTGCAGATGGTCGTTGTGCGCACGACATAAGTGCCGTCGGCATTCTTTGTCATCACCTCGTCGGCGGAAACCGTTACGGAGCACAGCAGAAAAGCCACTCCGCACAGTGACAACACCTTGCTTCTTGTGGCGGAAACCATGTGGGAAGCCATGGTGTTCAGCATGTCTGTCTTCATCATAATCCTAATAATTAACATGTATAGTGCATCAAATTGTTATCTCTCCTGCCAGACTTCGGCTCATGTGCGAACGCACAACCTCCGGGTCGGAATGACGGGCGGTGAGGTGCATGAGCTTCGTCACAGCGGCTTCTATCGTTGAATCGTAGCCTGAAAGCACACCGCTCTGCTGCAAGTGGTAGCCGGCATCGTAACGCCCCATCTCCACTCGTCCTGCCATACACTGCGAAATGTTCACCACAGTGATACCGCGCTCTGTCACTTCCCTTAGGATATTCGTAAGCCATGGACGCTGCGGAGCGTTGCCGGAGCCATAACTGCGCATGACAATGCCTTTCAAGTCAGGTATGTTAAGCAGATGATTGACAAGACTTTCCTGTATTCCGGGGAACACGGAGAACACTATGACATTCGGATTCATCTCGAAATGAGGGCGGACGGGCTGCGAAAAGTCCGGCGTGAGGATATGATGCCGTGCGAAACGGAAGTTCACTCCGGCATCGCAGAGGTGCGGATAGTTGAACGATTCGAAGGCATTGAACTGGTCGGCATTCTGCTTCGTGCTGCGGTTTCCGCGCAGGAGATGACCGCTGAAATAGATGCAGACTTCCGGAATCGGCGACACTCCGTCGGCAAAGGCTATGGATGCAAGTTCAAGACTTGTGATAAGGTTCTCCTTTCCGTCAGTGCGCAACTGCCCTATCGGCAGCTGCGAGCCGGTGAGGATGACAGGTTTGGTGAGATTCTGGAGCATAAACGACAGTGCAGAGGCTGTGTATGCCATGGTGTCCGTGCCATGGAGGATGACAAAACCGTCATACTTGTCGTACCGTTCCGAGATGATGCGCACGATGTCTGCCCATGGCGTGATGTCCATATCACTGGAGTCTATCGGTGTGGCAAACTGGTAAATGTCCACCGAAGCCTCTATCTGCTCCAGCTCAGGCAGGTCGTTCAGCAGATGATTGAAGTCCAACGGCTCCAATGCGCCTGTCCTTGGATTGTGTCCCATACCTATCGTGCCGCCGGTGTATACGAGAAGCACACGTCCGGTACGCTTGAGTGAGCTATGCAGTGTCATTGACTTTTCTTTCATTTTTTTTCTGTTTTTGCAGAGCCATCCCATAGCTGTCAGCATGGTGTATTGTGCGAAATCTACCACCCTGCAAGGCTCTATTTAATTGCAAAATTAGCTTATTTTTTTGGAAAAACGAAAGATTAGCCTATATTTTTAGGCATGGGAAAGAAAATTAAGTATCACGCCAAAGAGCATTATTTTTCGCTGATTGTCAGCACACTACACACTCATTATGCCTGACATCATTGTGTCAAAGAGGATTAATGGCAAAAAGAAAGCAAACAATCAGATACACTTGCAAAACGACATGGCAAAAAAATGCGGCAGATGCGTGCAGAAGAATACCATTTGTGGTACAATCCGCACGCATCTGCCGCTATAATCAAAAGGCAAATCACTGTCCCGCCATGCCTTAGGAGGGTGTTTTCCACGACTCAAAAGGTGGGACGGAAAAGGCGTTATGGTTGTTCCGTAAGTTCCTCTATCTGGCTTATGACATCATTGACGTTGGACAGCATCTTGCGGAACATCCTTGTTCCTACTATGAAACCTACGGCTCCGCCTATTCCGGCACCGATAAGAAAGGCATACATCTCGTCCTTTTCCGCCGCACTGCCGAGGATTTCAAGGGTGAGCCATGTGCCCCAACCTATCAATAACGGCACACTGATGAAGAAATACCTTATCTCGCGCTTCTTGAATCGCACCAGACGGCGCCTCTCCTCGATAAGATTGCCGGACATGATGTTGTCGGAACTGACAAGTTTCTTGTTGAAATAGACGAACACAAGGCAGCCTAACAGCAGCACTTCCGTTGCAATAACGAACCAGATGGACAACGGGAAAAGTACCAAGAAGTCAAAGGCGACAAGTGTCATCGCTACGATTCCCATGGCGCAAACCTTGTAAAGATAGCGTTCCACATCGTTGACACGGGTGCTCATGGTCTTGCGCATCAGGCGTTCGTTGATGATTTCCTCCTTGGAAAGTTTGTTTTTCAGCATCTCAACCTGAGATTTCAACTCCTCAAATCCTTCTATATTCTTATCCATAATCATTGCTTCTGTAGTTTTGTTGTTATCAATCATTGTTGTTCATTCTCTTCAGTTCTTCCTTGATTCTCACCAGACGGACCGACACATTCTTCACCGTGATGCCGACAACGGCAGCGATTTCGTCGTATGGCATTCCTTCCAGCCACAGCATAACGATGGCGCGGTCGAATGGTTTCAGCCTGTGCACCCTGTCGTGAAGCATCTTTATCTGGCGCGAATCCTCATCGTGCGTGTCGTAAAGATTGATGTCCATCGAAAGGCGCACTGACTTGTCACGCTTCCGTTTCCTGTCGGCAGAGATGCAGGTGTTGAAGCTCACACGCCATATCCATGTGCTTATCTTGCTCTCTTCGCGGAAAGTCCCCATGCCTTTCCACAGATTTATGAGGATCTCCTGAAACAAGTCGTCCGCCTCATCGGCATTCTTCGCGAACATGTAGCATACGGAGTAGATAGCGCTTTTGTTGCTCTCCACAATGTCTGCAAACAGTCGTTCATTCTTTTCCATATATCATTTGTTTTTTGATTGTTCTGCCCTTTAGACGCAGAATAGCACTGTAAAACTACAAAACAGTGGCAAAAAATATTTCTTTTTGTATAAAAAAAACGGCACAGTGAGACCACCAATGCCGTTTAATGTTTTCTATTCTTGGAAAGAGTTTCCATACATTCCCCTCACCGCTTCTTGCGCTTGTAGCAGTTTTCGTAGTTGCAGAGTCCGCAAGTGTATGGCAGATAGCGCACGTTCTTGCCAAGACCGATTACACCGCTGACGGACTTTATCGGCATCATCAGCGATGATTCCGTAAGGGAAACACCGCATGTCTCGCCCTTGAAAAGCGGGAACAGCTTCTGCTGCTCCATGACATGCCAGCCGCAATAGCCGGGAGAGAAGCGGTTTGTCCTGTGCCAGCCGAGCTTGTCTATCTGCGCTTGCAGCACCTCTTCCATTTTGTCCGCACAGCGTTCGACAAGGGCACTGCCGATGGAATGTGCAAGATAAGCGCGGAACATGTCCTCACACGCACCGCCACTGGTATCTTCTTCAGGCTTCATAAACTGCTCCATAAACTCCTGATACTCCTCGCCTGCCGTGCAGATGAAGAAACAATATGCCTCCGCCCTCTCCAACTGGCGGCTTATAATCCTGCCGACATCGAAGCCTTCAAAGTCGCGTGTCACAAAGAAAGACATCCTCGGACGCAGCCAACGGCGTATGTCGGCAAGCATGGTGTCAACTTCCGCCACGACCTCCGTGTCGGGTCGGCTGTCACCATATCCCATAAGGTCATAGATTTCCTTGACATTGAGGTCAAGGTCGTTGTATGTCAGTTCTTTTGTTGTCATTGGTTTGTGGAGATAATTGTCATTCGTAAATAAGGCGAGGACAGCATTTGCTGCTATTCTTCTATAAAGATAAGGTCACTCATGATGTCGTCCGAGATGAAAATCCCAGACTCTGTAAGGTGCAGTCTGCCGTCGTCCATTGCCAAAGTGCCGTTTTTCAGATGCCGTTCCGATTGCAAAAGCAAGTATTCTCGCTGCCCATCCGTCAGACTGTTAAGAGAGATTCCGCTGCTTGTGCGCAACGCTGTGGTGATAATATCGTTATAACGCGTCGTGGAATCTATGTCCTCGCACTCTCCGCCTATACCGTTTTCCGCCGGCACTTCGTCATGTATGAGGCGAAGATAGCCCTTCACATCGCTGACATTCCACCACCTGCGACGCCCATTATACGAATGGGCTGCTGCACCAAGTCCGAGATACGACACTTGATTCCAATAGGATGAATTATGCCGGGACTGACGGGATGGCAGGCAGAAATTGCTTATTTCATAATGTATATATCCGCTTTCCTTCAGCCGACGGACAAGAGTCTCATACATTTTCCTTGACAACTCCTCATCGACTTCCGTCACTTTTCCTTGTTCAAGCATACGGAACAATGGCGTATCTTCCTCATACATCAGTGAATAAGCGGAGATATGCTCCGGTCGCAAGGCAACGGCAGCGTCGATGTCCTCCTCCCACTCCTCCAATGTCTCTGACGGAAAACCGAACATGAGGTCTATGCTGATGTTATCAATGCCATTCTTCCGCAACAAGGAAACTGCCTCCTCAACCTGTCGGGAGGTATGGCGGCGACAGAGCCAACGCAGTCTTTCGTCGCTGAACGTCTGTGCTCCCATACTGATACGGTTGATTGGAGAACGCCCAATCCATTCGGCAAGCTCCGGCGTGATGTCGTCCGGATTGCACTCCATGGTCCATTCCTCCACGCAACTCATGTCGATACGCTCCCGAATGCCATTGACAAGGCTGTCCAACTGTGGCGTTCCGAGTGACGAAGGAGTGCCACCACCAAAATAGATGGTGGAGAAACGCTCATTTTCTGTGAGCGTTCCACCACTCCGTTGCCGTGAACAAGGGAACAGACCGTTGCCCTTGTCCGTGCGGTAGTCAAGCTCCTGCAGCACGGCACGCACATAATCCTCCTGCAGATTCAGTCCCGTAGTGGAATAGAACCCGCAGTATATGCACCTCGAAGCACAGAACGGAATATGTAGATAAAGCCCTGCCAATTAAATGACTGCTATGAACAACTTACTCAACAACAGTGACTTTCATAACAATGTCATCAACAGGACGGTCGCCGGGCTGTGTGGCTGCCTGCTGAATCATCTCCACAACATCAAGTCCTTCTGTCACTTCACCGAAGACAGTGTACTGACCGTCAAGATGCGGAGTGCCTCCGACAGTGGAGTAAATCTGCTTCTGCTCCTCTGTAAGTCCGCCGACGCCCTGTTCCTTCGCAATCTTTTCCGTCTCGGCAATGAGCTTTTCCTGCAACTCCATCAAGCCACTCTGGTCGCGGTTCTTGCGCATCTGCAGAATCTCTGCACGGTGTCCGGCGACAAGTTTGTTGAAAATGCCCTGCTGTGCCTGCATCTCCAACTGCTTTGAAAGCTGTCCGAGCTGCCCTTCTTTGTAGACATCTCCCCAGACAATGTAGAACTGGCTGCCTGAACTTCTGCGCTCCGGATTGACCTCATCGCCCTGACGCGCGGCGGCAAGAGCACCTCTTTTATGATAGATACCATCCTTTATTTCTGCCTCAATAGTGTAGTCCGGACCTCCTGTTCCATAGTGTGCGCCTGGTGCAGGGTTCTTTGAATCAGGGTCACCGCCCTGAATCATGAAGTTCTTTATCACACGATGAAAGATTGTTCCGTCATAATACCCTTCCTTGGCGAGCTTCAGGAAGTTGTCGCGATGCAACGGTGTCTCGTCGTACAGGCGCACAATAATGTCGCCAAGCGTTGTTGAAATCTTTACGTTCATATTTGTTTTAATGTTTTGATTCTGTTGTTTTTATTCGTCTTAATCTTACAATCACCGCACAAAAAACTGCTATCCAAGGAATTGCGCAGCATGGATGGCAGTGATGTTCTCCCCAAGTTCTGCCACATTTACATCATTACTCAGCACAAAACTGTGAAGCAAAGGCTTGTCAAGCAGCGATTGCAGCGTGCGCAAATGACGCGCATCAGTCCCCTGAACATGCTCCGTCAGCTTTATTTCAAAAGCATAATAGCCATCCTGTGTCTCCAAAAGCAGGTCTATTTCCTTACCGTCAGAAGTCCGCAGATGGTAAAGGAACACATCCGCCTCTATCTGTTTGATTTGCTTGTACATCTCCGCAATGACAAGACTCTCAAACTCATTGCCGTTCGGCATTGACTGTTTGCGTAATACAGCCTGCAGGATTCCATTGTCAAGATAATGTATCTTCGGCGACTTTACCAGCCTTTTTGCCGTGTTTCTTTCCCAAGGCTGCAAGGTGATGGTCTGGTAACTCAGTGTCAAGTATTGCAGATACCGTTTCACAGTTGTCGCACTCATACCTATGTGGTTGGCAATCGCTGAGACATTGCACAGCGAACCTGTCTGCAACGCTAACAGTTGCTGCAGCTTACTGTAAGGCTCAAGGTCCTGCATGGCTGCCAAATCCCTCACATCACGCTCAAGATAAGTCCTGATGTAGTCAGCCAGCCAACTGCGTTTCTCGGCATCTGTCCTACGCTCATCATAGAGTGCGGGGTACCCACCATAAGCCTTGTAATGTTCCCATGCCTCCATTTTTCTTGCGTACATTGGGTCTATCAGGAACGAAGGGTACAATGCCGGCAGCTCCTTGGTCTTCAACAAGGTCTGAAACGGTGAGTCCGGCACTGTGTCATTCCAGTCTGTTGTCTCAATCTCCGGCAATGTCAACGGAAAAATCTCCTTTATCGTACAACGGCCGGCAAGGCTTTCCTTAACCTTGTTCAACAACAGTAACTGGCTCGAACCAAGCAAAACGTATCGCGGTTCGTCCCATTGGTCGTACACCGACTTTATGCTTTCCACCAGCCGAGGACGCTTCTGAACCTCGTCAAGCACAGCCTTCGGATACAAACTCCTCCACTGTGCAGCCGTCAGTCGCGCGTATCCGTCAGCAGCAACAGGGTCTTCTATTGAAAGATATGTATAGTCTTTCAATCCGTTGCGTACAATAGTGGTCTTGCCGGTCTGCCTCGCACCCGTCAAAACCACTATCCTGCCGTTCACACTTTCAGCAGTTCTCGCAATCTTATCGGCTATGTATCTTGCTTTCATCACATCGTTTTTATTTATGGGCAAAGATACATGTTTTTCCTTAAACTACCAAATCATTTAACCACAAATGTCGGATTTTACGCCAAAATTCAACATTTAATGTTTAAATTTACGCCAATATTCGACATCGGATGTTGAATTTTACGCCAAAATCCAACATTTAAGTGCCTGACACTACTATTCCCAACACTCGATTTCGTCGGCAATATCGGGCATCATCGACCTCTTGAAAACAGGCTCTTTGATGCCGGATTTCTTCTGCTCGCGGTAGTTTTTCAGCAGGCGGAAGGCGTATTTGCCCAACAAAGCTATGGCAACGAGATTGCACATCGTGAGGAGTGCCATGCAGAAATCGCCTATCATCCAGACAAGGTCAAGACTCACCAGCGCACCGAACATGACCATAACGCCGGCAGAGGTTATGCGGTAGGCTGTCATTACGGCATTACTTTTCGTAAGGAAACGGATGTTTGCCTCGCCATAATAGTAGTTGCCGATGATGCTTGAGAAGGCGAAAAGAAAGATTGCGACAGCTATAAATACTGGTCCACAGTCACCGATTTCATGTCCTAACGCACTTTGTGTCAGGGCAATACCATTCAATGATGTGTCCCTGTACGCACCGCTCAGCAGTATGATGAACGCAGTGCAGGAGCAGACAACTATGGTGTCCGTGAACACTCCGAGAGCCTGAATCAGACCTTGTTTCACAGGATGCGACGTGCGTGCTGTGGCTGCGGCATTCGGTGCAGAACCTTCGCCTGCCTCATTGGAGAACAATCCGCGCTTGATACCGTTCATCATCACCGCCCCGATGCCGCCACCTGTCACTTGCGTGATGCCGAAAGCGTCCTTGAGGATTATGGAAAACATTTCCGGAACGAGGTGAATATTGATTATAACGATGTAGACTGCCAGCAGGAAATACCCTACTGCCATAAGCGGAACAATGACACTCGACACTTTTGCTATGCGCTGTATGCCACCGAAAACCACTAACAATGAGAGGATTACAAGCACGATTCCTGTCACGGTCGTATCAAAACCGAACGCCACATTCATTGCTCCACAGATAGTGTTCGACTGGATAGAATTGTTGGAAAGCCCGAACTGAAGGGTTATGAGCACGGCGAAAAGCTGCGCCATCCACGTTTTCTTCAATCCTCGTTGTATGTAGTACGCCGGTCCGCCGATGAAAGAGTCTTTGTTACGGAACTTATAAAGCTGCGCAAGGGTTGACTCCACGAACGAGGTTGCCGCACCGATAAGCGCAATAAGCCACATCCAAAACACCGCCCCGGGTCCTCCTATGGCAATGGCTGTTGCCACACCTGCAAGGTTTCCGGTGCCTACACGCGAGGCAAGCGACACGGCAAACGCCTGAAACGATGAGATATGCCGCTCCTTGCCGTTGCCGGAAGCATCGCTTTTCATTGTCTCCTGCCCCGTCTCCACAGCAGAGTCCGTAAGCAGGCGTATCATTTCCGGAATCATGCGGAACTGCATGAATCCGGTTTTCAGCGTGAACCACACGCCGCAGGCTATCAGTGCCACGACGAGAACGTATGTCCACATTATGTCGTTGACATCGGTGAGCAGAGTGTTTAGTATGTTTTCCATATCCAATCGGGCTTGCAAAATGACATTATAGCTGCAAAATTAGCGAAAAAACTTGTCACATCCAAACAATATCGGGAATTTAGTTGTAATGCTGAAACATTACGTTCCGTTTTCCTGCATTGCCACCTGCAAAACGAAAGGCATAAATACGTTTTTACCGCCATAACTGTCTCAAAAACATAATATTATATCCGACAAAACCAAAGGTAACACTTTGGTCGGTAAAGTGTTACCTTTGACCAAGCCAAGTCTTACCTTTGGCAGTGCAAAGTGTCACCTTTCATTATGTCAGTAAATACTCTCGCTCGGAAAACTCAAATAAAATTTGGTTTTCTCTCGACTTATTCGTATCTTTGCACACATGGAAAAATTAGTAATAGTAGGATGCGGAAAGTTGGCAAACATTGTTGCCGACGCGATTATCAACGGTTTGCTGCCGGAGTATGACTTGGTGGGAGTCTGTTCACGGACGCTTTCCAAGGCGGAAAGCATAGCGGAGAAAATGAGGAAGCATGGGAAAGAATGTGCGGTGTGCGAATCCTTGGACAGTCTTTTGGCACTGAAACCAGCCTATCTTGTAGAGGCAGCCTCCCCTGCCGCCATGCGAGAACTGGCTCTGCCGGCATTGGAGAATGGAACATCCATAGTCACACTCTCCATCGGAGCGTTAGCAGACAATGAGTTCTGCGAGCAAATCAAGAGTACCGCAAAAGCCCATGGCACAAGAATTTACATTGCTTCGGGTGCTACCGGAGGGTTTGATGTCTTACGCACTGCGGCACTGATGGGTAACGCTTCCGCCCGCTTTTTCAACGAGAAAGGGCCTGATGCGCTAAGAGGAACAGCTGTTTACGATGAGACTTTGCAGACAGAACAACGGACAGTGTTCACAGGAACGGCAGACGAGGCTATCAAAATGTTCCCTACAAAGGTGAATGTCACCGTGGCAGCCTCCCTGGCTTCGGTAGGTGCGGACAAGATGCAGGTGACGATGCAGTCTACTCCGGGCTTCAAAGGCGACACGCAACGTGTGGAAATAAAGAACAATCAGGTGCATGCTGTGATAGATGTCTACAGTGCCACCTCCGAGATTGCCGGCTGGTCGGTGGTCAACACCTTACAGAACATCATGTCCCCAATAGTGTTCTGATTGCTTTCTGACTACAAAGTTTATAAAAAAAAACGCCAAGGTATCTTGCAAAACCTTGGCGGAAATATGTGTGGATGGCACTTTTATACATGAAGTTGTTTAAACTAATTGGATTTAAGACATTTTTTAACAAACATGACTATGAATGCCAGATAGTTCCACCCTTT
>NZ_SRZC01000010.1 GCF_004792655.1 Palleniella muris | reverse complement strand
GGTATAGCTTTTTTCGCATTCCCGCAAGACTTTGACAGTCTTTTTTGCAAGAAAATGTCAACTTTTGCGCTTTCGTTGACTCAAATCAACAGATATAAAGATATGCACATTATTATATATTATAGGGAATGGGAGGAATGATACAGCATGAGAAAACAGGAGGAAGCATGACAAAGCATGAAGAAATGGAGGGAATAATGTGGAATCTTGATAAGAAGCGGGAACGGAGGGTGGCGGTTGGAGAAAAGAAAAGAGTGCTATTCTCATATTCTTCAGTACGAGAGTAACACTCGAGGTGCGTAATCAATAAGACACAGTTACAGTTTCATATTCTGACTGAGGAATGCTATAACCATCCTTTCGTGCTTTTGCACGCAAATCCCTCATCTCTTTTTGTGCTGTCCTTAAATTCCTTTTCATTCTCATAAACGAGCCGGTTCCCCAAGAACCTGCCGTACTTCCACCACTATCTTTACCATTCTTTTTATAGTCAAAAAGATTTTAATTCACAATAAAAGATGAGTCTTTTTTTCAGAAAAAAGCAAAAATCATTGGTTGTCTTTCTATGAATCAAAGGTAACGGTTTGCATTGTGAAAGGTTACGTTTGACACCATAAAAGATAACAGTTTACAGCGCAAAAGGTTACCTTTTATAAAGCACTGATATACAGAGAAATGCGACAACAGAAAGACATCAAAAGAGAAACTGGCAAAGTGTAACAGATTATCTCCTTTCAATATCTTTTTACCAAATAATGAAAAAAAATGCGTGGCATGATGTCACAAATCGCGGCTTTCTGCGTTATATGGATAGAAACAACAAAAAAACACAGGGCTGCCGGACACCGGAAAAGACGGCACAGTAACGAAAAAATGGACTTAAGCACATTCAACAGAAAGATAATCCCCATACGCATCCGGCTCTTGAAAAGGGCGGGCCAGCTGCTTGGCAATGACAGCGATGCTGAGGACATTGTGCAAGAGACCATGCTGAAACTGTGGGACATACGCGACCAACTGGACAGTCATCCTAACGTGGAGGCTCTGGCGATGACCATCCTCCGCAACAAGGCGAACGACCTGTGGCGGCAAAGACAGAGATTCGCAGGGATGCCGCAGGAGACCGGCACGGAGAGCTACACCACAGAGGCACGCAGCGACATGGAACTCATAGGCTTGATTGTCGAACATCTGCCGCCTCTCCAGCAAGCTGTCTTCAAAATGAAGGAGATTGACGGCTACGAGGCGGAGGAGATAATAAGCATCATAGGCTGCTCGCCTGAGGCTTTGAGGCAGAATCTGTCAAGGGCACGAAGGAAAATCAAGGAAGAATTTGTAAGACTTTCTAATTCAAGGACGATATGACAAAACAGGAAATACAACAACTCATAGAGAAATATGACGACGGTATGACGACATGTGCCGAGGAGAATGTCCTGCGCGAGTATTTCCGGACACTGCCGGACGAGGAGATGCCTAAGGAGTGGCAGGCGTACAAGATGATGTTTGCCTTTGTCGACAGCAAGGCGGCAGTCGTGGAAAACCCTTCCGTGGCAAAGAAAAGCAATGGCAGACTAACCTTATATATGCGCATTGCATCCATTGCTGCCTGCATTGCGGCAGCTGTCATCATAGCTTTGCCAAAGGGAAATGCATCGGACGGTTATGCTGTCCTTGACGGCAAGAGGGTGACAAATAAGCACATTGTGCAGGAAGAGGCGGAGGCGGCATTGCAATCCGTGATGTACACCGACGATGATGCTTTCGCGGCTTTTGACGAGTTATAAAGCGTATGGCGTAAAACATTGTAAATCAAACGAATCATGAGACACATACTATTGACATTATTGCTTATGGCAAGCAGTCTCACCATGCAGGCGGCATTGAACATTGACCGTATCTTTGCGACTTACGGCCACTCGAAGGGCTGCAAAATGGTGGAGATGCACGACACGAAAATGCGCGGCTATCCTCTGCGCACATACAAAAGCCTGGTCTACAAGCATATCGGCAATGAGGTGGACAAGGCTCTTGCCGAGGACAAGCGCAAGGCAAAGAAAATCCGTGAGGTGGTCGACAACGGCACGGTCGTGAGCGGTTACTACCAGATGCCGTCAAAGGACGGGAAGACAAACCGCTACATCCTGTTCAGCAAAGGCCCTAAAGGCAGTGGCACACTGATTTACATCGAGGGGGCTTTGAAGCCTGAGGATGTAATGACAATGTGCTATGGCAAACGGCGGTAGGTGATTATTACACCTTATTATATATAGTACCCTAACATGCAAAAAAAACATATTCACCATGAAAAAACTTTTTACTTTGATTCTTCTCTTGCCGGCTATTGCGATGCAGGCAGAAACAGTGCAAGACACAACATTCGTATACGGCAACAAGCAGATTGTGGTCTGTGACACGGACGAAGGCACAAACGTGGCAGTGCTTGACCAAGACGGCGACGAGTTCCGCAAGACTTCCGAGACGAAATTCGTCGACGGGCAGGAAGTGACGCAAGTGTATGTCACTTCGCCGTTCCTCCCAAAGAAATGGAACATCAACAGAAAAGCCCATTTCTACAGCCACATCCCTTGGTTCAGCTATGGCTTCTCAACACTGAGCGGAGGGGCGATGCATTTCAATAACAGTGACAGAATGCACCTGAACAGTTCCAAATCATGGGAGTTTGCTATCGCACCATTGTCCGCAGCCATTCCTTTCAACAGCCAGCGCACGTTCGGAATGTCGTTCGGTATGCAGTTCGCTTGGGTGAAGGTGCATTTCCAAGATGACTATGCCTTGTACAACAATAACGGCACCCTGTCCGTACAGCCTATAGAATATGGTGAGGGCGAGACGTTCAAAAAGAGCTATATCAGCTATACGGCATTGCGTTTCCCTGTATTTATGGAATACCAGCGCACAGTAAACAAACGCGAGCTTTTCGCCACTCTCGGCATGTCATTGGAAATAAGGCAAAGCGAGCGTGCGCGTTACAAGACCAATCAGAACACTGTCACTACGACAAAGGACATTCATGTAAACCCGATAGGCGTCAATCTTGAACTACAGTTCGGCTATGCCGGCATAGCATTCTACATGAGGCAAGCTCTCACGCCGCTTATGAAGACAAGCAACGCGCCTAAGGCTTATCCAATGTCGCTGGGAATGGCGGTTGGTTTCTGAGAATCCTAAATCGGTTTTCTTCATGAAATACAAATAAATGCAAATTTATTTTGCCATTAAGCAAGTTCGTTGTAACTTTGCATGACAAACAAAATATCATACGATGGAAGAAACAGAGAAGTTGGTTTTGCGCGCAGAGGGACTTATCAAGCAGTATGGCAAGCGCACCGTGGTCAACGATGTGGCATTCGATGTCAAGCAAGGCGAGATTGTCGGACTGTTAGGACCTAATGGCGCAGGAAAGACAACATCATTTTACATGACTACCGGTCTTGTCGTCCCGAACGGAGGACATATATATATAGGTGATGAGGAAATCACAAAGCTCCCTGTCTACAAGCGGGCGCGCCTCGGCATCGGCTATCTGCCGCAGGAGGCAAGTGTGTTCAGAAAGATGACTGTCGAAGACAACATACTTTCTGTGCTTGAGATGACCGGAAAACCACGCGACTACCAAATGGAGAAACTCGAACAGCTCATCAACGAGTTCTCGCTCCACAAGGTGCGCAAAAACCTCGGTGACCGCCTTTCGGGTGGCGAACGACGCCGTACTGAGATTGCGCGATGCCTTGCCATAGAGCCGAAATTCATAATGCTTGACGAGCCTTTCGCCGGCGTTGACCCTATCGCGGTGGAAGAGATTCAGGAGGTGGTGTGGCACTTGAAGTACAAGAACATCGGCATACTTATCACCGACCATAATGTTCAGGAGACACTTGCCATAACGGACAGAGCCTATCTTCTCTTTGAAGGCAGGATTCTTTTCCAAGGCACTCCTGAGGAACTGGCAGTCGACCCTGTGGTACGAAAGAACTATCTTACCGACAATTTCCAGTTGCGCAAGTCGCAGTTCCAGCAGAAAGAGCCACAGCTATGACATATACATGGGCAGCATTGAACAGCCGCCCATGTTTTTTTATATGATATATTCCGCAAAACATATCATATATTCAAAAAATACATCATATCTTTACAAAACATACCATGACAAAATTCAAAACAGGCATATTCGCTTTAGGCATCTCGTTGTTCTGCTTGTCAGCAGTACAATGCACTCACCGAGCAGACAGCAACGCATCCGTCGCTGACACTCATGCACTTACCGACACGCTTTCCAAAATCACATCCGACTATCCGGGCAAAATCGGAGTGGCGGTAATCATAAACAACACCGACACTGTCGCCGTCAACAACAAGAGCATCTACGCCATGATGAGCGTGTTCAAAGTGCATCAGGCATTAGCCCTATGCAACGACTTTGACCGTAAGGGGCTTTCCCTCGACTCATTGATTGCCATGCAAAGGGACAAACTCGACCCGAACACATGGAGCCCTATGCTGAAGGAGCATCAGGAGGCGGAATTCACTTTGCCTGTCAGGGAACTGCTGCGCTACACGCTCATTCAGAGTGACAACAACGCCAGCAACCTTATGTTCAACAGATTGGTTGATGTTGCCCGCACCGACAGTTTCATCGCCACACTCATCCCTCGCCAAAGTTTCCAGATAGCTTACACGGAAGAGGAGATGTCTGCCGACCACGGCAAGGCATATTCCAACTACACATCGCCTCTCGGTGCTGCAACGCTCATGAACCGCCTGTTCACCGACAGTCTGATAAGCAAGGACAAGCAATCCTTCATAATGGAAACCTTGGAGCAATGCTCCACCGGAAAGGACAGGATTGTTGCGCCATTGCTTGACAAAGAAGGGGTTGTCGTTGCCCACAAGACCGGCTCAGGCTACACCAATGAGGCGGGAATCCTCGCTGCTCATAATGATGTCGCCTTCATACGTTTGCCAAACGGCAAGCACTACACGCTGGCTGTGTTTGTAAAGGATTTCAAAGGCAACGAGGAAGAGGCTGCAAAAGCAATAGCGCGCATATCTGCCACAGTGTATTCGTTGCTGACACAAGCACCGGAAAATCATTGATTGCAATTATGTTTCACTATGGATTATGAATTAACAAAAGTTGATTTACAACAGCAATTTAACCTTATATGACAGCAACAGGGCTGATTCCGAAAAAAGAATCAGCCCTGTTGCTGTCATATAAGGTCCATTGAAACCACTTTCCTGAGTCTGTATATATCAGAATCACATTGCGAGACGGTAAATCTCTTCTGTGATTTCCGGTGTAAGGCTGTAATAGAATCCGAACGGATTGCCCTTGTTCTCATGGAGCTTGCAAACAAGAGTGGCGATGTCGGGATTCTCTATACCGAGTTCACCGAGCGTGACAGGGAGCTGAAGCACATCCTTGAAGAACGCTTTCATGCGTGCGACACCCTCCAACGCTATTTGCTCGTCAGTCTTTCCTTCCGGAGACACTCCGAACACACGGACGGCAAGCTGGCGCACCTTTGCAGGGTGGTGCTTCGCCATGTATGTCAGGAACGCAGGGAACATCACCGCAAGTCCTGCGCCGTGAGTGACATTGTAAAGTGCGGAAAGTTCGTGCTCTATGGCGTGGCATGACCAGTCTTCGTCCATACCGCAGGAGCAGGTGTCGTTATGTGCCACCATACCGCTCCACATGATGTTTGCACGCGCTCCATAGTCGCAAGGGTTCGCCATGACACGCGGCGCAGCGTCCATAATGGCAAGCAGTGTGCCTTCGCAAAGGCGTTCGCCGATGAATATGTCGGCATTGTTCGAGAGATAACGCTCAAGGATGTGCGCCATCATGTCGGCTATGCCGCTGGCTGTCTGCCATGCAGGAAGGGTGAATGTCAGTTCCGGATTCATCACGGCAAACTTCGGGCGAAGGAGCATCTTTGCCTTTATGCCGAGCTTCTGCAGCGTTGCCTCACGTGTGATGACAGCATTGCCTGAGCCTTCGGAGCCTGCTGCCGGGATTGTGAGCACGACAGCAACAGGGAGTGCCGCCTGAATGGTTGCCTTGCATATGAAGAAATCCCAGAAATCGCCGTCGTAAGGCACACCGGCACAGATGGCTTTTGCCGTGTCAATGACCGAACCGCCTCCGACAGCGAGGACGAAATCGGCATTTTCCTTTCTTACAAGTTCTATGCCTTCGTAGACTTTTCCGTCGGTCGGGTTAGGCTGTATGCCGCCAAGTTCTACATAATCAAGCCCTTCTGCTTTCAGGCTTGCAAACACTCGGTCGAGCAGTCCGCTCTTCTTTGCAGACTGTCCGCCATAAACGACGAGGACTCGCTTTGCGCCATATCGGCGGCAAAGTGAGCCTACGTTATTGTCAGTTTCCTTGCCGAAGACGAATTCGGTAGGAGAATAGAATGTGAAGTTGTTCATTGCTTTATGTTAAGGTTGATTCGATATAACGGTATCTCGGTATATCGATAGCTTTTGTCAATCATCTCAAGGCAGGGCAATGCTGTCATTTCATGTACCACACGCCGTTTCTCTCCACGAGCGGTACATTAACCACTTCTTTCTGCGAGTCGGCGAAATGCAAGTACAGGAATGCATCTGCCGTATGGTTGGCAGTGTCAGCCTTGCAACTGCTCAGCGTTATCTCCTTTATGCCTTTATGTTCATCGACCTGTTGCTTCACAAACATTGCGGCATTTGCCACCATCTGCTCCTTATAGACAGGAGGGAGGGAGTCACCACCAAGCATGCCGTTGACGAAATCCTCGTAGTTCTCTGCAAGCAGCAGTTTGTAGTATTCCACCGCCGTGTTGCCAGCGCGAGCCTCTATTTCCTCCAGGCTCTCGCCTTTGTTGCAGCCTGTCGCGAGGAAACAGAATGCGGTTAAGAGCATTATGAATCTCATTCGTTTCATGTCCATGATATTGTTTTTGCCGTTACGGCTTTATAAATACAGCGAAAGGCGGGCACACTTCCCCACCCTTCACTGTTTATTTCTGGCGTATAAATACATTTATCGGAGAGCCTGTCATCTCCCAGTTTTCACGTATCTTGTTTTCAAGGAAACGCTTGTAAGGCTCCTTGACATACTGCGGCAGGTTGGCATAGAACACGAAAGACGGTATCTGTGTCTCAGGAAGCTGTGCGCAGTACTTTATCTTGATGTACTTTCCCTTGATTGATGGCGGTGGGAAAGCCTCAATGAGAGGTAGCATCACCTCATTCAGCTTTGTCGTTCCGACACGCGCCTTGCGGTTCGCGTACACTCTCTGTGCGGTCTCAAGCACTTTGAAGATGCGCTGTTTTGTCAATGCGGATGCGAAGATTATCGGGAAATCGACAAACGGAGCCATGCGGTTTCGGATGGCATTCTCGAAGGTCTTTATCGCAATCTGCGACTTGTCTTCCACAAGGTCCCATTTGTTGACAACGACAACAAGCGACTTGTTGTTGCGCTGTATGAGCTGGAAGATGTTCATGTCCTGAGCCTCGATGCCTCTTGTGGCGTCAATCATGAGGATGCAGACATCGGAGTTTTCTATGGCGCGTATGGAACGCATGACGGAATAGAACTCCAAGTCCTCGGTGACCTTGTTCTTACGGCGTATGCCCGCTGTGTCGACAAGGTAGAAATTGAAACCGAACTTGTCATACTTTGTGTAGATTGAGTCACGTGTCGTGCCAGCAATCTCTGTCACGATGTTACGCTCCTCGCCTATGAAAGCATTGATGATTGAGGATTTTCCTGCATTTGGACGTCCTACAACGGCAAAACGCGGGATGTTCTCCACAACCTCTTTCTCTGCATTCGGGAGCTTCTCCACAACAAGGTCAAGCAAATCACCTGTACCGGAACCTGTGGCTGCCGAGACAGTCTGCGGCTCACCAAGGCCGAGAGAATAGAACTCCGCAGCATAGTAGTTGTCCACATTGTTGTCAGCCTTGTTGGCAACAAGCACGACAGGGAGCTTCGTGCGGCGGAGAATCATCGCCACATCCTCATCCCAGTCTGTCACACCGTTCTTTATGTCCACGACGAAGAGCACAAGGTCAGCCTCCTCTGTCGCAACTATCACCTGACGGCGGATAGCGTCCTCAAAGATATCGTCGGAGTTAACGACCCATCCGCCGGTATCTACCAGAGAGAATTCACTGCCACACCACTCACACTTGCCATACTGGCGGTCGCGTGTTGTTCCTGCCACGTCACTGACAATCGCCTGGCGAGTGTTGGTAAGTCTGTTGAAAAGGGTGGACTTGCCCACATTAGGGCGTCCTACTATTGCTACTAATGCCATATTATTCGGGGTTATAGCCAAAGCTGTCAAGCTCTTTCTTTGAACTGCGCCAGTCTTTGTCTACTTTTACAAATGTTTCTAAATAGATATGTTTATCGAAGAATTTCTCCAGCTGCTTGCGTGCTTCGATGTTGACTTTCTTTATCGCAACACCCTGATGTCCAATGATGATGCCTTTCTGCGAGTCACGCTCCACATAGATGACAGCCTGGATGTGGATGGTCTTATCATCCTCCTTGAAAGACTCACAACGCACTTCCACGGCATAAGGAATCTCCTTGGAATAGTAGAGAAGAATCTTCTCACGTATTATCTCTGAGACAAAGAAGCGTGCCGGCTTGTCGGTAAGCTGTTCCTTGTCAAAGAAAGGCGGTGAGTCAGGAATGAGCTGCTTTATGCGGTTCAGGAGCACATCAACGCCAAACTTGTTCTTTGCTGATATAGGCAGAATCTCCGCATTAGGAAGCAACCCATGCCACTTGTCCACGATGTCGCCAAGACTTTTCTGGTCACTGACATCTATCTTGTTGATAAGCAGGATGACCGGTATGGTCAGTTTAGCCACCTTGGCAAGGAAGTCCGCATTCTTCTCAGGTTTCTCCACAACGTCCGTGACATACAAGAGCACATCGGCATCGACAAGTGCAGACTCGGAGAAGGCAAGCATCGATTCCTGCAGCTTATAGTTTGGCTTCAGCACTCCGGGAGTGTCAGAAAAGACAATCTGCATGTCAGGCGTATTGACTATGCCCATTATGCGGTGGCGCGTAGTCTGCGCCTTGAAGGTAGCAATAGAAATACGCTCACCAACCAATTGGTTCATGAGCGTACTTTTTCCTACATTAGGATTGCCTACTATGTTTACGAATCCCGCCTTATGCATTGTTCTCTGTAACTGAGTCACCATCGTAAGCCCATTTAAGATAAAGAGCACCGTGAACGAAACCGGCTCCGAAAGCTGTGAAAATCACATTGTCGCCCTTCTTGAACTTCTTCTCGAAATCCCAAAGTGCGAGTGCGATGCTTGCAGCACTTGTGTTGCCATAGTGCTCGATGTTGACCATCACCTTTTCCATTGGCAAGTCAAGGCGCTTGGTAACAGCCTCAATGATTCGCATGTTGGCTTCATGAGGCACAACCCAATTGACATCGTCAGTTGTGAGGTTGTTGCGCTTCATTATCTCTTTGACATCGTCCGACATGCTTGTCACCGCATAACGGTAGACTGTGCGTCCCTCCTGGTACACATAGTGCATGCGGTGGTCAACCGTATAGCGTGACGGAGGACATACCGAGCCGCCGGCCTTCATGTGAAGGTAAGGCAGACCTATGCCGTTTGTACGCAGGAAAGAGTCCTGGATGCCCATGCCTTCCTCTGTGGAGGCTTCAACGAGAACGCATGCTGCGCCGTCGCCGAAGAGCACACAAGTCTGACGGTCCTGATAGTCAACCATTGATGACATCTTCTCCGCTGCTATGACAAGGACTTTCTTGTAGCGTCCGCTCTGCACATAAGCAGCAGCCATGTCCACAGTATAAAGGAATCCGCAACATGCACAAGAGACATCAAAACCATGTGCATTTGTCAGTCCGAGCTTTCCTATAACGATAGAGGCGTTGGACGGGAAATGATAGTCAGATGTCGTTGTGGCGCAGATGACGCAGTCGATTGTCTGTGGGTCAACGCCTGTCTTGCGTATAAGCTGCTTGGCAGCCTTACGCGCAAGATAGCTTGAGCCGAGACCTTCTTCCTTGAGGATGCGGCGCTCCTTTATGCCTACACGTGTTGTAATCCATTCGTCATTGGTGTCGACCATGCGAGAGAGTTCCTCGTTTGTGAGGATATACTCCGGCACATAGCCACCAACACCGGTGATTACAGCATTGATTTTTTCCATTTACGTAAATGATGGTTATTAATCAGCGAGTTCCTTTACGATGGCAATCTTACCACGATACTGTCCACAAGTAGGGCATACTGTGTGGTAAACGTAGTATGAGCCGCAGTTAGGGCAAACTGCAAGTGTTGGAGCTACTGCCTTGTCGTGTGTACGACGCTTAAGTGTACGAGTCTTTGACTGTCTTCTTTTAGGATGTGCCATTTTATTTTAGTTTTTTTGATTTGATTAATTTACAATGTTCCTTTTGCCTTTCCACTCCGTCTCGAAATGCCTGCGGGAACGTTCATCCCCGACATTCCGCAACTTAATTGAAACGCTTTTTCAGTTCTTCCAATGCGCTCCACCGCGGGTCTGTCTCCTGCAGTTCCTCTGCCGTGTCGTCACTTCGGGTGGCGCTGTGCTCTTCGAGCAGTTGGATCATCGCACGGTTGCATTTTCCAGGTGCATGCACGTGCTTGACGGGCAGACTGAGGATTACAGCCTCATAGACGAGCCATGACAGATCAAGTACCGGGTTTTCCTCGGTCACTGTGATGAGGTCGTCTGTTTCGGAGTATTCACTGCCGAACTTCACTGTGAGATGCTGCATGGCGTCAATGGGCTGTTCCATCGGGTCAAGACAGCGGTCACAAGGGATTTCGACTGTGCCTATGGCATGGAAAGTAACATCAGAGAAGTGGATGGTCTTGCGTATAGACACATCCACGCGCACGTCACCCTGAGTTATCTCCGAGCCCTCTATTGCTGAGAAGAACTCTCCGCCGAGACTTGCCGTCACAGCAGAATCTCCTTCAGGGAGGAGCTTGATATCCAGTTTGAGGTTATCTATACCACACATTTCGGATGCAAAATTACTAATTTCCTATCTAATAATGACAAGCAAAGTACTGCTGTTATGTTTTTTTAACTAACAGCAGTACTCTACCCATATCTTTTTATTCCATTTCTTACGAGAAGCGCAGTATCTGTCCGACCTTCAGACGCTTGACTTTGCCTATACGGTTAAGGCGGCAGATGTTCTCAATTGTAGTACCACGTTTCTTTGCGATAGAGGATAGCGTCTCACCACGTCGCACCTTATGGTAGCGTGGGTTCTCAGCATACTGCTCGCCGTCAGTGCTCTCGGCATCTTCAGGCTTGCCTGTCACCTGCTCACGCGTATAGCTTCCGTTGCCGGTCTTGCCACGGAGAGCAGACGCCTCGCGGCCTTCCTGCTGGTATGTGTCACGGCGGAACATGTAATAATCGCCTACAACATCCTGATTGCGGAAGTCAAAGAACAGCGTAGGGTCAAGGGCTACACCGCAGAGACGTGTCTCGAAATGCAGGTGCGAACCTGTGCTTCGTCCCGTATTGCCGCCAAGTCCCACGACTTCTCCCGCCTTTATCGGCTGGTTCTCCTCGACAAGCGACTTGCTCATGTGGGCGTATGTCGTCTCAAGACCGTTATTGTGACGGATGACCACATAATGTCCGTAACCGCGCGCCTCGTATCTTACGATGCGAACCCTGCCGCTGAACGCCGCACGGATTGTGTCTCCGATATATACTTTCAAGTCAAGTCCTTTATGCTGACGTCCCCAGCGCGGGCCGAAATTGGATGTTATGACGCGGGACGGTGTAGGCATGCAGAAATTCCGGAGATTGATTTTGAACGAATCCGGAAGCTCTGTCGCTTTATGGGCATATTTGTTGTTCCAGTCCTCATAAAGCTCTGCTGCAGGCGAGAGTGCCTGCTCGCGGTTGATAAGACGTTTCAGTGTCAGTGTGTCCACAGCCTTCATCTTTCTGTCAACAGGCGCTTGGCGTGCAAGCATGTCCTGAGCAGATACGGATGATACGACCACAAATAGGTTTACGAATGCAAATAATATTTTCTTTGTATTAATAAAACTCATTATTTTTTGGGGTTAATTAGACGTGGCGCTCACGACAACAAAGCATTGTCGCCAACGCAATTCACTGCAAAAGTAACAAAAAAACAGCAAAATAAAGAATATTTGACGAGCAAAAATCTTATTTTAAATTTTAATAACAATTATCGGTATCTACAGGCAACATATTTTTCGATACAGTCCAGACCTTCGCATTGCAGGGAACAACAATTTCATTCATATTTATTAATAAGGCTCACAAAACGGCTTTGCCACATCAGCCCCGCAACAATTTGCATGGAAACATGCACGCAAAAGCCAGACTTGGAGATGTGTTATTATATAATTCAATGTGTAATCCCATACCCACATTTCAGTTTCCACCGCATCTCTGTTCATCAGCACGGTAGCATAACCCAAAGGAGGCCGGCAGACTGCTCTGCATGTTTTTTATCTGCAAAACACAAAAAAGCAAGCCACAGCGTGCGGATTCAAAGAAAAAAGCGTAACTTTGCATAGGTTATCAAATTCCAAATACCTACAGAGAAATATCCAAAAACAACAGCAAACAAAAATGAAAAGACTCAGACTTTTACTTGCATTGGTGACATTGCCGGCTATCATTTGCGCCGCTCCGTTACGAATACTTTATTTAGGTGACTCCATCACCGACGGCGGATGGGGAAACAGCGGAGGGCGCGCCACCCCTTCCGAGGCACGAAACCATTCGGACTTCAACCACATCTTCGGGCACAGCTACATGATGATTTCCGCAGCAACCTTGATGGCGGAAAAGCCGGGCGAATACGAATGCTTCAACCGAGGGGTAAGCGGGTATACACTTTCTGACCTTGAAGCAACATGGCAGCAGAACTGTATGGAGATGAAGCCTGATGTGCTGTCCGTACTCATAGGCACAAACGACGTGGAACAGTTCCTCGGAAGCGGAGCAAAGGACTTCGACTTGAAGGATTGGGAACGACGTTACGACAGTCTTCTGACAGAGACAAGACGGCAGTTCCCTAATGTACGCATTATGCTGTGCACCCCTTTCGTGGCGAAAGTCGGCTGGCGTGGCGACGCGGAGAACTATGCCCTGCGCGAGCATCTCGCAGACAAACTGGCAGAAATAACAGTCCGTCTTGCCACAAAGCACAATGCCACACTTGTGCCTTTCGCTAAGATGTTCGGTTCGCTGACCACCCCGTCAAAGCAATACTGGATTTGGGACGGCATCCACCCCACCCCGGCAGCCCACAAGAGAATGGCAGACCTGTGGCTTCAATGCTTTTATTCCAAGAGCTTGTAGTATCAAACCACCAGTATTTTCTTTATGAGGGTGTGTCAAAATGCCCGTTTTCAAAAACCCAACTTTCAATTTGTAAGTACAGTCTATACAATATCGAAAAGAAACAATTCTCAAACAATCGAACATTCAGCCTCTACCGCGCAGCGGTAGTTTGTAGTACTAAACTTGCAAATTGCAACCTTTGAAAACATCGGTTTGAGTTTCGACACATCCTCATAACAAAAAAAACACTGATAATCAACAACTTACTTTTAGCATTTTCTTTATACGACAAAGTGTTACCTTTTGCATCATAAAAGGTAACACTTTACCATGCGAAAGGTAAGGGTTTGCAGTGCGAAAGGTTACCTTTCACAAAACCATGCATAACAGCATGCTCTGCGACGCTTGTTCCTGTGCCAAAACAACAGACACGGCAGGCGGGTTATCACACGGCAGCAAAGCACCGGAAAGATGTTAAAGGAGATAGTTAACTAATTATTTTAGTTAAAATAACTAATGGTTTTAGTTGATTTCTTTGGGCAAATTTGGAGATAACGAAAATTATTAGTTACTTTGCCGGCAGAAAACAAAACAACCACAAGAAAGCATTATGAAAACACTTACAGTCAAGGAAGAGGAGATAATGAGCCACATCTGGGCAAACGGCGAGATGTCCATCCGCGAGTTGCAGGCTCTCTACGAGGAGCCAAAACCGCATGTCAACACGCTCTCAACCCTTGTGCGCATACTCGAAGAGAAAGGTTTCCTGAGCCACCGCGCAGTAAGCACGAGGAGCTACAAGTACTTCGCCGCCATCAGCAGGGACAAGTACCGCAACCGCTCACTGACAGGGGTCATCAACAAATTTTTCGGCAAATCGTACCTCGGAGCTGTCTCCACACTTGTCAGTGAAGAGAAAATCTCTGTTGAGGACTTGAAGGAACTCATCAGGCAAATAGAAGGGGAATAAGACTTATGGGAGAGTTTCTTGTCTATTCCGTCAAGGTTTCCTTGTGCCTTGTGATGTTCTACATCTTCTACAGACTGCTGTTGAGCCGCACCACCCTGCACACTTTCAACCGCTTCGTGCTGCTCTCGCTTGTGGCGTTGTCACTGGTTCTGCCGTTCGTCCACGTTACTGTCGGCCGGGAAGCGCAACCGATGGCTGTGGGGACCATCGCCATCGACAGCCTTATGCTCACCATCATGGAGCAGCAGGAAGAGCAGGAGTTCAGACTTAACGCCACGCATTTCGCCCTCATGGCATACGTCATCGGTGTGATAATCTTCACCGCAAGGATGATAGTCTCCTACATCGGAATCTACCGTATGATGCGCAAGGCGGAGGAAACCATAACGACCGCGGACGGCATAAGGATACATATCCTCCGTGATGACACACCGCCGTTCAGTTGGTTTGGCAACATCATCATCGGCCGAAGCGACTACGAATCAAACAGCCACGCCATCATCACTCACGAAACGGCACACATCCGCCGCCTGCATTCCGCCGACATCCTGCTTTGCAATGTCCTTGCGGCAGTGCAATGGTTCAATCCCGCAGCGTGGTTACTGAAATCCGAGTTGCAGGACATCCACGAATACGAGGCCGACGAGGCAGTCCTCGACAGCGGAGTCAATGCCACCGCCTACCAGATGCTCCTTGTGCGCAAGGCTGTAGGCGACCAACTGTTCGCAATAGCAAACAACCTTAACAAATACTCACTCAAAAAACGAATTACAATGATGAAGACCGAGAAGACAAATCGTTGGGAATGCGTGAAGGCATTAGTAGCGCTCCCTCTGGCAGCCGTGGCTGTAGTGGCTTTCGCCAACCCTGAAATGGAGAAGATGGAGGAAAGCATCGTAGAGAATTCCGAGACACTCGTGCGTGCCGCTGACAAGCATGTCTTCAGCCAACCGGCAGAAACCGAAAAACCAACCGTTGCCGCAAAGGAGGAAACTCCTGCCGTAAAGGATGTGCAGCCGAAGGATGATGACAAGGCGTATGACGTCGTGGAAGAGATGCCGCAGTTCCCCGGAGGCCCTGCAGCGTTGATGAAGTTCCTCGGTGAGAACATCAAGTATCCGAAAGAAGCTGGCACAATATGTGTGGCAGGACGCGTCATAGTTTCGTTTATCGTTGACACTGACGGTTCCATAACAGATGTGGCTCTCATGAAATCCTTGTCTCCGGAGTTTAACAATGAGGCTGTGCGTGTAGTGAAAGCCATGCCGAAATGGATTCCGGGCAAACAGAAAGGCAAGCCGGTGCGTGTGAAATACTTCATTCCTGTTGTCTTCCGAAATGACACAGCGACAAAGTCCGGCAGTGCATCGCAGGCTGTTTCCGTAGGCACAAATGACACAAAAGCCCCGTTGATCATTGTCAACGGCAAGCCAATCAGCGAGACTGAGTACAAGTCCATCAAAGACATTAAGCCTGACAACATAGAGAAGGTGGATATTCTGAAGAACGAAGAATCCACCAAGCAATATGGCGAGAAAGGCAAGAATGGCGTGATTCTTATCACATTGAAGAGATAAAAACACAACCGGAGGGGCGGATTGCCCCTCCATACCATATAAAATTAACACCACATTAGTACAAATACTTTTACCATGAAAACAAAGTTCATCGCATTGCTTGCCGTGCTGTTTGCGGCATTGCCCATGCAGGCACAGACCGAAACGGAGAGCAGTGAAGCACCGTACTGCATCTCCGACGGATATTTTTTCAGCAAAAAGCACGCCAGGGATGTCATGCCCGGTGGTTCTGCCATGGCATTCATAAAGACTCCTGACGGTGGCAGGATAATCGCAATCTATGCTCCGGAGGGATTTGTGCTCGACAAAAAGCTCATCGCCCAAGCCATCCCTGCCGATAAAGTGAAGTATGCGGAACAGATTTTGCGTGACTATAACGGGCGAAAGCCTTCTGTCAGAAGCAAATACGAAGGTATCGGGGTGGAAGTTGGCAAACCGTTCATCAAGTTCAGCTATAAGGACACCGATGAGAAAACATGGAGCAATGCATCCCTAAAAGGCAAGGTCTATGTGATAAACGTATGGCAAAAGGAGTGCGGACCGTGTCGCCGCGAGATGCCTGTCCTGTCGACATGGAAGGAAAAGTTCCCTGATGTGGTGTTCCTTTCCGCATCACGCCACAAGTCGGACGAGATACTCCCTATCACCAAGCAGCACGGATTCACATGGACTCACCTGCAGGAAGCGTCCGACATAGTTGCCCTTGTCGGGCAGCAAGGCTTCCCTCTCACCATCATCATCGACAAGGACGGTATCGTGCGCTTTGCCAAAGTGGGTGTCTCAGAGGATAACCAAACGGAGGCGGTAGCCACAATCGAGAAGCTGGCGAAATAGCCTTTCCGGTTGTGTCTTTGGCGGAACATATCAGAGATGAAGAAGATTGTACAATGGTAAAGCCACCGTCTCCACCCTTTCCAACAGCCTTCTTAGGGTTTTCCCATGCACTATTAGGGAATTTCCGTTTGTCGTTCCGGAAAAAATGAGTATCTTTGTGCCGGATAATAAAAAGAAACACACAAAGATTATGAAGACAAGAAACATCATTATGGCAGCATTCATTGCAGCAACCATGAGTGCATGCACAACGGAAAAGACAATCCTTAACACCGGCGGCGGACTCTTCGGAGAGTGGAAAATAGAGCAGGCTATGGGCAAAAGCACTGCCAATGGCGACCGCCCTGCCACTATAAATTTCGGCAATGACGGACGCATCAACGGCAATGCCAGTGTGAACTCCTTCTTCGGAGGCTACACAAGTGACGGCAGGAACATGTCCTTCACTCAGGTCGGCATGACACGGATGATGGGTCAGAGCATGGAAATCGAGGACGCTGTCACACAGGCTATCAACACCACCGCACGCATCAGCATCAATGGCAACAGCGCACAGGTGTATGACAAGGACGGCAATGTCATCATGAAACTGACAAGAGCTGAGAAGTAAGTAATTTTATTTATACGCAGAAAAAAGAGCGACAGGCTTGCACAATCCCTAAGGACTATGGCAGACCATGTTGCTCTTTTTTTTGTTAACATATCACAAAAAATCACTTATTCACCGCAAATGACTATCTTTGCAGAAAAGAAACTGCACGTCATTAATAAGGAATATATTAATACCGTTTTCAAATCAAGGCACTGCTTCTGTAAGTTTTCTTATTTTAATTATATGTATCTGACGCATTTGACTGTACTGTAAATTCGCAAAAAAACTGTGCTTTTATACAAAATTACATCTTATGCGCACAGAATTACATATATCTTCCGCTTGTTTTTGCTAATTTTGCAGCATAATAGCATAGTTTCTTCCATAATAAGGAAGAGACGCATTGTCTATGTAAAACAAACTTATAGCTAAACCAAGAAAAGAATATGAAAAAGATTTTGTTGTCGGCTGCTTTTGTTGCTTTCTGCATCATGGGAGCCAACGCCCAACGAATGACCGACAAGTTGAATCGGGGACTGGTTGCGGTAAAGACAGACAAGGGTGTGTTCTGCAGTTGGAGAATCACAGCCGAGGAGTATTATGACGTTAAATACAACATCTATCGTGACGGCACAAAACTGAATGCAGAGCCATTGGATGCATCCAATTTTACGGATACTAACGGCTCTGCAAGCAGCACATACACCGTGGAGGCTGTTGTGAGAGGAGTGGCACAAGCAAAAAGCCCTGCCACAAAAGTATGGGAGAAAAACTACAAGACGATAGTCCCGAAGCACGACCCGTCACTTAAAAGTACTTATGTGCCTAACGATGCTTGTTGCGCTGATGTGGACGGCGACGGAGAATTGGAGATTCTCATGAAATATGACAACCAGAGCGAGATAAACGCCAGCTACCCACGTGACGGCTACAATGGCGAGTATTCGCTGTTTGAATGCCTGAAGCAGGACGGCACGGTGCTGTGGTGGGTAAACTGTGGTCCTAACATGGGAGACTTCCAGAACAACGAACAGAACATCGTGGCTTTTGACTGGGACAAGGACGGCAAGGCGGAAGCTGTGTTCCGTGCTGCTGACGGCACGACGATTCACATGGCTGACGGCACGACACATGTTATCGGTGATGCTTCCAAGAACTACCGTGCTGCAACAGGCGGCGGAGCCAACTGGTTCATGCATGACGGAGCGGAATATCTTGTCTACGTGAACGGACAGACGGGAAAGCCTTATCAGGTGAAGGACTATCCGCTAAAGAGACTTGAGGAGGGAGAGACAGACCTTGACAAGGCTTGGGGTGACGGCTATGGGCACCGCTCGACAAAGCATTTCTTCGGTGCTCCGTTCCTTGACGGCCGTAATGCAAGCATCTTCCTTGCACGCGGTATCTACACCCGCCATAAGATGATTGCACTTGATGTCAATCCTGCCACACATGAACTTGTGGAGCGTTGGCGTTGGAACTGCAATGATGCCGGTTCGTCATGGTACGGTCAGGGTTATCATAATTTCGGTATTGCAGATGTTGACTGGGACGGAAGGGACGAGATTGTCTTCGGCTCTATGGTGATAGACGACAACGGACATGGACTCTCAACAACAGGATTGGGACATGGTGACTCGCAGCATTGCAGTGATTTTGACCCTTACACACATGGTCAGGAAATCTTCGCCTGCAACGAGGATCGCCCTAACAACAATTTCCGCGATGCAACAACATCAAAGATTTATTACCGCACAACTGGTGGCAATGACGATGGACGCGCCAATATGGGCAATTTCCTTAATGACTATCCGGGAGCACAGGGCGTGACAAGCCGTGACGGGAATCTGATAAGTTCGGTGACGCATACCGGAACTGTCGGCGATGACAAGGCTTCGGTAAGCATCACACAGAATTTCCGCATATATTGGGACGGCGACTTGTGCGAGGAATCATTCGATTACAGCAACGGCAAGAACACCCAAGGTGCGATCTTCAAAGCCCGCGAAGGAAGAATAGCGTTGCTTGAGGGCAGCAAGACAAACAACGACACCAAGGGCACACCTTGTTATCAGGGCGATGTTTTGGGCGACTGGCGTGAGGAGGTCATCATGCGCGACGGTGACAACAACATACGTATCTACACCACAGACATAGAGACTCCGTGGCGCAACTACTCTTTGTGGCATGACCATCAGTATCGTAACGCCATGGTATGGCAGATGTGCGGATACAACCAGACACCGCACCCAAGCTATTTCCTTGGTGAATTGGAAGGCATTACAAAAGCTCCGGCACCATTGACAATGACAGGACGCACAGAGGTTGCTAACGGAACAACCATTGGCAGCAATGCGAACGACAAGCACCTGATTATGTGTGAGACAGGCAACATGACGGTCAATGTAGCGGATGGTGCAACGCCTTACATCCTTACTGTGAATGCTCCGACATGGGTGCAGGGACATGACAACAACAATAATATCACCACTGAGGTGTTCACACATACCATAACAGGCGGAGCATTTGCCGGTGAGATGCGTCTCATCAAGCAGGGTGACGGCATACTTACATTGCCAAATGTCACAGAGACATACAGCGGTGAGACAGACATTTGGGCAGGAACGCTGAATTTCGACGGCACATTGCAAAACAGTCCGTTGTGGCTGAACCGCTTTGCTGTGCTGAACACCAACGGCGGACGCTTTATGAAAGGCATAAAGATGGATTATGCCTCAGAGGTGAATATCGGCACTGACGACAAGGCAAGCTCTATGGAGACAACAACCTTGGCTATGGGCTTCGGCTCCCGACTGAAGATTGACATCTTCGGCGATGGACTGCAAGCCGACATGGTAAAGGCGGAAGCACTGACCATTGAGAAGAAAGACTGGACTAATGGTCCACAGTACCTTGCACCGGTCATAGAGCTTACAGACCACAACATGCAGAGCGGAAGGTATCTTATTGCCGAAGTGGCAAAGATAGAAGGAAACCTTGACGACCTGATTGTTGAGGGTATGGATGACTACAAGAAGGTGTTTGCCTACGAGAATGGCAAGCTCTATCTTGACATCACTGCCTATGAAGCAGGCAACGCGACTTGGACTGGCAGCGAAGACGGCAACTGGGACCTCGATGACACACAGAATTTCGTGGACGGCACATCGGGCGAGAAGAGAACGTTCGTGCCTGGAGATGATGTTACTTTCGATGACAATGCCACAAACACCAACGTTAATGTCATGGCAACTGTTGCACCGGGCAATGTTGTTTTCAACAATGAGAACAAGAACTACACCATCAATGGCGAAAGCATCCTGAGCAAGGGCACTCTGACAAAGAACGGTGCTGGCAATGTGACACTCAACAACATCAACACATTCGAAAGTGGTGTTGTTATTAACGGCGGCAAGCTTGTTGCCAATGTGTTTGCAAACGCAATCGGTACTGACCTTGGCTCACTTGGCGACATAAACACAAGAGTCACTATCAATAATGGTGCTACACTTTCAACCAATGAGAGCACAACATTGGGTCAGCCTGTTTCTATCGGTACAGGCGGAGGCACAATAGAAGTGGCAAGCGGCAAGACACTGACAATGGGCAGAGGCATCTCCGGTGCTACCCAGACTCTTACAAAGACGGGGGCTGGAACACTTGCACTCGGCAACAGCAACAGTGTGACAAAGCTTGTCATCAACGGTGGCACCGTACAGGCTTCAGAGAACAGCAGCAGTGTGCAGCAGTGGCCTTCCACTGTAGAACTGAGAAACGGCACTATGCGTGATGCAGACAACATCTACTCTTTCTCTTCAAACAATGTAAACATCATCGTACCGGAGAAATGCACAGGTCACTATTACCTTGACGGCAGATGCGACTATAAAGGCAAACTGACAGGTGCTGGTTCTATCACTGTCTATGCAAGAAGCGTAAGAAACCAATTGCAGGGCAACTGGTCAGCATTCGAGGGTACAGTAACAGCAGCTTACTCTAAGAGTGGTTCTTATGATCCTGATTTCATTTGGGATAATTCTTATGGATTGCCTAATGGCACTCTGAACATCAATTCCGGAGTTGTCGTAAATGCCGGTTCACGACAGATGACAATAGGAAACATGAAGGGCGCAGGAGAGCTCCGCACTACGGGCAATGTCACTATCGGCGGACGCAATGAGACAATTTCCTATACAGGAACATTCGCCGGCATGGCTCTTACCAAGACCGGTGACGGAGAATGGAAGGTGACAAAGGCATTGGGCACACCTAAGAGCGTGACCGTCAACAAGGGCATCATGTCATTGCCTGCCGCAGCCGGCAGAGGCGTATCACTGCCTGATTTGTCATCAGCCAACACTATCACTCTTACAGGTGAGACAGTGAAGATGCGCGGCCAAGGCACAGTAGCTTCCATCAGTGTGCAGAATGGCGCAATGTTAGAGCCAGGCTACTACACAGGAACATCCGCAACTCATTACGGACTGATTACGGCAACAAAGAATGTAAATATCGCCGAGGACGGTGTACTTAGTCTTTACATCAACAATGCACCTGGCAAGACCAATGTCAACTCTTCTATGGACATTGCGGGCAAGATGACACTCAACGGCACATTGAAAGTAGGAATGAATAGCAACTATTCTCCTTCTGTAGGCGATGAGTTCACACTTTGGACGGCCGGTTCATTTGAAGGCATGCCTAAGTTTGAGCTTCCTTCATTGCCGGCAGGCATGGCATGGGATTACTCTGCTTTAAGCACCTCCAACGGTGTGCTGAAAGTTGTGGTAGCAACAGCTATCAACCATATTCCTGCCAACGAGATTATAAGATGTGATGTCTACACCATTGAAGGCGTAAAAATCGGCACACTATCCGCAGTGCGCGCCAATGTAGAGACTGTGGCAAAAGAAAATCTGTCACTTGCCGGCGGCACTTACATAATAAGAATGACAGCTAAAGGCTGTAACGAGACAATAAAGATAATTGTGAGATAAAAATATCAAAAGAGCCCTGAAAGTTACGCAATAACTTTCAGGGCTCACTGTTTACAAATAATCCTGAGGCAATTCTCTCAGCCTCAGCACGTGCAGGCTTGCCGGTTGCGGTCATCGGCAGGGACTCCACCGAAGCATAAAGGCGGGGCTGCCAATAGGGAGGGAGTACGCGTTTGCAGACATTACGCACTTCATCCATGTCGGAAGACTGAGCAAGCAGGACAACTATCTCGCCGAATTTTGCATCCTTGCGCTTAGTTATCATGAACGGAACGGAGAGGCATTGGCACAACTTGCGCTCCACTTCCTCTATCTGAATCTTTATCCCACCGCTACATATCACATTATCCTTCCTCCCAAGAATACGGAAACGACGGCCGTCGGGCGCAATCTCCGCACGATCATTGGTCACAAGCAACGATGAACATACCGCCGGTGCATCGATGGCAAGGCAGTCATCGGCATTAAGACTGACACTGACATTCTCAAACGGTGTGTACCATTGGCTTGCCTCCGGACCATTTATCCTACGCAGAGCGATATGGGAGAGTGTTTCTGTCATTCCGTAAGTGCTCCACACTGCATTGGGGAATGTGCGCAGTTCCTTTTCCAACGCTTCGTCAATGGCTCCACCACCTATTATTATATTACGCACACGCATGAGAGCCTCGCGCTCCTTCGGACAGCGGAGTGTATTGTAAACCTGCATCGGTACCATTGCCACAAGGGAAAAAGGCTCATCTTCGTGCGTACCGCCATCAGCCACAAGCGATGAAAACGGATGACCTGAGGGTGGCACACTGACAAGGCGGAGTCCGCAAACTATCGAACGTACCACTATCATCTTCCCTGCAATAAAGTCCAACGGCATGCACAGCAAGGCACTTTCCCCGGCTTTCAGACCAAGAAAAGAGCATGTAATCCGTGCGCTTGCCTCCATACGCTTCTTCTCTACCCACAAAGGTTTGGGCTTTCCGGTAGATCCACTTGTGTGGACAAGCAGCTTATCGGCAGGCGAATGCCAGTCGTCTATAAACTCTTCTACTGTCATTCCACATCACAGTTTTATCACAGGACAGACGGAGTTTGTCTCAGGCTTCCCCGTATACCACAGCTTGTCACCACGGATTTCCAACGGCATCGGTATGTTATCCGTGAAGAGCATTCCCGTTCCCAATCCTTGCGGCATCGTTATTCCCGAGCCATAGGCATGGGCAGTGAAATGGGCGATGGCGTTAAGCCCGACATTGCTCTCCAACGCGCTTGTCACCCAGCTTCCCATGCCACGCTCACAGGCAAGACTTATCCACTCCTCCGCACCGTTCAGTCCTCCATGCAGAGATGGTTTAAGAATAATGTAAGCAGGGCGGATTATGTCCAAAAGTTCCTGCTTGCGTTTGCTTTCGTTCACCCCAATCAGTTCTTCGTCAAGCGCAATGGCAAGCGGCGATTCTTTGCAAAGCCTTGCCATTGCCTCCCATTGTCCTTGGCGGATGGGCTGCTCTATGGAATGAATGTCATAACGTGCGAGCCTTTCAAGCTTTTCCAAAGCCTCTTGCGGAGAGAATGCACCATTGGCATCCACGCGGAGTTCTATCTGCTCCTTTGTAAAATTCTCGCGGATATGGCGTATAAGCTCCAGTTCATGGTCGAAATCTATTGCGCCAATCTTCAGCTTTATGCAACGGAAACCTTGGCGCATCTTCTCCTCCATGCGCGCAAACATCTCGTCAAACGTTCCCATCCATACAAGTCCGTTGATTGGAATGCCTTCTTCACCGCGTCCGAACGCTGTGTCGAAAAGCACCGGAGAGCATGCCTTGTAATTCTGGAGGGCAGTCTCCAAACCGAAAAGCATGGATGGATAAGGACGCATCAGGTCGTAGTCAATGATGCCGGAAGCCTCAAAACGGTCGCACATCTCACGCAACACGGAGGCATAATCCGGAATATCATCGCAACTGAGGTTTGGCAAGGGCGCACACTCCCCTATCCCAACCCGTCCGGACTGTTGTTCACCGGAGGTCAACCGCAAGAACCATGAACGCCTTGTAGTATAGGTTCCGCGCGATGTTCCTGCAGGCTGCTTAAAGTGCAGGACACGCTCCGTTATGTCTATCTTGTAAGCCATTGATTCATTTTTACTCTAATATTCAAAATGTTTTATTTTCCCGCAGATTACGCTGATTTACGCTGATAGTTGTTTGTGGCATTATCTGCAGGAACGCATTCATTGCAAACGTTTTACGCACCACAATTCTGACATCAGCGGAAATCTGCGTAATCTGCGGGAAAAACATTATCTATAATCATTCACTCTGCGATGGATATTAGCGTTTATGTCATCGCATGTGAAATTCACGAGTATGCCAACTCGTTTGTCGGTCAAGCGGAGATATGTCATCAATTGCTTGAAAAAGAGATTCTTTGTTTCCTCTACAGACTTTAACTCCACAATTACCTTTTCCTCTACAAGCAAGTCCAGTCGGTAATCAACCGGCAACCGCTTTCCATCATAAAACACTTCAACTGCTTTCTGACTTTCCACCTTCAATCCACGCTTGCGCAACTCATAGACCATGGCTGCCTCATAAACATTCTCCAACAAGCCAGGCCCAAGTTCATTATATACATTGTATATTGCTCCACGTATCTGATACGTTATTTCATTTTCCGTCATATTATTTTCTTTTATTGTCACGCAGATCTCGCAGATTTCCACAGATAGTTGTTTATTGCATTATCAGCGTAAATCTGCGAAATCTGTGGGGGATATTCATTGCAAACGTTTTTCACCCCACCATTCTGACATCTGCGTAAATCTGCGGGAAAACATTACTACGGCAGTTTTGGATATTTCTTGAAATCAGGCTTACGCTTCTCCAGGAAAGCCTTGCCGCCCTCCTGAGCCTCGTCAAGGAAATAGTAAAGCATCGTTGCATCACCGGCCAACTCCTGAATACCCGCCTGTCCATCAAGCTCGGCATTAAGTCCGGCTTTTATCATGCGGAGAGCCAGCGGACTGCGCTCCATCATTGTCTCTGCCCACTCTACACACTCGTCTTCCAAGCGTTCCAACGGCACGACTTTGTTCACCATGCCCATCTCCTCTGCCTCTTTCGCTGAGTACTGGCGGCACAGGAACCATATCTCACGTGCCTTCTTCTGACCAACAATGCGGGCAAGGTAGGACGCTCCGAAACCGGCATCAAACGACCCCACCTTCGGTCCTGTCTGTCCGAAAATGGCGTTCTCACTTGCTATCGTAAGGTCGCAGACAAGGTGCAGCACATGTCCTCCGCCAATGGCATAGCCGTTGACCATGGCAATTACCGGCTTTGGCAAACGGCGAATCTGCATCTGAACGTCAAGCACACTCAGGCGTGGCACGCCATCACCGTCAATATATCCTCCACGTCCCTTGACATTCATGTCACCTCCGGAGCAGAAAGCCTTGTCGCCTGCACCCGTAAGAAGCACCACACTGATGTCCTGCATCTCACGGCAGAGCGAGAATGCCTGCGACAATTCCCATGTGGTCTTAGGAGTGAAGGCATTGCGATAGCGTGGACGATTGATTGTTATCTTCGCTATTCCGTTATATTCCTCAAACAGGATTTCCTCGAAATCCTTGATTTTCTTCCATTCTCTGTTTTTCATTGTTCTATATAATTAAGTGCTTTAATTTTATGCAAAAGTACAACAAATTACGGACAAAACAAACAAAACCATTAAAAAACTGACATGAGCATATTACATTGCATCTTACGATTCCACACTCTCCATTTTAAGAATTTTGGAATCAAATCTAAAAAACTTATAATAATTTCGGAATTGAATCCCAAAATCTTAAAAACATTTTTGGAATTATAGTTTTTTATTTCTAACTTTGTGACATAAAAACAAATAATCATTATCCACACATTACGTATGATAGCATTCCCTTGTTGCAAAATAAACCTCGGTCTGAATGTCATTGCGAGGCGCGCCGACGGTTACCATGACCTTGAGACCGTGTTCTACCCTATCCCATTGTGTGACGCACTTGAGATAACGGAGATGGACGAAAAGTTCCCTTCCGATGTGGCGTGCGACCTGCTGACAAAGGTCAAAACTGCCGGCAATGGCGAGGAAGCGGAATCCTGGGAGCCGTTATGCCCGGAGCAAAAGAACCTTGTCGTGAAGGCGTACAACCTCATCGCCAACGACAGAAAACTGTCTCGCGTGCATGCCCACCTCTTCAAGAACATCCCGTCACAGGCAGGTCTCGGAGGTGGTTCGAGTGATGCTGCGGCAATGATAACGCTCCTCAACGAGCAGTTCAGCCTCGGTCTGAGCATCGAAGAGATGGAGCGTTACGCAGCAAAGTTAGGTGCTGATTGTGCCTTTTTCATCACTTCCCGACCGGCTTATGCCACAGGAATCGGCGACCGCCTGTCCCCTATCGGTGACGCTGCGGACATCCTCCACGGCTACTACATAGCCTTGGTGAAACCCGACATAGCAGTCTCCACAGGCAAGGCTTATGGCATGATTACTCCACGCCGTCCGGCGATGTGCTGCAAGGACATCATCAAGCTGCCGGTAAGCCAATGGAAAGGTCTGCTGACCAATGATTTTGAAGAGCCGGTGTTCACAATGCACCCTGAACTTGGCGCGATAAAGGAACGCCTTTACACACTCGGTGCGGACTTTGCGCTGATGTCCGGCAGCGGTTCCACACTTTTCGGACTCTTCAAGGACTGTCCGCAAGGCATTGAAGAAGCGTTCCCCGACTGCTTTACGGCTGTCATAAAGTTATGACTATGGCAATATACAAACCATAGAATGCAAAACAGAGGGTACATCAAAATACAGATGCGCCCTCCATTATTGCTTCTCTTTCTGTAGTATTAATGCCAAAATACCACGGTAATTATAATTGTCTTGCCAAACATAGTGTTTTTAGAATGAGTCTCCAACTCATCAATATATTTCAATACGAAATCTTCTACACCTATATAATATATACCATTTTCATCATACCATGGGATTATTTTGTCCCGCACTACAACAATCTTACGGTGAAAATCTTTTATGCGTCGCAGTGAGTTGGTTTCCTGCAAGCGTTTGTCCTCGTCCGGAATAGCGAAGGCAGACTGTATGTAACAACGCTTGCTCCCTTTGTTAGCAACGAAATCCACTTCCAGCTTTCAGGGATTACACTTGATTTTATTGCGGATATCCGCATTTTTGTCAAGTGCAAAGATAATCAAAAACGTATTAAACCCAAATCGGTCATTAGGATTATTTTTAGAGTCAAACAGAATTGATTTGCGAAAATATGCAAGCGCATTGCTCATGGCTTTCCCATTACTCCATAATTGTGTTTTTTCATAATCCCCATATTCTGCCATAATCGCTTCCATGCAAAGTGTGGCGCTGCCACACTTTGCATGAACATTTTTACAATAAGGCGTGAGTGTTCTCGCAATTCTGTTTTGTAAAGGCTGTTTTCTAATGACAGTCATTATAAAACAGCCTTTACAAAACACATAATATTAGTTGGTTATGAAAGCAAACACGGATGTTTCTTTCCAATGACCGAGTTGGGTTAAAAACAAAAAAAACAGGGAAGAATTTCAATCTCTTCCCTGTTTTTCCCTATTTTCCTTATATCTGAGCCTTTACCAATGGTAAGAAAAACCTACAGTGATTTTGAACTATATATCGGGGTTCAGCCCTCTGTTATCACAACATCGGCAGGCCGGCGTTGGTTCTCGTCAAAGATAAGTTCGTCGATTTTACCCTCGACAGTGAGCTTTCCGCTCGTAGGATTCTTTATTGAGACGACATCGCCCTTGATAGTTCCGTTCACCGTTGAATACTCGAAGAGGAGGTTCGCGTCATCGCCGAAGGTGCAGTCCTCGAGGATAAGCCCGTCAACATAGCACAGAAGCTGCTCGCCGGTGAGGTGGCAGCGCACAAGACGGATGTTCTTGCCGTACCATGCGAGATACTCGCCATTAAGCTCACTGTCGTAGATTGTCACGTTCTCCGCCTCCCAAAAGGCATCCTTTGAGTTGATTACGGCATTGTGTATCTCAACATTCTTGGCATACTGGAAACCGTAATTGCCGTCCTGGCGATAGTTTTCGAGACGGATATTCTCCGTGTGCATGAAGACATAGTCACAATTCCCTATGGAGACATTGTGCATCTCCACATCCTTGCAGTCCCAAAGAAACTGCTCGCCGTTAGGGAAATCGGTGTTCTCAACATAGATTCCCTCCATACGGCGGAAGAGTTTCGGCGCGTCAACCTTACAGTTTGTCATGCGGCAGTTGCGCGAATACCACAAGCTGGAGCGCGCACTCTCAGCGAAATAGCAGTCGTTGACTTGGAAACCATTTGTCTCCCAGAAGACATATTTTCCCTCGAAGGTGCAGTGTTCCGCCTCGATGTTGCTTGTCTCCTTGATGCTTGACTCACCGACATGTATCGTAACATTCTCGAGCCGCACATCATGGACAGCATACAAAGGGCGTTCGCCGCCATATTCCTTGTCTTTTATTATTGTCATGATAAATGTTTTTACTGTTATTATATAATGTATTTTATGGTCATTCCCTTATCTTCAGCCTGAATTTCAGCCTCAACAAGAATGCTATGCCACGGAATGTAAGTTCTATTGCCATGGCAATCCACACGCCATGCAGCCCCATTGTAGGTGCGAGCAGTAACGCCAACGTAAGTCTTACGCCCCAGATGCTTGCGAGATTCAGCACACTTGACCCCATCGTCCTTCCTGCTCCGACGAACACACTGTAAGTGACTATGGCAGCAGCGAAGCCCGGTTCCGCCCATGCCTCTATGCGCAAGACCTCCGTACCAAGGCGTATGACGTCCGCATCGGAGGTCACAATCGCCATCATCTCCGGTGCAAAGACCCACATCACGACACCCATAAGTGCCATGATAGCCATGCCCAACATGACTGAAATCCATGCAAAGCTGCGCATAAGCTCCTGTCTTTTCGCCCCCATGCTCTGCCCTACGAGTGTTGTGGCGGCCTCTGCCACGCCGTAACCCGGCATATAGCACAGGCTTTCGACATTCACACCGAACGTGTTGGCAGCGATTGCCACACTTCCCATAGGTGCTATGATGCCCGAAATGGCAACCTGCGCACCGGACATCACGCCACGTTCCAGACTTATCGGTGTGCCTATCTTCAGCACATTGGACAGTGTATCCCAATGAGGCTTGAACTTCTGCACCTTATCGAGTGAGAAGCGCAGGTTCCTGTCGTGTGCCACAAGGAAATACATCATCAGAACCATCGTGATAAAGTATGCCGCCCATGTGCCCAAAGCGGCACCGAGAACGCCCATATCCAGCACGAAGATGAACAGGAAATTGAACAAAACGTCCAACACACACATCATCACTCCGAGTGCACTCGGTGTCTTCACATTGCCGCTGCAACGCAGACTGCCGGCTGCAAGACTGTTCATCATCAGCAAAGGCATTGCCAATGCAACGATGGAGAAATAGAGCGTGGCATTCCCACGTATAGCCTCTTCCGCCCCAAGCCATACCGGCAGATGCGGGGCGATGAGAAGTCCCACAAGCGTTATGCACGCACTGAATGCCAGTCCGCACGAAATGCCTTGCCTGACAATGCTCCTCGCACGCTTGGCATCATTCGCTCCTATCTTGTGCGCCACCTGAACATAGAATCCTGTGGCAAGACCTGAAATCACACCTCCGAACAGCCAGCATGTCGTGGACACAAGTCCCACGGCAGCAGCCTCATGAGTGCCGAGGTGACCGAGCATCGACGCGTCGATAATCTGCATCACGACAGACGACAGTTGGGCTATCATCGCCGGCATACTCAGCATGGCTACAAGCGCAAGTTTCTGACGCAAGGTCATCACTTGCGTGCTGTCGCGAACCATCTCAAGCAGTTGGTCCTTTGTCATCCTTCCCAATCCGCTTCTCCCTTATTCAGCTTTAGGATACTCACAATGGAAGGCGTTGGTCAGACGCTCTACATAACGGCGTGACTCCCACTTTGCCATCGGGAGGTCATGAAGCAAGCAGTTGCCGCAGGTGGCAGGCGTTGTGCCCGGCACTTCGCCTTCAAAATCCACGACAAACTTGAATGCACGGAGCATAAATTCACGCATTTCCTCACATGAATGGCTGCCTTTCATGATGAGATAGTTGCCGGTCTGACAGCCCATAGGTCCCCAATAGATTACCTTGTCCTTCCATTCCTCATCGTTGCGGAGATATGTTGCGACAAGATGCTCCATGGTGTGGAGTGCGCCCTGTGCCATTGCCGGCTCATGATTGGGAGCAGTCATGCGTATGTCGTACGTGGTGACGGTCTCACCGCCTACTTCGTCCTGACGGGAAACATAGATTCCCGGCTGCAGATTGGTATGGTCTACTGCAAAACTTGGTATGAGTTTCATTTCTTTTCCTTATTTGTTTGTTTTGATTCTGAGTGCAAAATTACTAAAAATAAGTTAGCCGGCAAAATTAATTCAATCTGAATTATTGGTTCGGTAAAACGCAATGCATCTCTATTGTGTACACAAATGTCCGGAAGTTTCTGTGCGAAAAACCGCGTCAGCGGTTCCCAAGGCAAGCCACTTTTGAAGAAAAACCTCATAAGCTAATGATATACAATAACTTTGCTGCTTGTCATTGTTATTTTACCGGACGACACCAATAAATCAGAACGAATCCGAATCATCCAAACATTCAAGAACACACTAATGCAGCTTATTGTACTCCTCGTCGCTCACCTTCCCCAACCACTCATTAGGCTCTGAGCCGGGCTGTGTGTTCTCAACAGCGACATGAGTGGCTATGTGCTGAAACCAAGAATCCTTTGCAGCACCGTGCCAATGCTTCACACCTTCAGGAATATCGATGATGTCACCGGCCTTCAGTGCTACCGCCGGCTTGCCCCACTCCTGATACCATCCCTTGCCGGAGACACAGACAAGTATCTGGCGCGCCCCGTGATGTATGTGCCAATTGTTGCGGCAGCCCGGTTCGAAAGTGACATTGTTGCACGGCAGGACTGTCGCCTCGCCATCCCTCAGGTTCTTCGGACGGAGGGGAGCAAGGTGGCTGTTGCCGACAAAGTACTGCGCATAGCCCACATTCGGCTCACCCTTTTGCCAATCACCGGCACAAGCGTCGGCAGCGGAGTCATGCTGCGACAGCCCGTTCTCTGTAAGGAAACGGCAAAGCTCGTCCACCTGATCCTGCGTGTTTCCCATGTTCACAGCACCACGCTTGTGGGACGCAAGCTGTGACGCAACGCCTTTCAATGCCGAGAGGGCTGCCACTGTGACAATCTCACGGTCGGCATGGGACAACTGGTCTCCGGCAAAAATGTCACCGAAAAGATGCGCCTTCAGGTAGTAATCGTCCTGAGGACAGAAATCATAGTTGAACGCTCCTCCCGACAACTGTGTCTGAACCTTAGTCCCAAGCTCCAATGCAGCCTTGGCATCGTCCCAGACAGCCGGGCGAGTCCATGGCTTTCCGTCCTTCCACTCCGGTTTTCTGTCATTCAAAGCCTTTGACAACACTCCCAGAGCGTTAAGGGAACGTAGGAAACCCGTGTAGGCATAAAGATGAGAGAATGCCTCTTTCATCTCGTTGACCGTGACACCTCCGTCAAGTGCCTTGCGCACTGCCGTTTCCAGACGCGCAAGGTCGCCCTGTGCCTCAAGACTTGCAACGGTGGCAAGATGCAGCTGACGCTCGGTCAGGGTCTGTGCTTTTATTGTTGACATAGCAAATAATATTAATAATGTTGTGAATATTCTGTTCATTGATTCTTGTTCTTTTTATGGTCAAACAAAATAAATTGTGAAAACACGCATGCCTTTACTGTCAATATTTCCATGCAAAATGTGGCGGAGCCACACTTTGCATGGAAGCGATTACGGCAGAACATAGGGATTATGCAAAAACACAATCAGTGAATAATTTGAAAACCACGAGTAATGCACTTGCATATTTCCGCAAAGCAATCCTGTTTGACTGTATGTTTCTTTTATGACTTTTCCTTCCACCGAAGCCTACTTGTCGATGTTTACAATCTCATACTTCCGTGAGCCAAGCCCGATTTTCTCGCCCCAAGTCAGGATATGCGTGCCATGCTGCTGTGCTATACGGTCAAGCAGGGGCTGCGGATTGTTGTGCGCGTCCTTATGGATTTTGGCGACAATGTCATAGCAAGCCTGGTCACAGGCGACAGGGTCAAGGGAGGCGACTATGCCATAATCGGCAATCAAAGGCTTCTGCGGATTGGCATTGCAGTCACAGTCGATGCTCATGTTGTTCATAACCGCAATATAGACAATCCGCTCACCGTTGCCGAAATAGTCATGCACAGCCTGGGCTGCGGACGCCATAGACTCGACAAAACCGTCCTGATCGTCAATATGGCTCCACATCTTCGCCACATCGTCAGTCACTCCCGCCGAATGGATGTACGCCTTTCCGGCAGAGGAAGCGACACCGATGCTCGCATTCTTCAGCACTCCTCCGAAACCGCCCATCTGATGTCCCTTGAAGTGGGCGAGGTTAATCATGAAGTCATAGTACGCCAGATGCTTGCCGACAATGTCGTATTTGATGTGCGCAGTGTCCTTCACCGGGATGTTCATGTCCCCTTCCTCGTCCATGATGTCCACAGGCGCAACGGCTGTGAAGCCATGCTTGCGGACGGTCTGCCTGTGCGCCTCGGTAGTGTTCCGTGTGCCCGGATAGGCGGTGTTGCACTCCACAATGGTGCCATGCACCTCGTCCAGCAAAGGTTTGATGAACATTGGGCGAAGATAGCCTGTCTTCTGCGACTCGCCTGTGCTTATCTTCACCGCCACGCGCCCTTCGGCAGTCCGTCCCAAGGCTTTGTAGATGCGGACAAGAGACTCCGGAGTTATCTCACGGGTGACATAGACCTTGCTCTGCGCATGCGCACCCAAAGCGAGGAATGCCATAAAAGCAAAACTCAAACAGCGTTTCATATTCTTATATATCATATTCATTAATTCAATCGGCATACACACTGATAAACAACAACTTACATATAACACACAACGCAACGTGATTGATGCTCCGGCGAAAGGTAACACTTTGTGCGGTAAAGTGTTACACTTTGCATGGCAAAAGGTAACCTTTCACAAGGCAAAGTGTTACCTTTCGCAAAGCGGACTGTATGGCAACGTTTTTCCCTATGCCGTGCGATACTGCGTGGGAGTCTGCCCCGTGCACCGCTTGAAGAAGCGCACGAAATGCTGAGGGTACTCAAAACCGAGTCCGGCACTTATCTGCGTGATGCTCAGTTCGCCGTCACTAAGCATCTCCTTGGCGGCAAGGAGCAGGCGGTCAGTGATGAAATCCTTGGCGGTGCGCCCTGTCTCCGCCTTCACAAGTTCACCGAAATAGCCGGTGGAAAGGCAGCATTTGTCGGCGAAATATGCCACATGGGGCAAGCCATTCGTGCGTGCCTTGTCGCGGACATACTCGTCAAGCATCTTTGTAAAACGCTGAACGACACTGTGGTTTATCTCCTCGCGAGTTGTGAACTGACGGTCGTAGAAGCGGAGGCAATAGTTCAGCAACAGTTCTATGTTACTGACAATCAGCTCACGCGTGTGCTTGTCGATGGCATGGTGCAGCTCCTGCTCTATCATTCCCAACACTCCGCGATAGACTTCAATCTCCTGTGGGGAGAGATGCAAGGCCTCGCTGCTCGAATAGCTGAAGAACTCATAGCGTGAAATCTGCCTGCCAAGCTGCGTACGCGCAAGGAAATCGGGGTGGAACACAAGGGCTGTCCATTTCGACCGCACACCTGTCGGTTCGACATGTATGGTCTGCCCCGGGGCGAAGGATGTCACGGTCATCTCGTCAAAGTCGTATTTCGTGCGCCCATACGACAGGCTGCACCCTTTCGTCTCCTTGAGGAAAAGGGCATAAACCCCATAGTGCATGTCGCACTCCTCTTCCTCCGCGCCGCTCTCCCCGTCAAAATACGCCACGGAGACAAGCGGATGGAAGGTCTCAAAGCCAAACCTGTCGTTGAAAGCCTGTACAGAGTCGATGTTTACTGTCTTCATTTTCTTGATTTCTTTATTCCGTTTTCTATGTAAATACCCTTTGCAGGAATCTTATCCAATGCCTTTCCATCAAATCCTCGGACAGCGGTGGCAGCAGTTGTTGTGCCTGTTTTCACTCTCTCCACCGGTGTTTCTCCGGCAAGAGAAAGTGTGACGGTGCAGTCGCCTGTGCCGAGGATGCTCCTTATCTCGGACGCGGAAAGATTGTCAATCCTGCCAAGGCGCGTGAAATTCCACTCGTTTGTGTCGTAGTATATGCAGACGTTGTTCCCCAGATAGAGGATTATGTCGCCGGGAACGGTGGTGATGTACTCATCATTGCGTGGGAGAGCGTGCCCTATGTCGCCTACCTTCTCGAAGTTGCCATAGTCATGCGCATTGTAGGTCAGCGATCCCTGCTCCAGCAATGCCACGAGAGCGGCGGCGGAAGAGTTGTCGGCAAGCGTGGCGGTCATTGACCTGCCGTTGACGCTGATGATTATCTTTTTCATTGTCCGGGTGTCTGTTTTTGTTATGTCATCATTCCTTTCAAAGCAAGAAACTCCTGGAATCCCGTTACATCCTGCCATGGCATGGAGTGAAACGAGCATGGCGCAAAAGACGGAAACAAGTATCCTCATGGCGCATACTTTATTTGAGATATGTCCTGTAGAACTCTCCTATCTTGTCAAAAGGTATCACCTCGAGATTGTCATACAGGTCGGTGTGCACGGCATCCGGTATGAGCAGCAGCTCCTTGTTGCCTGCTTTTGCCGCCACACTCTCGCCATTGCGCATCATGTCGCGGTAGGCGTCCTTGGAGAAATAGCAGGAGTGGGCTTTCTCACCGTGAATCATCAGCACTGCGGAGCGTATCTCGTCACTGTATTTCAGTATCGGTTGGTTAAGGAACGACATGCAGCCTGTCTTCGTCCAACCGCCGTTTGAGTTGCCGCTGCGCGGATGATAGCCGCGTGATGTCTTGTAGTAGTTGTGGTAATCCTTCAGGAACCATGGAGCGTCGGCAGGCAGTTCGGCAGGCACACCGCCACCCTGCTCATGGCTGCCCTGCGCAAATTCCTTCGTGCGCTGTGCGTTGAGAGCGACTTTTGCCTCATGGCGCGCATCGGCATTGTCACCTCCGTCGAAATAGCCGTTGGCGTTCACACGGCTCATGTCGTACATTGTCGATGTCACTGTAGCCTTAATGCGTGTGTCAAGAGCCGCAGCATTTAGTGCCATACCGCCCCATCCGCAGATACCAAGGATACCGATACGCTCCGCATCGACATCATCACGGCAGGAAAGATAGTCCACCGCAGCTTGGAAATCCTCGGTATTGATGTCAGGAGACGCCATGAAGCGCGGCTCTCTGGCAGACTCTCCGGTGAAGGAAGGGTCAAAAGCCAATGTGACGAATCCCCTTTCTGCCAGCGTCTGGGCATACAGTCCGGAGCACTGTTCCTTGCAAGCGCCAAACGGTCCGCATACGGCAACGGCTGCCATCCGTCCTTCCGCATTCTTAGGAACGTAAAGGTCTGCCGCCAGTGTGATGCCATAGCGGTTTGTAAAAGTGACCTTCCTATGGCTGACTTTTTGTGACTGTGGGAATGTCTTGTCCCATTCTTGAGTGAGTGTAAGTGCAGTGTTCATGGTCTGTGTAGTGTTTAATGTTTGTGCTGCCACTGAGAAACACAGCAACGACAGCAATGATATTAATGTTTTCTTCATTAGTGTAATATTCTCTTCATTAACTCACGGACAAAAGGCATCTCTGCAGCCATGCCTTTGTTCCGGGTGCAAAATTACACATAATATCATTACAGTCCCATACCCCAATCATGGTTTGATTTACCGTAATTTCGGTTTTTGGGCATCCTACATGTCATTAACTCTTAGCATTCTCACACCTTATCATCCGCAAATTTAATGATTTCCTTTTGAAAAACAAGCATAAGTGGCATGAAAAAAACAAAGCTCATGAGAAAAATACATCTTGAGACAATACAATATCTCAGAAAACAAAAACGCCATACCATACTCTGTCTTATGAGTATTGGCATGGCGGCAAAGGGCACACATTTATATATAGACTGTTCAGCGTATTCTGTTCATGCAGCTTATATGGATGTACATACAAAAAAACGAGTGGAACATCACTTAAATTTCGCCTCTATGAACTGCGGAAGCTTCCACAGCATCTTCTCCAGCTTCATCAACACAGGATTCATGCCATGGGAACTGTACATGCGGACATCCTCACGCCACATCTGCTTCCTGCGGGCACTGTCCGTGCTAAGCCCGCCCATGCGCATACGGACGATGTACTCAGGAAGATAAGTAACGGACAGCTCGCCGCCAACAAGATAACGGAACAACAGGTCGGAATCCGCTGCTATCTTGTAGCTCTCGTTGTAAAGGCCTTTGCGTTCCATCACGCTACGGCGGATATAGCATGTCGGATGTAAAGGAAGCCAGCCGTGGCGGACTTTCCAAAGGCGGTACTTGCCGCCTATCCAGTTGCGGACAACCTTATCCGTACGCTCATGGTTCACAAACAGCCCATCACCGTAAAGGAAATCGGCATGGCTCTCGCGGAAACGCTCGGCGATATGGGAGACGGTCTCATCGGAATAAAGGAAGTCATCGGAATGGACAAGGCCGATGATGTCGCCGGTAGCCATGCGGATGCCTTTGTTCAGTGCCTCATACATCCCGCCGTCAGGCTCGGAGATGACCTTCATCTCAAAACCCGGATGCATAGACTTGAAACCGTCTTCTTTGGAAAGACGCTCCATTTCCCTTATTACCTCCAAAGACTTGTCCGTGGAAGAGCCATCAACAATGATGTACTCTATGTTCGGATAGTCCTGCGACATAACACTCTCGATCGCGCCGCGGATTGTCTCCTCACGGTTGTAGCAGGAAGTGATTATTGATATCTTCATAACAGTGATTTTCTCCTTATTTAAATAGATGCTGACAGGAATTTCAGATATTTCCTCAGACAGTTTTTATCTTTCTTTTTCTTATCATCACCGCCGGAATACCTTGGTAAATCCCAGCGGATTCTGTGTCCTTTGTTATCACACTGCCGACTGTGGCAATGGAGTTCTCGCGCATCGTTATGCCCGGACAGACAACAACGCGAGCACCAACCCACACACCGTCCTCAAGGACAATCGGGGCATTGCGATATGGCATTGAAGATATGGTATAATCGTGGTTACCGGTGAGAAGCAACGCTCCTTGTGACACACAGGCATTGCTGCCGATGGTCACATAGTCGAGATTGTCAATCCAGCAGTTCTCGCCCAGCCACACATTGTCGCCCACCGTAAGTTTCCATGGGAACTTGATGGTCACATTGTTCTTTATCACCAAGCCTTTGCCTATCTTTGCACCGAAAGCGCGGAGAAGAAAAACCTTTATTCCCATGAAAGGATTCCATGAGGCGCGTACAAACAGCGCATTGACAAAATACCACAGTGCTATCTTCAATCCGCCTGCTCCTTTATCAAAATCACCGGTGGTAAAAGCTCCCAAATCAACTTTTCCCATTGTCAAGCATGTTGTTGTACATTTCCACAAACTCCTCCGCCACCTTGCGCTCGGAATACTTTTCTTCCACAAGTCGGCGTCCGTTACGTCCCTTCGCCTCCAACTCCTCTTCCGAAAGTCCGAGGAAAGAGCGCAGGGCTGCCACCGTAGGCTCTGTGCCTACTGCTGTCCACCAGCCGCAGCCATAATCATGAAGGTCACTCCATGGTGTACCCTCAGTGGTCACGACAGGAGTGCCACTTGCCAATGCCTCAGCGACAACTATACCGAAATTTTCGCTATGAGTAGGCAGCACAAAGAGGTCTGCCCGACGGAACAGTTCCCATTTCCTATCGCCATAGACACCACCTTCGAAACGGATGATGTCAGCGATGCCAAGGTCGGAAGCACGACGCTTCAGTTCGTTGATGTAGGATTCCTCACCCTCACCGGCTATGCGCACAGTGTATCCATGTAGCTCAGATTTAAGTTCCGCCACCGCCTCGATGAGGAAGTTTATGCCTTTCTTCACATGCACACGGCTCAGGAACAATATCTCCTTGTTGCGCTTCCATGATGTCTTCATCTCTATGCTGTCGACGTCTACGCCATTGGCTATGACACTGATTTTATTATTGTAGCCAAGTGCCAGAAGATTCTCCTTTTCGCTCTCCGCTGTGGCATGAAGACGCTCGGCACGGACAACGGCACTCTTCTGATAAAGAAGCAATGCCGGGAATTTCCTTGTCCAATAATGCCTCTGCATAATCCATGGCTCAAGCATGCCATGAGGGGTAAGGACAACTTTATGTCCGCATGACTGTGCCCAACGCTGAAGCATGGCACAACTCGGTGTCCAACAGCAGTTGATGTGGACAATGTCCGGCTTCACATCATTCAATAGCTGTTGCCATTCGCATTTCAGACTACAGTAGTTCTTCCAAAAAGGAAGTCTGTGCACCGTGCTGTAATCCATCGGCAACTCATTGTCACTCGCATGGGAAGCTATGTGCAGTTCGGTCAACTGTCCCAACTCTTTGGCAAGCAGTTGCATGTAAAATGCCGTCCCTCCCCAAGTACGGTCAAGACTGGGAATATAATGTACTATCTTTATCATAAAATACTCAATGCATTATTTACCATGTTAGTTGGCAGAAGTGTTATCGCCAATGCCTTAGCCTCACGCCCCATACGCTCTATGTCCTCACTCTCGCTTTCGGCAATCGCTTTCAGACAATCGTCCATCGAGCCAAGAATCCTGCCGTTATGCCTATCCTCAATGTAACTGTATTCAACACACTGCAATGTTTTCAGCGAACGCTTGAAAGTAAAGACTGGCAAACCATATCCCATTGCTTCGACAATGGACAGTCCCACCCATCCCGGCTGGAAATAAATGTCGGCTATTGAGAAGAGTTCGCGTTTCACCGCCACATCGTACACCGCCCCGAAATCATGGACATTAGGATATTTCGTGAAATCAGGCTTGTTTGCTCCATCGCCGATAATGATGAAGCCAAAACACTTGTTGTCAAGTTTTTCGATTGTCTCAAGCAGTAAGTCAACCCTGCGGTAAGGAGAAGTGAAACGGGCACAGAAAATAAGTAGCCTTTCTTCCGTAATGGCGTATTTCTCTTTCAATTCTGCCTTGGACATGGGCGGAATGTATGAGACAATGTCGTCCATTCCTGTCACAGTGTTGTTAAGTGCCACAATCTTTTTCTTTGGGAAAATCTCTTTCCACTGCTTCTCCTCCTTCGGCATGTAAAGCCATACACCATCAGCCATTGCTCCCATCCATCTCAGCTTCCAGTCCAGTTTCCGTTCTTCTTTAAGATAGCGCTTCACAGAAATGCCCTGACCATACAGCACGATGTGTTTCCTGTGAATGAACTTCGTCAGCAGCAGCAGCCATGTGGTGAGATGTGCAAAATGAAGCATCAATACAAGTGTGTCATATTCCTTATGCAGCAATTTGACGGGATTGTACCACAGCACTCCATGCCATTGCATGTTCGGAATGAATCTGACACCCTCACTTTGCACCTTAAAACCGTTCTTTGCCGCTGCTTCCTGAGAGTTATAGACATATATGTCTGCCTTTCCGCATTGCTCGCGCAGCCCTGCGAAGAACTCCTCACGATAATGCGGCACCTCTGGCTGCAATATCGCTAAATTCCTTAAATTCATAAACTTCTTTTTATCACATGAACCAAACAACCGGCTGAAATCACAATAAAAGCATGTTACTTGCCATTTGCATCCATGTGTGTGTTAAAACAAATACAATTAGTCAGCCAACAATATTTCAAGGCATTTTGCCAAATGCTTCTGACCGTCTTCATTCAAATGAATACCATCGCGGTACATTGCCGGAGTCTCGCCGTCCTCCAGTCCCTTCACACAACGAACATTGTTTTCTTCCGCCCATTGAAGGATTGCTTTTCCCATGTCATTGTATTCTCCGGCTTCCAATTCTCCTTTCTCGGCATGGAGATATATAAGGAAAGGGATTTCCATTGAGTCAGCAATAGCCTTCAATTCACCAAACCCGTCATTTATCGGATATTCCATAGGTGACTTTGGCTGTACCACAGCATTCTCAACATGGTTTGCAACGGTCTCATCCGGATCCAACCGATGCATTGTCCGGTCCCAATACTTGGCTAACTTCGGAATGATGTATCTGTCCAACAATTCCCAAATAGCAACTTTGTACTGCCTGTCAGGATAATTCGGGAATTTGCCGACAACCGGTACATGGGACATACGGTCGTAAGCGTCATGGCTGCTGCACACCAGCACCATTGCCTTAGCACCGAAAGTTCCTTTCTCTTTCAGATATGCAGCACAGTTGTCCGGTCCCCAACTGCCGGCTGAGATATTCAGCATCTGCATACCCGTCTCTAATGAGAAAAGCGTGGACGCCAAGTCATCCTGATCAGTCATGGTACCACCAAACAGCACAGAGTCACCAAGACCTAGAATAATCTGTCTTGATGTGTCCGGTTCCTCACTGTTACGCTGTGAGAAAGAGTTAGTCTTGATGTGCGCACCGAACCGGTATCTGTCCTGATCAGGCAAGGCTATGTATTCGTAAGACGGGCTTTCACGGTAAAGAAGAGCATCACAGAAACCGAAACAGCGGAGGATAAGTTCTATACACAAAAGCAATACCAACACCGCCAGCACATTCCTACAGTTCACCATGTTCTTACACCCCATTCCCCTGTTTACTTAACGCCATCAGCTGCGGTCTGTACATCTGAGCCTCACTCAAAACACCGACACACATCCAACAGACAACACACATGTACCATCCGCCTTGAAACATATAGCCCTCCAGAACCGTATGCACTGTAAAGAAACAGAATATCGCATACATCAAGACATACTCCGTATCATACTTCACTTTCTTCACAGAGGTAAATGTGCGAAGCCACAGTATCAAAGCAACAACAAATCCCACCACACCCGTCTGGGCAAGAATGGCAATCCAGCTGCCGCCTGACTCGTCACGACCTATAGCACGTTTCATACCTACACCATTGACGGCATAACCTACACCAAAAACAGGAGAGGAGTTAAACTCTGCCATACGCTTATTCCACAACGCATCACGTGACGTCACTCCCGACTCTTTTTGTGTTTCCTGTTTCAATATCATGCGTTCCGCACTCTTCATGAAAAAAGGAAAAGACAGCACACCTATCAGGCCGAAAACCATCAGATATTTGAAAATAGCCTTTGCATTGAACGAAAGCCACCAGAAAAGTAATCCAGAAGATACAGCAGCGAGCCCAAATGCGGAACGAGAGGCTGAGAGAAGGCAGACATAGACAGAAGCAAGAAGCATGAATAAGAGGAAATACTGATATTTGGCATTTTTCCCCCTATTTCGGAACAACAGGTAAGAGAAGAAAATGATACTCATGGCTGCGGCCGCACTGTTCCACATCGGGAACTTGGCATAGCCGGAAAATTCGTCTACACCTCCGAACTCTGTCATACTTCCGCCATAACGGATTATCTGGTTATTGACCCCCTGCAACTTTGCTATCAGACTTATTATCACTGTCCCCGCAAAACCGATGACAAAATTCCGCATCAGCTTCTTCTTGAACAAATGCCAGCGCAAACTTGTCACAAAGGGACCGCACAACACAAGAATTGCCGTAAACAGTATCAAACGCAGGTCAAGAGCCATATTGACTATGGAAGCAAGCCACACCACGGCAAGGAACACCACATAGATGGAATATCTCTGCTCCATACGCACACTATACCTGCTCATCTTATACCCTAACAGGGCAAGCCCGATGTAATATACAAAGCCTGGAATATTATAAGGATAGAGATTACTGAAGATACAGAATGTTATCAACAGCTCTATCTTGTTATTCCCATAGTAGTTCTTTACAGTTTTCCACATATCATAATATCACTTTACAGCCTGCAGCCTTACAACCGCAGCTTCAAAACCAAGCACATCCATAGTGTGGCGCACTACCGTCTCTTTGTCCATACGGGAGGACTTTATATCATCAATAACAGTCTTCAGGCATCGCCCGAACTCTTCCTCGTCACCAAAGCTTTGCAGGCATCCGGCAACCTTGAAAGCGGAATAGCCTCTTGCCGACACCTTGTGGGCAATCACAGGCATGCCGTTGCGGAATCCATCCATCACACGGAGCTTCATGCCGCCTCCCAGACGGGTGGGACACAAGAAGATGTCACAATTCCGAAGAACTGCATCCATATCCTCCGGATTTGGTATCAACTCTATATTTTCATATCCCCTAAGACGTTCCACCAGTTCCACTGGAGGGTTCTTTCCGGCAATGACAATGTCCATGTCCTTTGGGACGTATGCATAAAGTTCATCAAGAAAATAGTTGATGCCATCCAGATTCTGGACATTACCGACAGTGCCGCTTATGACCATCCGCAACCTGTCACAGCTGAAAGGCTTCAGCTGCAGCTGGTCAAGACACTCTCCCTTCTTCATGAAACAGCCGCCAACCACTTTCGCCGTGGCAGATTCTCCATAAAGTTCCGCAAACAAGTCCCTGTCCTCTTCTGTCAGAAAAACATTGCAGTCGCACAGACGGTAAGCCCTTCTCTCGTTCCTCCTTACAATAGGGAGAAAGACTGTACGGTTGAGTCTTGAAGGAAAATTGTCCCTGTAGTACTCCTGCTCACAGTTGTGGTTCAGCACAATTGTCCTTACGCCACGTTTCCTGCACAACCTCACCAAAGAGCCGGCAATACTGTTATGGTCAAAAATACACAAGTCATACTTTTCCTTATACAGCAACTCTGACGCTGCGGACTGAAATCTGTGCATCTCACCTGTGACAGGAGACAGCAACTTGGCAAGCATGCCACGCTCCCCTACTCCACGGAAACATACGTCAGGAAATTCCTCTGCCTTACCATGTGCCAGATATTCCGCACAGACAAGAGCGTCAATTTCACTGCCGCTGAAAACCTCGCAAAACGCCTCAAGATAGTTACGGCTGGCAAAACATCCGCCACCGATGCCCCAAGGGTCATGTCTTAATACATATAATATTCTCATTAGACTCTAATTATCAACGATTTTATTTTGCAGAAACCTCCTGAAACAACCAAAGGTCATTGCAACGCCACGCAGCACATCAACTGTCGAATCTTGTTCAGTTGCTTTTTCCATCTGTGATTATTTCGTTATACAATGTGCGCTTCCCTGCAACAGAACAAGCAAACTCATGCTTGTATGTCAATTTGAAAAACCATGTGTTGGCTTTCTTCAACTTCCATTCTGACGCAACATTCTCATAAGGTTCATCAGCCTTGTCACGCAGCCAATGCATATCCTCATTTGTTACAGGAACCTTATCTACAAGTTCTTTACAAACTCTATTTGTCTCACACATGACATGCATTCCATAATCAAAGAAAAGATAATCAATATCACGGTCATACTTCTTCCAATACTCTTCCAGAAATTGCTTCATGTAGACAAATACGGGGCAATTCACGTTGTTGCTCCCTATAACCTGCATATTCCATCGCCCCATCGGGAGATACCTGTGATCATAGACACCGGACTTTACCGTAAAAAACTCCTGCTCATATATCCATGACGGCACTTGCCTTGTACAAAGCACAGTGCTGTCCAGCCAAAGACCACCATACTTGCACAACAAGGCGATTCTTATATAATCAGAAAGATGTGCCAGGCCGATTTCCTTACGCTTCACTCTCTCTTCAAGAAAAACAGGCAAAGTGACATAGTCGCTATAATTATCTTTTGTAATAAGGACAACATCCCTGTTCGAGTATTTTATAATACTATTATATGTCATCTTTATTATTTCCGGCATTTCATTCTCACCTTGCCACCATAATGTCCATATCTTGTAATCAGTGACAGATGCAACATCTGTATCTGTCACTCTTACAGGAATTCTCCTGATGAACCTTAAATTCAATTTATGCTTTATGTCATATAAGTTATCATTTTGCTTAAAAACAAGCTTTAAACTTACATACAGAAACTGCAAAGACTCCTCCCCCCCCTTATTGAAAGTCTTTGCCAAACATTAATGAATATGCCTATTACTAATTTGAGTTTGCTTATCATTTTCTTTTTCTTTTTAATTATACATGATGCAATTATCCGGTATGTCTTCCAGAACAACGGAATTTGCTGCTATTGTAACATTATTTCCAATGTGTATTGGACCTGCGACTACTGCTCCTGTAAATATTCTTACATTATCTCCTATCACCGGTTTCCCGTTATGATTCCAACCAACAGTAACATTCTGATGAGCATAAAAAGGATACGATATGAGGCAATCCCAGCAAACAGTAAAACAGTTTCATTGCTATCTATAATATTTATTGATGCTATAGTTACTTACAAGCAAGCACATTTGCACAAATACAACATCCGGTCATATCCACTACAAATTCATTATCCATTCCGCAAGTTTCTCCTGCAGTTTCATTTTCCTGTATCCCAAAGTCTTCTTCTTAGGGTTCGTGACATCCCTGACCGTCATGCCGGCTTTCTTGTTCCAGCTCTGTGCAACACGGTGGATGCACACCACATCCTTCATGCTTGTATAGCCTGGCTGGTCAAAATACTGGTAAGGATAGACATGAATGCCGTTACTCAGAACCTGCATGCTGTTCACACAATCTCTCGAGTCAAAACCATAGTTCTCTGCAAGACGCATCTGGAGCATCGGGATTATTGTCATGTCATAACGAAGCTCCTGCGGCAGCCGCTCATTATGCGAGCGGATAAAATGCCTGTTCTCATAAAATTCCAGACACTCCTTGATGAACGGATGATGCTTCTCCGCACCGAAACAATGGGAGGTCAGGGTCACATAATCTTCCTTTCCCTGCTCCTTGTGCACATAGTACTCACGCCCGATGAACATACCATCATTCAGGAAAGGGTCAAACGGTTTGAACATGTCAATGTCTGTATCGAGCCATATACCGCCATAATGGAAGACGGCATACAGACGCACGAAATCCGCTGCAAACGCCCACTTGCCGACACTTACCGCCTCATTGGCAAACACATTGTTGCACTCTGCCAGTTTTCCGGCATCCCACAATACAAACTCATAGTCCGGAAGCACTTTCTTCCAGGTGTCCATACACTCTTTAAGAAACTGCGGATACGGCTCGCCACTGAACCAACTGTAATGTATAATTTTCGGTATCATGATATTCCTTTTATTTTCAGATAAATTTTATTAGTAATGAAATACAGGCACACACTGTTATACGCCAGCCTTAGCTTACAGTTTTCAAAACAAGGGAAGCCTATGCCCCGGTACAAGTCCATAATCTCACGCACACGCTTCTGAAATCCAGCCCGGTCCAGCCCGGTCACAAGGGAAGCCGAATAAAGCCAGTTCTTAACGAGCATTTCAAGACGCACGTCAAGCCATGCGGATGGCTCAATGTCATGTTCGGAAATGAATCCATGCAGATTGCGCAGCACAAGATACAGGTCGTCAACAGCATTCCGGCGGTATTGGACGCTGTGTGTCGCAGAGCCTTCACGTATCAGATAATGGTACAACGGCTCTGCAATGGAAACAGGACACCGGCAAAGCATCTCATACTTGTATTGCAGTTCCAAATCCTCCGCCAGCCGTATTCCTCTTGTAAACATAAGTCCGTGATTCCGCAGGATGTCACTCCTGAAAATCATGCACACATTGAAAAAAGAAATCTGACAGCGAAGGAACTCCTCCTTGCCAACGTCCTTCATTTCTTTACCCGCATTGGAGTACGTCATGTCTCCTTCATGCCTGACATGCCCAAACATGACAAGGTCATTCTTTGTGCCATGGGGGCAATTCTCTTTCAAAATATTCACAGAGTCCGGTTCAATCCAGTCATCAGAGTCAACAAACCATATCCATTCGCCGGTCACTGTGGCAAGACCGCTGTTTCTCGCGGCAGCAACACCCTGGTTCTCCTGGTGAATGACTTTTATGCGGCTGTCCTTTCCTGCATAAACATCGCATATATGCGGAGAACTGTCACGGCTTCCGTCATCAACGAGAACCAGCTCCCAATCTCCGCAAGTCTGACTGATGACGGAATCCACACATCGGCACAGATACTGTTCCACATTATAGACCGGAACAATAAAAGATATAAAAGGTTTTTGTGTCATTATTTTTATCTCAATCAATATGCAAACTCTTTTTTACCCACCGCTTCACTTCTGATGTCCGTCGTTCCGTAAAATAATAAATTGCATAAGTCACAAGCATGACACCTGCAACAATGGCACTGTACTGCAACAGACACATAACCGACATGTCCGCTTTCTCCTTCTCAAAGAAAAAGGCAAAAACAACCAAAAGAAGTATCCTGTGAATCAGATAAAGTGAATAGGAGAAATCAGCAAGGCGCGTGAAGGCTCCTTCCACCTTACAAGCCCAACTACTACGAGGTGGAAACAATATCACCTGCTGGCAGAACACGCACATGGAAGCACAGAGAAGCATTGTCGCCTGCATGTTAGTGAATGGCATGTCAAAACTGAAAACCTTTGTGGCAGAAGTCATCTGGCTCAATCCTAAAGAAACCACTATCATAATGAAACTTCCCAAAAGTATCCACTTGTTTCCATTCTTTGGACGGGTCAGCCACGCTACTCCCCCCATTAACCAAATCAAAAGATACAGTGCATTCATCTTGGTATAGACCAGACAACAGATGAAGAAGAGTATGAAGCCTATCATCTTCTTGCGTAATGACAAAGCCAACGCAAAGAGTACAATATAAAACCAAACTTCATAGCTCAAACTCCAAAAAGGAGAAACCAGTGCCTCGCACAGAATACACTGTAGGCTCAAGAGATTCCCCACAACTGTCCATCCGCTATACTCCTGACCTACAATTGGAGCTACAATCATGTACAACAATACAGCAGAAACAAGAGGAATCATTATACGGCAGAAACGGTCAACCGCATAGCTGCGTGCCTTGAAAGTGCCGGACATCATGCGCTCAAAGCCTTTACCACCTACAAGAAAGCCACTCAATATGAAGAATACAAACACTGCCTCCGGACCTAATCTGCCCAAAGTATAAAAAATAAAAGTACCTATCCCCTGCTGGTCATCCGGGAGGTAATTGTATTTTATAAAGAAGTCATTACGGGAATGACAAAACAACACCAAGAATGCCGCGATAAAACGCAGCGCATCAAGCCACGCCAAATGGCTGTAAGATTTATTTTCCTTTACCATTAATTATATTAATTTTATCTATTCATATTTTTTTTCATGGAATCATACAAATCGTATTACCTTCCCCCACAAAGTATCCCAATAAGTTTTGGAGATATAAGCCTCAACACATAATATATTGCCATACACACTGCCGTTGTGACAAACGGCACAATGAGATAGGCAAGGACATGACCGGCATAACTGTCCGGTAACAGTCGTGCAACAATCTTTCCTGTCTGTGCCAGTACGAATGTCTGATGGACAGCATATATAAAGAAGATGGTCGGAGAAAAACGTGACATGAATGTCACAACGCTTTCATTTGCCCTTCCTATCAATGCGAAACTGCTGTATGTGCCCGCTGCGATGAATAATGGGCATAAGAATCCTTGATGTCTTGGCACAACAACCATAAGCAACAGGAGGAACGTGATTGCCACAACACTTGCCTGATACTTCCTGTCTCTGTCTATAAGACTGATTCCATTGTACCTCAAGTACATACCCACATTGAAGAAAAATATTGCTGTAAGGCTTACTCCGGGAATGCTTTTCAAGTCGCCTGGAAGAAATACATATAGCAGAAATAAGACTGCCACCATTAATGTTCCGCATTTCCTGATAAAATAATAGAAAACGGGGGCCATGAGACACATCACAATAAGGTCTCTGAGAAACCATAATGGCGAATCGGAAGGCATGCCGTTTACCTTATCCCACCACAGATGCCACAGACCCTCGTTCCACAGACCTGAAAGGAATGCCAGCAAGTCATCCGGTGATTTCCCACGGAAAAGGATTGAGAACAAGTTGCCACCTATCAACACAAGAGAAGGGACAAGGTTCCACAGCAGATAAGGCACAAGCAATGTCCTTGCACGCTTTGACAGCTTTGCCTTATAAATCTCCCATGTCAACGGCCCCCTCCCAATAAAGAAATAGCCGGCTATCAGGAAAAAGCAGGGCACTGCCACCTGGGCTATCGTATTCACCGTCAAGCCCCAATATCCCAGACTGTCAAAAGTCGGATTCTCGTGGATGAAAACCACAAGGATTATCAAAGGAAGACGGAGGGCTTCTATTGCCAAATTCTTATTATTCATATGTTTTTTTAGTTTGTTTCCAAGTTAGTAATATTAACACTAAAACAGAGATTCATCATTCGATTTTTTTACAAACAAAACCGGGTAAAATATGCATGAGTTTTCCAATGCTCTATTTATCATAATGTGCATAAAACGGTTCAATACATACTTGCACGGCACCTGACATCATCCAAAATGACAGTTCTTTTGATATTTTCTACCGAAAAATCAGGTAATACATAGCCCTTTCCGGTGTAATTCGTGACAGATTGGATGTTAAAAGGTAACCTTTTGGCAAGTAAATGGTAACCTTTTGCACAGAATATTTCAAGAGCGGAACAACATTTTTACAGTAAACCATTAAATACCAAAGCATTAGCTACAACAAGAAATTCAGCGTTTTTTCGGTGTTACATGACTAACCCCCGTTTTTATGCGAGTATTTTAAGGCAAAAATGCCGTGAGTTTTCTTTCGTTCAATATATTTTTCACATCATTACGCTGAAAAACGCTGATAGACTTATCCGCGAGCATCTGCGGCATCAGCGTGACTAATGCCCTATTTACTTCCCAAGGCCCATCGTGTCACAAATCTGCTTGACCTTAGCATCTCACTGACGAACAGGCACAGTGCAACAATTATGAATGTGACAAACATTCCCATAACAAATTCTATCGCCAGTGAGGGATGCTCCACGAAATATCTTCCGACAACATGCAAGTCCTTCGGCAAAAAGAAATAATGCAGAAGATAAATGTCAAGTGTCCGTTTTCCTACAAATGAAAGAGCATTCACCAATCCATTATCTGAAGAAAAATAATAACGATGCCGGTAGAACATGGCAAAGAACAACAGCAACGCCGACATTTCAAACACCACCATACGGACATGGAAAAGCAACCCGCTGCATTCATAATCCAAGCCCCAGAACAAAACAGCAATAAGGATAAAGGCCATCACCGTCACTGTCACTGCTGCATCCCGCCATTTCCATGCACAAATAGCATTCAGATGCACACGTATCAGTCTGCCTGCCACAAAATAAACATAGTATCTTAACAACGGTAACCCTAACACCCCGCCCATATCACCAAAATACTGGCAGACAACAGGAAATGATACTGCATAAGAAACAACAGCTATAGCTACAAGCATAAACAAATACCTGATGCTGTCTTCCACTATTGATAATTTTCTCATCATCCATTCCATAACCACCTGAATCATGAGAAACTCAAATAATGAGAATGTGAACCAATAGCCGTACTTGAACTTATCAGTCAGACATCCCTCTACCGTGCCACCGTTCAATAACAGGAAAATGCTGCCGAAAACAATTGCCGGCACAAGCAACTGCTTGGCTCTTTTCAAAACATATTCAAATTTTACCCCCCCCCGATTTGTTAAATAAAGACCTCACACTGAACAGGAAACCGGAGATGAAGAAGAACAAAGGGAGCTGCACCGTGGATGTAAACAGTCTGAACGAAGAAAAGCTGTCCGTCTCCGCCACCCCATAGCAATACAGTGGAATATGCCCGAAAACAATAAAAAGGATAGCAACCCCACGCATCGCGTCAAGATATTCAAGTCGTTTCTTTTCCATTATTCACTGTCTGATTTACTTATTGAAAAGTTTTCTTATCCCCCTTGCCGTAAATTCCAGAACCTTGAAATAATTGCTTTCAACATCTGCAAGTGTGGCTATCCTGACAAGAAGATTCGGATGTACCAAGTCATGTTGCATCCGTTTGGAGAAATGTTCATCCAATACTTTCTGGCGTTCCTTTTCCCTATTCTCTTTTTGAGAAGAAGAAACTCCTCCTTGAGCAAATCTGCATACGAATTTCTCTATTTTCTTATATGTCCTGTCTTTGATAATCAATTCAAAGAACATTTGCTCCCAATCCGACACTATTCTCAAATCCTCTCTATAAGGTCGTTGTTTCAGTAATGATGTACGGATGAATGTAGCCTGATGGCTCAGGGAATAGACCGCCATCAGATACGTGGTCGGCTGGCTTACCGCGCTCCACACATCGTGACGCCCGTCGGCGAAAGTGCAGAGAGTGTCTCCTGAGATAAAATCCGCTCCTTCCAATAATGGAAGAACATTCTCAATTGTGTCATCTGAATAGAAAGAATCACCCGCATTAAGGAACAGACAGTATTCGCCATCAGCCTGAGCTATGCCTTTGTTCATGGCATTATATATACCATTGTCTTTTTCGCTAACCTTATAATCAATCATTTCACCATACTGTGCCAACAGCTCACAGGAACCGTCTTCCGAGGCTCCGTCTATCACAATATACTGAAATTCCTTACAGGTTTGCCTGTCCACGCTTTCCAGTGTGCGTGTCAAACCTGATTTATCATTATAACATACGGTTATGACTGAAAGTTTCATCATTTATATTTAAAAAAAATTTCTGCCTTGGCGGTTATCCAATAGAACAGATAAGAGCCAAAGACCAAAGCTAATAAGAATATAATAGTTTTTACTCCACATCCTACCGATATGTAATCATAAGACAACAAGGCTAAGTTTGTTCCATAATATATATGTAAAGTATTGCTGCCCAATACCCCCCCCCATTTTATCATACAAACCTGTAAAACAAGAATTTATCTTAAGTTTTTCCGAAATATCATTCGTCAGTGACAAAAGACAAATGAAAAAAGGTGTAATAAGTGTAGTCAGTAAGAAATTCACACTGATAATATGTCTGCAGAACAGCATCCCGATAAAGAATAACAAGTAAAAAAATACAATATACAAATGTTGCCTAATACAACCACGATACATTGCCAAATATATTCCACATATAAACATAGGCAAACGCTGTAACATGGCTAAGTGAGACCAGTGCAAAGAATAGTTCCATGTGATTGTACAAACAAGAATAACAATCAGGAAACAAGACCATGAACGCAACCATTTCACCAAATAATATAAAATAGGGAACAGCAAGTAAAGCTGCTGTATGGCACTGACATACCAATCTACTCCTCCATGACTGAACGTATAATCCAGCGTACTATACATCCAAAGGACTTCACCACCTGTCAGTTCTTTTCCCAATGCAAACATGTGCAGGACAAGTATAGCCCCCATGAGCAGATAACAAGGCAGAATTTTTATCAGCCTATTCTTATAAAAGCGAGATATGCTGTTCTTTTGAAAAGAATAAGTAAGGCCAAAACCACTGAGCAGAAAAAAAATGTCAACTCCAATAAATCCCCACTGAAGCACCATTCCTATATACCAAGGAAAACCTCCTACCCAACACTTATAATGATAAATTACCACAAAAGCGATGGCTAAAGCCATAAGCACAGAACGATGCCTGGAAACATATTCTGCCAAATTCATTGACATGATACCCTTACTATAAGCCTCTATCATGATTTTAAGATTTCTTTATATAGCCTGATATATTGTTTGGCAATAATGCCATAATCAAAACGCCTTAATACATCTGCACGTATGGTTCCACTGCTATATGCTGTCCCCATAGCCTGACGGATACCTGCCTGAAGCGCATTGACTGTAAAATCCTCACAAACTACGCCTGTGACTGTATTAATCTGCTCCGAGGCTCCGCTGCAAGGAAATGCCACCACAGGAGTACCGCAAGCCATAGCCTCAAGCGGTGTCTGGGCAAAACCTTCCTGGAAAGAAGAAAGTACAAAATAATCTGCTGCCGAATAATATCGGGACAGCAAATCCTTATCCGAAACCAAGCCGACACATCTGATTTCGATGCTGCTCTTTGGTATTTCATTGTAGCCTCCCAAACATATCAGCATAACACTGCTGTCATTCAGCCTTTCCAACGCCTCTATCAGCAATGAAAGCCCCTTGCGCTTATCCTCAATGGCAAAAGAGGAGAACAGAAAGACTTTCTTTTTCAACGGTATGCCCAGCTTTTCCCGACATTCCTCCTTGTCAAGCATCTTGTACAATTTGCCTTCCACCCCATTATGGATAAGCGTAACGGGGCAATTTCTCAAAATTTCATTGGAAAGGAAGAAGTCCCGCATCTCCGAAGATATTGCAACAAGATGCGGTGTTTTCCCACTGTTTACGGCCTTTTTCTTGATACCGGCATATATCTTGTCCAATTTAAGATAGGCATCTCCGGCATTCTGTTTGGCACTCACATAATGGAAACCTCCCAAACCAGGGTTTTCATCATGAATTGTCCAGACAACCGGCTTGTCTATCTTCTTGAAGAACGAAGGGAAGTCAACAAAGTCTGAAACCCAATGAAGATGGACGATGTCCGCCGCCTTTATTGCCGGATGCTCCGTAAGACAAGTGTATTCAGTAACAGGAGAAGTGAAAAACACCTTTCCAGAAGCCTCTGCCTTACGACGTAAATACTTCAAATACTCAAAACGTGGCCTTACCATGAATTTGACTGCTTTCATCAGCATACGTACAAGAACATTATCATGTTTCTTGTATATCGCATCCTTTTCTGCAACAGCAATGCCATCCACCTCCTCACCGTTCATCAGGAGCATGGATGACTCAACGTCAGAATCATTCAATGCGGCACTTATCCTCATGGCACACCATGTGGCGCCACCGTCAGGAAGTTTACATATATGAACAACTTTCATAAATCACCAATAACATCCGCCTTCGACACCATCGGCTTTTTGAGGCTTTTCTGTCTCATCGGGACGAATCCAATATTCATTATAATAGGTTGATGCGTACGGATGTATCTTAATACTATAACAGCATTATTATATATGAAATCACTTGTTGAAAAATTTCTTCAATCCACCAAAACGTCCAATCAATCCTGATACGAATGCGTCACGTATAAGACCTGTTTTTGAATCATTGCCCAAAGTCACTCTATAATAATTCCTATAAGCACGATATAGATAATGACTCATTCTAAACCCGCGCCATTTACTTGGCTGCTCCAGCATGATGTTGTATATCCGGTTACGTATGGCACAGTATAGCTTCCAGTCAACATCCACTACTACAAGATAAGCATTGAACGTATCCGCATTTCGAACAATATTCTGCCTGTCAACAGGATGATAATGAATGGCCTTGACGGCCGTCATGCGGTGGAAACCAGCCTTCTCTGCACGAATCTGATAGTTGATTTCATCCCCCCAGATGAACATCTCCTTTTTAGGGTAGCCTATTTTCTTTACCAGACTTGCAGAATAAAGTATGCCGTTGAAAGGAGAAGCCCATCCTTCCACGACTCCGTCCCCATCTGCTTTCTTACAGAATTCACTGTATGTGGTGTCAGGAACGAAAGAACAAGAGTCATGGTCTTCGTCAGACAAGACTATAGGAGCAATGTAGTCCCTGTCCTTCAAGAACGGAACAAGTTCTTTCAGACAATTCCTCTCAGGTTCGCCGTCATCGTCCATTACCCATATTCCATCAAAAGAATCGGATTCTGACGCAAGTTTCATACCTGTGTAAAATCCACCTGCTCCGCCTTCATTCCTCTCACATCTGTGATATTGAAAGAAAATGCCATTGACGTTAAGATTATAGTACCCCCATTGAGCTACCGCTTCAGGAGTGCCGTCGCTACTGGCATTATCTATGATAAAGACTGTTGCCGGTTTATATGTCTGCTCGCTCACAGCATGAAGACATCGATTTAGAAGTTCTTTACGGTTAAAGGTTACAATTACACAAGCTATGGAATATGTTTTCATCATCTATATTTAAAGATATAAAAAGCGTTGGAAAGTTTTTCTTAGGATTTATACTTTCAACTTTGGATGGATGGGTGCATGGATATTATAATTCATCACGGAACGATTTTATTAATATAAGGCATATTCTTTAAGACCAGGATTGTAATGAGACAAAATATATAAGTCAGAATAAAACCATAATATTGATTGGAAAACGCCAAGGCATAACGCTCAGAAACACACAACACTGCACCATGCAACAAGTAAACGCCGAAACTGCATCCTGAAATTCGAGCAATCACAGAAGGTGATACATGAATAAAGAAAAGAAACTTGGACCAAGATGTATATTTAAACCATATAAAAACAGCTATGGGAATAACAACACTCGGCATAAAATCATATACCATACCTTGATAAAACCATTGCCCCATACGGATAGTTTTATAAAGATGCAATCCATATACCCCAACAGCAAGCAGAGTAGCAGCAACGTAAATCCACCTTCTATATTTTAAGCAAATATCATTATGTCCCAACCAATAGCCCATCAAAGCAATGAAAATATAGTGACAACCAAGTGGAAACCACTCATAACTAGACAGCATCTTTAAGGTACATATAACTGCAAAATATGGATATACGGCACAAGCCAAAAATGAAAACAAAAAAACAAGCTACGCTCTCTGTCTGACATGCCATGATAAAGTATCCGAAGATATGGCATACTGAGATACAGACCAAACAAAGGAATAAAAAACCACATATTTGGATTAAAATGTCCCACAAGGAAATTTTGTATAAAACTTTTTATATCATAATTTTCCCCTCTGAAAGTAATATTAAAAAAGAAATATATGAGACTCCACACTACAAATGGAATACCAACTCGCATAAATCGTCTGATGTAAAACTGTTCCTGTTTCTCAGCCAAATTCATTGTATTACAACAACTTAACATAAAAAAAACAGGAACAGGCCAGAAAAAGAATGTATTTAGAAATAAATCCCAGTAATGCTCGATACTTAGTTCTCCACCTTTCCAATTGTCTATTTCATTGCCGGAATGCAACAACACTACACTCATACATGCTGTAATATTAAGCATATCCATCCAGACAAAACGTTTGTTACTCTTATTATTCATTTTTAATATTTAAATATTTGAAATGTAGGCAGCAGCTTATCAAACATTATACAGAGTTTTTGTTTGACAAATACTTTTCTATTATGCCATCGAACCTTTGCAAATGTCCTTTTCCATTCTTTTAATACCTCAGTGCGTTCTATACCATAAGACTCTATCAAGTCGACAGTCTTATTAAAATGTCTCACATCACCAGCATAATGATAATGGCTTAGGACCTCATATATAAGTGAAGTTATTAGTGGATAAGCTGTCACACCATGAGAGGTGAGAAAAGTATATTTTTCCATGAAAACACGTATTAATACAGAATATAATTCATCTGTATAGATACGCGACAAACTTCCCTCACGATAAGTTGCACAATAAGCAGCACGGCGGTCTGCGCAAATAGTAGTAGCATAATAACCTGTTAAATAAGCGAACTTACAATCTTCATGAATACGATATGTGTCAAATTGTATGCCATTCCGGTCAATAAGCTCTTGCTTAATCATTTTCCCCCAAGGTTCGCCCCAATTATAACGCAACATCCAAGCATTTTCTTCCGGCGCTGTCAAATAACTTTCAATAAACTCATTAACATAACCAGTGCGAATTGCATTATAACAAGTATCTGATTCCATGCTGTTTGCATTAAAGTAAACGACATCTTGCGGAGCATCCGCATATTCGTTCATAAGATCATTCATGCAATAATTGAAATAATCGTCCGAATCTGCAAAAAGTATCCATTTTCCCTTTGCTTTCTGTAAGCCATAATTTCTGGCTATACCGGCTCCACCATTTTGAGACATCACATAAACTTCCAATTTATAGCGTGAGGTATGATGACTTAAAATGATTTCTTCAATATTAAAATTATGGCTGCAATCATCAACGACTATTACCTGTACATCTTCTCGCTGAGGTATAGATGCTAAGCAACGATGAAGAAGATGAGGAAGATTATAATGTGGGACGATTATTGTAAAATTATATGTGAACATAATTATAGAACTTAAGTTTTATCTCCAAGCACAACTCCACAAATGCAAAGAAGCTAGTGTGGCTCAACTTTGCCGAAAACGGAACTCCATATAAAATATGGTCGGTATAGAGTATAATGTAATTAAAATTACCTCTTTATATATATTAGATAATCCGGAGTTTACCTACCACATTTAATTATTATCAATAAAATGCAGAAGCTATACTCTACCTCAAACCCAGCAATAATGAATAATGTCAAATATCATTACTTTCCACACATTAGGCGCATAAGTTTAAGTTTTGTCATTACTTTTTGTCGCATCGTTTTAGATAATCCAATATTATAAATACAAATAGATGTGAATAATACCGATGTTAATGTGACTACAACAAAACGTAAAAATCCTCTTTCCATGGATTGACAAAGCAGCAGAGGTATAACAACAGAAATCAAGATTATCAACATAAGTTTCGCAAACGCTTCATATATCAAAGATCTGATACTAAAACCTGTGTATTTTCGCAATAATAGGATATCAATAACCAAAGTTAAAGGGAAGATACAAGCTGCAACTATATAAGCACTTACCGGTGAGGCTCCAAAGTGCAAGCAAACATATATAATGGGGAGTATTGACAGATTGACTAATGAAGCTGTCATATTAAGCAATTTCACTTCACCAAAAGCATGAATACCTTTATTGACAGGAGAATCTATAGCCCCAAGCATCATCTGAAAAAGCGTCAAATGAATAAAAGGCACAACATACTCCGGAACTTGCCCCAGCCATAATTGGATGACATAATCGGTTTCGATCATGATAGGCATGCCTACCAGAAGAAGTAAATAAGTAGAATATTTAGCACTATTGAGAATGAGACGGTTCATCTCAGAAAAATTTTCCTGAGCACGACATTTCATAATTTGAGGTATGACTGCTGTCTGAAAGCCATTCATAAATGCATATACTTTATCACAAACCGTTAAAGCTATGCCCCGCGCAGCATTGACTGCAGTATCGAAAAACAGATTCAGTAAAACTGTTACTCCTTGTGCATTAAGCATATAAGCAGACATTCCTAATGAATTCCATCCTATATATTTCCAAAGGTCTTTGTATAATGCCTTATTGTAATATAGGCGCATATTACATTCCGAGAAATTCCGGTTACAATAATTACGGTATATTACAACACTTAACAGACCAATCAAAAAATAGAGAGACTGGTATAATATCAGTTTATCGGTTGCTACATAAAGTAACAATATCACGACAAACAACTTGGCTACCACATCAAAAATACTCATATAGGCAAAAGCTGACATCCGCTCATGCGACACAACGCTGGCACTATATGGCGACTGGATAACAGAAATGCAACTATAGAACAAAGATAGCTGATATACGACATTAGCAGCAAACATACGGTCACTATCAACAACTAATTTGTTATTAACAAACCATAGACCAACTGTTTCACCAACCAATAGCACAATACCAGCTATAACGAGATGAAGTGTAAAACAAGCAGAAAAAGTGTTTTTCAGCTCCTTCTCATCACCCTTGCCCAATGCAATTGTTAAGAAACGGCTTGTCCCCAAATAAAGAAGACTGTTAGCATAACTCATCAAAGATACAACTCCGCCTACCACACTCAATAGACCATAATCATGCACGCCTAAAGCATTTAATGTCACTCTTGAAGTAAACAAGCCGATCAAAAGAGTGACGGACATCCTTAAATACAGATACAGAGTATTTTTAGCTATTCGTTTATTATTGTCAGACGTAATGCTCATTGGCTAATATTTTTTACATTCATATTTTGTTCTTGCCATAGACAGCCTGCCCCACCTTTGTCTTACCAACATCATAACAGATAAAGATACCAATAACTTTTCATTTGGTAGCTGATGAAGCAAAAAGATTAGAATATTACTAATAACTAAATATTTGACTTATAGGTCAAGTATTTTTATATTTCCTATAAATCGAAAAAGCAACTTGAAAATTCAATTTAACATCACAATCCGTATAGCTTTTCTTTACTGTATTCAGAATCCTTTATAAACACGTCCTAATTGCATCATATGAAAAGCCATAGTAGTCAACGGTTGGGTATATTCCCAATACTCCTTCAAAAGTTTCGGTGTGTTCTTTATGGTAATAATACGTTGTACAAGTTCATCTTCATCCTTGAACATAAACATAGGATGATTATTAAGTTCATGGGCTCCACCATAGCAACTGGTCAATGCGGGTACACCATGAGCAATGGTTTCAATAGTGACTTGCGGCAGATTGTCTTCCCACACTGGCGGGACAATTCCTAAATGAACCCCTTGGAAAATCCGTGGAAAATCATCATGAGTATACCCATCAATTATTTCTACACTTGCATACTTCTCTCGTAAAGCCTCTATTCTCTGGCGGTCAGACAGCTTATCAACCTTCGAAGCAAACCGTAAAGAAATATTATGAGCTTCGCTTGCCGGAAGAGTCTCAAGTGCATCTAATAACAAATAAGCTCCTTTAACAACATTGATATAGCCCATATAAAGCAAGACAAAAGGTTCACCGGTTTCATCTCCAATTGAACGTGGTGGTAACGGATGGTCAGCAACTTTTGTTCCTATATAGCTCACTTGGATTTTTTTAGAATCAATACCAAAATGAGTTGCTATTTCCCCTACCCTTTGCGACACAGCTAACTCCACATCTATATAACAATTGATATTTTGAATCAGCTGTTTCCGATATTGTTGCAATTCACAAAATAATTGATTTTGACGTAAACGCTTTATGGGAGCAGGTAAAATATTTACATATTTATTATAGAGACGATTGTACAACCGGTCTATAATTGTAGCCTTTGAACCGGCCTGCTGACGCCGGCGATAGCTGACCATTTGATAAAATGCCGTGTTCAGTGTAAACGACATACACTGCCCACACGGATGTCTCTCAGAACGAAAGCAATTATACCCCTCCGTATTCCATAACTTTACATTTGAACAATAAAAACCATAATCATGCAGACTATGAACAAAACGAGTTTGCGGATAACATTCCTTGAGAGATAATACATTCGGTGCAAGTCCTTCAAAAGATTGAAAGTGAATAACATCAAATCCACCTTGCTCCTCAATAAATTGACCAATTAAATGAAGGAGGCTTTTGTCACGGTTCATACGCTTATACATAGCAGCAGGACCACCATGGGGAGCAAAAGCAGGTGAATTGACTATGGTATAGCTATTGAAACCATGATAGGGGGACAGTTGCCGTATATAAGCAGAACCAGAAGAATCATAGTAATAACCAGAAGAAAGAAAAATTATTTGCCATGGAAATTCATCTGGATGCTGCTCGATGTGTGCCAATATATTATTGACATAAACGGCAACTCCTCCGCCATTTTCACCTTGAGGAGTCCAATTATATATAAGAATTTTCATTGTGTTGGAACATTTTTGATACTACAGTTGCACGGTCAATGCATGTTCTATGATAGGAGCCATGTCATAATATTTGTATTCCGCTAATCGCCCACCAAAAATAACATTCCTCTCTTTCGCAGCCAGCTGGCGATACTGTTCCGCAAGATTATTATTACGTTCATCATTGACAGGATAGTATGGCTCCATACCAGGTTTCCACTCTGTTGAATATTCCTTGCTGATAACGGTCTTCTGACAATCGTACACCTCCTGCCCGAACATCTCGAAATGTTTGTGCTCTATAACCCGTGTATACGGAATCTCACGTTCTGTATAATTCACGACAGCATTTCCTTGGTAATTCGCCGTATCCTCAACTGTCGTCTCAAAAGATACTGTGCGGTACTGCAAGCGGCCGAGCTTATAATTGAAATATTCATCAAGAGGACCTGTATAAACCAATTTTTCCGCGATATCACGCCAATCCCCCAAAGAAAAGAAATCTGTATTCAGACGTACTTCGGTTCCATCCAGCAATCCTTCTATAAGTTTATTATAACCTCCAACGGGAATACCTTGATATTTATCGTTAAAGTAGTTATTGTCAAAAACCATTCTCACAGGCAGGCGCTTTATGATGAATGCCGGGAGTTCTGTACATTCCCTGCCCCACTGCTTTTCGGTGTATCCTTTGATAAGTGTCTCATAAATGTCTTTTCCAATAAGCAGCTGAGCCTGCTCCTCAAGGTTTTGCGGTTCCCTTCCGTTCATGCGCGCCTTCGCCTCGGCACGCTGTTCCTCCAATTTGCCCTCGGCTTCCTCCGGTGTCTTTACTCCCCACATCTGGTAGAATGTATTCATATTGAACGGCAGATTATACAGCTGCCCTTTATAGTTTGCCACAGGAGAGTTGGTATATCTGTTGAACTCTACTATAGAGTTCACGAAATTCCATACCTCCTTATTTGATGTATGAAATATGTGAGCACCATATTTGTGTACGTTTATTCCTTCAATACTTTCACAATAAACATTGCCACCTATGTGACTGCGTTTGTCTATCACAAGACACCTCTTGCCTATCTGTTGTGCACGATAAGCCAACGTTGAACCGAAAAGTCCGGAACCGACTATAAGATAATCATATTGTTTCATTTGAAAATATTTTGATTGTATTATTGGAACACTGGTCTACAACACCCATTAGTTAATATTATTTTTCAAAACAACGAAAAACAAATACACAGCGTTATAGCAGCATGCAGCCTGTTAATCCCTCCTGAATATATCCCTTGTATATACCTTCTCCTGCACATCATCAAGACAACTGTCGTATCGGTTGGCGATAATTGCCTGGCTCTGGGACTTGAACGCTGCAAGGTCATTAACGACACGACTACCGAAGAATGTCTCGCCATCTTTCAAAGTCGGCTCATATATGATGACATCAGCTCCCTTTGCCTTGATACGCTTCATCACGCCCTGAATTGAGGACTGGCGGAAATTGTCACTGTTAGACTTCATTGTAAGGCGGTAGATTCCTATAACGCACTGCTTCTCTTCGGAAGGCTTAAAATCACCACGGTTGAAATAATCGTAGTAACCTGCTTTGTTCAATACACGGTCGGCAATGAAATCTTTCCTTGTCCGGTTACTTTCTACAATCGCCTGAATGAGATTCTCCGGAACATCAGCATAGTTGGCAAGCAGCTGCTTGGTGTCCTTTGGAAGGCAATAGCCACCGTAACCGAAGGACGGATTGTTATAATGCTGTCCTATGCGAGGATCAAGACTGACACCGTCGATGATAGCCTGAGTGTCAAGACCTTTCACCTCTGCGTATGTGTCTAGTTCGTTGAAATAACTGACACGGAGGGCAAGGTAGGTATTGGCAAACAGTTTCACTGCTTCTGCCTCCTTCAACCCCATGAATAAAGTGGCAATGTTCTCCTTTATTGCACCTTCCTGGAGCAATGCGGCGAACGTCCTGGCGGCCTCTTCCAATGCCGGCACGTCGGCTACAGCACGGATGGCTGCATTCTCTTCCTCAAAATCACCATTACTGATAATCTTCGGATAGCCGACAATAATGCGGCTTGGATAAAGGTTGTCATAAAGCGCCTTGCTTTCACGAAGAAACTCAGGAGAGAACAAAAGATTGAATTTCTTGCCATGGAGCGAAGGAGTCTCTTCGAACTTCCCGGCGTACTTCACATAAAGGCTGCGACAATACCCCACAGGAACGGTACTTTTAATAACCATCACTGCTTCCGGATTGACATCAAGGACAAGGTCTATTACTTCCTCGACATGCCTTGTGTCAAAATAGTTCTTCACTGGGTCGTAGTTCGTTGGTGCTGCTATAACCACGAAATCAGCATCCTTATATGCAGCTGCCCCGTCAAGCGTTGCATTAAGGTTCAAAGGTTTCTCTGCAAGGTATTTCTCTATGTAATCATCCTGGATTGGAGATATCTTGCTATTCAGTTTTTCCACCTTTTCAGCAATTACGTCAACCGCCGTCACCTTATGGTGCTGTGCCAAAAGAGTGGCAATGCTCAAGCCGACATAGCCTGTTCCGGCTACGGCTATTTTTATATCCGCATTTCTTTTCATATAATTATAATAAAATATGTCTACAAGCTTGTTAACGAACTTGATTTATCATAATACTCTTTTAATAAGAATGTAAGTGATTAAATATTTCATCTCTCGCCTGCACCGAAAAGCAAGTCACTTTCCAGCGTTTCCTTCTACCCGCTGAGTTTTTTGTAATATCCTCCTTTATCGCTTCGCTGAGGTTATGGACTCTACACCTGATGCTGCCAGATGCATTATATGTATTAACTTTGCATCTGAAAATGATATTTAATATATTTTGAAGAATTATGAACTATTCTATTCGTGTCTAATTAATGTTCAAAGTCTCAATACTGCAAAATTGTGCCATAAGGTTCCTCTATTCTAAATTCCGAAATCAGATACTGTACATTGACAACAGACAAGGTGCAACATAAAGACCACTGCATCTGATATTTGTCACCTGTCTTACACACCCCTGTCATCAAACAAATAGCCGTAGTTGAGCATGAGCTGTTCACGGTCTGATTCATACTCATGACGAATTTCGGGGGAATGGACAGAATCATTGACTATGGCATCTATCTCCTGAAGGACGGCGGAGCCAGCCTGAAGTATCGGGAACATATTGTCCTTGACGTGCTCAACGGACGGAGCATAGTAACAGGCGATTTCCTCTATGATGAAGAAGAATGTGCCCAGCGCTTCATGGCAGGAGAGTTTGCCTTTTGCCAGTTCTGCAATGGTCTGTGCTCTGAGGATTTCAATGTTCTCAGCCTGCACAGCTATCTCTCTGATTGTCTTGACAGGGTGAAAATAGCGGTCAATGAGTGCCTGACGTTCCTGAAGGTTGCGCTTGTGCAGCATGTCAGCCTCCGAAAGACGTGCTGCAGAACCATCCCTGACAACCTCGAAGCGTTCGGCATGGACTCCAGAGATTGCGACACTCATGCCGCCAACATCCATCACAAGGCGGCGGTCACGGTCAATACGTATGACATAGCCTTCAAGTCCTTCAAGTCCACCTGAAGTGATACGGAGCAATATGCGGTTGCGGGCATAGTAATGGAAAGGATGCAGCAAAAAGCGTATACGCTCCGGGTCTGACTCAGAAAGCCCCATAAAAGGACGCATTTGCTTGTCCGGTATTTCCGCAACCTTTCCTGTGCTGCAATTCTTGCAAAGATACCGTCCGGGAAGTTCCTTGTCCAGATATTTTTGAATTTCCACATGATTTCCTTGCAGGAATATAAGTCCGCTCACTGTAGGTATTTCCTTCTTACGGACAGTTTTTGACTTGCCTTGACGGCGGTAGTAATGGATTGTCTTATGGACGAAGAATGGCAGTCGGTCTCTCTCCAAGATAGAGGAGATGCCTTTCACCTTGGCATGATGGACAAAAAGGTATGACCATGACGGCTTTTTCTCCTCGTATTTGCTTGAAATGCTCTCACAGAATGTTTCATCAGGAGACATATACGAATCCACCTCTGAACCGGTCTTCATTTCCGGTTCAGAAATAAGTATGCCATTGGGAAAGCCTTGCCTTCCGCCTGCTGTAGAATAAGAGTTCGTACTATCCAGTTTCATAAATCCCAATCTACTTTATGTCCTTGGCAACAACCATACATGATGGATACGGAAGCCTGATTGACACTTCGTTTTCTCTCATTTCCATATAGTTATAATCCTCCAAGCTATATTCCCGTCATGGAATGAGCCTAAGAAATTCCTAATCTATGCTTTTTCATGCAGACAATAATCACCCGCTTTCGCGAATATCAAATAACACTATCTTACAAGAAGAAAGGCATTATAGTGCAAAGTTAGTGATTTATTTTGATTTCATTACATAAGTTGATTGTTTTTTTTCTTTTTTTAAGAAAGTATCATGCAAATGTTTGTTGAATCAGCCATTCCGACGAAAAGGAAATGGCTGATTCTGTTTTTAATACAGAGAAATGCCTTTCTTCTTGTAAAAGAAAAGCCTTTCTGTTTTTAGCAAGTCAAACGCTTGTCTTTCATCACAATAGCCACATGCAAGAATCATGCTGCACCTTATTCTTCACTCCCTAATATTGCCTGCATGATTTTCCAATTTGCCTGATTAATTCGGTTTGTGCCTATCGATTCAAGATAAATCTGTGTTGTCCTGTACGAATGATGCCCCATTCCCTCACTTATTGTCGCAAGTGGGATGTTCATGTTCAAGGCTGCACTTGCCCACGAATGGCGGGCGACATAGATTGTCAGTGACATCTTGAAGCCAAGCATTTCACCAATCTTCTTCAGATTTCGGTTCACGTTCTGCAACACCTGCTTGTATGCCCTGTACTCATTGCCGTCCTCCTTCCGTATTATCGGGAGCAGATACGATGTGCCTTGTGTCTCGGAAGCATACGCGTCCACTATGCGCTGGACGGGCGGCTCCCACCCTATTGTCAGGCTTTGGTTCGTCTTGCGGCGGTTATACGAAAGCACTCCGTACCTGACATCACTCTTTTTCAGGAATGCCATATCCACGAACGCCATGCCCCGCATATAAAGACTGAACATGAACATGTCCCTTGCAAAAGCAAGAGCAGAACCTTGACGGAGATGAAGCTGCACAATATTCCTTATGCATTCAATGGATATTGCCCTCTTTGAAGTATGCACACTTGATGTGCGCACATGACGGAAGATGTTGCGTTCCTCCACAAGTCCGGTCTCCACCGCCTTATGGTAAAGGGTGCGGAGCGTGCGCAGATAGTAAGCTATGGTGTTCTGCTTCAGGCGTTGGCAGCACAGCCATGCCTCATAGCCCTCCACCATGTCGGAGGTAAGCGAGCCAAAAGCGATGTCGTTGCCACAGCGGAAGGCACTGAATTTCCTTAAAGCATCACTGTATGTCTTGGCAGTGCCCCAGCGTTTCATCTGTTCTTTTCTCTCAATCTGCGTCCGTATGAAACTGAAAACGCTTTGGCACGAAGGCAAACGACGCAGAGTCTCTGCCAATTCATCTATGCCATAGCCATATCCCTCCTTCTGCAAGACCACCGTCCTCATCTGCCTTAGCTCCCAACAGATTTTGTCTTGTATGAGTTGCAGATGCGCCTTGCGGCAGCTGTCTCTCGCTATATGCACCGAAGCGTGGCGGCTGTCCCACTCACACGGCAGGACATGATAATCTGTGCCTATGCAGCGTATCTCACGCTGGTTGATGATGTGATAATAAACCGTGCCTTCCTTGCCTGCTACCGAGGAGGGGCGAAACTTCACTTTGATTGTTGCCATAATTTTTGTTTGTTGTGATTTTATATAATGTATGAATATGGGATGATATTATCATAACGCAAACATAATATACTTGGCGTTTAAGTCCGTCTGTAAAATCAATATGCATTATCCGCACCGTTATTTCTGTTGTCCAAACCATTACACTAAAATACAACTGTTTTTCATATTGCAGCCTTAAATATTTGGCAGATAAAAACAAAAACATTATCTTTGCATAATAAATAATACGAAAAACTCTGGGCTTATGGGACGAAAACTACCGGGAATCGGAATTCAGACATTCGAGAAACTCATCAAGGAGGACTGCCTGTATATAGACAAAACCGAATTTGTCTATAACATGACACATGGAAAATCAAACTACATGTTCCTAAGCCGTCCGCGCCGGTTCGGGAAATCGCTGCTGGTGAGCACACTGAAAAGCTATTTTGAAGGCAGGAGAGAGCTTTTCAAGGGGCTGGCAATGGAGCACCTGGAGAAAGAGTGGACGGTGCATCCTGTGCTGCATTTCGACATGAGTACTGCAAAGCATGCAGGAGAGAAGGACCTTATATTGGAACTTGAGAGAAAACTGTTCCAGTATGAGAAAATGTATGGACGCGAAGAGGCTGACATCAACCCTAACCAACGGCTTGAAGGACTTATCAAGCGTGCATACGAGCAGACAGGCAGGCAGGTTGTGGTACTGATTGATGAGTACGACGCACCGTTGCTTGATGTCATGCACGAGGACGAGAACCTTCCGAAGCTGCGCAACATAATGCGTAATTTCTACAGCCCGCTGAAGGCATGCGACCCATATCTCAGGTTCGTTTTCCTGACAGGAATAACGAAGTTCTCACAGCTGAGCATCTTTTCTGAACTGAACAACATACTGAACATAAGCATGCTGCCGCAGTTTGCCGCCATTTGTGGCATTACGCAGGAAGAACTGGAGACACGGATGCGGACAGAGGTGGAATACCTGGCGGAACAGCTGGGAGTGACATACTGCGAGACGATGGAAAGGCTGAAAGCGCATTATGACGGATATCATTTCTCAAAGCAGTCTCCGGACATATACAATCCATTCAGTTTGCTTAACGCATTGTCAACAAATGACATAGCATCACACTGGTTCGGCTCCGGAACTCCGACATATCTGATTGAAATGCTCCGAAGGTTTAACGTGCAACCGTCGGACATCGGAGGGTACGATGCAGATGCTGCCGACTTCGACGCGCCTACCGAACACATGACAAGCATTGTGCCACTGCTGTATCAAAGCGGATATATAACAATAAAAGGGTATGATAATATATTGAGTCTTTACACATTGGACATTCCAAACAAGGAGGTACGCATTGGATTGATGCGAAGCCTACTGCCTAACTATCTGCACGAATACACAAGCCGTGGCAACACAACGATAGCCAAAATGTATGGTTTCATGCTAAAGGACGATATTGATGGAGCTTTGCTGTTGATGAAGACTTTCCTTGGAACAGTGCCATATACCTCCAACACCGATTACGAGGGGCATTGGCAGCAAATGATGTATGTCATCTTCTCACTGCTAGGCGCATACGTCGATGTGGAGGTGCACACTCGCAACGGACGCGTGGACATGGTTCTACGCACAGCGAACAAACTATACATATTTGAGCTTAAACTAAACAAAAGTGCGGAGACTGCCATGCAGCAAATCACACTGAAAAACTATGACGAAAGGTTCGCACTCACCGGGCTGCCGGTTGTAAAGGTCGGCATAAATTTCAGCAGGGAGACAAAAAACATAGAGGATTGGGTGATAGAATAATGCACACTTTTTCACAGCACCCACATTCATAATAAAGCAAGAAGTAGCTATTGGAGCCCCACAGCACAAGCTGTAATACCAATAGCTACTTCTTTTTGATTTCTGCCAAAGCAAAGGAAATGCTTCGGCAGGTTATCTATCTATTGCCTACTTAGACACAAGTTCCATTGTGTCAGTAGCAATCATCAGTTCCTCATCGGTAGGGATGACAACAACCTTGACCTTAGAGTCTGGTGTGGAGATGACAGCCTCCTCGCCATGGATAGCGGCATTCTTCTCAAGATCGAGCTTGATGCCCATCCACTCCATGTCCTTACATACCATCTCACGGATGTCGGACTGGTTCTCGCAAACACCTGCCGTGAACACGAGGACATCACATCCTCCGAGGGCAGCAGCGTAAGAGCCGATGTACTTCTTGATACGGTATGTGTACATATCTATTGCAAGCCGGCACTTAGGGTCGCCGTCAACACTGCCCTGGAACACCTCACGCATGTCACTTGACTTGCAGGAAATGCCGGCAAGACCGGATTTCTTGTTGAGGTAGTTGGAAATGCCGTCAGCGTCAAGCCCCTCCTTCTTCATTATGAAAGACACTGCACCGCCGTCAATATCGCCGGAACGTGTACCCATCATCACACCTTCCAGCGGTGTGAGACCCATTGATGTGTCCTGGCACTTGCCGTCCTTGACAGCAGCGAGTGAACCGCCGTTGCCGATGTGGGCTGTGATAACCTTTGTTCCTTCAGCCTCCATACCGAGGTATTCAAGGGCACGTGCAGAGACATAACGGTGGGATGTGCCGTGGAAACCGTAGCGGCGCACGCCATACTTCTCGTACATCTCGTAAGGGATGGCATACATGTAAGCCTGTGCAGGCATTGTCTGGTGGAACGCTGTGTCAAAGACACCCACCTGAGGAATCTCAGGAAGGAGGGCAGAGACTGCCGCCACGCCCTTCAGGTTTGCAGGATTGTGGAGCGGAGCGAGGTCGTTGCAAGCCTCGAAAGCCTTCAGTACCTCTTCGTCGAGGATGACAGACTTGGCGAACTTCTCGCCTCCGTGCACCATACGGTGACCTACAGCGTCAAGCTCGGAGAGAGATTTCAGTGCACCGTCGACAGGGTCGGTGAGAACCTTGAAGATAAGTTCCACGCCCACTGTGTGCTCAGGAATCTCCTGCTCGATGACTTTCTTGCTGCCGTCAGCAGCATTGAACTTGATGAATGCTCCCGGAAGACCGATTTTCTCAATACCGCCTTTTGCAAGGACAGTCTTTGTCTCCATCTCGAAGAGCTGGTATTTGATTGATGATGAACCGCAGTTCAGTACAAGGATTTTCATTTTTTATGGTTGTAGTTTTTGGGTTTATGGTTGCAGGTTAAAGTAGGAAGCCAACCTTCTGATAGGCTTCCAAAGATTTCCCATTTATCATTATTTCTTCGCATCCATAGCCTGGCAAGCGGTGATTGCCACGAGGTTGACGATGTCTTCAACAGAGCAACCGCGCGAAAGGTCGTTCACAGGGCGTGCGATACCCTGGAGGATAGGACCGAGAGCGACAGCATTGCCAAGACGCTGCACGAGTTTGTAGCCGATGTTGCCTACCTCAAGGTTAGGGAACACGAGCACATTGGCATGTCCTGCGATGTCAGAGCCCGGAGCCTTCTTCTCACCAACGGCAGGAACGAGAGCGGCATCAGCCTGCAGTTCACCGTCGATTTTCAGTGTCGGGTCAAGCTCCTTTGCCACCTTTGTAGCCTCAACAACCTTGTCGACAACCTCATGCTTCGCACTTCCCTTTGTGGAGAAAGAGCACATTGCCACACGCGGTTCAGCGAATCCTGCCACCGAGCGCGCTGTCTGTGCCGTGCAGACAGCAATCTGTCCGAGCTGGTTAGCGTCAGGCATAGGGGTCACGGCAACGTCGGCGAACACCATCACGCCGTTCTCACCGTACTGAGGAGTCTCGGTAATCATGAGCATTGCGCCTGAAACACATGTTATTCCCGGAGCAGTCTTGATAATCTGGAGAGCAGGACGCAGTGTGTCGCCTGTTGTAGAGAGCGCACCCGAAATCTGCCCGTCGGCACCTTCTGTCTTGATAATCATGCATCCGAGATAGAGAGGGTTCTTCACAAGCTCACGAGCCTGTTCTATTGTCATGCCCTTCTTCTCACGGAGCTTCTGCAGGAGCTGTGCCATTTCCTCAGACTTCTCATAGTTCTCCGGGTCGATGAATGTAGCCTTGCCGATGTTCTTCAGTCCGTTTTTCTCAACGAGAGCCTGCACCTTTGCAGGGTTACCAATAAGAATAAGGTCTGCAATACCCTGTTCAAGCACCTGGTCAGCAGCCACGAGTGTACGTTCCTCGTCAGCCTCAGGGAGCACGATGCGCTGCTTGTTAGCCTTGGCGCGTGCGATGATTTGTTCTACCAATCCCATAGTTTTAACGATATTAGATTTATTTTTAGTTGATTTATGTTTATTTTTTGCAAAAGTAATAAAAAAAAGCGAACAGCAAAAGGATGTCCGTTTTTTTTTGTTTTTTAGTCGGTTGACGAGTGTTTTTATACGAGGCAAAGCTGTATATAATGTTGCTCCAGCATTAAGCATGCCACTGTTCAACACAACAATCCATCCACACCCATTTTCCTCTTCACTCACTTTTGCTTATCCGGCAATCAGTCCGGGATAAACCGTTTTTATTTGTCCCCATGGCATACTTGCACGGAGAGCATCCAACGGCAGCTTTGAAATATTTCCCAAAGAAGGACGGATTTGCGAAATTCAGCATATCACTGATTTGCTGTACAGTATAGCGGTTGCTTCTCAGCAACGCCTTTGCTTCAATAATCACGTAATCTTTTATCCACTCCCCGGCGTACCGTCCACTGATTTGCTTAACAACACTGGAAAGATATTTTGGAGAAACACAAAGCCTGTCCGCATAAAAACTTATCCCACGTCGTTTAAGGTGGTTTTCTCTTACAAGTTCCAGAAAATCATCACAAAGTCCTTGTTGCCTGCTTTTGCAACAAAATGCTTCTGTATGCTTCTTGTTATCAGCAAGCCATTGATAGCCAATTGCAAACAGCACCTGCATATATCCGTTCAGGACTTCTTTCTTGAATGTAAAATCGGAATGCTGCATTTTCCCATTCATCACCCGATAAAGCATCAGACATTCGTCAACCTCCTTCCTGCTAATGCCCACTACAGCATTGTTGCTCACATACCGCTTCATATCCAGTGCCATAGGTGAATTGGCGGCAATGATGTCCATGCTGCCAGAGAAGGCTATGAGGAACAGACGATAGTCAGGAGTGTACTCCAAACATTCCCCGACAGTTCCCGGCAAAGCAAAAAGGACAGAGTTCGGCTGAAGCCTGTACTCACGGAAGTTGATGCGTACTTTTAGGCAACCTTCCACACAAAACAGAATCATATTGAAGTTTATCTTGAATGGATATTCTGACGAACAGAACTTTTCCAGTTCTGCAGTTCCGTCCGGCACATTCAAGTTGTCTGTCAACATGAATTTATCTTCAAATATCTGAGCCTCGTTTGAAATCGGGAGCATCATCATCTCCAAATCTTTGAATACTGACGTTTTTACCATTTTACTTTTGTGCTTAGCTTATGCAAAGATACTACATTTATCCCGGTTATTTGCAGGAAAATACCGAAGAAATATATGACATCCGACCAAAAGGACATTTTCCTCTCCGACAAGGACAGCACTTTATGAAATAAATTATCGACCTTTGCAGCGTGAAAAATAAAGATAATTAACAAAAACAAACACAAAGACATGAAACAGTTAGTTTTATCGCTCGTCCTCACGGGCATCATAGCGAGTTGCAGTGATAAGGCAGAAAAGCAACCACTGCCCTGTGTTATGTTGACATCTCCGGCAGCTATAGGGGCACACAGCAGCAACAGTTACTCCGGTGTGGTACAAGAAGCGCACGAAATAGCTTTAGGATTCAAGACTCCCGGAGAATTAGTGCGGGTAGTTGTGAAAGAAGGTCAGTATGTCCATCAAGGTCAGCTTATAGCCATGCTTGACGATGCTGATTACAAACTCGGAGTGGAATCTGCAAAAGTACAATACGAACAGATGAAGAAAGAAACGGAACGGTTGGAAAAATTACATAACGCTAAAAGTTTGTCGGATAATGACTATGACAAAGCTATCAGTGGTTTGCAACAACTCAAAGTGCAACTTCAGGCAAACCAGAATAAATTGGATTATACACGACTTTACGCTCCGGTCAATGGCTATGTGAAAAGTGTGAACTTCAGTCAGGGAGAAATGGTAAATGTTGGTACTCCGGTCATAACACTTCTTGACCTGAACGGTCTGGAAGTGGAATTAAACGTGCCTTTTGCGCTTTATAAACAACGTGACCATATAAAACGCATAGTATGCCATTTTTCTGGCGACACAAAATATACCCCGGAGATGAAACTATTGAGTGTAATCCCACAATCGGACGGAACCCAGCTTTACAAGATGCGTCTTGCTTTTACGGATGCAGATGCGGCAAAAGTTGTAACTGCCGGAATGAACGTATCTGTGGATGTGGAAACAAAGGATAGTGAAGCGGCAGAAAAAGCATTCACGTTGCCCATGAGAGCCGTTTTTCGGGAACAAGAAAAGTCGTATGTGTGGGTAATGAATGCCGATAGCACAGTTACCAAAAAGGAAATCAAACTAAACGGCATGGATAATCAAGGAAAGCTGATTGTCACATCGGGTTTGAACGGCGATGAGCAAGTGGTGAGAGCCGGAGTGAACGCATTGAGCGAAGGAGAAAAAGTTACTGTGCTTGAACAGCCGTCAAAAACCAACGTAGGAGGGCTACTCTGATGAAAGTGACCGAATATTTTATCAAACGCCCGGTATTGTTCTGGTCGTTGGTGGCAAGCATACTTGCAGGTGGCATACTGTCGTTCATGCAAATGCCCAAAATGGAAGACCCTGTGGTAACCATGAAGCAAGCAATGGTGGCGGTTGCATATCCCGGAGCGAGCGCACACGAAGTGGAACTTAAAGTGGCACAGCCAATCGAAGACGAACTTCGAGCATTGCCAGATGTGAATAAACTCTGCAGCGAATGCCATGACGGTATGCTTACTGTGACCATACTGTTTGATATGGAAGTTTCACTTGACGACTTGGAGCAATATTTTGATTTGCTTCGCAGAAAAATGAATGATGTGCGACCTCGATTGCCACAAGGCTGTTATCCTCCCATTGTAATAGACGAAATGATGGATGTCTATGGCATATTCTATGCACTTACCGGTGATGGATACACCTACCCTGAACTAAATAAATATGCGCGAAAAATCAGACGCGAATTACTGGGAATAAAAGGTGTAAAGCGCATAAATATCGTGGGAAACCGCGATGAAGTCATCAATATAACCATATCCAAGGACAAGATAACAAGAAACGGCATATTGCCAACGCAAATCATGCTTGCCTTGCAAAATGCGGGCAAAACGGTAAATGCTGGAGCGTTTGGAAATGATGATGAACGTTTGCTGATTTATGTTTCAAACGCATTGAAAGACGAAGATGACATACGCAACCTTTACATCCGCACCATTCAAGGCACACAAGTAAAATTGGGAGATGTGGCAGAGGTTGAACGGACATACGCAGAACCACAGAAAAACGGCTTTTTCGTAGACGGGAAACCTGCCATAGCCATTTGTCTGACTATGGAGAACGATGTGATAGTGCCTGATGTAGGAAAAGAGGTGGATGCCCGACTGGACGAGATTGTAAAAACAATGCCTGCCGGAATGCAGACTGAAAAGATTTTCTTTCAGCCTGACAAGGTGAACACAGCTATCAGTTCATTTATGATAAATCTGTTGGAATCCGTTGCGGTGGTAATTCTTGTGCTTATATTCACGATGGGATTTCGTAGTGGGGCTATTATCGGCTTCGGACTGGTGCTTACAATAGCTGTGTCGTTTCCTATATTATTGGTTGGAGGCACTACACTGCAAAGAATCTCTCTCGGTGCTTTCATTGTTGCGATGGGTATGCTGGTAGATAATGCAATTGTCATTATGGACGGTATCTTGATAGACAAGAAACGTGGCTTAGGTCCCAAGACATACCTATATCGCATTGGACGACATACTGCGCTTCCGCTTCTCGGAGCAACTATCATAGCAGTGTCCACTTTCCTTTGTGTCTATCTTACCCAAGGTTCTGTTGGCGAATATGCCCACGACCTTTTTGTCGTATTGGGAGTCAGCTTAATAGCCAGTTGGATATTGGCATTGGTTCAAGTACCCATGTGTGCAAAATCATGGTTGCCTGCACGGGAAAAGGATATGAACGGCAATGCCCAAAGCATTATGAACTCGCCGATACACCGTTTTGTAAAACGCACCATCGCATCGCTGATTAAATACAGAAAGACAACGATTGCCGTGTCTGTATTTGTGTTGGCTATCTGTGGATTTGGCATGACTAAAGTGAAAAATGTATTTTTCCCCGATTTTGACTACAATCAGTTTATCGTTGAATGTTACTTTCCGGCACAGACTAACCCTGATAATGTGCGTGAGGGTTTATTGGATATGAGCCGGCTATTGAAAGAAAACAAGGACATAGACCGTGTTGCAGCCAGTATGGGCAGTGCTCCGGCACATTACTGTCTTGTACGCCCCATGACCATAGGTGGTGATTGTTATGGCGAGTTAATGGTGGATTGCAAGGATTATGCCACCGTGATGAAGCAAATCCCGGTGGTACGTGAACTATTGCGTCAGCAATATCCCGATGTATATATCCATATACGCAAGTACAATCTTTGCATCGGAACGACGCATAGCGTGGAAGTGGAGTTTTCCGGACCCGACCCGGCTGTATTGCGTGAACTAAGCAAAAAGGCGGAAGACATCATGCGGCGTAGTCCTTATGTTGACATCCGTTCGGTACAAAACAACTGGAAACCTACCGGAAAAACATTAGTCGCAGACTATAACCGCACGGCGGCATTGCGTTCGGGCATTGAACGCGGAGATGTGGCAAACGCTCTGATGGCTGCAACCGATGGGCTTACAGTCGGAGCTTTGAACGACCAGGAAAGGACGGTGCTTATAACGTTGAATGTACGCAATAACGATGGTAGCCGAATGGATAAGCTCAACGATATTCCTGTCTGGAGTATGGCAAATTTGCATGTGACAGATAATGACATCAAGAGTCTTATAAGCGGGAAAAAGAGAGCTTCAGAAATAGAGGACGATATATTCAAAAGTGTTCCCTTAAGTAGCGTGACTGATGGGATACATCTGTCATGGGACGAAAATGTAGTGATGCGTATGAACGGGCAGCGAGCCATTGAAGCGGAATGTGAACCGAATTATGATATGGAGGATGCCACTCCCGCCAAGCTCATGGCTTCGGTAAAGGAGGAAATTGATGCCATTCCATTACCTTCGGGTTATTATCGCCGCTGGATAGGCGAAAGTGACCTTAAAAACGAAACTATCAGCAGATTAATGAAATATGTTCCCATTACATTGTTTCTTATACTGATGGTATTGCTTTTACTGTTCAACGATTGGCGCAAAGTTATACTAATCCTTCTTTGTTTTCCTTTCGTTCTATGTGGCATAGTGCCTTCGTTGATAGCCTTTCACCAAGCATTTACTTTTATGGCATTGGTCGGAACAATGGGACTGATGGGTATGATGGTGAAGAATGCAATCGTGCTGGTGGACGAGATTGGCCGCCTGCAAAAAGAGGAACACCTCACCCCGTACAGGGCTGTTATACAAGCTACGGTTTCTCGTGTGCGACCGGTCACTATGGCTTCACTGACTACAATTGTGGGTATGATTCCTCTAATCCCTGATCCAATGTACGGTTCTTTGGCAATTACTGTAATGGGTGGGCTTGCAATGGGCACGTTGATTACCCTTGTGCTTCTTCCGGTATTCTATGCGGCATTATTCCGTATTAATATATCCGGTGAATGTTCAGAAAACTAAAATAATCTCATAATATGAAACAGATACATCATATAATAATCATAGCCATGTTGCTTTTATCCCAAGCAGCTTGGGGACAACAACCACTGGCACTTTCCGTTGAACAATGTCGGGAACTGGCTCTTGCCGGAAACGAATATATAAAAAAAGCCAATAACGATTATTTGCAATCAGAACTTGACAAAGCCATTGCGTTTACCAATTATCTGCCAAAGTTAGATGGTATGGCTCTTGGCGGGACTCTCACTCATGGTCTTGACATAATGGGGATGAAACTTGAGATGCAAGGTGTATATATGGCAGGGATTAACCTTACACAACCCGTGTTTATGGGTGGAAAAATCATCGCTGCAAACCGTTTGGCTAAAATCGGGCGTGATTGCGCAAAAGAATCACTCCGCAAAACCCGTGCGGAAGTGATTGCAGAAGCGGAAAAGAGCTATTGGACACTGATTGCGGTACGCAGTAAGGTGAATATGCTCTATGCTTATCAGTCATTAATGGACTCTCTTTACGCTCAAATTCATATCGGACTTGAAGCAGGAATGTGTACGGAAGCCGAATTGCTACGTATAGAGGCAAAACGTAGTGAAATCAGTTATCAACTGCAATCGGCAAAAAGCGGTGCAAACCTTTGTCGATTGGCTTTGTGCAATGTGATAGGCTGCTCTTTTGATACGGAAATTGTACCCTCTGACACAATCATTACAATCACACCACCTGCCACACAGAATGAAGGTATTGAACAACGTCCTGAATATCATTTGTTGGAGAATCAGATAAGAGCATACGAACAACAAATAAAAATAGCACGATCCGAACTTCTGCCAAAAGTGGGGTTGTCTGCGTCCTATATGTATCACGGTGGAATTGATTTGAATGGAGCGATGCCCGACGGACAAGGTGGATATTTACCATTCAAACACGAAATTAAAGACGGGAATTGGAGTGTGTTTCTCTCCGTCAGTGTTCCATTGTTCCATTGGGGTGAAAATCAGAAGAAGGTAAAAAAGGCAAAACTTGACTTGAATAACGCCCAACTGGATTTTCAGAAAAACATAAAACTCATGACTCTTGAAAGTCATCAAGCCATACAAAACGTGAATGACAGTTACACACTGGTGCATACAGCAACAACCGGACAAAGACAAGCAGATGAGAACCTGCGTGTCATGACCAGTCGATACAGCAATGGACTATGCACTCTCACGGATTTGCTTGAAGCCCAATCAACATGGCAACAGGCACAAAGCAATATTATAGAAGCCAAAGCACAATATAAAATACACCAAGTGGAATACCTGAAAGCTATAGGAAAATTGGAATGACATTTAATTATAACTAAAAACGAATTTTATGATACCAAACAAAATTGGAATGAACGCCGGTGTCGTCTGGCGCATTTTAGACAATTGCCGGTCATTGGATTATGCCACGTTAAAACAACGTAGCAATCTGTCCAACAGAGACTTGAATGCCGCTATTGGCTGGTTGGCTCGTGAGAATAAGATTGAAATAGAGTATGATGAAAATCTGCATACCGAATTATATCATCATCCTCATTATAATCAGTATTTCTAAAGAACACGGATTGTACAGCTTCTCGTTTGAGGCTAAAATGGAGATTTTATACAATGAGAAAAAGGTGGCACATTCACGTACCACCTTTTTTATATTATAAAATATTATATGGCTAATCCTACCTTGTCTTCCCTGTCATCATAAGGCGGCACAGGCGATCCTGAAACAGGCGTCCCTCTGCCACAGGGGAATTGACATTTATTATAGAAAAGATATACTCATGTCCGTCAGCACCATGCAGATAGCCTGCCAAGGATGAAGCTCCGATAGTGACAATAGTACCGGTCTTCACGAAAATCCTGCCTCGCAAGTCCGGACGTGAGAACCTTGACTGCAAGGAACCGCAGCGCGCTCCTTCGCATGGCGTGGCGAAAGCCTCATCACGGAAGAACTCATACATCTGCCTGTCGTCACGCGCATATTTCAGAACATCCACAAGAAACCGCGCGTCCAGACGGTTTGCAGGCGACAGACCGCTGCCGTCGTTTATCACAAACCCTTTCATCACATGCGTACTGTCATCACGAAACTCCTTTCTCAGGAATGTCTCCACGGCATGAGGAGACTTCCACTCTATCATGCGTTTAGGGCGAAGCCCCGCCTTATAGTCAAGGTGGTAGAAGATAGCCTCCGCCCTTATATTGGAGCTGTTTGTAAGCATAGGGATGAGAGCGGCACGCATCGGATGGGAGGACGATGCCGCATAATGGTATTTTCCTTTCGGGCGGACGGTGGCATCGCGTTTGAAGGTCACGCCTTCGGCACGCAATGTTTGGATAAGGCGTCGCGTGACATAAGGCTTTCCCTTCAGCAAGAGCGGAGTCTTGTTGTACGGTATGTCCCATTTCTTTGCCGTAGGATGCTGTTTCAGCGTGTCCTCCAGTTCGAGAGTGACCATCACGTTGCCGCGAATGTGGCGTATCCCACGGTTGCGCATCTGCCTTACAAGTCCGCTGAAATCCTCAAGCACAGGGTCGGCATCGGCACGCAGGAGCAGTGTTCCGACAAGTGTGTCGCGCCGAATCTCACCGCGTACGAGCAGCGACTCATAGTAGCGGTGGTTCAGACCAAGGAGTTTTATCGCTGCCACAGCGGTAGGAATCTTCAGGCATGATGCCGGAGGGAGCAGCTTTCTGTCATTATGCCCGTAGACATAGCTGCCTGTTGTCACGTCATAGATGCTCACCGCAATGTCTTCCGGTTTCAGGCGCATCGGTTGGTGCATGAAACTGTCAATGCGGTTTGCCATGGCCTTGTCGGCAAGCATCATTTCCGGAGTGACTTTCCTGACGGCAACAGTGTCCTCATTCTCCGTCTCTTTTCCGGATAGGAGTGATGACACACCCACCGCTACATGGTAAACACAAGTGCCGGCAAGGCATAGCACCACCACCGGGCACACAATGAGAAGGAACACTCTGTCCCAACGTATTCTGTATTTTCTTTTGCTCATTTTGTCCTAAACAACAAACTTTTTGTTCTCTCTGCGGCAGACCGCCTATTTCCTGACAAGCAGTTCCTCTGTAAGAATAGCCTCCAGCTTCTCGGCGGAAAGGCGAAGGCGGAACTCTCCCTTTATCGCCACAGAGATGCGCCCTGACTCTTCGGAGCATACTATGGCAATGGCATCAGAGTCCTGCGATATGCCCAAAGCGGCGCGGTGGCGCAGCCCCAGTTCCTTCGGGATGTTCTGGTCATGGGCGACAGGGAGGATACATCCCGCAGCGCATATACGGCGCTTGCGGATGACCATGGCACCGTCGTGCAGAGGGGAGTTCTTAAAAAAAATGTTCTCTATAAGGCGCTGGTTGATGTTGGAGTCTATGGTGTCGCCTGTCGCCACAATATCATCAAGGGAGACTCCTCGCTCGATGACTATGAGCGCACCGACTTTCTGGCGCGCCATGTTCATGCACGCCATGACAATAGGCATTATGGTGCTCATGTCGGGAGTGTCTGACGCATGCTTGTTGACAAACAGTTTCATGAAAGCACCGAAACGCTGGTGGGCACCGAGGGAATAAAGGAACTTGCGTATCTCCTCCTGGAACAAGACTATTATGGCAAGCACACCGACAGAGACGAGTTTGTCGAGGATGCTGCCAAGGAGTCGCATCTCCAGTATCTGGCTCACAAAAAGCCATACGAGGATGAAGACCATGATGCCGATGAAGATGTTCAGTGAGCGGGACTCACGCATCAGGCGGAAAATATAGTACAGCAAGGATGCGACAAGGATGATGTCGACAATGTCCTTGGGCGAAATTTCTATGAACATAGTAATATATACAGCACTGTTACTGTGCCTCTGTAAAATGTGGAGTGTACCACACTGTGGTCATTTTTATATTATTCAATGTTTTGATCGAGAAAGTTTGCTCTTCTTGTTGAACTACCGAGTTTTTCTCGATAGTTGCTTCTTCTTGCAACTCGTCAGATTCAAATAATCAGAAACCGTTAATTTTATTCTGCAAAAATAATAATATTTTTCCAAATACCTTGTATTTTATACTATTTTTTGGTAATTTTGCAGAAACTTTATCCGGATATTGCCTTCCATAACGCTGTGGAGCAAAACCAATTACGCCACGGAACAATGGACACACAACAACAGCACACCACCCAATCAATTAGCAACCATGGACTACAAACTGACAATAAAAGGACGGCAGCATGTCATCTCACGCCCGGAAGTGATGGGCATTCTCAACTGCACCCCGGACTCTTTCTATGCCGGCTCACGCAAGCAGACAGAGGAGGAGATAGCCTTGCGTGCCAATGAAATCATCGCTCAGGGCGCGACAATGATTGATGTCGGAGGGATGTCGACACGCCCGGGAAGCGGCAATGTCACTCCGGAAGAGGAGATGCGACGCCTGCGCCTTGCCCTGCCGATAGTGAAACGTGAGCAGCCTGACGCCATCATCTCTGTCGACACATTCCGTCCGGAGGTGGCAAAGATGGCTGTCGAGGAATTTGGGGTGGACATAATCAATGATGTCGGAGAGGCAGAGGAGTTCCTTAAGGCAGACCTTGGCTGGATGAAGGACATCCCGTACATCCTGATGTCTGTGCAACCGACATTGGAAAAGACACTTTCCGCTTTCCGAAACAAAACCGCCTTGTTGCAGGAGAAGGGCGTTGGGGACATCATCCTTGACCCAGGCTACGGCTTCGGTAAGGATGTGCAGGACAATTACTGTCTGCTCGCAAGGCAGAATGAACTGCTCGACCTCGGCATGCCACTGCTTGTGGGCATCTCACGCAAGCGAATGATATGGCAGTTGCTTGGCACTTCGCCACAAGAAGCCCTCAACGGAACGTCCGTAGTTAACACTCTCGCCTTGGAACGCGGTGCGGCTATCCTCCGTGTCCATGATGTCCGCGAGGCTGTAGAGTGCGTGAAGATATATGAAGCGATGACCATTGAAGAGCACGCCAAACAGTTAAATTGCATTAAAAAACACATTAAAAAATAGTTTTCTTTGCATCATTAAAAAACTATTTATATCTTTGCAACATAGAAAATGATGATTATCGGTATCTACCGAGTCAATGATAACAGAACCCGTTAGCATCCCATAGAACTGCTGGCGGGTCACTTTTTTATTATGAACCAGAAACCTCGTTCTATAAACGAACATATAACATACCTGCAAGGTAAAGGCATGGAGTTTCCTGATATGGGAACTGCTATGGATATTCTTTCCCGTATAAGCTATTCCCGACTAAAGTATTATTGGAGAGATCTAACAGACGAGGGCTCTGGTGGCATTTTTCATAAGGCGACCTCGTTTCAAATAGTAAAGGACAGATATTCTTTCGATCACAATTTTAGGACAATACTCTTCGATGCAATAGAGACAATAGAGGTCGCATTCAGAGCAAAAATCATCAACCGCATGTCACAAACAGCAAGAAATGGGCTATGGTATCTGGATTCTTCTTTATTTGAGGACAAACAGAGACATTCCGATTTTGTTCTTGAGCTAAAGCGTGAGTTTAACAGAAGTACAGAGCCTTTCGCTAAGAACTATATCACTGAACACACAGACTGGGACCACAAATCATTTGAAGGTGACAATCCTGATGCTTGGCTTATTATCGAAGTGGCTACATTCGGCACATTGTCCAAGATGTACAAGAACTTGAAAAGCCAGCTGCCTCAACGGTCGGCAATAGCCAACGACTTTGGACTCTATTCTTCCAAAGATTTTTCAAACTGGATAGAAGTGACCTCTCTGCTGCGAAATATCGTAGCACACCACTCACGTCTTTGGAACAGAAGTTTTGGCAAAAAGGTTTCTGAACCAAAAGGGAAACGCAGCACATGGCTTAATGTCCCACTATCTGAACTGCAAAAGAAAAAGCCATACGCTGCTGTCTGTGTCATAGCATATTTGTGTAAGGCAGTGAATCCACGGCACAAATTCACAGAGGCGATAAAAGAGCTGTCTGCAAAATACCCTTCTGTCCAACTGGACAAATACGGTTTTCCCAATGATTGGGAATCAGAACCGCTGTGGAGATGACACTATGCCGGTTTAAATTAGCTTAAGCGTATTACAATTCGTGAAAAAAGAATCAACAATTTAGAAACAAAACAACATAAAAAGAATACAGCAACATGGATATTTCCGAGCTTTACAGCATATTTCTTGAGCACCCTGTTGTCACCACCGACACTCGCGACTGTCCAAAAGGCAGCATCTTCTTCGCACTGAAAGGTGCGTCATTCAACGGCAATGAGTTTGCCATGCAGGCTCTTGAGAACGGTTGCTCTTATGCCGTGATAGACGAAATGGCAGAGGGCGTGCCGGCAGATGGCACTCGCCTGATTCTCGTTGACGACGTTCTGACAACCTTGCAGCAACTTGCCAACCACCACCGCAAGGCTCTCGGCACAAAAATCATTGGCGTTACGGGGACAAACGGAAAGACAACGACGAAGGAACTTATCGCCGCCGTGCTTGCGGAGAAATACAATGTGCTGTACACTCTCGGAAACTTCAACAACCATATCGGTGTGCCCAAGACCTTGCTGCGCCTCACAAAAGAACATGAAATAGCAGTAATAGAAATGGGAGCGAACCACCCGGGAGAGATAAAGACTCTTGTCAACATCGTTGAACCTGACTGTGGAATAATCACAAATGTGGGACGCGCCCACCTTGGTGGCTTCGGCAGCTTCGAGGGGGTTATCAAGACAAAAGGGGAACTGTATGATTTCCTCCGTCCGAACCATGCCACAGTGTTCATACACAATGAGAATGAGCATCTCAAAAACATAGCCGACGGACTGACACTCATCAAATATGGCACGGAGAAGGCTGACGACCTCGCTGTCTACGGTGAGGTTGTGGAGTGCGCACCGTATCTGACATTCAAGTGGGGCAAGGGCAATGGCGCAAGGAACCTTGTGGAAAGCAAACTTATCGGTGACTACAACATCTACAATATGCTGGCGGCAGCAACGATAGGTCTGGCTTTCGGCATAAACGAAGAGCAGATTTGCCACGCCTTGACAGCATACACTCCGTCAAACAACCGCTCACAACTTACCGTCACAGACCACAACCGGCTTGTTGTCGATGCATACAACGCCAACCCGACATCCATGGCTGCGGCACTGGAGAATTTCAGAAACATGGGTGTTCCTCACAAAATGGCAATTCTCGGAAGCATGGGCGAGCTTGGCGAAGTGTCGCATGAGGAGCATTGCAAGATAGTCGAGACACTGAAATCCATCGACCTTGACGATGTATGGCTTGTCGGCGAGGAGTTTAAAAAGACAGCGCATCCGTTCCGACAGTTCAATAATGTTGAGGAAGTAAAGGAGAAAATTGCGGAAAACATGCCACAGGACAAATACATACTCATCAAGGGCAGCAACTCGCAGAAACTCTTCCAACTGCCTGAACTTCTGTAAAAAACGTTCACACTACCCATAACAACAACAGCATAACGACACAATGAAAAAATTCATTCTTACTTCTTCCATAACCTTTCTTACGGCATTGGCGTCCTTTGCCGCAAATGACAGCATTCCGGTAAACCGGGCACGACTGGCAGGACCGTTCACACTGAAGCAGCCGATAATCATCGACAGCACTTCAGTGGCACAGGAGAAATATTCTGAAGACAAGCTAATCGAGACTCCTCTGTCCGTCAACGCTGCTGACAAGATGCAGGAAAAAAACCTTGCATCATGGAATCTGGAGAAAGGGACACTTAACCTTGCATCATTCACCGTCAACGCTTCCGCCTATGCAAAGGCAAGCATTGAGATAAAAGGTGCCAAGCAGAGCAAGGTGTTCTGTGACGGTTCGGCTGCCGACGGTACTGTATCACTCGCTCCGGGAGAGCATAAGGTGGCAGTGAAATTCATCGCTGACAGCACATCAATAGACATCTGCCTTAAGAATGCAGCAAAAGAAGGCAAGGAAGAGGCGGCATTTCCTCTCACCGTATGCAGCAATTCGGAGAAGGTTGCGTTCGGAATGGCGCACAATCTCGGCACACGTGTGACTCGCGATGCCAAGCTCTCGCCCTCAGGGAAATGGGCTTTGGTGAACTATTCATGGTACGATGAGCAGAACAAAGTGCAGTACCGCACAGAACTTTGTGACCTCATGACCGGCAAGAATGTCTTCGTCGGTAAGGCGGACGGTTGGATGCCATTGTCCGAAAAATACTATTTCACAGAGGAGATTGGCGGAAAGAAGCAGTTAATCACTGTCAATCCTGCAACCGGAACACGCGACATCCTTGTCGAGAACCTGCCGGAAAGCGGCTTCGAGATTGCGCCGACAGAGGATTTCCTCATACTCTATTCCGAGAAAAAAGGACCGAAGAAAGAAGAGGGTGTGTACGAAATTCTTACCATGGAGGACCGTCAGCCGAACTGGAGAAACCGCTATGCACTGTCAATCTACGACATCAAGAGCGGATTCTGCCAGCCTTTGACCTACGGCTATAAGAACTGCTCCGTCACAGACATATCCAAGGATGGCAAGTACCTGCTCCTCGGTGTCTATACAGACTCCCTGCAGTACCGCCCTACGACACGCACCACCATACTGAGGGTGAACACCCAGACACTTGCCACAGACACAATCATCCGAGAGGAAGGCTTCCTCGGCGGCATAATCTTTGCAAAAGACAACGACACTTTTATTGCAAAAGCCACTCCGGAGGCGTTCAACGGCATCGGAAACCGTGTGCCTGAGGGCATGACGCCAAGCATGTTCGACTATCATCTCTATCTCCTTGACAACAAGACAAAGACCGTCCGCCCGCTGACAGCCGACGACAACACAAGCATTGAGTCCATGCTGTACTCGCACACCGACAATATACTCTACTACACTGCCGAGCGTGCGGACTCCGTACTGCTCTACCGCATGGACCTGAAAAGCGGAAAATCCATGCTCATCCCACAGCCTTTGGAGGTGCTCAACGGCTTTGACATAGCCCAAAAGACAGGAAACATCATCGTGCACGGCTCATCCGCCGATGTCCCTTACCGTGTCTATGCCGTCCAAAGCAAAGGAGCAAAGAAGCCTGCACTTGTCTGCGACCCTAACAAAGAGTTCTATGCCAACGTGAAACTCGGCACAGTCAAGCCGTGGAAGTTCACCTCCAAGCGCGGATATGACGTAACAGGATTCTATTTCCTGCCGGCGGATTTCGATGCGAACAAGAAATATCCGGTCATCGTGCACTACTACGGAGGATGCTCACCGACATCAAGACGTTTCGGTGGAGGCTCCCACTACCCTGCCCACTACTGGAATGCATTGGGCTACATCACACTGACTGTCAACCCTTCCGGAGCCACCGGCTTCGGTCAGGAGTGGGCTGCGCGCCATGTGAACACCATGGGTGAAGGACCAGCACAGGACATTATCGATGCCACAAGGCAGTTTGTGAAAGATGTGCCACAGGCAGATGCCGACCATATCGGATGTGTTTCGGCATCCTACGGCGGTTTCATGACACAGTACATGCTCACCATGGACAACCCGTTCGCTTGCGGAATCTCCCACGCCGGCATATCCGACCACACATCCTATTGGGGCGAAGGCTACTGGGGATACTCCTACAGTGAAGTCAGCGCGGCAAACAGCTACCCATGGACACGCAAGGATTTGTATGTCGACCGCTCACCTCTCTACAACGCGGACAAGATAAAGAAGCCTCTGCTCTTCACACATGGCACGGCAGACACCAACGTGCCTATCGGCGAGTCCATACAGATGTACACCGCCTTGAAGCTCCTTGGCACTCCTACCGCCTTCATCCAGGTGGAGGGCGAGAACCACGGCATCATGAATCCTGAGAAGCGCACAAAGTGGATTAACTCCATGGTGGCATGGTTTGACCGCTGGCTGAAGAACGACAGCTCATGGTGGGACGCAATATATACACCGAAAAAACTTTAATTGGATAAGTGACTGTGCTTTGGCAAAACTTTATTATCAACAGCTACTGACACAGAAAAAAACGTATAACGACAAATGGAGAATAACAGAAACACATTCAGCGGTTCATTGGGCTTCGTGCTGGCTGCCGCAGGAAGTGCCGTAGGACTGGGAAACATCTGGCGCTTCCCTTATCTTGCGGCACGCGACGGCGGCGGTTTGTTCCTCGCTCTCTACATCATTCTTGCCGTGACCTTCGGTTTCACACTGCTCATCACCGAAGTCGCCATAGGCAGACGCTCAGGTCAGGGACCGCTGACAGCCTACCGCTTCTTCAACAAGAGGTGGGGATTTCTCGGCATATTCTCCTTTGTTATACCTTATATTATATACCCATACTACTGCGTCATCGGCGGATGGGTGCTGAAATATCTTGCCACCTACGTCACAAACGACAGCCGGCTGGCAGTAAGCGACGGCTTCTTCTCCGGTTTCATCATCCAACAGTGGGAGCCTTTGGCATTCATGGCAGTGTTCGCCATGATGTGCTTCTACATTGTTTATAAAGGCGTGGAGAAAGGCATCGAGAAATATTCGCGCATCATCATGCCGGCATTGCTACTCCTTGTGGTGTTCATCTGCATCTACTCCTTCTTCATAAGCCATACCGACCCGCAGACAGGAGTGACAAGAACCGGCATCGACGGACTGAAAGTCTACTTCATTCCTAACCTTGAGGGCATGACACTCAAAGGCTTCCTCATGGTCGCCCTTGACGCCACGAGCCAGTTGTTCTTCTCGCTTTCCATAGCCATGGGCATCATGGTGACCTACGGTTCCTACATGAAAAAGGACGTTAACCTTGGCAAAGCCATCGACCATATCGAGATTTTCGACACCGCGATAGCAATCCTCGCCGGCATGATGATTATCCCGGCAGTCTATGTGTTTATGGGAACGGAAGGAATGTCGGCAGGACCGGGACTCATCTTCGTGGCATTACCGAAGGTGTTTGACTCCATGGGAGCCTTCGGACCGATTATGGGACTGATGTTCTTCACCATGGTAACCTTCGCCGCCCTCACCAGTGCCGTCAGCATCCTTGAGGCAATCGTGGCCGGTGTGATGGACAAATGGGGCTGGAGCCGTAAGAAATCGGTGGCCATCATGGCTGCCACAGGCTTCGTTTGGTCTGTGCTTGTATGTCTCGGATACAACATTTTCTACTTTGAATATGAGCTTCCTAACGGTGCCACGGCACAGATTCTCGACATTTTCGACTATGTGAGCAACAATGTCCTTATGCCGGTACTGGCAATATGCACCTGCATCATGTTCGGATGGGTGGTGAAACCGAATCTCCTTGTGGGCGAGATGCGACTCAACGGCTATTCCTTCCACAGGAAATACCTGTACATCGTTATGCTGAAATTCATCGTGCCGGCGATGCTGGCTGTACTCCTTCTCGGAGCTTTCGGCATCTATTGACCCGTAACCGACACCCCACAACCTATAACCAACTGTGAAAAACCTCTTCCATATACTCAAGAATGACAGGCAAGGGCTACTCGGTCTGCTTGTCGTTGCCATTGCCTTTGGCATCTTTTTCTTCACAAGAGAAACAGAAAAAGCGGAGAATGGCATGACACAGGAGGATATGCCAAGGTCTGAACAAGCAGGAAAAGCAAAGTCCGGCGACAGGGAAAAGGAGGCGTACTATGCCGTTCCGGAAAAAGAAATCCGGTTGCAGCCCTTCGACCCGAACACTGCGGACTCCACCGTCCTGCTTGGTTTGGGTCTGCAACCGTGGCAGGTGAGGAGCATTTACAAGTACCGTGCCAACGGAGGAGTGTACACCTGCCCGGAGGATTTCGCACGCTTGTACGGTCTGACGGCAAAAAAATACCGCCAGTTGCTGCCGTACATCCGCATAAGTGATGACTACCGACCTGCAAGCGAACTGTATTCCGTAAGGCAGAAAAGGCATGACCATTACGCAAGCGACCGCCCTTCACCCACCGATTCCTCACAAACAGCAGGCACAATCCCTTACCCACGGAAGCTGCAGCAAGGGCAGACAATCTCCCTGAACCTGTCCGACACCATCGCCCTGCGCAAAGTTCCGGGCATCGGAGCGCACTTCGCAAGGAAGATAGCAAGGTACAGGGAGCGACTCGGAGGTTTCGTTTCCTCCGACCAACTGTTGGAGATTGAGGACTTTCCGGAGTCCGCCCTGCCCTATCTCTCTGTCGGCAACGACGACAAGATACAAAAGATAAACATCAACACCGCCACCAACGAGCAGCTACGCAGGCATCCATACATCAACTACATGATGGCACGGCAGATATGCGACTACCGCCGACTGCATGGCAAAATCAGCAATATAGACGCCCTACGACTGCTGCCGACATTCAAACCGGAGACAATACGGAAACTCAGACCATACCTGACATATTGAGAAAACTAACATAACATATCAAAAAAAATCTAATGACACTTTCACTTGACATCCACTATGTCACTCACATCGGTGAGGACTTGCGTGTCAACATACTAAAGCCGGACGGCTCATACGAACAGCATCGCATGCAGACCGACGACGGACACGTGTGGAGTATACGACTGACAACCGAAGAAACAACCGCAGGTTATATTGACTATTTCTACACTTTGCACCGCATGACCACCGAACTGCGCCGCGAATGGTGCATGATAACCCACCGCCTGGAGACCATCGGCGACAGAGACAGCACATATATCTGCCACGACTTATGGCACGACATGCCGGACGACGCACATCTCTACAGCTCGGCATTCACGGAATGTGTGAACAACAGGGAGCATTCCATGTCGCCCAAAGCTGACAGCAACAGCGCAATAAGACTTAAAATCCGCGCACCGCAACTACGGAAAGGGGAACGGCTCTTCATCTCCGGCAACTGCAACATACTCGGCAACTGGAATCCTGACAACGCTCTGCCAATGTATGAGCATGAGAACAATGAGTGGGTGGCAACGGTTGACACAACGGACATACAACTTCAGGACATCGAATTAAAGTTCATCATAAAGCACAACAACCCTGACCACATAAACAGCATAATTTGGGAAACAGGGGACAACCGACGACTTAATATTCCGACCATCAATGGCAACGAAATAATTGTCATTGAACTTCCACGCGCATCCTTTGACAGGCACGACCAGAAACTTGCCGGCACAGCCGTCCCGGTATTCTCCCTGCGCTCAGAAGGGAGCTTCGGAGTGGGAGACTTCGGTGACCTGCAGCTCATGACCGACTGGGTGGCATGCACCGGACAGCGCGTACTGCAGGTGCTGCCTGTCAACGACACGACACTTGACCATTCATGGCAGGACTCCTACCCATACTCCTGCATCTCAATCTTCGCACTGCACCCGATGTACTGCGACCTGCGCCGGCTGCCACAAATCAAAGACAAAGGGCTGCGAACAAGGTTTGAAAGCCTGCGCAAAGAGCTTAATGCGCTGCCTAAAGTGGACTATGTGCGTGTCAATGATGCCAAAAACGAGTATCTGCACATTGTCTTTGAACAGGAAGGAAAGACTGTCCTGAGCACAAAGGAGTTCAAAGAGTGGTTTGCAGAAGAGGAGGAATGGCTTGTCCCTTACGCTCAGTACAGCGTGCTACGCGACAAGTTCCGCACACCGAACTACAACGACTGGGCAGACCATAACGTATGGAACGAGGATGACCGCCCGGCACTCACGAATCCGCGCACCAAGGCTTACAAAGAAGTCGCTTACCACTATTTCGTACAGTATATGCTTGCCATGCAACTGAAGGCGGCACACAGGCATGCAAGGGCGAAAAGCGTCATACTGAAAGGTGACATCCCAATCGGTGTGAACCGTTGCGGATGCGACGCATGGATGGAGCCTCGCTATTTCAACCTTGACGGACAGGCGGGTGCACCGCCGGATTTCTTCTCTTCCGACGGACAGAACTGGGGATTCCCTACCTACAACTGGGACGAGATGCTTAAGGATGACTGCCGGTGGTGGGTACGCCGGTTCTCAAACATGGCGAAATATTTCGATGCCTACCGCATAGACCATGTGCTCGGATTCTTCCGTATATGGGAGATTCCTGGCTCCTGCAAGTATGGGCTTCTTGGCCAGTTCTCGCCCTCACTCGGAATGACCGTGGACGAGATTGCGGGGTATGGTCTCCGTTTCTCCCCTTCCATGCTCGGCGAAGGAATGGAGGACGAGCGTGAAAAGGCAAGAGAGAGCCTTTTCCTGCGTGACCATAAGCGGCACGACCTCTATCATCCGCGCATCAGCAGCCACGGATCTCCATGCCATGAACGCTTGTCACAACAGGAGAAAGACGGTTACAACAGGCTTTATGACGACTATTTCTATCGCCGCAACAACCATTTCTGGTACACTGAGGCAATGAAGAAACTCCCGCAGCTGGTCAATGCCACACGCATGCTGGTATGCGCCGAAGACCTCGGCATGGTGCCTGACTGCGTGCCATGGGTCATGGATGAGCTGAAGATTCTCTCTCTTGAGATACAGACAATGCCAAAGGAACCATTCGTGCGCTTCGGCATATTGGAGCATAATCCCTACCGCTCGGTGTGCACAATATCAAGCCACGACACGGAAACGATGCGCATGTGGTGGGACGAGGACAGAGAACGCACCAACGACTATTACCACAACACCATGCACCATGGCGGGGATGCGCCCCACCCTCTGCCGGGATGGCTGGCAAAAGACATTATCTACCGCCACCTTGCATGCCCTTCCATGCTGTGCATACTGACCCTTCAGGACTGGCTGGCAACAGACGAGCGGCTCAGGCTGGCAGACGCAAGCGAGGAGCGCATCAACATCCCTGCCAACCCTCACCATTACTGGCGGTACCGCATGCACCTCAACATCGAACAGCTCCTTGCCGCAAAAGAGTTCAACAGGTCTCTGAAAGAGATGGTGGACGCCTCGGGAAGATAGGCGGATAGTATTTGAAAATATTGTTGTCCGGTAAAAACAATGACAAGCAGCAAAGCTCTTGCATATCATCATCTTATGAAGTTTTTATTCAAAATGGGGACTTGGGAACCGCGTCAGCGGTGACAAGAAAGCATTTTCAACATCCCGCATCCATGCATTTATGGCAATATGTAAGCAAAACAAAATAGTTTTCTTACATATTGCAAAGCATGCCGGCACTTTCCGAAAACAGAAATACCAACAAATGTTAAAACACAGTCGATATAACAAAAGGTAGCACTTGACCGAGTGAAAGGTAACGATTTGCACAATGAAAGGTAACACCTTGCAATGCAAATCGTTACCTTTCATTTTGTCACTTGCCATGCTGTGACTTTTCATGGCTCAGTACAAATTCCGTGAAGGATTTGTTTGACCCTCTTTTGTTTTGCCGAACGACACCAATAGTATATTAACCTGAGTTCGACGAATCATCTATTTATCCGTCAAACCCACGTTAAAATAAACGTACGATTGTAACAGAAAAGCAATGCCGGCAAAGAGCTGTTATGCTTGAATTTGGGACAAAAAGAAGAATGGAGAACTCCATAACAGGAAGTCCTCCATTCTCTTTTTATTATAACTATGCTTTCTGTGAAGCCTTTTTACGAGTTGGCACGAAATGCCAATCATTTCACAATGACCTTCTTGCCATTGATGATGTTCAGACCCTTCTGAGCCTTCTTAAGCTGCTGACCGCCGATTGTGTAGATAACCTGCTTGCTGTCATTGGCAACCTCCACGTTCTCGATGGCGGTTGTAGAACCGTTGAGCATAGCAACCTGTCCTGATGTAATCTGGTGATCACCCTGATAAACATCCAATTTGCCATAGACAATGATTTCGTCGCCAACCTTTATCTGATTCTCAGAAGTGAACTTAGCACCCTCAAACCAATTGCAGCGGAAAACAACCATGCCCTCACCGGCTGCATCAGCATCATTGATTGTGAACTCTGCGTTACCATATTGAAGAGCGACTTCCTTGATATTGGTGATTACACCTTTTACATAAACCTTTGTGGCAAGTCCCTCTCCGGCAGCTGTAAGCTCATGCGCCTTTGCTACAGTATAAGCAGTCTCAAGAGTGTTGCTGATGTCAACGATTTCTGGCTCATTGCCTTCCTCGAAGTACTGAACCTTGGAAAGCTGAATGATGCCATTGGCAGAATGACCTGCACAGTCAAACACCAACTTATAGTAAAGTCCTGCCTTTGGTTCAGCTACCTTGAACTGCATATCCCCTGCTTCAATAGAAGAAGCCGGAATTGTAGCGACAACAGTATTGAATGCTGCATCAGAAGCAACAACAAGGCTAATTGAGTTAACTTTGTCAGTAGCAAGAATCTTGTCAACTGTAACCATAACATTACCAATAGCCTTATCCATTGCAAAATTAGTAGCAATACTTGCAACAGATGCATTGTTCTTTCTGCCACACTTGATGTAAGTCCAGCCGTTCTGGTAAGTATTAAAATTAGCGATAGTCCAAGTGTCTGTACCCTGTGTTGCGGTCCAGGCATCTGTGTATCCATTAATTTTCTCCCCACCCTGTGCTGGGAATTTCAGAGTTTTGTAGGCATCAGCGAATGCCACATTGCAAACCATTGCCACGATGGCAAGGAGTGAAAAGCGTAAAGTTTTTACCATAATCTTTTGTTTTTAGGTGTTAAACATTTTGTTTATTAATTACAGTGGCAAAGGTACAAAAAAATCATAGTGTCTCCAAATAATAAAAAGAGAAAATACACTGTATTGTCACCATTTATTAATATTCGCCCAACAATAGCATGGCAAAGCAACCTTTCCACAGCAAGTTGCCGGCATTCCTCCCATGTTTAGGGATTTTCCCACCACAACGTAGGGGAAAACCATTTGCTGCCTCATGTTTTCTTGCTACCTTTGCACCGGAAACAAGAACACCGGAATAATATAATGTATAACAGAGCCGGCACGGCTCATAAGAACTCTACGGATATGAAAAAGACTATTCTCGGAATGCTGATAGGCATAATGACAATCATCGGTACAACGGCAAGTTTCGGCAGCACAGACGGCAAGCACCACAGAAACCACAGGCACACCACCGTATGCAAGTACCACAAGCACGACAATCATCGCTGTCCGTCAACATGCAGCACATACTGCGCGAAAAGTTCCAAGCACAAGCACAAGATGTACAAGAACAGCAATGTGTGCAAATACTGCAAGCAGCATGTATGTCCACGGCCGCATACACCCGCACACTGCCAGCGCAGACATTTCAAAAGATAAGATATTGTTTAGGTTTTTGTTGATTTAGTTGAAGATTATTTTCCGCCACCGCTCCCACACAGAGCGGTGGCATGCTGTATATACATATAAAGTTTGTTACCACAGGTGAATCTATACGCGGATCATTCCTCTATCATCTTTTCATTCCCGCAACCTTTATCCACGGAATGCCATGCGAGCAACAGACCGTACCTTATCTGTGCCCAGACAACTAATTTTAACTCTTTTGCTCACACTGAAATAGTACATTTTAACCATAAAAATCGCACTACTATCTTTTTTTTGTGTAAATTTGCACCCATGGAACGGGAAAGCACCTGACGAAGAAAAATTTCCCGCCGCCCAACAGAACCATATCATATCAACCAAACGTTCAAAAGTATGATAAAGATTTATGTAATGAGCACCTGCCCTGACTGCACAGCGGTCAAGCAGCAGGCGGAAGGCGACAGCCGTTATGAGATTATTGACATCGGTAGCCACGTGCACCGACTGAAGGAATTCATGCGCTTGCGTGACACAAGGGAGGAGTTCGCATCTACGCGACGCCTTGGATATGTCGGCATCCCATGCTTCATACTTGAGGACGGCACTATCACTTTCCGACCGGAGAAAGCCGGATTTGCGCCAAAGGAGAAGAAGCCACAGGGCGCAGCGTGCAACCTTGACGGAAGCGGCTGCTGACGAGTGACTGCTGCAAATTACTTTGTATTCAAGTCGTGCTTGCACTATAAGTAACTGTTGGAAATTAGTTTTAGTACAAACACGACTTGAATAAAAAGTAATTTACAATAGTCACTTATTGATTTTACGCAAACATCATAACAACACATCATCATGAAGAGCTTCGAACCAAAACCGTGGGTTGTCCCACAACCGGTGCTGATAATCGGCACATACAACGATGACGGCACTCCCAACGCCATGAACGCCGCATGGGCAGGGCAATGGGACATGAAAGAGATAATGATTTCCATGGGCAATCATGCCACAACGAGAAACCTTGACCGTTCCGGTGAGTTCACTGTGGCATTTGCTACAAAGGAAACAATGATTGCAGCGGACTATGTCGGCATCGTCTCTGCCAAGAAGGAAAGCGACAAGATTGGGAAGACAGGCTGGACTGTAGAGAAAGCCGGGCATGTCAATGCGCCTGTGTTCACGGACTTCCCCATGACCCTCGAATGCCGCATAACACAAAAGATTGACGAGTCGGAGACAGGTTTCTACATCGTTGCCGAGATAGTCAACATCCTTGTGGATGAGGACTATCTTGCAGAGGACGGCAATCCTGACATCGAGAAGATGAACCTTATAACCTATGACCCTGTGCATCATGGCTACATTGCCCTCGGCAGCAGGGGCAGCAACGCTTTCTCTGACGGCAAGCAACTGAAATAGAGCAACATGAAGGATTTCAACTATTTCGACAAAACATCCTTCCTTGTCACCGTTTGCGACAAGGAGGGCATTGTGGTATACCAGAATGAGCGTGCCATGAAACGTGACGGGAACGCGATAGGAAAGAACCTGTACGGCTGTCATCCTGAATCCGCGAACAAAATAATCCGCCACATGCTGGAGACCGGGGAAAGCAACACTTACCAGATTATCCGCCACGGCAAGCACAAGCAACTCCACCAGACACCATGGTACGACGAGGAGGGCAACGTGGCGGGACTCATAGAGATTGCCATTGACCTGCCGGACAACATGCCTGTGTTTGACAGGGATAAAAAGGAGTAACTATGAAGGCATACACATTCATTGAAGAAGGAAAGTTTGCATTGCTTAAAAAGGCAAAGCCCGAGTTGTCAGAGCCTACGGATGCCATCGTAAGGATTACTTTAGGGAGCATCTGCACAAGTGACCTTCACATCAAGCACGGCAGCGTCCCTCGTGCCGTGAAAGGCATCACCGTAGGTCATGAAATGGTCGGCGTTGTCGAGCAGGTCGGTGCTGAGGTGACGAAAGTGAAGCCCGGCGACAGGGTCACTGTCAATGTGGAAACTTTCTGCGGAGAATGCTATTTCTGCAAGCATGGCTATGTGAACAACTGCACGTCACCCCACGGTGGCTGGGCTTTGGGCTGCCGCATCGACGGCGGACAGGCGGAGTATGTCCGTGTGCCACTTGCCGACCAAGGGCTTGACCGCATTCCGGAGAGCGTCACTGACGAGCAGGCTCTGTTCGTTGGCGATGTGCTTGCCACCGGCTATTGGGCAGCGCGAATCTCTGAGATAACGGAGGAGGACACTGTGCTCATCATTGGTGCCGGTCCTACGGGAGTATGCTCACTGCTCTGCACCATGCTCCGGAACCCTAAGCGCATCATTGTCTGTGAGAAATCGGCAGAAAGGCGGGCATTCGTCAGCAAGCATTATCCTGATGTGCTGCTTACCACGCCCGAAGAGTGCGAGGCATTTGTCATGGAGCACAGCGACCATGGCGGTGCCGACCGTGTACTGGAAGTGGCAGGGGCGAAGGACACATTCCCGCTGGCATAGCGCTGTGCACGCCCTAACGCCATTGTCACTGTCGTGGCACTCTACGACGAACCGCAAGCACTTCCTTTGCCTGAGATGTACGGCAAGAACCTGACATTCAAGACAGGAGGTGTGGACGGATGCGACTGCAAAGAGATTCTCCACCTTATCGAGGAAGGCAAAATCGACACCACCCCACTCATCACACACCGCTTCCCACTCTCACGGATAGAAGAAGCCTACACACTGTTTGAGGAGAAGTGTGACGGAGTGATAAAGGTTGCAGTGTACCCGGATTGAACATCTGCATTCCTGCACAAGTCACTTAAGAAATGAAAGAGTTGTTAATCTATTATCTGCCCGCCATAAACATCCTTGCCTTCCTCGTCTATGGCATTGACAAACTGAAGGCAAAGAAGTCATGGTGGCGCATATCGGAGAAGACCCTGCTTTTGCTCGCTGCCTTAGGTGGCAGCATCGGTGCATGGGCAGGCATGAGACTGTGGCACCACAAGACTTTGCACAAAAAGTTCCGCTATGGCATCCCTGCAATAATCATTGCGCAGGCTGCCATAGCGGCATACTTCGTTATTGGCATGCAATAAAAGTACGGTCGTCAGCAGTGGAGCGACCGTACTTTTATCTACATACCCCACATTATACCCCTATAATGTTTGGTATTGGGATGAAAATTTTGTACCTTTGCACTACAAAAAGGGGAAATGAAGCATAAGCAACTGCCGGCAATTAATCTTTTTTAGCAAAAATATTTTCCGGCAAGAAATATGATGTCATTTTTTTTTTGTAATTTTGTACTATGAACAGAAGGCAGCATGCCTTTCTTCCATATTATTATATTGTATAGCACAACGACATTACATTATATATGAACAACGATTTCAGAAAATATGCAACCAGGCACCTGGGCATGGACGGCATGCTCTTTGATGACGTCATGCGTTTCCAGAGCAAGGCAGCAATGAACATGCACAGCCAGTACGTGAACCCTTACATCCTTGAGGAACGCCAGTTGAACGTGACGCAGATGGATGTGTTCTCACGACTGATGATGGACCGCATCATCTTCCTTGGCACACAGGTGGACGACTATACAGCCAACACGCTGCAGGCGCAGCTGCTCTATCTTGACAGCTGTGACCCAGACAAGGACATATCAATATACATCAACTCCCCGGGTGGCAGTGTCACTGCAGGTCTCGGAATCTACGACACGATGCAGTTCATCTCAAGTGATGTCGCCACAATCTGTACAGGCATGGCAGCGTCTATGGCAGCAGTGCTTCTCGTGGCAGGCAAGGAGGGCAAGCGCAGTGCACTGCCTCACAGCCGTGTGATGATCCACCAGCCATTGGGAGGTGTGCAGGGACAGGCTTCCGACATTGAGATTGAGGCGCGTGAGATTATGAAGTTTAAGAAAGAACTGTATACAATTATTGCCGAGCACTCCCACACCGACTATGAAAAGGTATGGGCAGACTCAGACCGCAACTATTGGATGACGGCAGAGGAGGCTAAGGAATATGGCATGATAGACAACGTGCATTCCCGCAAATAATCAGGAAGCAAAAACAGTTTTCGTACGATTTTTTAAGGTAAAGAGACAGGTAAGGCATTGCTGCCACCGTCCCTTTCTGATAATATATGGCAAAGAAAGAATTAAAACACTGCTGCCTTTGTGGCAGGGATGAGACCCAGACAGAACTGATGCTGACAGGTCTTAACGGACATGTCTGCGGAGATTGTGTCATCAGCGCATACGAGATAGTCGAGAATGCGCTTGGCAACACCTCTGACGCTCTTGCTGCAAAGGCGAACAATTCTGTAAGAAACAAAGGTGGCGAGTCGTTTGACATGAAGGCTGTGCCTACGCCACATGAGATAAAAGACCATCTTGACAAGTATGTCATAGGACAGGAAGAGGCAAAGCGCTTCCTTGCCGTGGCAGTGTACAACCATTACAAGCGACTCAGCCAGCCGGACACAGATGACGGTGTGGAGATAGAGAAGTCGAACATCGTCATGGTCGGCTCTACCGGTACGGGCAAGACCCTTCTCGCGCGTTCCATAGCAAAGTTGCTTAATGTACCGTTCACCATTGTCGACGCCACGGTGTTCACCGAAGCAGGATATGTCGGCGAGGATGTGGAGAGCATTCTCTCACGCCTTCTTCAGGTGGCAGACTACAATCTTGAGGCTGCACAGCGCGGCATTGTTTTCATTGACGAGATTGACAAGATAGCACGCAAGGGCGACAATCCGAGCATCACACGTGACGTCAGCGGCGAGGGAGTGCAGCAAGGACTCCTGAAACTCCTTGAAGGCACAATGGTCAATGTGCCGCCAAAGGGAGGCCGCAAGCATCCTGACCAGGACTATATCCATGTGGACACACGCAACATCCTCTTCATCTGTGGTGGAGCCTTTGACGGAATAGAAAGGAAAATAGCGCAGCGTCTGAACACCCATGTTGTGGGCTACAACAGCACAAACGACAGGAAGAGCATCGACAAAAAGGACATCATGAAATATATCCTGCCACAGGACTTGAAGTCTTTCGGACTTATTCCTGAGATTATCGGACGCCTGCCGGTGCTTACATTCCTTCATCCGCTGGACAGGGAAGCCCTGAAGCGCATCCTTGTGGAACCGAAGAACTCCATTGTCAAACAATATGAGAAACTCATGGGTATGGACGGAGTGAAACTGTCTTTCGATGAGGACGCATTGGAGTATATGGTTGACAAGGCTGTAGAGTACAAGCTCGGCGCCCGTGGATTGCGCTCCATAGTCGAGGCGGTGATGAACGATGCGATGTTTGACGCTCCTTCATCAAAAAAGAAGACTTTCAGTGTTACAAAAGAATATGCACAAGCCCAGCTTGACAAGGCAAACCTTGCATAAGGACATTGTCTGTGGTTACGGCAACAGCAGTGCATGCGAACCACAGACAATGCACACCATGGCACATTCACATTATGGCATTGCATGGATTGCCGGCAATGCCATAGCCATTTTGCATGGCAAAAAGAAAAACGACCTTCTAACTTCTGATAAATGGACATAAACCTGACAGAGAAACTCAAGCAATATTTCGGCTTTGACAAGTTCAAAGGCGAGCAAGAACGTGTCATCCGGTCTTTGCTGGAAGGCAATGATGTCTTTGTGCTTATGCCGACAGGCGGAGGCAAAAGTCTCTGTTACCAGTTGCCTGCACTCATTATGGACGGCACGGCAATAGTCATTTCACCACTCATCGCCCTGATGAAGAATCAGGTTGATGTCATCAACGGCATCAGCGAAGACAGCGGACTGGCACACTATCTGAACTCTTCCCTTAACAAGTCTGCCATTGATCAAGTAAAAAAGGATGTGCGTGAGGGCAGGACAAAACTGCTGTATGTGGCTCCGGAGTCATTGACCAAGGATGATTATGTCGATTTCCTTAAATCTCCCGGAGTCAAGGTTTCGTTCTATGCTGTCGACGAGGCTCATTGTATCTCGGAATGGGGGCATGACTTCCGCCCGGAATACCGCCGCATACGCCCCATAATCAACGAGATTGGCAAAGCTCCTGTCATTGCTCTTACGGCGACGGCAACAGACAAAGTGAGGATAGACATAAAGAAATCACTCGGAATGCCTGACGCTCTGGAGTTCAAGAGTTCTTTCAACCGCCCGAACCTTTATTATGAGGTGCGCCCGAAAACAGATGGTGTTGACAAGCAGCTCATAAAGTTCATAAAGGCAAATCATGGCAAGAGCGGCATCATCTACTGCCTGTCACGCAAGAAAGTCGAGGAACTTGCAGAAGTGCTCCGTGCCAATGACATCCGTGCTGCCGCATATCATGCCGGGCTTGACACACAGACACGCTCAGAGACGCAGGACAATTTCCTTATGGAGGAAGTTGATGTCATTGTGGCGACAATAGCCTTTGGCATGGGAATAGACAAGCCTGATGTACGCTTCGTGATTCATTATGACATCCCAAAATCCTTGGAAGGCTATTATCAGGAAACGGGACGTGCAGGGCGTGACGGTGGCGAGGGGGTGTGCATAGCATTCTATTCGCACAAAGACCTTCAGAAATTGGAGAAATTCATGGAGGGGAAACCGGTGGCAGAACAGGACATCGGAAGGCAGTTGCTGCAAGAGACGGCGGCATACGCCGAGACTTCCGTATGCCGCAGGAAATTCCTGCTCCACTATTTCGGTGAGGATTATCCAAATGAAAACTGCGGGAATTGCGACAACTGCCGCAATCCGAAAGAAAAGGTTGAAGGCAGAGAGGAGCTTATCGTGCTCCTTAACGCCATTATTGCCTTAAAAGAGAATTTCCGTTCCCAGTATGTTGTGGACTTCATCAAAGGACGCGGAACAGACGATATCGTTTCGCATAACCATGACAAGCTGGAGGAATTCGGCTCAGGGGAAGACATGGACGAGAAGTTCTGGAATCCGGTAATCCGCCATGCCATGCTTGCCGGATACGTCCGCAAGGATGTTGAGAGCTACGGACTTTTGAAAATAACGGATTTAGGAAAGGATTTCCTGAAGAACCCTGTGTCATTCCCTATCATGAAAGATACAGACTTTCGTCAGTTGGATTATGGTGGGAATGGTGAATGCGGCACCTCTGCACTTGACCCTGTCCTGCAGAAGATGCTCAAGGATGAGCGTCTGAGAGTGGCACGAAAGCACAAAGTGCCGCCGTATGTAGTGTTCCTTGACATGTCTTTGGAACAGATGGCGACAATGTATCCTGTCACCATGGAGGAACTGCAGCAGATACAAGGAGTCGGTGCCGGCAAAGCACGCAAATACGGCAAGTCGTTCTGTACCCTGATAAAGATGTATTGTGAGGAAAACGACATAGAACGCCCGGAGGAACTGCGTGTGCGTACTGTGCCAAAGAAGTCCATGCTGAAAGTGAAGATTATCCAGAGCATTGACAAGCGCATGCCTCTTGACGACATTGCCAATGCGCTGAACATGGAATACGAGGAACTGCTGACAGAGATAGAAACTATAGTCTATAGCGGAATGAAACTCAACATTGACTATTACATTGAGGATGTGCTTGATGATGAAAATGTTGATGACATCTATGACTATTTCATGAACAGCGAGACAGACGACATCCGCGTCGCTTCCAACGAGTTTGACGGGGATTTCACCGATGACGAGCTACGGCTTGTGCGCATAAAATTCATGTCGGAAATGGCGAACTGAGTTCATGGGGCAGAGGAATTTCCACCCTGCCCCATGAATTGTTTCCGTAACAACTTGTTTTGCTGCTGTTTCTTGCATTTTCTTATCAGTTAATCCTATGCGGACAGCCTTGTTTGGCAAATTAGTGTTAATTGTCAGTAGATATTAACGGTATATGGGGATTTTTTTGTAATTTTGCATACAATATTCATTTTTAAACGATTCAACATATGGCATCATTTCTTGAGGACAAGGTAGTAATGGAGGGTCTTACTTACGATGATGTATTGCTTGTTCCGGCATACTCAGAGGTACTTCCCCGTGAGGTTTCATTAAGTACAAGGTTTTCGCGCAACATTGAACTGAAGATTCCTTTTGTGACAGCGGCAATGGACACTGTCACAGAGGCTCCAATGGCGATTGCCATTGCACGTGAGGGAGGTATAGGCGTCATCCATAAGAACATGTCTATCGAAGAGCAGGCACGTCAGGTCGCTATTGTAAAGCGTGCAGAGAACGGCATGATTTATGACCCTGTCACAATTATGCGCGGAAAGACTGTGCAGGATGCTTTGAACATGATGGCAGAATACCATATCGGCGGCATACCGGTTGTTGACAAAGACAACAAACTTGTCGGCATCGTGACAAACCGCGACCTGCGTTTCCAGACAGACATGTCACGCAAGATTGATGATGTCATGACAAAGGGAAATCTTGTTGTCACACATCAGCAGGCTGACCTTGAGAGTGCCTCTAAGATTCTCCTTGAGCACAAAATCGAGAAACTTCCTGTCGTTGATGAAGAGAACCACCTCATTGGTCTTATTACTTATAAGGATATAACAAAGGCAAAAGACAAGCCTATGGCATGCAAGGACGCCAAGGGACGTCTTCGTGTTGCTGCAGGTGTTGGTGTCACAGCTGACACATTCCAGCGTATGGAAGCGCTTGTAAAAGCCGGTGTGGACGCTATTGTCATCGACACTGCACATGGGCATTCAAAGGGAGTCATTGACAAGGTGCGTGAGGCAAAGCAGAATTTCCCTGAAGTGGACATCGTTGTAGGAAACATCGCCACAGGTGCTGCTGCCAAAGCTCTTGTTGAAGCCGGTGCTGATGCAGTGAAGGTTGGTATCGGTCCGGGCTCTATCTGCACAACACGTGTGGTTGCAGGTGTCGGTGTGCCTCAGCTTTCCGCTGTTTACGATGTGGCACAGGCACTTGCAGGAACAGATGTTCCTCTTATTGCTGACGGTGGCCTTCGTTATTCCGGTGATGTTGTCAAGGCACTTGCTGCCGGCGGACACTCTGTGATGATAGGCTCGCTCGTAGCAGGTACGGAGGAAGCACCGGGTGAGACAATACTTTTCAACGGACGTAAGTTCAAGTCTTATCGCGGTATGGGCTCACTCGAAGCTATGGAGAATGGTTCAAAAGACCGTTATTTCCAAAGCGGAGTGGTTGAGGCAAAGAAACTTGTGCCGGAAGGAATTGCAGGACGTGTACCTTACAAAGGCACAGTACAAGAAGTCGTTTACCAACTTGTTGGCGGACTCCGCTCAGGCATGGGCTACTGTGGCGCACAGAGCATAGAGAAACTTCACGAAGCAAAGTTCACCCGCATCACGAATGCAGGTGTACTCGAGTCTCACCCACATGAAGTGATTATCACTTCCGAAGCTCCAAACTATAGCCGTCATCAGTAATTCCCAAATATGATATATGGTGTGTTCTAAAGAATTCATTCATTAGAACACACCATTAACAATTATAAACAAACTAACTGTAGAACACGAATAGCCCTCTTCCCGGCTGTATCAATAGCTATGTAAAAGAGGCGATTTAATTCAACATAGCAATACATCTATATGAAGTTAAAGACAGTCATAGCAATGCTTATCTTTGGTTCTGCCGGCACTTTTGCACAGACAGACGATCCTGTGATAATGACCATTGCAGGGCAAAACATTGCACGCTCGGAATTTGAATACTCTTACAAGAAGAACAACTCTGAGAACGTTATCGACAAGAAGACCGTTGATGAGTATGTTGACCTTTTTGTAAACTACAAGCTGAAAGTACAGTCCGCCGTTGATGAAGGGATGGATACTCTCAGTTCATACAAAAAGGAGTTCTTGCAATACCGTGACCAGCAGATACGTCCGTCTTTTATCAATGATGCGGATGTCGAAGCTGAAGCGCATACCATATATAATAATGAGCTGAAGCGCATCGGTCCTGACGGACTGATACAGCCTGCCCATATCTTCGTACGTCTGTCGACAAATGCAGACAAGGCAGCAGAAGCTGCAGCAAAAGCACGCATAGACTCTCTTTACAACGCATTACAAACAGGTGCAGACTTTACAGAGCTTGCAACAAAGAAATCTGACGACCCGGGAGCCGCTTCCCGTGGTGGTGTGATTGGTTGGATTAGCCACGGTCAGACATTTGAAGAGTTTGACAAGGCTGCCTATGCCTTGAAAAAAGGAGAGGTGGGAAAACCGGTACAGTCTCCTGTCGGTTGGCATATAATAAAAGTCATTGACAAGAAAATGCTTGAGCCGTTCGACTCCCTTAAAGCAAACATCATGACTTTCATCGACCGCCGCAACATCCGCGAACAGATTATCGACCGCAAGGTGCAGGAAGAAGTAGCCGCAAGCAACGGTAAGACTGCAGAGCAGATTATGGATGAGCATGCAGCACAAATGCAGGCTGAAGACTCTGACCTTGCCCACCTTATCCGCGAATACCATGATGGTCTTCTCCTCTATGAGATAAGTAACCGTGAAGTGTGGGAGAAAGGTGCGAAAGATGAAGCCGGACTTAACGCTTTCTTCAAGAAGAACAAGAAGAATTACAAATGGGACGAGCCACGCTTCAAAGGAATGGCCTACCATGTAAAGACCAAGAGTGATGTCAAAGCCGTAGCCAAATGCGTGAAAGGCTTGAAATTTGAAGACTGGAACGAGAAGCTCCGCACAACTTTCAATGGTGACTCCATCATCCGCATCCGTGTAGAGAAAGGTTTGTTCAAGAAAGGTGACAACGCACTTGTCGACAGCTGCGTATTCAAAGTACCAGACGCCAAAGTGAAGAGGCTCAAGGAATATCCTATCGATGCTGTCTACGGCAAAAAGCTGAAGAAACCACAAGAAATGGCTGATGTCCGCGCACAAGTGACAGCAGATTATCAGGCAAAACTGGAGAAAGAATGGGTTGCCGGACTTCGCAAGAAATACACTGTTGTCGTAGACCCTAACATCGTAGCTACCGTAAAGAAAAGAGTGAACGGCCTCAAGTGATGAATACAGTAATATAAGAAATATTACAAAAGAAAACCAAAGGACATAACCTTTAATGAAAAGAACAGGAACATTTATAGTCGCACTGATGACAGTCATTATGGCTGCCTATGCGCAGGCGGACTCCGTAAAAACAGACTCCGTGAAACCTATGGATTCACGTCCAAATCCTTCAAGCATTGCTGACGAGGTCGTATGGGTTGTGGGTGATGAGGCTATTTTGATGTCTGATGTTGAAATGCTTCGTGCACAAATGGAAGCCGAAGGACAGAAAATAGAAGGAAATCCGGACTGCCGTCTGCCGGAGCAGATTGCAGTACAAAAACTATTCCTCCATCAGGCTGCACTTGACAGTATAGAAGTAACCGAAGCCGAAGTGGCACAGGAAGTGGAACAGCAGATAAACTATTGGATATCAATGGTTGGGTCAAAGGAGAAACTTGAGGAATACCGCAAGATGCCCATAACACAGATACGCCAGTCTTTGCACGATGATTTCAAGAACAACCAACTTGTACAAAGGATGCGTAAAAAGCTTGTAGAGGACATCAAGGTTTCCCCTGCCGAAGTGCGCAAGTATTTCAAGGACATACCGGAAGACAGTATCCCATACATACCGACAGAGGTAGAGGTGCAGATTATCACACGTACGCCAAAGGTTTCACAGGAAGAAATCAACCGAGTGAAAGATGAGTTGCGCAGTTACACTGACCGTGTGACAAAGGGCGAAACTACCTTCCAGACACTTGCGCGTTTCTATTCGGAAGACCCCGGTTCTGCACGTAACGGCGGCGAATTGGACTATACAGGACGTGGAATGCTTGACCCTGCTTTCGCTGCTGTAGCATTCAATCTTACTGACCCTAAGAAAATATCAAAAGTCGTAGAGTCCGAATTCGGTTTTCATATCATACAGCTTGTTGACAAACGCGGCGATAAGATTAAGTGCCGCCATATATTGCGCAAGCCACAGGTTTCGCAAGCTGCCATTGATGAGGGCATCCACATGCTTGACTCCCTTGTGTCAGAAATGAACAACGGAAAGTTCACATTTGATGAAGCTGCCACATTCGTTTCAGACGACAAAGACACACGTTCCAACAAGGGTGTGATGGTCAATAACAACGAACAGGGACGTACCTCGAAGTTCCGCATGCAGGACCTTCCTACCGAGGTGGCAAAAGCCGTTGAGCAACTGAAGGTAGGCGATGTTTCTCCGGCATTCCAAATGGTCAACTCACGTGGCAAAACCGTATGTGCTGTTGTGAAACTAAAGTCACGCACTGAAGGACACCGCGCCACAATCACTGAGGATTTCCAGACCATGAAAGATGTCGTCCTTATAAAACGTAAGAATGATTTCATCCACGAATGGGTGAAGAAAAAGATTAAGGAGACATACGTAAGAATGGACGAGCGTTACAAAGGTTGCGATTTCGAGTATGAAGGTTGGGAACGTGACTAACACAAACTGTCATTGCGGGTCTACTGCATGACATGAGTGACAATATCAAATAAAAGTCGGTTATATACAAATAAGGTGCTTTGAACAGAAACATACATACTATATTTGGCGGGCATAGGGTTATCATGTTGATAGCCCTATGCTTCTTTGTCATAGGAGCCATTGTTGGAGCAAGTGGTCCTAAGAAGAGAGGGCGTGCAAAAAAGAATTCTACAGACACACGAGTCTATCTCCAACATGCCAACGAGTTCAGCTACGACATGTACGGCAAACATCCTGATGCCCAGTTTGTGAAAGGCAACGTGTCCTTTTTGCACAAAGGCATTGTTCTTACTTGCGACAGTGCGCTGTATTTTCAGCAGACAAACTCGTTTGAGGCATTCGGACATGTGAAAATGCGGCAAGGGGATACTCTTACGCTGACATCTGACTATGCCTACTACGACGGTAATGATGAAATGGCTGAGGTGCGCCACAATGTCATCCTGACCCACCGCAAGACAAAACTGTATTGCGACTCACTGAACTATGACCGCATCTATTCCATAGGCTATTTCTTTGAGGGCGGAAAACTTGTTGACGGCGAGACAACCCTGACTTCTGACTGGGGACAGTACTCCACCGCCGACAAGCAAGCTGTCTTTTACTATGATGTCCGCCTGAAGAACAAGACATCACTAACCGAAGGAGACACATTGTATTATGATACACGTACTTCACGTGCACATGTAGTCGGTCCGTCAAAGATTACAACAAAAGAAGATGTAATAATTACCGAAGACGGATATTACAACAGCAAAAGCGACCAAATGGAATTATACAGCCGTTCCACCATCAACCGTAATGACGGCAAGGTAATCACTGCCGACTCTTTGCAGCACAACAGCAATACAGGTATCAGTGAATGCTTCGGCAATGTTGAGTTTGACGACTCCATAAACAAATCAGCCTTCCGCGGCGATTATGTCTACTATGATGAGAACAAAGGCTACGGACTTGCAACAAAGCGCGCCATCGCCATGGACTATTCACAGGGCGACACACTTTATCTGCACGGTGACACAATGCGCCTCTTCACATACAACATAAACACCGACTCGGTCTATCGCATCATGCAATGCTCACCGCATGTCCGTGCCTACAGGAAAGATGTGCAGGCAGTCTGCGACTCAATGGTGATGCTCTCCCGTGACTCTGTCCTCATAATGTACAAAGACCCGATACTATGGAGCGACGGCAGACAGATAGTAGGCGAGGAAATACGGGCTTATATGGCAGACTCCACAATTCGCTTCGCCCATGTCATAGGGCAGGCTTTCTCCATAGAGCAAATGCCTGACACTGTCCACTACAACCAGATATCGTCCAAGGAGATGAAGACGTATTTCACTGACGGTCAGCTGCGCCTCAATCAGGCAGAAGGCAACGTACTGACGCTCTACTATGCCGAAGACAGTGCCGACAGCACACTTATCGGGCTCAACTATCTTGAGACTGACACCATGCGCATGTACTTCACCCCTGCAAGGAAAATGGACAAGATATGGGCATGCAAGCACAACGGAGTGATGTACCCTATATCCCAAATCCCGCCCGACAAGTATTTCCTTCCCGGCTTCGCATGGTTTGATTATGTGCGTCCGTTATCCAAGGACGACATACTCGAATGGAGACCAAAGAAGGAAGGCATGGAACTGAAAAAGGAAAAGCGCCGTCAGGCTCCACGCAACACCGTCGCAACGCTGCAAAAAAACTAACATAAACGAATTTTCCACAAACAGAATCCCAAACAGAACGACAATGGACAAGATACAACTTCTTCCCGATACAGTAGCCAACCTTATTGCGGCCGGTGAGGTGGTGCAGCGCCCTGCCTCTGTGATAAAGGAGCTGATGGAGAATGCCATTGATGCCGGTGCGACACAGATAGACGTACTGGTCATCGAAGCAGGACGCACATCCATACAGGTCGTTGACAATGGCATGGGAATGTCCGTCACCGATGCACGCCTCGCCTTTGAGCGTCATGCTACATCAAAGATACGCAAGGCGGACGACCTCTTCTCGCTTGAGACAATGGGCTTCCGAGGAGAAGCCCTCCCCTCTATCGCCTCCGTGGCACAGGTTACGCTGAAGACCCGCCAAGAGGATGACACTGTCGGCATTTCATTGCGCATCGACGGCGGACGTTTCGTGTCGCAAACGCCGGTAGCATGCTCGAAAGGATGCCATTTCATTGTGGATAACATATTCTATAATGTGCCCGTACGCCGCAGATTCCTGAAATCAAACACAACAGAACTGAACAATGTGGTCTCTGCATTCCAGCGCATCGCACTCGTCTACCCACAGATTGGATTCACTCTGCAAAGCAACAACCAGAAACTCTTCGACCTTCGTGCTTCGTCTCTCCACCAGCGCATCGTAGATGTCTTCGGAAAGAAACTCAAACAGCACCTCCTGCCACTCGATGTGGAGACAACACTCGGAAAGATAGAGGGCTTTGTCGGCAAACCGGAATCTGCACGCAAGAAAGGGGCACAGCAATATTTCTTTGTCAACGGCAGATACATGCGCCACCCTTATTTCCAGAAAGCGGTGATGGAAGCCTATGAGCGTCTTGTCCCACAGGGAGAACAAGTGCCGTTCTTCATCTATTTCACTGTCGACCCTAAAGACATCGATGTCAACATCCACCCTACAAAGACAGAGATAAAGTTCCAGGATGAGCAGGCTCTGTGGCAGATTCTCTCCGCTGCCGTACGTGAGGCGGTAGGCAGATTCAGCAACATCCCTTCCATAGATTTTGACACAGAAGGAAAACTGGACATGCCTGTCTTTGAAGAAATGGAGAACATTTCCATGCCGTCAATCGCTATCAATACGCAGTATAATCCTTTCAAAGAAACCACGAGTCATGGCAGTTCCGGAACGAGAGACCATAGGCAGAGCGTGCCGTCCGACTGGAGTTCTCTTTACGATAATGCAGTTTCAGGGCAGGATGTGGTGGATACAGAGATTCATTCTTCCATTTTTGACGATGACCTCTTTGGCGATTCGGAGGAGAACATGTCTTCCAAGGCAAGCGATACGGCACACGACATTTCATCATGCTTCCAATACAAAGGGTCATATATCCTCACATCCGTGCCACAAGGGCTGATGGTCATTGACCAAGAGCGTGCCCACGAGCGCATACTCTTTGAGCGTTATGAAGAATCTTTGGCAAGTGGCAAGCATACCTCACAGCCATTGCTGTTCCCGGAGAAGATACAGTTCTCTGTGGCAGAAATGGTCATCCTTCCAACAATAATCCCCCAACTGGAATCTCTCGGCTTTGATTTCTCCGACCTTGGCGGCGGAACCTACGCCATCAATGCCGTACCCGGAGAACTCAGCAGCATAAATGCGGCAAAAGTTGTCACACAGACTGTTGAAGCTGCCGAGGACACTGAACTGTCCGGAAAGAATCTCTATTCGTCGCTTGCAGCAACCATGGCGCGCAACTCTGCCATCCCTCACGGTCAGGTGTTGTCAGAGGATGAGATGCGCAACCTTGTACGCGACCTTTTCCAATGTGCCAATTCCAACTACACTCCATCGGGAAAGAAAATCCATGCAACCCTCCGCCACGACAACATCCTGCACATGCTGGGATGACCTGCGCTATCTGTGGTTAACACAAACAGTTCCGGCGATTTAGCGAAAGATAACGATTCGTTATGCGAAAGGTAACACTTTACATGGCAAAAGGTAACACTTTACCATGCAAAGTGTTACCTTTTGTTTTCCCTTCTTTACTTCTTGATTTTCACACAGTTAGGGTTCATTCTGCAATATCCCTATTGCAGGCAACTGAAAAAAAGACAGCACCGGACTCTGAAAAGCAAGAGTCCGGTGCTGTCGTCATTATGGTTGGCCTGTTTGCGCCGATGTGCAGAAGAAGAAACGTCAGGTTCAACGTTTCACGTATGCCGCCTTGACCTTCTTGAAGAGGTCGGAAGCGAAGACAAGGTCATTAAGTTTCTCGTTTGTCGACTCCATTACCATTGTCTTGTCACCCACCCATTCCTTCTCACCATTATATATGAAGAGGATGTTGTCACCGATTCCCATGACAGAATTCATGTCGTGGGTGTTGATGATTGTCGTCATGTTGAAATCCTCGGTGATACCGTGAAGAAGTTCATCAATGACAAGCGAGGTCTTAGGGTCCAGTCCGGAGTTCGGTTCGTCACAGAAAAGGTACTTCGGGTTGAGCACAATGGCACGCGCAATGGCCACACGCTTCTGCATGCCTCCCGAGATTTCGCCCGGGAACTTGTCCTGCGCCTGTATCAGACCGACACGGTCGAGGCATGCCTGCGCACGCTTCACACGCTCGCGATGTGTCATTTTCGAGAACATATCGAGAGGGAACATCACGTTTTCAAGCACGGAAAGCGAATCAAAAAGAGCTGCCGACTGGAATATCATTCCCATTTCACGGCGCATGGCAATACGCTCCTCCTTGGACATCGTGACGAAGTTCCTGCCGTCGTAAAGCACTTCGCCCTCGGTAGGGTCAAAGAGACCGACAAGGTTCTTCATGAGCACAGTCTTTCCTGAGCCCGACTGACCGATTATAAGGTTTGTCTTGCCGTTCTCGAATGTTGCGTCTATTCCTTTGAGCACTTCTCTGTCGCCAAAGGACTTGTGCAGGTTCTTTACTTCAATCATCTTAACTTAAGAGGTTTGTCAGGAAAACATCAGAGAAAAGTATCAGCACAGAACTGCTCACAACGGCAGAGGTTGAGGCATCGCCGACTTCCACAGAACCGCCTTCCACGCTGTAGCCACAGTAGGAGGAAACACTGGCAATGATGAAGGCGAAGAACTCGCTCTTTATGATGGACATCCACACAAACCATTGATTGAACTGATGTTGCAGTCCGAGTGTAAGGTCGTCAGGCGAAAGGATATGCCCTATGTATGCTGTGGCGTATGCACCGACGAATCCCATGCCGTTGGCGAAGATGACAAGCACAGGCATGAGTGTCAGCAATCCGAGGATTTTAGGCAGAATGAGATACGCTGCCGAATTGATTCCCATGATGTCCAGCGCATCAATCTGTTGTGTCACGCGCATCGTTCCGAGTTCCGACGCAATGTTCGAACCCACCTTTCCCGCAAGGATAAGGCACATTATGGAACTCGAAAACTCAAGGAGCATTATTTCACGCGTTGTGTATCCGCTGACCCACCGTGGCATCCATGGCGACTGGATGTTGAGCTTCATCTGGATACATATCACCGCACCGATGAAGAATGATATAAGAAGCACGATGCCAATACTGTTGACACCGAGTGCAGACATCTCCTTCACATACTGTTTCCAGTACATGCGCAGACGTTCCGGACGGGAGAATGTCCTCCCCATCAATATGCAGTAGCGTCCGAAGAGGTTGAGAAAATTAAAGACTAACATGGTGCAAAGTTACGAAAATAAAATGAAGAACATGGAAAGGGTGGCAAAGAATTATGATTTGATTAGTTAAAAATATTGAATTACACATTGTTAGTAACATATAATTCGGTATTTCTTTGTAATTTTGCATTTCAGATGTGCCATCTTCTTGCCTTTGGAACGTGTTTCAAGGGCATAATGTCATGGCACATGGCTGATTGTAACAACAATAAATTAATAAATACTCAAAACAAAGATGAATATCACATTTGACAATTCTGCAAAGGTCAGCGGCAAGCTGACACTCGTCGTTGAGGAAGCAGATTACAAGAACGAGTACGACAAGACTATCAAGGCGCAGTGCAAGCGTGCAAGCATTCCGGGATTCCGTCCGGGCAAAGCACCACGTGCCATGGTAGAGCGCCAGATTGGTCCTTCTGTCCTCGTTGACACACTGAACAAGCTCGTGGGACAGAAGCTCTACGAATATGTGCAGACTGAGAAGATAGATATGCTCGGAGAGCCTATGCCTTCTGAGTCACAGGAGCAGATAGACCTCGAGAAGCCGGCTCCATACACATTCGTGTTCGACATAGCTCTCGCTCCTGAACTTAACGTAACATTCGACGGAAGAACAAAGGTTCCTTACTATACAATAAAGGTTACTGACGAACTCGTTGACCAGCAGGCACAGATGTACGCAAGCCGTACAGGCTCTTACGAGAAGGTTGAGGAGTACCAGGACAACGATATGCTCAAGGGCGACCTCCGTCAGCTTGACGCCGAGGGCAACACCATGGAAGAGGGCATCAACCTCACAGAGGCTATCATCATGCCTAAGTACATCAAGAACGCTGATGAGCAGGGCAAGTTCGCAAACATCAAGCTCGGAGACATCATCACTTTCAACCCACGCAAGGCTTACGAGAACGACGCAGAACTCGCTGCTCTTCTCAAGGTGAGCAAGGAGCAGGCTGTCATCTATGAGGGAGATTTCAGCTATCAGGTGACAGAAATCAGCCGTTACCAGCCACATGCCATCGACGAGGAACTCTTTGAGCAGGCTTTCCCGGGAGCAGAAATCAAGGACGAGGCTGCTTTCCGTGCACGCATCGCAGAGGATTTGAAGGGGCAGTTGGAGCAGAACTCAGAGTTCAAGTTCCTTGCCGACATCCGCGAGGCTGCCATAAAGAAGGCGGGCGACGTTCAGTATGCTGACGACCTCATGAAGAAAATCATGCTTGCAAACAACACTGACAAGGGTCAGGAGTATGTTGACAAGAACTACGAGGCAAGCATCAAGGAACTCACATGGCACCTTCTGAAGAACAAACTCGCTCAGGCTCAGGAGATAAAGGTTGAGGATGAGGACGTGAAGAATGCTGCTAAGGAGATGGCTAAGATGCAGTTCGCTCAGTACGGCATGACAAATGTTCCAGAAGAGTACCTCGACAACTATGTTCAGGAGATTATGAAGAAGCGCGAGAACATCGACTCTCTCGTTGAGCGCGCCCTCGACGTGAAGCTCGTTGCTGCTCTCAAAGGCATTGTGAAACTTGAGGAGAAAGAGGTTACTCTTGACGAGTTCAACAAGCTCGCAGAGGCTTAATCAAGCAAATATCTGTGCGTAAAAGGGGCAAAAAGACACACCATTTCGCATATATTAATATCAATGTGGGAAGCCAAGTCCTATGACTTGGTTTCCCACATTTCTTTTTAAATACACCATTATGTATATATAACTTTATCGCCGACATGTGAACATTGTCCATATAGCATGCAAAAAACAGCATTTATGCAAACGCTTGCATTGCAAAAAAACAACTTTATTCTGCATTTTCTTTATTGCTTTGATTGAAAAAAGCTACCTTTGCACATGCGATAAAAATAACAAGTCTCATAGTTGGTAAATAGTATCAGAGAGTATTTGAGAGTATTAGGTTAAGGTTTAGAGATTGGAACAATTCTCAGGATAACACCTTTTTGATAATAAACGACATGCAACATAACCGGGAAAGTATGCCGAAAGATGTGCGCATCATCAATGGAAAGAACAGTGCAAAACAGTTCTGTTACTCATGTATGTGGACTTATGGAATGAAGTTAGTTAGTTGGTAGTTTTATAGTCGGCACATATTTCTTTAATGTGTCTTCACTGGCTCATGTGTATTATGAGACGCGTGTGATTTCGCGGAAATCCATTCACATGAGCCATTTTTACGTTGTAACTACTTCTCACAAACCCAATTCCGACCGGCAGGCAACCTCCTTCCCATACGAAAAACACACATCTCCCAACAAAACAGAACCGTATCAGAATCAGCAACATACATATAATAAAACCCAAAGAGTCACTTTGCGACACAAGGCGCGGCACTTCATATTACATAAGTTCACCTTTTGTTCCTTCAATACAAAAATGTGTTCCATATTTCCGCACAACTTTTAAAAACTCCAAAAATACTTTTTCTTGTACATCAAAAAACTTGTGATTTAAACAATTTTGAATATCTTTGCACAATATATGCTGCAAAACAAAAAACAAGAGAAGCCTATGCAAGAAATTAAACAAACTCTCTTATACATTGCCGTGATACTTTCCGCGCTGCCTGCCGCCTCGCAGACGCTGTCGCTGGACAGTTGCAGGGCTTTGGCACTTAGCAACAACAGGCAGCTCGCCATCGGACGGGTGAAGAAAGACGTGGCTATGAACATACGCAAATCGGCACGCACGAAGTACCTGCCACGCATCACCGCACTGGGCGGCTACGAACTGATGAGCAAGGAGGTAAGTCTCCTGAACGACGGGCAGAAGACCTTCCTGAACAACTTTGGCACAACTATGTCAAACAGTGTGGGAGGAATGGTGCAAAACCTCCTCGGTCCCTACATCGCAAACGGTGCCATCTCTCCTGCCTTCGCACAGAAACTGATGCAGGACTTGCAGTCTATGGGCATAGAGACGAAAGGCAACAGTGTCGGCGCTGCCATAACAGAGGCTTTCCGCACAGACACAAGACAGATGTTCGCCGGTTCCGTCATGCTTACACAACCTATATATATGGGTGGAGCGATAAGAGCCCTCAACAAAATGGCGGACATCCAAGAGCAGCTTGCCGCGAACGGGCTGCAACAGCAAACCCATGAGACTGTCTACGAAATAGACAACGTCTATTGGCTCGTAGTCTCTTTGCGCCACAAGCAGGAGCTTGCGAAGCAGTTCAACAAACTTGTGACACAGCTTCATGGTGACGTCCTGAAAATGGTGCGTGAGGGTGTGGCGACAACAGCCGACGGACTGAAAGTCGCCGTAAAAGTCAACGAGAGCGAGATAGCACTCACACAGGCAGAGAACGGTGTGGCATTGGCAAAGATGCTCCTATGCCAGCAATGCGGTCTGCCGCTTGATTCCAACATAACCCTTGCCGACGAGAACAGCGGAAACATTGCCTTGGTCGACGAAAGGACTATCGACACCAAGACTGCCATAGAGAACCGAACCGAGACAAAAATACTCGAGAACACCATTGACATGTCGAAACAGGCTACAAACCTTGTCCGTGCGGCATTCCTCCCGCAAGTGATGCTCACGGGCGGATACATGGTTTCCAACCCGAATGTCTACAACGGATTCGAGAAACGCTTCTCCGGTGTATGGAACGTAGGTGTCATTTTCCGCGTGCCCGTATGGAACTGGTTTGAGGGAACTTATAAGGTGCGTGCCTCAAAGGCTGCCACGACAATGGCGGAATATGAGCTTGCCGAAGCGAAAGAAAAGATTGAACTCCAGATAAACCAACAGAAATTCAAACTCAGCGAAGCTAACAAGCGGCTCGCAATGGCTGAGAAGAACATCGACAGTGCGGAGGAGAACCTGCGTTGCGCCACCCTCGGTTTCAAGGAGGGGGTGATAAGTTCCACGGATGTCATAGGGGCACAGACGGCATGGTATCAGGCTAAGAGCCAGAAGATTGACGCCGAGATTGACGTAAGGATGAGCCAACTGTCGTTGCAGAAAGCACAGGGCATGTTGGAATAATGCCGCAAATGCAACAGCAGTATGGATTTTCAAAACAAAAAACACCGAAAAACAAAATTACAAAGATATGAACGAGAAGCAGCAAAATAAGAGTGTGATGCTTGCAGTGGTGGCATTCGTACTCGTGGTTCTTGTAGTAGGCGCGATTGGTTATTTCACAATCGGCACGGCAAAGGAAGAGATTCAGGGCGAGATAGAAGTGGAAGAATACCGTGTGTCAAGCAAAGTCCCGGGACGCATCCTGGAACTTTGCGTCAAGGAGGGTGACTATGTGAAGGCAGGAGACACTCTCGCCATCCTCGACAGTCCGGAGATAAAAGCAAAGAAGGCACAGGCGGAAAGTGCCGACGATGCGGCACAGGCTCTGTCTGACATGGCACAGGCAGGTGCGCGCCAAGAGCAGATACGCGGTGCCTATGAGCTTTTCCAGCAGGCAAAAGCCGGCGCCGACGTGGCAAGGAAAAGCTATGAGCGCATCCAAAGGCTGTTTGACGAGGGTGTGGTGACAGCCCAGAAGCGTGACGAGACTTACGCTGCATACAAGGCTATGGAGGCACAGATGAAGGCGGCAAAGAGCCAGTACGACATGGCGGTCAACGGTGCGAGAAAGGAAGAGAAGCGTGCTGCTGCGGCACAGGTCAACCGTGCCAAAGGTGCTGTGCAGGAAGTGGAGGCTTATATGCACGAAACTGTACAGATAGCACAGATGGACGGTGAGGTCAGCGACATCTATCCGAAACTCGGAGAGCTCGTTGGCACGGGCTCCCCTATCATGACAATATCCATGATGAAGGACATTTATGCCACTTTCAACATACGTGAGGACCAGCTGAACGGCATGAAAGTCGGTGACACATTCGCAGCTTTCTGCCCGGCATTCGGCAAAGAACTCCAAATGAAGGTCTACTATATCAAGGACCAAGGCTCTTACGCCACATGGAAGGCGACAAAGTCCAACGGACAGTATGACCTCAAGACATTCGAGGTAAAGGCACGCCCTCTCAACCCGTTTGACGGCTTGCGCCCGGGCATGACACTTGTAAAGAAATAAGCATAGTACGGTTCCACAAAACACAACCCCACACAACAATCGTGGGATGGCATAAAAAAACGAGACAAAACCATTGAGAAGACTTGCTGACATAATGCTGCGCGAATGCGGAAAGATAAGGAAGAACCCTATCTATCTGCTCAGTATGGTTGTCCTGCCACTGATTGTAATGCTGTTCTTCACATCACTCATGAGCGAAGGACAGCCACAGGATATGCCTGTGGGAGTGGTGGATTTGGACAACTCTTCCACCACACGCGCCATCGTACGCCGCCTTGACGGCATGCAGACCTCACACGTCGTGGCGTATTATCCTTCGGCAAGCGAAGCGCGAAAGGCGATACAGCATGGCGAGATATACGCTTTCCTGTATATTCCGCAAGGAACGACCGAGAAACTCCTTGCGGCACGCCAACCGACAGTGTCGTTCTACTACTCCAACACCTCACTGACAGCAGGGGCATTGCTCTTCCGTGACCTCAAGACTGTCACCACTCTTGCCGGAGCTGCCGTGGGGCAGGCGACAATGCGGGCAAAGGGATTCACAGAGAAACAGACAATGGCGTTCCTGCAACCGATTACCTTGGACACACATCTTGTGAACAACCCTGTCACAAGCTATAACCTTTACCTCTCCACAATGCTCATTCCGGCGGCAATCATGCTCTTCATAATGATTCTTACCACCTACACCTTAGGAACAGAACTGAAAGAGGGCTGCGGAAAAGAACTTATGGAACGTGCCGGGGGAAATGCCTTTATTGCCACCGCAGGCAAACTGCTGCCACAGACATTGCTGTTCATTGCAATGATGCTCATCCATGCATTCTACCTCTTCGGAATGCTCGGATTCACCCATGAAGGCGGTCTCACGTGGATTCTTGTCCTCAATGTGCTCGGTGTGCTTGCAGGACAAGGCTTCGGAATTGCCATCTTCGGACTAATGCCCTCCATGCGCATGTCAATGAGCGTATGCTCCCTGTGGGGCGTGCTCAGCTTTTCCATGATAGGAGCGGCATTCCCTGCCTTCGCCATGGATGCTCCTTTGGAAGCCCTTGCATGGCTTTTCCCGATGCGCCACTATTGGCTTGTCTACTCTCTTAACATCTTCAACGGCTATCCTTTGGCAGACTCATGGCTGCACATTGCCACACTTCTTGTCTTTGCCCTTATGCCATTGCTGTTCATAAACAGGATAAAAAAGGCATTCGAGGAATATATCTATGTCAAATGAAAGGAGGAAAAGCGTGAACAAAATATTCGGACATATACGGCAAATCTGTGCTATCTGGCAGCAGGAAGTGACAAGTATGCTCAAGGACGAGGGCATGCTGCTCATCCTTTTGCTAATCCCCCTTGCCTATCCCGTGCTTTATTCCTGGGTGTACAACAATGAGGTCGTGCACGAAGTGCCGGTTGTCATTGTCGACAAGAGCCACTCCTCGCAAAGCCGCAAGTTCATTCAGATGTACGATGCCTCACCGTCTGTGAAAGTATGCTGCTATGCCAACAACCTGAAAGAGGCGCAAGACATCGTCGGTCATCAGAAGGCTTATGGCGTGCTCTATTTCCCTGAGGATTTCGCAAAGCGCATCAACCGAATGGAACAGGCGACGGTAGGCGTCTATTGCGATATGTCACTGATGCTCGCCTACAAGAATGTCTACCAGACTGCTACCACTGTCCAAGGACTTATGGGAGCGGAAATACAAACAAAGCTACTCGGCAACCACACCACACGTGAGGACGAAGTGGCGACACAGCCGTTGAATGTTGAGGAAGTGCCCATATTCAACACTACTGGTGGTTACGGAAACTTCATCCTGCCGGGAGTCCTTATACTCATCCTGCAACAGACTCTGCTGCTCGGTATGGGACTTTTCATCGGCACAACGCGTGAGGAAAACGGCAGAATCATACCGCGAAACCCTCTGTACAGCAACTCGCTGAAGGTAATAGGAGGAAGGTGGATGGCGTATATCCTGCTTTACACGGTGCTCGCCACTTACATCCTGCTCGTCATTCCGAAGATGTTCTCTTTCGTGAGCATCATCTATTGGAAAGATTTTCTGCTCTTTATCCTGCCTTTCCTCATGTCATGCATCTTCTTTGGCATGACTACAATGAGCATCATCCGCCGGCGTGAGGACGTTTTTCTCATTGTTGTTTTCACAAGTGTGCCACTGCTTTTCATAGCAGGAGTGTCATGGCCGGCAAGCAGCATACCGGAATTTTGGAGATGGCTGAGCTACCTTTTCCCCAGCACTTTCGGCATAAAAGGCTTCATTGCCATGAACTCCATGGGTGCAAGGATAGAGGACATTAGTCCGGAAATCACAGCCTTGTGGGTGCAGACGGCAGTGTATTTCCTCACCACCGTCGCTATTTATCACCGTGAGATGAAGAAATAAAGTCATTCACGTAAGATATTATAGTAAGACTGAATAGATTTGCAAAAATATGCAAGTGCATTGCTCATGGTTTTCCAATTACCCAATGACTACATTTTTGTATAATTCCCATGTCCTACAGTAACTGTCGTGCAAAGTGTGGCGGAGCCACAGCCCTTATGGTAACCGCGGGCTTCAGCCCTGCGGTAGGGAATAGTCCATACATAACGTGTGGCAGCGCCACACTCCTTTATGATTCATCTTCGCACAATCGTATGAAAGTGGATTGTTGAGGGGCGTGCCGTCTGTGTGTATTCGGCATAAAGGAGTGTGGTTCCACCACACAGCGTTTGAGTCGCTTGACTGTCCTCACGGCTAAAGCTGGAGGTTACCATAAGGGTTGTGGCTCTGCCACACTTTGCATGGAGATGTTGACAATAAGGTATGAGTGTTTTCGCAAATCAATTTTGTTTGACCATAAAAGTCAGAAAGTGTATCCCATGAAAAGGAACCGCATCAGCGTTTGAAGAAGGGTTGCTTTAGGTGCAAATCAGTGGTTGCTTAAACACAAGAATTAGAAAACTCACGCTGTTTTTGCCCTCTGAGAATCGCGAAAAAACAAATTCAAAAGGAAAAGTTGGAAATATCGCCTGAATTCCACCTTTCTGCAATACCATTACAAATCAACAAGTTACACACTTTGCAAGATTACAAAGCAAAAAAAAGCACTGCAATTCGTTACCTTTTAATTCGTTTTTGGTAACGGATTGCAGTGCTTTTCGTATCGTTTTGCAGTGTGAAAGGTTATCTTTTGTGCTGCAAAAGGCTATTCTTTACAATGCGGAAGGTTACCTTGCACACTGCGGAAGCATACTTTCCGGGGAAAAAGGCGTTACCTTCCACCTTGTGATTGAAAAACAATCAGAAAACTCAGACATATTTTTGTTGCAACCATCAGCATCCGGAACACATGCACTGCCTTTCACAATTTAATGTTCCTCGGTGTGATAAAACTCATTTCTAAATAACGTGAGCCCAACGAATTAGCAACTATCGAGCTCACGTTAGTTGATGTTTCAGTATAAGTTATTTCTTATAAGCAAGCTGCGCCTTGCCACGGATGTCGGTTGAGGAAGAGCCTATGTAGATAGTGAACTTTCCTTCTTCGGCAGTCCATTCGTGAGCTTTCTCATCGAAGAACTTAAGGTCATCGACAGTGATTGTGAACTCCGCCTGTGCCGTTTCTCCGGATTTCAGGGCGAGTTTCTTAAAGCCTTTAAGCTCTTTCAGAGGGCGAAGAACGGAAGCCTTGTCATCACCGATATACAGCTGAACGACCTCGCTGCCGTCAACTTTTCCGGTATTGGTGACAGAAACAGCCACTTTCACAGCCTCGCCGTCAGCGATTGTCTTTGCGGAAAGTGACGGTTTGCCATAAGCAAAGGCAGTGTAGCTCAGTCCGTGGCCGAAAGGATAGAGTGCCGGAATCTTCTTTGTGTCATGCCAACGGTAGCCGACAAGGATGTCCTCCTTGTACTCCACCTTCGGATTGCGTCCGCCATTGAGCACCGAACCCGGGATTGCCACAACATCATCCGTGCTGCTTTCCACTCCCGGGAATGCCGGTTTGCCAAAAGAGTTTGCACCGCAGTCCTCCAGTTTTGCAGGGATAGAGTAAGGCAGTTTGCCTGACGGATTGACCTTTCCTGAGATTACGTCAGCCATAGATGCACCGCCCATTGTGCCAAGATAGGACGCATGGAGAATCGCCGGCACTTTTTTCACCCACGGCATGGCATAGGCGTTGCCCGAGATGTTTGCGATGATTACTTTCGGGTTTATTGCCAGCAACTTCTCGATGAGAGCATCCTGACCGTAAGGAAGGTTGTAGGACTTGCGGTCAGTGGACTCGCAATCCTGCCAAGCGTTCTTGTTGAGTCCGCCGATGAATATGACCACATCAGCACTTTTTGCCATTTGCAGAGCCTCATTGACCAAAGAGTCGCTGACATTCTGTGGGATAACGTCCGCATGCTCATACATGGCACGGCCTGAAGTGTAGCCTTTCGCATACTTTACCCTACCCTCTCCGTAGACCTCCTGCAATGCAGCAAGCGGTGAAATGTAATCCTTCGGCTTCAGTTCCGATGAGCCTCCGCCGTCGGTAAGGCGGCGTGTGGCATTCTCACCGACAACAAGTATTGTGCCATTGAAATCCGTTGACAGAGGAAGTATACCGGTGTTCTTAAGCAATACGACAGACTCGTCACCGATTTTCTTGGCAGCAGCATAATGCTCCGGTGTGCAAAGCGAACCGAAAGGCTTGCCGGTGTTCATCGCAGTGCGGAATATCAGGCGGAGTATACGGCGTGCCTTCTCGTTGACAACATCCATAGGAACCTCACCTTTCTTAATCATTTCAAGATAACCGTCTGCCAGATAATAGTTGTTATAGCCGAATTTGCTCTCCGAGGTAAGACCGTTTGTATAGGTTCCCATCTCTATTTCAAGACCGTTGAGAGCAGCCTCGCGAGTGTCATGGGCACCGCCCCAGTCGGTTATTACGCAACCTTTGAAGCCCCATTCGCCACGCAGGATGTCGTTAAGCAAGCGCGAATTGTGGCAGCAGTACTGTCCCCAAATCTTGTTGTAAGAACCCATCACGCTCCATGCGCCACCGTCGACAACGGCTTTCCTGAATGCCGGAAGATAAATCTCGTACAGTGCGCGGTCGCTGAGCACAACATCCACCGTACCGCGCCACTGTTCCTGATTGTTCAAAGCGAAGTGCTTCACACAGGCAGCGACACCGTTCTTCTGCAATTCCCTGACATAAGGCACAACCATTGTCCCTGCAAGGCAAGGGTCTTCGCCCATATACTCGAAGTTGCGTCCGTTGAGCGGGCTGCGATAGATGTTCACACCGGGACCAAGGAGCACATCCTTCTCACGGTAGAGAGCCTCCTCGCCGATTGCTTTTCCGTAGAGGGCAGACATCTCAGGGTTCCATGTCGCAGCCAGCGCGGTGAGTGCCGGGAATGCCGTCACGGAGTCATTGGTATGGTTGGCATAGCCCCAATCGTTCCAATTAATCTCCGCACGCACGCCGTGAGGTCCGTCGCTCATCCACAGTTCAGGGATTCCGAGACGTGCCACACCTGCTGTTGAGAACTTGCTTTGTGCATGACTGAGTGCTACTTTCTCCTCGAGAGTCATTCTTGAGAGTGCATCCTCCACGCGGTCTTCTATCTTTGCGTTGCGGTCAAGATAGACAGGAGTCTGCGAGAAGCATAATGCGGCGTTCATGGCGCATAATGCCGAAATGAATAGTTTCTTGTTCATATCTCAGTTATTTTGTTTTGATGTTTATTCCAACCGATTCAAGTCCGGGCGCAGAAGCCTTTATTTTGCAAACGCCTTCGCTGCCATTGCTTTGGACGATAAGCAGGGCTTTGCCGTAGAAAGCCTTGCGCGAGTCTGCCTTGAAAGGCTCATGGGATATAGGGCTGCCGTTGTCCACACCGGCATTGAAGGCTGTCCCTTCGACGGAGAATGTTATTTTGTCCGTCGCCCAAGGACAAACCATACCGTCCTTGTCCACCACTTCCGCAGTGATGTAGCAGAGGTCTGTGCCGTCAGCGGCAATCTCCGCCCTGTCAGGCGTAAGGCGCAGATGGTGAGGAAGCCCTGCCGTGCGCACCTCTTTGCGTGCAATCTCCACACCATCCTTCCTGCTTACAGCCGTCAGTGTGCCCGGCTCGAACCTCACTTTCCACGCAGCGTGCAGACGGTCGTCTGTCTTTCGGGAAATTCCTTGTGATGCTCCATTGAGGAAAAGCTCCACTTCGTCGGCATTGTTGTAGTACGCCCAGACGTCCACCTCCCTGCCTTCCTCCCAATTCCAGTGTGGGAAAAGGTGCAGGACAGTCTTCTCCCTCTGCCATTCGCTTTGGTAAAGATAGTAGACATCCTTAGGGAAACCGGCGAGGTCGATAATGCCGAAATAGCTGCTTCGTGCGGGCCAGCCGTACGGAGTAGGCTCACCGAGGTAGTCAAAGCCCGTCCACACGAACTGCCCCGTAATAAACTCATTGTCACGCACATGCTTCATCGTGCCCTCATGGGTGTTTCCCCACGGCACATGGCAGTTGTCATACGAAGAGCAGGACAATGAAGAGTCGAAGAAAGGCTTGTCCCAACGCTCCGGCCATACGAACATCGTGTCTGCCGGCATACGGTAATAGCCGCGCGTCATGAGGGCGGAGACACTCTCGGTGATGTTGAAAGGCTTTCCCGGAAAGTTCTTCGGCACATCCTTGAACCAATCGTCGTGGTAGTTGAACCCTATTATGTCAAGGGCGTTTGAGCGGAAAAGGTGGTTTCCCGGATTAGGCTCGTTGCATCCTGCGGTAATGGGGCGTGTCGTGTCAAGTGCGCGCACACGGTTGGCGAGTTTTGCCGTAATGAGGGAATTGACGGACATTTCCTCGCCTTCCCCTGCCAGTTGGTCTTTTGAATGCCCGAAATTCAGTATCAGATTCGCCTCGGCAAGGCTCAGAGTGTCTGCCTTTGCGTCACTCCATTGCTCAAGAACCTCATTGCCGATGCTCCACATTATCACAGAAGGATGATTGCGGTCACGGCGCACAAGGTCGTCAAGGTCGCGCTCATGCCATTCGTCGAAATATCTGGAATAGTCGTGCGCGCTCTTGCGTTTGCGCCACATGTCGAAACTTTCGTCCATGACGAGGAAACCCATTCTGTCGCAAAGGTCAAGCAACTCCGGCGCAGGAGGGTTATGGGTGCAGCGTATGGCATTGCAGCCCATGTCTTTAAGCATTCTCAGTTGGCGTGTTATGGCTGCCGTATTGACAACAGCACCAAGCGCACCGGCATCATGATGCATGCACACACCGTTGATTTTCATTGCCTTGCCGTTAAGCGAGAAGCCTTTCACGGCATCGAAACGGAACGTGCGGAAGCCTGTTGTGGTCGTGTAAGTGTCAAGAGTCTTGCCCGTCTTGCTGTCAATCACGGAAGAAACGACAGTGTAAAGGTTAGGAGAATCCACATCCCACAGTTTCGGATTGCGGACATTCACCGACTGTTTTGCCACGGTACACTTGCCCTTCGGCAGTTTTTTGCCAGAGGAAACGCTCGCAACTTCCTTGCCGCCGGCATCGATGACGGTTGTCACAAGGCGCACTTTCCGGTTCTTTTGTGAAAGGTTTTCGATGTTGGTCTCTACGTTCAGCATGCTGCCCTCGGACATTACAAATGTCCCGTCTTTAGGAATATGCACCTCATCCACAATCCGCAGCCACACATTCCTATAGATTCCGCAGCCGGAGTACCACCGTGAGTTGGGCTGCTCGGCATTGTCAATGCGCACGGCAATGACACTCTCACTGCCGCCGGCGGACAAGCAACCGGTCATGTCATAGCTGAACGATGCGTAGCCGTAAGGGCGAGTGCCGAGAAAAGTGCCGTTCACAAAGACGGAAGCATTCATGTATGCGCCATCAAAGTCAACAAACACACGCTTGCCGGCAATGTTTTCCGGCAGGCGGAATGTCTTTCTGTACCACCCTATGCCACCCGGCAATGCACCGCCACCCGTTCCCGAAGGGTTATCGAGTGAAAAACTGCCCTCTATCGCCCAGTCATGTGGCAGCGAGAGTGCACGCCATCCGCTGTCATCGTATGTGGTTTCCTTTGCCTCAGGCGAATCACCAAGACAGAATTTCCAGCCACTGTTAAAGTTCCGTACACGCAAGTCCATGGGACAAGAAGGCTCTGCACCCTGAGCAACCAGGGTACAGAGCGAAACTATCAGAACTAACCAAACCTTACTTATATTCATAGTATTATAAAAAGATAAGTAACCATTTACAGTTTCACAGAGACTTTCTTGCCGCCATATTCTATTTTCTTTCCTTCCGGCATTGTGTCGAAAGAGGCAGGATTGTTGCGGTCAACCTTCACAATGGTGAATGTCCGCTTGGCAAGCATTCCCGGGAACTTTCCTTTGCGTGCACCTATGGTGAGCGTGGAAGCGGCATCATTCCACAGGAAATCTATTGTCGCATATGCGCCTTTCTCGTAATTGTAATTGTTGTTCTCGTCCTCGTAAAGCGTGAACTTGCCGTCCTTGCCTGCATAAACGTACAGCTTAATCTCCTCGGCAGGCTTCTGGTCACTCCACTGAATGTCAGGACCGAAAGGTACAATCGAACCGCCGCGCACATACAACGGCATGCGTGAATACGGCGCATCAACGGTTTTCATGTCGCCACCTGTGATGCTCTTGCCGGTATAGAAGTCGTACCACACCTCGCCTTGTGGGAAACAGACATCACGCTTGCGAGCGTTGTACTCCGTGACAGGGGCTGCCATAAGCGCAGGACCGAACATGAACTGATCCCAAACATCACGGGTGCGCACATCAGCCGTGAAGTCCATCACCAGCGGACGCATCATTGTGTAGTCGTTGAAATGCACCATGCCGTTCAGGGAATAGATGTACGGCATCAGACTGTAACGCAGTTTTGTGTAGTAAGTCATTGACTCGTAAGCAGGATGTGTCTCCGGCGCGATGTTGAAAATCTCACGGAAAGGCCACTGTCCGTGGGCACGGTAGAGCGGACAGAACGCACCAAACTGGAACCAGCGTGTGTTAAGCTCACGCCACTCCTTCAGGTCGGCGTTCTCAGTGCCTGTGGTGTAGAACTCCTTCTGTGCTGCAACATAACGGTCTTCGACACAGAAGCCGCCGATGTCCATTGTCCAGAACGGAATACCGCTGACGGCAAAGTTCAGTCCTGCCGTCAGTTGGGCACGCATATCCTCCCAACGGGTGGCAATGTCACCGCTCCATGTGGCGGTGGAATAACGCTGCTGACCTGCAAATCCCGAACGTGTGAGGAGGAAGACGCGCTTGTCGTCGGCTGTCGTTGTGCGCTGTCCGTCGTAGATAGCCTCAGCATTCATCAGTGCATAAGCATTGAAATATTTTGCCGAAGGCCCGAGAGCGGTAGGCGTGCAAAGGTCTTTGCGATACTGTATGTCCACACAGTCGCGTATGTTCGGTTCGGAAGCGTCCATCCACCAAGCATCTATTCCGAGAGGATAATAATGGTCTTTCATCTGTGACCAGAACAGTTTGCGCGCTCCGGCACTGTAAGCATCATAGAAAGAACCCAGGTAGCCCGGTCCCACCCAGTCACGTATGGAGTCCTTGACAGCCAGCTTGTACATCCAGCCTTTGCGGTCAAACTCCTTGTAATGCTCCGTGGTGGCATAGAATTTCGGCCATACGGAAATCATCACTCGTCCACCCATGTTGTGTATGTCGTCCACCATCTGCTTCGGATTCGGGAAGCGTTTGCGGTCAAACTCATGGCTTCCCCATGAATTTTCCTTCCAATGAAGCCAGTCGATGACAATGTTGTCGATAGGAATCTGACGCTTGCGGTACTCCTTCAGCGTGGAGAGCACCTCCTCCTGAGTGTTGTATTTCTCACGGCTCTGCCAGTAGCCCATAGCCCAGCGCGGCATGACCTGAGCCTTGCCCGTCAGCGTGCGGTAGCCGTGGATTACGTCATCCATATTGTCGCCGGCAATGAAATAGTAGTCTATCATGTCCTGCATCTCGCCCCACCAGCGCATCTGGTTCTTCACATCGTCAGTGACAGGCTTGTAGACACGCAGTCCGCAGTAAGCCACTCCGCCGTTAGGAGTCCATTCTATGCGTACCGGAGTGCGCTTGCCCTTCACAAGTTTGGCGGAGAACTTATAGCTGTTTGGATTCCATGCCGTGCGCCAGCGTTCGGGGACAAGCAGTTTGTTGTCGATGTAGACCTTCTGATAACCTGAGTAATAGAGGATAAAGTCAAACGTTCCTGTGGCATCCGCCTCGATTTCTCCCTCATAGACAACCTTTGAACCATTGAATTGGAAATCCTCAGGGAGATTCACCACGTGTGCAAGGTCACCGCGTTTCAAGTGCTCAAAGTATATGTTCGGCTCCTGTTTTACAAGGGTTGTGCCGTCCTTGGCTGTGTATGTTCCGGTGAGATTGCCCTTCTTTCCCTCCTTATCATATAATGTGAAGGCTTCGCCAAGCTGCAGATAGTCGTCAGGATTGCCGAAACGGCACAATGAATAGCTGTCCCACAGCACGCCATAGCCTCCTGTGGAAACGACGAAAGGCACAGAGACCTTTGTGTTATACTGGAAGAGTTCCTCGTTCTTTCCCTTGTAGTTCCATTCGTTAGCCTGATGCTGTCCGAGTCCGTAAAGTCCCTCTTGGTCGTCAGGCGACGCCCATGTCTGGGTGACGGTGTAGGCTTTTGTGCCTTCCACCGTTATCGGCTTGAAGCTCCTTCCTCCGTTGTTCTCCGCAAGCAGCAGCCTTCCCTTGCTGTCGTAGAAGCTCACCTGACCGTCGGAGTAGTTCACCGCCACATTCATTGCAGGGGTTTTCAGCACCACACGGTTGCCCTCGTCCTTTGTGGAGAAGGCAGAATACTTGCCTTGGGGAAGAACCACAAGGCTCTTGCCGCCTGTGAATCTTCCACCCTCCGGCACTGCCGACACTCTCGCCAGCTTGTCACCGAGAAGCTCGACGCGGACATTCTGCCCTGCCTGCGTATGCAGCACGATACCGTTCTGTACCTGCTCATACTTATCGCTTGCCTGCATCGGCAACACCGCTGCCAATGCTGAAAACAAAATAGCATTTCTGAATAGATGCATAAGAATAATTCGTTAGGTTTTGATTTCCGTTGCAAAATTAGGCAAAATTCTTCATATAACATAAAAATATTGTTTTCAATAAGATACAATATGTTACCACGCATTATAAAAATGTTATCATAAAGGGGGCTATTTGTTTTTTCACAGTACGAAATATGCATTTTCGTACCAACAATAATGTATCAGAGCATGTCCTCATGCGGATTCTGAAGATTAATGCAGATTATCCTCATGAAGCCTGTATTCAGCGGACAAATATATCCCAACCACAACACCGTTTCACGGTGCTTTGGCAGCGTTTTTCGTTGTTCTGCCGAATTTGCGCTATCATATAAAACCCAAAAATGCCATAAAAAGCACCGTGAAACGGTGACTCTTCATTAACTTTACCTTTGCATTCAGTTAGCAGACAATTTGTAGGGGGAAACCGCATCAGCGGCTGAAGATTGTAGCTTTACCTTTGCATTCGATTAGCAGGCCCTGTGCAGGAGAACCGCGTCAGCGGTGACGATACAGTAGCCGTGGGTCGCAACCCACGGATTGTAATCAAAATATCTACAACCGACCGATTTATCGGTCGAATAGTGAGCACGTTTCCCTTTATTCGACCGATAAATCGGTCGCGATTAACCACTTGCATCTATCTCCCGTGGGTTGCGACCCACGGCTACTATCTTCAACCGCTACGCGGTAGGCTTATAGAAAATTGTTGTTCTGCTAATTGTTGTTTTCTATCTTACAGAGATGTACTTACATCATGAAAGTTGAAATTCTTGGAATTTGCATTTTGACACAGCCCCACCCATAGCTGATGTGTGCCTCATGGAAGCAAAGCACACCTCAACTGTGTGTGTGAATCACCGTTTCACGGTGCTTTAGATGATATGGTTAAGTCCGCAGAATAGTTACAGCTCCACATATTATTATAATTTCGTCACGCTCATGTCTATCTACATAATTCATACGATTCCGTTATGAGAATCGCAAGTGCCTGTGATAGAGCGCAAGCGCAGCGATGACAACGAAGGACATAGTGAATCCAACTTCCAAGACGGACAAGCAAACTTTGCACCAACGGGACAGCTCTGAGCTTTATTTGAAACACATTCTTGAAATGCCTGAATTGCTAAACATGCAATATACCAATATCGTATGCCACTGTATCATCCAATATAAGCGGGATGCATTTGAATCATGATGACCATGCAAAGGCAGAGTTCTTTGCACGCAAAACCGAAGGCTGTGCATTTGGAAAAATCAAGAAAGCTGCAACTTTTTAGGGGTGTTTTTGTCCCGAATTTGCGTAAAATCACAAAAAAAAAGCCAGCAATATAGTATCAATCTTCAAAATAATCACTACCTTTGCAGCGTTACCTCAAAATAGCAAGTCCAGACCCACTTTTTTGAAACACTACCCTCGGGTGATTGTGTTATAAGTGTAACACCTGCTTCGGGTGACATCTATATCGAAGAGTCTGTGAAATGAACAAATTAAAACCTTAACTATTACTATGCTGCGAGTTTCCTCATACATCATATTTGTAGATTTGGACGATGACAGCGTTATGCTGCTGCATGGATATGCCGGCTCCATAGACATTGTACCTCGTTCCGTTGCCGATATGTTGAGAAGCAGGGAGTCTGTTTCTTGTTCCGATTTCGGTTCCGAGCTTTTTGAAGGGCTTGCAAACAGGCGATACCTTACCCGACTGTCACAAGAGGAGGAGAACGACTATTTCCGCCGTATGGCTGTTGCCTTGCACAAGAAGGATATGCTGCTTTACGCCTCCTACACTTTTGTAGTCACCTACGACTGCAATTTCAGATGTCCTTATTGTTTTGAGCGCGAACTTGTGAAAGGAACGCATAAAAGACATGCCATGACCATGGAGATGGTGGACAAAGCGTTCTTGGCAATCAGGGAGATACAGAAAAGCAAGCAGCGCGAAAGCAAGCATATAGTGCTGTTTGGCGGCGAGCCGCTGCTGAAGGAAAATTCGGAGCTGGTGGAATACATAGTGGCGAAGGGCGCGGAAGCCGGCTTCACGTTCAGTGCCATAACCAACGGCTATGACCTTGACGCATTTGTCCACCTGTTGGCACCGGACAAGATAAGGTCCTTGCAGATAACAATAGACGGCACAGAGGACATGCACAACCAAAAACGGCTGCATAAGGATGGTGTTCCGACATTCAAGAAGATTGTTGACAATATCGGCATGGCCATTGACAAGGATATTGCCATCACAATACGCTTCAACACCGACAGGAACAATTTCCCACAACTGAAGGAGCTGAAAGATTGTTTCGATGCGCTTGGGTACACCAAGCATAAGAAGTTTGCCATAGATTCCGCACGTCTTGAGAACTTTGACGAGTCGCTTGACAATAAGGACAAACAGGCATTCCTTTCGCAAAAAGAATTCATAAAGAAACACGAAAGCCTTGATTTTGAATATGGATGCCATGACTATGCCACTTATGGCAAAATCTACCGCTCCATATACAAACAGACTCCGTTGCCATACAGGTCGACATTCTGTTCTTCCCAAATAGGCGGCTATGTGTTCGACCCGTTTTTCAAGATTTATCCTTGCTGGGAGGTTATAGGTGAGCGCGACTATTGCATCGGCGACTATTCCGGCAGAGTGCCTGTATGGGATGAGCAGCGTCTAAACTACTGGCATGAGGACAACATTTCCAAACATCAGGCATGCAGCACCTGCAAGTGCGCTTTGTTGTGTGGAGGCGGATGCACCGCCCATAATA